>CAWAXR010000022.1:0-481769 GCA_963786045.1 uncultured Alphaproteobacteria bacterium | reverse complement strand
CGGTCGCACCCGATTGCTGCACATCGCTGCCGACATTGGCGGCAGCGTATGGCCCTTCGCCGCCGATAAAGGCCCACGCCAAAATCCAGGCGAGACCGAGCAGGCCACAAACGAGAAAACCGGCGCGCCAGCCATAGTTGACGATGATGTATGTGAGGAATGGACCACCGGCCAGAAGCCCGACGCTGATGCCCTGCAGCACCACCGCGCTCGGCACGCTGCGCTTGTCGGCTCCGAACCAGTTGTAACAGGCGTGCAGCGCGGTCGGCAGCCCCGGCCCTTCGCCGGCGCCGAGAATGATGCGGCACCCGACCAGCACCGCAACCGAGCTCGTGAAAAAGACCGGAATTTGCGTCGCCGACCACACCGCGGCAAGGATGATCAAAATCCATTTGGTCGGAAAGCGGCCGATCACGAACATCCCAACCGCCATGCCCGACAACGAAAACAACAGGAAGAAACTGCTGCCGATCAGCCCGAACTCTTTCGGAGACAGCGACAATTCCTTCATCATCGGAACCGCCGAAAGGCCGAATACAAGCTTGTCGAAAAAGTTCAGCGTCTGAAAGAGAAACAACATGATGAGGACGGCAAAGGCCCGGCCTCTCCCGATCTCGCCCCCTGTCGCCGCTTGCGTTGCTGCCATTGTAGTTTCCCCCTGTGATTTATTTTGTTTCCTGTCGGCTCATTGCATGCGCTGCGACAGCTCCAACATCATTGCGGAGAGTGTTGGCACGTCTTTGCTGACGCCAAACACGTAATGGTCGGGGCGAACGATGGCGGCGGCGCATTCGTGCCGCCCGAACCAGCCCGCGACGACCCCGTCCTCTTCTTCGACGATCCCGGCTGCGGCAGCACCTTGGCCTGCACCAATACGAATGACGCGCATTCCCAGCTCGTCCGCCCGATCGTCAATGCCGGAGCTGGTCACCAAGCCATTGTTGCCGTCGAGCACGAGACGCCATCCAACGCCGCAGGCGGCATCGAGCAACTGTCGGCCCGCACCTGTCCGCACCCATGGCTGCGGAAACAGCGTGCCGTTCGCCGCATGCCGCACGGTCGCCAGTAATCCGTGCTGGAGCGGCGGCACGATGTCCTGCCGGGTGATGGTTCGGGGTTCTCCGTTGCCTTCGGCGAGAATGCGGGCGTCGCGCGCTTCGGCCGCCACCGGATCGCGTTCGCAAATGACATGGCCGATCGCCTTGATCCGCGTAGTGAGTTCGCGCACATGCGCGCTGCGCTCTTCGCCGTAGCTATCGAGCAGCGCAGCGCTTGATCGGCCCCCTAACACGCGATCGAGTTTCCAGACCAGATTGGCGACGTCACGAATGCCCTGGCACATGCCCTGGCCGATGAAGGGCGGCTGCTGGTGGGCGGCGTCGCCTGCCAGCAACACACGTCCGCGCCGCCATTCGGCGGCCACCAGTGCGTGAAAGCGGTAGCTCGCGGCCCGCCATAATTTGGCGTCGGCAGGCGTCAGCCATTTTTGGAGCAATCGCCATACCTGGTCCGCCCCTTCCATGACCCGGGGGTCTTCGTCCGGCAGCAGCATGATTTCAAAGCGGCGATGCAGGCCGGGACCGATGATGAAGGTGGCCGGGCGCGCCGGATCGCAGAACTGCGCCGCCGTCTGCGGCAGTTTTCCAAGCGCTGCCTCCGCGACATGCAGATCAATCACCAGCCACGGCTCGTCGAACACCAGATCCTCGAAAGGAATGTCGAGCTGTTGCCGAACGCCGCTGGAGGCGCCGTCGCAGGCGATGACATAGTCGGCGGTGACGGTACGGGTCGCGCCATCATCGCCGCGCAGGTGTAACGTTACGCCATCTTTGGTTTGCGAGAGGCTGGTGAGTTCAGTGCCGAGTTCGACCGTAACGCCGGGATAGGCCTGCGCATGCTGGCGCAACGCCGCTTCCACCGGCGGCTGCGTGAATACCATGCTCGGCGTGTAACCCAGAGGATAGGGTTCGGGAACCATGTCGATGCGACGGATCAATTGCCCTTTGGCGCCGAAATGCTGCGAGGCCGGAAACGGCGCGATAAAGGGACGCACGCTCCCTGCAACGCCGAGATTGTCCAAAAGGCGCATGATCTCGTGATCGATCGCGATCGCACGTGGCTTGTCGTAGACGGCGCGCTGGCGATCGATCGTCAGTGTGCGGATGCCGCGGTCTCCGAGCAGGCTCGTCGCCACTGCGCCCGAGGGACCAAAGCCGACGACCACGACCTGAAATTCGTTTGGCTTGACTACAGTCGACATCGGCCTCGATCGATTGCTGGTTCGGTTGATTTAACGAGCGTAGCGGACGGCAAGCTGCGCCGCCTTGACGTGATCCGCCTTGGGTGGCGCGATGCCCCACTGATCGGTGCGCCCTGGCGGCCAGATCCATTCACTCGGACCGCGAAACTTGTATTCGTCGTCGACCTGCAGCACTTCGGCGGTGTATTCGATGACAAAGCCGACCGGATCGATGAAGTAGGCAAACACGTTGTCCCCGGGGCCGTGACGGCCGACGCCCCAGGCGATCGGAAAGCCGGCGTCAATCATGCGCCCGGAGCCGCGCATCACGGCCTCCAGACTTGGCATCTGGAACGCGACGTGGTTGAGCCCATTGACGTTGGCGTCGGCGATCACCACGGCGTGGTGGTCGCTGTTGCAACGGACGAAGGCCATCAGCTTCGTGCGGTCGGTGAGATG
The DNA here is from genome assembly GCA_963786045.1 of uncultured Alphaproteobacteria bacterium. Lineage (GTDB taxonomy): Bacteria > Pseudomonadota > Alphaproteobacteria > Rhizobiales > Xanthobacteraceae > Bradyrhizobium. The sequence continues at coordinate 479,071 of CAWAXR010000022.1, read as the reverse complement.
GAAGCCAAGCGCCTTCTGGTAGAACGCAGCCGTCGCATCGGCGTTGGCGCTGTTGAGATTGACGTGTGCAAGCCGCTCCGGCCGCTCACCTGCGGAAAGCCTGGCGGCATGGACCACATCCCCGTGGACGAAGCGCAAAAGACCGCCTTCCGGTCCGCGCACGGTCATGACGGTGCCGCCGTCCGGTGCGTCGCTCGGTGCGGCAGGGGAGATCAGATGCCCGCCTTGAGCGACCACGTTGGCCACGATCGGCGCGAAGTCGTCGGCTGAGGCGACCCGAAATGTCACCGCGCGTAGCTCCGGGCGCGCGCTCCGGTGCAACGCCACGACATGATGGTCGCTGCCTCCGGCGCGCAGATAGACCACGCCGTCGTGACGTGCGACCACTTCGAGTCCCCAGACCGCGGCGTAAAACCGCTCGGAGCGTTCGATATCCGGCGTGCCCAGATCGACGCTGCGCAGAGCTGAGACGGGAAACCGGGTCATGTCGCTTATCCTAAGAGCCAAGACGGCCGCATTTTTATATTGCATAAAATCGAACAGACAACATAAATTTATATATTTTTTCCGAAAATGAATAAGTGTATAAGATGGTTTTGCGGTGAACGAGGCCGAGGAGAAGGCGCGTGGACAGGACAGCGGCGGTTCAGTTGGCGGCCGGGCCGTCGACGCAGGCGAGCAACGTCTACGACCGGTTGCGCGAAGACCTGCTTTCCGCACGACTTGCACCGTCGCGCAAGCTGCAGATGCGTTTCCTGATGGAAACGTATCAGACGGGACAGACGCCGCTACGCGAGGCGCTCAACCGCCTGACTTCCGACGGGCTGGTCGAAGTGCGCGAGCAGCGCGGATTTTATGTCAGGGACATCAGCCGCGCCGAACTCGCCGAGCTCACCAAGACGCGCTGCTGGGTGGAGAGCCTCGCGCTGCGCGAATCCATGGCGGCTTCGACTTCGCAATGGGAGGAGCAGCTCCTGCTCGCGCAGCATCGCCTGAGCCGCACGCCGCGTTCGCTGAAGGAGACCGAATTCGAAGACAATCCCGAATGGGAGCGGTTGCATCGCATCTTTCACCGGACGCTGATCGGGAACTGCGGATCGCAGTCGCTGATCGCGTTCTGCGGACAGCTTGCCGACCAGCTCTATCGCTACCGGCGACTTTCGATCCGCAAGGCTTTTCCTTCACGCCACGTTGGCGACGAGCATCTGGCCATCGCCAATGCGGTGATGAGCGGCGATGCCGAAGCAGCGGTGAAGCTCTTGACCGCGCACTACCAAAAGACCGCCGACGTAATCTTGCAAGACGAGGCGATTTTTCCGGAATTGCGCACGGAGAAAGGGCCGAGCGGCGGCCAGCCTTAGAGCCTTTTCCGTTTCGATTGAATTGAAACGGCGCTCTGGGTTCTTGATTGACGCGTTTTCTTGACGCGAACCGATCCCCGCTTCGCTTGAAAACGCTCCAGCAATTGGCGCTTGCCGGATGAGTGAGGCTCAGGCGGTCACGTTGATGTTGCCGCCGATACCAGGGCCGACATTGGCAAGCGATGGGGGCCCAGCGCCCAGGAGGGTCTGAACCGCGGATTTCTCCGCATCGAGGTTCGATTTCAGAACCGTGGTTGCGACCTGCTGCTGCATGTTTCCCGCTTGAGCCGCGAGAAGGCTGCTGGCCAGACTCGTTACATCCATACGCACTACCCCCGTCGCAGGCACCCTACTGGACGGTAGTTAAGAAATGCTGGAGATATCAGCGCGTCGGGACCGGCTTTTCGCCGCGGTAATCGTAGAAGCCGCGCTGGGTCTTGCGACCAAGCCAGCCGGCCTCGACGTATTTCACCAGAAGCGGACATGGCCGGTATTTGGAGTCGGCCAGCCCCTCATGCAGCACCTGCATGATCGACAGGCAGGTATCAAGACCGATGAAATCGGCAAGCTCGAGCGGTCCCATTGGATGGTGCGCGCCGAGTTTCATCGCGGCATCGATGGCCTCGACATTCCCGACGCCCTCATACAGCGTATAGATCGCCTCGTTGATCATCGGCAGCAGGATGCGGTTGACGATGAAGGCCGGGAAATCCTCCGACACCGCGACGTGCTTGCCAAGGCGGATCACGAAGTCCCTGGCCGCGTCGAAGGTCGTGTCATCGGTGGCGATGCCGCGGATCAGTTCGACCAGTTCCATCAACGGCACCGGATTCATGAAGTGAATGCCGATGAAGCGCTCCGGCCGGTCGGTGGACGCTGCAAGCCGTGTGATCGAGATCGACGAGGTATTGGAGGCGACGATGGCGCTGGGCTTCAGCACCGCGCAAACATCTTGAAAGATCTTGCGCTTGACCTCTTCCTTCTCGACCGCGCTCTCGATCACGAGGTCGCAGTCGGACAATCCGTCCATGGTCTCGGCGAGAGCGATCCGCTCCAGCGCCTGCTTGCGGGCGTCGTCGGTGATGATTTTTTTGGCGACCTGACGCGACAGGTTGCCGTTGATCGTCGCCATGCCCGACTTCAGGCGATCGGCGGATACGTCGTTGAGCACCACGTCGAAGCCGGCCAGCGCCGCCACATGTGCGATGCCATTGCCCATCTGGCCCGAACCGATCACGCCGACCTTTTTGATCATAACCGCCATTTTATCATCTCACCGGAGCGACGCGCGACGCGCCTCCATCGTCGTTACTTTCCAAGCTTGCCGATCGCCTCGGTCAGCTCGGGCACCACTTGGTACAGATCGGCCACCAGGCCGTAATCGGCGACCTGGAAGATCGGCGCGTCTTCGTCCTTGTTGATCGCGACGATCACCTTGGAATCCTTCATGCCGGCGAGATGCTGGATCGCCCCGGAAATGCCGATCGCAACATAGAGCTCCGGCGCCACCACCTTGCCGGTCTGACCGACCTGCCAGTCGTTAGGCGCATATCCGGCATCGACCGCGGCGCGCGACGCGCCGACGGCGGCGCCGAGCTTGTCGGCCAGCGGCTCGATATATTTGGCGAAATTCTCGCGGCTCTGCATGGCGCGACCGCCGGAGACGATGATCTTCGCCGAAGTCAGCTCGGGACGATCGCTCTTGGCAACCTCCTCGCCGACAAAGCTCGAGAGACCGGGATCGGCCGCCGAAGCCGCATTTTCCACGCCCGCGCCACCGCCCTCTCCGGCGGCTGCGAATGTCGAGGTCCGCACCGTGATGACCTTCTTGGCGTCCTTCGATTTCACGGTCTGGATGGCGTTGCCGGCATAAATCGGCCGCTCGAAGGTATCGGGCGAAACCACCTTGATGATTTCCGACACCTGCATGACGTCAAGTAGCGCCGCCACCCGCGGCATGACATTCTTGAAGCGCGAGGTCGCGGGCGCGACGAAGGCGTCGTAGCCGGGGGCCAGCGCCACGATCAGGGCGGCCAGCGGCTCGGCGAGATCGTGGGCGTACGCGGCGTTATCCGCAAGCAGGACCTTCTTCACTCCCGCAAGCCTGGCCGCGGCGTCCGCGGCAGCCTTGGCGTTTTCGCCGGCGACCAGCACATGCACTTCGCCGCCGAGCGCGGCGGCGGCGGTCAGCGCCTTGTTGGTGGAATCCTTGATCGATGCATTATCGTGTTCGGCGATCAACAGCGTGGTCATTCAGAGAACCCCGGCTTCGTTCTTCAGCTTCGACACCAACTCGGCGACATCCTTAACCTTGACGCCCCCCTTGCGGCCCGGCGGTTCGGACGTCTTGAGGATCTCCAGACGGGCCGTGAGATCGACGCCGTAGTCGGATGAGCTCTTGTCGGCGATCGGCTTCTTCTTCGCCTTCATGATGTTGGGCAGGCTGGCATAACGCGGCTCGTTCAGCCGCAGGTCAGTCGTTACGATAGCCGGCCCCTTCAGTTTCACGGTTTGCAGGCCGCCATCGACTTCGCGGGTCACCCTGAAATCGGTACCATCGACCTCGAGCTTCGAGGCAAAGGTCGCCTGCGACCACCCGAGCAGGGCAGCCAGCATCTGGCCGGTCTGGTTGCTATCGTCGTCGATGGCCTGTTTGCCGAGAATCACGAGGCCGGGCTTCTCTTCGTCGGCGATGGCTTTCAGAATTTTTGCGACCGCCAGCGGTTCGACGTTGCCATCCGCCTTGACCAGGATGCCCCGGTCGGCGCCCATGGCGAGCCCGGTCCGGATGGTTTCGGCCGCCTGCGCCGGGCCGATCGATACGACGACGACCTCGGTCGCCTTGCCGGCCTCTTTCAGGCGCAAGGCCTCCTCGACGGCGATTTCGTCGAATGGATTCATCGACATCTTCACATTGGACAGTTCGACGCCCGATCCATCGCCTTTGACGCGGACCTTGACGTTGTAATCGACCACCCGCTTTACCGGTACCAGGACCTTCATCGACCCTCTTTCGCTTGAATTCCAAGGTTTGATCAGCTTGGGCGCGGAACCTAAAGGCCCCGCCAACGCCGGTCAACGCGCGCGGGCCAAAAATCACCCCCCAAAGGCGGTCAGCGGTTCTGGCCGGGCACCCACAACACGTCTCCGGCGCCGTTATTGTTGGTCGCCCGGCTGGCGACGAACAGGAAGTCCGACAGGCGGTTCATATACTGGATCGCGACGTCGCTGACGGGTTCGTCGGGCTTGGCCGCGAGTTCCACCATCATCCGTTCCGCCCGGCGGCATATTGTGCGCGCCAGATGCAGATGCGCCGCGGCCGGCGTCCCGCCGGGCAGCACAAACGAGGTCAGGGGCTTTAGCTGCGCGTTCAAGCCATCGATGTCGCGCTCGAGGCGTTCGACCTGGCTCGACAGCATTCTCAACCGTTCGGCCTTGCCCTCGCGATGGGGCACCGCGAGGTCGGCGCCAAGATCGAACAGATCGTTCTGGATCAAGCCCAGCATCGCATCGAGCTCGCGCGCGTCCGCCAGATACAGCCGGACAATGCCTATGACGGCGTTGGTCTCGTCGACGGTTCCGTAGGCGGCGATGCGCAGGTCGTATTTCGGTCGGCGCTCGCCGCTGCCGAGCGCCGTGGTGCCGTCATCGCCGGTGCGCGTGTAGATACGGTTGAGGACGACCATACCTTTCTCCTTAGATTCTTTGTCCGAGCATGATCTTTTCGGAAAACCGGTCTCCACTTTTCCGGATCATGCCTTAACGGCCCATCGCCCAGACCGCGAGCATGGTGATGACAATAGCGACGAATTGCAGCAATACCCGCAACCGCATCAGTTTCTGGGAGCGGTCCGGCGATCCGCCCCGCATCATGTTGACGAGACCCAGCAGCAGCACGAGTGCGACGGCACCGACGGCAACGGGAAGAACGATGGTACTCAGGAATGAAGCCATTCGCCGTACATAACACCGCGCAAGACGATCCGCCATCGCTACCGCCAAGCCGAGCCCTGGTGCAACCATCTGGCTTTTAGCTCAATAATATCAGAAGGTAGGCTAGTGCCCCGTTTCCGAAGTTCGTGAAGTCCTTGCGGCAAGTTCTGACACGAACTTCGGAAGCAAAGGGGCACTAGTAATTTTATGTCTCTAGTGCCGTTCCTCGATTTGAAGTTCCTAACAGGACTTGCAGAAACCAGTGTAGGAACTTCAAATCGGCGGCACTGGTTCGACGATTACGCCGTTTTCTCCAGGCCAAGGTTAGTTGTGAAGCAGGTTCGCTACATCTTTCACGTTGTCATGGATGCGTTCTACACGTTCCTTGCCGATGACGGCTGGGCGATCGCCAGCCATATCGCGCTGTCGACATTGATGGCGCTGTTTCCGTTCCTGATCGTCCTGACGTCGCTCGCCGGGTTCTTCGGGTCGAAGGAACTCGCCGACCAGGCCGCGGGGCTGATGCTGCAGGTTTGGCCCAAACAGGTCGCCGATTCGCTTTCGGGGGAAATCCACGATGTGCTGACGACGACCCGGGGCGACGTCCTGACCATCGGTGCGGTACTCGCGGTCTACTTTGCCTCGAACGGCGTGGAAGCGCTGCGCATCGCGCTCAACCGCGCCTATTCGGTGATCGAAACGCGGCGCTGGTACTGGCTGCGGCTGGAATCAATCGGCTATACGCTGGTCGCCGCCGTCACAGCGCTGGCGATGGCGTTCCTGATCGTGCTTGGTCCTTTGATACTGGAGGCGGCACGGCGCCATATTCCGCTGATCGTCGAGAGCAACGAACAATTTCTCAACGTCTCGCGCTATGGCGTCACCATCACGGCGCTGATCGTCGCGCTGTTCATCCTCCATCTCTGGGTGCCGGCGGGCCGCCGGAGTTTTCTGCAGATCCTGCCGGGCATCGTCTTTACTTTGGTGGCCTCGCTGGTGTCGGGCGTCGTGTTCGGACAGTATCTTGCGCGCTTCGCCAACAACTACGTGACGATGTATGCCGGCCTTGCATCGGTGATCATCGCGCTGGTGTTTCTCTATTTCATCGCTGCGATCTTCGTTTACGGCGGCGAGCTGAACGCCGCGATCATCAAGTCGCAACTGCCGCACGGCGGGTCGCTTCAAGCAGCGCAGTCGCTAAAGCCCTCGGAGACACGGGCTTGACCAGAAAGGCGTCCGCGCCGGCCGCTCGCGACGCAGCTTCGTCGTCGGCCCGGCCCGACACCCCGATGATCGCGATACGGCCGAGCGGAGGGCCAAGCGCGCGAATCCGCCTGATGGCCTCGATGCCGTTGATACCGGGCAACACCATGTCCATCAGCACCGCATCGAAGCCGCCTTGCGCGATCCGTTCCGGGGCAGCCTCGCCCCGGCCGATGAATTCCGCCTGATGACCGAGTTCGGTGAGCACCGCATTGAGGACGACGCGGCCGAACGGATTGTCCTCGACGCCGAGCACGCGCAGCCCCCGCGCATGGTCCGGCGGGGTATCCATATCCAGCCCTGAACTCGCCGCTTTCGACGCTTTGGCGCGGGTCAACGACACCGTCAATGTAAACGTGGTTCCGCCGCCGCGCCGCGGCGCGACGACGATATCGCCCCCCATTGCGCGTGCGAGCTGCTTTACCGACGACAATCCGAGGCCGGCGCCCCCGAAGCGCGAGGCGATATTGACGTTGGCCTGCGAAAACGGGCGGAACAGGCGCTTGATCTCGTTGAGCGTAAGGCCGATGCCACTGTCCGAAATCACAAACGCCACGCCGACCTTGCCCTTTGCGCCGCGTATCGGCTTGACCTCGAGCGCGACGCCGCCTTGTTCGGTGAACTTGATGGCATTGTCGATCAGGTTTTCCAGTGCCGCGCGCAGGCGGACGGGATCGCCGACCACGAAGGACGGAAGTTTCTCCGAAATCTCGACCCGGGATTGGAGGCCCTTGGCCATTGTGCGGCCGGCCAGCGAATCCCCGGCGTTGCGGGCGAGCGTGCGCAGATCGAAAAAGTCCTGCCGCACACCAAACCCGGAACGCCCGCTTCTGGCCGCATCCACGAACAATGTCGCAAGGCTGGCGAGATGTTCGGCGCCCGCCTTGATGGTGTCGACCCAGCGCCGCTCGCGCTCGCCGAGGTCGGACGTCGCCAGGAGGTCGCTGATGGCGAGAATCCCGGTCAACGGCGTGCGAACCTCATGCGCAAACGTGGCCAGTGCCGTCTCGACGATGCCGGGAGCGGCCGTCTTGGCGGCGGGCTTGCGCGCCTTGCCGGCGGCAGCATGTACAGCGCGCTTCTTCGACGGACCGCTTTTCGGCCGCCGCATGATGCGCCGCGGGCGCGATTTCAACGCCATGATTCCCCCGACCTGGCCGGCCCCACCATGCCACGGCCACCCTTGCGGAGTCACGCCGAAGCACGATTTCGGTTGCGAATCGAGCGCCCCCAAAGCCGGGTAATTTATGACAGGCCGGCGAGGCGACGAATTTCAGCCGGCGTTGCACCCTGGGCGCGGAGTTCGCGTAAGCCGGTGGCCCTGGTCGATTTCGACAGCTTTCGCCCCCCACCGTCAAGGACGAGATGGTGATGCCGATAGGCCGGCTGCGGCAGCCCGAGCAGCGCTTGCAGCAGCCGATGCACGCTTGTCGACCAGAATAGATCCCGCCCCCGGACCACCTCCGTCACGCCTTGCAGGGCGTCGTCGACGACCACCGCGAGGTGATAACTGGTCGGGGTCTCCTTGCGCGCCAGAATGACGTCGCCCCACGCGCCTGGCCGGGCGGCCACCGTACCGGTCTCGCCATCCGGGCCTTCGCCATGTTCGGTCCAGGCCAGATCGCCGGCGCCCGCACACGCCCCCGTCATGTCGAGCCGCAAGGCATAGGGTATGTCCGATTGAAGCAATCGCCCACGCGCGGCGGGCGAAAGCGATCGCGCCGTGCCGGGATAGAGCGGCGCGCCGTCAGGATCGCGCGGCCATGGCGCCTCGGCTTCCTCGTGCGCGACCAGGCGCGCGATCTCGGCGCGGCTCTCGAAACTCGGATAGACCAAACCCTGTGCTTGAAGCATTTCCAGCGCATCACGATAGTCCGCGAGATGTTCGGATTGCCGGCGCACCGGGGTTTCCCAGGCGATGCCGAGCCAGGCGAGGTCCTGATAGATCGCGTCCTCGAATTCCGGCTTGCACCGGATTGTGTCGATATCCTCGATTCGCAGCAGGAACCGGCCGCCGGTCCGCCGGGCCAGATCGAAATTCAGCAGCGCCGAAAAAGCATGGCCAAGATGCAGATAGCCGTTCGGGCTCGGCGCAAATCGGAAAACGGGTGGCGGCATTGATCTCTTTCACGGGACATGATGCTTTTAGGTCGCAATGACCCTCCACCTCAACACCCAGGCCGATCTCGAAAGCGCTGTGCACGCGCTGCTGAAGCAGGACCCGCGGCTCAAACCGGTATTTGAGCTCGCGGGCATGCCGGCGATACGGCGGCGCGACCCCGGCTATGCCGGTCTGGCCGCGATTGTCTGCGGCCAGCAATTATCCACCGCGAGCGCCGCGGCGATCTGGGCTCGCCTCACGGCCGCATTCGATCCGTTTCACCACGATGCGCTCCGCCGCGCCCGCGCCGACCGTCTGGGCCGGCTCGGACTGTCGGCGGCGAAGATCAAAACCCTGAAGAGCCTGGCGCGTGAAATTGCCGCCGAACGGCTCAATCTCGACGTGCTGGCGAACGAGGATGCCGACGCCGCGCACAACACGCTGACTTCGCTGCACGGCATCGGCCCATGGACCGCCGACGTCTATCTGCTGTTTTGCCTCGGCCATGGAGACGCCTGGCCGGCCGGCGATCTCGCCGTGCAGGAAGCTGTGAAAATCGGACTTGGGCTGAAGACGCGCCCGACCGCGAAAGAGATGGTGCCGCTCGCGGAACCGTGGCGCCCGATGCGCGGCGCCGCGGCGCATCTGTGGTGGGCCTATTACCGGGCGCTCAAGAAGCGCGAGGGCGCGATCGCGGGAACGGAAAATGCGAACGCTGTTTCAAACAAAGTCCCTGTTGCAAAACGGTCATCGACAAAAGCAAAGATCGCGGCAGCACAACTGCCGGGGTCGAAAAAATGAGATCCACCGACTTCATCGTTGCACGCCATGATTTGCAGGATTGCAAATTCATCGAGACCCGGTTGCCGGAGGCGGCCGCGCTGCCTGACGAGGCGCTGCTGATAAAGATCGATCGCTTCGCCTTCACCGCCAACAATATTACCTACGCCGAACTCGGCGACCAATTGGGGTACTGGCAGCTGTTTCCGGCACCCGGGAATTTCGGCAATATCCCGGTGTGGGGGTTTGGCGAGGTGATCGCCTCGCGCCATCCCGGCATCGATATTGGAGAACGCCTGTTCGGCTATTTTCCGATGGCGACGCATCTGGTGATCGAAGCCGCCGATGTCAGCCGGCGCGGTTTGCGCGACGCCGCCGCTCATCGCCAAGGCGTGGCGCCGGTCTACAACGCTTACGCGCGCGTCACCGGCGATCCCGCTTTCGCGGGGCGCCACGGCGACCATCAGGCGCTGCTGCGGCCGCTGTTCATGCTGTCATTTCTGGTTGACGACTTTCTCGGTGAGAATGATTTTTATGGCGCGCGCAGAGTGATGCTCTCGAGCGCCTCCAGCAAGACCGCGTTCGGCCTCGCGCATCTTCTGCATACGAAGCGCCGGGGTATCCGGGTGATCGGCCTCACCTCGGCGGCGAATGCCGGTTTTGTCCAATCGCTCGGCTGCTATGACGACGTCCTGACCTATGACCTCGCAACCTCATTGCCACCAGACTCACCCGTTGCTTTCGTCGACATGGCGGGCAACAGCGAGTTGCGGGCGCGGCTGCATCGGCATTTCGGCGACCGGATGAAATATTCCGGACGGATCGGGCTCACCCACCGCCGTTCACTGCCGGACGAACCGGAATTGCCCGGGGCAAGACCGACCTGGTTTTTCGCACCCGACCAGATTCGCAAACGCGCCAGGGAATGGGGACCGGGCGGCATCGATGCCCGATTTGGCGAGGCCTGGTCGGGCTTCGCCCCGACGCTTTCGAGGCGGCTCACCGTGGTGGAGGGCCGCGGGCCCGCGGCGGTGAAGCAGATCTATCTCGACACGCTGAACGGGCATATTCCGCCCCAGCAGGGCCATATGCTGGCGCCGGCGGGTTAACCCGCTTTCTACGCGATCTCCGAGGGTATAGCGTTGCGGTAGAGGAAACGCCGCGAAGACGGCCGGTGCGAGGTCGCGAATGCTGGACAGGACTGACGATATCTCGATAACAGCCGAAAACTGGCTGGCGCAATTCGATAGAGCGCTCGCCGGCCCCGACGACGGCGTGCTGAAGACGCTCTTTCATCCCGACAGCCATTGGCGCGACGTGCTGGCGCTGAGCTGGAACCTGCAGACCCTCGACGGCGCCGGCGCCATCCTGAAGGAGCTGCCAATCCTTGCCGGCCGCGCCGCGCCGCGCAATTTCGGGATCGATCCAGATCGCGCCGCGCCGCGCCGTGTCACCCGCGCCGGCACCGACACGATCGAAGCGATTTTCAAATTCGAAACCAGCCAGGGCCGCGGCAGCGGAATCCTGCGGCTGATCCCCGACGCCGGCGACGGCAACAAGCTCAAAGCCTGGACGCTTCTGACCTCGCTCGACGAATTGAAGGGGTTTGAGGAACCGCTCGGGTCGGCGCGGCCACGCGGCCAGTCCTACTCGCGCGACTTTCGCGGGCCCAACTGGCTCGATCTGCGCAAAGCCGCGGCCGCCTATGCCGACCGCGACCCGGTCGTTCTGGTGGTCGGCGGCGGGCAGGCCGGGCTTGCGATCGCAGCGCGGCTGAAGCAGCTGCAGGTCGATGCGCTGATCGTCGACCGCGAGGCGCGGATTGGCGACAATTGGCGCAAGCGCTACCACGCGCTGACCCTGCACAACCAGGTGCAGGTGAACCACCTGCCCTATATGCCGTTCCCGCCGAATTGGCCGGTCTATATCCCCAAGGACAAGCTCGCCAACTGGTTCGAGGCCTATGTCGAGGCCATGGAACTGAACTACTGGACCGCCACCACCTTCGAAAGTGGCACTTACGATGCCGCGGAAGGCCGCTGGTCGGTGGTGTTGCGCCGCGCGGACGGCAGCAAACGCACGATGCATCCACGGCACGTCGTGATGGCGACCGGCGTCAGTGGCATTCCGAATCTGCCGGAACTTCCGACGCTGAAGAATTTCGCAGGCACCGTCCTGCATTCCAGCCAATACACCGACGGCGAGGAATGGAATGGCAAGAAGGCCATCGTGATCGGCACCGGCAACAGCGGCCATGACATCGCGCAGGACCTGTATTCGAGCGGGGCAAAAGTGACGCTGGTTCAGCGCAGCCCGACCCTGATCACCAATATCGAACCGTCGGCGCAACTGGCCTATGCGGCCTACAACGAGGGGACGCTGGAGGATAACGACCTGATCGCGACATCGATGCCGCTGACGCTGGCCAAGCGAAGCCACGTCATGATTACCGAGCAATCGAAGAAATTCGATCAGGAATTGCTCGATGGCCTCGCGCGCGTCGGCTTCAAACTCGATTTCGGTGACGGCGGCACCGGCTGGCAGTTCAAATACCTCACCCGCGGCGGCGGTTATTATTTCAACGTCGGCTGCTCCGATCTGGTCGTGCGCGGCGAGATCGGACTTGAACAATTTTCAGACATCGAGGCCTTTGTCGCCGAAGGTGCAACGATGAGGAGCGGCGAGACGCTCGGCGCCGAGCTGATCGTGCTGGCTACCGGCTACAAGCCCCAGGAATATCTGGTGCGCAAGCTGTTCGGCGAGGAGATCGCCGCACGCGTCGGCCCGATCTGGGGATTCGGCGAGGGGCAGGAGCTGCGCAACATGTATACGCGCACCGGCCAGCCCGGCCTGTGGTTCATCGCCGGCAGTCTCGCGCAATGCCGCATCAATTCGAAATATCTGGCGCTGCAGATCAAGGCGACCGAGGAAGGGCTGTTGCCGCGTGACGCGCGCGTTCCGATTCACCGTTCCTCGTGATCGAGGATTTCGCGGGCGATGAAGGATTCCGCCCGGCGCCAGGCCTGGTCGTTGTCGCCGCGGAAGGTGACGAGACGATTGAAAACGACCTTCCGCGTTTTCACATCGACGATGTCGAATTTTGCCCATTGCACGAGCGTGCTCATCTTGTGAACGCTGCCGATCAGGAGACGGGTGGCGCCGGCCGCGTCGGCCTTGTCGAGCAACCGATCGGCATCGATGTCGCCAACCGAACAGGCGTTTGGCGGGCAGTCGAGGACGCCACTTCGCACCTTTCCACTCGCCGCCAGATCGGTGCGCAATGAAGCTTCGAATTCGCGCAAGCGCCGGAAGTGGTCGGCGCTCTGATCGGCTACCTCACCCGAGCTGTCGATATAGTGGATTTCCGCGACCGCGAGGACGGGCGGCTTGTCCTGCGCCCGTTCCAGCAGACGGCGCTGAATCAGCCAGCGCACCCCACGGCTCCAGGCTACGTTGGCGCCCATGCGCAAGTCGGTCTGCTCGGCGTCGACGATCGCCCCGGATCGGGCGTCGCGAATTTTATAGGTTACTGCATATTCCGTTCGAGAGATGCGCGTGACGATCCCGATCATCGACTGATCGGCATCAAGGCCAGCGGCGATCCTGGCCTCGCACCCCCCGCAATCGTGCAATTTGCCTGCTTTGGCCGCTTCGTCGTTCGCCGCACCGACGTCGACCAATTGGTAGCGTCCGGATTCCGCGATCAGACGACGCGCCTCTTCCGTCGAAAGCCGCAATTGCTCGCGGTCGATGTCGTCCGGAGGAACGTAGGCCCCAGCGGCGCTGAAATCCTCCAATTCAAACGGAAAGACCGCCAGTCTGATCGGGCGCGGCGCGCCGGGTTCGGCTCCCCCGGCGACCGCAAATCCTGCAAGAAACGTTGCCGAGGCGAGGATGAAAGCCATGCTGCGCATGGGTGAACCCCTCAAGTTGCCAAATCGTGACCCATATCGCCCGATTCATCGAGCTTGGACGCCTTGCGCTTCGCCAGCGGATCATCGCAGCCGAAGACATCGAGAGCTAGCCTGACGAACGTTGTCCGCCACGAGCCGTCGGCCTCGATAGCGACAAACTCCCATGTCGCGCGACTTCGCCGCGCGACACTTCATTCCGCCCTGACGTTGGACGCCTTGATGATCGGCCACCACCGTTCCGCCTCGGCCTTCTGAAAAGCCCGCAAGGCCTCCGGCGATTGTTGGTCGGGCGGTGATATTTGAATACCGAGATCATCGAAACGCCTCGCGACGTCGGGATCGGCGAGCACCCGCCTCAAGGTGGCATTCAGTTTTTCAACAATGTCCTTCGGCGTATCCCTGGGCACCCACAGTCCGTACCAGAGCGATGCAACGAATCCTGGTAGCCCCGCCTCGTCCGCGGTCGGAACATCGGGCAACGAAGACAGCCGCGTTCTGCCGGTGATGGCATAGGGCTTGATGCTGCCGGTGCTGATCAGGGATCTGAAATTCGACGCCGGCTCGATCATGAAATCGATCTGTCCGGCCAGGAGATCCTGCATTGCCGGCGCGTTGCCCCGATAGGGCACGAATTGAAACTTCGCCGCGGTCTCCTTCTGAAACGAAATTCCGGCCAGATGGCCTGTCGCACCGACGCCGGCGATCCCGACCGAAGCCTTGTCGGGATTGGCCTTGAGATAGGCGATCAATCCCCTCAGATCGTCCGCCGGCAAGCTCTTCCGGCCGGCGATCAAAAGCGGTTCGCTGCCGATTTCGATGACCGGCTCGAGATCCTTCAACAGATCGAACGGAAGGGTGTAAAGGCCGCCGGTAAGCATATGCGTGGTGGATGTGCCGATGCTGAGCGTATAACCATCGGCGGGCGAGCGAACGGCGCGGCCGACGCCGATGCTGCCGGCGGCGCCCGCGACATTCTCGATGATGATGGATTGCCCGAGAATTCCCCGCATCTGCTCGGCCAGATATCGCGCCAGCGTATCGGTTGCACCGCCTGCGGGAAACGGCACGATCATGGTAATGGTGCGGACCGGATAAGGCTGCGCCGCAACGATGCCGGTCCATCCGAGACCCAGCACGACAGCGACCATTGCCGTCAACCATCTGTGCATGGGGCTTCTCCTGGATCGGCCGTTGTATCGATCAGACATCACCAATTGCCTCGCGCCGCCGTCGTTCGGATTCTTCCGCGTAGCGCCGCACCGCGTGGGCCTCGGTCAGGATGCCGATCGGCCGGAGTTGGTCGCCGGCTTCGACCACCGCAAGCGATTCGGCCTCGGCGGCGTCGAAAGCGGCAATGGCTTCCCGGATGTGCATGCCGGGATGCAACACGGCCCGCTGGTGGTGAAGGATGCCGCGAAGGCCTTTTGTCGCATCGAGATCCTGCCCGTGGGCCTCCGCTACCAGCACGAGCCCCACATAATGACCCGCCTCGTCGACCGCGACCACCTGGGTCTTCGACCCCAGCGGAAATTTGGCGCGGAATTCCGCGATCGGCATGTCGGCGTTCACGGTGGCCACATCCGGCCGCATCAGGCGACGTACCGTGAGATCGCGGATCCAGCCGACGTCGGCGGCGCTGCGGATAGTCTCGCCGCGCAGGTGCAATCGCCATGTCGCGAATGAGTAACCGAACAATTCACGCGTGATCTGGGTCGAGATGATCACCGCGACCAGCACGGCCGTGGTCAGCCAGAGGTTACCGGTCGATTCCAGCGCGATGAACGACATCGTCAATGGTCCACCGATCACGGACGCGGACAGCGCGCTCATGCCGATGATCGCGTAGACGTTCGGGTCGAGGTTGAGACCCGGCCAGATCATGTCAAAGCCGTCCGCGAACAGGCGTCCGCCGATCGCGCCCAGAAAAAGCGTGGCGAAAAACAGGCCACCGCGAAACCCGGTTCCCAGCGATATCACGGACGCGATCGTCTTCAGGACGAACACCGTGGCGATGAACGCCAACGGCATGGAAACAATCCCGGCGAAGTGCAGGGCGCCGTGTCCCGACGACAGCACTTCCGGCGCCAGCAAGGCGAGCAGACCTACCGCGAGGCCGCCAAGCGCCGGTCCCAACGGCGGCCAGAGCCCCGTCTTCGACAACAGCGCCTCGCAAAGCGAGGCTCCGCGCATGATTCCGATGCCGAACAGCGCCGCGAAAATGCCGAGCAGTGCGGCGACCGCAAGGTCGCGCCCGAGCACCTCGCCAACCGGTCCGACGCCAACGCCGATCGACAGCA
This sequence comes from uncultured Alphaproteobacteria bacterium, assembly GCA_963786045.1. Taxonomy (GTDB): domain Bacteria; phylum Pseudomonadota; class Alphaproteobacteria; order Rhizobiales; family Xanthobacteraceae; genus Bradyrhizobium. The sequence goes on along the minus strand of CAWAXR010000022.1, from coordinate 463,422 downwards.
CCGTAAATGCATGAGCGACAAAATATCCGACGACGGAGGCAACGCCGACCGGCGTCAGACTGGCGGGGGTATATCCCCCGATGATAAGCTCAAAGGCATAGAAAGCGCCGGCCAGCGGCGCCCCGAACGCGCCTGCGATCGCGGCAGCAGCGCCGCAGCCGACCATAAGGCGCTGATCGGCGCGGCGCAGATGAAACCCGCGGCCGAGCGAGGCCGCAAGACCGCTGGAAAGCTGGGTGAATCCTGCTTCAAGTCCGACCGAGGCGCCGACGCCGCTCGACCAAATCGTCTGTAACGCAACGATCACGCTGCCGCGAAAAGACATCCGCCCGCCATGCAGGGCGTTGGCCTCGATGGGATCGACTTCACGCGCTGGCCGCCAGCGCAGGAGCAGCAGGAATGCCACCCCCAGCAGCAGCCCGCCGAGACTTGGAACCAATAGCGCCCGCAGCGGCTCAATCTTGAGCTGGCTTGAAAGCCGGTCCCCCGATTCGAGGTGAAACAGCGCTACATGGAGCGCTTCGACCGCGGCGCCCATGGCCGCCACCACCAATCCGCCAATGGTTCCGACCAGCGCCGCAAGCACCACGAGGCTTGTTTCGTGGGCGCGAACGAATGCCCTCAGCCGGCGCGGCGCCTCGAGGTAGCGGGATTTGGTGATCATTTTGCCGTGTCCGTACGCGGCAAAAAGGTGCCGCCCCGCCTCGTTTAGCGGTCTTGACGCCGCTTCTGCAATCCAGCCGCCGACCGGCGCCGGGGCGGAAAGGGCCGCCAACGCTCTTCACAATCCCGTCACGCTGCATGTAGTATGTCAACTCATGCTGCTTCGCAGCTATATGGGGGCCAGGAGCGTTAGTTTGAACGCACATGTCTCGCAAGGCGGTTGGCCGGTACTGGTGCTGAACGCGGACTTCCGGCCGCTGAGTTATTACCCGCTGTCTCTCTGGTCGTGGCAGGACGCGATCAAGGCGGTGTTTCTCGATCGCGTCAATATCGTCGAGCACTACGACCGCGCCGTGCGCAGCCCCTCGTTCGAAATTCAATTGCCGAGCGTGGTGTCGCTGAAATCCTTCGTCAAGCCGACCACGCATCCCGCCTTTACCCGGTTCAACGTGTTCCTGCGCGACCGTTTCGTCTGCCAGTACTGCTTGGCCGGCGACGATCTTACCTTCGATCACATCATCCCGCGCAGCAAGGGCGGCCAGACCACGTGGGAGAACGTTGTCGCCGCATGTTCGCCGTGCAACCTGCGCAAGGGAAACCTGACGCCGCAGCAGGCGCGGATGTTTCCGAGGCAAACCCCGTTCGCGCCGACGGTGCATCAGCTGCATCGCAACGGCCGGCTGTTCCCGCCGAACTATCTGCACGACAGCTGGCTCGATTATTTATACTGGGATACAGAGCTCGATCCGTAGGCGACAGCACGCAAGGCTCGCCGCAGGAGGCGATACGCCCCCGCATCGGATCAACCGCCGAGCAGCTCCAGCGTCTTCTGGTCAGGCGTGCCGCCGTAGAATTTCGCAATCGCCGCGGCGAATTCCGGCTCGGAAGAAATCGCTGCGAACAATGTCATCGACGAACCGAATTTAAGGTCGTCGGGACTCCCGAATATTTCCAGAATGGTTCGGCCCTCGATAGCATTCACCAGTGCCGTGCACTCCCGAAGCCGGGGTCCCAGAACGGCGTGATCGAGATAGGCCACCGCCTCCTCGCGGGAGCCTATCGCAAATCGCCGGGCCATCGCGCTATGCCCCAAACCGGCAAGCTGGGGGAAAATGAACCACATCCAGTGACTTTGCTTCCGGCCATGGCGCAGTTCCGCGAGCACGCGCGGATAGACCGGTGCTTGCGCATCGACAAAACGCTGCAGATCGAAAGGGTCGCTCATGGAGTCGGCCTCACACCGGATCGGTCCAATCGTATGGTACACGCTTGCGGCCGCGCCAGAAAATCACATGGCGACAGACTTTCAAGACCGCCATTTGCGACATAAGATTGCCTTCATGTGCCCGGTCCGCTGAAGAATTTGCGGAGCACCCTCTCGCCGATTGGCCAGGAGATTCTCCATGCCCGCTTTGACTGAATGGAAGGTACCGCCGGCGAATCAGCCCCGCCCGGGCGACTACAGTTTCGATCTCGATCGCGTGCTTTCCTCGGTGGTCGGCCTGCATTCGATCATCCCCGCCGACGCCTTCAGCGCGGATACGCTCGGCACCGAGCGCGCCGGCAACGGCGTCGTGATCGACGACGGTCTGGTGCTGACGATCGGCTATCTGATCACCGAGGCTGAGGCGGTCTGGCTGCATGTCGGCGACGGACGTGTGGTGGAAGGTCACGCGCTCGGCTTCGATGCGGAAACCGGCTTCGGCCTGGTGCAGGCACTTGGCCGCATCGACCTCGATCCGCTACCGCTGGGATCTTCGGCCGCGACCGAGATCGGCGATCGCGTGGTGATGGGCGGTGCTGGCGGGCGCACGCGGTCGGTCGCGAGCCACATCGCCGCCAAGCAGGAATTTGCCGGCTATTGGGAATACCTGCTGGATGAAGCGATCTTCACCTATCCCGCCCACCCCAACTGGGGCGGCACCGGGCTGATTTCCAACCGCGGCGAACTGATCGGTATCGGCTCGCTCCAGCTCGAGCGCGAGCGCGACGGCAAGGCCGAGCATGTCAACATGGTGGTGCCGATCGATCTGCTCAAGCCGGTGCTCGACGATTTGCGCAAATTCGGCCGCGTCAACAAGCCGGCGCGGCCCTGGCTCGGGATGTATTCAACCGAGATCGACAACAGGGTCGTGGTGGTCGGTGTTTCGGCGAAAGGCCCGGCGGCACGCGCCGAACTCAAGGCCGGCGATGTCATCCTGGCCGTCAACGGCGAAAAAATTTCAAGTCAATCCGCATTCTACCGGAAGCTCTGGGCGCTCGGGCCGGCCGGCGTGGACGTGCCGCTCACCGTCTATCATGAGGGCGTCACCTTCGACGTGGTGCTGGCCTCGACCGACCGTGCGCGGCTGCTCAAGGCGCCACGGCTGCACTAGGACGATTCCGCGCGAAGACCACAGCGCATCCGGGTTTGGGTCCAACCGCGCGCAAGATATAAAACGACAGGGAATGACAGCCCATGAGCGAGGCCGTGGTGGACGACATCGTGGCCGTGCTGCCACCCTTGCTGCAATCGCTCGAAGCGCTCGGCTTCATCGCCCGCCATCTCAATCCGTCGGATTTCGATCAAATCATGGAAGCCGCAGGTCGGCCGGACGAGACCTTGAAAGCCGTCCGTCCGCGGCTCGCCAATTGGCCGGAGTCCTTCGCCAACGTACAGATGTCACTTGCAACCGCGAGCGATGCGGCGCTGGCCGCGTTTGAGGGCTTGCGCGCGGTGCAGCTTGGCAATGGCGACCTGATCGCCGTGTTTCGTGCGCTGGGTCACGCTCCACGCGCGCAAGAGGCACTGTATCCCCTTGCCGCGAAACTGCCGCCGGTGAGCAGCTTCTTCGTCGATCCCGCCTTTCGCGAGGACGCTGATTTACTGGCACGCCTTGCGGCGCCCGCCAACGAGAACACCGGAATCTTTCACGACAGCACCAAGCCCGGCAGCCGCGGCGGCTTCTCGTTGTACGTTCCGGAATATTACACGCCCGAACGCGCCTGGCCGCTGGTGATGGCGCTGCACGGCGGCAGCGGCAACGGCCGCGGCTTCCTGTGGAACTGGCTGCGCGACGCGCGCAGCTTTGGCGCAATCCTGGTCGCTCCCACCGCGACCGGAAGCACCTGGGCGTTAATGGGGGAAGACGCCGACACGCCGAACCTTGAGCGCATTCTCGATTTCGTGCGAAGCCGCTGGAACATCGATCCCGCAAGATTGCTGCTGACCGGGATGAGCGACGGCGGCACGTTCTGCTATGTCACCGGGCTCGAAGCCGGCTCGCCCTTTACCCATCTTGCCCCCGTCGCCGCAACCTTCCATCCGTTGATGGCCGAGATGGCGGACGCGCAGAGGCTACGCGGCTTGCCCGTCCATATCGTGCATGGCCAGCTCGACTGGATGTTCCCGGTACAGGCGGCGCGGCAAACGCGAGACGCGCTGGCAGCGGCCGGCGCCGACGTCACCTACCGGGAACTAGACGATCTCAGCCATTGCTATCCGCGCGAGATGAACGCGCCGATCCTGAACTGGCTGGCCACCGACGCATAGCGTTCACACCAACCCGCCATTGGCGCGCAGCACCTGACCGTTGACCCATCCGCCATCGGGACCGACAAGGAAGGCCACGACGGAGGCGATATCCTCCGGCGTGCCGATGCGCTCCATCGGGGTCATCTTCGCCATGCGCTCGACCAGCTCCGGCGATTTGCCATTGAGGAAGAGGTCGGTCGCGACCGGCCCCGGAGCGACGGCATTGACGGTGATGTTACGCCCGCGCAATTCCTTCGACAGAATTGCGGTCATCGTTTCCACCGCGGCTTTGGTCGCGGCATAGACGCTGTAGGTCTCGAGCTTGGTGCCGACGACACTGGTCGAGAAATTGACGATCCGCCCTCCATCGCGCAGGCGCCTCGCTGCCTCCCGCATCCCATTGAAGCTGCCCTTGAGGTTGATCGCAATCTGCTGATCGAACAGCGCGTCGTCGCTGTCGGCGATTTTTGCGAGCTTCATGATGCCGGCATTGTTGACGAGCACATCGACGCCGCCGAACGCCCGTTCGGCCGCGTCGAACATGCCGCGCATCGCGCCCGCGTCGCCCACGTCAGCCTTGGCGGCGAGCGCCCGGCCGCCTTTGGCCTCGATCTCGCGGACAAGCGTTTCGGCGGGCCCGGCACTGGCCGAATAATTGATGACCACCGTGAAACCGTCGCGGGCGAGCCGCTCCGCCACCGCGGCGCCAATTCCGCGCGAAGCCCCGGTCACGATCGCGACCCTGCTGGTCTTGTCGGTCATTTTTGCTCCTTATCCCGATGATCTGCACTCATACATTGGTGCACTGGGAATCGTTGTTTCAAGGCTTCGTGACGACCGGCGGCTGATGATTTTCTGTGCACGGAACCATCCCGGCCGGACGACGTTGTCGCCCATCATTGGAGGGTACGGGATGCGCGTTTTCCTGGGAATGATTTTGGGGGCGATGCTTCTGGTCGTGGGCGTTTATATCCATGATTCGCAGCCGACCTCGACCGTCGCCAGCGGCCAGAACGCGTCCGGCAACCGGACCATCGTCAACTGGGACGTCGCTGCCGCTGACTGGCACGCACTGAAGACACGCGCCCATGACGACTGGATCAGACTGTCGTCGAGATAATCACCTTGCATGGCCAACTGCCGGGCTGACGCTACTTCTTGGCCGCCGCCTTTCGCGCATCTGCGACGACCTGAACGAATTGGGCCTTGGTCAAAACGCCCGGCACGCGGAATTTTCCGACGATAAAGGCCGGGGTGCCCTTGAAGTCGAACGCGGTGGCCTGATCGTTGTTTCGCCGGAGAATAACGTCAATCGCCGTCGCGTTGGCGGCAAGGTCGCGGTCGAGGCGATCGACATCGATACCCGCGCCCGCGAGCAGCTCACGGATCCGTGATTCAGTCAGTTTCGAATTGACGCCAATCAGCGCATCGTGAGCCTGAATGTATTTATCCTGATATTTGCTCGCCAGCGCCATCCGCGCCGCCGTCACCGATACCGGCCCCAGGATCGGCCAATCCTTCAACACCAGCCTGACCTTGCCGTCGTCCTGCACGACCTGCCGCAGTTCAGGTTCGATCTTTCGGCAATAGGGGCACTGATAGTCAAAATATTCCACGATCGAGATGTCGCCGGCGGCATTCCCAGCCACCGGGATTTCCGGATCGCGCAGCACCAGGGCTTCCGTCAGCACGTCGTCGCTCTGCCCGAGCGCCGGTCCAGCGGCGATCTCCACGCCAAGCAACGCCGCGCCCGTGCCGAGCAGGCCGAGCGTTTCACGTCGGGTGAGGCCCTGTTGCAGCCCGTCCGGGTAGATCGATTTGGTCATGTTGGGTCTCCCGGCCGCCCTGGGCCATGGCCTATTTACTACCTACGACAGGAATGAAGATAAGTTACGCGCCAACATATAGAGCGCCACCACGATAATGACAGCGGCAAACACGATGTTGAGCCCGCCACGCGCCGCCAATAGCCGCGCCGAGCGGGTGCCGATCAACCCGCCGATGATACCGCCCGCGATGAACGATCCCGCGAGCTCCCATGAGATCAATCCGGACCAGGCGTAACTGGCCGCGGTGGTCAGGCCGAACGCCGTCACCGCGACCAGCGAGGAACTGACGGCGTTGATGATCGACATTCCGGTCGCCAGCATCAACGCCGGCACGATCAGGAACCCGCCGCCGATACCGAAGAAGCCGGACAGCGTCCCGGTCGCAAGGCCGAGCCCGACGATGGCGGGCATGTTGTCCCAGCTCATCCGCACGTCGGGCAGGCCGACGCGCGACCGCGCCTTGAGCATCAAAATCGCGATCACCAGCATCAGAAGCGCGAACAGCGCGAGCAATTTCTGACCGTCGAGCATTTTGCCGAAGATCGAGCCTGCGAACGCGCCGATGATTCCCGCCGCCGCGAAGGTGAGCGCGCACCACCACCGCACGGTGCCGCCGCGCGCATGATTCCACAAGTTGATCGCGGCGTTGGCGGCCACCGCGATGGCGCTGGTTCCGATCGCCACATGGGCGTCGGGCACGCCGACCACATAGACCATCAGCGGCACGGCCAGGATCGATCCGCCGCCCCCGATCAGGCCCAGCGAAAATCCAACCAGCGCTCCCGATGCCAGTCCGAGCACGCCTTGCATCGTGGAGATTATCAAGAAAGTCACCTCATCTTTTACCGCGAGACCCTAGAAGGAATCTCCGCAAATCGCTATGGCAACCGCCATCACAAACTGCAATGAAATTCAGCGCACCAGCAGCGTCACGGCCAGCGGGACCAGCAGCGATGTCACGAGCGCATTGAGACTCATGGCAATGCCGGCAAACACGCCGGCGACCGCGTCGACCTGAAACGCGCGTGCGGTGCCGATGCCGTGCGCCGCGATGCCCACCGCAAATCCCCGCGCGCGGAAATCGGTAACCCCCATCCAGTTCATCAACGGCGTGACTATGATCGCGCCCGTGATGCCGGTAAGGATGACCGCAACCGCCGTCAGCGACGGATCGGCATGCAGGGATTCGCTGATGCCCATGGCGACGCCCGCCGTCACCGATTTCGGCGCCATCGACAAAATTACCGCGCGCGGCAGGCCCGCGGCCTCCGCCAGCAGCACCACCGAGGCAACCGCGGTGACGGAGCCCGCCGCGAGCGCCACCAGCATCGGCAGTATCGCCGACGCCACCACCTTGCGGTTTTCATAGAGCGGCACCGCCAGCGCCACGGTCGCCGGCCCGAGCAGGAAATGCACGAACTGCGCGCCGCCGAAATAGGTCATGTAGGAAGTGCCTGTAAGCAGCAGGAACGCCCCGATGATCCACATCGAATGCAGAACGGGATTGGCGAACGGATGCCGGTGGGTCCGGAGCGACACCGCATCGGCGATCGCGTAAACCAGCAAGGTCACCGTCAGCCAGAGCAGCGGCGACTGCGAAAGATAGACCCACAGCGAAAACGGATTTTCATTCATGGCGGCTTCCGTCCGCGCTCCATCAGGCGGCTGGCGAGGAGAAACGTCGCCACCGTCACCAGCAAGGTCACCATCACCGAGATCGCAAGCACGCCCAGGAAGGCGATGCCATGCTCGGCGACAAGATCGAGCTTCTGCACGACGCCGACACCGGCCGGAACAAACAGCAGCGATAGATTGGCAAGCAGTCCCCGGCTGGCATTTTCCACGCCATCGCCCTGCAAAGGCCCGCGCGCGAGCACGGCGAAGCGATCCCGCGCCAGCAGCAGCACCAGAAGGAGCATCAAGCCGATCACCGGGCCGGGCATCGGCAGGCCGAGGCTGCGCACGAAGACCTCGCCGGCAAGTTGGCACAGCAAGATCAGGCTGAGGCTCGCTATCATGCGGGAGTCCACGAACGGCTATTTTGCCGCATCAAGTGTTCGCGGCGAGCGCTTGTCAATGTCCCGTGGGGCGGTTGGGCGTTGGCGCGGAACGCCAAATCGCTCGCATTTTGCCGGGACGACCAGGCTTTCATCAGATCGGCCGAAAACTCCCCGACGATCCATCCTGAGCACGCGGCCGGCCGAAGGAGCCGGCCGCGCAAATAAAAGTGGTGGAGGCGCTCAGCCCTTCAGCTTCTTGTTGCACTCGCTGTAATAGCCGCCGCCCTTCTCGATCCATTTCAGGCCGCCATTGGCATTCGTTGCCTTGTTGGCGTTGTACTGATCGACGCAGGTATGCATCCGGGCCTTGCCGGCGGTTTCCTTGGCGTATTTCGGATCCACCGCCATCGGGAAGATCGCCGGGCCGCTTGGCATCGGTGCCGCGGCTGGCGTTGCTTCCGGCTTTTTCGGCTTGGCTTCCGCTTCCTTGGGCGCGGCCGGAGCGGCAGCAGGCGCGGCGGCGGCATCGGCGCCGCATTGGGCCTTGCGGAAATCATTCCACTTCTGGCCGTTGAGCGTGCCGGCGGCCTTGGCGGCCTGATATTTCGCGCTGCATTCCTGCGTGGTCAGGGCCTGCGCCGGTGCCGTGGCCGCGAACGCTGCAAATCCCGACACCGCGACGGCGCACAATAATTTGGCTTTAAAGGTCATCCTTGGTCTCCTTGGGGGCGTTGCTACCTTAAGTGCCCATCCTAACCTAGCGAAGGCGCCTGAAAACGACCATCCGCCGTTGCATAAAAATATCGCGCCGCGAGGCACCGGCGCGGCCGGCTTCATTCATCCGCGGTTCAGCATCGCAGCGCGACCGTGCGCTCCTCTTTAACCCGAGGTGCTCCCATGATGACGATGTCTTCCCGCGCGGCCGCCACCGCCTTTGCGTCCCTGCTGCTGATGGGCTCGGCGTTTGCGCAAACCGCCGCACCGGCCGCAAAAGCCGAAACGAAGGCACCTGTGGTTCACAGCGCGGCCTCGCTGGAATGCTCCAGGCAAGCGGACGCCAAGGGGCTGCACGGCAAGGAGCGCAAGAAATTCCGTTCCGAATGCAAGAAGGCGGCGGCGGAAAAGAAGTAATTCAGCCCTGCCGATTCTCGCCCATCCTCCCGCGCCAGGGAGGATGGGCCATCGCCGCCGGTTTGGTCCCTGCCCGGCTTGTGATGGAAGACCGATTTTGCCGTTTCGCAGCGCATTGCTGCAATCGCGCCGGCGCATTTGTCCCCTGCTTGCGGATTTGCCATAAGGCGGCGTGAGCCAGATCCTTGCATCGATGGCCGATGCCATCCCCAGCCGCGCCAAAACCCTCAGCGTGCTTGAAACACTCGCCATCGGCGCCGCCGGCGGCACGCTGTTCCTGTGGGCGAACCTTCCGGGAGGACTGATTTCCGGCTCCATGATCGCGGTCGGCGCCGCCGCGCTGGCCGGACGTCCGCTCAGCGTCCCGCCACACGTCACCCAGACCTTGCTTGTCCTGCTCGGGATTTCGCTGGGCTCGGTGGTGTCCAGGCAATTGATCCAGCACGTCAGCGCCTATCCGCTGACCATCGGCCTGCTGGCGCTCGCGACCTTCTGCTCGACCTTCGGCTCCAGCCTCTATCTGCAACGCGTCCATGGCTGGGACCGCACCTCGGCATTCCTGGCCGGCAGCCCCGGCGCGCTGTCGCAGATCACCATTCTGGCCGTCGAACGCGGCGCGGACCTGCCGGCGATCGCGGTGGTGCAGACCATGCGCGTGATCATCCTCACCGCGGCGCTGCCGCTGATACTGGCGCTGACAGGTGTTGCGCCCGCCTCGTCGCCGGCGCTTTCGATCGTGCCCGCCACGCCGCCGGGGCTGCTGGCGCTGGCCGCCGCCTCGGTGGCGGTTGCGTTGGTGCTGCGGCTCGTCAAGTTTCCGGCGAGCTGGATGTTCGGCGCGATGATCGCCTCCAGCGTGCTGCATGGCGCGGGATGGGTCGAGGGCGGCTTGCCGACCTGGGTGCGGGGCGCGGCGCTGGTCGGGATCGGCGCGTTGATCGGCAGCCGTTTCTCGCGGATGAAGGCAAGAGTCCTGCTCGGCCATATCCATGCGGCGCTGGGATCGTTCGCGATCGCGATTGCGATTTCCGGGATTTTCGTCGCGGTGATCGCGCTGACCACCCAGGTGCGGCTCGCCGACATCATCGTCGCGTTCGCGCCGGGGGCGATGGACGCCATGCTGGCGCTGGCGCTGACCCTGCATATCGACCCGATCTTCGTCGGCGCGCATCATTTGTCGCGCTTCGTCTTCGTCACCATCGCAACCCCCGGCATCGTCCATCTGTTCGGACGCCCGCAGGAAGATGTCGACGATTAGCTCCGCTTGATCGACGCCCTGATGCCCCACGCCGCGATGGCGGCCATCGCGAGCGAAATCAGCACATTGTAGCCAGCCAGCGACAGGCCGAGAAAGCGCCACTGCACCTCGTCGCAACGGATCACCTTGGTGGTGTCGAGACGCGTCAGCAGGCTGCCGGCGCTGCCGAGATTGCCGATCGGACCGGTGCAATCGGTCGGTCCCTGCCATAAGCCCCACTCGACGCCGGCGTGATAAGTGCCGAGCACCGCATTGCCGAAAGTGGCAACGGCGAGAATGCCGAGCCCGGCGAGCAGCACGCTACGCGGGGCATCCCTGCCCGCCGCCAGCGCGGTCAGCGCAGCAAGCGGGATCGCCAGATAATAGGCATAGCGCTGCTCGAGGCAGAGCGGACAGGGGCGGATATCCAGCACCAGCTGGAAAAACCATGCACCCGCCAGCGTCGCCGCCGCGATAGCAGTGATCGCCAGCGCTGCGACCAGCGCCGGACTGGCGCTATCGCGCCCGGTCGCGGTGTTTGCGGTGGCATCAAGTGTCACATGCGTCTCCTGTAGGAAAGCGTCCTATCCCGTGACGGCGGCGCTGTCGAGGCGCGCCCCTTCACACCGCTGTGTTTTGTCATCCCGATGAGCGGTAAAAAGCGATTGATATCCGCCGGTTACCGGCCGATCGAAGGAACGCACCGGGACTTCGTCTCAATCCGGCCGCTCACGGGTTGACCGGCAGTCGCCGCCCGCTATATTCCGCCGGCTTTGCGATGCCGGCCCGGTGGCGGGCGTCCGAAGGCCCCTGTGGCGGAATTGGTAGACGCGCTCGACTCAAAATCGAGTTCCGCAAGGAGTGCTGGTTCGATTCCGGCCAGGGGCACCACGCTTCGCCCTTGCGGGCTTCGCGTGGCGCGGCCACGCAAGACGCCGTCCGGCGTAGCCCGAGCAAAGCGAGAGCGGAGACGGACCTGGCAAGCGAGCCGTGTGCCGCGAGCTTCGGCCGGCGAGCCAACCACGGCTCGATCATGCATTCGGATTCGAATTTCAAACAACCACGAATGCAACCCCACATCGTCATTGCAATAACGGCTGGATGCAGCTTCGCATTCTCGCCGCGCAAAGCGCCCGAGTTGTGCAGGAACATCGTCCCTCGAAAAGACAGAGGGCACGGGGAATGCCGGGCGCCCGATGCGCCCGCAGCCTTGCGTGCAAAGTAAAAAAGCACGCAAGCAAGTCACCACGGTCACACCGGAAACACCCGGCATTCCCCGCGCAATGGTTTTACGGCTTATAGCGCGCTCTCCCTGGTGACCGGGCTTTCTTGCCACCATCGCCTCGCGGATCATCCCGCGAGACTTGACGCCAGCGTCGGGGCGTCAGGACCACACGACTTCGCCGTCCGCTTCGCGCGCTTTTCGTCCTGAAGCGCCAAAGCGTCCACCGCATCCCGCACCCAACGTTCGTGACGACCGCGAAACGCCCCTCTGATCGAGGCGGGATGCGGGTGTTGTAAGTGTGATTTGGGTCTCGCGCGAAACGAAATATTTTTTGCGCAAGCACTGGACACGAAATTGGCAATGCCGCCCGTCGGGCAAATCAAGCGGCTCGTCGGCCATGGCGCGAACCGAATTGAACGGATCGGGCGTTTGATTTTTGTAGGGGAAGTCTGTCATCGAATTTTGAGTTTAGTGCACTGTCACCGTAATTCGCCCTTCGAGACGAAAATTACGGCCTTAGACATCGCGCGATATTTCCTCATCGAGTTCTGGAGGCAAGGAGGTGTGGGCTGCCGGAAGGTTACTGGCGGTTCGCTTCTGGGCCAGTAGGCCGCCGCTTGCGACCTCGAAACGACCCGCAAGGATTCGCAAACGCGGCTCAACATTGTCAGTGAATGCAATACTCTGCAGTCATCGAACGCCGCGCGCGGCACAGCCTGCGGATCTTTGCAGTCCGGCCCGAACATGCGCCCAATGGAGATCGCTACTGTGTCTGACGGACGCGCAGGGACGGCTGCAGCTCTTCTCGAAATCTGAAGTACGGTCTCACGCTGCCGGACGAGCCAATTCGATCAGGCGGACAGGACCAGCAAGGCCGATTCGCGTAAAACGAAGATCCTCAATCTCCGGCAGATGCAGAAAGAACGCATGGCCATGTCAGCTATTCCGGCCTCTGCCCACGCCAGACGAAACGCGGGGTCCGTTGGCTGCGCGCAGTTCGAATGATTAAGGCCTGTGCTCGGGGGTGACTTGAGGAAGCTCTGGCTTCATCCCCGTCGGTCTCAGACCGGCCCAGTCTCGCCGGTCCTGCGGCTGGCTATGTCATCCTCAGGCGCAGAAGGCAGACCAGTCGTGTTATCGCCGTCGGCGTGCTGCTCCCAGCCGGTTGCTGGGAATTACGGTGACCGTGCACTTATTTGTCTGCACGAGGAGCGTAGCGCTTAGACGAATCACGAATTGGCCGACCATGGCACCGATAGCTCTTCTCACAACGACATCTCAGCACAATCGGCCCGCACCGCGGTACGCGCGACTTGCGCCGCTCTCACGCCGCCTTGTAAGACGCAATCTTCTTGATCTGCGGCGCAAGCACGCCTTCGGCTGTTTCGAGATCGAAGCGCGCCTGAATGTTCATCCAGAACGCAGCGCCGGTCTTGAAGAATTTGCCGAGCCGCAATGCGGTGTCCGCCGTAACGGGCTTTTCTTCGCGCGCGATGCGTTCGATCCGGGTGCGCGGCACGTTCAGCGCGGCCGCGACCGCGTAGGGTGTCAGCTTAAGCGGAACGAGAAATTCTTCCCGCAGGATTTCGCCGGGATGAACCGGCGGAAGTTTCTTTGCCATGTGCGAACTCCTGTTTGGCGGGACCACATTCGGCCCGGTCTGGCTAATGATAGTCGATTATCTCCACGTCTTCGGGACCCGCATCGGTCCACCTGAACACGACCCGCCATTGATCATTGATGCGGATCGAGTGCTTACCCGCCAATTCGCCCTTGAGAGCTTCAAGGCGGTTTCCGGGAGGCGAGTTCAAGGCCTCAAGAAAGGCGGCGGCGTCCACCATAATCAGCTTTCGGCGGGCTACCCTGGCTAAATTCGCCGGGAAACCCTTCGGAACCATGCGGCCCTGAAGGATAGCCTCGGCAAATTTCCCCTTGAAGCTAATGATCATAAGTTAACGTATCTCATTGGGATACGTATTGCAAGACTTTCGTATCACAATGAGATACCACCGACGGAAGGCCAGCGAGTAGAATCTGAAATGCGCTGGTCCGGTGGCGGGCGCTGATATCGGAGCCGAATGTGGACTGCTCGACGCATCTTGCGGAACTGGCACGGCGCGGGTGCAGCTCCGCAATCAAGCGACCCCGCCGAGATAGAGGCGCTTGACGATGTCGTTGCCTCTCAATTCGTCGACGCCGGCCGCGACGACGATCTCGCCGTGGACGATGATATAGCCGCGATCGGCGATGCGGACCGCCTGATGGAAGTTTTGCTCCGCCATCAGCACCGTCAGGCCGACGCGCCGGTTGAGCTCGCCGATCTTGGTGATGGTCTGCGATACCAGCAGCGGCGACAAGCCCACCGAAGGTTCATCGATCAGCAACAGGCGCGGCGACGACATCAGCGCGCGCGCGATCGCCAGCATCTGCTGTTGACCACCCGACATATTGCCGGCGAGCTCGTTGGGCCGCTCCTTCAGGGCCGGAAACGTCTCGAAGGCGAGCGCAAGGTTGCGATCGATGTCGCGGCGGGCGGCCTTGCGGAAGGCCCCGAGCATCAGATTTTCCGTCACGGTCAGCTTCGGAAACAGCCGCCGCCCCTCGGGAACCATGGCCACGCCGAGATCGACGATGGCCTCGGGCGACAGCCGGGTCAGATCGTGCGAATTTCCGTCGATCGTCAGCGTCATGCCGCCGCGCCACGGCCGGACCAGCCCCGTGATGCACTTCATCAGCGTGCTCTTGCCGTTGCCGTTGGTGCCGAGCAATGCGACGGTCTCGCCGGCCTCGACGTTGAGCGTGACACCGCGCAGCGCCTTCACGGCGCCGTAACCCGCATCGAGGTCATTGATGGCGAGGCTAAGTGCCAAGATAGGCCTCCTGCACCCGGGGGTTGGCCATCACTTCCGCCGGCTCGCCGATCGCGATGATCCTGCCGGCCTCGAGACACATCACGCGCTCCGAAAAGCGCATCACGGCCTGCATGATGTGCTCGATCATGATGATGGTGATGTCCTGGCCCGCGAGGCTCATGAGCAGATCAAGCACCTCGTCGACTTCAGAGCTGGAAAGGCCGGCCATGGCCTCGTCTGAAATCAGCAGCTTCGGGCGCGCCGCCACCGCGCGGGCGAGCTCCATCTTGCGCAGTTCCACCTGGCTGAGCCTGGTGGCGGAAACGTCGGCCTTCGACGCGAGGCCCATCTGCGTCAGGATCGACATCACGGAATCGCGCCGTTGCGCGGCCGAGGCCGAGTCGTCCGCGACGCTCGCGAAGTCGAGCGCCACCATGAGGTTTTCGGCGACCGTCATGCTTTTGAAGGGCCGCGGGATCTGGAAGCTGCGGGCGATGCCGCGGCGCGTGCGCAGATAGGGCGGCAAACGCGTGACGTCCTCGCCGCGGAACATCACGGTGCCGGCCTCGGTACGGAACGCGCCGGAAATGCAGTTGATCAGCGTGGTCTTTCCCGAGCCGTTCGGGCCGATCAGGCCGAAGCGCTCTCCCGGGCGAATATCGACGCTGACATTATCCAGCGCGGTGAAGCCGCCGAAGCGTTTGGTGAGTGCACCGATCCGCAGCAAAGGCAGTTCGGCTCCGCCTGGGGAGGTCATGCCTTGTCCTCCGTGCGTTTGCGAAAGCCGCTGCGGATAAGGCCAATCAGGCCCTCCGGCGCCGCCACCACGAACACCACCAGCATGATGCCAAGCACCAGCACGTTCACTTCCGAGGAGATGGTGACGGCGAGCAGCTGTTGCGTCGAGCCCAGCAGGATCGCGCCAATCACCGGGCCCGCCCAATGCGCGGTTCCGCCGATCAGCGACATCGCAAGCACCGAGACGGAGTAGTTGAGATTGAAAGCGGACGAGGGGTCCGCATATTGCAGGTACATGGCGGCGGGCGCGCCGGCCGCGCACATCAGCGCGCCGGAGATGACGCAGGCCAGCAGCTTCAGCCGCAAGGTCGGCACGCCGGTGCATTCCGCGGCAAGCTCGTCGTCCTTCAGCGCCTGCAGGCCGCGGCCGATCCATGAATTTTGAATGTAGCGCGCGGTCGCAACCGCCAGGACCACGAGGACCGCCTGAACGAAAAACAGCATCTGCACATAGCTGTGGAACGGCGCCGTCACCGGCGGCCGCTGCATCTGGATGCCGGCCGCGCCGCCGACGAAGCGCCAGTTTGTCACCGACGTCTCGATGACGATCGTCAGCGCGATCGTCGCGATCGAGAAGAAGATGCCCTGCATGCGCAAGGTCAGGAGACCCACCGCGAAGCCGAGAAACGCACCGACGATCGCGGCGGCCGCGATCTGCACGGCAAGCGGCGCGCCGGCCGCCTTGAACAGGAACACCGCCGTGTAGACACCGACGCCGAAAAACGCGCTGGTGCCGAAATTCACGTAACCGGCATAGCCGCCGAGGATGCTCCATGCCACCGCCAGCACGATGAACTGCAGGATCCCGTAACCGGCAAAGAAGGGATATTCGTTGCCGATGAGCTGCGTCATCAGCACGACGGCGACGAGAAACAGGATCGCCCCGATCCAGAAAGAAATGCCGCTACGATTCATGATCGCCTGCCGAACAGGCCCTGCGGCCGGACGGCGAGAACGCCGAGCAGCATCGCGAACGAAATGGCCGGAGCCCAGGAGGCGCCGAACAGGGTCAGGACGATCGATTCGGCAACGCCGAGGATGATGGCGGCGACGAGCGTGCCGGTCATGCTGCCGAGCCCCGCCATGACCACGACGCAGAATGTCCGCCCGATATAGGCGCGGTCGAGGGTCGGATCCACGGGAGCGACGATAATGAGCAGGGCCCCCGCCATCCCCAGCACGGCCGTTGCAATGCCGAATGCCCATTGCTTGATCCGGACCGGATTGGCGCCCATCAGCCGCAATGCCTCCTGGTCCTGCGCGACCGCGCGGATCGCGCGCCCCATGAACGTTCGCGACAGGTACAGCGCCAACAGGATCGTCAGCCCGGAAGCAACCGCGAACGCGACGACCAGCCGGAGCGGAATACGCATGTCGCCGATCCGCCAGGCCTTGCCGATATAGGAGGCGTCGACCGAGCGCTGGTCCACACCGAACTGCAGAATGATCAGCACTTCGATGATGAACGCGATGCCGAAGAAGAACGCGATGCCGCGCACGCCGGCATCGCTGCCGCGCCTTTCGAAGGTCTCGTAGTACAGGCGGTAGGCCGCAAGACCGAAGAAGAAGAGGAGCGGCGTGATCAACAGCCCCGCCAGCAGCGGGTCGATATCAAAGCGGTCGTTGAGGAAAAACACGGCGTAGGACGCCATGACCAGAAAGGCCGGGTGCGCGACATTGGGAACATCGAGCAGGCCGAACGAGACTGACAACCCAAGGCTTACGGCCGCATAAAAGCAGCCGAGCAGCACACCGGTCACCACCGCATCGAGCAGCAGGTCCATTGAAAACAATTGAGGTCCCCCTTGACCCGTTCCTGAGCCGCCGTTTCCCCGGTTGGCGCCCGCCCGGTCGTCCACCCACCGGGCCCGGATGCATTTACCCCGATCCGGGCCGGCCGCGCCATGGTCCAGAGAAAAAGCCTGCGAGGTTTACTTCCGCGCGGCCTCATAGGGAGTGATGAGATCGCCGGACTTCAATCTTTCCGGGAACAGGATCACCTGCTTGCCCGGGCTGCGGAACTGCTCGATGTTCTTGTCCACGATGCCGCGGAACTGCGCCATCAGCGTCGCGGTCTCCTTGCGCTCGCCGTCCGCCGAAAACGCGATCGGGCCGACGATGGTCTTGTGTTCGTTCTCGCGCAGATATTTTGCCAGCGCCTTCTGGTCGAGCGATCCCGTCGCCTTGATGGCCTGCTCGATGAGCTGACCGCTGGCGTAGCCGAACGGCGCAAGATAGTAGCCGAGAGGATCGACCTTGGCTTCCACGGCCCGCTTCGCATAGGTGTCGAAGAAGGCTTTGGTCCCCTCGTAATACATGCCCGGTTCCGGGAGCCATGTGTTGAAGTTGACGACGCCATTGAGCAGCGAACCCAAATTGCCCATTACGGCGGCGAATTGCAGACCGACCATGCCACCGCCGAAAATCTTGACGCTGTCCGCGATCCCGATCTCGTTCACGGCGCGCAGGATTCCGGCCGAGTCCGGCGGATAGGACGCGACATAGACGATGTCGGGCTTCGCGGCATTGAGCGCACGCAGGATGCTCGAGAACTCCACCGTGTTGGGAGGATAGACCTGGTCGAAGACCACAGGCAGGTTGCGCTTCTTGGCGACATCCCTCGCGGTCACGGCCAGATTCTGGGCGAATTCCTGGTCCGCCGTGAGAAGCGCCATGGTCTTGCCGCCGGCCTTCTGGCCCAGATCGAGGAACGCGGCCGCCCAGCTGTCGGCCGGTCCCCACGGCGCGTTGTTGAACCACATATCGTGGCCAACCTTGCTGTTGACCTGGAACGAGAAGTTCCCGATCAGCAACATGCCGCGCTGCTTGACGAGCGGCATGATGGGCGCCGTCGGCACCGTCGCGTAGGGCGCGAACAGCAGATCGACCTTGTCGACATCCAGCAACTTTGAATAAATCGCCGGCGTCTCGGAAGCGCTCGACTTGTCGTCATAGACGACAAGTTCGACCTTGCGGCCGAGCAGGCCGCCTTTGGCGTTGACGTCGTCGCGCCAGATCTCGATGCCGAGCAGCGAAGCCTTGCCGCCGCCCGCGAGGCCGCCGGTTTGCGGCATGCTCATGCCGATCCTGATCGGCGGCTGCTGGGCGACAACACGTGAAGTCAGCCCAAGCCCGGCGGCGGCGATAGCGCCGCCAAGAAGCGTCCTGCGTTTCATTGATCCTCCCCCTGTGTAACTTTCCGTTACCTGCCAGCGTCCGGATTCTTCGCCCGATCGGCGGCTTATCTTTGCACGAACGTTAGAACCAAAGCGAGCCCGGCCACAACAAGACTTCTGGTCGGCCATCGGGTCTTGACGTTCGTGCGGTTAATTTGCAGCGATGCCGGCGCCGAGGTCAATCCGCCGCTGCCGGCGCGACATTGGCGCCGACGCGGCGGACTGACCTTTCCCGGTCACGCCGGCTGTTTCAATATCGCCGACGGGTCGGCGCCGACGCGGCCACCGGTCTTGTCGGCCTCGGTTTCCCGCGACAGCCGCATATCGAAGCGGATGGTGGGCAGCCCCTTGATCGGGCAGTCCGCATCGTTCGGCTTGATGTCGACCGCGAGATCACCGGAAGAGCCGAACACGACGTCGTCCGCCAGATGCGGATCGTCGCGCAAATAGAGGGCCGTCACCAATTCGCGATAGCCGGGAGCGCCGACCAGGAAGTGAATATGGGCGGGCCTCATGCCATGCCGCTTCTGCGCCCGGACCATGTCGCCCACAGGCCCATCCATCGGGATCGAGTATCCGATCGGCTTGACCGTACGCACCAGATAGATGCCGTCCGCATCCGTGGTGAACACACCGCGATAGTCGATTGACGCGGCGCTTTCCTGAATGTCGTAGAGACCGTTGGCGCCGGTCTGCCAGATCGAAACGGTCGCGTGAGCGACCGGTTTGCCGTTGACGTCGGTCACGCGGCCGTAAAGCACGAGTTCGCTGCCGGGTTTCACCGTCCTGGCAATCTGGCTGCCCGCCGCCAGTGTCGGCGAGGCCTCGCGGTAGAACGGACCGAGCAGGCTGGTATGGGTGCCCTCTTCCATGGCGGTCGTGTCGTGCAGGCCGTTGACCAGAGCCGACAGGCCGAGAGTATCCGAAAGCAGGATGAATTCCTGCCGCGCCGGCGTGCAGATCTTGCCGACCGCGGTCATGAAGGCGATGCCCTTGATCCATTCCGCGGGGGTCAGGTTCACTTCCCTGGCGAAGGCATGCAGGTGCCTCACCGCGGATGCCATCACCTCCCTCATGCGAGGGTCCGGCGTCGTCGCCATCTGGTCAAGCACCGCCTTTGTAATTGTTTCCGGCGTCAACTCCTGCATTCGTCTCTCCCTTTGAACTAACGGCTGTGGCCGTTTTCGCCAGCCTACCGCCCTCCGGGCGCGGCCGCCAGACCAGAATGACCGGGGCCGGATTTATGTCCAGACGCGAATTCGCAGCGCCGCGGCGCGATGCGCCCGTAGCCAGCCGCGCGTGGCAAGGCTGTTTCTACCCGCCGGCGCAGCGGAAAATTTTTTGCTGACGGGCTGGACCGCCAATCGTCAACCCGGCCCGCCGGGCCAACCGGTCAAACCGCGTTCGCCTGGTGAAGCGCCTTGAGCATGATGATGGCCTTCTCGGTTCCGATTCCGAACTCGTTGATGAGGGCCGCGAGCGCCTTCGCCGCGTCCGGGACGGTCGACGCGTTACCGAGAATGCAGGCCTTGCAGGCGGCATCCTGCGCCGTCGACGGCGCCGCGCTCGTCTGCCGGAAATCGATCATCGCACAATAACAGATCGCGTGGTGGTCGCAGAGCAGGTCCAGCCGGATGCCCGCTTGCGCCGTCGAGGGCTGGATATTCGTCGCCTTTGAAAGCGTGGAGTACCCTATGCCGGCCGGCACGTGCGGGACGAGATCGAGCACGTAATTGAAGAGATCGTATTGGCGCACATTTTTGTCGAAAATATCGGCCCACACCGCATCCCCGGTTCGGGGCGACGCAAACAGGCACGCGGTTGCGCCTTGCGTCAGTCTTTCGGCGACGTCTTCCACAAAGTAGGTCGCCAATGCGCTGCCGAGGCTATGCCCCGTGACAACGATCGTGCCGCTCCCGACGAGGTCTTCCACCCCCTCCGCCGCGTTCTGGAAAGTGGTGACGCCCGTCGCGGGATCGGCAAGGCTCATCGTTTGATAAATGCCCCAAAAACCCTGCTCGACCCGAGCCCCGGGATAGCGCGGGTGCGGGATCGGGACGAACTCGGCGTCGATGACCCATTCGATCATGCCCTCCGTGCCCCGGATCGCGGCGACGTAGGAGGTTTGGCTCGTCAGGCTTTGCGCCACGAACCCGTAGAACACACGCTTGCCGTGATCGATGCCGAGCTTCCGGTTCGACGCCCCCTTTGTCGGGACGAGCGCATCTTGAGCCGTCAGATAGCCAACGACTTTCCAGCCGTCCGCCGCGATCCGGGCGTCGGCCGGGGGATTCAATGTCCCGAGCGCGGCGGCGTACATATCCTCCGCGTACATCGCGAGTAACCCGAATTGAACGGCATTTGTGGACATGTCGCATCCCCCTCTCGAGCCACGCCAGGCCGCCTGCCGCCTCGTGCACGCTCCGTGCAGCGGAGAGCCTGACGCCTCATCCGGGAGGCGGCTTCCGAACCTCGGGCCCGATTTTATTATGGTTGAGGATTTTCAGTTATGCAACTCAGGGAGTTGCGGCCTCATCTTCGACACACGATGATTTGAGACATCGGAAACTAACGCCAGCGACCAATTCTTGACTGCTCGCGTGGCCTCACATGATCCCACCCGGCCCACGGCTCCGCTCGATCGTCTTTAACAGGCGGTCCGTCGGGCGAGCGGTCACCTGGCGGCAATAGAAATGTGCGGCGCGCCGCACCGGGTCATCCGAATCGCCGTCATCTTCAACATCGATCCTGAAGCCGGCCTTGCCGGGATCTCTCCTCGTCGCCTTTGTTCCTCGCGTGAGAGACATGCGTATTAACTATCGAAATGCCGCGCAGATGCATTTATCATCGTGCCGGGGGCGCTTCAGATTCGCCCGATTTGGCGGCGAAACGGGTCTCGCCACTGGTTTTGCCGCAAGGCCAGGGTGCAGCCGGGCGCTGCAAATCAACACACTGAACGTGCAGGACTGGGAAGTTGGATGAACGCGGCTCACGTTAGGCAGTCTGGCATTGCGCGGCTATTGAGCCTGCTGGGCCAGCCCCAGCATTCGTATCGACCGACCACCGAGATATTTCTCGATTTGAACGTCAATCGGGTCGCCGACAACCTGAACCTGGCAGTCAATGGCGGCGAGCGCGGCGCCGAGAACCGGCCATCGGCCGACGCGGAGACGTTCGACGACGTCGAGCATCAGGTCGTGGAGTTCGTCGAGACCCACAAGCAGGATGCCCATTCAATCTATCTTGAACACCTGCACACCTACGATGAGCGCCTGACGGCGCTCAATTTCGAAGAGCGTTTCGCGATCATCCAGCAGGCGGCGCCGGAGTTGGTCGGTGAATTCCGTGCGGAAGCAGCCCTCGGCCGCGACGAATTGTTCAGTCTGCGGCGGCGGCTTTATGATTCAGAACAGGAACGCGACGATTTTCGCCGGCGCCATAAACTTGCACGACCCGCCCGCCTGTCGTCCCAGGGCAAAACTTTGCTGAAGGTCGGAATATTGGCGGTCCTGTTCGTCATCGAAGTGATCATCAACGGCAATTTTCTGGCAAAATCAAATCCGCAGGGGCTATTGGGCGGCGCCGTTCAAGCGGTGAGTTTCGCGGCGCTGAACATCATCGCCAGCTTTCTCTGTGGCCTGGTGCCGATTCGCCTCGTCAATCGCCGGAATTTCTTTCTCAAATTGATCGGCCTCCTGTCCGCCATCGCCTACCTCGCCTTCGCGATAGGTCTAAATCTCACGCTCGCGCATCTTCGCGAAATACCTCCAGCCGTTAACGGCGATGTCGGACAGGAGGTGATGATCCAGCTTCTCAAGACACCTCTCGTTCTGAACGACATTATCTCCTGGGTGTTTTTCGGGATCGGCTTCATCTTTTCGCTGGTCGCCATGACCGACGGATTGCTCTTCACCGATCCGTATTTCGGCTATGCCTCGCTGGAACAGCGGTGCAATGAGGCCCGCGCGCAATACACCGAAGGCAAGGCTGAATTGATCGAGCGGCTCCGCGAAATCAGGGACGCCGCGAGCGAGGCCATGAACGGCGCGGCGCGCGACCTATCCGTCAGGCGCGGCGAGTTCGATTCGATCATTCAGGCGCGGGGACGCCTGGCGCAACGGTTCGCCGAACACCAAAATCACATCGAGAGATCCTGTCGTGCCCTGCTGGCAATCTATCGCGAAGCCAATCGCAAGGCGAGAACCACGCCTGCTCCGGCCTACTTCGCAAGGCCTTACAGCATGGATCGAATCGTCTATGTCGGAACTGACAGGGATGAAACGGCGCGAGATCAGCTTCGCCAATCAATTCTTGAAGCACAGGACATCCTGAATCGCCAGATTCAGGCCATTCACGAGGCCTTCGATGAGGCTGTGCGCTCGTATCGCGAAATTGACGACCTGATCCCGGAGAGCAAGCGTGGCCCGTCGGCAGCGAAGACAGCGTAACGGCGCGCGCGGCACGGGCGCCGCGATCGGCGGCATTGCGTTGATATTCCTTGCGCTCGCGGCATTGGGCATCCTGGCCCTGTTCTACTTTTCCGTGACCCCGAAGCCGAAACTGGATGCGGCCTCGCTGTGCCCGATCGACGGGCCCAGGGGGATTACGGTGGTTCTGGTCGATACTTCAGACGACCTGCCGGAACCGGCCCAGCGCCAGGTTCTCGGTCTGCTCGAAGACCAGATTTCCGAGCTTCCCGATTATCACAAACTCGACATACGCGTGCTCGACATTGCGGGCAACCGAAGCCTGTCCCTGTTTTCGAAATGCAATCCGGGCGACGGAACAGGCTTGAGCGAATGGACCGATAACCCGCGCCTCGCACGCATGCGCTGGCTCGAGAGCTTCCGGCAGCCTGCAAAGGAGGCGGTAAAGAGCAGCCTGACGTCCGCCAAATCGAAAAGTTCGCCGATCATGGGCGCGATCCAGGACATCGCGATCAGCGAGTTTTCTTCCTCTGCAGCGCAAAGAGTCGAAAAGAAACTCATCGTGATTTCCGATATGCTGGAGTTCACGCCGCTTTACAGTCAATATCCGGGCGCCGGCGACCTGTCCTATCAGCGGCTGAAGCGATCGCCCGCCTACCTGAAGTTCAGGACGGACTTGCACGATGCCCATGTCAAGATCGAATACGTCCAGCAAACGCAGGTGAATATCGACACGGTCCGTCACATCGAATTCTGGAAGGAGTGGATCACGGACAACAAGGGAGTGTTCGATGGCGCTCGGCGACTGCAGGGGGCCAGGTAGTGGCCTCGACCAATAATCTTCGGGACGTGCCGCCCGGCCTGTTGAGCGGGCTGTTGTTCTTCACCGTCGTTGTGTCGGGCGCCGGCTACATCGTGTTCTCCAAGCTTCACGAATTCAGCGCGCTCCAGGTCACTCTGGTCCCCGTACTGATCATGGTCGCATACGCATCGGCGCTTGGACTGGCGCGGCTGTTTCGTCTGCGCGACGACCAGTCCGGCGACAATCTCTACTACATGGGCTTTCTGTTTACGCTGACCAGCCTCGCCGTCTCTCTCTATCAATTCTCCTCGGCGGGATCGGCCGAACAAATCGTGCAGAATTTCGGCATCGCCATTGGTTCGACGATTGCGGGCATAACACTGCGGATCTTCTTCAACCAGATGCGACGAGACCCTGTCGAGGTCGAACACACGGCGCGACTGGAGCTGGCCGACGCTTCGCGAAAAGTCAGGCGCGAGCTCGAAAGCACGGTTCTCGAGTTTGGCTATTTCAGGCGGGCCACCCAGCAATCCATTACCGACGCCGTCCAGGAAATCGACGCGTTGCTGAGAGAGGCAAGGGAGCGGATTGTCGGCCAGCTCCAGGAGTTCGCGCTGGACGCCAACAAGCCACTAAAGGACGCCTCGAAGCAATCCGGCGAAACGATCGAACAGCTGAACACCACGATTTTAACGACCTTCGAGACGGTCGCAAGGCAACTTGCCGATGACGGCGCTCGACTCTCGACCAGTACCGCGGCGATCGTCAAATCGCTCGACGGCGTCGTTTCAAAGCTCGCCTCGTTGCAAACTCCGGAACACATTATCGAGGTCAAGCTGAATCCGGCGATTGCCGGCCTGACGCGCGTGGTGAGTACGTTCAGCAAGAATGCGGAGGTGCAGGCCATTTCGGTGAATTCCAACCTGAAGCAGACGCAAGCGCTTTCGAGCGCGATATCAATTCTGCTGTCCGAGATCAGGGCCGCCGAGGCGGCGCGCATCGCCAGCAATCCCTCGACCGGCGCCGTCGTCAGCACTCCCCCATCGCAGCCCCCCTCGACGCGCCTGGGAGGGGACGGAAACCACTAGCTCGCATCATCACGCGGTCAGACACAGATCAATAATCAGGCAGGTTCGCCATGGACGGACATATCTTCCGACAGTCGTCGTCGTATCGCCAGGGTCTCGTCCTGGGCCTGACGATGGCAGAGATCATGATCCTGCTCATATTCTGCCTGCTGATCACCATGGCGACGTTTCTAAAGAGAGAGCAGACCAAGAGGGAGGAGGCCGAACAGGAAATCCGCATCGAGAGAGTTAGCGGCATGATCGACCGGAACCTGGTCACGGCCATTAAACAGAACCCGGAACTCTACGAGCGGCTTCGCTCCGAGGTCGTGACCTCGAGTGGCGTAAAGGCCGTGGATGAATTCTGGCGTGAACTGGTGGACAGCCGCAACGCGATGGCCGAGCTCAAAAAGGGCGGCCTTTCGGAAAAGAATATCCGCGATCGGCTCACCGAGATGGAACTGCTCAGCGCCAAGGGCATCAACGTGGAAAGAGCGCTTCGCGACGCGGACATTGTCGGAAGTATCGAAAAAGTCATGCCTGCCGCCGCCCAGTCTTCTACTCCGCCGCAAATGATTGCCGACGCGGTTAGTCGCGGGCTTTCCGGCGACACTCCGTCGGGCCACCAATGGCCCCCCATCATCAGAATGAGTGAGGCTGATGGAAACTTCTTCAAAACCGGCAGCGCGGAACTGTCGCCCGAATTCCGCGAGAAATTGATGACCTCGACGCCCGAGCAAATAGCCGCACTCATCAAGAAATATGACGTTGATGTCATCGAAGTCGTCGGCCACACCGATGAACAGCCGGTAGGCATACGGCAATCAAACCTCGATCATGATCTGGTCCCGGTTCTCAGGAATTACGCGAGGGTCGCCAGCCTCGTTCCGGCCGATAATGCGGGGCTCGGGCTTGCAAGGGCGGTTTCCGTTGTCGGCGTGCTCAAGCGGAGTCCGCTGCTTTCGGGATACAAGCTGATACCCTTGTCCGGCGCGCAGCTTGTCAATACCGACGAGACCCTGGCCATCGACGGATCGCTTTCGGGCGACGTCCAGGAAAGGCGGAGAATTGAAATTCGACTGCGAAAATCGGCGCCGCATTGACGCGTCGATCGACGCGTCGGCAGCCCCGAATCCGTTGACACGATTCCGGCCCCCTCGCCGCGTTTAACGCAGCGATACGCGTCGCTATCGCACAGGATAGCGGACTGTCTGCAGGCGATGCGTTCGGTCGAGCCCTATTCTTATTAATTTTAGAGCACGGCGGCTTGATATCGATCAATATTTGCGAAATTCGGCATCGTAATATTATCAAATGAAAATGCCCCTCGCGCGATATTTTGCTTATATGGGCGGCGTGTTGCTTGCGCTGCTGTTTATTTCGAATGCGTATCTGCCGAAACTTCCCATTGCAGACGGAACAAGCTCCGATTTGCCGGTCATTCGCATTCATTCCGACCGGAAATGGCCGGAGCGCATTGTTTACGATACCAGCCTCCCGACGACGATCATTCCTGCGCATACCGTGAACGCGGAGGCCAGCGTCGCGGTCCCGGCAGCGGTCGCCGATATCTCGGCCAAGGCGCAGACGCGGGGGGCATTCGCCCAGATGCAACCGCCCGAGGCGAACCAGCCACAACTGTCCGATCCAAGAAAGCACGAACCGAAGCAGCAAGGCCAACGCAAGATCGCAAAAAGGCGCGTGGCTTCGCGGGCGGTCCTGATGGCGCAGCAACCGCAATTTGGTTGGTACGGCAACAGAATCTGGTGAGGCGTTAGCTGGCGCGCCTGGCTGTTCGACCTCCGGCCGGCGGCATCAATCGGTCTGGTCTCGGCGCACGCTGAGCGCCTGGGTTTCCGCCGTCGCCGGCGCGGTGCCAAAGGAACGCGGCCGGGTCAGCACCTCCGGCTGCAGAATCTGGTCGAGTTGCTCTCGGGTAAGCAGCTTCCTGGCCAGCACCAGGTCGTAGACGCTTTGATCGGTGATGAGCGCTTCCTGGGCGATCTCGGTCGCGTTGGCGTAACCGATATAGGGATTGAGCGCGGTCACTATTCCGATCGATCGTTCGACGCCCCGGCGCAGATGTTCGCGATTGGCGGTGATGCCGTTCACGCACCGCGTGGCCAGCGTCAGGCAACCGGCCCGGAGATGGTTGACGCTCTTGAACAGGCTGTGCGCGATGATGGGTTCGAACGCATTGAGCTGCAACTGACCGGCCTCGGCCGCAAAGCTGACCGTGACGTCGTTTCCGATCACCTCGAACGCAATCTGGTTGACGACCTCCGGGATGACCGGGTTGACCTTGCCGGGCATGATGCTGGAGCCGGCCTGCATCGCCGGCAGGTTGATCTCGCCAAGCCCGGCGCGCGGCCCAGACGACAGCAGACGCAAATCGTTGCAGGTTTTCGAAAGCTTGACCGCGACCCGCTTCAGCACGCCGGAGAGCTGGACGAAACTGCCGCAATCCTGGGTCGCCTCGATCAGGTTCGAAGCCGTTACAACCGGAATGCCCGTCGTCGCCCGCAAGTGATCGCAGACGAGGCGGGCATAGTCGGGATGCGCGTTGATGCCGGTCCCGATCGCGGTGGCGCCCATATTGATTTCGCAAATCAGAAGCACCGCTTCCTTCAATCGCTGCTCGTCTTCTCCCAACATCACCGCATAGGTGGAAAACTCCTGCCCCAGCGTCATCGGAACGGCGTCCTGCAACTGGGTCCGGCCCATCTTGATGATGTCCTTGAACTCCTCGGACTTCACTTCGAACGCCTGACGCAACACCGCCATGGCGTCGACCAGCCGCATGATTCCGGAATAGGCCGCGAGCTTGAGCGCCGTCGGATAGACGTCATTGGTGCTCTGGCTCATGTTGACGTGTTCGTTGGGGTGCAAGGATTTGTAATCGCCCCTGGGCCGACCGAGCAGTTCCAACGCGCGGTTCGCGATAACCTCGTTGGCATTCATATTGGTCGAGGTGCCTGCCCCGCCCTGGATGACGTCGACCACGAACTGCTCATGCAGCCGGCCGGCCCTGATCTCCTCGGCGGCAGCGACAATGGCGTCGGCCCGCGTCTGATCGAGCAGGCCCAGTTCGCGGTTGCTCTTCGCCGCGGCCAGCTTGATCGAAGCCAGGGCGGCAATGAGGTCCGGATAGATCGAGATCGGGGTCGCGGTGATTGGAAAATTCTCCACGGCGCGGAGCGTGTGGACGCCATAATAGGCATCCGCGGGAACGTCCCGATCGCCCAGAAGATCGTGTTCGCGTCGCGTACTCATGGGAGCCTTCCGTCCGGATGTTCGCGAAACTCCGATAAGATCAGGATGCGACGGATTTTCCAAGCGTCGTTTCCAGACACCTTTGCGACCAAGCGCAGGCCTCTGTCACCTCACGGACATCACGTCGGGCGATTGCAATTGATGAAAATTTTCCGGCGGTCGTCATCCAGATGATAATTCATCGGCATTCCGCTCACCGTCCGCGACTCCCCCGCAGCCGCGGGAGGGTGCGGCCGCTCGAAGCAACCTAAATGTTTAAAACATCCTTTAGATGTGAGGAATAGGCTGACCAGCGGCGGCCCAATTGCCTGGGGGCCGACCTTGGAAATGCCTTTCTAATTCGCTGAATCACCCCTGGTTTTGAGATTTGGGCCGCAGACGCGGCTCCGCTGTCGAAGGACGACGGACAACCGGAATGAGCAACGGACTCGAAGAGGTCGATTTCGATTACGCGACAGCCGTCGCGAACCGGGCCAATCGATTGATGTCGCAGCACCGCGTACCGCCCACCCCGAATAATTTTTCCGTGTGGTTCAATTATGCCGTGGGTGCCTCGCCGGCGCTGAGGAAGACCATCGATATCCTGATTGCCAACAAGCGAAATTTCGATTCCGCGGCCAATCGCGACCTCTACGTCACCTATGTCAGCCCGCGATCCGAAGTCGAGGATTTCCCCGAACAGCTGCAGAGCGTGATATCCAGCGCCAAGCAATTCCTCGGAACGGCAATTTCCGACAATCGCACGCAGATCGAGGCCCTTGGCGAGGTCTCCTCACAATGTCAGACCATCAACGACCCGCGGCCGATCATCGAAAAGCTCGTGATGGAATTGTCCAATGCGACGACGCGAGCCTCGGCGCTGGAGACGAATTTCATCGAGACGTCGGAGGAACTGGACAAAATTCGAGACTCGCTGAAGCTCGCCGAGCAACACTCGAACACCGATGCCCTCACGGGGCTCGCCAACCGTCGCGCCCTGGAGGAGTTTTTTCGTTCAGAGCAAATTGTCGCGATGGAGACCGGCGAACCGCTCAGCGTTCTGATGATCGACATCGATCACTTCAAGAAGTTCAACGACAGCTACGGACATCAGGTCGGCGACCAGGTTCTCCGGCTGGTGGCCAAGGTGCTGCAAGAGAGCGTTCGCCACGGCGATCTCACGGCGCGCTATGGCGGCGAGGAATTAATGGCGGTGCTACCGGGAGCCAATATCGATATCTGCGCTGGTGTCGCCGAACGCGTTCGCCGCCGCATTTCGGAGGCGCGCCTGACCCGACGCACCACCGGCGAAGAAATATCGAACATCACTGTTTCAATCGGCGTCGCGCAATTCCGCCTGGCCGAGTCCGCCGAAGCCATGGTGGAGCGGTGTGATCGCGCGCTTTATCAGGCGAAGCGATCCGGCCGCAATCGTACCGTCACCGAAAGCGGCATCGAAGCCGAGATCGCCGTGGCTTGATCCAGGCCGGTCAAGTCGGAAGGCGTGCTGCGCTGGAAAGGCTTCAGTGCTCGTACACAAGCCGGGCCCGGATGGTGCCGTCAAGGCCGCGAATTCCGTCGAGAAGTTCATGGCTGTCGTGTCCGGCAAGATCCGCATCGAGCACGACATAGCCGACCTCCCTGTCGGTCTCCAGATATTGCGCGACAATGTTGATGTCGCGTTGCAGAAATATCTCGTTCAGCCGCCGAAGCATGCCGGGCACGTTGCGATGAACGTGGCTGAAGCGGGTGCCGAGCGGGCGCGCCGGCAGCTGGACCTGGGGGAAATTCACCGCACCCGTCGTGGAGCCGCCGCTGAAATAATCGAGCATCTTGCGGGCCACTTCCCTGCCGATGCGATCCTGTGCCTCCTCGGTCGAACCACCGATATGGGGGGTGAGGATCACATTCTTCAGGCCCTGCACGGGGCTTTCAAAACGATCTGAATTCGCAGACGGCTCGACCGGAAAGACATCGAGTGCGGCTCCCGCCAGATGACCGTCGCGAAGCGCCCCGGCCAGCGCATCGAGATCGACCACAGTTCCACGGCTGTTGTTGATCAGGAAGGATCCCGGTTTCATCAACCGCAGTTCGGCCTCGCCGATCATGCCGGAAGTCGCCGGCGTTTCCGGAACATGCAGGCTGACGATATCGCTCTGGGCCAGAAGATCCTGCAGGGTTTCGACGGGCTCGGTATTGCCGTGGCGAAGCTTGTCGGTCTGGTCGAAGAAGATCACCTTCATGCCCATCGCTTCCGCAAGCGTCGAGAGCTGCGATCCGATATTGCCGTAGCCGACGATGCCGAGGGTGCGGCCCCGCACCTCGTGGCTGTCCTTTGCGGACTTGTCCCAGGCGCCCCCGTGAGCCGCCACGGAGCGAGGGAAGATGCGCCGGAGCAGCATGACGATTTCGCCGATCACCAACTCCGCCACGCTGCGGGTATTCGAGAATGGCGCATTGAAGACCGGAATGCCGCGGCGGCGCGCGGCGTCCAGATCGACCTGGTTGGTCCCCACGCTGAAACATCCGACGGCGGTTAACCGGTCGGCATCGGAAAGAATACCGGAAGTCAGCTGGGTTCGCGACCGAATGCCCAGGAGGTCGACGCCCTTGACGGCCTCGCGCAGCGCGTCCGCTTCCAGCGCCTTGGACAGGCGCTCGACGCTGAAATTCTTCGAACCCAGGAACAGTTCGACGGCACTGTCGTTCACGCCTTCCAGCAGGAGGACCTTGGCCTTCTGCTCGGGCAGCGAGGGAAGCGTCGGCATTTCATCTCCATGACTGGCCGGTGAGCGGCCATTCCAGCGCAGCAGCTTCAGAGCGATCGAACAGAATCGCGAAACCCTACCAACGCCATCCCCTGTATCCCCATCCATAACCGTAATACGGCCCGTAGCCATAATACGGCCGGTAGCCGTAATAAACCGGCGGACCATAGACGGGCGGCCCAACCTCTTCCACTTCCTCGTCATAGACCTGCGGAACGAACCGCGCTCTGCGCGCCGGCGCCAGGCCGAGATTCCGGGCGATGGCATAGCCGTTCTGACCGTCCAGGGAAGCCTCGCACCAACCGTTGCTGCACTTGCCGACTTCGACCGTCGTTCCCTTCGGAATAATCGTCAGGACCGGACTGTCGGTGCCGGGCGATTTCCGCAGGTTGGTCTCCGCGGTGGCGGCGATCGGTTTGGCCGCCGCGCCGACGGCTGACAGCAGGGTGACGACGGCGACCGATGCCGCGATCCGTACAAAGCTCATGTTGTCCTCTTTCTTCCTTCTCTCGTCGCACGTCCCGACGCTATTTAACCGCGGCCGCGGCCTCGCCTTCAAGACCTTGCATGAAGACCTCGCTGCCCTGGCAGCCGTTCTCTCGTTCAATTGATCGGGGACAACAGGGTCAAGGGATAGATCGGCATGCCAAAGCCGTCACTCATACCGCATACCCCGTTGAGGCGCCGGAATGCTGCTCATGGAAGCGGGATGGCGTTCCGGACGGGCCGTCGGCTCAGATCGCCGCAGCGACCTTCTCGAGGCCGATCAGGCGGGCCAGTTGGCGCACCTCGCGCTTCTGGTCCTCGCGAAGCTGAAACAACAGCGGCATCGCCGCCGATTTCAGCTGCTGAACTTCCTCGGCATCGGGATCGATGATCGGCGCGCCGGTCCCGTTCGGGTCGGCCTGCCGTGTGGCGTGGATCTTGCGGGCCACGGCGCGCAGCGCGCTTTCCACGGCCGGCCAATAGGATTCCTGATACGACGAAAGCTTGAGGCGCTCCTTGATGCCGGCGATCTGCACATCGCTCAAGAGCGCATAGGATTTTTGCGCAGGGGGCTTGCCGACAAGCTTCGGTTTCGGCGACGTAACCGGATCTGCGATCTTCAGCCCTTCGATGTCGGCCGAAGGGGTGGCCGCGAAGGCCTGTCGCAGCGGCTCGCTCGGGATCGCGCCGGTTTGGGTCGGTTCGAACGAGGCCGGCGCAACCGCGGCAACCGCCAGTCGGTCGCCTTTGCTTTCCCTGTTCGAGACGGGATCCGGGAGGTTGGCCGAAGCCATTGCCATTTGCAGTCCGGCCGCGGGCACGCTATCGCGGCCAAGGATGCTGGCCGCGGCCGCACCGACGACGAGAACGCACGTCAGCGCGATAATGGTCATTGCTCTCGTCAAGCAATTCTCCGTTTTCCTGACCGAACCACGGTCATTTTCTCGATAACTGGGTGGTAATTAAGGCTTAACCGTGCCGTCCCGGTGGCGGCCGGTTCCCATGCTCCGGAGGGTTAATCAGGCTGCGGCGGTGAGTTCTCATACGCATCCTGGATGGCGCCGCGCGACGATCGGCCTCGGACCGCATTTTTGGGGCGGGTTTGGTTAATGGCCCGTTAAGGCGAGGAATCGCGGCCACGGTCAGGTGTCGCCAGCGCCTCACAGCGGCGGATCGACGGCTTCGTCGTATTCCTTCTTGAACCGCGCGATCAATTCGGCGGCCGGCACGATCCCGCCGACGCCGCCGATGCCCTGACCTGAGCCCCAGATTTCCTTCCACGCCTTCGGCTTCGCGCGTTCCCCCGACGCATCGGTCCCGAAACTCATCCTGGATGCATCGGATTGCGGAAGGTTGTCGGGATCCATGCCGGCCGCGACGATCGACGGCTTCAGGTAATTGCCGTGCACGCCGGTGAAGAGGTTCGAATAGACGATATCTTCCGCGCTCGAGGTGGTGATCATCTGCTTGTAAGTTGCAACCGCATTCGCCTCCTGCGTGGCGATGAAGGCGGAGCCGATATAAGCGAAGTCGGCCCCTAACACACGCGCCGCGCGTATGGCGCGGCCATTGCCGATGGCGCCGGAGAGCGCGATCGGCCCGTCGAACCATTGTCTTGTCTCCGCCACGAATGCGAACGGCGATATTACCCCGGCATGACCGCCGGCGCCGGCGGAGACCAGGATCAGGCCGTCGGCACCTTTCTCGATCGCCTTGTGGGCGAATTTCTGGTTGATCACGTCGTGAAACACAATGCCGCCCCAGCGGTGCGCGGCCTGGTTGACTTCCTCACGTGCGCCGAGTGAGGTGATAATCATGGGCACCTTGTGCTTTTCGCAAAGCGCCAGATCGTGATCGAGCCGGTTGTTCGACCGATGAACGATCTGATTGACGGCGAACGGCGCCGACGGGCGATCGGGATGGGCCTTGTCGTGCACGGCGAGTTCTTCCTTGATCCGTACCAGCCACTCGTCGAGCAGTTCCGGCGGGCGCGCGTTCAGCGCCGGAAACGATCCGACGATTCCAGCCTTGCACTGTGCGATCACCAGATCGGGGACCGAGATGATGAACAGCGGAGCACCGATCACGGGAATCGACAGACGGCCCTTGAACAAGGCAGGCATGGACATTCGTCAAAAATCCTTATGCGCTATTGGGGAGGGAGGCGTCACGTATCCAGCAAAGAATGCCAGACATCATACCAAAAAAGCAATCGCAGCCTCGCGGGCAGCGCAAGCGCGGCTTCAGGCGCTACTGACACAGCGCGCGGGTGACGTAATAATCGGTTCGGCAGTCGTCCGGCTTGCGTGTCCGACCGGGAATCAGCACTTTGGCGGAACAGGCTTCCGCGGCATCGGAATTGAGGCTCTTGCCCTCCTTGAAGCCCCTGGCCTGACAGAGTTTGTCGGCGCCGGCCTTGCAGTCCGACCCACCGTTCGCGGCAACCGGGCATATCACGCGTCCGGTCACCATGGAGGATGGCCTGGCCAGGCGGGACAGGCTCTCGCCCGCATCCTTCGCGGCATCCCTGGCGCGTGCATTGAGGTCATCGATGGCCTCACCTGGGCTCTTCAGCGTCGGCAGGGCCGACAGGGATTTCTCGAGCACCTTTCCCATTTCCTTGAGAAGGCCCGGATTATCCTCGCGCGCCATTGGGGCCTGTAGCGATGCAGGCCCGCCCGGCGGCTGCGCGGGTTGATCCGGCGCCGCTTGCTGGGCCGGCTGCTGAAGGCCCAAGGACGGCGGCGAAGCCGCCTGCGGCCAGCCGGCGCCCGCGGCGATCATCCATATCGACAGCGCCATGCCGGCCGTCGCAACGGGCGCCCTGGACAGCGGGATCAGGTTGCCGGATCGATCAAGCATGATTTGAAGCGTAGCGTGATACGACACACCGCCAAAGCATTTCAGATCAATTTGAGTGCAACAATAAAGCCCGCCACCAGCACGCCGGCTCCCAGCGCCACCCACAGCCCCAGATGCCTCTCGATCCTGACCCGGATCCATTCGCCGTAGCGGTTGAGCAGGATCGCGACGACAAAGAAGCGACCGCCGCGCGCAATGATCGAGCACAGGACAAACAGCCAGATATTATAGCCGGCAAAGCCCGAGGTGATGGTCACGAGCTTGTAGGGAATCGGCGTCAGACCCTTGCCGATGATAATCAAGGCGCCCCATTCGGCATAAGAGGCGCGGAAAGCTTCGACCTTGCCGCCGAGGCCATAAAATTCGATCAGCCAGTGCCCCACGGAATCGTAGAGCAGCGCACCAATGCCATAGCCGAGGACGCCACCCACGACTGACGTCGCCGTGCAGACCAGGGCGTAAAGCCACGCCCGCTGCGGACGCGCCAGCGACATCGGGATCAGCATCACGTCGGGCGGCACTGGAAAGAACGAACTTTCCGCAAATGACACCGCCCCCATGATCCATAATGCGTAGGGCTTGTGCGCGGCGTCGATACACCAATCGTAGATTTGTCTCAGCATGCCGCGATGAACCACCATAGGGCGGATTTGTCCATGCCGGGAATCAGGGGAATTTTGGGCAGCCTCAGTGGCGCTTGCGCAGACTGCGGTTCTCAAGCGCGACAATTGGCCGCCGCGCGACCCTGGGGGGCGGAACCTTGGACAATTTGACCGGCGACTTCGGCATCTTCTCGGCAATTCCGAGCAGATGCTCGCGCCGTTCCATTTCGCGCCAGACGTCTTCGGGCCGCACGCCGGCCGCCGCCCACAGGACAGTGAGGTTGTAGAGGAGGTCGGCGCTCTCTCTGACCACGGCATCGGTCTTGCCGTTGACGGCATCGATCACGACTTCGATGGCTTCCTCGGCCAATTTCTTCGCCATCTTGGCGGGGCCGCGTTGAAACAGCCGTGCCGTTCGCGAGACCGCCGGATCGAGATCCTTGGCCGCGATGACCGCCAGATAAAGCCGCTCGAGCGAATCACTCATTGCGTTAAAATAATCCAAACGCATCGCCAGCGTGTTAACGGCCGGAGCCGGGCCAAAGAAATCCGCGGGCCACGGTGTCCGGCGGATTAATTCGGTCGTGAAACTTGCGGCGACCGGCCAGCGGGCACATGCCCCCGGAAACAGGCACGCTTGCCCTCAAGCCATATCCGCCCTGACTGGCAGCGTCACTACCGCAGCCATACGGGCTGGAGCGAACCCGCCGGCCGGCGGCAGGCGCGCCCGGCCTTGCGTCAGGTCTCTCGCGCAAAGGCAAGCCGAACGGCAGTCCAGGCCGCTCATCGACTGTTCAGGTTTGATCGGGCACAATGATCAAAGTGTGGCGTTCCGTCGTCATGAAACAGACATATCCGGCGTGGCAACTGACCTCCGGTACCGGTGTGATGCTGATGCGCGCAAGTCAGACAGTCGTTGCCCGCTTCGTTCTAGCTTCGCTGGCAGGCCTGTTGGGACTTGTGTGCCTGGGCGCGGCGGAAGGCCGGGCCGCGGGCGAAGAGCGTCAGCCGACAACGATCCATTTTTCCTTCGATCGTCCGATCAACGCCAGCGTCGCCCCTTTCGTGCTGGCGGCGACCGACGGCCTGTTCAACTCGGAAGGCCTGGCGGTCACGACCGATATCGCCAGCGGATCACCGGATGCGATCGCGCGCGTCGCCGCCGGAACGAGCGAATTCGCACTGGTCGACATCAACGCACTGATCCGCTTTCGCGACCACGATGCGCCGCGTGTCAAGGCGGTGTTCGTGCTGTTCAACAAGTCACCCTATGCCATCATCGCCCGCAAGAGTTGGGGCATCCATGCGCTGTCGGATATCGAGGGCAAGACGCTCGGCGTCGCCGAGGGCGATCTTTCGATCCGGCTGTGGCCGGCACTGGCGCGCCAGAACGGGATCAAGGTCGCAAGCGTAAAGCAGAACCTCATCAGTGCCGCCGTGCGCGAGCCGATGCTGTCGGCCGGCCAGGTCGATGCCGTGACCGGTTTTTCATATCTGTCGGCGGTGAACTTGAAAGACCGCGGCGTCCCGGCCGGCGACCTCGCTGTGCTGCGGTTCGCCGATTACGGATGCGAGGCCTACGGGTTTGCGGTGATCGTCAACCCGGCATTCGCCGCCCGGCGACCCGAGGCGGTAAAAGGCTTCCTGCGGGCGGTGATATCAGCCACGAACCTGGCCATCAGGGAGCCCGGGCATGCGGTGGACGAGGTTCTCGGCCGGATGGAAGACGGCGCGCGTGACCTTGAACTGGAACGCCTGCGCACCGTGATTAACGACAATATCCTCACCGACGAAGTGAAACGCAACGGCATCGGCGGGGTCGATCCCATCAGACTCGATCGGTCGATCGACCAGGTCGCCGAAGATTTCAAATTCAGCAAGCGGCCATCCGCGGCCGATATTTTCGACGATGGCTTCCTGCCTCCGCTCGGCGGCCGCCTGATCAATTAAGTAAAAAATTCAACGCGCGATCGGCAAAATGAAGCCCGGCTTCGCGTCCGGGCGCGCGCTAAATGATTGAAATAGCGTATGATCTCTTCGCCAACCCGCATACATTTTGGTGGATCAGGTGCTCCCGCTGTATCTCTCTCCGGCGATCCCTGATTAGAATGCGCTCCAATCGTCGGTCACGTCGAGCCCCTCGAGCCCTGTCCTCATGTCCCTGCTTCGCCTTTATACGCGCGTCCTTCATCTGCTCGGCAAGGAGGCAGGGCTGGGCTGGATTCTTGCCGGCGCCAATCTGCTGCTGGCCGGCGCGCAATTCGCCGAGCCCGTGCTGTTCGGTCGCATCGTCGATACGCTCTCCGGCAAGCCATCCGGCGGGCCGCTCGGATCGTCGTCGGCCTGGTCGCTGCTGGCCGCCTGGGCGGCCTTCGGCCTGTTCACCATCCTGTGCAGCGCCGCTGTCGCTCTTCACGCCGACCGGCTCGCCCATCGCCAGCGTCAGGCGGTGCTGACGAATTATTTCGAACATATCATGCAATTGCCGCTGACCTTCCACACCGGCACCCATTCCGGCCGCCTGATGAAGGTGATGTTGAACGGAACGGATTCATTGTGGCGACTGTGGCTCGGATTTTTCCGCGAGCATTTCGCCGCGATCATGTCGCTGCTGGTGCTGCTGCCGCTGGCGTTTTACATCAACTGGCGGCTGGCGATCCTGCTGTTCGTCCTCTGCGTGGTGTTCACGCTGCTGACCACGCTGGTGGTGCGCAAGACCTACGGCATGCAGAGCGAGGTCGAGGCGCATTACAGCGATCTTTCCGCCCGCGCCTCGGACGCGCTCGGCAATGTTGCGCTGGTGCAAAGCTTCGTACGGATCGACGCCGAGGTCCAGGGCGTGCGCTTCGTCGCCGACAAGCTTTTGGCGGCGCAGATGCCGGTGCTGTCGTGGTGGGCGCTCGTTACCGTGATCACCCGGGCCTCGACCACCATCACCGTGCTGGCGATCTTCACCGTTGGCATCGTGCTGCACGAACAGGGCCTCACCTCGGTCGGCGAGATCGTGATGTTCGTCAGCTTCGCCACCATGCTGATCCAGAAGCTCGAACAGGTCGTGAGCTTCATCAACAGCGTGTTCATGGAGGCGCCGCGGCTGCAGGAATTCTTCAATGTACTGGACGCCGTGCCCGCCGTCCGCGACCGCCCCGACGCGATCGACACCGGGCGTCTGTCAGGCCTGGTCGAATTCAAGGACGTCTCGTTTTCCTACGACGGCAAGCGACCCGCGATCGAAGACCTTTCGTTCACCGCTTTGCCCGGCCAGACCATCGCGCTGGTCGGCCCGACCGGCGCCGGCAAATCCACCGCGATTGCGTTGCTGCATCGTGCGTTCGATCCGCAATCGGGCTTCATCAGGATCGACGGCATGGACATCCGCGGCCTGACGCTGACGGCGCTGCGACGGAATATCGGCGTGGTGTTTCAGGAGGCGCTGCTGTTCAATCGTTCGATCGCGGACAACCTGCGTGTCGGCAAGCCGGACGCCACCGACGAGGAGTTGCGGATCGCAGCGAGCCGGGCACAGGCTCTGGAATTCATCGCGCGCAGCGAGCGGGGTTTCGAAACCAATGCCGGCGAACGCGGACGGATGCTGTCGGGCGGCGAGCGGCAGCGGCTGTCGATTGCGCGGGCGCTCCTGAAGGATCCGCCGATCCTGATTCTCGATGAAGCGACCAGCGCGCTCGACGCGGTTACCGAGGCCAAGGTCAACGCGGCGCTCGACGAGGTGATGAGGGGACGCACCACCTTTGTGATCGCGCACCGGCTTTCGACCATTCGCAACGCGACGTGTATCCTGGTGTTCGACAACGGGCGGGTCATCGAAAGCGGAACTTTCGATGAACTGGTCGCGAAAGGCGGCCATTTCGCGGAACTTGCAAGGGCCCAATTCATGATTCACGAAAGCGCGCGAGCCAGCGTTCAGGTGCCCCAGACAGGCGGCAGCGCCATCAACATTTAGGCATCGCCGAAATTCGGCCTATTTCGTCCACGATTTAATCGTGGAGCCTCTGTTCCGGACCGGCAAGCCGGTATAGGTTCGCGAAAGCCGTGAGCGACGGCACCGGACACGCTTGAAACCCGAACGTCACATGCCAGGCCTCCTTCGCGAAGGCAGGTCTCCAAGGAGCGGAATCGGATAGTGCATCTTCTTCGCGCGTTGCTATTCAAACCATCGTTGAACTGGATCTTCGTTCTCACAGCGCTCGCCGTTGTGACGCCGCGCATGGCGCGTGCCGAAGCGTTGCTGGTTGTCGAAGCCGATACCGGAAAGGTGCTGCAAGCCGAGAACGCGACCTATCCATGGTATCCCGCATCGGTGACGAAGCTGATGACGGCCTATGTGACGCTCAAGGCGGTCAAGGAAGGACGGATGTCGCTCGATACGCTGCTGACGGTATCGCCTGTTGCGGCCTCGCAATCGCCTTCGAAGATGGGCTTCCGGCCGGGGATCCAGGTCACCGTCGACAATGCGCTCAAGATGATGCTGGTGAAGTCGGCCAACGATATGGCCGTGGTGCTTGCCGAGGGCGTCGGAGGTTCGATCGACGGCTTTTCGGAGCTGATGAACCAGAACGCGCAGCGGCTCGGCATGACGCAGACGAGCTACGTCAATCCGAACGGCTTGCCCGCGGACGGTCAGATCACTTCGGCCCGTGATCTCGCGATCCTTGCCCGCGCGATTATTCATGACCTGCCGGAATACGAGTATTTCGTCCACATTCCCTCGATCCGCTACGGCCGCAAGATCACGCAGAATTTCAACAAGCTGATCGGACGCTATCCCGGCGCCGATGGCTTCAAGACCGGGTTCATCTGCGCCTCCGGCTACAACCTTGTGGCGTCGGCGACCCGCAACGGCAAACGGCTGATCGCGGTGGTGCTCGGTTCCTCGTCCGGCAAGATGCGCGCGGTAAGGGCGGCGCAACTGCTCGAGCGTGGCTTTGCGAACAGCACGCTGTCCTGGCTGCGCCCCTCGCTCGGCACGGTCGAGAACCTGGTGCCGATTGATGCCTCGCCGCCGAACCTGCGCGACGAAATGTGTGGCGGCAAGCGCCACAAGCCGGCGAGCGACGAGGATGAAGACACTGTCGCGGGCAACGTCTCCGGATCGACCAACTCCGAACCAGCGCTGGCGTTCTTCGCCGCCGGGCTGCAACCGCCGACGTTGAAGCCGTCGGAATTGCTGGCGGCGGCTCCCGCGCCGTCCGAACCCATTCCCGTTTATACCGGACCGACCAGGACCGGCGCCGCCTTGATCGCGGCCGTAACCGCGGACACCGATCAGCAGGCGACGCGCCGTCATGGAAAGAAGTCGCGGGTTGCGTCCAAGAAGACAGATACCCAGACTGAGCCCAGAAATGAAGCAAAGACCGAGGCCAAGGACGCAGCAAAGGAAGCCGGCAAGGACACCAAGTCAACCGCGGCCAAACCCGCCGGCGACAGGCACGCGAACACCAGGCCGGATGCTGCCGCAAAATCCACAGAGAAGCCTGCAGCCACAGCCGATAAGTCGGATGCCAAGCCTGCAAAGCCCAGATCTGAAGCAAAGTCTGTAGCAAAATCCGCTGCGAAGCCTGCTACCAAACCAGCGCCCAAGAGCACGACCGGAGATACCGGCACCTCGGATCAGAAGTCCGCTGTCGCGCCGCGCACATAACCGGCGCCAGCCGGTTAGCCAGAGGCCGGCACTTTTCCGTTACCCATGCGTCTAAAGCGCGCCGCCGCTTGCCATCGGCGGCTGCCTTGCTCAATACTGCCCGAAATGACGCGTCCCGTGCCATCAAACGGGCAAAGCTCACGGAAACGAACCGAGAGGGGAAATCAGCATGGAGCGCATCTGGCTCAAGCAATATCCGGCTGGCGTGCCCGCCGATATCGATGTGACCCAATATTCCTCTCTGGTCGAACTGCTGGAAGAAAGCTTTGCGAAGTTTCGTGACCGCAAGGCTTTCATCTGCATGGACAAGTCCATCAGCTACCGCGACCTCGACGAGATGTCGCTGGCACTCGCGGCCTATCTGCAGAG
The DNA here is from genome assembly GCA_963786045.1 of uncultured Alphaproteobacteria bacterium. GTDB lineage: Bacteria > Pseudomonadota > Alphaproteobacteria > Rhizobiales > Xanthobacteraceae > Bradyrhizobium. The sequence continues at coordinate 422,703 of CAWAXR010000022.1, read as the reverse complement.
CAAGGGCCTGCAAAAGGGCGCCCGCATCGCGCTGATGATGCCGAACGTGCTGCAATATCCGATCGCCACCGCCGCCGTGCTGCGTGCGGGCTTTGCGGTTGTGAACGTCAACCCGCTCTATACGCCGCGTGAACTTGAGCACCAGCTCAGGGATTCCGGCGCCGAGGCCATCATCGTGCTGGAGAATTTCGCGACCACCGTGCAGCAGGTGATGGGCAAGACCTCGCTCAAGCATGTCATCGTCGGCAGCATGGGCGATCTGCTCGGCCTCAAGGGCATGATCGTCAACCTGGTGGTACGGCGCGTGAAGAAGATGGTGCCGCCCTATTCGCTTCCCCGCGCCATCGCCTTCAACGACGCGGTCGCCGCCGGCCGCCGCATGAAGCTCGACAAGCCCAAAATCACGCCCGACGACGTCGCCTTCCTGCAATATACCGGCGGCACCACCGGCATCTCCAAGGGGGCGACGCTGCTCCACCGCAACATCCTCGCCAACGTGCTGCAGAACGATGCATGGCTGCAGCCGGCGCTGAAGAAGCCGCCGCATGTCGATCAATTACTCATCGTCTGCGCGCTGCCGCTTTACCATATCTTCGCGCTGACGGCGTGTTTCCTGCTGGCGATGCGCACCGGCGGCGCCAATCTCCTGATTCCCAATCCGCGCGACATGGCGGGCTTCGTCAAGGAGCTCTCCAAATACCAGGTCAACAGCTTCCCGGCGGTCAACACACTTTACAATGGATTGTTGCATACGCCCGGCTTCGACAAACTCGATTTCTCCAAGCTGAAGACCTCGTTCGGCGGCGGCATGGCGACGCAGAAATCGGTCGCCGAGAAATGGCTGGCGGTGACCGGCTGCCCGCTGTCGGAAGGCTATGGCCTGTCGGAAACCTCGCCGACGCTGACTTGCAACCCCGCCGATACCGACAGATTCTCGGGCTCGATCGGTCTTCCCATCCCATCCACCTATCTCTCGATCCGCGACGACGATGGCAACGAAGTCCCCCTCGGCCAGCCCGGCGAAATCTGCGCGAGGGGTCCGCAGGTGATGGCCGGATACTGGAACCGGCCCGAAGAAACCGCCAAGGTGATGACATCCGACGGCTATTTCCGCACCGGCGACATCGGCGTGATGACGGCGGACGGCTACACCAAGATCGTCGACCGCAAGAAGGACATGATCCTGGTCTCCGGCTTCAACGTCTATCCCAACGAGATCGAGGAAGTGATCGCAAGCCATCCCGGGGTGCTCGAATGCGCCGTGATCGGCGTCGAGGACGCGAAATCAGGCGAGGCCGTCAAGGCATTCATCGTCAGGAAGGACCAGAACCTCGCCGCCGAGGACGTGATCAAGTTCTGCGCCACGCAGCTCACCGCCTACAAGGTCCCCAAACAGATCGAGTTCAGGACCGGCCTGCCGAAGACCAATGTCGGCAAGATCCTGCGCCGTGAGCTGCGGGATGAGAAGAAGGCCGCAGCCGCCTGAAGCATGACCCTCATGGTCCTCGTCCTTCGCGAAGCGTCCAGCGGGTCCGCGCGAAGCTTTGATGCCACGACCGGCTGATGACAGAACAGTGAACACGTGAGACCATTGCCGTTTCCGGGGCGCCGAATATTGTGCCCCTCGCCTGCCCGGTTTAAGAAACGTCCGCACAGTTGAGGAGAATTGACGATGACCATCAAAGTTGGCGACAGGCTACCCGAGACAAAATTTCGCGTGATGACGGCGGACGGTCTGCAGGTCAGGAGCACCGACGATATCTTCAAGGGCAAGAAGGTCGCGCTGTTCGCGGTGCCCGGCGCCTATACCGGCACCTGCCACAAGATGCACCTGCCGAGCATCTTCCTGAACGCCTATGCCATGAAGGACAAGGGCGTGAACACCATCGCGATCGTTTCGGTCAACGATGCCTTCGTCATGAACGCATGGAAGCGCGACACCGACCAGCGCGATGAAGCCACCTTCCTCGCCGACGGCAACGCCGAATTCACCAAGGCGATCGGCATGGAGCTGGATGGCTCCGGCAACGGCCTCGGCATTCGCTCGCACCGCTATTCGATGCTGGTCGACGACGGCGTCGTCAAGAAGCTCAATCTCGAGCCGGCGCCCGGCAAGGTCGAGGTTTCCGGCGGCGATACGCTGCTGGGGCAGCTGTAAGAAAAAGTACTCCATCGCTACCAACACCGTCATCGCCCGGCTTGATCTTCCCTCTCCCCTTGTGGGAGAGGGTGCCCGAGCGAAGCGAGGGCGGGTGAGGGGTATCTCTCCGCAGATGCAGCCCCCTCATCCGGCACGGACTTCGTCCGCGCCACCTTCTCCCGCAAGGGGAGAAGGGAACAGGGAGATCGACTCTCCGCCTTCAATCCTCCATCCTCTGCTTCAACCTCGCCATCGCCACGCCGTCGCGCGCCAGTTGATCGGCGCGTTCGTTTTCGTCATGGCCGGCATGGCCCTTGACCCAGTGCCAGCGCACCTGATGCGGCTTCAGCGCGGCATCCAGCCGCTGCCACAATTCGGCATTCTTGACCGGCTTCTTGTCCGCGGTGCGCCAGCCGTTCTTCTTCCAGCCATGGATCCAGCCGGTAATGCCCTGACGTACATACTGGCTGTCGGTATAGAGATCGACGGTGCAGGATTTCTTGAGCGCTTCCAGCGCCGAAATCGCCGCCATCAATTCCATGCGGTTGTTGGTGGTGTGCGCCTCGCCGCCCTTCAATTCCTTTTCGACGTCGCCGAATTTCAGGATGGCGCCCCAGCCGCCGGGCCCGGGATTTCCCGAGCAGGCGCCGTCGGTGTGGATCGTGACCGAGGGAAGCGCGCTCACGCCGTCAGTCCCGGGGCTACGACGCCATAGTCGCGGATACCGGCCACGCTTTGCTGAAAGCGCAGCTTGCGGGCATATTCCAGCGGATCCTTCGGCCGTACCAAAGCGCCCGCAGGCACGTTGAGGAAATCGACCAGCCGCGTCAGCAGGAAGCGCAGCGCAGCGCCACGGGCGAGCAGCGGCAGCGCGTTCTCCTCGGCGTCGGACAGTTTTCGCACGCGGCCATAGGCGCCGAGAAAGGCGCGCGCCTTGGTGACATTGAACGAACAATCGCTCTCGAAACACCATGCGTTGAGACAGATCGCCACGTCGTAGGCGAGCATATCGGTGCAGGCGAAGGTGAAATCGATGATGCCCGAAACCTTCTCGCCCAGAAAAAATACGTTGTCCGGGAACAGATCGGCGTGAATCACGCCAATCGGCAACTCCTTCGGCCAGACGTTATTGCTCTCGAGATGATCAAGCTCGGCGCCGATAAAATCGCGCAATCCATGCTGCACCTCGTCGGCGCGTGCAGCGGCCTGTTCGAACAGCGGACGCCAGCCCGGTACCGACAGCGCATTGGCGCGGGACATCGGAAAATCGCTTCCTGCAAGATGCATCCGCGCCAGCACCTCTCCGAGGCCGGCGCAATGCGCCGCATTCGGCTTTCGCGGCCAGACGCCTTCCAGAAAATTGATGATCGCCGCCGGACGGCCGGCGAGAGAGCTGAGCGCCTCGCCGCTTTTGTTCTTGACGGGTTGCGGGCAGCTGATGCCGCGCGAGGCGAGATGGGTCATCAGGCCGAGAAAGAACGGCAGGTCGCTTCTGGCGACGCGCTTCTCGTACAGCGTCAGGATGAAATATCCGGCCGAGGTATGGAGCAGGAAATTGGAATTCTCGACGCCCTCGGCGATGCCCTTGTAGGACAGCAATTCGCCGATTTCGTAAGTTTTCAGGAACTCCGCGAGCTCGTCGGCGGCGACGTCGGTGTAGACCGCCATCGCGTCTATTCCGCAGCGTCGGGCCGCAGCGAACGCGGCAACGGAAAGAATTCGTTCTCTTCCGCGGCCGAGACCGTCTCCACATGCAGTTCGTATCGCTCGGCGAACGCGCCCATGATCTCCTCGACGATCACTTCCGGCGCGGAAGCGCCCGCGGTGATGCCGAGGCTCCTGATGCCGTCAAATCTCGACCAGTCGAGGTCGCTGGCGCGCTGGGCCAGGATCGCGATTTTGCAGCCCTCGCGCTCGGCGACTTCGCGCAGGCGCTGCGAATTCGACGAATTCGGCGCGCCGACCACGATCAGGGCGTCGACCACGGGCGCGACCTTCTTCACCGCGAGCTGGCGATTGGTGGTGGCGTAGCAGATGTCTTCCTTGTGCGGACCGGAGATGTTCGGAAACCGCTCTTTCAGCATCGCGACGATTTCGGCGGTGTCGTCGATCGACAGCGTGGTCTGGGTCACGAAAGCGAGATTGTCGGGATCCTTCGGCGTGAAGGTCGCGGCGTCCTCGGCGGTCTCGATCAGCGTCACCGCCCCCGGCGGCAATTGCCCGAGCGTGCCGACCACCTCCGGATGGTGGGAATGCCCGATCAGCAGGATCTCGCGGCCCCGCTTGAAATGGATCGCCGCCTCGCGGTGCACCTTGGTGACCAGCGGGCAGGTGGCGTCGAGCGAGAAGAAATTGCGGGAACGGGCGTCCGCCGGCACCGATTTCGGAACCCCGTGGGCCGAGAAAACCACCGGCGCGTTGGTATTGTCGGGGATTTCGGCCAGTTCCTCGACGAAAATCGCCCCCTTGGTCCTGAGGCTGTCGACGACATAGCGGTTGTGGACGATCTCGTGGCGGACATAGACCGGGGCGCCGTAAATCGTCAGCGCCCGCTCGACGGTATCGATCGCCCGCACCACGCCGGCGCAGAAGCCCCGCGGGGAACAAAGCACGATTTTCAGGGGTGGTTTGGCTGGCATGGGGGCTGTCTCGGACCGAATCGCCCCTTGGCCTTCCGGCCGGGGAACAGTCGATTCACATAAGGACAATTGGTTAAGGGACTTCATAAAAGGACTTGGGACGGCATTTCGGCGCTGTCAAGGGCGGTCATCAAACCATTGCGCGGCCAGCCCCGGACGGCTTATATAGGGCGTAATTCCCGTCATCGTTGATGACCACGGCTTCGCCTCCCAGAGGTGGGCGAAGCACAAAGGAGCTTTGCCATGAGCAACTCACCGTTGATGCCAAAGGCGACCGCCGTCTGGCTGGTCGACAATACCGCGCTGACCTTCGACCAGGTGGCGGATTTCACCAAAATGCACCCGCTCGAGGTCCGCGCCATCGCCGACGGCGATGCCGCCCAGGGCATCAAGGGCATGGACCCGATTTCGACCGGCCAGCTGACCCGCGACGAGATCGAAAAGGGCGAAAAGGACTCCAATTACCGCCTCAGGCTCAGCGAGAGCAAGGTGACGCTGCCGCCGGCCGCCAAGAAGAAGGGCCCGCGCTATACCCCGGTTTCGCGCCGGCACGAGCGGCCGAGCGCGATCCTGTGGCTGGTGCGCAACCACCCCGAATTGAAGGACGCGCAGATCATGCGCCTGGTCGGCACCACCAAGACCACCATCGCCAGCGTGCGCGACCGCACCCACTGGAACGCCTCGACCCTGACCCCGATGGACCCGGTGACGCTCGGCCTGTGCTCGCAGATCGAGCTCGATTTCGAGGTGCAGCGCGCGGCCAAGGAGAAGCCGACCGATGCCGCTTACGGCGGCGCCACCCTGCTGCCGGCCTCCGAGACCACCCGCAAGGAGCCGGAGTTCGAGCCCACCGAAAAACAGCGCGAAGATCTCAACGTCGACGCCGTGTTCGCCAAGCTGAAGACCATCGGCGGCAAGAAGCCGGAAGAAGAGTAGAGTCTAGCGATAGCGCTCGAAGCTCCACCAATGCGATCGTCGTCCCCGCGCACGCGGGGACCCAGCGTGAGCGCGATTGCGCTCATCGCGGCGCCGCGGCCTCGCGCTTTGGCACGCTGGCTAACGGATTCTGCTCCAGCAAATGACGGTGGTTATGGGTCCCCGCGTGCGCGGGGACGACGCGAAATGTGACGCACTCGCGCCCAGTTGTCATAGCCTGGATTCAATTTCAAACAGCCACGTTGCTTGCAAAGACAGCTTCGCGATCTCGCCGCGCGTTTCGCGCGAGTTTTGCCAGGAACGTCCCGCCCTCTTGAAATTCGAGGGCGCAGGGAATGCCGGGCGCCCGATGCGCCCGCAGCCGCGCGTGGTGATAGAAAACACGCGCGTTAGTCACCACGGTCACACCGGATCACCCGGCATTCCCCGCGCAATGGTTTTAACGGTTTCCTTCGCGCTCTTCCCGGTGACCGGGCTTGTTTGCCACCGTCATCCCTGAGAAGCCTGCTTCTCAGGAACTTGATGCCAGCGTCGGGGCATCAGAACCACACGACTTCGCCGTCCGCCTCCAGCGCGTTCGTCTTGCCGCGCCATCAGCGTCCACCGCATCCCGCCCCACGTTCGTGACGATCGCGAAACGCCCCTCTGAGGGAGCGGGACGGAGGAGATCGTAAAAGTGATTTGGGTGAATCGAGAACGGAAATATTTTTGCTGGCGGCACTGGACAGGGCAGTTGCCGAGGGATGGATCGATTTGCCCGACGGGCAACGTCGCGCGCCCGCCCCTCACGCCTTCTTCAAAAACTCCGTGCGCAGCACCAGACCCTTGACCTTGTCGGTGCGGCCTTCGATCTCGTCCTCGTTGTCGGTGAGGTGGATGTTTTTGATGACGGTGCCGCGCTTGAGCACCGTGGAGGAGCCCTTCAGCTTGAGGTCCTTGATCAGCGTGACGCTGTCGCCCTCGGCGAGAAGCGCGCCGTTCGAATCCCTGACCTTGATGTCCATGTGGTGATGTCCTTGTGGAGGAGAGAAAGTGGAGAGCCGTTCCTTCCTTCTCCCCTTGCGGGAGAAGGTGGCAGCCGGAGGCTGCCGGATGAGGGGTCTTTCACCGCGGAGACAGACCCCTCACCCGCCCTCGCTACGCGAGGGCACCCTCTCCCGCAAGGGGAGAGGGAAGAAAGGGCTGCGCCTCGCTCGTCTTAACCCAGTTCGATATCGTCGGTAACCTCGTGCGAAAGACTGGTACCGCCGAGGGTGAGAACCATCTTCGCCGGCAGCTTCTCATGACCCTTGAGACGGCCGCTGGCGAGGGCATCGCGCACCGCCTTCTCGATTTCGCGCTGCGAGGTGATGCCGACTTTTTTCAGAAACCTGCGCAGGCTGACATTGAAGACGTCTTCGTTCATGAGGACCTCCTGATTTCAAGGCCGCACCGGATTGTTGAGCATGTATTCGCCGAGGTCGCGCTGCTTCTTGTCGGCGCGGGTGATGGCGTTGCTGCGCTGAACGTCGCGATCCCTGCGGCAGGCGACATATTCTGGCGAGCCGGCCGCGACATTGTTGGCGCGGCAGAAGGTGTCGTCGTCCTCGTTCAGGGTGGCGGAGACGGGCACCTGGTTGCGCTGCACGCAGGCGGAGAGCGTTAGTGCGCCGAGCGTGAGCGCGAGGCAGAGTTTCACGAAGCTAAGCTGCATCTCAAAATCCCGTACCGCCGGACTTTCTTCGTTGCCGGGCTTGACGCTAAAACAAGGCCATTTCTTGAAGGTGACGGATGCCCGGGTCAAGCCCGTCGGAAGACCGTCATTCCGGGATGGTCCGAAAGGACCAGACCTCAGATGCGCAATTGCGCATCGGGGAATCTCGAGATTCTCCGATGTGCAATGGCACATCGTAGTTCGATGCGGAGCCTGTCATCGGGCCGCGCTTCGCGCGGACCCGTTGGCATCGCCCCGGAATGACGATCGCTGCTCACACCCTCCCCTTCAGCGCGTCGCCGATCTCATCCAGCACCTTGGGATCCTCGATGGTGGCGGGCATGGCCCATGGATCGCCGTCGGCGATCTTCTTGATGGTGCCGCGCAGGATTTTCCCCGAACGGGTCTTCGGCAGCCGGCCGACCGTGATCGCGAGCTTGAACGCGGCAACCGGACCGAGCTTTTCGCGCACCAGCGCACGATCTCCTTTTCGATCTCGGCATGGGGCTTCGCGTCACGCCGGCCTTCAGCACCAGGAAGCCGCAGGGCACCTCGCCCTTGATGGCGTCCTTGATGCCGAGCACCGCGCATTCGGCGACGTCGGGATGGGAAGCGAGAATCTCCTCCATGCCGCCGGTGGAAAGCCGGTGACCGGCGACATTGATGATGTCGTCGGTGCGGCCCATCACGAAGACGTAGCCGTCCTCGTCCTTGTAGCCGGCATCGGAGGTTTTGTAGTAGCCGGGAAACTCGGTGAAGTAGGATTCCCTGCAGCGCTCGTCCTGCTCCCACAGCGTCGGCAGGCAGCCCGGCGGCAGCGGCAGCTTGATCACGATCGAGCCCATCGTGCCCGCGGGCAACGGCTTGGCGGCCTCGTCGACGACGTCGACCTGATAGCCCGGCATCGGCACCGTCGGCGAGCCGTGCTTGACCGGAAGCTGGCCCAGCCCGACCGGGTTGCCGGCGATGCACCAGCCGGTTTCGGTCTGCCACCAGTGATCGATCACCGGCACCTTCAATTGCTGTTCCGCCCATTCCACCGTCGGCGGGTCGGCGCGCTCGCCGGCGAGAAACAGGGTGCGGAATTTCGACAGGTCGTATTGCCGAATGAAATTTCCTTGCGGATCTTCCTTGCGGATGGCGCGGAAGGCGGTCGGCGCGGTGAACAGCGCCACCGCCTTGTGTTCGGCGATCACCCGCCAGAAAGCGCCGGCGTCCGGCGTGCCGATCGGCTTGCCCTCATACATGATCGAGGTCGCGCCATGAAACAGCGGCCCGTAGATGATGTAGCTGTGGCCGACCACCCAGCCGATGTCGGAGCCGCACCACCAGACCTCGCCGGGCCTGACGCCATAGAGATTGAACATCGACCATTTCAGCGCGACCAGATGCCCGCCATTGTCGCGCACCACGCCCTTGGGCTTTCCGGTGGTGCCTGAGGTGTAGAGGATATAGAGCGGATCGGTCGCCAAAACCGGCACGCAATCGGCGGACTTTTTCGCTTGCATCGCGGCAGATCGCAGCGCCGCCCAGTCGTGATCGCGGCCGGCTGTGAGTTCGCACGACTGCTGCGGCCGCTGCAGGATGATGCAGGCCTCAGGCTTGACGCTGGAGAGATTGATCGCCTCGTCGAGCAAGGGTTTGTACTGCACGATGCGGCCGGGCTCGAGCCCGCAGCTTGCCGAGAAAATCAGCTTCGGCTTTGCATCCTCGATCCGGGTGGCGAGTTCCCTGGCGGCGAAGCCGCCGAACACCACCGAATGCACGGCGCCAATCCGCGCGCAGGCCAGCATCGCGATCATGGCTTCCGGCACCATCGGCATATAGAGGATGACGCGATCGCCCTTGACGACGCCGAAGTCGGCCATGATGGCGGCGAGCGTCTTCACCTCATGCAGCATCTCGGCATAGGTCAGCCTGGTGATGCTGCCCGACAGCGGCGAATCGTGGATCAGCGCCAGTTGATCGGCGCGCCCGGCCGCGACGTGGCGATCCAGCGCGTTATAGCAGGTGTTGACCACGGCGCCGGCGAACCACCGGCCGTAAAGCCCCATGGAGGGATCGAAGACCTTTTTGGCGGGCTCGATCCAGTCGATCTCGCGGGCGGCCTCGCCCCAAAAGCCTTCGGGATCCCTGAGCGAGCGGGCATAGAGCTCGTGATACCGACTGTTGCCCTCGACTGTCATGGCGCAGCTCCCCGCTTATTCTACAGTAATACAAATTCTGCGCGGCCCATGCCGCACCTGGCCATGACCAGGATCAAATCAGCTATATTTTATAGGGCATTTTTACGCGAAGCGGCGGCAATTCAAGGCCGAACAAGGCGGGCTTCCCGGCCTATTTCCGCTCGACCGCCAGCAGATGGTCCAGCCGCTCTCGCATCGCCTTCTGCAGATCGTAACCCGGCCGGCCGAAGGCCGCGTTGCGGCGGGCAAGGAAGTCGTCCTGCTCACGCTGCATGGCGCGGCCGGCGCGGGGGCTTTCGCTGGCGGCTTCGCGGACGACCCTGGTATTCACGGCGTTGATCTCGCGGTCGAGATTGGCAAGCACCGGGTTGGCGCAGATCGCTTTCTCGACCGCGCGCCTGGCGGTGGCGCAGTTGAAGCTCGGCATGTTGTTGACCGCCATCAGCGCGCCCAGGCGTTCCGCCTCCTGCGCCAGCGATTTGTAATTGCCGCGCGCGGCCGGATGATCTGGATTGAGCTTGATCGCGGCGCCGAAATCGGCGAGCGCGCGAGGCCGGTCGCCCTTTTTGCGCCAGAGCTCGCCCCGCGCGTTGAAGATATCCGCGAGCGTCGGATCGAGCCGGAGCGCCGTATCGTAGTCGCCGATCGCGCGATCGATCTGGTCCTTGCGGTCGTAGGCGGCGCCGCGCGCGATCAGAGCCCTGACGCGGTCGGCCTTGTGCGCCTTCTCGTTGTCAATCAACGCGCCACAATCTGCGATGATCCGGTTATCGTCACCGGCCGTCACCGCGGCAATGCAGGGCGCGGAACCGATCTGCGCGTCGGTCGGCTCACTGGTCGCGGCAAAGGCGTAGCCCGAAGCCGCGAGCATTGCCATGCAAGCCGCCATCGGGGCTGTAAAGCCAGATCGCATGGATTTACTCAGCGAATTTCCTTCGATATTGGAGATATCGCCCGCATGGTAATGATAGCGCGGACCAGATTGCGGCGAATTTGAACGAACAGAGCGACATTCACCATCAGAAATTATTTTTAAACCATATCCTGGTCCAGGAGATTCAACACGATGACAACCCTGATCGACCGCAACCCCACAAGCACCATCGGATCAACGCAGGCGCGGTATTTCTATTTCCACATGGCGCTGTCGTGCATGGCCGTGGCCTTCCTCGGCTTCGCGCCGACCTACTGGCTGCCGATGACAACGGGGACCTTTCCCTCGATGCCGGTGATTCATTTTCACGGCATGCTGTTCTTCGTATGGACGATGTATTTTGTGTTCCAGACCTGGCTCGCCGCGTCCGGAAAGGTAGCACGGCATCGAACGATCGGGATGATCGGCGTATCGCTGGCGACCGCGATGACGATCTTCGGCTTTTTCGCCGCGGTCAACGCCATGAAGCGCTCCGCGGCGCTTGGACTCACCGACGCCGGGATCGCCTTTGCGATCGTCCCGCTCAGCGGCATTCTGTTCTTCGCGGTGGTCTTTACCCTCGCCGTCGCCAATACCCGCCGGCCCGAAACGCACAAGCGATTGATGCTTCTGGCCGCCATCTCGATTCTGGATGCCGCGGTGGCCCGCTGGTTTCTGACCTTTCTGGCGCCGCCCGGACCGCCCGGCCCTCCCCCGGTCCCCGTCACCATCGCGCCGGCCCTGGTCGCCTGTCTGCTGCTCGTGGTCGCGATCGTTTTTGACTGGCGCACCCGAGGGCGTCCCCACCCCGTCTATATCTACGGCGGCGCCGCGTTGGTGGCGGTGAAGTTCCTGAACTGGCCGATCAGCGTCACGCCAGCGTGGCATTCCTTCGCGGGCGGAATATTGGCGCTGGCTCAGTAGCGCGCGGCCATGGCGCATCGAATTTCCGACAAATTGCCGCCACCCCAACCAGGCGACCATCCCGATAGATGGACCTCATCCTGAGGAGCGGCCTATTGGCCGCGTCTCGAAGGATGAGGGGGCGCACAGTGGCCTCATGGTTCGAGACGGCGCAAGGGCGCCTCCTCACCATGAGGAAGCGCTAATTCACCTTCAGCGTAATGCCGCCGTCGACCACCAGTTCGATGCCGGTGACGTATTTCGATTCGTCGGAAGCGAGAAACAGCGCCGCGTTGGCGACATCCCAGGCATCGCCCATATGCCCCATCGGCACCTGCGCGTCGCGCGCGCGCCACATCGCCTCGACGTCGCCTTTGGCATAGCTTGCCGCGAGCCCGGCGGAATGCTCCACCATCGGCGTCTTCATCAGGCCCGGCAAAATCGCGTTGACCCTGATCTTCTGAGCCGCGAATTCGACGGCCGTGGTGCGCGTCATCTGGTTCATCGCGGCCTTGGTCGTCCCGTAGGTGACGTAGGATATGCCGAGATGGCGGATCGAGGCGATCGACGAAATATTGATGATCGAGCCGCCGCCCTGCTCCGCCATGACAGGAATGACGTGCTTCATGGCGAGGAAGGCGCTTTTGAGATTGACGGCGAACACGCGATCCCAGTCCGCTTCCGACACATCGACCACGCTGCCGGTCTCGGCGATGCCGACATTGTTATCGAGCACGTCGATGCGGCCCCAGGTCTTCAGGCAGGCGGCCACCATCGCCGCGACGTCATCGGCGCGCGATGCATCCGCCGTGAACGCGGTCGCCTTGCCGCCCTCGGAGGCGATGATGGCAGCGGTCTCTTCCGCCGCGGCGGCGTTTCGATCGACGCAGAACACCTGCGCGCCCTCGCGCGCGAAGGTCACGGCGGTCGCCTTGCCATTGCCCCAGCCGGGCCCGATCGAACCGGCGCCGACCACGATTGCTGTCTTCCCCTTCAGGCGTTCCACGCGATCTCTCCTCTTTTTTCGAAATTGGCCGGGCGCAGGCCCGGGGTCAACCCGTCTTATCCGCCAGGATGGTCATCCCCGCTTTGCACGAGAGCCTCTTCCGCTTCGATTGAATCGAAACGAGGCTCTGGATTCCCGATTTGACGCGTCTTCCTTGACGCGAACCGGTCTCCCCTTCGCTTGAAAACGCTCTAGCAACAAAGCGTTTCCCCGCGTACTCTGATGTCGTGAACCGGCTCGTCAGAGGCCGGTCTTATCGGGAGAACGCCATAATGTCTGCCTTTCGTACCGCTGGATTATCCTTGGGAACGGCAATCCTGCTCTGCGGCGCCGGTCTTAATGTCGCCCATGCCAAACCGTTCATGATCGTCGGCATCGACGAGAAGGTTTTGTGGGACGATGACGGCAAGACGGTCTTGTCCGCGCCCGGCAAGGATTCTGTCCTGATCGTGGATCTCGCCGATCCCGAAAATCCCAGGATCGCCGCCACCCTGCCGCTGGAAAATTCAGTCGTCGGACCACCGGTCAATGTCGATATCGACCCCACCGGCTCGGTGGCGCTGGTGGCCAATTCGGTCGACGTCGTGAAAGAAGGCGACGCGCTGAAGCAGGTGCCCGACAACAAGATCTTCGTGATCGACCTGAAAGCCAACCCGCCCAAACTGGCGGCGACGATCACCGGCGGCAAGCAACCGTCGGGACTGAGCTTCAGTCCGTCCGGCAAGATGGCGCTGGTCGCCAATCGCGCGGACAACTCGGTCAGCGTGCTTTCGGTCAACGGCACCGACGTCAAGATCACCGATACCATCAGCTTCCCCGACAGCGTCGCGCATGTGCTGTTCACGCCGGACGGCAAGCGGGCGCTGGCCGTGAGATTCCCCGCGCACAAGGTGTCGGTGCTCGACATCGCCGGCGACAAGGTGACCTACAACAAGGTCGACCTGCCGACCGGCCAGTGGCCCTACAATGTGGTGGTGACGCCGAACAGCAAGATCGCGCTGACCTCGGATAACGGCGGCGCCGGCTCCTCCGATGGCAGCGTCGATACGACGAGCGTGATCGACCTCGAAGCCAACCCGCCGCGGATCATCGACCGGGTGGTGGTCGGCGACGGCCCCGAGGGACTGGCGATGTCACCGAAGGGCGATGTCGCGGTCGCGGCGATCCTGCGCGGCTCGAACATGAAGAAGGCCTTCTTCTACCAGAAGAACGGCAGCCTCGCGGTGCTGAAGATCGACGGCAAGAAGGTGACCAAGACCCAGGATATCGAGGTCGGCGGCTTGCCCGAGGCGGTCGCGTTCACGCCGGACGGCAAATATCTCCTGGCCGGAAATTACCTGACCCAGGACTTCTCGATCCTCAAGGTCAACGGCAGCAAGGTCACCGATACCGGAAAGCGCTTCAAGGTGCCGGGCCATCCGGCCTCGGCGCGCATGGGGCATTAAAGCCGAATCTCCTGGAGACGCCGACCGGCGCTATGGATCGCACGGTCGGCGACTTGCTGTGCCAATCGGACGTTCACATGCGGTCGTCGGGTTTTCCGTCGCGTCCAAACCGCCGCTCCGTCCTGATCGGAGCCGCCGCGCTCGGCGTGTTGCCGCGCAAGGCGCGCGCCGATCAGTGGCCGGCGCGGCCGGTCAGACTCGTCGTACCGTTCGCCGCCGGCGGCACCACCGACATCCTGGCGCGGATCGTCGCCGCCCATGCCTCGGATGAATTCGGCCGGCAGTTCTTCGTCGAGAACAAGACAGGCGCCAGCGGCAATATCGCGGCCGAAGCCGTCGCGAGGGCCGATCCCGACGGATACACCTTTATCGTCGGCACGCCGGGCACCCACGCGATCAATCAATACGTTTACAAGACCCTGAATTACGACCCGATCAGGGATATCGCTCCGGTGATCATCATTGCCCGGGTTCCGAATCTTTGTTCGGTCACCAATTCGCTTCCGGTGAAGTCGGTACCGGAATTGATCGCCTATGCGAAATCCAAGCCCGGTCAGTTGTTCTATGGCACGCCCGGGACCGGCAGCACCGCGCATTTTTCCGTCGAACTGTTCAAATCGATGACCGGCGTCGACATCACGCATGTGACCTACAAGGGCAGCGCACCAGCGCTGACCGACCTGATCGCCGGCCGCGTGCATCTGATGATCGATAATCTTCCGGCAGCCCAGCCGTTCGCCGAAACCGGCCAGATCCGTCCGCTCGCGGTCTCGACCGCGACGCGCTGGCCGCTGCTGCCGGAGCTTCCGACCATTTCCGAAGCCGGCGTACCCGGTTACGAAGCGGCATCGTGGTTCACCGTCGCCGCGCCGGCGAGGACGCCGAGAGAAATCATCGGTCGGTTCAACGCCAGCGTGGACAGGTACCTCAAATCCGAAGACGGGATCGCGCGCCTGCGCAAGCTGGGGGCCGAGCCGGCCGGCGGATCGCCTGACGACATGCAGCGCTACATCCTCGCGGAAATCGAGAAATGGGGCAAAGTCGCCCAATTCGCCGGTATCAGGCCGGAGTGATCCGCCCGCATTGCTGACCCGCCTCGCCGCGCGCGCCGCAGTCGGCGGCAAGGTCTTCCGAGGCCGTCAAGCAAGCCGCCGTTCGCGGGCTCGCCTTTGCAATCGCAGCGTTCAGTCTATTGAAACGTCATGTCCAGGCATTTCGAAATGTCGGAGCCAAGACCCGAACTGATGGTGATGCAGCCGCGAACCCTCTGCGCGTTGTTGTCGCTGGCCCATACCGAATAGCCGCCGGGGCCGAAAAACGAATTGGTATTCGGTGGCTCGGTCTCGGTGGCGTCGAACGAATAGCTGGAATCGGTCTCGAAAATGCGCGGCTTCCTGGTGCAACTGCCGTCGGTCTGGACGTTGATGACTTCCTTGTTGTCACGTGTCAGCGCCAGGCTGACCTGACACCTGAAATATTCCGAGGTCCGGATGTTGAAGATGTAGGCGTAGGATTTGCAGGTGGCGGTATTGAGCTTCCCGGCGCTGAGACCGCGGCTGCAGGAAATTCTCTGGTTGTTGCTGAGCTTGAATTCATTGGCATGGGCAATGGAAGCAGTCGCCATCAACGCGGCGCCAAAACAAATCTTCACAACATGGCTCATCCGAATCATCCCCCGACATTTTTCAAGAAAACCCGGTTCTAGACTGAATCGGCAAGGAAGATAGTCGCGAAGTCAGGGGCGGGAAATCACAAAGTCTCAAAGCGCCGCGCGGCGAAGCGTCGTGTTGACGCGCCAATGACGTTCGTGATTTGTTCAGAAATCGGTGGATTACCGGTTTTGCGGGCCGGTTGCTGGGAGGATACAGGATGACGCGTTTTTCTACCAAGACCTGTTGGATGGCGGCGGCGCTGGCCTTGTACACGACATCGGCGCTGGCCCAGTCGGCGGCGCCGACGCCCTGGGAGCTGAAGCCGGACATGGGCTATGGCTACGACAAGGACGGCAAGACGTTTTCCTACAAGATGGGCACCAACAATGCGGGCCAGCTCCTGAAGGGCGCGAAGAAGGTGCCCAAGGGCACGTTGTTCTTCATCGGGCAGAACGGACAGCTCTATATGCGGAGCGGACCGTTCCTTGAAGGCGACGGCAAGTTCATGTTCGGGCCGAATTGAGGATCGCTTCCTCCCTTCTCCCCTTGCGGGAGAAGGTGCCCTCGCGAAGCGAGGGTGGATGAGGAGTAACGGTCTATCGATAGATCAGAACCCCTCACCCGTCCGCGATGCTGCGCATCGCGTCCACCCTCTCCCGCAAGGGGAGAGGGAAAGTTAAGCCGACGTGCCGGGCCTAAAACGCCGCCGCGAGTTCTTTCGCGCCCGGCAGGTTGCTGTTTGCGTCCATGCGGCTGTCGGTGATCGCCAGCAGTTTCGCCACCGTGTTGTGGCGGATCGCCACGGGATTGCGCTCGTAGCCTGAACGCTGGAAGAAATTCGAGGTCGGGACCTGCTCCCGCAACGCCTGAGGCATCGTCACCATGTCGAGCCCGGTGCTGTCGCCGGTGAGGTTCATCATCTCCAGTTCCGCGGCGGTGAGCGGGCGGGCATAGCCCTTGGCGCGCGCGAAAATGACCGAGGTCAGGAGCTTGTGCGTCTGCAACAGCGGTCCGACGTCGATATCGAGAACCATGGCATGGAGGGCCCAGCCCTGCGGGGTATCGGCGAGCTTCTCATGCAGCGACCAGTCGTCCGGCACCGAACGCGCATACGCCACCATTTTCCCCAGCACCGCGATCTTGTGATCCATCGCCTTGCGCGGCGCCCCCGACAATTGCGCGGCCTTTTGCGTCAGTTCGCGAACGAATTCGTGGCCCTGCTCGGCGATGAGTTCGACACTATTGGTGGTAAGCAGCTGGTTGTAGCCGATCGCGGTCGAGATCGCGCGGCCGCTGCGCAGGCCGGACTGCATGTCGTAATTGCCGTTGCCGCCGGTTTCGAACGAATAGACCCGCACCGCCTGTTCGCGCGTCAGCCCAGCGGCTGACGCCACCCGCGCATAGGCACGCTTGAACTCGACCTCGCTCGCAGGTTTCTGCGGCGTCCACTGGAAATGCTCGCGCGCGGCCTGCAGGAGATCGGCAACGACGGGGATGACCTTTTGCGGGCGCGGCTTTGCTTCCGGCTCCGGTTCCGGATTCACCGGCCGCTTCGGTCCGGTATAGACGGGCGGCTGCGTCAGCACATAGTCGTCGAGACCGATCGCCAGATGTTCCCGTCGCTTGGCGTTGCGGCCACGCCGCTTCTCGGCGATCGAACTCCAATAGGCGCCGGCCTCCTCTTCGAACACCGCGCGCGCTTCCTGATATTCCCGCAGCTTCAGGCGATATTCGGCGATCGCCTGCGGCGAGGCCGCCTCCGCCATGGCGGCCGTGCTTGCCGGGGCAAGCGTGCCCGCATCCATCGCCGCCGCCGGCTGCGCGATCAGCAGCAGCGCAAGCGCAGATACAACGTGGGCAGAAACGAATCGCATCGGGGAACATGGCTTCGTTGTAGCAAGCAAATCGCGCAAGTCAGCCCCGAAAGCAGCCGGTCACTCCGGCTCGACGCCGCTGGCCTTGACGAGTTCCGACCATTTCCTCTCATCCTTGTCGATGAAATCGGCATAGGCTTCCGGCGTCCCCGGCGTGATCTCGGTACCGTCGAGCCCGAGTTGTTTTTTCACCTCATCGGAGGCCAGTGCGGTCCGCAATTCCCTGTTGAGCCTGTCGATCACCGGACGCGGCGTGCCGGCCGGCGCCACCAGCCCGTAATAGAGCGAGGCGTCGAACTCCGGCAGACCGGCCTCACGCATCGTCGGCACGTCCGGCAGCAAGCTGCTGCGGACGGCGCCCGTCACGGCCAGCGCGCGCAACAGCCCGGCCGTGACATTGGCATGGGTCGCCGGAATCGGGGCGAAAGCCATCGGGATATGTCCGCCCAAAAGATCGCTCAGCGCCGGGCCGGTGCCTTTATAGGGAATATGCACCAGCGTCAGGCCGGCGGCGCGGGCGAAATATTCGCCGGTGATATGGCTGACGGTGCCGACGCCGGCGGAGCCGAAATTGACCTTGCCGGGATTGGCCTTCGCGTAGGCGATCAGCTCGGCAACGGTTTGGGCCGGAAACGACGGGTGCACCACCAGCGAAGTGGGCGCGTTGCCGATCATGCCGATCGGCGCAAAATCCTTGCGCGGATCGTAGCCGGCGTTTTTATAAAGCGATGGCCCGATCGCCAGGGTGCCGGTGTAACCAACCAGGATCGTGTAGCCATCGGGCTCGCTCTTCGCCACGGCCTTGGTGCCGACCGTACCGCCGGCCCCGCCACGGTTGTCGATGACGATGCCCTGGCCAAGCAGCTGGCTCATCTTGTCGGCGATCACGCGTCCGACGATGGAGGTGCTGCCGCCCGGCGGGAACGGAATCACAAATGTAATGGTCCGGTTCGGATAGGATTGCGCCCGCGCGGAATCGAGGCCGCAGCCTGTGCCGAACACGAGAGCAACCATGCAGAGCGACGCGGTCCAGCTGCGCATCCGGCGAAACCTCCCCAAAGGCCATTGTTCTTGTTGGGCCGTATCGTCGTCGAAAGATCGGACCTCTGCAACCCGACTTCCGGACAACGGCGCCGTGTGAGCAGCGAAGCAACGAAAAATTCATTCGTCATTCCGGGTCTGGTCCAAAGGACCAGACCCAGATGTGCAATTGCACATCGTAGTTCGATGCTTCGCATCGCCCCGGAATGACGTGCGACCTACTTCCAGGCAAAGACCGGCTGCTCCAGCTCGGCGACACGGGTGTCGCGACCCGCGAGCACCTCGCGGAACTGGTAGATCAAGGCCGCCGTCGGCGCGTGGATGAACTGACCGGCGTGACGAAACCGGATGACGCGTCGCGCGCTCTCGGGGATCGCGACGAAGTCGAACGCATCGGCATGTTCGATATCCTCGATCGCGATCCGATGCACGGAGGCGACCTCCGCCGGGTTGGGCGATACGGCGGTGCGCGTGGCCGCCCACACCACCACCGGCGTGATCAGGTATCCGGACCGGGTCGGATAATCGTCCAGCAGGCCGAGGACGTCGCCGGCCCCAAGCGCAAGGCCAAGCTCCTCATCAAGCTCGCGCAGCGCCGCCTCGATCGAGGTCTCGCCCTCGTCGCAGCGCCCGCCGGGCAGCGCCCACTGGCCACGGTGGGCGCGCAGACCGGCCGCGCGCAGGGTCAACAGCAGCGTGGTCCGGCCCGGGGCATCGTCGTCCTCGACGAGCGCGATCGCGACCGCGGCCCGCTTCAGCGCCGGCGCCGGTTCGGCTGCGGGCAGCCGCGCAAACGCCGCGCAGCGCTCTGCAATATTCCGCCGGGTGGTATCATCGAATGGCCGGGTCATGCCGCTTGACTACAACACGGCGACGATTGATGAAATGACCGAGAACCTGAACACCGCTGGATCCGGGAAGACCTGATATGACGACCGACGTGGCCGCGGAGCAACTCAAGGCCTCCGGCTGGACCATCGTTGAAACCAGCGGCTTCATCAGTCTTGTCGGACCGCTATGGCAGCGCGTCGTGAACGACGGGCACGAATATGCCGTTGTCGCGCAGGACAAGCACCATAACCGCCGCGGCCTGGTGCAGGGAGGGTTGTTGATGACCTTCGCGGACCGCAGCTCGGGCATGACGGCACGATTCGTATCCGGCCGGCCGACCCTCGCCACGGTCCAGATGGACACCCATTTTATCGACAGCGCCAGGATCGGCGAGATTCTGATCTCGAAGCCGCGCGTGATCCGCGCGACCCGCAGCCTGATCTTCACGGCCGCCGAAATCACCGCCGGCCACCGCTGCATCGCCACGGCGAGCGGGGTGTTCAAGATCCTGAAAGACAATACCTAGCGCTTTCCCTCGATGGTGAGGCGCGAAGCCGCTGGAAGACATGTCATTCCGGGGCGATACCGACGGATCCGGGCGCTATGAGGCGTCCGCGGCCGCGAACTTTCGCAGCATCGCCTCGAATGCCAGCTTGATCCGATGAACGGCCGGCGTCTTGTAGAGGAATCCTTCGTTGCGATCGTGGACCAGCATCGAGGCGTTTACTTCGAACACCACGAGATTGCCTGAACGGTCCAGTCCGCAATCGATACCGAAATATTCAAGACCGACACGCTCCCGGATCGTCTGCAATGCCTGATAATGTCCGGCATCGAAGACCGCGGTGGGATTGTTCAGAAAAGCCTCTTCCTCCTGCTGCATCCACGGCTGATTGGCCATGTCCGTGCTGACGTGATGAAGCTTCCAGTCGTCTCCGATGCAAAGGTGATAGGGCAGGATCTGGGCGTCGACGAAGATGAACCGGTATTTCCGGAAATACCCGTCGTCAGAACGATAGTCGATGTACTCGATCAGATAGTGGTCGTGATCGGGACGCTGCGACAGAAAGGCCGCGAGCGCCGAGGGATCTTCGATCTTTTCAAAATCATCGCCGCCATGCGTCCCGACCGGCCGGGCCAGGACGGAGGAGGAAAACGGAAATGCCGCCTGCAACGCCGCCGGAGAGGAGTCGGCGCCGGCCTTTTGACGCAAGGCGCCCGGAATGCGGCAGCGAGGTATTCCCTGCAGCAGAGAAGCGACAGCGTCCCGCGTCGTTCCCCCGATCTTGCGTGGATCGTTGACGGTCGGCTTGCCAAGCCGGTCGACCAGATCGGCAGCCATCGGCAACAAGGCTTCGGTCTGGTCTGCATCGGAAATCAGATTGACGACGAGCTGCACGTCCTGACCGAACAATTCGCCGTCATATTCGCGGGAAGCGAACAGAGCGAGCGTATCGGTGTCGTGAATTGCATCCTTGAAGAGATATTCGGTCGGCGTGTTGCCGCCGAAGGGCGCATACAATGCGAGAACCCGAAAATCGGGCGGAGATTTCGCGGCAGGCCGTCTGATGAGGGGATTTATGTTTGCAGCTTCGGCGTAGGCGGCTTGAGCGCCTTCGATATCACCCATCGTCTGCTTGATGCCGCCGATCCAGTTGATGCTCTCTGCGTCACGCGGGTTGCGGGCGACGGCAGCCTGAAAGCTTTCGATCGCCGGTTCCAGTTCGTTCAGCTCAAAGTGGACCTTGCCAAGCTGATGACGGATCTGGGCGTCTTGCGGGCGTTCCTCGATCAATTCCTGGAGCAGCCTCTTGGCTATGATGTATTGCTGGGTGGCCATCAAGGCCTGAACCAGGTTGGTGCGCGCCGGCCAATGGCGTGAATTCAGCTTCAGCGCCTGAAGATAAAGCGCAATCGCTTCCTGGGGGTTCCCCGCCTTGAGGCGCACATTGCCGAAGTTGCACCAGCAGTCCGTCAAGTGCGGAGCCAACCTCAACGCCGCCTTGTAGCTATCGCCGGCCGATTCGAGATCGCCGCGGAGCAGGAAGGCATTGCCCAATTTTGAATGCAGTTCTGAAATTGTCTCGACGGATATGGCGCCTGGCGGTTCATTCGCGATCGCGGCAAGACCGAGCTGAAACGCGGCTATGGCTTCTTCGATTCTGCCGGCACGGTAATATTCCAGCCCGAGGCGCAGTTGTCGTCCAGTGAGCGAGCCGACGACACCAGCGTCCGGGAGAGAGGTAGAGGACGCTGTTGCCGGCATTTAATTTACCCTTGATTGCAGGAAGGGATTCGCGGAATGGCCGCGTCGACCTTGTCGATTCTCGGTTAACAAAGTCTTTCCAGGGCGGCGGCTCCGGGTTTGCCCGCGGGGAGTTCAACTTCCGGCCGTTCCGGGCGCCGGAGCAAAACCGGCGCAGGCGACATCATCTTCGCCACACAGACCGCGCCCCGACATTTGCGGTTGTCGGATTCGCACTTCACCGCAGGCCGCCATGCGCGTGGGCGATTTGAGCGGGCGCAACGCCCATCCGGCGGCTACTTCTTGCGTCCGACCAACTCGAAAACCGCGCCGGGATGATTGTCGTCAAACCGCAGGTCGAAGTCGTGGAGGTTGGCGATCGCCGCGGCAATGCTCAGGCCAAGCCCGCTGCCGGGAACGCGATGACCGCTCGCGGTCCGGTAAAACCGCTGGAATATCTTGTCCCGTTCTCCCGGCTCGACGCCGATCCCGTTATCGCGCACGCGGACGACGGGACGGCCGTCTTCCTGGGTCACCGACACGCTCACGGTGCCGTTCTCGGGAGTGAACTTGATCGCATTGCCGATCAGGTTCGACACCGCCTCGCGCAACAGATCGCCATCGCCGAGAATCTGTACCGGCGACTGGGTTTCCAGCGTCATTTTGATCGATTTCGACGTGGCCAGCGGCTCGAAGAATTCAAACAGATCGGTGCAGATCGCCGACAGGTCGATAAGCCGGAATTTGCTCGATTTCGGACCGTATTCGACTTCGGCCAGGCGCAGCAGGGCCGCAACCGTCAGCATCGCCTTGTCGATATAGGTGAGGGCCTGCTTGACCACCCCCCGCAACTGCTCGTCATCAGCACTTTCCAGGCCGCGCTCGAGCTGCGCGTGCACGACGGCAAGCGGACTGCGCAGATCATGAGCGATATTGTCGCTGACGCCCTTGATCTGCACCAGCAGGCGCATGATTTCGTCAAGCATCAGGTTGACGTCTTCGGAGATCTTGTCGATCGTGTCGTGCCGGGAGCGAACCGGCAAGCGCAGATGCGTGTCTCCCTTCATGATTCGGGCGATCGTATCGTGAATGGTCGTGAGACGCCGCGACGCGCGCCGCGCGAAAAACGAGCCGATCGCCAGTGCCAGCAACAGCATCGGCGCGAGCGCGGCGGCCAAGGCGTTCTGTACGATCTGGCGAAAGGCAAGGGTCTCGAGCAGGCTTCGGCCCAACAACATGATGCTGCCGTCCGGCCGAGTGCGCGCCACGAAGATCGCCGGCTCGAGGCGGTCGTCGCCGCCGGGCACGCGTGACGCGGCGTAGTGAGACCGTCCGTCCACCGGAATTGACGGCAGCTCGCTGATATTTCCGAACATGACCTTACGGTCCTCGCCGAAAAGCGCCGTATAGTCCAGTCGCCGCAGGTCGTGGGTCAGTCGTGCTTCGAACGCGGTTCTCAATTCGTCGACGGAATGATTGACGCTCTTGGCGGCTTCATCTTCGAGAATGAGGCGATTTCTCTTTTCGTCAGCGTCCCTGATCTGGAGGTACACCAGGCCGAATACGGCCGTGGTCGCCACGATCATCGCGAAGACAAACGCGAGGGCGACACGCACCGCCGACGAGCGGAAGAACTCAAGCATTGGCACCAAGCATGAAGCCAGCTCCGCGGATATTCACGATCAGCGAGGAGGCGCCCCGTACGTCAATCTTCTTTCGCAGGTTGCTGATGTGGACGTCGACGACATTGGTCTCGAGCGAAAAGTGGTATTGCCACACTTCCTCGAGCAGCATCGCCCGCGTGATCACCTGGCCGGGATGGCGCAGGAAGTATTCCAGAAGCTTGAACTCGCGCGGCAGCAGATCGATTTTCGTGTCCCCGCGATACACCGTCTGTTCGATCAGGTCCATTTCGAGGTCGCCGACACGCAGCTTCGTGGTGCGCACGTCGTCAAGCCGGCGCAGCAGGGCTTCGACCCGCGCGACAAGTTCCACCATCGCGAAGGGTTTCGCGAGATAGTCGTCTCCACCCGCCTTCAGGCCGTGGACCTTCTCATCGATGGAGGACAGCGCCGAGATCACCAGAACCGGGACCTTGACGCCCTCCTTGCGCAGGACCTCCAGGGTCTTCAGGCTGTCTTCGCCGAAAACGATCCGGTCCATGATCATCAACGCCGCATCGCCCACCCGCGCGGCATCCGCGGCCTCGGCGATGGAGGCCGTACGCAGGAGGTAGCCGAGCCCTTCGAGTTCGCTTTTGATCTCGCTAGCCAGTTCCTTCTCGTCCTCGACGAGAAGGATGGTCTGGGCACGGGTCGAGGTCGTCTTGGTCAACGACTTTCTCCCTTCCTCACGTCAGGGCGTAAGCCCCGGCGGTGGCAGAGGCGGCAGCGGATGCGGCGGATCCTGTGCCAGGCGTTTAACGGCTGCGATCACCGCAGGGTCCGGATGCCTGACCGGTGGAATGATCTCGTCCGGCTGCCAGCCGCCGCCAAGCGCCTTATAGAGCGCAACGAAGCTGTCGCCCGCAAGTCGAGTGACCTCGGCGCGCTGCTGTTCGAGGGCGAACTGCTGGCGTTCCGCGTCGAGAACGTTGAGGAAATCTGTCAGACCCCGGTCGTAGCGCTCGGTTGCCACCTTTGTGGCCTGGCGCGCCGCCTCAAGCGCGGTATCGAGGCTACGCAGGCTCTGCCGGAAGCCGCGATAGGCGGCGTTGGCTTCGTCGACCTGCTGCACCGCAGTAAGAATGGATTGCTTGTAGGCCGCAGCGAGCTCGTGCGCCCTGTAATCGGCAATTTCAATCTTGGCATCAAGTGCGCCGAAGTCGAGGATCGGGGCGCCGACCGACGGTCCCACCGACCCGATCCAGGTGATGGGAACCGCCGAGCCTGTTCGCGGGCCCGCCTGCGCGCCTGTACCCGCGGTAAGCAACAGGCTCGGGAACAGGTCCGCGGTCCTGGCGCCGATATCGGCAACCGCGGCTGCCAGAAACCGCTCGGCTTCGCGGATATCGGGACGTCGGCGCAGCAGGTCGACGGGAAGCCCGACCGGCGCCCGGGCCGGCAACCGCGGAATCGCACCGGGGCGCCGCAGGTCGCGGGCAATCGTCTCCGGATACTCTCCCACCAGAACAGCAATCGCATAGCCGTTGGCCGCAATCAGTGCCTTGAGAGGCTCGACGTCTGCCTGCAGCGTCTCAACCTGTCGCTTCGCGAGCAGCACATCGAGTTCGTTGGTCAGCCCGCGATCCAGGCGGGTCTGGGCGAGGTCAAGTACCTTACGCGCGGCCTCGATGTCGCGATAAAGAATCTGAAGGCGCTCCTGACGGGCGCGCAGATCGAAGTACAAGCGGGCGACGTCGGCGGCGATCACGACGTGGACCCAGTTGCGCGCCTCCTTGAGCCCTTCAGCGGTATAGACCTGCGCTTCGAAACGGCTCGCAATCTTGCCGAAAATGTCGACTTCCCATTCAGCGTCGAGACCGCCGATCCAGTTGATGCTGTGGAGATTGGTCCGGTTATCCCCGGCCGTCAGCGCCTGCGGAACCCTGCCCTTCGTCTCGTCCAGCCCGGTGCCACCGCCGCCCCCGATCCCGCCATTTACCTGCGGCAACGCCAGGCCGCCGATCACGACGAGCTGCAACCTCGCCTGCTGCAAACGGTCCAGCGCGATCTTGAGATCGAGATTGTTCTGCATCGCGCGGTCGATCAGGTCGTTCAATTGCGGGTCCCGCAACGTACGCCACCATTGCCACAGATCGGGGCTCGGACCGCCAGACGACGGTTCCTTGCCCGCCGGCGTTGCAAGGAAGGAGGCCGGAAGGGCGGCGTCAGGCGTCAAATATTCCGGGCCGACGGCGCAACCTGCCAGCGTACCGGCGAACGCAACCAAACACGCGAGACTTCGTATTCTCATGCACCTATTCCAGATAACCGGAGATAATTTTCGAAGGGCCCGACGCATTCAGTTCTGGTCATGTGGCATTCGACGTGTTGGTAGCGATTTCGCATGTAGTTCGTTTTACGCTTTGACCAGAAACGATACGACTGCCGGCAATCAGGTCAGTCCTATCGTCATCCGCGCCGCCGGCTCCCACCGGGGCCTCATAGCCATTATCCCGCACCATAGTCATCTGGATCGACGTCAGGTCCATCAGGCAAAGACCTGCGAAAACACTAGCAGAATTCGCCGCTTGCGGAGAAGGGATTTCGCCGGCGACGACGCGAATGTCCACCGTCGCAGACCGGCGAGCATCGGCTTCCCTGGCAGCGCGCCGAATGGCTCGGCGATGTCCGATCCTCCCCGAAGCAGCGCCGCAACGGGGGATTCGACCGCGGCGTCAGACCTCGGTCGATGACCATGCCATCTACCGAGAGCGTCCGGAAGGAGACGCCACACACACTTCATGCGAACTTGATTTCTATTGACAGTTTCTGGTCCCCCGAACGCCAACTGGCGTCGCAGGACACCAAGAAATACCACCCCGGACCCGCTGGGCAGCGGGAGCATGCCATTCTCGGCTGGATGATGGTGATCCCCCCCGGAGCCAGCAACTAATATAAATTTTAGCGCATCTTCAGAGGGTTCTGAGGCGCCGGCACCATCGCCGACAGCCTTCGATGACCTCTCCGGAATGGACCGACTCACCAGGGCCCACAAACGAGCCCGCGGTATTCGGCTTCCCGATGTTGCAGCGAACGGACATGTCGCACCGATTATCGAAAGCGGTACTTGCCTATTTCGCTTCAGCCTCGTGGTCCGGGTGCGGCTGGGCTTCCTTCGCGACCTTGACCACTTCCCCGGAAGACAACGAATCCGGCGGGCTGTTGATGACCATGTCGGACGATGTCAGACCGCTCAGAATTTCGAACTCGGTTCCGAGATTGCGGCCGAGCTTCACCGCCTTCAGCTCGACCTTGTTGCCCGGGCCAAGGATTGCGAGTTGCGCACCATCCTCGCGAAAGATCAGCGCGCTCGTTGGAATGCGCAGGGTGTTGGGGTTGTCGGCCAGGTTGAAACTCACCTGGGCAAACGTGCCCGGCTGCAACAGATTGTCGATATTGTCGGCATGAAGTTCAACCAGCAGCGTCCGCGACGTCTTGTTGATAGCTTCGGCGGTGGTAGCTACGACCGCCTTGAACGTCTTGTCCGGATACTGCGGCAGCACAAGACTGGCCGTCAGCCCGGCTCGCATGCCCGCCGACATTTCCTGTGGCACCTGGACGAACACCCGCATCTCGTGCACGTCGGCAACACGGAACAGCTGTGGCCCGGTCCCGCCGCCCACGCCGCTGCCGGCGTTGATCAACGCACCGACGTCGGTATTGCGCGCGGTCACGATGCCGTCGAACGGAGCGATGATACGCTTGAAGGCCTCCAGCGCGGTGAGCTGATCGACCTGGCTCTGGTTGACATTGGCCTCTGCCAGGGAAGCTTTATAGCGCGCGTCGGCGCTGCCATATTCCGCCTTCTTCGCGTCCGTCTCCTGCTCGGAGACGACGCCTTTCGGCGAGTCGCGCCAGCGCGTATAGGTCGTGTCGGCGAATTTGCGCTCCGCATCCCTGACGTTAACTTGCGCTTGCGCGGATACAAGCTTCGCCTTGGCGGCGGCAAGCTGGGCGTCGAGATCGGGCGCGTCGATTTCCGCGAGCAGCTGGCCCTTCTGGACGTGCGCGCCGAAATCGAAATACCAGGCCTTGAGATAGCCGCTGACCCGCGCATAAATCGGCGCCTCGTACCAGGCCTCGATGTCGCCGGGCAGGACGATCTTCTGTCCCGATACGCCCTTCTTCGGCGCGATCGTGGCGACGACCGGCACGGCCTGCTCCACCGTCCATTTCGTCACCTCACTTTGCTCGTGCCGACGTATCAGTATCCCGGAAATGGCGATGCCGGCCGCGACGAGCAGCGCTATCGCCGATACCAGGCGTGTCCTGTTCGCCCGCGGCGGCTCGGTTCGCTTCGGGAGCATTTCCAACTTGTGCTGACTGTCGTGCGGATGGGTGTCAAGCAAGGCATTTCTCCCAGATTACAGGCTCGGCCCGTCCGATGGCATACCAGAAATCGCTGGCGGGTGGTCTCCACGATTGCGGTGAAGGACGCTGAAGACGGTTGGAACGAAGAAAAGTGTGGCGATGGTTGCGATCGCGAGGCCGCCGATCACCGCGCGGCCGAGCGGGGCATTCTGCTCGCCGCCCTCGCCCAGGGCCAGCGCCATCGGGACCATGCCGATGATCATGGCGAGCGCCGTCATCAGCACCGGACGGAAGCGGGTGAATCCGGCCTCCAGGGCGGCGGTCGCAGCGTCAAGGCCGTTCTCCAGCCCCTCGCGGGCGAAGCTGACGAGCAGAATGCTGTTGGCGGTGGCGATGCCCATACACATGATGGCGCCGGTAAGGGCCGGCACCGACAGGGTGGTGCCGGTCGTGAACAGCATCCAGACGATGCCGGCCAGCGCGCCGGGGAGCGCCGTGATGATGATGAACGGGTCGAGCCAGGACTGGAAGTTGACGACGATCACCAGGTAGATCAGCACGATGGCGCCGGCCAGGCCGAAATAAAGCTGGCTGTAGGCGTTGTTCATGGTCTGAACCTGGCCGCGCACCACCACATAGGAGCCGCGCGGCAGATCCTTCTTGGTGTCGCTCAGGATTTTCGAAATATCGGCGGAGATGGCGCCGAGATCGCGCCCCTGGGTGTCGCCGTAGATGTCGATCACCGGCTGCACGTTGTAGTGGGAGACGACGCCGGGGCTCGGCCCCTGGGTGATGCGTGCAAGCCCGCCCAGATATTGCTGTGACTCTGAGTTCTCCGGGACGTGATCGGGATGTTGGACAGGTCCGAGATGCTGTTGACCCGGTATTGCGGCATCTGGGCGACGATCGGATAAGACACGCCGTTTTCGGTATTGAGCCAGAAATTGGGCTTCACCTGGCCGCTGCCCGAGAGCGTGACGAGCAGGCTGTTGGCGACGTCGCGCTGGGTCAGCCCGACCTCGGCGGCCAGCGTCCGGTCGACATCGACATTGATCTGCGGATAGTTGAAGACCTGCTGGATGCGCAGATCCGCGATGCCGGGCACCTGGCGGATGCGCTTGAGCAGATCGTTGGCATAGGCGTAATTGCCCTTCTGGTTGCTGCCGATGACCTGCACGTCGATCGGCGCCGGCAGGCCGAAATTCAGGATTTGCGACACGATGTCGGCGGGCAGGAAGGAGAAGGTCGTGCCCGGAAACTTCTGCGGCAGGACGGTGCGCAGCGCCTTGACGTAGCCGGCGGTGGGATCGTGATCCTCCTTCAGACTGATCAGCGCATCGCCGTCCTCGGGGCCGATCGTCCCGGTGTTCTGGTAGGCCATGTTGATGCCGCTGAACGGCAAGCCGATATTGTCGACGATATTGTCGAGCTGATCGGGCGGAATGGTCGTCCGGACCGTCTGCTCGATCTGCTCCATGAGACGGGCTGTCTCCTCGATCCGCGTGCCCGGCTGGGCGCGCACATGCATCAGGATCTGGCCGGAATCGACGGCCGGGAAGAAGTTCGAGCCCAAAAACGGCGCCAGCCCGAATGACGCGATGACACAGCCGAGAAACCCCGCCATGAAAGTCTTTGGACGGCCCAGCGCCATCGTCAACAGCGAGCGGTACCGCTCGCGGAAGCGCTCGAACCGCACCTCGAAACCTTGCTGGAAACGCAACAGCGGATTGCGCGACTGCCGAACCGCCCCGCCGTGCCCGGCATGGCTCTCGTGGTGGCCCCGCATGAGATAGTTGGCCATGGTGGGAACCAGCGTGCGCGACAGGATAAACGAGCCTATCAGCGCAAAGACGACGGCCTCGGCCAGGGGCCGGAACAGATATCCCGCGACGCCCCCGAGTTGGAACATCGGCACAAACACGATGCAAAGGCAGAGCAGGGTCACGAATGCGGGAATGACGATCTGCTGCGCGCCATCCAGGATCGCCGGCTCGATCTCCTTGCCCTGCTCCAGGTGATAATTGACGTTTTCAATCGTGACGGTCCCGTCATCGACCAGGATGCCGACGGCGAGCGCGAGACCGCCCAGCGTCATCACGTTGATGGTTTCGCCGAGAAGGGCCAGTGCCGTCAGCGCGAACAGAACGGCGAGCGGAATCTCGGTGAGGATAATGACGGTCGAGCGCCAGCTGCCGAGAAACAGCAGGATCATCACGCCGACCAGCGCCGCGGCCAGCACGGCCTCGCGAATGACGCCGAAGACCGCGGCTTTGACAAACACCGACTGATCGCCGACGGCGTGCAAGTCGAGGCTCGATGGCAGGCTTTGCTGGACGCGCGGCAAAAGCGATTTGATTCCATCGATGATATCGAGCGTCGACGACGATCCCGTCTTGAGGATGGTCATCAACACCGCGCGCGCGCCGTTGACCCGCACCATGTTGGTCTGCGGCGGCGAGCCCTGATGGACGAAGGCAACGTCATGCACGTAGATGACCGAGGTATCGATTGTCTTCACCGGCAGGTCGTTGATCTTGTCGAGCATGACGGGACTGGCATTGAGGGCCACGTTCCAGTCGAACTTGCCGATCTTCTGATCGCCGGCCGGCAGAATGAGGTTCTGCGCCGAGACAGCGTCGACGACGTCTTCGGCCGAGACGCCGTGCGACTGCATCGCCTGCTGGTCGAGATCGACCTGCACCTGCAGAATCTTGCCGCCATAGGGCGACGGCACCGCCGCTCCCTGCACGGTGGCAAGCTGCGGCCGGATGAAGTTCTGCCCGAGATCGAACAGCTTCATCTGGGGCAGCGTCCGGCTCGACAGCGCAAGCTGCAGGATCGGGACGCTTGATGCGTTGTAGCTCAGGACGTAGGGCGGCGTGATGCCGGGCGGCAGCAGCTTCAGCACGGTCTGCGACGCCGCCGTTACCTGTGCCATCGCCGCGGCAATATCGACTTCCTTCTGGAAGAAGATCTTGACCACGCCATATCCGCTCAGCGACTGCGACTCGAGATGTTCGATATCGCCAACCTGGGCGGTCAGGGTGCGCTCGTAATAGTAGATCACGCGTCCCGACATGTCGTTCGGCAACAACCCGTTATAGGTCCAGACGACGCTGATCACCGGAATGTTGATGTTCGGGAAGATATCGGTCGGAGTCCGCAACGCCGAGAGCACGCCGAATATGGCTATCAGCAGCGACAATACGACAAACGTATAGGGACGCCGGAGCGCGATCAGGACGATCCACACGCCGCTATCCTCCTAACGAGACCCAGCTGCCGGCATGCGGCGGCCGCGGGGCCGAAGGCATGTCCGCAAGCTTGGTGATGCAACCCTGCTCGATAACTCCCGACCGCTCGGTTAGATGCACCGCAGCAGCAAGAGATTTCATGAAGTGGCCCATTTCACTGCCCCGGTCTGGCACGGTTGCGGTGAAGGACGCTGAAGACGGTTGGAACGAAGAACAGTGTGGCGATGGTTGCGACGGTGAGGCCGCCGATCACCGCGCGGCCGAGCGGGGCATTCTGCTCGCCGCCCTCGCCCAGGGCCAGCGCCATCGGGACCATGCCGATGATCATGGCGAGCGCCGTCATCAGCACCGGACGGAAGCGGGTGAATCCGGCCTCCAGGGCGGCGGCCATGGAGTCGAGGCCGTTCTCCATCCCCTCGCGGGCGAAGCTGACGAGCAGAACACTGTTGGCGGTGGCGATGCCCATACACATGATGGCGCCGGTGAGGGCCGGCACCGACAGGGTGGTGCCGGTCGTGAACAGCATCCAGATGATGCCGGCCAGCGCGCCGGGGAGCGCCGTGATGATGATGAACGGGTCGAGCCAGGACTGGAAGTTGACGACGATCACCAGGTAGACCAGCACGACGGCGCCGGCCAGGCCGAAATAAAGCTGGCTGTAGGCGTTGTTCATGGTCTGAACCTGGCCGCGCACCGCCACATAGGAGCCGCGCGGCAGATCCTTCTTGGTGTCGCTCAGGATTTTCGAAATATCGGAGGAGATGGCGCCGAGATCGCGCCCCTGGGTGTCGCCGTAGATGTCGATCACCGGCTGCACGTTGTAGTGGGAGACGACGCCGGGGCTCGGCCCCTGGGTGATGCGTGCAAGCCCGCCCAGATATTGCTGTGACTTGGTTTTCTGGGATGTGATCGGGATGTTGGACAGGTCCGAGATGCTGTTGACCCCGTATTGCGGCATCTGGGCGACGATCGGATAAGACACGCCGTTTTCGGTATTGAGCCAGAAATTGGGCTTCACCTGGCCGCTGCCCGAGAGCGTGACGAGCAGGCTGTTGGCGACGTCGCGCTGGGTCAGCCCGACCTCGCCGGCCAGCGTCCGGTCGACATCGACATTGATCTGCGGATAGTTGAAGACCTGCTGGATGCGCAGATCCGCGATGCCGGGCACCTGGCGGATGCGCTTGAGCAGGTCGTTGGCATAGGCGTAATTGCCCTTCTGATTGTTGCCGATGACCTGCACGTCGATCGGCGCCGGCAGGCCGAAATTCAGGATTTGCGACACGATGTCGGCGGGCAGGAAGGAGAAGGTCGTGCCCGGAAACTTCTGCGGCAGGACGGTGCGCAGCGCCTTGACGTAGCCGGCGGTGGGATCGTGATCCTCCTTCAGGCTGATCAGCGCATCGCCGTCCTCGGGGCCGATCGTCCCGGTGTTCTGGTAGGCCATGTTGATGCCGCTATAGGGCAAGCCGATATTGTCGACGATATTGTCGAGCTGATCGGGCGGAATGGTCGCGCGGACCGTCTGCTCGATCTGCTCCAGCAGACGGGCGGTCTCCTCGATCCGCGTGCCCGGCTGGGCGCGCACATGCATCAGGATCTGGCCGGAATCGACGGCCGGGAAGAAGTTCGAGCCCAAAAACGGCGCCAGCCCGAACGACAGAACGACGATGGCCAGAAAGCCGATGATGACGAGCCCTGGGCTGCGCAAGGGCGCGCTTGAGAAGCGTGTGGTAGTGGCCGCGCAGCCAGGTGAACCCGCGCTCGAAGCCCTGCTGAATCCGCGTGAAGGGATTGCGCGAAGGAGGAGCCGCCACCGCATGCCCTTCGCCATGGTGCGGGATGGCGTGGAGCAGGTAACGGGCCATCGTAGGCACGAGCGTGCGCGACAGGATGAAGGAGCCTATCAACGCGAAGACCACGGCTTCGGCCAGAGGCCGGAACAGATATCCGGCGACGCCCCCGAGCTGGAACATCGGCGCGAACACGATATCGAGCACGAGCAGGGTCACGAATGCGGGAATGACGATCTGCTGCGCGCCATCCAGGATCGCCGGCTCGATCTCCTTGCCCTGCTCAAGGTGATAGAAAATATTCTCGAGCGTGACCGTCCCTTCATCGACCAGCATGCCGACGGCGAGCGCAAGACCGCCCAGCGTCATCACGTTGATGGTCTGGCCCAGCATCGCCAGCGCGATCATCGAGAACAGGATCGACAGCGGGATGGAGATGATGATGATGATGGTGGAGCGCCAGCTGCCGAGAAACAGCAGGATCATCATGCCGACCAGCGCCGCGGCCAGCACGGCCTCGCGCAGGACGCCGAAAATGGCCGCTTTGACGAACACCGACTGGTCGCCCACGGCTCGCAGGCTGAACCCGGTCGGCAGGCTCTCCTCCACGCGTGGCAGCAGTGACTTGATCCCGTCGATGACGTCGAGGGTCGATGCCGATCCGGCCTTGAGGATGGTCATCAACACCGCGCGCGCGCCGTTGACCCGCACCATGTTGGTCTGCGGCGGCGAGCCCGGATGGACGAAGGCAACGTCATGCACGTAGATGACCGCGCCGTTGATTTTCTTCACCGGCAGGTCGTTGATCTTGTCGAGCATGACGGGACTGGCATTGAGGGCCACGTTCCAGTCGAACTTGCCGATCTTCTGATCGCCGGCCGGCAGAATGAGGTTCTGCGCCGAGACGGCGTTGACGACGTCTTCGGCCGAGACGCCGTGCGACTGCATCGCCTGCTGGTCGAGATCGACCTGCACCTGCAGAATCTTGCCGCCATAGGGCGACGGCACCGCCGCTCCCTGCACGGTGGCAAGCTGCGGCCGGATGAAGTTCTGCCCGATATCGAACAGCTTCATCTGGGGCAGCGTCTGGCTCGACAGCGCAAGCTGCAGGATCGGGACCGTCGCAGCGTTGTAGCTCAGGACGTAGGGCGGCGTGATGCCGGGCGGCAGCAGCTTCAGCACGGTCTGCGACGCCGCCGTTACCTGTGCCATCGCGGCGGCTATGTTGACGCCCTTCTGGAAGAAGATCTTGACCACGCCATAGCTGCTCAGCGACTGCGACTCGATGTGTTCGATATCGCCAACCTGGGCGGTCAGGGTGCGCTCGTAATAGTAGATCACGCGCCCCGACATGTCGTTCGGCAGCAACCCGTTATAGGTCCAGACGACGCTGATCACCGGAATGTTGATGTTCGGGAAGATATCGGTCGGAGTCCGCAACGCCGAGAGCACGCCGAATATGGCTATCAGCAGCGACAATACGACAAACGTATAGGGACGCCGGAGCGCTGTCAGAACGATCCACACGCCGCTATCCTCCTAAAAATCGACCGGAATATCGATTTCCGGAAGGATGTCGACGGGCCTGCGCAGCTCCGCGCCAACCTCCATCAGGCCAACCGGGATCATCGATGCGATACTCGCAGACGGCTGCTTCAGTGCGAAATCAGCCAACCCCATGGGTGACCTCAAATTCCAGAATCCGAACCGGCCCCGCTGGCAGGAGTACGACATTGGCGTCACGACATTAGACCGAGGGACTGTTCTCACAGTATATCCGTTTTGCGCGAACCGGCTTCCACGCGTCCGAACAATGCCGAACCTTCCGGAAGGAAGCCGGATGATATGCCAGCAAGACTCATCGGTCTCGGTGAGGGAGTGAGCCCCCCCAGCAAACTCAGGCCGGATACCTTCATGGCAGTCACTTCGGATCCTTCCTGGAGCCAATCGTAGATCGATGGTGCCGGCAAATCTGGGTTAACGCCTGCGCCTTGATCGCACGGAGCCGGCCCCATGCCAAGATCATGGTGACCGTATCGCACTGCGGCAACTAATATAAATTTTAGCGGCCGGTCAGTGGTTTCTGCGAAATTTGCGGCATCCGGTTGGTCGACCGGGGATCTAAAGGTGGATTTTCTCGTGCGACGCCGAAATGATCAGAAAAGCCATGCCTGGCTTCTCTGGGCCTGCGACAAAATGTCAGATGCCTGCAACCACGGCAGCCGTCTACTTGCGCGGCCTGCCGCGTTTGGCAAAGACGACTCCCCGCTCGTCGGCGGTACAGCGCAGTGAGCTTGCCAGCTTGAGGGCTTCGTTACGTTCAGGCCCCGGGGCCATCTGGCGCGCAAGTTCGAGCGCATCTGCTGCCGCGACGTCCCAATCCAACCGGTCCCGATCAGATGAGCGTTGAGTTGCTTTGCTCATCGCACCTCAGAGCTCCCTGCCTATAATTTAATCACGAGCGCGTATAAGATTGGCGTGATTCCCCGTCAACGTCAACGACCTGCAACAACAACACGCGGTCGGGATACGTCGGGAATGGCACATCACTGCCACGCGCAACCGGCGAGCGTTCCACCTTCACGCCGAACTAAAAACAGATCCAACACCGCGAAACTAAAAACGCTGCTTCGAAACCAGGGAGCGCTTTTTTTGAAATGCGGACATCTCTCGATGAAGGGCCGTGCCGCTGGCTAGGAACGACATGGTGCCCAGGGGCGGGATCGAACCACCGACACTGCGATTTTCAGTCGCATGCTCTACCAACTGAGCTACCTGGGCACTTCAAGCCACGGGGGCTTGGGAGCGGCGGTTTATAGTCAGGCCGGGCGGCCCTGTCCACCACGCTTCGCCGTTCGGCTTCGCGCGGCCCGGCCATGCAACTGGCCGAGGGCGGGGCGTGTCCGGCTTAGCCCGAAGGGCGGCGACGGACGCCCCCACGAGGGGACACTAACAGCCCGAAAACACGGGAATATCCCTAATCGGCGTCTTCGTCCTCCTCCTTGCGGCCCGGGATGGTGTAGGAGCTCGACAGCCAGCGGTTCAGGTCGACATCCCGGCAGCGCTCCGAACAGAACGGCCGGGAGGTCTCGGTCGAAGGCTTGCCGCAGATCGGGCACGGCTTTGCGGCTGCCTTGCCCGAGTCGGAATCGGCCGGCGGCTCAACTGGCATTCAACCAGCCGAAGCGTACCGGAAACCCTTCGCCGCCGAGCAGGGTCACCGTTTCGTACAGCGGCAAGCCGACGATATTGGTGTAGGAGCCGACCATCTTGACCACGAACGATCCGGCGATGCCCTGCACGGCGTAGCCGCCGGCCTTGCCGCGCCATTCGCCGGAGCCGATATAGGCTTGGATATCGTCCTCGCTTAGTCGCTTGAAGCGCACGCGTGTCTCGATCAGGCGCTGGCGAAACGCCTCTTTGGGCGTCACCAGACAGATCGCGGTGTAGACCCGATGGTTGCGCCCCGACAACAGCCGCAGGCATTGCGAGGCTTCGTCGACCAGATTGGCCTTTGGCAGGATGCGGCGGCCAACCGCGACCACCGTGTCGGCGGCGAGAATGAAGGCCCCGCGCAATTCGTCATCGAGTTGCACCGATTTGAGCGCGGCATCGGCCTTGGCGCGGGCAAGCCGGTTGGCGCAAGCGCGCGGCAATTCGCCCCGCTTCGGGGTCTCGTCGACATCGGCGGGTCGCAACGCATCGGGCTCGATGCCGGCCTGGTTGAGCAGGCTGAGACGTCGCGGCGAACCAGAGGCAAGAACCAGTTTGGGGCGACCTAGCATGCGGATTTTGCCGGCGGGAGAGATTCGGACGGAATGCGCGCGGAACCTATCGGAAGGCATTAGCCGAGACAACCACGCATTCAATACCGCACTCGACCACGCGGGGTCCCGTAACCCACGGCTGCCATTGGAGAAATCAGAAGCTGGCCACGCTGACATCTCATCGTCATGGAGTTGCTGTCCGCGGCCTGTCAGTCGCTCGCCGCGCTCAGCTTCGAAAACCGCTTTTGGATGCGCAGCAGCAATTCGTCGCAGACCTCGCGATAGGCTTGCAGTTTCTGCTCGCGGTTACCTTCGGCCCCCGTAGGATCATGCGTCGGCCAGTATTCCACATCGGCCGCGAGCGTACGCGTCAGTTCCAGCGCCTTGTGATGCGCTTCCGGCGACAGCGTGATGATGAGGTCGAAGTTCAGCCCCTCCCAATCGTCCAGTTCCTCGAACGTCATCGGCTTGTGGCGGGAAATATCCTGGCCGAGTTCGGCCATCACGGCGACCGCGAACGGATCGAGTTCCCCCTTCCTGACGCCTGCGGATTTCACATAAAGCGCGTGGCGAAACATCTGCTGCAAGAGGCTTTCGGCCATCGGCGAACGGACGCTGTTCAAGCCACATGCGAACAGCACGGCTTGCGGAGCGCGCAGGCGCGGAGGCGCCATCGCTTACGCCGCCTTTGTCTTGCGCATGATCTCCGCGCAAACGCGTTCCGCGTTTGTCTCGCCCGAAAACCGGTGCCCACTTTGCGCTAACGCGGCCCTTCGGGTCGGGATCATGCTTTTTGCTTTGCGCATGATCTCATTCAAAAACCGGTGCCCACTTTTCGGGATCATGCGCTATCCCTTCCAGTGCAGCACACAGATCAGCGTGAACAACCGGCGGGCAGTCTCGAAATCGACCCGCACCTTGCCTTTCAACCGCTCCTGCAGGGTGCGCGAGCCTTCGTCATGAATGCCGCGGCGGCCCATGTCGATGGCTTCGATCCGGTCCGGGGTCGCGGTGCGGATCGCCTGATAGTAGCTGTCGCAGATCATGAAATAGTCTTTCACGATTCGCCGGAAAGGCGTCAGCGACAGCAGATGCGCCACGACAGGCGTGCCGTCTTCACGGCGTATATCGAACACGAGCCGGTTGCCGGTGATGCCGATATGCAACGTAAACGGCCCGTTGTTGGCGCCTTCCGGCGCAAACAGATTCTGTTCGATCAGGTCATAGATGGCGATCGCGCGTTCATGTTCGATATCGGGACCGGAACGCCCGATCGATTCCTCGTCGAGCGTCACCGCGACGATGCGATTTTGCGAATTGTCGTGGGGCGGGTTGGTCATGACAGATTGAGACGCAGTCCGACCGAGCGCGCATGGGCGTCGAGGCCTTCCGCCTTGCCCAGCGTCATCGCCGCCGGCCCCAGCGCCCTTAGCTGGTCCGGCCCGCATTTCAGGATCGAGGTTCGCTTCATGAAGTCAAGCACCCCCAGGCCGGACGAGAAACGTGCCGAACGCGCCGTCGGCAATACATGGTTGGAGCCGCCGACGTAATCGCCGATCGCCTCCGGTGTGTGCGGCCCGAGGAAGATCGCGCCGGCGTTGCGGATCTGCGCCGACAGCGCTTCAGGGTCGGCCGTCATGATCTCCAGATGCTCGGCGGCAATCGCATTGGCCAGACTGACCGACTCCGCTAAACTTCTGACCAGAATGACAGCGCCAAAGTCGTTCCATGAGGCGCGCGCGATATCGGCGCGCGGCAAGGTTGCGAGTTGCGCCTCGACCGCGCGTTCGACATCAGCAGCAAGCGCGGCATCATCGGTAATCAGGATCGACTGGGCGTTGGCGTCGTGCTCGGCCTGTGCCAGCAGATCGGCCGCGATCCAGCCGGCATTGCCGGTAGCGTCCGCAATGACGAGCACCTCCGAAGGGCCGGCGATCATGTCGATGCCGACCTTGCCGAATACCAGCCGCTTGGCGGCCGCGACGTAAGCGTTGCCGGGGCCGACAATCTTGGCAACCGGCGCGATGGTCGCTGTGCCATAGGCGAGCGCCGCCACCGCCTGCGCGCCGCCGACACGATAGATTTCGGATACACCGCCGAGATGCGCTGCCGCCAGCACCAGCGGATTGAGCCTGCCGTCAGGTGACGGCACCACCATCACCACACGCCCGACGCCGGCGACCTTGGCCGGCACCGCATTCATCAGCACCGACGATGGATAGGCGGCGGTGCCGCCGGGAACATAGAGGCCGACCGCTTCGATGGCGCTCCAGCGCCAGCCGAGTTCGACCCCCAGCGCATCGGTGAAACGCTCGTCTTTCGGTAGTTGCCGGACGTGGAAACTTTCGATCCGGTCGCGGGCGAACTCAAGCGCCTCCAGCGTCGACGGGTCGCAAGCCTTCACCGCCGCAGCGACCTCCTCGGCCCCGACGCGCAAGCGCGAAGGTTCGAGATCGAGCCGATCGAACTTGCGTGTCGCTTCGATCAGCGCCAGGTCGCCACGTTTGGCCACGTCGTCGACAATGAGGCGGGTGGCAGCCTCGATATCGGCGGATACCTCGCGCTTCATCGCGAGGAAGTCACCGAATCGCCTGGTGAAGTCGGCGCTGCTTCTGTCTAGTCGAACAGGCATGGTGGCTTTCCGGCAGAGGGTCCTGGAGTAAAGGCCCTCTGGTCAATGGCGCGACGGCAAATCGCCGTCAACCCTTTGAATGCGGACCTTGCCTCATTCCGGGATGGTCCGCAGGACCAGGCCCGGAATCTCGAGATTCCGGGGGGCGCGATAACGCGCGCCCCCCGGAATGACGTTTGGTTCATGCATCCAATCCAGGCGATTGCGCGGCCTCGCCTGGTTCGCCCGCGCCGAGATCGGACAGCTCGCATTCCAGGCATTCGACGTCCAGCCGCAGCGCCTGGCCACCGCTGAACATCAGCACCGCGCTGCCGCCGGGCGCCTCTCCGGGGTGAAACTCGATCCCGATCAACTCCAGCACCGATTCCGGCTCCTCCAGATCGATATCGCGCGACTTGCACGACAACACGCGGTCAAAGCGGAGCGCCGCGGTGAGCCGGCGCGGGGAGGTTTCTCCCGCCAGCGTCTGTTCCCAATCCAGCCGGTTCATGCCGATCACCAGCCGCTTTTCGCCTTGCCGCCAGATAATGTCGGAGGTCTGCACGCGGGCGTCCTGCACATGCGCGGAAATCACGGCAAGGTCCTCGGCATCGAGGGCGATCAATTTGAGTCGGGCCGTCACCGCATCACCTCAATGTTGCGCGTGCGGAATACGCGCTCAAGTTCAATCGCTGATACGCTCGATGGATGCGCCGCACGCGGACAGCTTCTCCTCGAGCCGTTCAAACCCGCGGTCGAGATGGTAGACGCGGTTGACCATGGTCTCGCCTTCGGCGGCAAGGCCTGCGATGACCAATGACACCGACGCGCGCAGATCGGTCGCCATTACGGGCGCCCCGCGCAGTTTCGCGATGCCATGGATGGTGGCGGTCTCGCCGTCGAGGTGAATCCGCGCGCCGAACCGCGCCAGTTCCTGCACATGCATGAAACGATTCTCGAAAATCGTCTCGGTGATGTGCGAGGAACCCTTGGCGCAAATCATCAGCGCCATCAGCTGCGCCTGCAGATCGGTGGGGAAGCCCGGAAACGGCGCGGTCGAAACCGTCACCGGACGGATGCCCGCGCCGTTGCGGGCGACGCGGATGCCCTCGTTGTTGACGGTGATGACAGCGCCGGCCTGCGTCAGCACGTCGAGCGCCGATTGCAGCAGTTCAGGCCGCGCGCCGTTCAGCTGAACGTCGCCGCCGGTCATCGCCACCGCCATCGCATAGGTGCCGGTTTCGATTCGGTCGGGAAGCACGGTATGCCGCGCGCCGTGAAGCCTGGCGACACCTTCGATCACGATACGCGACGTGCCGGCGCCGGAGATGCGCGCACCCATCTTGTTCAGGCAGTCGGCGACGTCCTGCACTTCCGGCTCGCAGGCGGCGTTGATGATGACGGTAGTACCCTTGGCCAAGGTCGCCGCCATGAGCGCAACATGCGTGCCGCTTACGGTCACTTTGGGAAAGTCGATCGTAGCGCCCTTCAGGCCGCCCGGCGCCTTCGCGATTACATAACCGCCGTCGATGGCGATATCTGCGCCGAGTTTTTCCAGCGCCATGATCAGGAGGTCGACCGGTCTCGTGCCGATGGCGCAGCCGCCCGGCAGCGACACCCTGGCCTCGTGCATCCGCGCCAAGAGCGGCGCGATCACCCAGAAACTGGCGCGCATCCGCGACACCAGCTCATAGGGCGCGGTGGTATCGATGATGTTGGCCGCCGAAATGTGCAGGGTCTGGCCCTGGTATTGATGATCGCCGGGGCGCTTGCCCGCCGACATGATATCGACGCCATGATTGCCGAGAATGCGCTGCAGCTGGGCGACGTCGGCGAGCCGCGGCACATTGTCGAGGATCAGCGTCTCTTCCGTCAAAAGGCCCGCAATCATCAGCGGCAGCGCCGCATTTTTCGCGCCCGAGATCGGAATGGTGCCGTTGAGCTTGTTGCCGCCGACGATGCGAATGCGATCCATGCCGAAATCCGTTTTTTGCGATGTGCGAAGTATAGGGCGAATGCCCCCGTGGCAAAAGCTCTGAAATTTGCGGCTATTTGATGGGAATGGCGGTTAAAGGCGATTGATATCTTCGCTTTCAAGCACGGCCCCCGGATAGCCGTCCTTCGCCACCTTGATCATGGCACGTCCGACCTGTTCGGTCGTGGTCATGTATTTCGGCGCCAAGCGATTGAGCAGCGACAGGAGCGGCGCGGCGGCGACATAAATCGCCTGATACCACGCGGTCTTCGACCGGACACCGTGTAGCGGCTGGATGGCGGCGGGACGAAACATATAGGCCGCCTTGAACGGCAGCTTGAGCAGATCGTTCTCGGTCTTGCCCTTGACCCGCGCCCACATCAGCCGGCCTTGCCCGGTCGAATCGGTGCCCCGTCCGGTGACATAGACGAACACCATCTGCGGATTGAGTCTTGCCAGGGTGGTCGCCGCGGCAAGCGTGATGTCATGGGTCAGATGCCGGTAGCGTTCCTCGCTCATCCCGACCGACGAAACGCCGAGACAGAAGAAGCAGGCATCGTATCCGGCCCATTGAGATTCGATTGCCGAATAGTCCAGAAAATTGTCGTGGAGGATTTCGCGCAGCTTTGGATGTCGTTGCCCGGTCGGGCTGCGTCCGACCGCGAGCACGCTTTCAATTTCGGAATCGAGCAGGCACTCGCGCAACACACCCTGCCCGACCATTCCGGTGGCGCCGAACAGGATGACTTTCATCCCCTGATGAATGCAAGGAGATCGGCGTTGATCGTCGCAGCTTCCGTGGTGGGCATGCCGTGCGGAAAGCCCTTGTAGGTCTTCAGCGTCCCGTTCTTCAAAAGCTTTGCCGATAGCGGTCCGGCGGCGACATAAGGAACGATCTGATCGTCTTCGCTATGCATCACCAGCACCGGCACGGTGATCTTCTTGAGGTCTTCGGTGAAATCGGTCTGCGAGAAGGCGACAATGCCGTCGTAATGCGCCTTGGCGCCGCCCATCATGCCCTGGCGCCACCAATTCTGGATGACGGCCTCCGAGGGCTTCGCGCCCGGCCGGTTGTAGCCATAGAACGGACCCGCCGCGACGTCGCGATAAAACTGTGAACGATTGACCGCGAGCTGGGCCTGAAATCCATCGAAGACGTCCTTGGGGAGACCGTCAGGATTGGCCGGTGTCTTCACCATCAGCGGCGGCACCGCACAGAGGATGGCCGCCTTCGCCACCCGACTCTCGCCATGCCGTGCCAGATAATGCACCACCTCGCCGCCACCGGTGGAATGGCCGACGTGAATGGCGTTCCTCAGGTCGAGATGCGCCGTCAAGGCCGCAAGGTCGTCGGCATAGTGATCCATGTCATGGCCGTCGCCGGTCTGGCTGGACCGGCCGTGGCCGCGGCGATCATGGGCGATGACTCGATAACCGTGATTGAGGAAGAACAGCATCTGCGCATCCCAGTCATCGGCCGAGAGCGGCCAGCCGTGCGAAAACACCACCGGCTGACCGGCACCCCAGTCCTTATAGTAAATCTCGGTACCGTCCTTGGTCTTGATCGTCGGCATGGCAGGACTCCTTCTTTACCCGTCTTTTCTTACACACGTCATTCCGGGGCGGCGCGCGTAGCGTCGAACCCGGAATCACGAAACTCAAATCTGATCGAACCGGTCACGCCGGCCGGAATCGCCGCGCGGCACCGAAGATGGCGACGACGAAGAACACGAGTACGATGCCCTGGACCACGGCGAAGGGCGGCTCGCTTGGCGGCACGCTCGGCGCCAATGCATGCAGGGGGCCTACCTTCAGGAAGCTCTGGATGACCAGCACGAATACGTTGAGATAAAGCGCGACCATCGCGGTCACCACATAGATCCAGCGCCACGCGCCGGAGAGCTTCATCACGTAGAGCGCGACACAGGCGATCGCCAGCAGCACCAGCGACAGGATGCCGAAGATGTGCGACGGCAGCAATTTCTCGAACGGAAACAGAAAGCCGGTGGCGCTGGTCAGAATCGTCGTGAGCAGGAACAGGGCGGTCAGGCCGGGCATCCGGTTGGAGCCGAAAAGCTCGAACAAAACGACAAGCCCCGAAACGATTCCGATCAGGCTGATGATCACGTGCAACATGGTGAAGGTCGACAAGCTCATTCCCAGGATCATGGCACACTCCCCCGTTAGGACCGGGATGAATGCTACGACTCCGGATCGGAAATTGCCACATGCCGCATCGCGTGGACGGCCATCCCACCATGCCGCATCGATCACAAGGCGGCGAGCGGTGCCCAAGCTTTTTGCATGATTGTCATCATCTTCATCACCGCGGCCGGCTGGCTAACGATTGAGAAATTCCACCAGTTTCGGAATTACCTGATCGGGCGCCTCTTCCATCAACCAGTGCCCCGATCCCTTGACAAGCACGCCCTCGACCTCGGTCGCCACCATCTTGCCTTGCTCGATCAGGAACGGCCCGCCGGCTTTTTCTCCTGACAATACCAGCGTCGGCATCGTCAGCTTGGTCCTTGAAAAGACCGCGAAATCCTCGGCATCCTTTCGAAAGGCGCGGAAAACCTCCATTCCGGCAGCCATGTGGCCGGGCTGAGCGTAAGCCTTCGCATAAAATTCGCGATCCTTCTCGGACACCGATTTCCGCGGATCGGCGGCAAAATCGTTCCAGAAATGTTCGAGGTAGATGCGTTCACGACCTGTGACCAGCGCGAGCGGCGTCTTGCCGTAGAAATGAAAATGCCAGAGATCGCGCAGCAGAAAGACGCTGTTCCAGTCGCCCACGCCGGGCAGGAATGCTTCCATCAGAACCAGCCGGTCGACTTCACGGGGGTATTGCGCCGCGAAAGCGTAGGCGACCATCAACCCGATATCGTGCCCGACCAGCCGAATGCGGTCGTATTTGAGACTGCTTAAGAGTGCATGGATATCCTGCGCCATCGCTGCCTTGGTGTATCCGTCCGAAGGCGCGGACGACTGACCGAAGCCGCGCAGATCGGGTGCGATCACCGTGTGCTTGTCGGAGAGTTTTGCAATCAGCGGCAACCACATATGGCTGGTTTCGGCAAAACCGTGCAGCAGCACGACGGGGTCGCCCTTGCCGGCGATGAGATAATGCAACTTGACGCCGTTGACGTCGGCAACTTTGCTTTCCATCTGGCATTTCCTCGTGGCGTTGAAAACTGCTTCTAGCAATAGCGCGGGATCGTAGCGTTATGCGGGGCTTTCCGGTTCGACAAATCGAACAGGACGTCGTCGACATGGCACCTGCCCCATCCTTCCGGCGGATCATAGCCCTCGATGATCGGGTGGCCCGTCAAGTGGAAATCTCTGGTGGCGTGCTTGTTCGGAGAATCGTCGCAGCAGCCGACATGGCCGCAGCTGCGGCACAGGCGCGAGGGCAGCCACTCACTGCCGCTTTTCAGGTATTCCTCGCAGCCGAGCGCGCTTGGCGTGACGTCCTGGATGCCGGCGATGTGCGTGCAG
The DNA here is from genome assembly GCA_963786045.1 of uncultured Alphaproteobacteria bacterium. Taxonomy (GTDB): domain Bacteria; phylum Pseudomonadota; class Alphaproteobacteria; order Rhizobiales; family Xanthobacteraceae; genus Bradyrhizobium. The sequence goes on along the minus strand of CAWAXR010000022.1, from coordinate 378,329 downwards.
CCCTTGGCCATCTTCCCCCGCTAGAGTGCCGGTTTCGCGGTATCGCCAAGAAAGCCGTGCAACGCCGCAACCACCTGCGCGCCCTCGCCGATAGCGCCGCCTACCCGCTTGACCGAGCCCGAGCGAACGTCGCCGACGGCGAAAACGCCGGGCACCGAGGTTTCCAGCACCGACGCCGGTTGCCCGCCGCTCCTGTTGGTCTTGTCGCGCGCGCCGGTCACCACAAAACCGGCGCGGTCGACCAGCACACCGCAGCCCTCGAGCCAGCCGGTGGCTGGATCTGCGCCGACGAACAGGAACAGGTTGCGGATGTTCAGCGTGATCTCTTCGGGCGACAGCCGGCTGCGCCAGCGCACGCGTTCGAGGGAACCGTCTTTCATCCCTTCAAGCCCGACAACCTCGGCGTTGAAGATCAGCTCGATATTCGGCGCAGCCTCGATGCGCTCGATCAGGTAGCGCGACATGCTGGCGCCGAGGCCGCCACCGCGGATCACCATGTGGACCCTGCGGGCATGGCCCGACAGGAAAACCGCGGCCTGCCCGGCCGAGTTGCCGCCGCCGACCAGGACGACGTCCTGGTCGGTACACAGCCGCGCCTCGATCGGGGAGGCCCAGTACCAGACGCCGCGGCCTTCGAAGTCCGCGAGGTTTTCGATCCCGGGCCGCCGATAACGCGCGCCGCTGGCGACCACGACGGATCGCGCCCGCAGCACGTCCCCGTTGTCGAGTTTGAGACCGAACGCGCCGTCTTCGTGCGAACAGTCGAGCGACTTTACCTCGACCGGGATCATCATTTCGGCGCCGAACTTCTGTGCCTGGTTGAAGGCCCGGGCCGTGAGCGCATGCCCGGAAATTCCGGTCGGAAAGCCAAGGTAATTTTCGATGCGCGCGCTGGCGCCCGCCTGTCCGCCGAACGCCCGCGTATCGCAGACCGCAACCGCCAACCCCTCCGAGGCGGCATAGACCGCGGTCGACAACCCGGCGGGGCCGCTGCCGACGACGGCGACATCGTAGACCTTGTCCCTGGGTAGCGCGCGTATCATGCCCATCGCGCGCGCGAGCTCGGCTTCGCTCGGGTTACGAAGCACGGCGCCATCGAGCGCCACGACCAGGGGCCAATCCGCCTGCGAAGGCGAATAACGCGCGATCAGTTCGGCGGCATCGGGATCGGCGACCGGATCGAGCAGGTGATGCGGATAACCGTTGCGGGTGAGAAATCCCTGCAGACGAATGACGCCGGCGGAATCCGACGGACCTATCAGCACGGGCCCCCCGGCACCGTCCCGGATCAGGCTGACGCGGCGAAGGATCAGCGCGCGCATGATCCGCTCACCAAGATCGGCTTCCGCAACCAGAAGCGCACGCAAGCGCTCCGGTGAAATCAGCAGCGTCTCGACATCGCCTTCGGCGTGGCCATCGACCAGCGCAACGCGGCCGGAGAGCTGACCGATTTCGGCGAGAAACTGGCCCGGCCCCTGGTCAATGATGGGCGTGACGTGGCCGAAGCCGTCGCGCTGGGTAATCGCGACATGGCCGGACATTACGATAAACATGCCCGGTCCGGGTTTGCCGGTTTCGAACAGCCTTTCGCCATGCCTGTAACTGCGCGGCTCGCCGAACCGCCGCACCCGCGCGATTTCCTGCGGCGTCAATGTCGGAAATGTCTGCTCATAGCGCGGAAATGCGTGGCTCGAAGGCGTGCTCTGATCCGCCCTGGTCCCGATCATGATCTCTTCCACCATTCCCTCGCGCCTCACTGAAAGAAAACCAGACGATCGAGGATATTTCCGGGCGAACCAACCAGCTATTTGTCCGGGTTTTTTTCGCCGCGGCCATGTGGTGAGACCTTGCCGGAACTGGAAGACGCGGCCGTGACATCGTCTCGCCCCCTGGCCTGCGATTTTCTCCGCTTGAGATTGGCGCGTAACGCCTGCTTCAGCCGCTCCTGGCGCAGATCCTTCGCGGGCTTTCCGAACTGCCCCTCGCCCTTATCCTTCTCATCCTTCATCGTGTACCTGTCCGCATGACCGGGAGAAAAACCGACGGGCGAAATTGACGCATTGGCGCCCTTGCCGCAACGAACGCTCGACGACTGGCATCGCCTTGTCGCCTCAGGCGACCACGACCTGCGAGCCTCACTGTCGTCCGAATATCCTGCCGTCCGACTATATTGTGTTCCGATCGCCGTCCGTGCAATCGCCTGTTCCCTGAGGGATGGCGACCTGGGTCGTGGTCGGATCGGGGCGAACCGGATCGAAATGATCGAATTCGAGGTCATGGTCCGCCGGATCACGGCGCCGGGCGGGGAAATGGGGAACCGGATCGGCCCGCGACAGAGCCCCCTGAAGGCGGCCGCCGGCTCTCAGCCCTGATTCCGGCCCTTTCGGAAGGCATTGCGGGCTGATCGCCGCGCTTGCGCGCCCCCGGGCCTTGTGGCAAGGATCGGCCCGCCTTGTAGGGGCCTTTTTGGCTGATTCCCTTGATCCGGGCACGCTGCCGTAGCTCAGTGGTAGAGCACTCCATTGGTAATGGAGAGGTCGACAGTTCAATCCTGTCTGGCAGCACCATTTTTCCTGAATTTCACTGTTCGGATTTCGAAACAACGTCCAGGTCGGCGATGGCAATCTTCACGCCGCGCGAACCGAACTCAGGAACTTGCTGACTTCCACCTTGAGCCGGTTGCTGTCCCCGGACAGCAGCCGCGCCGCGGAGAGCACGACCGACGAGGCCGAGCCGGTTTCGCTGGCGCCACGCTGCACGTCGGTGATGTTGGATGACACCTGCTGGGCGGCCCGCGCCACGTGCTGCACGTTGCGGGAAATTTCATTGGTGGCGGAACCCTGCTCTTCCACCGCGGACGCGATCGATGCCGCAATCTCCGACATCCGCTCGATGGTGCTGCCGATCTCCTTGATCGCAGCGACCGAGTCCTGCGTTGCCGTCTGAATCCCGCTGACCTGCAGCCCGATCTCGCTGGTCGCCTTCGCCGTCTGTTCCGCCAATGCCTTGACCTCGGCCGCCACGACGGCAAAGCCACGGCCGGCGTCGCCGGCGCGCGCGGCCTCGATGGTCGCGTTCAGAGCCAGGAGGTTGGTCTGCCCGGCGATCATGTTGATGAGTTCGACCACGTCGCCAATCCGGGCCGCGGCCTTCGCCAGTTCGCCGACCCGGTTGTTGGTTTCTTGCGCCTGCCCCACGGCCGTGGTGGCAATATTGGCGGAAGCCTGCACCTGACGCCCGATCTCGTTGACCGACGATGCCATTTCCTCGGTGGCCGAAGCCACCGATTGCACATTGGTGGAGGTTTCTCCGGACGCCGCCGCCACGATCGTCGTCAATTCGAGCGAACGTTCGGCATTGGCCGACAGGGCAACCGCGGACTCTTCCAGCCCGGTCGAAGCGGAGGAAACCGTGTTGACGATCTCACCGATAGCATTTTCGAAATCATCGGCAAGCCGCGTCATGTCGGCCTTGCGCTGCGCCAGCTGCCGCTGTTCCGCGCCCGACTGTTCCTCGCGAAGCCGCTCGGCGTCGACCAGCGCATCCTTGAAAACGCCCAGGCTGCGCGAGATACGGCCAATTTCGTTGCGGCGATCGCGATACGGGACCTCGACCGCGAGGTCGCCCGCTGCGAGCCCATCCATCACGCCGCAAATCCTGTCGAGCGGCCGGACAAGGCCGCGGCCGAGAAACAGCGCCGTGAAGGTTGCGATGAGCAGGCCGGCCACTCCGCCGACGGCAATCCATACCGCGCGGCTGAAAATGACCTCATCGATATCGTCGACGTAAACGCCCGCCTGGATCACCAGGGACTTGTCGCCGGAGCCGTATTCGCTGACGTAGGAGAGCTTGGCCAGTTCCTTGCCGCCGACGACCCTCGGAACGTTGTACTCCACGTATCCACCGCCAGCCCGCGCCTTTTCAACGATATCCTGAATCAGCAGGCGCCCGTGACTATCCTTGAAGTCCCAACGATTGACGTTGATGTATTTGGGGTTCGAATGCACGTAGGTGACGCCCGCATTGTCCTTGCCGGCGCCGTAGACACCTATGTAATCGGCGTACGGCCCCCAACGCATGGCACCGATCGCGTCGAACGCAAGTTGCTGGGCTTCCGCGGGACTAATTTTTCCGGCCTTGGCCTTTTCATCATAATACGCGAGGATCTTCTTGGCGGTCTCGACGATGTCGAGCACCTTGACCTGGCGTTCCTCGATGACGGTGCTGCGGACGACCCAGATCTGGTAGGCCATTACGGCGATAAAGACTGCGGAAAGAACCGCAATGATCGCGATGAAGCGTGCATATACTGTGAGATGTCGCATAAGTCGGCCCCCTGACCATAAAAGAGGGGCTTTGAATTAAAAGAGAATGAAGTTGCTGCTCCAATGCCCTGAAATTTTGGCGAGTAGGCCGCCCGTGCAACCCCGCCGCCGGCTCTGAACGCGCAGCGCAATGCATTCTCTGGTGCACCAATTCTACGCGATGGGATCCGATTGTGCCCTTCACCTCTACGGTGGGACGGCCGAAGACGTCGAACGGTTTGCGGCTGCCGCCGAGGAGGAAACAAGAAGGATCGAGGCGCGCTATTCGCGCTACCGCGACGACAGCGAACTGGCGCGCATCAACAAGGTCGCGGCGACCGGTGGGGTAATCGACGTCGACGCGGAGACGGCGGGTCTGGTTGCCTACGCGAAGGCCTGCTTTGCGAAGAGCGATGGCGCTTTTGACATTACTTCTGGGCCGCTTCGCGCGGTTTGGGACTTTTCTTCCTCGCGTTTGCCCGATCAGCGATCGATCGACGCGCTGTTGCCGGTCATTGGCCTCGACCATTTGGTCCTCGAAAACGGCCAGCTTCACTTCGGCCGGACCGGCATGGAACTCGATTTTGGCGGCCTGGGTAAGGAATATGCGGCCGATCGAGCCGCGGAGACCTGTCTCGATCTTGGCATGCGCCACGGCTTCGTCGATCTGGGTGGCGATATTCGCGTGGTTGGCCCGCAACCCGACGGCCTTCCCTGGAGAATTGGCATCCGCCATCCGCGCCAGCCCGACCGGCTGGCGGCCGAGATCGCGCTACCGGGCGGCGCGCTCGCCACCAGTGGAGACTACGAACGCTTCATCGAGGTCGATGGCCGGCGTTATTGCCACATCCTGGATCCGCGGACCGGATGGCCCGCGCAAGGACTTTCGTCAGTTACCGTGATCTCGGAGCGCTGCCTGGTTGCGGGCAGTCTGTCGACGGCGGCGATATTGAAGGGACGCGACGGGGCTGCCTGGCTCGACGGCCTCGGCGTTCGTCATGTGGTGATCGACGAAGAGGGAAATTTTAGCGGTACCGAATCGCCGATCAGGCGATTTGGTTGATCAATGTGCCGGGCGGCGCCGTGGGCGGCACACGGGCGGGATCAATCTGGTTCAGCGCCTGCAGGCTCGCCGTCAACGTATCGGCCGGTTGCGATCCCGACGGAGCGGAGCCGTCGGCACGAAGCGACGCCATCAATTTGGACATCGTCGAGACGAAATCCTGCTTGGATACGCTGCCGCTCCCGCTGGGATCGAGCGCGGCGAAGATCGCATCCGCGCCTTGTTTCTGGAAGACCGCAGGCGGATTTTTGCTCTGGAAGGCCTGCTCGAACTGGGCCTGCGTGATGCTGCCCGAGCCGCTGGTGTCGATCGAATCAAACAGGTTCGACATCTTTTGCTGCGGCGGCGCGCCGTAGCTGGCGCCGGAGACCGCGTGAAGCCCGGAAGAAGAGGCAATCCCGGCAATGTTCATGACTTACCTTGTCGATACGGCTTCAAAGCCTTGAGCCATCGATCGCGAAACTGGCAGATCGACGTGAACAGTCTCTTAACCAAGAGTGTTTCGGCGGAAGCCGTCGCGGCGATTTTGTTGAACCCGCCCGAGGGCATTGGGCGAACAATCCAACCGGTTCCCGCTGTTGCAGCGGCGCCAAACGCGGCCGCTCATAATTAAGGCTTCTTTGGGGTTTGATTAAGGCCTCATTAATCACGAAAACTTGTTGTCCCCCAACAGGTTGGGTTGTCATCGAGTGTGGCAGATGAGTGACAGCTTTTTAGACAAAAGCTGTCTAAGTGCGCGCCATAGACGACGCAGAATGCGCCCGGTCTGAAAAACTGAAAAACACTCTGGAGAACAAACTAATGAAGAAGTTTCTACTCACCACTGTGGCCCTCGTCGCCCTCGGCGCGGCCGTGCCAGCACTCGCAGCCGATCTTCCTGCCCGCACCTACACCAAGGCTCCGGCTTACGTCGCTCCGCTCTATAACTGGACCGGCTTCTACATCGGCGGCCACATCGGCGGCGCGTTCAGCGGCGACAACAATTTCGGCGGACTGACCACCGGCAACAACAATGACGGCCGCTTCCTCGGCGGTTTGCAGGGTGGCTATGACTACCAGTTCGCCCCCAATTGGGTCCTCGGTGTCGAAGCTCAGTACAGCTGGCTTGGCAGCAACAACAACAGCATCATCTTCCCCGCTGGATACGCCTACACCAACGACCAGCGTGGACTCGGCTCCGTGACCGGCCGCATCGGCTACACCTGGGGTCCGGCCCTGCTCTACGTGAAGGGCGGCTATGCCTTCTCCGACAACAACGATTCGTTGACGCTCGGAGGCGTTCCGACCGCATTCGCACTCAACGGCGGCCATAGCGATGGCTACACGGTCGGCGCCGGCCTCGAATACATGTTCACCCAGAACTGGTCGGCCAAGATCGAGTATCAGTACTATAACTTCGGCAACAGCTCGTTCGTCACTCCGACCGCGCTCGCTCCGTTCGGCAACTTCCGCACCGACGACCATGTCGTGAAGGCCGGCATCAACTATCGCTTCAACTGGGGTGGCCCGGTCGTCGCGAAGTACTGATCCGCGTCTGATCAAAGAGTTTGAAAAGGCCGGCCTCGCGCCGGCCTTTTTGTTTTTCCGCGCAAGAAATCAGAAAGCTCGTTCAGGGCATTTTACCGCTCGAAGAACCGCTTCCGCTTTGCGGAAATCGCGGTTGTGTTCGGCGGGCGACCCGCCGATAGTGTGGCCGAGCCGATAACGGGCAACCTGCGACCCAAAACCATGCACACAAAAGCGGACGCGACCAAATCCTCGGTCGAGGCACTGCGTTACCCCTGGGAAAACCATCCTGGCCCGGACCAGGTCGTCGAGGTGATGGGTGGTGTCTTGTGGGTCCGCCTGAAGCTGCCGTTCCGTCTCAATCACGTAAACATCTATCTGCTCGCCGACGGCGACGGCTGGGCGATGGTGGATTCCGGCTTTGGCAACGAGGAGTCGATCGCGGCCTGGACCGCGTTGTTCGAGGGCCCACTCGCGCATGTGAAAATCACGCGGCTCATCGTCACCCATTCGCATCCCGACCATGTCGGCCTCGCGGGCTGGGTGGTCGATCGTTTCAACTGCCCGCTCCATATGTCGCAGGTCGAGTATCTGCAGTCGGTCTACCATCAGAACCGCGGCACCGAAGAGCGCAAGATGGCGCAGCGCCTGTTCTTCCGCCGTCACGGCATGGACGAGAGTCTGACCGACAAGTTGCTCGGCCGCGGCCAGGATTACCTGACGCGGGTTTCGGTCCTGCCGCCATCCTATCGCCGCATCTCACATGGCGACGAGATCTCGATCGGCACAAGGCGCTTCAAGGTCATCACCGGTGGCGGACACGCGCTCGATCAGGTGATGCTCTATTGCGCTGCCGACAAACTGTTCCTGTCCGCCGACCAGGTGCTGAGCAGGATTTCGCCCAATGTCAGCGTCTGGGCGGTCGAACCCGACCAGAACTCGCTGGGCGAGTATCTGGCCTCGCTGGCGAGCCTCACGACCACGCTGCCCTACGACCTGCTTGTGCTGCCCGGCCACGGCGTCCCCTTCTACGGGTTGAAGACGAGAATCAAGCAATTGGCCGATCACCACGAGGAACGTTGCCGGCTGATTGCGGACGCGTGCCGGGAAACCTCGAAGACCTCCAAGGAACTGGTGCCCGTCGTGTTCCACAAGCACCTGCTCGACGCCCATCAGATGGGATTTGCCGCCGGCGAGCTGATCGCGCATGTGAACTACATGCTGGTCGAAGGTCGCCTCACGGCCGAGGAGACCGACGGCGTGCTTCACTTCAGGACCACCTGATCGGGCGCGCGCCGCGGGCGCGCTACGTCTCGAGATTGAACAGCTTCGCCGCGGTACGGCCGAGGATGTCGGCCTTCTCGCTGTCGCTAAGCGAGGTCGAGGCGAAGATGTGGTCCACCGGATTGAGCTGCCAGGGATAGGGATAATCGCTGCCGAGCACGATCTGGCCGGCGCCGACCTGCGCCGCCAGGTGGCGGATCGCCTCGGGCGTGAAGACCAGGGAATCGAAATAGATCTGCTTGAGATATTCCGTCGGCGCCTTCTTGAGCCTCACGTCGGGATTGCAGCCCTTGGGCCCGACCATGCAGGCATGGTCCGAACGATCGGCATAGGACGCGAGGTACCCGCCGCCATGGGCGGCGATCAGTTTCAGCCCGGGAAAGCGATCCAGCGTGCCCTCGAAGATGAGGTGCGAGAGCGCGATCGTCGTGTCGAGCGGATTGCCGATGGTGTTGCCGAGCCATCCGTTGCCCGACAGCCGCTTGCCGAGCTCGCGAACGCCCAGCGGATGGATGAACAGGGGCACGCCGAGTTCCTCCGCCTTGGCCCAAACCGGGTGAAATTTCGGGTCGGAGAAGTCCACGCCGTTCACCGAGCCGCCGATCGCCGCGCCCTTCAAGCCCTGTTTCTTTACCGCGGTCTGAAGTTCCTCGACGGCGAGATCGGGCGCCTGCAAGGTGAGCGAGGCGAAGGCCGCGAAACGATCCGGCTTTGAGGCGCAAAGCTCGGCGAGCTTCTCGTTCTGCATCTTGACGACCTGCGCCGCAAGATCGCGCTCGCGGTGATACCAAAACGGATTGATCGACAGGACTTCCAGGTCAACGGCCTGCGCGTCCATCGCGGCGAGCCGCTGGCCGAGATCAAGAAATGTCTCTTCTGCGCCCCTGACCGGGCCGATCTGGAGCTTGATACCTTCCTCGCCGAGCAACGCGCCCGCCTCGCGGAAATGACAATGCGCGTGCACGTCGATGGTCTTGACCCGCTTTCCGTTGACCATGACGGGCAATTTCTGGCGCGCCGGCTGCTCGGCGTGCGCGCTCTTCAGAAGGCCGCAGCCGCAGAAGACGATGCCGGTGGCAACGGCTGCGGTGCCGGCCTTCAGAAAATGACGGCGCGTGGACATGACAATTTCCTCCCTGGCTCTTGTTGCCGGCGCGGTCTGCCACCGCCCCGCCGTGCTGGCTTCCGGTGATGATTCCGCCGCGAACGGCGGCGGCCAGATGGAAGAGGATCGTAGGACATGCGCCGGGCCGCCAGCAAGACGGCCAACACCTTAAAAAGCAGCCAGCATGTTGATCTGGATCGAATTTTTGCCTGAGGCGCACGCCAGGACTTGATCCGGATCAAAGCCCCGATTCCCGCTCGACATTAATCGTGGAAACGCTCTAAAAAGGGGCACGCCGCTCCGGCCTCACGACCCGTTCCAGGTTTTGCGATGGACTACAGCCAATTCTTCAGCGCCGCCCTCAATCGCCTGCATGACGAGCGGCGTTACCGGGTTTTCGCCGATCTTGAACGCATCGCCGGGCGGTTTCCGCATGCGGTGTGGCATTCCCCGAAGGGACCGCGCAACGTCGTGATCTGGTGCTCCAACGATTATCTCGGGATGGGACAGCATCCGAAGGTCGTCGGCGCCATGGTCGAGACTGCCACCAGAGTGGGCACGGGCGCCGGCGGCACCCGCAACATCGCAGGCACGCATCACCCGCTCGTGCAGCTCGAGCAGGAACTGGCCGATCTGCACGGCAAGGAAGCCGCGTTGCTGTTCACCTCGGGTTATGTGTCCAACCAGACCGGCATAGCGACCATCGCCAAGCTGATTCCGAATTGCCTGATCCTGTCGGACGCGCTCAACCACAACTCGATGATCGAGGGCATCCGCCAGGCCGGCTGCGAGCGCCAGGTGTTCCGCCACAGCGACATGGCGCATCTCGAGGAATTGCTGCGCGCCGCGGGTCCCGACCGGCCGAAGCTGATCGCCTGCGAGAAGTCTTTATTCAATGGACGGCGATATCGCGCCGCTGGCGAAGATCTGCGATCTCGCCGAGCGCTATGGCGCGATGACCTATGTCGACGAGGTTCATGCCGTCGGCATGTATGGCCCGCGCGGCGGCGGCATTGCCGAGCGTGACGGCGTCATGCACCGCATCGATATTCTGGAAGGCACACTTGCCAAGGCCTTCGGCTGTCTCGGCGGATATATCGCCGGAACCTCCGAGATGGTCGATGCCGTCCGCTCCTACGCACCGGGCTTCATCTTCACCACCGCGCTGCCGCCCGCGATCTGCTCGGCGGCGACCGCGGCGATCCGGCATCTCAAAACCTCGAACTGGGAACGCGAGCGCCATCAGGACCGCGCCGCCCGCGTCAAGGCGATCCTGACCGCCGCGGGGCTGCCGGTAATGTCGAGCGACACCCATATCGTGCCGCTGTTCGTCGGAGATCCCGAGAAGTGCAAGCAGGCCTGCGATATTCTCCTGGAAGAACACGGCATCTATATCCAGCCGATCAACTATCCGACGGTGGCCAAAGGCACCGAGCGGCTGCGCATCACGCCGTCGCCCTATCACGACGACGCGCTGATCGATCGGCTTGCCGAAGCCTTGTTGCAGGTCTGGGAGCGGCTCGGTCTGCCGCTGCACCAGAAATCGCTGGCGGCGGAATAGCGCATTAACCTGGCAGCCGCGGCCTAAATCCCGGCTTCCGGCCGGCGATGTACTGTGCTTTGCCGCTGGATTCCGGCTATACTTTCTGGCCATGACGTCAGTCGTTACGGTGCCGCGGAACCGGGCGCGCGCCGAAATCTGCAGCACGATCCGGAAATACGGGTACCCGGTTTTCCGAAAAGAGCGTGTTCGGACGAAGAAATGAAATCGCGATCCGGTTCGGTTCATTCGGATCGTGGTCCAGGGAGTAAGCAGCAATGCTGCACGACTGGGGCGTGATCGCAGCCGCCTTCGGCTACATCGGGTTCCTGTTTTTCGTTGCCAGCTACGGCGACCGCCTGTCGCCGACGCAGCGCGGGCGCGCCAGCGCGCTGATCTATCCCTTGTCGCTGGCGATCTATTGCACTTCCTGGACGTTCTTCGGCTCGGTCGGGTTCGCCACCCGCACCAGCGTGGACTTTCTTGCAATCTATATCGGTCCGATCCTGATGATCGCGCTCTGCACGCCGCTGCTGCGCCGCGTGATCCAGCTGGCAAAATCCCAGAACATTACCTCGATCGCCGATTTCATCGCCGCGCGCTACGGCAAGAGCCAGGCGGTGGCCGCGACCGTTGCCTCAATCGCGATCATCGGCTCGATTCCCTACATCGCCCTTCAGCTCAAGGCCGTGGCGTCGTCGCTTGAAACGATCCTGAGCGAAGATCAGGCCTTCTCCGCAATCCCGATCATCGGCGACATCGCGCTGACCGCCACGCTGGCAATGGCTGCGTTCGCGGTGCTGTTCGGGACGCGCCAGACCGACGCGACCGAACACCAGCATGGACTGATGCTGGCCGTTGCCACCGAATCCATCGTCAAACTGGTCGCCTTTATCGCCGCCGGCGCATTCGTCACCTTCTGGATGTTCACGCCGGTCGAGCTGGTAGAGCGCGCGATGAAAACGCCGGAAGCGGTGCGCGCCATCGACTACGTGCCGTCGATCGGCAATTTCCTCACCATGGTACTATTGTCGTTCTGCGCGATCATGCTGCTGCCGCGACAGTTTCACGTCAGCGTGGTCGAGAACTCCAGCGACGCCGAAGTAGGCCGCGCGCGCTGGCTGTTTCCGCTGTATCTGGTGGCGATCAACCTGTTCGTGATTCCGATCGCGCTCGCCGGGCTCGTTACCTTTCCGTTCGGCGCCGTCGACAGCGACATGTACGTGCTGGCGTTGCCGATGGAAGGAAATGCTCCATTGCTCAGCGTCGGCGTCTTCGTCGGAGGCCTGTCGGCCGCAACCGCGATGGTGATCGTGGAATGCGTCGCGCTTTCGATCATGGTCTCGAACGACATCGTCATGCCGCTGGTGCTGCAGCGCGGCAGCGAGTCCCGCGATGGCCAGAAGAATTTTGGCTACTTCCTGCTCGGGGTTCGCCGTTTCGCAATCTTCGCGATCATGGCGATGGCGTATTTCTACTATCGCGCGCTGGGCAACGCCCAACTGGCCGCGATCGGGCTTTTGTCATTCGCGGCCATCGCGCAGCTTGCGCCGGCGTTCTTCGGCGGCCTGTTCTGGCAGCGCGCGACCGCGCGAGGCGCCATGGGAGGCATGCTGGTCGGCTTTGCCGTGTGGACTTACACGCTGTTTCTGCCGAGCTTCCTGGACGGCACGACAGCCGGCCTGGAACTGCTGCAGCATGGTCCATTCGCCATCGAGGCGCTGCGTCCGCAGGCGCTGTTCGGCGCGGATCTGGCTCCGCTTCTGCACGGCGTGCTTTGGTCGCTTTCGCTCAACCTGCTGACCTATGTCGTGCTGTCGCTGGCGCGACAACCGTCCTCGATCGAACGATTGCAGGCAGACCTGTTTGTGCCCAACACGCTGACGCCGATGACGCCGACGTTCCGGCGCTGGCGCACCACGGTGACGGTGCAGGACATTCAGAGCACGGTCGCGCAATATCTCGGCCCCGACCGCGCCCGCCATTCGTTCGAAGCCTTTGCCGTCACCCACAACACCCGCCTCGACCCGGCCGCGCCGGCCGACTTCGAATTGCTGCAGCACGCCGAACATCTGATCGCATCCTCGATCGGGGCGGCGTCTTCGCGTCTGGTGATGTCGCTCCTGCTGCGCAAGCGCACCGTCTCCGCCAAGGCCGCCCTGAAACTGCTCGACGACTCCCACGCCGCGCTTCATTTCAACCGCGAGATATTGCAGACCGCGTTGAACCATGTGCGGCAGGGCATCGCCGTGTTCGACGCGGATCTGCAGCTGATATGTTCGAACCGGCAATTCGGCGAAATCCTGGGGTTGCCGCCGCATCTCGTCCAGATCGGGATTCCCTTGAGGGAAATTCTGGAATTCATGGCGGCCATCAGCCCCTCTGGCTTCGACGACGATGACGCCCTGACGGAAAAGCGGCTGGCTGCGTACACCACTGAAGGCGAACCGTATCTGGAACGCCTGCCGGATCGGCATATGGTGATCGAGGTGCGCTCCAACCGGATGCCCGGCGGCGGACTCGTTATCACGTTTTCCGATGTCACCCCCTCCTTCGAGGCTGCCGAAGCACTGGAACGCGCCAACGCGACGCTGGAAAAGCGCGTGCGCGTTCGGACCGAGGAACTGACGCGCCTGAATTCGGAACTGGCGCTGGCCAAGAGCACCGCCGAGGATGCCAACATCTCGAAGACGCGTTTCCTGGCGGCGGCGAGCCACGACATTCTTCAGCCCTTGAATGCGGCGCGGCTCTACGTGACGAGCCTCGTCGAGCGTCAGAACGGCGGCGAGGATTCCCGGCTGGTCGAGAACATCGACGATTCCCTGGAAGCGATCGAAGAGATTCTCGGGGCGCTGCTGGATATTTCGCGGCTCGACGCCGGCGCCATGACGACCTCGATTACGAGTTTCAAGATCGGCGATCTGATGCGTTCGCTCGAGATCGAATTTGCGCCGATCGCGCGGGCCAAGGGGCTGAAGCTGACATTCGTGCCCTGCTCGCTGCCGGTGAAATCCGACCGTCTGCTGTTGCGGCGGCTGTTGCAGAACCTGATCTCCAACGCCATCAAATATACCCCGCGGGGGCGGGTGTTGGTTGGATGCCGGCGCCACGGCGAATTGCTGCAGATCTGCATCTACGACACCGGCGTAGGCATTCCGGTTTTCAAGCGCAGCGAGATTTTCAAGGAATTTCACCGGCTCGAGCAGGGCGCGCGGATCGCGCGGGGCCTTGGGCTGGGACTGTCGATCGTCGAGCGGCTCGCCCGCGTTCTCAACCACGGCATTGCGCTCGATTCCAACGTCAGCGGCGGCTCATTATTCTCGGTGACGGTAGCGACCGCCAAGGCCGTCAATCACACCGCGGCGGTCACCAGCGCGACCCCCCTTTCCAGAACGCCTATAAGCGGTGCTCTGATCGTGTGCATCGAAAACGATGCCGCGATCCTGGACGGCATGAAGACGCTTTTGACAGGCTGGGATGCCCAGGTGATCGCGGTGGCCGATCCCGAAGCCGCCATCGAGGCCATCGAGGCCGCGGGCAAGCGGGTTACCGGCCTGTTGGTCGACTATCATCTCGATCGCGGCAATGGCATCGCCGCGATCCGGGACATCCGCCGCCGGCTCGGCGAGGGCATTCCGGCCATCCTGATCACCGCGGATCGCAGTCCGCACGTGCGGGCTGCCGCGCGTGAGGAAAACGTCACGGTGCTCAACAAGCCGGTCAAGCCGGCATCGTTGCGGGCCTTGTTGGGTCAGTGGCGCACCCAGCAGATGCTGGCGGCGGAATAGTCGCAGCGCAGAGGGACTTTTCGTAACTTTTAAATGGGTATCGCCATGAAAATTGGTCGCCTCTTCGCCAGCGGGATGATTGCAATGACCCTGATTGCCATAACCTCGGGCGGAGCATTGACCCAGGATGCGCGCGACGTGCTGGCGCCGAAGGGCAGGCTGCGCGTCGGTGTTTATCCGGGCAGTCCTACCTCGATGGTCCGGCAGCCGGGTAGCGGCGAAACCCATGGCCTCAGCCTCGATCTCGGCAAGGAGTTGGCCCGGCGCCTCGGCGTCCCATTCGAGCAGGTCAATTATCAGCGAATCGCTGACGTGCTCGATGGGATGAAAGCCGGCGACGTCGATTTCACGGTTAGCAACTCTACGCCGTTACGAGCGCTCGACGTCGCATTCAGCCAGACGCTGCTTTCGATTGAGCTCGGATACCTGGTGCCCGCAACTTCTCCGATCGCCACGGATTCGGACGTCGATAAGCCCGGCATGCGGATCGGCGTTACTCAAGGCAGCACATCGGAGCGCACGCTTCCGAAACTACTGGCAAACGCGACGGTGGTACCGGCGCAGAACGTGAAATACGCCGTCCAGATGTTCGAGCATCGGGAACTGGATGCGTACGCGACCAACAAGCCTACGCTGTTTGAGATGTCCGACCAGATGCCAGGCGCGAGGGTCCTGGATGGCCGATGGGGCGAAGAGCATCTCGCGGTCGCGATCCCCAAGGGCCGCGAGAGCGGAATGGAGTACGTGCGTCGCTTCGTCACGGAAGCGCAATCGAATGGACTCTTGGCAAAAGCCGTTGAGCAGGCCGGGCTTAGAGGTTCCATAGAGGCCAAATAGTCAGGCGCGAACAGGCTCGTTACGCCGACGGCGTGCCTTGCCGCCACTGCCCGCCGGCGATTTTCGCCGCGGCGATCACCGCCTGGGTACGGCTCTCGACGCCGAGTTTTTGCAGGATCGCCGACACATGCGCCTTGATCGTTGCCTCTGAAACCCCAAGCTCGTAGGCGATCTGTTTGTTGAGCAGGCCTTCCGACAGCATCATCAGCACCCGCACCTGTTGCGGGGTCAGCGTCACCAGCCGGTCGCGCAAGCGCGCCATATCCGGATCGGCGGCGGATGACAGGTCGGTGTCCGGCGGTATCCAGACGTCGCCGTCCATCACCTTCATGATCGCATCGCGCAGGGTATCGACGCCGAAGCGCTTTGGAATGAAGCCGGAAGCGCCGAAGTCCAGCGACCTTCGGATGGTGCCTCCATCGTCACTGGCGGACACGATTACCACGGGAATGGCGGGATATTGGGCGCGCAGATAAATCAGGCCGGAGAAGCCGGAAATCCCCGGCATCGTCAGATCGAGCAGGACCAGATCGACATCGGAATCCCGTTCAAGCAGCGCGGTCAGTTCCTCGAAAGACCCCGCCTCGTCAATCTTCGCGGAAGTCACGACGCTTGCGACCGCCTGCCGCAAGGCGTCGCGGAACAGCGGATGGTCGTCGGCAATAACGAGGTGGGTGCTGGCAGCGGCGGTCATCGATTTCTTGGCAAGAGGGTTGAGGCCGAACCCGTGGGCGCCTCTCGGGGCTATAGCGCCGTTTTCTCGTTGAATTGTCCCCCGGCGGACGACCGTATGCAAGCGCACAATATCGCCATGCGGAATAGCGGTTAATTCGCATCCCTTTGTGCGCCGCAACAGGGCAAATGCGCGCAGATCAGGTACCCGGAACGTGAGGCGTGTGCCGACCTTTCGGTGCGGCGGGCCAAAAGTCTTATTGGGAGTGGTTTCACGGCGATGTTACCGTAAATGCAACCTCGTGGCCCAATCTGGCCAAGTCCGGCTCATGGGGACGAGCTTTCAACAATGATTTCGGGGAGCGATCCAAAATGTCAACAATGGCTGCAACGCAGGCGAGAACCGGAGGCATGACGAAGGACGAACGTTTCGTCATTCTCGCTTCATCGCTCGGTACCGTTTTCGAATGGTATGACTTCTATCTTTATGGATCGCTCGCCAGCATCATCGGCGCGCAATTTTTCTCCGCCTATCCGCCGGCGACGCGCGATATCTTCGCGCTGCTGGCCTTCGCCGCCGGCTTCCTCGTGCGCCCCTTCGGCGCCATCGTGTTCGGACGCATCGGCGACATCGTCGGACGCAAATACACCTTCCTCGTCACCATCCTCATCATGGGTCTGTCGACCTTCATCGTCGGCCTGTTGCCCAACGCGGCGACGATCGGCTTTGCCGCGCCGGTCATCCTGATCGCCCTGCGTCTCGCGCAGGGTCTGGCGCTCGGCGGCGAGTATGGCGGGGCCGCAACCTATGTGGCCGAGCACGCGCCGCAAGGCAAACGCGGCTATTATACTTCGTTCATCCAGACCACCGCGACGCTCGGCCTGTTCCTGTCGCTGCTGGTGATCCTGTTCACGCGCACCGCGATCGGCGAAGCCGATTTCGCCGCTTGGGGCTGGCGCATTCCGTTCCTGGTGTCAGTCGTTCTGCTCGGTGTCTCGGTCTGGATCCGGCTGCGCCTGAATGAATTGCCGGTGTTCCAGAAGATGAAGGATGAAGGCAAGAGTTCGAAGGCTCCGCTGACCGAAGCCTTCGCCAACTGGAGCAACGCCAAGATCGTCCTGCTGGCGCTGATCGGCGGCACCATGGGCCAGGGCGTGGTCTGGTACACCGGCCAGTTCTACGCGCTGTTCTTCCTGCAATCGATCCTCAAGGTCGATGGCTATACCGCCAACCTCCTGATTGCATGGTCGCTGGTATTCGGCACTGGCTTCTTCATCGTGTTCGGCGCCTTGTCGGACAAGATTGGCCGCAAGCCGATCATCCTGGCAGGCTGCCTGATCGCGGCGCTGACCTTCTTCCCGATCTTCCGGATGATCTCCACCAACGCCAACCCGGCGCTGGAAAAGGCCATCGAGGCGACCAAGGTCGAAGTCGTCGCCGATCCCAAGGGCTGCGGCGATCTGTTCAACCCGGTCGGCACCCGCGTGTTCACCGCGCCATGCGACACCGCCCGCGCTTTCCTCGCCCAGTCATCGGTCAAATATTCGACCGTGGCCGGTCCCGCAGGTTCCGGGGTGAAGGTCACCTTCAACGGCAAGGAAGTGCCCTACACTGACGCCAAGACTTCCAACCCGGCAATCACCGCGGCGATCGCGGCCGCGGGCTATCCCAAGGCAGGCGATCCGGCCATCGTGAAGATGTCGAACCCCTTCGACATCTTCAGGCCGCAGGTCGCGGCGGTGATCGGGCTGCTGTTCGTCCTGGTGATCTTTGTCACCATGGTGTACGGGCCAATCGCGGCGATGCTGGTCGAACTGTTCCCGACCAAGATCCGCTACACCTCGATGTCGTTGCCCTATCACATCGGCAACGGCTGGTTCGGCGGATTGTTGCCCGCGACCGCGTTCGCGATCGTGGCCTCGACCGGCGATATCTATGCGGGCCTTTGGTATCCGATCATCTTCGCATCCATCACCGCGGTGGTCGGCTTCTTCTTCCTGCCGGAAACCAAGGACGTCGACATCAAGACGAACTAGTCTTCGCGCGGGCGGCGACAACCGCCTGGGCAAGACGGCATAAAAACCCGGCCGCGGATCGCTCCGCGGCCGGCTTTATTTTCGGAAGGGCGCGATCAGCAAAAGCGGGCATCATTTGACGGATCATGCGCTCGCTCCGGCAAACTGCAGCACGATCTCGCGGCGATGCGGGCGCAGACGATGTTCGATCAGGTAGATCGCCTGCCACGTTCCCAGCATGAGTTCGCCATTCACGATCGGGATATGCAGCGAGGTCGCCGTCAGCATGGTCTTGACATGAGCGGGCATGTCATCGGGTCCTTCGGCATCGTGACTCCATCCGGCGTTCTCCGGCGCCAGCCGGTCGAGCGCCGCTGTCAAATCCTTGAGCACCGACGGATCGGCATTTTCCTGTATCGTGAGCGACGCCGAGGTATGGCGGATGAAGAGCATCACCATGCCCCCGATTGCACCGGCGTCCTTCACGAATCCGGCGATCTCGGCCGTCAAATCGACGAAGCCTCGTCCGGGAGTTTGAACCGAGAGCAGCGAGGATACGATCGCGTTCGCGCTGACGATGGACAAGGGAGAACGCAAGAGGGATTTTGGTGAAGCCATAAACTCTGTCTCTCCGCCGCCCCTGCTTTCGCAGGGGCGACACGCCGAGGGGATGCGGCCGCCTAGATCTTGCCGCCCATGTCCTTTTGTATCCGGTTGGCCATCTCAACCAGCCGCCGCCACGCCTGCTCGAGAAAAGACATGACGCGATCCATGTCGCGGTCGCTCGGCAATGGAATTTCGATCTTGCGCCCACCCTCGGCCGCTTTCGGGTCGGCTTTCTTGAGCGAGTCCGTCTTCGGCAGCGGTTCATCGATCTTGCCGGAGACGGTGGGCTCGCGCGCCGCCAATTCGGCCTTGAGTTTCTCCAACTCGGTTTTCGATCTTTCGTTCTCGGCCTGCAGCCGGCCAATTTCCGCATCAAGCGCGGCGCGTTCGTCGGGCACGGCATAGCAAGCCCAGCCCGCGCTCGTATTGCCGCAGGTCGAAACGGCGCCGGTGCGCGTATCCAGTCTGATCACGCCATCGGTAACGGGAGACAGCGCATAGCGCCCGTTCTCTCCGTCAGGCATCGATTGCGCCGTGGCACCGCCCATTTCGCCAAGAATCAGCGCCGTGACGGCGACCGTGAATTTCAGGGACGGTGTCGCTGTGCTCATGGTGTGCTCCGCATCAAGCGCCGACCGGATTTTCCTTTTTCCGACCAAGCCTCTGATCCTAAGCCCGGGAACGATAGGGTTCGCGACCGGACTTCAACGCGTCCACCAGCAATTCGATCCGATCCTGTCCCCAGAATACCTCGCCGTCCAGCACATAAGCCGGCGAACCGAAGACGTCGGCGGCCAGCGCGTCCTGGCGGTTCTGCTCATAAATCTTGCCGATCTCATCGGTCCCCGAACGCTCGAGCAGTTGCTTGCCGGGAAGTCCGGAATCGTCGGCGATTTTGATCAGGGTCGCGGGATCCGCGAGATTGAGTTGGTCTTCCCAGATGCCCGCGAAGGCCCGACGCAGGAATGGATCGGGATCATGGCCGGCCTCGATCGCCGCGATCACGAGCCCATCGGCCAGCCGTGCGTTGAAGGGCCAGTTGGCCGGCTGAAGATGGAATGCCAGACCGCGCTTGTCGCGCCAGCGCTGCAGTTCAACCATGCGATAACGCTGCCGCACCGGATGACGCTTCAGCAGGGGCAGTCCGCCGGTTTCCGAAAACAGATCCACCAGCACCACGGGCTTGTGGTTGACGTTTAGATCATAGGTACTGACGACTTCCCGGAACAATTTGTGCCCGATATAGGCCCACGGCGATTGAAGCGAGAAATAATAATCGATCTGACGCGGCATTGGGGCTCCCGGTAAAGTCTGGCGATCGATGGCCATCCCAACAGACCCGCCAAGACCATGCAAGGTCGATCACCGGCAGGTGATCGGCGGAGCAGGCGGGAGCGCGCGCCAAACCTATCCAGCAGATATGGCATCTCTCGTTCGACGAGGATTGGCAGGGGGCGCCGGAGCGCCCTGAAAGTCGCACGCGGGGCGTTGTGTATATTTTCCTATAACAGCCGGCCATGAACCGGCCGAACCGGCCTGCGCCGGGCGGCAAAATTTTGTCGATTGGGCATCCAGCTTTTGCAGTGCGGCGATTGCTCCACAGCGGACTTGCGGTTATTCGAATAAACCCAAGTAAATCAACGAACTAGATGGTTGTGACGCAATCTTGACTTGATTAGATGCGGTCAGTATGGTCCGCGCGGCTTTTGAGGGTGACGGGGCGTAGTTTCCATCCATCGCAGCATCGTTTCGGGTCTCCGCAGCATGGCGCAAGGCACGAAAAACGGCGAAAATGGAAACGACAACAAGTCGTCCCCCGACGAGGCCGCGCTTTCCGCAAGGCTCGGAAGTCTGGAGCACCGGTTGTCCGAATTTCGGGACAGCCGAAACATCAGGACTGACCAACCCGGGGCTGGAAGTGGAGACGGCGCCGCCAGAGCCTCGGCGATGGCACGCGGTTTCCGGCTTTCTTCGGAGTTGATCGCGGGCGTTGCCGTCGGAGCGCTGCTTGGCTGGGGTTTCGACCGTTTTCTGTCGACGTCGCCTTTCGGGCTCATCGTGTTCGTCCTGGTCGGCTTTGCGGCCGGCGTGCTGAACGTGATCAGGTCGGCAGGTGTTGCTCCGGACAGAACCGGCCGTTAAGGAAACGCCGGACGATTTGATTGCAGAACGCCGGCGTGGCCGGCGCTACCTTAGAGATGCCGCGCGGATGATCGATCCGATCGAACAGTTCAACATCGAAAAGCTCTTCACGATTGGCCACATCGGCAATCAGGAGATCGCTTTCACCAATTCCTCGGCCTACATGTTCGGCTCGGTGGCGTTGATTTCGCTGCTGATGATCGGTGCTGGCCGGCAACTGGTCCCTGGACGCTTCCAGTCGCTGGCCGAGATCAGCTACGAATTCGTCGCCAACACCATACGGTCGAACGCCGGCAAGGACGGAATGAAGTTCTTTCCGCTGGTGTTCTCGTTGTTCATGTTCATCGCCGTATCGAACATCGTCGGGGTCATTCCCTATAATTTCACGGTCGCCAGCCACATCATCGTCACGTTCGTGCTTGCGATGGTCGTGTTCGTGACGGTGCTGGTCTACGGTTTCTACAAGAACGGCCTGAAATTCCTCAAATTATTCGTTCCGTCGGGCATTCCGATCTTCATCCTGCCGCTGGTCGTGTTCATCGAGGTGTTCTCGTTCTTCCTGCGGCCGATCTCGCACTCCGTGCGTCTGTTCGCCAACATGCTCGCGGGCCATATCGCCTTGGCGGTATTCGCAAGCTTCATTCCGCTGCTGGCGGGCCTTGGCATTGCCGGCTACCTCGGAGCCGTGTTGCCGCTCGGCATGGTGATCGCGCTGACCGCGCTTGAGCTGCTGGTCGCGTTCCTCCAGGCTTACGTCTTCACCATCCTCACCGTCATCTACATCAACGATGCTATCCATCCGGGCCACTGACCTGGCCTCTTAGGAAAATCCGCCTCACTACCAAACCTCAAGAAGGAGTTCGTTTCATGGATCCGATTGCCGCGAAGTACATTGGCGCTGGTATTGCCTGCATTGGCATGGGTGGCGCCGGCGCAGGCGTGGGCATCATCTTCGGCAATTATCTTGCCGCCGCGGTGCGCAATCCTTCGGCAGCTCAGGGCCAGTTCGGCAACCTGATTTTCGGTTTCGCCGTGACCGAAGCGCTCGGCATCTTCTCGCTGCTGATCGCGCTCCTGCTGCTGTTTGCGCTCTGATCCATCACAGATCTGGCCGATGAGATTCCAGTCTCGAATCTCAGTCAGCCAAACAGGAGAAGCCCGTGGCTGAAAGTCATGGCAACGCCAAGGGCGCGACAGCCCATACCGAGGCAGAGGGTGGCCACAAGGCCCCCTTCCCGCCGTTCCAGAAGGACACCTTTGCTTCCCAGCTGGTGTCGCTGCTGATCGCGTTTGTCGCGCTTTATCTGATCGTCTCGCGTATCGCCCTGCCGCGAGTCGGCAAGACGATCGACGACCGTCAGAATGCAATCGAAGGCGACCTGGCCGCCGCGCAAAAGCTGAAGGACGAGTCCGACAGCGCGCTGAAGGCCTATGAAAGCGAGCTGGCGGCGGCGCGCTCCCGCGCGCAGGCGATCAGCGCCGAGACCCGCGAAAAGCTGAGTGCGGCGTCCGAGGCCGAACGCAAGACGCTGGAAGAACGGCTGTCACTCAAGCTTGCCGACGCTGAAAAAACCATCGCATCGACGCGCGAAACGGCGATGAGCAACGTACGTGGCATCGCCGCGGATGCGGCCACCGCCATCGTGCAACGGCTCACCGGTGTCGTGCCCGACGGCACGTCAGTGGGCCGCGCCGTCGACGCGTCCTTGAAGGGGTAAGTTCGATGTTCGCCGAACCGGAATTCTGGGTCGCCGTTGGCTTCGTCATCCTGATGGGCACGTTCGCCTATTTCGGCATCCACCGCACGGTGCTGACGGCACTCGATCACCGCAGCGACCGCATCAAGGCGGAACTCGACGACGCTCGCCGCCTCAAGGAAGAGGCCGCAAAACTGCTGGCGGAATACAAGGCGCGCCACGCCACCGCGGAACGCGAGGCCCAGGATATCGTTGCCTCGGCGAAAGCCGAAGCCGAGCGCATCGCGTCCGAAGCCAAGACCAAGATGGAGGATTTCGTTGCACGGCGCACCAAGACCGCCGAGAGCAAGATCGCCCTTGCCGAAGCGCAAGCGCTTGCCGATGTGCGTGCGGCCGCGGCCAATGCCGCCGTGACGGCGGCTTCCACCATCCTGTCGCAGGCCGTGAAGGGGCAGATCGCCGACGACCTACTGGCCAAGGGCATTACCGAAGTTCGCGAAAAGCTGAACTGACGGGCCTCGGTTCGAGAAACAAAAAAGCCGGCGCGATCGCTACGCGCCGGCTTTTTTGTTGACTGTCTCACCCCGAAGAATTGTCATCACCCGCGGTAGCGGCGCCGCGCGGCGGCAGGACAGCCGTCCTTACTTCCTCCGCGCCGCTTTCGGCTCTGGCGTCACCGCCTGCGGATCGAAGCCGATATAGAAGATATAGGATTCGCTGGTCGCGCCTGATGGCATCGAATAGGCCAGATCCTCCCCCACCAGGCTGAACGGCACGCTGCCGTCCTCGGTCATCGACACCGTGGTCCGGTAGACCTTGGTGGCGATCACCTTTTCATTGATGCCGGTCTGCACCACCGCGACACGAAGCGGGATTTCGATGGTCGCAGGACTTCCCGCGGGCCCCGCGATGACACGGCCCTGGATTCCGATCCGGGCGATGATCTGGCCACTGGACCTCCTGCAGTCGCGTGCGGTCCGCGTGATGGTCGCCTGATAGCGTAGATCGCTTCCGACCGGCTGCTTGCCGGGCAAGGCCACGGCATAGGTAGAGGTCCCCGCGCGAATCTTCACGACGGGACAATCCGGTTCGGCGCCGTCCGCCGCCGACGGCGCCTCGCCGACGGCCTGCGATTTCGAGCCAAACAACTGGTGGAACCTGTCGGTGATGGAAGGTAGCGGTTCGGCCTCTTGCGGGGTGGTGAACGTATTGCTGGCTCCGCTGCACGCCGACAGCAGGGCCCCCGCCGCGGCAAAACCGAACGCGATACGCAAACGGCTCGCCCGACCGGCAACCTTCGCCTGCGTGATCACCCTGTGACGCATTATCCAGATTTCCCCGAGAGAAATAGCCCGCTGATTTGGCGCGCCGCCGAAGGGCGCCCGCCGGGGCGTTATAGCAGCGCAATGGCGGCAAACCCAAGGCGCGTGTCACAATCTTGGAACCGAGGGTTAACCCCGGAAATCCTCGTGCAGCAGGCCAAACAGCAGGTGGTCTTGCCAGACCCCATTGATGCAAAGATAGCGCCGCGCCAGGCCCTCGCGGCTGAAGCCGCACTTTTCCAGCACCCGGATCGACGGCGCATTGGAGGGAATGCAGGCGGCTTCGATGCGATGCAGATTGAGTTCGCCGAACAGCGACGGCAGCAGCACACGCAGCCCCGCCGTCATGTAGCCGCGATGCGCGTGCGGTTGGCCGACCCAGTACCCGATGGTGCCGGCTTGTACGATGCCGCGGCGGACATTCGCCAGCGTGATCCCGCCGATCATCGCTCCATCGGACTCCCGGAATACCAGGAACGGGTAGGATCTGTCCGCCGCGATATCTTCCGCATAGCGGCGCAACCGCCGGCGGAAACCGGAGCGCGTCAGATCGTCGGACGGCCAGATCGGCTCCCACGGCGTCAGATAGTTCCGGCTTGTTTCGCGCAAATGCGCCCATTGCAGAAAATCGGACATCTGTGGCGCACGCAGCAGCAGGCCGTGGCCCCGCGGAGCAAGCGCGGCAGGTCCGCTCGACGGCAAACGAAACAGCGCCATGCGTGGAACTCCCCCGATGCCTGAGCCTAAGGCATGATCCGGAAAAGTGGAAACCGGTTTTCCAGAAAGACCATGCTCAAACCAGGATATGAGCAGTCGCCCTCAATGAAGTCGCGCCCTGGCCTTCGACCCGGTCAATCCTTCCGCAAAAGCAACCGCCGTGTCCAGCCCCCTTCCGCTGCCAAGGGCGACGACCGCCGGGCGGCTGCGCGACAACAGCCCCCGTGCGGCGTTCCGGGTCGATTCCACGCTCACGGCATCTATCCTGGCCACCAGCTCTTCCACTGTCAGAGGGCGCCCATAGGCCAGGACATGGCGCGCCAGCTGTTCGGCGCGGGAGCTGCAGCTCTCGAGCGCCATCAGGAGCCCCGCCTTCATCTGCGCCTTGGCACGCGCAATCTCAGCCTCGGTCAATGTCTCGACGGCATCGTTGATCACGTCGACGATCACTTCCATCATTTCGGGCGCATCGCCCGGGTCGGTCCCGGTGTAGAGGCCGAAAAAGCCAGTATCGGTATAGGGCGCGTGGAAGGTGTAAATCGAGTAGCACAGCCCGCGCTTTTCGCGCACTTCCTGAAACAGCCGCGAGGACATCCCGCCGCCGAGCGTGTTGGTAAACACCTGCAGCGAGAAAAGCGACGGATCGGTTTGCGGCACGCCCTCAAGCGCCAGCGTCAGATGCGCCTGCTCGAGCTCGCGATGCACCACGCGGGAGCCGCCCTTGCCGAACATCGCAGGCGTCGGCTTCGGCGCGGTCGCGCCGCCGAAGCTTGCGAAACGCTCCGCCACTTCCTCGACCACCCGCTTGTGATCGACCGCGCCGGCCGCCGCAACCACCATGTCGGGGCCGCGGTAATGCGTTGAAAGGTAGCCCCGCAGCATTTCGCGGTCGAAGGTCTTCAAGGTCTTTGCCGTTCCCAGCAAGGAACGTCCCATCGGCTGGTCCGGGTAGCACAGCTCGTTGAGATGCTCGAACACGACGTCGTCGGGCGTATCCTGCGCCGCGCCGATCTCCTGAACGATCACGCCCTTCTCCCGCTCCAGTTCATCCGGCACGAAGGACGGATTGGCGAGAATGTCCGACAGCACGTCGAGCGCCAGCGGAACATCGGCCTTCATGACGCGCGCATAATACGCCGTGGTCTCTGTCGAGGTGCCGGCGTTGAGATCGCCGCCGACCGCCTCGATCTCCTCGACGATCTCGCGCGACGAGCGCCGCGTGGTGCCCTTGAAGGCCATGTGTTCGAGCAGATGCGAGATGCCGTGCTCGTTGGGCTTTTCGTCGCGGCCGCCGACGCCGGCCCACACCCCGAGCGCCGCGGTCTCGAGATGCGGCATGGTATCGGTAATGACGGTAAGGCCGGAGGGAAGCTTGGTAACGTCGACGCTCATCCGGCAACTCCTTGCTTCGCGGCGCGGCTGACCGACAGCACGAACCGCGCGACTTCCACCTGATCGTTCTTGATGACTTCGATGTGCTCGGGCCTGGTCATCAAACCCTCCAGCCAGACGGGCAATTCCGGCCGCACGCCGCAGGCGGCCTCTACCGCATCGGGAAATTTCGCGGCGTGCGCCGTCGACAACACGATGTTGGGAATTTTCGAATCCGGCGTGTCGCGATCCGCCACCGCCAGCGCCACCGCCGTATGCGGATCCACGAGATCGCCGGCCTCGCGCCAGGTGGCGCGGATCGCGGCTGAGGTTTCGGTCTCGTCGGCGCGTCCGGCGTCGAACTCCTCGCGGATCGCCGCCAGCACCGCGTCGGGCAGCACGAAGCGCCCGGATTGCTTCAGCGACGCCATCAGTCTGCGGACGACGCCAGCGTCGCGGCCACTCGCCTCGAACAACAGCCGCTCGAAATTCGACGAGACCTGAATATCCATCGATGGCGATGTCGATGCGTGAACCTCACGCACTTCGTAGATACCGGTCTTGAGGGTGCGCGGCAGGATATCGTTGACGTTGGAGGCGATACGCAGCCACCTGACCGGCAAGCCCATGCGCTTGGCGACAAGGCCTGCGAAGATGTCGCCGAAATTCCCGGTCGGCACGGTGAAATCCACGGCTCGCGCGGGCGCCCCAAGCGCCACCGCCGAGGTGAAATAGTACACCACCTGCGCCACGATCCGCGCCCAGTTGATGGAATTGACCCCCGACAGCGCGACCGCATCGCGAAACCGGTGATCGTTGAACAGCCCCTTCACGATCGCCTGGCAATCGTCGAAGGTGCCTTCGACGGCAAGCGCGTGAACATTGCCGGCGCCGGTCGTGGTCATCATCCTGCGCTGCACGTCGGAGATTCGGCCGTTCGGAAACAGCACGATCAGATCGACATTGTCGAGACCGGCAAACGCGTCGACCGCGGCCCCCCCGGTATCGCCCGAGGTTGCGACCACGATGGTGGTGCGCTGCGCGCGTTTCGCCAGGACATGATCCATCAGCCGCGAGATCAGCTGCATCGCGACGTCCTTGAACGCGAGCGTCGGACCGTGAAACAGCTCCAGCAGGAATTGACCGGGTCCGATCTGATCCAGCGGAACCACGGCGGGGTGACGAAACGTGGCGTAGGCCTCGTTGGCCATACGCCCGAGATCGGCGTCGGAAATCTCGTCACCGACAAACGGGCGAATGACATCGACCGCGACTTCCCAATAAGGCCGGCCGAAGAATCCCGAGATGGTTTCGGGCGAAAGCTGCGGCCACGCTTCGGGCACGTAGAGGCCGCCGTCGCGGGCAAGCCCGGTCAGCATCACGTCGCAGAAACCTAAGGCAGGGGCCTCCCCCCGCGTCGAAATGTATCGCGTCAAACCGCCCTCCAAAGGCCCGGACTATCAGATAAGCCTTTGATATAATTAAGTAATATTAACTGCTCCGACAGCAAAGTCCGCGGCACCATAAAGTGTTTTCGTCGGAAGGGGAAATGCCGGAATCGCGAAGAGATCCGGAGACGTTTGCGCGCTTGGCCAAGGTTCAGATCAGGGGTGGCACGTATCCGCCTCCGATCCCCAGCCAAACCGCGTCAGTGGCCGCCAACATCCACATGAATCGAGGCTGCCCTCAACGCGGCAATGGTCGAATCGAGATGCGACCGGTCCCGGGTCTCGATCACCACCTCGAGCAGTACCGCCTTGGCAGGCAGATCGGTAAAGATGCGCTGATGAGATACCTCGACGATGTTCGCGCCGGTCTTGCTCAGGACGGCGACGACCGCGGCGAGCTGACCGGGCCGATCCACGATGTCGAACCTCAGTTGCGTCAGGCGCCCTTCCCTGGCGAGCTGACGGGTCAGCACGCTCGACAACAGACGGGCGTCGATATTGCCGCCGCTGAGCACGAGACCGAGCGCGCGGCCCTTGAAGCGCTCCTGATTGGCGAGCACCGCCGCCAGACCGGCGGCGCCTGCGCCTTCCGTCACGGTCTTCTCGATGGTGATGAGAAGACTCAGTGCCTGCTCGATCTGCTGCTCGGTCACCAGCACGATATCGTCGACCAGCGCGCGCACGATCGCGGAGGTGATCCGTCCGGGCGCCTTGACCGCAATGCCTTCCGCGAGCGTGTCGCCGCGCATCGGAAGGTGTTGCCCCTTGATGAGGTTGAACATCGACGGATAGAGCGTGGCCTGCACGCCGATGATTTCGATGCCGGGTTTGAGCGTCTTGGCGGCGACGGCCATGCCGGAAACGAGGCCGCCTCCCCCGATCGGCACTAGGAGAACGTCGAGGTCGGGCACTGCAGCGAGCATCTCGAGCGCGATGGTGCCCTGGCCGGCGATGATCAGGGGATCGTCATAGGGATGGATGAATGTCAACCGCTCCCTGCGGCCATGGTCCACGGCCAGGCTGGTGGCTTCCTCCAGCGTTGCCCCAGCCTCGATCACGGTCGCGCCATGCCGCCGTGTGTTCTCGATCTTCACGGTCGGAGTTCCCACAGGCACAAAAATGGTCGCCGGGATTGAAAGGCGGGACGCATGATAGGCCACACCCTGCGCATGGTTGCCGGCCGAGGCGGCGATCACCCCCCGCCGCCGTTCATCGGCGGACAGGACCGACAACCGGTTGAGCGCCCCGCGCTCCTTGAACGTCGCCGTGAATTGCAGGTTCTCGAACTTGAGCCACAGGCTTGCGCCGGCGATATCGGACAGCGTGCGGCTGGGATCGAAGTTCGTCCGTTTCACGGAGCCGGCAACCACGCCGGCCGCCGCCTCTACGTCGCGGAGGGTGACCGGCAGGCGCGCAAGGGAAGCTGTCAGCGTCTCATCCATCGTCACTCACCCCCGCCTCTGCCCTCTCAACCAAATCCCGAAGGCGATCACCACGGCGCCCGCCAAGGCGAACCAGGTGATGGCGTATTGCAGGTGATCATCCTTCAAATGCACCTCAAGCGGCCCAGGCTTCGGAATGCCGCTGACGGGTACTGGCTGTTCCAGATCGATATAGAACGGCGCGACCTCGCCCCAGCCGAGCGCCCGAGCCATGGCAAGATGATCGCGGGTGAACCACAGGCGTTTGGCGGTGTTCTCGGCCGGGGTCAGCATGCCCGCGTTTTCAGGAAAGCGGATGTAGCCGGTCAGCTTGACCGGCTCGCCGGTGACGAGCCGTGTCACCGCGCGATCCTGCTGGGCCCGATCCTGCATGGTGTTCTGCACGAAGCCTGAATTGATCACGACGGTCTCGCCGGTCGAAAGCCGTGCCGGCATAAAGGCCCACGTGCCGGGACCGGCAATGTCCTCGCGCACGGACGAGCCGGAACTGTAGACCATGGCATCGGGAGCGGACGCATAGGTCGCCTCAAAACTGACGCGGCGGAATTCATCGCTGGCCGCCGAGAGCGCGCGCCACTGCGCAGGCGACGGCAGCGATCCCGGGGCCGCCGCGAGCCGTTCCGTCAGAGCCGCCACCAAGGCGTGTTTCTCGACCCGGCGCTGCAACTGCCACATCCCGAGGCCGACGAATACCGCCACCATCGCCAGCGTGAAAACGCCGAAGCCCGCGCCCCGTTTTCGAAGTTCGCGCGTCATCGCGACGGCCCCTGCAGGAACTTCAAATGGGCGGCAGTCATGCCATGGCGCCGCCGTCCCGCTGGCACGATCATTTCGGCTCGCGGTCGATCAGCCTGCCGGGTGCAGCCTTGTGATGAAACTGCAGCGCAATCAAAAGCGACTTCATCGCGCGCAACGGCAACAGCGTAGTCGCGAGAATCAGCGGCAACCAAAGTACCGCATGCAGCCAGAACGGCGGCTGATACTTGACCTCGACGATCAATGCGCAGCCGACGACGATGGCGCCGGCGAGCATGATGATGAAGATCGCCGGCCCGTCGCCGGTATCGATAAAGGCATAGTCAAGCCCGCAGGACTCACACCGCGGCCGCAGGGTGAGGAAGCCCGCGTAGAGCTTTCCCTTGCCGCAGCGCGGACATTTGCAGGCGAGCCCGCGCAACGCGCTCTCGGCTAGCGTAGGTAAGGTCTGCTCCTGCATGCGATGGCCTTCCGCGTATCGCGCAACAAAGAGGGCGGCCTAACGGCCGCCCTCTTGTAGCACAGTCGAGAGCGCGATCAGCATGGCGGAACCCGGTTTTGGGGCCCATCGCGTTCAAAAAATGAAGAGGATCAATGCGCCCCATGCGCCATGGTTTCAGCGCCGTGCCCCCAGACATAGATGCAGATGAAGAGGAACAGCCACACCACGTCGACGAAATGCCAGTACCAGGCGGCGAATTCGAAGCCGAGATGCTGCTTCGGGGTGAAATGCCCGGCATAGGCGCGCACCAGACAGACGATCAGGAAGATGGTGCCCACCAGCACATGAAAACCGTGGAAGCCGGTCGCCATGAAGAAGGTCGCGCCGTAGATGTTGCCGGCGAACGAGAACGCGGCATGGGAATATTCAAAGGCCTGCACGCATGTGAAGGTCGCGCCCAGCAGGATCGTCAGGATCAGACCGTATTTCAGGCCCTGACGGTCGTTCTCCAGGAGCGCGTGATGGGCCCAGGTCACGGTGGTGCCCGAGGTCAGCAACAACAGCGTATTCAACAGCGGCAGGTGCCAGGGATCGAAGGTCTCGATGCCCTTGGGCGGCCAAACGCCGCCGAACAGCGCCTCGCGGGCAGCGTGAACGGGGTCGCCGGGAAACAGCGCCGAGTTGAAGAAGGCCCAGAACCAGGCGACAAAGAACATCACTTCGGAAGCGATGAACAGGATCATGCCGTAGCGGTGGCTGATCTGCACCACGCGGGTGTGATCACCCTTGTACTGCGCCTCGCGGATCACGTCCGCCCACCAGCTCGCCATGGTGTAGAGCACGCCAATGAGACCGATGAAGAAGATGATGGGAGCCGCCGCGCCCAGCATATGGTGCATCCAGGTGATCGCGCCGACCGCCATGATGAAGGCTGAAACGGAGCCGACGACCGGCCAGGGGCTCGGATCGACGAGGTGATAGTCGTGATGCTTGACTTGCGCCGTAGCCATTTGCGGTCTCTCCGTTAGCAGTGCCTGTTCGGCACTTTTTCGTCTCAAAAATCAAATACCCGGATCGCGATGATCAGAGGCTTCCTTCAAAGGCTTCCCTTTTCAGAGGCTTCCCTTTTCAAAGGCTTCCCCTGGGTTTGTCCGGCTCGCCCGCCGCAACAGGCTTCGGGGCCGGGTCGCGCACGGGATAGAAAGTATAGGACAGCGTAATGGTGTTCAGCCCGTCATTGTCGCTGTCATTGACAATCGACGGATCGACATAAAACACCACGGGCATTTCGCGTCTTTCACCGGGAGCCATGGTCTGCTCGGTGAAGCAGAAACAGTTGATCTTCTGAAAATACGCCCCGACCGTCAGCGGCGCCACATTGTAGGCGGCCTGTCCGGTCGTGGTTCGCGCCGACTGATTGGTCACGGTGTAGAACACGGTGACCACTTCGCCGATCTTGACCTCGATCTCGGTCTGCTCCGGCTCGAACTTCCAGGGCAGTCCGCCAGCGACATTGGAATCGAAACGTACCGCGATCTTGCGCTCAAGCGGCGCGCCCGATGGCGTCGAGGTCGCGACCTGCGTCGTGCCATTGAAGCCGGTGGCCCGGCAAAACCAGTTATAGAAGGGAACCGCCGCATAGGAGGCGCCCACCATCAACACCACCACAAAACCGCAGATCGCAGCCACCACCGCATCGCGTGTCAGGCCGCGGCGCGAAGCCGTCTTCTGGCCTGCGGCAGGTTCCTCGCGTCTGGTCGGTTCGTTCGCCATGTCCGCTACATCGGCCGCACTAGGACGGCCGGCCCCTTGACCATGGTGACGGCAAAAAACAGGACCACGAGGACGCCGAGCGCCAACGCGATAGCGATCGATCGCTGACGGCGGCTTTTCTTCTGCGCCTCGGTGAGGACAATTCCATCTCGCTCCTGCTTGTCGGCCATTGCCCTGCCATGCGCCCCCTACCAGACCGACGGCACAATGGCGCGGGCGACCACCTCGATCAGCAAGGTCGCAAACAGCGCAAACAGATAGAGGATGGAGAATGCGAACAGCTTTCGCGTCGCGCGCAGCGCTTCACTGCCCTCGCGATGGCGGTAGACGTTGACCGCGAATGCCAGCATGCCGCCACCGAGGACGAGCGAGGTCACGCCATACACCGCATCGAAATAGCCGAGCGGCCACGGCGCGACGGCGACCGCCACCAGCACGACCGTATAAAGCAGTATCTGCAGCCGCGTCGCATCGGGACCGGCGACGACAGGCAGCATCGGCACGCCGGCGCGGGCATAGTCGTCGCTGCGGAACAGCGCGAGCGCCCAGAAATGCGGCGGGGTCCAGAAGAAGATGATCAGGAACAACAACAGCGGCTCGACCGACAGCGAACCGGTCGCGGCCGCCCACGCCACCACCGGAGGCAAGGCGCCGGCGGCACCGCCGATCACGATGTTCTGCGCGGTCCAGCGCTTCAGCGCCATCGTATAGATCACGACGTAGAAGAAGATCGTAAACGCAAGCAACGCGCCGGCGATCCAGTTGACGAGGATGCCGAGTGTCATCACCGAGAAGAAGGCCAGCGTCATGCCGAAGGCCAGCGCTTCCGGCGGCGCGACCCGGCCGCGCGGGATCGGCCGGTTGGCGGTGCGCGACATCAGGGCGTCGATGTCGCTTTCGTACCACATGTTCAACGCGCCCGACGCGCCGGCACCAACCGCGATGCAGAGAATCGAGGTGAACGCCAGCACCGGATGGACATGGCCCGGCGCGATCATCAGCCCCACCAGCGCGGTGAAGATCACCAGCGACATCACCCGCGGCTTCAGCAGCGCGACGTAGTCAGCAACGTCGGCCTCCGAAATCCGGGGCGACAGCTCGATGGCGTTTTGATCGACAACCGACAAGACAGGTCTCGCTTTGTTAAAGGCGCGGCGCCATGGAGGCGCCGCGCAGTCGCATTACTGCACGCGCGGCAGTACCTCGAACTGATGGAACGGCGGCGGCGACGACAGCGTCCACTCCAGCGTGGTCGCGCCGGCTCCCCACGGATTGTCGGCGGCCTGTTGCTTGCGAGCGAACGCATCGATCACGCCGTAGATGAAGATCAGCACGCCGAACCCCGAAATATAGGAGCCGATCGAGGAGACCAGGTTCCAGCCGGCGAACGCGTCGGGATAATCGACATAGCGGCGCGGCATGCCGGACAACCCGAGGAAGTGCTGCGGGAAGAATACCAGGTTGACGCCGATGAAGGTGACCCAGAAGTGCGCCTTGCCGATGGTCTCATTGTACATGTAGCCCGACATTTTCGGGAACCAGTAGTACCAGCCGGCGAAGATCGCGAACACCGCGCCGAGCGACAGCACGTAGTGGAAGTGCGCGACGACGTAGTAGGTGTCCTGCAGCACGCGGTCGACGCCGGCATTGGCGAGCACCACGCCGGTGACGCCGCCCACCGTGAACAGGAAGATGAAGCCGATCGCCCACAGCATCGGCGTCCTGAACTCGATCGAGCCGCCCCACATCGTGGCGATCCAGGAGAAGATCTTCACGCCGGTCGGCACCGCGATCACCATGGTGGCGGCGACGAAGTAGGCCTGCGTCGCCGAGGACATGCCGACCGTGTACATGTGGTGGGCCCACACCACGAAGCCGATGCCGCCGATCGCCACCATCGCATAGGCCATTCCGAGATAACCGAACACCGGCTTCCGCGAGAACGTCGAGACGATCTGGCTGATCATGCCGAAGCCCGGCAGGATCAGGATGTAGACTTCGGGATGGCCGAAGAACCAGAACAGGTGCTGGAACAGCACCGGATCGCCGCCGCCTTCGGCCGAGAAGAAGGTGGTGCCGAAATTGCGGTCGGTCAAAAGCATGGTGATGGCGCCGGCGAGCACCGGCAGCGACAACAGCAGCAGGAAGACCGTCACCAGGATCGACCACACGAACAGCGGCATCTTGTGCAGGGTCATGCCCGGCGCGCGCATGTTGAAGATCGTGGTGATGAAATTGATGGCGCCCAGGATCGACGAGGCACCGGCCAGATGCAGCGCAAGGATGGCGAAATCGACCGCCGGTCCCGGATGGCCCGATGTCGATAGCGGCGCGTACATGGTCCAGCCCGCACCGACGCCGTTGGCGCCCGGTTCACCCTCGACGAAGGTCGAGATCAGGAGCAGCGCAAAGGAGGCCGGCAGCAGCCAGAACGAAATGTTGTTCATGCGCGGGAACGCCATGTCCGGCGCGCCGATCATCAGCGGCACGAACCAGTTTCCGAAACCACCGATCATCGCCGGCATCACCATGAAGAAGATCATGATCAGGCCGTGCGAGGTCACGAACACGTTGTAGGTATGGGTCTCGTGGAAGATCTGCACGCCGGGATACATCAATTCGATCCGGATCATGATCGACATCGCCGCGCCGATGACCCCGGCGATGATGGCGAACACCAGGTACATCGTGCCGATGTCCTTGTGATTGGTCGAATAGACGAAGCGCCGCCATCCGGTCGGATGGTCGTGCGCGTGATCGTCATGGGCGTGATCGGTATGAGCTGCGGTGGTTGCCATTTTCAAATCCTGCCTTGCAATCCTTTAAGACCTTGCGGTCCTGTCGCCCTTGTCTGGTCGGCGCGCGTGAGCCCTTGATGATCCGGGCCTACTGCGCGGCCGCGCCCGCTGAAGCGAACGAATTCGCCGGGTTGGCGGCAAATTTCTTCTTCGCGGCCTCAACCCAGGCCACGAATTCCTGATCGTTCACGACCCGCACCGCGATCGGCATGAAGGCGTGATCCTTGCCGCACAGTTCCGAGCACTGGCCGTAGAACATGCCGGTCTTGGTGGCCTTGAACCAGGTTTCGTTGAGTCGGCCGGGGATGGCGTCGATCTTGATGCCGAACGCCGGCACCGCGAAGGAATGGATGACGTCGGCGCCCGTGGTCTGGACCCGGATCACCTTGTTCACCGGAACGACCATCTCGTTGTCGACGCCGAGCAGCCGGGGCTGCTTGTCCTGGGCCATCAGCGAATCAAACTCGAACTTGCCGTTGTCGGGATAGGCGTAGCTCCAATACCACTGCTTGCCGGTCGCCTTGATGGTCAGATCCGCCTTGGGAACGTCGAGCTCCAGAAACAACAGCCGGAACGACGGCACCGCGATGGCGACCAGGATCAGCACGGGAATAAGCGTCCAGGCCACTTCGATCAGGGTGTTATGGGTGGTCCTGGAGGGTACCGGGTTGGACCTGGCGTTGAACTTGACCGCGACCGCGACCAGGAGTGCCAGAACGAACAGCGTGATGATGGTGATGATCCAGAGCAGCAAGTTATGGAACGAGATGATGTTCTCCATCACCGGCGTAGCCGCTTCCTGCAGCTTGTATTCCCATGGTGCCGGCTGCCCCAGCTCGGCAAACGCCGTCCCGCTGACGGCCGACGCAACACCGGCTACCGCCAATCCCAGCAACTGCCG
Organism: uncultured Alphaproteobacteria bacterium; assembly: GCA_963786045.1. Taxonomy (GTDB): domain Bacteria; phylum Pseudomonadota; class Alphaproteobacteria; order Rhizobiales; family Xanthobacteraceae; genus Bradyrhizobium. Next base: position 342,799 of record CAWAXR010000022.1, on the reverse strand, counting down.
GCCCATTTGGCCCTTCGACATCTTCATGCCGCTCGCGCTCCCTTGATAAAACCCCAAAGCATTCCGCCGGACGGCGAAGCATGCTGCACGATCCGCCCCCTGACAAACGGCCTTGGGATGTACTTTAGAAGCACACCTTGGAATTCCTTGGGGCCAGATCGCTAGAACGCGTCGAAATCCAGCCTCTCAAATCATAATTCGCGGACGCTCGCAATGCAGTAGTATGAGACTGAGGGGGCGCACCACCGGCTATTCTGCGGATGTCACATTTTCCCGTGAATGGCTTGACAGGCGAATTGCCCGATGTACGCACAGACGAACTGCTCCCGAGGGGCCTGATTCGCGACCTGAACAGCGGCCCAAGCTGGCGCGAAATCGCCTTCAAGGCGCCGTCATTGCCGTATCAGTCCACTAGCAGACTGATTTTGCCAAGGAAATATCAAGGGATTGACCCTGATGGGGCCTTCTAAACACCCGACGACGAGCGCCGCAATCCGTCGCAATCCGTTCGCCGGGAACCGGCTGGGTGGCAGTCTGGCCATCTTTTTCTGGCTCGGGCTGACGGTTGCAGCGAGCGCCCAAGGCGCTGTGCGGTCGGTCCATGGCGACTGGCAAATCCGCTGCGACACCCCGCCCGGCGCGCAAAGCGAGCAATGCGCCCTGATCCAGAGCGTGGTAGCGGAAGACCGCTCCAATGCCGGCCTTACCGTCATCGTGATCAAAACCGCCGATCAGAAGAGCAAGCTGATGCGGGTGGTGGCGCCGCTTGGCGTGCTCTTGCCCTCGGGACTGGGCCTGAAGCTCGACAATGTCGATGTCGGCCGCGCCGGTTTTGTCAGATGCCTGCCCAATGGCTGCGTGGCGGAGGTGGTGATGGACGACAAGCTGTTGGGTCAGCTGCGTACCGCCAAGACTGCGACCTTCATCATCTTCGAGACCCCCGAAGAAGGCATCGGCTTCCCGCTCAGTTTGAACGGTCTGGGTGAAGGATACGACAAGTTGCCGTGAGGCAAAGTGCCCTGCTGCATAATCGCCCTGCAGACCCTCCCCTTTTTCGGCGATCGTGCCTATCTTCGATCATTGTCACCCCGGCAACGCGCTTCGCGCGCGGACCGCGACCCACAACATACGTTATGGGTTCCCGCTTTATCGGAGACGACAGGAACTGCACTGGAGCCGGCATGACCAATCCCCCCACGACCTCCCTGCTCGACCGCGCCAACCTCGACCGCGATTCCGTGCGTCACCAGATCGCGCGGGAACTCCAGGGCGCCGACGACGGCGAATTGTTCCTGGAATACAGCCAGACCGAGGCGCTGGCGTTCGACAATGGCCGGCTAAAGCAGGCGACGTACGACACCTCGCAGGGTTTCGGCCTACGCGCGGTCAAGGATGACGCGGTCGGCTACGCGCATTCTTCCGACGTGTCGCTGCCGGCGCTGATCCGCGCGGCCGACGCGGTCGCAGCGGTACGCGGCGGCTATTCCGGAACCTTCGCAGGAGCGCCGCCGCATACCAATGTGCGGCTTTATGGCGACGAAAATCCGCTCGATGCGCCGGGCTTTGAATCCAAGGTCAAGCTGCTGGCCGAAATCGACGCCTATGTCCGCGACAAGGACCCGCGGGTGCGCCAGGTTACGGTCAGCCTCGGCGCCACCTGGCAGGTGGTGGAGATCCTGCGCCCGGACGGCGAGAGCTACCGCGATATCCGCCCCCTGGTGCGGGTCAATATCTCCGTGGTCGCAGGCCAGGGCGACCGCCAGGAAAGCGGCAGCAAGGGTTATGGCGGCCGTGAGGGCTATGCCCGTTTCATCGACACCAAGGCATGGCGCGAGGCCGCCGACGGCGCGATCCGCGAGGCACTGGTCAATCTGGAATCGGTTCCCGCGCCGGCCGGCGAAATGGATGTCGTGCTGGGGGCCGGCTGGCCCGGCGTGATGCTGCACGAAGCCGTCGGTCACGGGCTTGAGGGCGATTTCAACCGCAAGAAGACCTCCGCCTTCGCGGGGCTGATGGGCCAGCAGGTCGCGGCCAAGGGCGTCACGGTGGTCGATGACGGTACGATGGCGTCGCGCCGCGGCTCGCTATCGATCGACGACGAGGGCACGCCGACCAACCGCACGGTGTTGATCGAGGACGGCATCCTCGTCGGCTATATGCAGGATCGCCAGAATGCCCGGCTGATGAATATGAAGCCGACCGGCAACGGGCGCCGTCAGGGCTATGCCCATGTGCCGATGCCGCGCATGACCAACACCTACATGCTGGCGGGTGGCCGCGATCCCGGAGAAATCCTCGCCTCCGTCAAGAACGGCATTTATGCCGCCAATTTCGGCGGCGGCCAGGTCGACATCACCTCGGGCAAGTATGTGTTCCAGTGCACCGAGGCCTACAGAATCGAAAACGGCAAGGTCGGAGCGCCCTTGAAGGGCGCGATGCTGATCGGCAACGGGCCGACCGACCTGCATCGGATCACCATGGTCGGCAACGATCTCGCCCTCGATACCGGTATCGGCACGTGCGGCAAGCACGGCCAGGGCGTGCCGGTCGGCGTCGGCCAGCCGACGCTGCGAATGGAACGCATTACGGTTGGAGGAACCGGCGCATGAGCATCGAGCGGGAATCAGTGGTTGCGAAGGCGCGTGGCTGGGGTGGTCAAGTCCTCCAGTTCACGGCGGCGCTCGCGATCGTTTTCCTCGCCAAGGGAGCGATCGCCGAGCCTTTCTACGTGCCGTCAGGCTCGATGGAGCCGACGCTCCTGATCGGGGATGCATTGCTGGCGTCGAAATTTCCGTACGGCTATGGCACCGCATCGTTGCCCATCCAGATCAACCTGCCCGAGACCGGGCGGGTGTTTGGCGGAACGCCCAAGCGCGGCGATGTCGTGGTGTTCCGCTGGCCGGGCGACCGATCGCAGGCCTGGGTCAAGCGTGTCGTCGGCCTGCCTGGCGACCGCATTCAGATGCGGGAAGGCCAGCTTTTCATCAACGACCGCGCCGCATCGCTGAAGCCCGATGGCATTGGCGAAGCGGAAGACGACAATGGCGGATCGGAATCCGCCTATCGTTACATCGAGACATTGCCGGGCGGCGTCAGCCACGCGATTTTCAAGCTTCGCGACAATGGCCGGCTCGACAACACGCCTGAAGTGACCGTGCCGCCGAGCCACCTGTTCGTGATGGGCGACAACCGCGACAATTCCGCCGACAGCCGCGTCCCCGTCCGCGACGGCGGGGTTGGATTGTTGCCCATAGACAATCTGGTCGGCCGCGCCGACGCCCTGATCGGATCCTGGGATCTCGGCATCCGCAGCCAGCCGGTGTGGACATGGCTGTCGGGCTTCCGCCTGGCGCGGTTTTTCACCACGGTGCATTGAACACTGCGGCACTGGCTAACCGCAGCACGTGCCCTTGCCGTTCTCCTGGATCGGCGGGCACGGCACCGAACCATAAGAACAGAACACACAGCAATCGCCCGGCTGCGGTTTGAGTTTCTCACCGCAGCCCTTGCAGACGTAGAAGAACTGGCAGGCATCCGTGGGCATTTCCTCGGTGGCTTGAAAGCCGCATTTTGGGCAAGTCAGGATCGATTCAAGCTGCATGCGGTTTCCCCGCGCTCTAAAAAGACGTCGTCAAATCGGTCAGCCATTGCGGCGAAGCATCGACGAGTGCGGCCTCTACCCGTTTGTCGGCACCGCTGACGATCGCCAAGCCTATCACGATGAAGCAGGCGCCGAGCAGGCCTTTGCCCAGCTTGCCCGCCGACATCAGGCCGGCACGAACACGCATCAGCGTCGCCCGCGACAGCAGTCCAAGCAGGACCAGCGGCAGCGCCGCGCCGACGCCAAACACCGCCATCGTCAGCGTGACCCGCGGCAGATCGTGTCCTTGCGAGGCCAGAAGCGACGCCGCGCCAAGGGTCGGACCGACGCAGGGCGACCACACCGCGCCGAGCAGCAGGCCGATCGCGAACTGACCTGCCAGTCCCGACGAGGCGAACTTGCTGCCGAAATGACGGTCCGCCCAACCGGCAACAGGTCCGCCCGCCGCCGCAAGCCGCGCCTGCCATGACGGCACCAGGAGGACCACGCCAAGCACGACCATGATCGCGGCGGCCGCGAGGCGAAACATGCCGGCATCGATGCCAAGCCCGAACCCCAGCAGCGCGAGCAGCAGACCGAGCCCGGTGAACGACAGCGCAAGGCCCGCCGCCAAAGCCACCGCCCCAAAGGCATGGGCGGTAACCGCCGCACCCAGCACGATCGGAACCAGCGGCAGCACGCAAGGTGACAGGATGGACAGGAGCCCGGCGACAAACGCCAATGCGAAAGCGGTCACTGAAAATCAGAGGCTCTTGTCGAGCAGCGCCGCGATCGAGGCTTCCCTGGTGTCGCCGACGGAGCGGCCCTGCTCAGCGGCGCCCTTGAAGACGATCAGCGTCGACTGCATCTGGGCGCCGAACTGCTTGACCACCGGTTTCATGGCGTCGAAATCGACGCGAAAGATCTTCAGGTCCCTGAATTTCGGATCGGCGGTCAACTTGTCGAGAATGGGTTTCTGCGCCTTGCAGGTTGGGCACCAGTCGGCGTGGATTTCGACCAGGATCGGGCTACCCGACGCCTGAGCCGCCTTGAACGCCTCCGCCGAAAACGGAACAGTGGCGTTGGCCCGTGCGGCGGCGAACCGGCCGGCGGTTACAAAGGCAGCCGCGACAATTGCCGCGTTAAAAACCCTGCGCGATAGGATCATCGTGAGCTCCCTGTTTGACCGGCGCACCCAAACATCGGTCAATCCAGCGTGACGGCTTTTGGCGCGCACCTCCAATACGGTACGGATGCCGCGATTGTTACCTCACCACGCCCGAGGCGAACCCAGGTTTGCGCCGCGGCGGCTTGATTTCCTTCTTCAAAAAGCAGTGAGCGTCCTTTCCGGCGTAGCCCGGCCGCGCATAGGTCCAGGCCCGACACTTGTTGTCGCCGACGCAAGCCGCCTTGCAGGCTTCGTCGCCCTCGCCCCGCCTGAGTTCGAAACTGCGGTAATCGCCGCCGGGCCGGTCAATCGAGCTCTCGATCGCGCCGTTGCGCGGCTCGACCACTCCGGCCCCGCGCACGCCCGAGACGCAACAATCATCCCGGATGCGCGCCGGAACGCTGTTCTTGAGCCAGCAGACCGCGCTGCCGGCGGTATCGCTCGGATAGTTGAAGCTCCACGCCCGGCAGCGTCGGTCGCGTTCACACACCAGCGCACAATCCGCCGGGTCGCCCGAGGGCACCACCGAGCTCAGATAATCGCCGCCCGGACGATCGAAGCTGGTTTGAGCATATGCCGGCCGCATGGCGGTGGCGGCCGCATAAAACGCGAGCGTCACCAAACACGCCCGGAGCAGGCGACCTCCCCACATTCGCGATGACTTTCAACTGATTGGACTTACCCGCAGTTTGCGGTCTGTCATTTGATCGCCATGAACCTGTACGGCGGATGAACGGCGCAAACACCCGTCAATCGACGGTTCTTCGGCCGGCCGCGGGAAAAAGGGCCCAGGCCCAGCACCTTGCTAGAATGCGTATTCGTCATAGGCCGGTTCTACCGCGCCTCGCCAGGCGCCGTGGAACTTCGCCAGCATCTCCTCGGCGGGGGAGTGCCCGGAATCGATGATCTGCTCCAATGGCTCGAGATAGCGGGTCTCGTCGCGTCCGAGGTGATCGACGCGGCCGCGCCGGCGCAATCCCGCATGCGACAGAGCGAGGCATTCCCTGGCGATTTCGAACAGATAGCGATCCCTGATCCTGGCCTTGAAGCCAAGGCGCGGAACATCGTCCCGCAGCGACTGACGTTCCCGCGCATTCCAGGATTTGACGATCTCCCATGCGGCATCGAGGCTTACGTCGTCGTAGAGCAGACCGACCCAAAACGCCGGCAACGCCGGCAACCGTCCCCACGGAACGCCGTCGGCGCCGCGCATTTCCAGATAGCGCTTCAGCCGCACTTCGGGAAAAATCGTCGAGAGATGGTTGGCCCAGTCCGACAACGTCGGACGCTCGCCGGGGAATGCGGGATTCTTGCCCTCGAAGAAATCGCGGAAGGACGAACCCGCCACGTCGATATAGGCGTCGCCGCGCTTGACGAAATACATCGGCACATCCAGCGCGTAATCGACCCAGCGCTCGAACCCCATGCCGTCCTCGAACGCCCAGGGGATCATCCCCGCGCGCGCATTGTCGGTGTCGCGCCAGATCTCGGAGCGGAATGACAGGAAGCCATTGGGCTTGCCTTCGGTGAACGGCGAATTGGCGAACAGCGCGGTCGCCACCGGCTGCAACGCCAGCGATACCCGGAGCTTCTTGACCATGTCGGCTTCGGAGGAGAAGTCGAGATTGGTTTGCACCGTGCAGGTGCGATACATCATGTCGAGGCCGTATCGGCCGACCTTCGGCATGTAATTGGTCATGATCTTGTAGCGCCCCTTGGGCATCATCGGAATCTGCGCGCGCGACCATGACGGGGTCATGCCGAGCCCGAGAAAACCTATGCCCAGGGGCGTTGCGATCTCGCGCACCTGCGCCAGATGCGCCATCAGTTCGGACTGGGTTTGATGCACGGTCTCGACCGGCGCGCCCGACAATTCGAATTGGCCGCCCGGCTCCAGCGAAATCGCTCCGCCGCCGGTGACGTCATAGAGTCCGATGATATTGCCGCGCTCCATGATCGGCTCCCAGCCGAGCAGGAGCTGCATGCCTTCCAGCAGCGCGCCGATGCCGCGCGCGCCTTCGTACGGCACGGGCTGACGGTCCGTCAGCGTAAAGGGCGTCTTTTCGTGTTCGGTGCCGATCCGGAATTCGGAAGGCGGCTTCACGCCCGCTTCCAGCCACGCGACCAATTCCTCGCGTGATTGCAGGGGTGTCATATCGATCTGGTCACGCGCCATGCAGATTCCGGATGTGGGGCGTTTCGACCGAACGCACGCGGTGTCGGGGATATCGGCGAACCGGACGGTCCGCGGATGCGAGAGGTGAAAACGATATCATCGGGCGGGCGCGCCGTCTCTTGCGGCGAGCGATGGAGTCTCGCTGCAGGAGCAGCCCAGCCGGTCAAGCAGCCCACTGAGTTTTACGGCATCCAGGTCGGACAGTTTCGAACCGACGTGTTTTTCAATCGCGGCGGAATACGCGCCCCACATCTTTTTCTGCAACTCGCGTCCGGCCTCGGTGATCTCGACGAACTGACCGCGCTTGTCCATCTTGCATTCGCGGCGCGCCGCCAGCCCCTCGTCGACCAGCCGGTCGATCAGCCGCGAGGTAGAGTATTGCGGGATCAGCATCTGCTTTTCCAACTCCACCGGGCGCATTTCGCCCGATGGCGCGCGCGACAGTTCGAGCAGCGCATCGTACCAGGCCAGCGGCGGAAACCCGGCCTTCTTCAGATCTTGCTCGACGGCGTCAAGCACCCGGCTCTGAACCCGCATCAGGCGGATCCAGGCGGCGGTCGCCTCGGTCGATGGTTTGCGTTTCATGGCCCGGTCCAGAACATGTTAGGAGCACTCTAGCGCACTAAATGCATCTGCATCAATCTTGACTCTTTCATGCAGGTGCATTTAGTCATGCCGTTGCCCATTTGCCAATAATCCGAGGGAAGGAAAATCCGATGAAGCTTTATTATTCGCCCGGAGCCTGTTCGCTTTCGCCCCACATCGCGCTTCTGGAGGCGGGTCTACCCTACGATCTGGTCAAGGTCGATCTGCGGGCCAAGAAGCTCGAGAACGGCGACGATTATCTGAAAGTCAACCCCAAGGGCCAGGTGCCGGCGCTCGCCCTCGACAGCGGCGAACTCGTGACCGAAGGCACTGTGATCGTGCAAATGATCGCCGACAAGGCCGCGGGCAAGAATCTTGCGCCGGCCCGCGACAGCGCCGAGCGCTACAAATTGCTGGAGTGGCTCAATTTCGTCGGCACCGAACTGCACAAGAACTTCGGCCCGATGTTCAGTCCGGTGCTCGCCGACGACGCCAAAGCCTTCTTCAAGGACCGGGTGATGGGCAAGTTCAAGTATCTCGACGGCGTGCTGGCCGGCCGCGAATACCTGATGGGCAGCCAGTTCACCGTCGCCGACGGCTATCTGTTCACGATGCTGTCCTGGGCCGACCGCATGAAGTTCGATCTCTCCGCGCTGCCGAACCTCCTGGCTTACAAGGCCCGCGTTGCCGCGCGCCCGAAGGTGCAGGAAGCCCTGACCAGGGAAGGCCTGATGAAGGCGGCGTGAGCCTTCTCAGGGGACAGGATAAACAAAAGGGCCGGATCGATGATCCGGCCCTTTTTTATCGGCGGGCAATCAAAGCTCGCCATGACGAGCCGACAGGTTCCGCGGCGCGCGAGCTGACCTGACGCGCTCTTCGTCGATGGCGTTTGAAAGGAAGCCCGACGCCGCTTCTTGTTCTCACATGATGCAGCCGACGATGATCGCGACGCCCGTCAATAAAATCCCCCACGAAACACTCAGCGTCTCCCATAATTCGACACAAATTTTATCTGGTTTTGTTGAGATTAACGATATCCGGGCTTCTCCGGACATCCAGCAAGAGTGTTCTTGTTCGCGCGGTTTATTTAGCAAAGTATGGATCATCATGCATCGCGGAGGATCACGCTCGATCATTCATCTGTTTGATCGAGTGCCTCGCCTTCGCTCGAAGCGGCACTGAATGTGACTATTGTCTTCACCCTGTTGATAGCGAGCGCGCTGCTGGGACTGGCGACCGGACTCGTCTTTCGTGTCTGGGCCATCGCCCTGGTTTCGCTGCCGATCGCGATCTTTTCAGCGATATTTCTTCGCGCCCACGGCTATGGATTTGCAGCAGGCGTGACGATCATCATCGGATGTCTCGTGACCTGCCAGACGGCTTATTTCGCCGGCATATTCGTGAGACCCCGCTCGTGCAGATCTGCAGATCTAACGCAGGAAGAAATCGACGGCGACCCAGGTAACCATGGCGAGCAAGATATCCGCGACGACGACAAGTAGCGCCACGCCTGCCCATTGGGGATCCTTCTGACGCAAACGTAACGCCTTCGGGCCCTGCGACAACTGTTTGAGAACGGGACGGCTGAAACGCTTGATGAAAATTCCAAAGCCAAGCATACGCTTTTGGGACGACAGGAGGGTCATTCTGGGACAACGTTGTGGCTGATCGTGGTCTTTGAGACAAATCAGCAAGACCGGTGCCAGCGCGGGCGCGCAATTTGCGCGCAGTCACAGCGCCCCCGATATTCGCGGTGAAATAAAGATCGATCTCAGCAAGCTCAGGCGCTGGTTGAAGCGCATGCCGGCTCCACCAGTTCGGCCTGGTTGCTGATGCGACTGCAGGTTAGCTCGTCAATTTCGGGCCGGCGCCTTGCGCCGACCAACGAGAGGCTCTTCGAATAGCGGCGGGTTACGCCGCCGCCTGCTTCTTCGGCGGAAAGCGGCCGTAGAAAGTCTCGTCCTTGGCCGCCATGTCGATCAGGAGTTTCGGCGGTGCGAAGCGCGATCCGTACTTGGCTTCGAGCTTGTGGCACAGCGCGACGAAGTTTTTCGTCCCCATGAAGTCGATATAGGAAAGCGTGCCGCCGGTGAACGGCGCGAAACCGAAACCGAGGATCGAGCCGACGTCAGCCTCGCGCATATCGGTGATGACATGGTCCTCCACCGTGCGCGCGGCTTCCACCGCCTGCACGACGAGAAAACGCTGCTTTAGCTCCTCGACATCGAGCGTATCCGGGTCGAGATGCTTCGGTTGCAAGCCGCCCAACGCCGGCCACAGGCTCTTCTGGCCCTTGCCCTTCTCGGGATAGTCATAGAAGCCCTTGCCGTTCTTGCGGCCGAAGCGGCCCTGCTTCTCGACCATTTCGACCAGGAGCTTCTTCTGGGCCTGGTCGATGGCATTGGGACCGAGGTCGGCTTCCGTGGCCTTCATGATCTTGAGCACGAGATCGAGCGCCACTTCGTCGGACAATGACAGCGGCCCGACCGGCATGCCCGCCATCTTCGCGGTGTTCTCGATCATTGCCGGCGGCACGCCCTCCATCAGCATTTCCAGGCCTTCGGCGGTGAAGCGCAGCACGCAGCGGTTGGCGAAGAAGCCGCGGGAATCATTGACCACGATCGGCGTCTTGCCGATCACGCGCACGTAATCAAGCGCGGTGGCGAGCGCGATGTCGCCGGTGTTCTTGCCGACGATGATTTCCACCAGCATCATCTTCTCGACCGGCGAGAAGAAATGGATGCCGATGAACCTGCCCTGGTCCTTGAATTCCTCCGCCAGCGAATTGATCGGCAGCGTCGAGGTGTTGGAGGCAAAGATGGCATCGCTCTTCAGAAGCGGCTGCGCCTTCGCATAGGTTTCGGCCTTGACCTTGCGATCCTCGAACACGGCCTCGATCACCAGGTCGCAGTCCTTCAGGACATTGTAGTCGGCGGTCGCCGATATGCGCGACAGGATGGCGTCGCGATCGCTCTCCTTGGCGCGCCCCTTCTTGATCAGATCGTCGATCACGGATTTCGCGTGGCCCTTGCCCTTGTCGGCGCTCTCCTGGTCGCGGTCGATCAACACGACCTCGATGCCGGCGCGCGCCGAGACGTAGCCAACGCTGGCGCCCATGAAGCCGGCGCCGATGACGGCAAGTTTTTTCACTTTCGTCGGCGGCACGTTTTGCGGACGCCGCGCCCCCTTGTTCAATTCCTGCATCGACAGGAACAGACTGCGAATCATCGCGGCCGCTTCCTTGCTGCGCAGGATCCTGGTGAAATAACGCGATTCGACACGCAGCGCGGCATCGATCGGCAATTGCAGGCCTTCGTAGACGCAGCTCATGATGGCGCGCGCCGCCGGATAATTGTCGTAGGTCTCGCGGCGATAGATGGCGTTGCCGGCCGGGAACATCATCATGCCGGCCTTGGAGAAGACCGGGCCGCCCGGCAGCTTGAAACCCTTCTCGTCCCACGGCGCGACGGCCTTGCCGCCGCCCTTGATCCACTCCTTTGCCGCCTTGATGAGATCGGCGGCGGGAACGATCGCGTGAATCAGATTCAGCGCCTTGGCCTTGTCGAGATTGATCGCCTCGCCCTTGAGCAGGAGCTGCATGGCGTCCTGCGGCGAGACGATGCGCGGCACGCGCTGGGTGCCGCCCGCGCCGGGGAAAAGCCCTACCTTGATTTCCGGCAGGCCGAGCCGGGTCTTCGGATTCTGCGCGGCGACGCGGTAATGGCAGGACAGCGTGAGTTCAAAGCCGCCGCCGAGCGCCAGACCGTTGATCGCGGCGACCCAAGGCTTGCCCGATGTTTCGATATTGCGGAACACTTGCGAGAAGCGGCGGCTCTCGTCGAACAGCATCTGGTTGGCCGCGACCTCACCCTTGGCCTTCAACACGTCGCCATATTGGCGGCTCATGCCCTCGAGCATCGACAGATCGGCGCCGGCGCACAGGGCTTCCTTGCCCGAGGTGATGACCACGCCCTTCACCGCCGCATCGGCGGTGGTCTGCTTCACGATCTCCTCGAGTTCGGTGACGGAGGTTTCGTCGAGCACGTTCATCGAACGGCCCGGGGTGTCCCAGGTCACCAGCACGATGCCGTCGGCGTCATTCTCCAACTTGAAATTCTTGAAAGCCATTTGTCGCTCCCTCGATGCCGACAGCCCCTGGGCGCGGCGGTTGTCTCTGTTTGTAGGGTGGGTTAGCCGAAGGCGTAACCCACCGATGTCGCGGACGTGGGCGGGAATGGTGGGTTACGCTTCGCTAACCCACCCTACGGATTAGACCCGCTCGATGATCGTGGCGGTTCCCATGCCGCCGCCGATGCACAGGGTGACCAGTGCGGTCGATTTATTGGTGCGCTCGAGCTCGTCGAGCACGGTGCCGAGAATCATCGCGCCGGTCGCCCCTAACGGATGGCCGAGCGCGATCGCGCCGCCGTTGACGTTGATCCTGGAACTGTCGATGTCGAAGGCCTGCATGTAGCGCAAAACCACCGAGGCGAACGCCTCATTCAATTCGAACAGGTCGATGTCGGACTTCTTCATCCCCGAGCGTTCGAACAGTTTTTCGGTCACGTCGACAGGACCGGTCAGCATCATCGCCGGTTCCGAGCCGATATTGGTAAAGGCGCGGATTTTTGCGCGCGGTTTCAGGCCGTGCTTCACGCCGGCCTCCTTGCTGCCGAGCAGAACCGCGCCGGCGCCGTCGACGATCCCGGACGAATTGCCGGCGTGATGGACGTAATTGATGCGCTCGATCTCGGGATGCGACTGGATGGCCACCGCATCGAAGCCGCCCATCTGGCCCATCGTCACGAAGGAAGGCTGCAACTGGCCGAGCGACTGCATCGTCGTCGAGGGCCGCATATGTTCGTCTTTTGCAAGGATGGTGAGGCCGTTGACATCCTTTACCGGGATCACCGACTTGTTGAAGCGTCCCTCGTCCCAGGCCTTGGCTGCGCGCTGCTGGCTCTGCACGGCATAGGCGTCGACGTCATCGCGCGAGAAGCCGTATTTGGTCGCGATCAGATCGGCGGAGACGCCCTGCGGCATGAAATAGGCCGGCACCGCGATCGAGGGATCCATCGGCCACGCGCCGCCGGACGCGCCAATGCCTACCCGGCTCATCGATTCAGCGCCGCCGCCGATGGTGAGTTCATGCTGGCCGCTCATGATTTGGGCGGCGGCGAAATTCACCGCATCGAGGCCGGAAGCGCAGAAACGGCTGATCTGGACGCCGGGAACGGATTCGCCGAGACCGGCGTTGAGCGCCGCGAAGCGCGCGATGTCGGAGCCAGCCTCGCCGACCGGATCGACCACGCCGAGGATGACGTCGTCGACCACGCCTTCGGCCAGGTTGTTGCGCTCCTTGAGCGCTTTCAGCGGCGCGGTCGCCAGCGCCAGCGCGGTCACCTCATGCAGCGCGCCATCGGCCTTGCCGCGGCCGCGCGGCGTGCGAACGTGATCGTAGATATATGCCTCAGGCATGACGCCCTCCTGGTACGAGGATCATAATTTGCAAGCGATTTGAAAGATGCCGCGGCGGATTGCCGAACGGCCGCGGGAAGGTCTCCGGTCAGAAGGTTTCGGCCGCCAATTCCATGATGGTCGCGCTTCCGGTCTGGATGCGCGCAAGATTCACCGACGTTTCCGGCAGCATCCGTTCCATGAAGAAACGGCCGGTCACCAGCTTGGTCGTCAAATAGGGCGTCGCGCCGCCGCCCGCAATCTTGTCGTGCGCGACTTTCGCCATACGCGCCCACATGTAGCCGAGCGTGACGAGGCCGAAAAGGTGCAGGTAATCGGTGGCGGCGGCACCGGCGTTGTCCGGCTTCATCATCGCATTCTGCATCAGCCAGGTGGTGGCCTGCTGCAGATGGCCGAGCGCGGTGGAAAGCGGCGCCACAAAGGGCTTCATCGCCTCCTCCGCGCCGTGTTCCCTGGCGAAGGAGGCTACCTCGCCGAAGAAGGACATCACGGCGCGGCCGCCGTCGCGCGGCAATTTGCGTCCGACCAGATCGAGTGCCTGAATTCCGTTGGCGCCTTCATAGATCATGGCGATGCGCGCATCGCGCACGAACTGCTCCATGCCCTGCTCGGCGATATAGCCGTGGCCGCCGTACATCTGCTGCGCCTGCACCGCATTGGCAAAGCCGGCATCGGTGAGAAAGCCCTTCATTACCGGCGTCATCAGTCCCATGTGGTCGTCGGCGGCCTCGCGATCCCCGGGATCGCTGGAGCGGTGGGCGACGTCGCTCTTCAGCGCGGTCCACACCACCATGGCGCGCGCCGCCTCGTTGAAGGCGCGAATGGTGAGCAGCGTACGACGCACATCCGGGTGCACGATGATCGGGTCGGCCGGCTTGTCGGGCGCCTTTGCCCCGGAGAGCGAGCGGCCCTGCAGCCGGTCGCGGGCATAGGCGACGGCGTTCTGGTAGGCGACCTCGGACTGCGCCAGCCCCTGTACCGCCACCCCAAGCCGCGCCTCGTTCATCATCACGAACATGCCCTGCATGCCCTTGTTTTCCTCGCCGATCAGCCAGCCGATGGCACCGTCGTAGTTCATCACGCAAGTCGAATTGCCGTGAATGCCCATCTTGTGCTCGATCGAACCGCAGGTCACGCCGTTGCGCGCGCCGAGCGATCCGTCGGCATTGACAAGGATCTTCGGCACCACGAACAGCGACACGCCCTTGATGCCGGCGGGTGCGCCCTCGATTCGGGCCAGCACCAAATGGATGATGTTTTCGGCAAGATCGTGCTCGCCGGCGGAGATGAAAATCTTGGTCCCGGTAATCCTGTAACTGCCGTCGGCCTGCTTGATGGCCTTGGTGCGCAACAGGCCGAGGTCGGTGCCGCATTGCGGCTCGGTGAGATTCATGGTGCCGGTCCATTCCCCGGCCACCATCTTCGGCACGAACATCTTCTTCTGTTCGGGCTTGCCGTGCACGATCAGCGCCGCGGTCGCACCCATGGTCAGGCCGCCATACATGGAAAATGCCATATTCGCCGAGCACTGGAATTCGTTGACGGCCTGGCTCAGCGTGACCGGCAATCCCTGCCCGCCATATTCCGTCGGCGCCGAGAGTCCGAGCCAACCGCCCTCCGCCACCTGCCTGAACGCTTCCTTGAAGCCCTTCGGCGTTGTCACGCTGCCATCGTCATGGCGGGTGCAGCCCTCGAGATCGCCAACGCGATTAAGCGGCTGCAGCACTTCCTCGCTGAGCTTGGCGGCTTCGGACAAAACCGCCTCCCGCACATCGGCCGAGGCATCGCTAAACCCGGGAAGATTGTTGTAGCGATCGATCTGGAACACGTCGTTGAGCAGGAACGTGACGTCTTCCAGGGGGGCTTTGTAGATCGGCATGATGTTCTCCCGGCGGGGCAGGCTAAAAATTGGCAGAGGCGTTGAAGCGAGACTTTGCGGTGTTCCGGAAATAGACCTTAACCGGTTCCGGAGGCCGTAGGGAGTGAGCAAGGCAGCAAATAGCGACATTCTGGCGCCGGACATCGCCTCACTGCTTTGCCAGTTGCTCCCCCATCAAGCGATGCAGCAGATTGATCGCCTTGAGCGGGCGCACCATCACCTTGAAATGCGCGATTCGGCCATCCGTGCTGAAGCTGATGATATCGACTCCGTTGATCCTGATCCCCTCGATCTCGTTTTCGAATTCGAGGACCGCGCCGGTGTCGCTGCGCCATTCGCCGATATAACGGAAGCCCGGACCACCCAGCACCTTTTCCGCGCTCGACAGATATTTGAACGTGACGTCGCGGCCGCACTGCGGCGTATGCACGATGGGGCTTTCGAACACCGCATCTGGGTGAAGCAGATCCCACAGTGCCGCGCGGTCATGGGTCTTCATGTAGCCGTACCACTCGTCGAGGACGGTCATGGTCATCAGGTCTCCGGTCCGGGCGACGACGACGTTGAACTGACGGGTGCGCCAGTCTCCATTATGCACATTGACGCATATGCAACTTCATGCATAAAGTCAACAACGGTTTGGAAGCAACAGAAGGCTCGCGACTTGGCGCTAGGCGACGCAATCCTTGCATGCCTGACGGAACGTCCGATGACGGGCTATGAGCTCGCCAAGACGTTCGATGCGTCGATCGGGTTCTTCTGGAAAGCCGACCATCAGCAGATCTATCGCGAGCTCACGCGGCTTCGCGACCGCGGGCATATTCAGGGACGCGAAGTGGTGCAGTCCGGCAAACCCAACAAGCTGGTCTATACGCTCACCCAGGAGGGCCGGGCCGCACTGAGGCACTGGGCCGCCCGGCCGAGCGTGCCGCCGTCCATCAAGGACGATCTGCTGGTGCGACTTTACGCGCTCGACAGCGTCGACATCGAGCCTTTGCGCACGGACCTGATGGCGCGGCTGGAACACCACCGCGACCGTTGTTCCCGCTACGAACGCATTCTCAACAAGCGCTTCCCACAAGGCACCGCTTCCCCCGCGGACTTGGGCAAGCTCCTTGGACTTCGCATGGGCGTGCGCCATGAGCGGGCCGTGGTCGAGTGGTGCGAAGAGGCGCTCGATGCCTTGTCGGATTTGTCGGCCGGCGCCGGCCGGACCCATGTCGTCTCGATCAAGGACGGCCAACGCGAAAACAATGGATAGGCTGTCGTGCCGCCGCCCGGTCGCGGCAGCGTCGGAGTTGAGGCGCCTCGCCCCGGCTGACCTCGGTCGATTCATCCAGAAAATCCAACTTTAAGGCCGCCCGGCCACGTTCCTTAACCCGTTCTTTACCGTAACGCGAAAAAGTCGGCGTCTGAGGCAGACGACCTGCGCGGAATCCGATTGGCTCGTGGTCGGGACGCGCGGGGAGGCTGGAGGCGCAGGTGGGGCGCCGAAGTCTAGAACCGGACCGACAGCATGAATTCGCGCGTATCGTTGAGTTATGAAAGCATCGATCCATCCGTCCGGGAGAGGGCCGAGGGCGCCGCGCGCCGGGCCGGCATGTCGCTGAGCGACTGGCTCAATTCCACCCTCGGCGACTCCGCCCCTCCCGACTTTCGTCAGTCCTACGATCAGCGGCCGGCAATGCCCAGCCAGGAAAGCCGCGAGGTCGCGGACATTCACCAGCGGCTGGATTCGATCGCCCGGCAAATCGAACAGATTTCCCAACCCAGGCCGCGCACAGAGCCACCGCGCAGCGAATCGCCCCGCAACGAGCCGAACGTCGCGCGGCAGTTGAACGATGCCATTTCGCGCCTCGACGCACGGCTTTCGCAGATTTCAAACCCCGCCCCGGCACGCCCGGCCCAGATGCCGGACAAGCAGCGCCAGGCCGACCTCATTGAGCGCGCGGCAGCCCAGGTCTATCGGACATCGCCCCCGCTCAACCCGGCCTCGCTCGATTTTGCGATCGCAGAAATCGCTGCGCGCCAGAATGAACTCGATAGCGTCCCGCCCCGGCCGATGCCCCCGCGCAGCGCCCCGCCGATCGCACCCGCCACCCCACCGACGGCGGCTTATGCTCCGCCATCGGCGCCGGCCATCCCGACGGGCCCGGATTTTTCGTCGCTCGAGCGCCATCTCATCAAGATCACGAGCCAGATCGAGGCGTTGCAACGTCCCGATCACATCGAGCAGTCGATCGCCGCTTTCCGCAGCGAGCTCACCGAGATTCGTCAAGCCATCACCGAGGCGATGCCGCGCCGGGCGATCGAATTGATCGAAAACGAAGTCCGCTCGCTGTCGCGCCGCATCGACGACACCCGCCAGAGCAGCAGCGATAGCCAGGCGCTGGCCGGCATCGAACGCGCGCTCGGCGAAATCCGCGAGGTATTGCGCTCGCTGACCCCGGCCGAACAACTGACCGGCTATGACGAGGCGATCCGCAATCTCGGCGCCAAGCTTGATCTGATCTTGCGGGCCAACGACGACCCATCCACGGTCCACCAGCTCGAAGGCGCCATCGCAGCGCTCCGCGCCATCGTCTCCAATGTCGCATCCAACGATGCGCTGGCGCGGCTCAGTGAAGACGTCCACGTCCTGTCATCCAAGGTCGATCAGCTTGCACGCTCCGATAACCACGCCGATTCGTTCGCGATCCTCGAACAGCGCATCGCCGCGCTGACTTCGTCGCTGGAAAATCGCGAGCAACGAGCGGCGGCAAGCGATAACTCCGAGCATATCGAGACCGCGTTGCGGGCGTTGTCCGACCGTCTCGACCGCATGCCGGTCGGCAACGACAACGCGTCCGCCTTCGCCCATCTGGAGCAGCGCGTATCCTATTTGCTCGAGCGGTTAGAGGCCTCCACCGATCCCCGCGCGGGCAATCTCGGACGGGTCGAGGAAGGGCTGCAGGATATCCTGCGCCATCTCGAACGCCAGCAAGCGAGCATTGCGTCCTTCGCCGAAAGCAGCCGGAGCGAACCCGCCCCGTCCGACAGCGGCCTCGCCGACATCGTCAAGCGCGAATTGTCCGACATTCGTTTCAGCCAGGCTGAAACCGACCGTCATACGCAGGATTCCCTCGAAGCTGTTCACAACACGCTCGGCCATGTGGTCGACCGGTTGGCGATGATCGAGGGCGATTTGCGCACGGTTCGCGTCGAGCCAGCCGCAGCGCAGCCGGAAGCGCCACCGGAACCTTCAAGTGACGCGCCGCCAGAGCCTGCCGAGGTCGCGCCGCCGGCGCCTGTCATCGTCGCCGCGCCACCCGCCCCGGAGCCTGAGGGCCCACAACGGTTCGCAAGCACGCCGCAACCCAAACCTGAATTGCCGAATCCCGCCGCGATGCAGCAGCATTTCGACGCCGCCCCGCGGGAATTCCATTCCGCTTCGACCGCGATGGCACTCCCCGCCGCGGCCGCCGCACCGCGGGCAATCAGTGAAATTCTGGAGCCGCAGGCGGCGCCACCACGCGTCGCGATCGCGCCGGAGCTGCCGCCCGATCACCCGCTCGAACCGGGAACCCGGCCGACGGGGCGAACGGCCTCGCCATCGGAGCGCATCGCAGCTTCCGAGAGCGCCATCAGCGAAATTCCAGCGAGCAAGAAAGAGCCCGTCAGCACCTCGAGTTTCATCGCCGCTGCGCGACGCGCGGCCCAGGCCGCAGCGGCCGCACCGCCGCCCGACAAGGCTGGCCGCGGCTCACTGAAGGCTGCAGCCGGTGGCCAGGGCAAGGAACCATCGACGATCACCTCCAAGATCCGTTCGTTGCTGGTGGGCGCGAGCGTGGTCGTGATCGTGCTTGGCTCCTTCAAGATGGCGATGACGCTGCTCGACAGCGGCAGCGCGCCGCAGATGCCCGCGACGGAGAATTCGAGCGAGTCGCAATCATCGGCCCGAACGCCCGCCGATGACGGCGTCAAACCAGCCATGCCGGCCCCGGTGGCGCCTTCGATGACCTCGCCAACCCCGATCGGACGGCAATCGTTCAATAACTCCAACTCCGTCCTGGACGCAGTTGATAGCACCGCATCAATCGCGATCCCGCAGCCCACGGTCATGGATTCCACTTCATCCGCAAGCGATGTGACCGGCACGATTCCGGTCCTGCAGGCGGCGCCGGGCAACGGCAGGCTCGCCCTGATCCCGATTCCGCCGTCCGAAAGGCTGCCAGACGCAATCGGCGGACCGTTGCTGCGCGCCGCCGCCCTCAAGGGCGATCCGACCGCGGCGTACGAGATCGGCGTGCGCTTCGCCGAAGGCAAAGGCGTCGCTCCGAATTTCGACGAAGCCGCAAAATGGTACGACCGCGCCGCCCAAGCCGGCGTTGTTCCGGCGATCTTCAGGCTGGGGACCCTGTACGAGAAGGGTCTGAGCGTCCAAAAAGATGTCGATATCGCACGCCGCTATTACGAGCAGGCCGCCGAGCGCGGCAACGCCAAGGCGATGCATAATCTCGCCGTGCTCGACGCCGACGGTGGCGGCAAGGGCGCCAACTACAAAAGCGCGGTACAATGGTTCCGCAAGGCCGCCGATCGCGGCGTCGCGGACAGCCAGTACAACCTTGGCATCCTCTATGCCCGCGGCATCGGCGTCGAACAGAACCTTGCCGAATCCTTCAAGTGGTTCAGCCTGGCCGCGGCTCAGGGAGATGTGGATGCGGGACGCAAACGCGACGATATCGCAAAGCGGCTCGACGCCCAGTCGCTCGCTGCGGCTAAGCTCGCGATCCAGACCTTCACGTCGGAGCCCCAGCCCGACGACGCCATCAACGTGGCGAGCCCCGCCGGCGGATGGGACTCCGCACCCTCGCAAGCCAGTACCGTAAAACCCGGCGCAAAGCCGGTTTCGACCAGACGCACCGCCGCCGCGCATTGAAGCGGCGGGGCGATGCCGCCTGGCGTCGCCGGCATGTACCTCAGCGATAAAGACCTATAGATAAGACGCCATCGCGTGCGCGGCTCCCGCGCTTAAGAGGATCGCATTGCCGATCGATGAGCGTCAGGACGAAGGCAGTCAATTCCGGAGGTCGCCGACAGGACCCTGGGTGACGCCGCCGCGCGAGCCAACCAGCCAGCCTGCGGCGAAGCCGCGTTATGCCGCCAGCAAAAGACGACGGCCAATCTGGTCGGGCGTCTTCTTTATTCTCCTGATCGCCAGCGTCGGCATCCGCGCCTACAAGGACCTTTCGCGACCTGAGGCGTGGGCCTATTGGAAGGAATCTTACTTCTCGCCGAGCATGACTTCCTCGCTGATCGGGAAGGTCGACCTTGACGGCTCCGGTCGCGGCAGACCTGCATTGGCCATCCGCGGGACGATCGGCGCCGCAACCGCGAACTGGTTGCGCGAGACGCTCGACGAAGCCAATCTGACAGCGGGCGACGCCGTATTGCTGTCCTCTCCGGGCGGCGATCTGAGCCAGGCCGTCATCATGGGTGAGGTCATCCGATCGCGGGGGCTCGCGACCGCGGTTGGCGTCGCCGATGCTTCGGGCCGGATCGAACGATCCTACTGTGCCAGCGCCTGCGTGCTCGTCTTTGCCGGCGGCAAGCCCCGCTACGGCGTCGAAGGCTCGGTGCTGGGGGTCCACCGATTTGTGACATCCTCGCCCGGCCGCGACCCCGTCGCCGAGACCCAGCGGACCGCGGGGATGGTCTTGAGCTATATGACCAGGATGGGCGTGTCCTCTGCTGTCGTGGAGGCCATGTCCGACACCAGAGAGGTCCGCTGGCTCGCCCCGGATGAAGCCTCGGCGATGAATCTCGTCACCGCTCCCGCCGGGAGACCTTGAACGGGCCGCCATTAATCTGAATTTTTCACCACCTCGGAAAGAGCTGGGCAGGAAGTGGCAAAAAAGCCGTCCCTGGCGGATTCTTTAGTCCCTCCCGCGGACGAATTCGGCTATGCAGAGGCGCGGAATTCGATCCGCACTCCCAAGGAAACCATGCCATGAGCGGTTTCGGCCAGCCTCAGGGCTTATTCCGAAGCGACGCGCGTGCAGCTTTATCTTCCGATCGCCGACATCCCGGTCAATGTCTTCCTCATCCTCGCGATGGGCGCGGCGGTCGGCTTCGTGTCGGGCATGTTCGGCATCGGCGGCGGATTTCTGATGACGCCGCTACTGATCTTCATCGGTATCGCGCCGGCGGTTGCGGTCGCTTCCGTCGCCAGCCACATCGCGGCCTCATCGTTCTCCGGTGCGATAGCCTATTGGCGCCGCCGCGCCATCGATCCGGCGCTGGCGCTGGTGCTGTTGAGCGGCGGTACCGTTGGCACGGCGCTTGGCGTCTGGACTTTCACGCTGCTGCGCTCGCTCGGTCAGCTCGACCTCATGATTGCGCTGTCCTATGTCGTGCTGCTCTCTACCGTGGGCGGGCTGATGTTCTGGGAGGGGCTGCGGTCGATCCTGCGCGTGCGGCGCGGCGTCGCCGTTCCGATGCGCCGCTCGGGCAGCCACGGCTGGATCCACGGCCTGCCGCTGAAGATGCGCTTCAAGCGCTCCAAGATCTATTTGTCGGTCATCCCGGTGATCGCCGTCGGCATGATCATCGGCTTTATCGGCGCGGTGATGGGGATCGGCGGCGGCTTCATCCTGATCCCGATCATGATCTATATCTTGCGTGTGCCAACCTCGACCGTGATCGGAACCTCCATGGTACTGACGCTGGTCACGATGGTGTTCGCCACGATGCTGCACGCGGTCACCAACCATCTGGTCGATGCGGTGCTGGCGCTGATCCTGATGATCGGCGGGGTAACCGGCGCACAGTTCGGCGCGCGCGCAGGTCAAAAAATTCGCGGCGAACATCTGCGGCTGCTGCTTGGGCTTTTAATTCTCGCGGTCGGAATTCGCTTCGCGATCGAATTGGGGATCCGTCCCGACGATCTCTTCACCATCCGGGAAACCGGGGGTGGCGGATGATCGAACACCGTTCACTCGCAGCAGCCGGCCTGCTCGCGATGAGCATGGTTTTCGCTTTATCGCCCGCGCGCGCGGAACGGCTGATCGTGTCAGTCTCAAACCACCGGGTGACCGTAACGCCAAACTATTCCGGCGAGCAACTGGTGCTGTTCGGCTCGGTCGAAAAGGACGCAACAACGCCGGCCAGCCGCACCAGCTACGACCTCGTCGTGACCGTCATCGGCCCCCGCGCGGACATGGTGACGCGCCGCAAGGAACGCAAATTCGGTATCTGGATCAACACCGACTACCGCGAATTTCTCAGGGTGCCGAGCTATCTCGCCCTGTTTTCCAACCGGCCGTTCGACGCCATTGCTTCCCCCGAGGTCGAGCGGCGGCAGCAGCTCGGCCTCAACAACGTGCTGCTGACCCAGCGGGTGGGAACGGATTACGCCGACGTCGTGCCGAACGACGTGTTCCGCAGCGCCTTCGTGCGGCTGCGCGCCGAACACGGGCTGTATCGCGAGGAAACCTCCGCGGTGACCTTCCTGACGCCGACGCTGTTTCGCACCACCATTCCGCTTCCGGCCGAAGTGCCGATCGGGACCTATGAGGTCGAGATCAAGCTGTTTTCCGACGGCGCATTGGTCACGCGAACCGAAACCGCGTTCGACATCGTCAAGGTCGGCTTCGAGCAGTTCGTCGCGACAGCTGCCCGCCAGGACGGCTTTGTCTATGGGTTGGTCACGGCGTTCATGGCGCTGATGACCGGCTGGATGGCGTCGATCGTGTTCCGCAAGGATTAGCGCGGCACATCGATCACGGTGGCGACGCCGGGCTCGAGAAGTCTCAGGCGCGACCCGAACCCGAGCGTGTCGAAGGAAGCGCTCAGATCGCCCGCGTTCTGACGGAAATGCGCCCATCCATCGGTGTGCAGCGGCACGATCACGGCGTCCGGAAATGCGCGCGCGGTTTCGATGGCGTCGTTGGTGTCCATTGTAAGATGGAACGGTCCGCGGGTCTGCGCCGCGCCCGCGAATGGAAGCACCACACCGGCCCTGAAGCGCCGCGCGACCTCCGCCACGCCGTCGTACCAGACCGTATCGCCCGTGATGTAGATCGGGCGGCTGCCGGTATTCGCCGATGTCAGCACAAAGCCGATGACGTCGCCGGAAAGAGGCTCGATGCCGGCCGGGCCGTGACGCGCGGGCGTCGCGGTGATGGTGAGCGATTGTCCATCGCTGCCGGTTAATTCGGTCGCCGCCCAGGGCGCCAGACCTTCGGCGTGGCTGGCGAGCCGCTTCGCGCCCGCCACCGTGGTCAGCACGCGCTTTGCCCCGGCGAGAAAATGCCTGCCAGAGTCGTCGAGATTGTCGGCGTGCTGGTCGTGACTGAGCAGCACGGCATCGACTTCGCCGATGGCCTCCGCGCTGAGCGCCGGTCCGGACAGCTTCTCGAGCTTCACATGCGGCAACTGATAGGTCCGTGGCTCATCGAAGGTCGGATCGGTGAGGAGACGAAATCCGTCGATTTCAATCAGGGCGGTGGGACCGCCGATCAGGGTGATGCGAAGTGAATTCATGTGAAAGTCCCCTCCTTATTGCTGCGATGAGACGCGGCCGGGGCGCGTCACCAGATAAATGCCGAGCGCCACCGGAACGATCCCCAGCAGATCCCGGATTTCGACGCGCTCGCCCAGCACCATCCAGGCGAACAGCATGCCAAGCGGCGGCATCAGGAAGTGATAGGCGCTCGCCGCGGTCGCCCCGCATACCTTGAGCAGATGAAACCACAGGAGATAGGCCAGGATCGATCCACCCAATGTGAGGAAAAGAAACGCCCCGATCAGCGATGCGCTCGGCACGATGTCGTTGACGCTCGAAAGCGTGAGCGCGAACGGGAGCAGCACGACACCGGCGGCCAGGTTCTGCACGCCGTTGCCGATCCAGAGGCTGCCCTTCGGCGCCAGCAATTTGAACAGGATGGTGCCTGCCACGATCGACGCCAGCGCCGCAAGCGTGAACAAGATACCATGCAGGCTGTCGGTGCCGACCGACATGCGATGCCAGACGATGAAGGCGACGCCGTGACGCCGAGCAGCAGCCCGGCAACCTTGCGCCAGGTGAGCCGCTCTCCGAGCAGGAGTGCGGCCAGCACGGCGGTGAACACCGGATTGGCGCTGACGATCAGGCCACTGAGGCCGGCGGAGACGGTCTGCATCCCGGTATAGGCCAGGCCGAGATACAGCGCGTTGTTGGCGATGCCGAGAATCGCAAACACCAACGTATCCCGCCAGGACAGCGACCACGACATCGCGGCGCAGTTGCCGAAATTCCGAGGATCAGAATCCCGGCAAGCGAAAATCGCGCGGCCAGCAGAATGAGCGGCGGGCAATAGGTGACGCCGATTTTTCCTGCAACAAAGGCAAAACTCCAGAGCAGGCAGAACAGGCCGACATAGAGCGGCAACGGATTGAAGGTGGCGCGGGGAACCGCGACGGATGGGGCAAGCGACATGGAAATTCTCCTTGTTCCGCCGATGTAGGTCCGCGCCTTGATATTTGGAAATTAAATGTTAAAATCTTGTCCAGTGGAAAAATGAATAGGCATCCCATGCTCGATCTGGAGCTGTTGCGCAGTTTCGTCTCCGTGGTCGATGCCGGCGGCTTCACCCGCGCCGGCGAGCGTGTCCATCGCACCCAGTCCACCGTCAGCCAGCAGATCAAGCGGCTGGAAGACGATGTCGGCCAGCCGCTATTGAACCGCAGCGGCAAAGACGTAACGCCGACCGAAGCCGGCGAGCGGCTGTTGTCCTATGCACGGCGGCTGTTGGCGCTGGCGGAGGAAGCCCGCGACGTACTGGCCCGGCCGGGCAATGAGGGCGCGGTGCGGCTCGGCGTTCCCGAGGACTTCGCCGCCTACCGGCTGGCCAAATTGCTGGCGGCATTTTCGCGCTCGCATCCGACCCTGCGGCTCGACGTCCGCGCCGATCAAAGCACCAATCTCAAACGCGATCTCGAACGCGGCGATCTCGATCTGGCGCTGTTCAAGCGCGCGGCCGGCGAAAAAGGCGGCATCGCGGTGTGGCCGGAACGCGTGCATTGGGTCACCAGCAAGAGCCACCCTCGCGATACGCGCACGGGCTCGGTGCCGTTGATCGGATTCCCCGCCGGCTGCCTGTATCGGGCAGGCGCGATCCACGCGCTCGAAAGCGCCGGGCGGACGTGGCACATGGCCTATACCTCTTCCAGCCTCGCCGGCATCCAGGCTGCGGTCGCCGCCGGCATGGGCCTGGGCATTCTTTCCGAGATGGCGATCCAGGCCGACCATCGCGTATTGACCGCCAGGGAAGGTTTTTCGCCGATCGACCGCACCGAAGTGGCGCTGGTGGCCTCTCCCGACGCCAGTTCCGCGACGCTGCGGCTCGCCGATCGCCTCGCCGAGTTCTGCAATACGCTGCAGGCAAAGGCGGCGTAGCCGCGTCACTGTGCCGGCGAAATGTCTGGACGACGACGTAGCATTCCGATTTTCTTCCAAGACCATTTCTATGACGGTCGTCCCCGCGGAAGCGGGGCCCCATGACCACAGCTTTTTTTGCCGAGCGACGCTGGAGCCCCAGCTGGCGCAACAATGCGCAACGGTGGTTATGGGTCCCGGATCGCGCTCGCTACGCTCGCTTGTCCGGGACGACGTGGATGAATTAAAATTCAAAGAGCTCACGCAAATCCGCATTCCCGCGACGCGGAGTGCGCCCGAGCTTTTGCATGAACGTCGCCCCTCGAAAAACAAGAGGGCGCAGGGAATGCCGGGCGCCCGATGCGCCCGCAGCCGCGCGTGGTGTGGTAGTAAGCACGCGCGTTAGTCACCACGGTCACACCGGAAACACCCGGCATTCCCCGCGCGATGGTTTTAACGGTTTCCTTCGTGATCTCCCTGGTGACCGGGCTTTCTTGCCACCATCGCCTCGCGGACTCGTCCCGCGAAACTTGACGCCAGCGTCGGGGCGTCAGGACCACACGACTTCGCCGTCCGCTTCACGCGCCTTTCGTCTTGAAGCGCCAAAGCGTCCACCGCATCCCGCACCCAACGTTCGTGACGACCGCGAAGCGCCCCTCTTATCGAGGCGGGACGGCATCGGATGTAAAGGTGATTTGGGTCGAGCGAGAACAGGAATATTTTTGCAGGAGGGGCTGGACAGGCAAATCGCCTGACGGCCCGCCGGGCAAATCACCTCCCTTGCACCTGGCACTTTGCGGAGCGCAATGCCACGTCTCCAGCGGCTATTGTCTGAAGCAGGAGCGGATGAACCTTGCTGTTTGAGTCCGCGCATTCACAGATCTGGATCCATCGGTGCGGCTTGCTCGGTGTCCACCATGACTCCGATAGCGACCGATTTATGCGGCGCAGCGAAATAACGCCATGCGCCGAAATTGCACCTCAAATCCGGCGCGCGCTCAAAATTTAAATGTTCACGGGCGCCTTCCCAATTGACGGAAAGGCAGCATAGACTTCGGTGGTGCTCCGCCAAAGCGCGGCATGACAACGACAAAGAAAACAACGTCAAGGGAGGAGACTATGCTGCGACCATTTCTTATCCCGAGCTCAAGCGGCTTCATCCCGCTTGCGGCCGCGCTTGCCTTCACTCTCATTGAGCCGGCTCAAGCTCAATCCCGTGATCCCATCAGGATTGGCGTGATAGCGGAAGTGCAGTCGATCGCGGGCGCCGCGACCCCTGGCGGCGCACAGATCGCCGCAAACGAAATCAACGCCAGAGGCGGTGTTCTCGGCCGCCAGATCGAGATCGTTACCTACGACAACAAGAGTTCCTCGGCAGATTCCGTGCGCGCCTTCCAGCGCGCGGTCAGCGAGGACAAGGTCTCCGCCGTGATCGCAAGCTATATCAGCGAAGTGGTGCTCGCACTCGAACCCTGGGCCGCGCGGCTGAAAATTCCGCTTATCACGCCGGGGGCCGCTTCCAACGAGATCACCAAGGCGATCCACAACGATTACGAAAAGAACAAATACACCTTTCACGGCTATCTGACGTCCGCTGCCCAGGCGCAGCTCGTCTGCGACGCCGCCAGGGATCTTTTGGTCGATCAGCTCAAGTTCAAGACGGTTGCGATCATGAGCGAGGATGCGGCCTGGACCAAGCCGCTCGATGTCGGGTACGAGGCCTGCCTGCCAAAAGCCGGATTGAAGGTCGTCGAGCATGTGCGCTTCTCGCCTGACACCACCGACTTCACGCCGATCTTCAACAATATCGAGAGCAAGAAGCCGGACGTCATCGTTACGGGTATCTCGCATGTCGGCGTGCAGCCGACCGTACAATGGAAGAACCAGCAGGTGCCGGTCCCGATGTTCGGCATCAGCGCGCAGGCGCTGAGCCCGACTTTCTGGAACGACACCAACGGGGCCGCTGACGGCATCCCCTCGCTCGCGGTTGCAACGCCGGATGTCGCCGTCACCTCGAAAACCAAACCGTTCGCCCAGGCGTTCAAAGCGAAATTCGGGACGCCTCCCGCCTATACCGGGTACACCGCCTATGATGAGGTCTATATCATCACAGAGGCGATCCAGCGCGCCGGCTCAACCGATCCCGACAAGATGGTTGACGAGATCGAGAAGACCGATTTCGAAGGCACGATCGGGCACATCCGGTTCTACGGCAAGAACGACGAGTTCACCCACGGCATCAAGTCCGGACCTGGCGCCGTGAGCGGCCTCGTCTTCCAGTGGCAGGGCGGCAAGCAGATCACCGTCTGGCCGCCGAAAATCGCGGAAGGAAAACTCAAGTTTCCGGATTTCGTGAAGGTGTCGCAGTAACGGTGAAGACAGCGCCGCCGCTCCCGGCATTTGGGAAACCCGGCGGCGCCTGTCCGAGTTGGGGCTGATTTCGGGCGATCGCCCCGGATCTGTCAGCGATCGTCGTCGTGGGTGAGCGCCAGCAATCCGACGAGCCGATCGATGGCGGCGCTGGCGATCCCGGCATCATCCGAGGCAGAAGCAGCCTTGGAAGGAGCCCTCTCGCCAGAGTCGCTGCGCTTCGCCGCTGGCATCCGGTTTACCGGAAGCACGCGGCCCTCCTGAACCGTCCCCCAGACAGGGATGTCCTTGATCTTCATCGGATCGGACGTGACAGGGTTGTCGCCAAGGATCGTGAAGTTGGCAAGCTTGCCGGTCTGGATGCTGCCGACGTCCTTTTCCATTTGCAGCGCATAGGCCGCGTCGAGGGTGACGGCCTTCAGCGCACCCAGGCGGCTCACGCGCTGCTCGGGGCCACGCACATTGCCATCGTTCGTGACGCGGTTCACGCCAGACCACATCAACAGAAGCGGTTGGCCCGGGGCCATCGGCATGTCCGAGTGGAAGGAATACGAGATGCCGGCCTTCTCGACGTCGCCCATCCGAACCATCGAATCGGCGCGCGCCGGGTCGAGACCGTTCGACCGGTAATTGTCGGCGAGCGCGACCGGGTAATAGGAGTTTCCGCTCACGATTGCGCCCAATTGCTTGATCCTGGCAACCTGGTCGGGCCGGGATACCGCGAAGTGAATGATGACGGTGCGATGGTCGGGGCGCGGATGGCGCCTGATGTTCGTTTCGAGCTGGTCGAGCACCATATCGAGGCCTGCGTCGCCGTTGACGTGGACATGAATTTGATAGCCGGCGTCCCAGTAGACCTTCATCGTTCTGGCGAAGAAGTCGGGGTCCATCATCCACTCGCCATGGTGCCCATCCCTGTATCCGTCCCGCACCTGCATGGCCTGAGAGAAAATCGCGCCATCCGCGAAGAGCTTCGCCTGCCTCGGAAGGTAGGCGGTCATGCCCTGGCCCCACGTCAGATACTTCTCGCTTTCCGCAATCACCTTGTCATCGGGAAAGGCGCCCGTGACGGATTTTGCGTCCACGATGAAGTAATAGCGGAACGGGTTGGCGGAATTACCCAGCACCGCATTCTGCGCATCCTGGAGACGCTTCGACGCAATGCCGCCCGGCTCGCAGCCCAGCGTTACGCCGTTGGCGTGAAAATACGCCACGACGAATTCGAGCCCCGCACGAAGCCGCTCCGGCGAGGCGATGGCAGGCGCAATCAGGGGAGCGAGGGCAAACATGCCCTGCTCCCAGTAATGCGCGTTGTCGAAGTCGGATTGTTTCTTCTGGCTCTCGTTCAGGGAATCGTACCAGACCCTGGTTACATTGTATTTCTTCTCCGCCACGCTGTTCAGATAGAACTCGTGGGCTGACCGGTGCCAGACGATGATCGGCCGGGTCGAGCTGATCGCATCGAGGTCCGCCTTCTTGAGCGCCCCGTGGAAATACTGGTGGTACCCCCAGGTGAGGAGCACCGCGTTCGGGTCGGCAAGCCTGGCATTCGCGTCGGCAAGACGCTTGAGGTAATCCTCGCGGCTCTTCGCCGCCCTGGATGTTCCCTGCGGCAATACCCAATCCTCGATCGCGATGATCTCGCTGGTCATGGTGAGCGCCGCAAGGAACGGATGATCGTGCTGGGCGATAAATCCCGGCACAATCACCTGGTCGGCAAACGTCGTGTTCACCACGAATGGCTGCTTCCCGGCCAGGGACTTGAGTTCGTCGATCTGACCCACGGCGAGGATGCGGTCGCCCACCACCGCCACCGCCTGTGCGGTCGGCTTCGCCGGGTCCAGCGTCACAATCTCCCTGGCCTGATAGATGACGATCTGCGGCAGTGCCGGCAGCGCTTTGGCGATGTCCTGGAGCGAACCCTCCTGGGCCACTGCCACATTCGCGGCAAGCGTCGCAATGAGGGCTCCCAACGTGGCTACGGCCGCTGCGGTTGCGATGGCGTTCCGGCGACATCCAAACATAAGCGCTCCGTAGGCTGTTCTTTCGTGCCTGGAGCATGATCCGGTTCGATCCAATCGGATCATGATCCGGAAGTGCCAGCCCGAAGAAAGTCGATAATCGTTTCGGGAGAGCGCAATCGTATTGATCCATGTCAACGAGCCTCGATACCAACTGCGCGCTTCGGTATTCGCGGGCGATGTCGCGGCTCCTGCTGCCTCCGGTCCGATCAGCCGGCCGCGAACAACCGCGCGTGGTCGTCACGCAGTTGCCGCTTGAGCAGCTTTCCGCTTGGATTCTTGGGCAGCGCGTCGGCAAAGACGATCCGCTTCGGCGTCTTGAACGACGCCAGGATTTCTTGCGAATGCTTCAGCACTTCGGACTCGCTCAGCGAATGGCCCGACTTGATCACGATCACGGCCACTACCGCCTCGACCCAGCGCGGATGCGGCACGCCGATGACCGCGACTTCCGAAACCTGCGGCAACCGGTAGAGGGCTTCCTCGACTTCACGGCTGGCGACATTCTCGCCGCCGGTCTTGATCATGTCCTTCTTGCGATCGACGACCGTGATGTAGCCCTCATCATCGATCGTCGCGAGATCGCCGGAGTGAAACCAGCCGCCCTCGAACGCGGCTTTGGTGCGTTCGTCATCGTGGAAATAGCCGACCATCAAATGCGGCGAGCGGTGGACGATCTCGCCGACCTCGCCGGCGGCGACGTCGCGCATGGCGTCATCGACCACCCGCGTCTCGACATTGAGCACGGCGCGGCCGCACGATCCCGGCTTGCGCAACTGGTCCTCCGGACCGAGCATCGTCGCCAGCGGCGCGATCTCGGTCTGGCCATAGAGATTCCACAGCCGCACCTTCGGCAGGCGCTGCGCCAGTTCGCGGAGCACCTCGACCGGCATGATCGAAGCGCCGTAATATCCCTTGCGCAGGCTCGACAAATCGGTGGACTCGAAGCGCGGCGAACGCAATAGCGAGATCCACACGGTCGGCGGCGCGAAGAACGAGCTGATGCGGTATCGTTCGATCAGCGGCAGCAGATTGTCCGGCGTCGGGTAGGCCGTGATGACATTGGTCGCGCCGATATAGATCGAAGGACCAAAGAAGACGTCGAGCTGCGCGCAATGGTACAGCGGCAGGGCATGAAGGGTCAGATCATCGGCGGCGATGCCGGCGTCGACGATGCAGCTCACATACTGCCAGATCACCGCGTCATGGGTCAGCATCGCGCCCTTCGGCGAGGACTCCGTTCCGCTGGTGTAGACGATCTGCGCCAGATCGGCGCCAGAGAGTTCGGGCTCTGGCGGGATAGCCTCACAAGCAGCGAGCGTGTCGAAGCCGATCATGTCGGCCTGCGGTTCACTTGCGCCCTCGGCGGGAAGCCAGACGAGATCTTGCACGGCGGTATCGAGCGCCTTCGCCGCGCGCGCCAGCGGAGCGAGGCCGCTGTCGGTCGCCAGCATCGTCGCGCCGGCATGCCGCAGGATATAGGCGACCTCCTCAGGCCTCAGCATGAAATTGATCGGCACCAGCACCGCGCCGAGCCGCGCCAGCGCAAATCGCATCGCCACAAAGGCGTGGGAATTACGCGCCAGCACCGCCACGCGCGCGCCCCTGGCGACGCCTCGCTCAGCCAGGCCCGCGGCCACGCGTTCGCTGATGCGCTCGAATTCGGCATACGTCCAGCGGGTTTCGCCGCACACCACGGCGAGCTTGTTGGGTGTCCTCGCGGCGCTGCGACGCAGCAGGTCCGCAAGGGTCTGACGACGAGTGGCCGAATGCATGCTGGCGTTCTCCCGAAAAGCATTTTTCTTGAGAACCAGTTTGCCCTCGCCGAGGGACGCTTACAAGGCGGACAGCGGGCCCGCGATCAACAGCAGCGCGACGCGGCGATGGCGTGCAGCCTGTGATCACCGAGCACATACGCCAGGAAGCCCGGGGCCTGGAATATTTTCGAGAAAGCCGCGTCGCGAATACTCAGGCCGCCGGTATAGGCGCCGAACGCCGGCATCACGGCGCGCTCGCCGTCGCTGGCAAAACAGCGCCGCTCCATCGAACGGCCGCGCGTCGCCACCCGCGCCTTGGGATGAAGATGTCCGGCGATTTCGCCGCTGGCTCCCGTCGGCTCGTGGCGAAACGCGATTTTACCAATGGCGACTTCGCTGGCGACGATACCGCCGAGATCGGACGGCAACGCCGGATCGTGATTGCCCGAAATCCAGATCCAGTCGCGCCGCGCCTGCAACGCGGCGATCGCCTCGCGGTCCGGCGTGGACAACCGGTCATGGGCGTCGCGGTCGTGAAAACTGTCGCCGAGCGCAATCACCGTCCGCGGGTCGTGCCGCGCGATCACCGAAGCGAGCCGGCCCAGCGTCGCCACCGTATCATAGGGCGGCAGCAGCACGCCGCGGGATGCAAAACTGGAGCCCTTTTCCAGATGCAGGTCGGAGACGACGAGGAGGCTTTCTTCTTCCCAGAACAGGGCGCCGGAGAGATCGGCGACAAAGGCCACGCCGGCGACATCGATCGTGGCGATACGCGCGGCGGACGATGCTTCGTTCGGGGATTTCGCGTGCGCCGTCACAGCCTATCCAGTCGCCTCTTTCACCAGTTCGGCGGCGGCTTCCGCCAGCAACTCGTCGGAGGCTTCGCCATAGACCGCTTCGCGGCCGATTTCCAGCATTACCGGCACCGCCAGCGGCGACACCCGATCGAGTTCCCTGTGGGTGATTCGCCCCTTGATTCGCGCCAGCATATCACCGAGCCGGCGAAGATCGAGCAGTCCGGTCGCGGCATCGGCGCGCGCGGCGCGCAGCAGCACGTGATCGGCCTGGTGCTTGCGCAGCACGTCGTAGATCAGGTCGGTCGAAAACAAAACCTGGCGCCGGGTCTTTTCCTCGCCGGTGAACCTGCGTGCGATCAGGCCGGAGATGAGCGCGCAGGTTCGAAAGGTGCGTTTCATCAGCGCGGATTCCGCAAGCCACGCTTCGAGGTCGTCGCCCAGCATGTCCGGATCGAACAGCGCGTCGAGATCGAGCCGGCCCTGCCGGATCATCAACGACATGTCTCCCAGCCCCCACACCGCCAGCGCATACTCATTGGCGACAAAGCCGAGCGGCCGGGCGCGGGCGCGCTCCAGCCGCCGCGTCAAGAGCATGCCGAGCGTCTGGTGCGCCAACCGACCTTCAAAGGGATAGCAGACAAGGTAATGCTTGTTGGCGCGCGGGAAAGTTTCCACCACGAGTTCGCGCGTGCCGGGGACGCGCGACAGATGCGCCTGCAGCGATAGCCAGTCGCGCACCTGGTCCGGCAAGCCGCTCCACGCGCGTTTGTCGGCCAGCAGATTTCGCACCCGTTCGGCGAGATAGGTGGAGAGCGGAAACTTGCCGCCCATATAGGACGGCACTTTCGCGTCCTCGTCGCTGGCGCGGGAGACATAGACCTGGTCTTCCGAAAGCTGCTCGTAGCGCACCACCTCGCCGCCAAAGACAAAGGTGTCGCCGACCACCAGCCCCTCGATGAAATATTCCTCGATCTCCCCCAGCATCCGGCCGCCGCGTCCCAGCGCGCCGGTCGAGCCAGCATTTCCCTTTGCGCCGCGCGAGCGCACCAGACGTACCTTCAGCATCGGCTCCTCGACGATGGTGCCGACGTTGAGGCGATAGCTTTGGCGCACCCGCGGATTGGTGACGCGCCAGCGGCCGTTCTTGTCCTGCTTGATGCGCGCGAAGCGCTCGTAGGTCTTCAGCGCGTAGCCGCCGGTGGCGACGAAATCGACCACGTCGTCGAAATCGGCGCGGGCGAGACCCGAATAGGGCGCTGATGTCAGCACTTCATGGTAGAGCTGATCGGAAGCAAACGGCTCACCGCAGGCACAGCCGAGCACGTGCTGCGCCAGCACATCCAGCGCGCCGGTGCGCAGCGGCGGTGTATCCTGCGCGTTCTCGTTTACCGCATCGATCGCCACGCGACACTCCAGCACCTCGAACCGATTGGCCGGAACAAGGACGGCGCGCGAGGCTTCGTCGATGCGATGATTGGCGCGGCCGATTCGTTGCATCAGGCGGGAAGCGCCCTTGGGCGCGCCGATGTTGATGACGAGATCGACATCGCCCCAGTCGACGCCGAGATCGAGCGAAGAGGTGCAGACCACGCCGCGCAGCCTTCCCCTTGGCCATGGCGTCCTCGACCTTGCGGCGCTGCGCCACGTCGAGCGAGCCGTGATGCAGCGCGATCGCAAGGCCGTCGTCGTTCATCCGCCACAGATCCTGAAACAGCATCTCGGCCTGGCTGCGGGTGTTGACGAAAACCAGCGTGGTCTTGTTGCGCTTGATCAGATCGTAGACCTCGTCGAGCGCGTGGCGCGCGCTGTGCCCGGCCCAGGGCAGCCTTTCGCGTGTATCGAGCATTTCGACGATCGGCGCCGCGGCGCCGCCGGCGGTGACGATGTCGGCCGCTTCGCTCGCACCGTCCCGCTGCGGCACCAGGAACCGCGCCAGCGATTCCGGTTCCGCCACCGTCGCCGACAAACCGATCGCGCGCGTCTGCGGCGCCAGCCGCCACAGCCGCGCCAGCCCGAGCGACAAGAGATCGCCACGCTTGGAGGTCACCAGCGCGTGCAACTCGTCGAGAACGATCCGCCTGAGCGAGGAAAACAGAAACGGCGCGTCGTCGGACGACAACAGAAGCGCCAGCTGCTCGGGCGTGGTGAGCAGGATGTCCGGCGGATAGCGCCGCTGCCGCTGCCGGCGCGACACCGGCGTGTCGCCGGTGCGGGTCTCCACCTTGATCGGCAGACCCATCTCGGCGATCGGCGTCTCCAGGTTGCGCGCGATATCGACCGCGAGCGCCTTCAACGGCGAGATGTAAAGCGTGTGGAGGCCGCCGGCCGGCCTCACGCCGCGGCCGGTTGAGATCACGCTGTTTCGCGACGGTGACGCAGGAAGCGCCTGCGCCTCCCCTCCCCCCGCGCGCGCAGCGCGTGGTGGGGAGGGGTCGGGGGTGGGGGGTGTTGCGGCTGGTTCAGTGCCAGCGTGAGAGCGCGAACGTGTGGAGAGCCCCCCCACCCCCGACCCCTCCCCGCCGCTTCGCGGAGGGAGGGGAGCAAACTGGGCGTGCGTGGAGATTGCGCTCAACTCCACCAGCGTCGGCAAAAATCCCGCGAGCGTCTTGCCGGCGCCGGTGGGCGCGATCAGGAGCGCCGGGCGGTCGTCGCGGGCTTTCCCGAGCAGCGCCAATTGATGCGCGCGCGGCGACCAGCCGCGCGAGGAAAACCAGCGCAGAAAGGTTTCAGGCAGCAGCGACGACGAAATGAGATCTGGTTCGACGGTATTCACGACCGGCAAGTTAAGCCGGTCCGGCCACGCCGGTCGAGGGCCCAAAGAGCCGGTGCGGCCTGTCCCGGATGGTTCAGGATTTGGCCGCCACCACGACCAGCCCCGGCACCGGCGTGTTGTCCTCGTTGCGGGCCGACAATTCTTCCAGCCGCGCGAGCCCTAGGTCAGCCGCTTCGAGCGAGGCGCGCACGTAAGGCGCGCCGTGGGCGTAGCGCAGCCCCTCGCCGATGATGACGCCCTCACGGTCATGCGTTTCCACCGTAAAGGCCACCAACCCGCCGGGAACAAGCACGCGCCTCACCTCCTTCAGCACGGGAGCGAGATCGGCGACGTAGACCATGGCATCGGCGGCGAGGATAAGATCGGCGCTGGCCTCACGCCGGGCGCGCAGGCCCTCCAGCATGTCGGCCACCTCGAGTTCGGCGTAAAGCCCGGTCGAGCGCGCCTTCTCGATCATGCGCGGTGACAGGTCGATGCCGATAAAATGATCGACTTCCCTGGCGAAGGCGGTCGCGGCCAACCCGGTGCCGCAGCCGAGATCGACGGCACGCTTGAAGAAGGCCGGCTTGTGGACCGCGTGGCGGGCGGCCAGCACCGCCTTGAACAACAGCGCCGGCCCGCGATAGCCGAGATCGTCGACCAGCGCCGTTTCGAATTTCGGCGCGTACTGATCAAACAGCGCGCGCACATAGGCCGGCGGCATCGCCGACAGTTTTTCGGCGCCCAGCAGCATCAGCCGTAGGCTCGCGCCATGCCGGTCCTGGGGATCGGCGTCGCGCGCCTTTCGGAAAGCCGAAATCGCCGCATCGCGCTCGCCGATCCGTTCGCGGATTTCTCCAAGCGTAAACCAGGCGGAGGCAAAGCCGGGCGCAAGATCCGTCGCCTGCAGCAGGAGATCGGCGGCGGCAACCAGATCACCCCTGAGCTGCAGATCGCGCGCAAAATCAAACCGCCGGTCGGCAACCAGATCACCGGAAGACAGGAACAATCGCGCAGGCATCGGCTCTACACTCGCCATTGCCGGACTTGATCCGGCAATCCATCTATCAATATGTCTTGCGAAAGATGGATGCGCGGGTCAAGCCCGCGCATGACACCTGATATTGGGCGGCCGCCGCCCTATATTCGCGACATGCGTCCGCAAGACATCCTGACCTCGGGCGAAGACGGCGAGCAGCCGGTGCCGGTCGGCAAGGCCTATTTCGGTTTCACGACGAGGAATTGCTGCAAATCGATCGTTTCGTCCGTCGCAACACCATCGAGAAGTTCGGCCCCGTCCGCCATGTCGTTCATGAACCTGAACAGCGGCTGGCTGAGGTCGCGTTCGAAGGCCTGCAACGCTCGTCGCGTCACAAGTCCGGCGTGGCGATGCGGTTTCCGCGCATCAACCGGCTGCGCTGGGACAAGCCGCCGCGCGAGGCCGACCGGCTGGAAGCGCTGGAACGGTGCTGAAAGGCGTGGCGCTTTCCCACAGGCTGGCTCCGGTTCGCGTTAGGGAATGCATCAAAATCCGGGAAAACAGGGGCACACGCAGCCATTGACGCCAACAGGCGGGTTCCCCATCTGCCCTGCACTGTACTAGAGTGAGCGGGCGGATCCGCGCGGGAGACCATCGATGCCAAACGATACGAGGGAATTGCCGGCGGCCAATGACGGCCTGTCCCGCTTTCTAGGCGGTTCGCCGCTGACCGTGGCATTCCGGCTGGTCCTGCTCTCGATCCTGGTCGGCGTGGTGCTCGCGGCGATCGGTTTCGATCCCTGGAACATCCTCAAGAGCATCAAGGCGCTGTTCCAGTGGATTCGGGATGTCGGCTTCGACGCCATCAACTGGATTTGGCGCTATTTCCTGCTCGGCGCAGTGATCGTGATACCGATCTGGCTGCTGTCGCGACTGTTCGGCGCGCCACGCGGGCGGTAGAATAAAGCATGATCCGATGCAACTGCGCTTTATCGGCTGCGGCGACGCGTTCGGCTCCGGCGGCAGGACCAACACCTGCTTTCATGTCACAGGTGAGCGCGTCAATTTCCTGATCGATTGCGGCGCCTCGTCGCTGCCGGCGCTGAAGCGCTTTGGAATTTCCCGCGATGACATCGACCTTGTTCTGATCACGCATTTTCACGGCGATCATTTCGGCGGATTGCCGTTTCTGCTGCTCGATGCGCAATTCACCCGAAGGACCCGACCGCTGGTGATCGCCGGGCCCGAAGGAATCGAGGCGCGGCTCAGCCAGGTGATGGAAGCGCTGTTCGAGAATTCATCGCGCACAAAGCAGCGTTTCGATCTCCACGTTGTCGCGCTCGCGCCCGAGGTGACGGCAAGATTCGGCGCGGTCAATGTCACGCCGTTTCCGGTCGTGCATGGTGGGTCCGGCGGCCCGTTCCTCGCCTATCGGATCGAGGCCGAGGGCCGCGTCATCGCCTATACCGCCGACACCGAATGGACGGATACGCTGATCCCGCTCGGCCGCGACGCCGACCTGTTGATCGCGGAAGCCTACTACTACGACAGGATGGTGAAGAATCACCTCAGCCTGAAAACGCTTGAGGCGCATCTTTCCGAAATCAGGCCGAAGCGGCTGGTGCTCACCCATATGAGCGACGACATGCTCGAACGGCTCGACACGCTTGACTATGAGACAGCAAACGACGGCATGGTGGTCGAAATCCAGACCGGCCGGAAATGTTCTACGTCGCCGGCCAGTCCTCGGCCGTAATCGCTGCGGCATCGGCGCCGACGATTTCGGACAGCGAGTCGCGGCCGGTGCGCAGCAGGGTGGAAGCAAGATCGCTCTTGATATCCTCGACAAGGCCGAGGCCCTTGTAGATCAGCGACGAATAAAGCTGGATCAGGCTGGCGCCGGCGCGGATCTTGGTCAGCGCCGCGCCGCCGGAATCGATGCCGCCGACGCCTACAAGCGGAAACGCTCCTTCCGCGCGCACATAGGTCTCCGCCACCATCCGCGTCGACAGCCGGAACAGCGGCCGGCCCGACAATCCCCCCGATTCCCTGGCTCGCGCCTGCTCACGCAAAATCGAGGGCCGCGACAGGGTGGTATTGGTCACGATCATGCCGTCGACGCGGCGCGCGCGCGCGACCTGCACGACATCGTCGAGTTCGGCGAGGCTCAGATCCGGCGCGATCTTCAACAGCACCGGCGAGTCGCCGGCGTTTTTCCGCACGCGCTCGCGCGCATCGATCACCCTGGCCAGGAGATCGTCGAGCGCCTCCGCCTGCTGCAGGTTGCGCAGGCCCGGCGTATTCGGCGACGACACGTTGACGGTGAAATAACTCGCCACCGGCGCAAAAGTCTCGATCAGTTTCACATAATCGGCGGTGCGATCGGCGGAGTCCTTGTTGGCGCCGACGTTAACGCCGACGATCCCGCCGAGATGCGCGCGGGCCGCCAGCCGCCGCAACACCGCCTCCGCGCCGTCATTGTTGAAGCCGAGGCGATTGATGATGCCCTCGTCGCGCTCCAGCCGGAATATCCGCGGCCGAGGATTGCCGGCCTGCGGCTTCGGCGTCACGGTCCCGACTTCGACAAAACCGAAGCCGAGGCGCAGCAGCGCATCCGGCACTTCCGCGTTCTTGTCGAAGCCGGCGGCCATGCCGACCGGATTGGGAAAATTCAGGCCGAAGGCGCGAACCGCCAGTTTTTCGTCGTCCGGCCGCGGCCGTCCGGGCGGCAACAGCTTCAGGCCCTGAACCGCCAGGCGGTGCGCATCCTCCGGATCGAACCAGCGCAGCAGCGGCAGCGAAAAAGCATCGAATGCGCGGATCACGGCTCAAGCTCCGGGATATCGTGAAATCCGTCGGAACGCGTGGGCATGGAGAGAACGCCGGTGACCGCGCCGAGGTCGAGCTCGCCATAGAGATGGGGAAACAGTTCGTCGTTGCGCGACCGCTCCCACCGCAGCGAATCTCCCAACGCATCGGTGTCGACCGCGATCAGGAACAGGTCGGTCTGGCCGGCGAAGTGCTTCCTCGCGGTTTCCGCGACCTGCGCCGCCGTGGAAAAATGAATGAAGCCGTCGCGGACGTCGACGGGACTGCCCCGGAACGCGCCTTGCCGTTCCGCCTCGCGCCAGGCCGGAGCCGGACAGATTTTGTAGATCATGCGCACGCGCTTAAGGTCCTGCCTGGGGCCCGAGGTGCTCGGGATTTCCCGGAAATTCTCTGATTTTTCTGGATCATGCGGACCGACCGTATCGGCGCTCCCAACGCACTTCAAGGGTCGCCTTGCAGCGCTTGCCGCGCCTGTGAAAACCGGTTTTATTGAGGGCCCCAGCTTTGGCAAAGTAGCCGGATGGCCAAAAATCCAAAAGCGCCACGAATATTGACCCACGAGCAGGTCTGGAGCGCGCTGGACCGGCTCGCCGGGCGCGCGGGACTTTCCGCCTCCGGGCTCGCCAAGAAATCCGGCCTCGATCCCACCACCTTCAACAAATCCAAGCGCATCACCGCCGACGGACGCGAGCGGTGGCCTTCGACCGAATCGGTCGCCAAGGCGCTCGCCGCCACCAACAGTTCCATCGACAGCTTTGTCCAGTTGATCGGCGACGCCGCGCGGAGCGTGCAGACGGTGCCGTTGCTCGGTTTCGCGCAAGCGGGAACCGGCAACCACTTCGACGACGGCGGTTTCCCGGCCGGCAAGGGTTGGGACGAGATGGCGCTGCCTTCCGTCGATGACGAGCATGCTTTCGCGCTGGAGATCTCCGGCGACCGGATGAGACCCCTCTACCGCGACGGCGACGTCATCGTGGTATCGCCCGCAACCCCGATCCGGCGCGGCGACCGCGTGGTGGCGAGAACCGTCGATGGCGAGGTGATGGTTGGGGAATTGAAGCGCCGGACCGCGAAGACGCTGGAGCTGCAATCGCTCGCCCCGGGCCAAGCCGACCGCACCCTGGCAACCGCCGACGTCGCCTGGATCGCGCGGATCGTGTGGGCGAGCCAGTGAGCCTCTAACCCATGAAGTTACGGCGTCGTACTCCATTCAGTATGTTTGCGCGCTAACCCGCTCGGTTGGCATTCGAAATCGCAAAAATCGGAGTTAACAATGAACCGTCGTCATGCGCTGAAGATTTTGGCAGGCGCTGCCCTTTGCCCGCTTTGCGCGCCCACGGGAATTGCCGCGGAAGGCGCGCACTGGAGCTACGAGGGCAATAATGGTCCGGCAAAATGGGGCGACCTGGACGCCGCCAGCAAGGTCTGCGCGATCGGATCGCAACAGTCGCCAATCGATATCGGCATGACGATCAAGTCGCAATTGCCGGCCCTCAAAATCAACTGGGCCAGGAGCGCCGATACCATCGTCAACAACGGCCACACCATCCAGCTGAATTTTGCCGAAGGCGGCACCCTGACGCTGGGCGACGTCAAATATAAATTGCTGCAACTTCACTTTCACCGGCCGAGCGAGCATCTGATCAGAGGCAAGAACTTCCCGATGGAAGCCCACTTCGTGCATCGCGCGGAGAGCGGCGCCCTTGCCGTCATCGGCGTCCTGATGAAGACCGGCAAGCCGAATGCCGCCTTCAGCCGGATTGTCTCGACAATGCCGGTCACGGAAGGACCTGCCGTGGAGGCCGACGCCCGTATCAATCCCGACGCCCTGCTTCCGGCAAAGCGTGGCTATTACCGCTACCCCGGATCGCTGACGACGCCACCTTGCGCGGAGATCGTCGAGTGGCTGCTGCTGACCGACCCGATCCAGGTGGCGGAAGCCGATGTCGCGAGCTTCGCGAAACTCTATCCGATGAACGCGCGCCCGGCGCAGAAGGACAATCGCCGCTACGTCCTGCGGTCAAACTGACCTAG
The DNA here is from genome assembly GCA_963786045.1 of uncultured Alphaproteobacteria bacterium. Classification (GTDB taxonomy): domain Bacteria; phylum Pseudomonadota; class Alphaproteobacteria; order Rhizobiales; family Xanthobacteraceae; genus Bradyrhizobium. The sequence continues at coordinate 301,998 of CAWAXR010000022.1, read as the reverse complement.
CTTCCCGTTCATGCCGACCTTGCCAGCGCGCCGTCGATCATCGCCACCGAATTCGCCAGGCCGTAGACCGCGACGAACGAGCCGAAGCGCGGGCCTTTTTCCTGGCCGAGCAGCACCTGATAGAGCATGTTGAACCAGTCGAGCGAGACGCCCGGCCGGCCATCCTTGCCCTTCTTCACGGGATCCAGAAACGGCTCGCGCCGCCCGATCTCGTAGACGACATTCTGGATGTCTTCGGCCGATGATGCCGGCTGCATGTTCGAGAGCGCATCGCGCAGGTCCTGCAGCGCGGCGCGTTCGGTATCCGTTGGCTCGCGGAATTTCTTGGTCGGCGCCACGAAGTCGCGATAATAGTTGATGGCGTAGCCGACCATCGCATCGAGCCTCGGGTGGGTCTGCGGCGTGACGCCGGGGCGATATCGCCCGATGAAGCCCCACAGGGTCGCGGCATTCTCCGCGTTCGACGACGACACCAGCGTCAGCAAGAGCTGGAAGGTGACGGGCATGTCGGCCTTGGGCGGATGCCCGGCATGGATGTGCCACACCGGATTGGCGAGCTGCTGCCGCGCATCCTGGCGCGAAAAGCCTTCGAGGAATTGCTGGTAGTCGTCGACATTGCGCGGGATCACGTCGAAGTACAGCCGTTTGGCCGACTTCGGCTCGCGGTACATGAACAGCGACAGCGATTCCGGCGAGGCATAGCGCAGCCATTCATCGATGGTGAGTCCATTGCCCTTCGACTTGGAAATCTTCTGGCCGTGCTCGTCGAGGAACAGTTCGTAGTTGAACCCTTCCGGCGGCGTGCCGTCGAGCGCGCCGCAGATCTTGCCCGACAGCTTGACCGAATCGATCAGGTCCTTGCCGGCCATTTCATAATCGACGCCGAGCGCCGCCCAGCGCATCGCCCAGTCCGGCTTCCATTGCAGCTTGCAATGTCCGCCGGTGACCGGAAGCGTGACGCGCTCCTTGGTTTCGGGATCGTCATAGGAGACGGTCCCGCTTTTGACGTCATGCGCCACGATCGGCACATAGAGCACCATGCCGGTGCGCGGACAGATCGGCAGGAACGGCGAATAGCTCGCCGCGCGCTCCTCGCGCAGGGACGGCAGCATGATCGCCATCACCTTGTCGATCCGCTCCAGCATCTTCACGAGCGTCGCGTCGAACCTTCCCGACGTATAGTAATCGGTCGAGCTGGCGAACTCGTAATCGAATCCGAACGTATCGAGAAAGGCGCGCAGCCGCGCATTGTTATGCGCGCCGAAACTGCCATGGGTGCCGAACGGATCCGGCACCTTCGTCAGCGGCTTGCCGAGATGCCCGGTCAGCATCTCCTTGTTCGGCACGTTGTCCGGCACCTTGCGCAGGCCGTCCATGTCGTCGGAAAACGCGATCAGGCGGGTCTTGATCCTGTCCTCGGTGAGCACGCGGAAGGCATGACGCACCATGGTGGTGCGCGCGACCTCGCCGAAGGTGCCGATATGGGGCAGGCCGGAAGGCCCATAGCCGGTCTCGAACAGCACCTCGTCCTTTGGCTTCTTCTTCAGCCGCGCGACGATGGCCTTCGCCTGCTCGAACGGCCAGGCGTTGGATTGTTCGGCGAGGATGCGCAGATCGCTCGGGCTGGCGGCAAGATTCAGTCATCGACATCTATCAAGGGTCTCCGGGAGCCGCGGAAACTAGCGTTTTCGCGGCAAAAAGCAAAATGCGGGCACGTCATTCCGGGGCGATGCGAATGCATTGAACCCGGAATCTGAAGATTCCCGATGCGCAATCGCGCATCTGAGGTCCGGTCCTGCGGACCATCCCGGAATGACGAAGTCTCAAACTCCTAGAACGGACTGACCGAGAAATAGCGCAGCCAGAAATCGGTGTAGCGGCCCTTTTCCCATAGCCTGAACAGCGCCCAGTTCAGCGACTGCCGCAGCAAGTCGTTGCCCTTGCGCACGGCGATGCCGATGCCTTCGCCGAAATAGCGGCTTTCGACAAAGGGGCCGCCCGAGAACGCGCAGCATTCCCCGGAATCCGTGCCGTTGATCCAGAACGCCAGCGAGATCGCGTCGCCGAAAATGAAATCGACCTCGCCGCGCCGCAACGCCAGCCGCAGCGCGTCATCGTTGGGATAAGAGTGCAATTCCGCGTCCGTGAACATCGCCTTCAGATAGGCCTCGTGCGAGGAGCCGGCGATGGCGCCGATCTTCTTGCCTTCGAGATATTCCGGGCGAACCTCCCGCAGCACCGCGTCACGCCGCGACACGAACCGTGCCGGCGCCCGGTAATATGGATCGCTGAAATCGACACGGGCGCGCATTTGCGGCGTCACCGCGAGCGACGCGATAATGGCGTCACCCCGGTTGCTGGCGAGCGCATCGAGCAGCGTCTCGAAACGCCGCATCTGAATCGTGCAGGTGACCTTGATCTCGTCGCAAATCATCCGCGCCAGATCGACATTGAATCCCGCCGGGTTGCCGTCGGGGCCGGTAAAATTGAACGGCGGATAATCCGTCTCGGTCAGAAACCGGATCACCGTGAGGCGTGACAGATCCGGCCGGTCCGGCCGCCGCCGGGGATCCCAGAAGCCGGGGACCGCCTGGGGCGCCGCCTCCGTACCCGGCTTGCCGATGCCCTGATTTGAAGTCCCTTGATTTGAGGTACCCTGGGCGTGGACCGCAGCGCCGGCCACCAGCAGCACGAACCAGATCGCCGCCACGAAGACGCCCGCCGCCTTCGGTGACACGCGGATGGACCGGGGCCGTCTTTCCCCGAAGAATGAAGCTTTATTTGATCGCATCGCCGCCGGTTTTCTTGGAAGCCGACGGCCTTATAGACCATCCGGCCGGCAACGCGAACGTCGTTTGCGGCCCGACAATGCCGCGAGCCGGCCACTCCTGCCTCAGAGATAACGCCTGAGGTCGGCGGCGGCTTCCTCGGGCTTGCGGTTGAGGTTGAACGGCGCCACGAACTTTCCGTCGCGATCCATCAAATAGATCAGCGCGGTGTGATCCATGGTGTAATCGCCATCCTTCAGCGGCACCTTCCTGGCATAGACCCGGTAAGCAGAAAGCACCTTTGCGATCTGGTCGGGACTGCCGGTGAGGCCTTTCAGACGCGGATCGAAGCTCGACAAATATTCCTTCATTGCCGCCGAAGTGTCACGCTCGGGATCGACCGAGATGTAGTAGGCGTTGACGCGGTCGGCGTCCTTGCCCATCACCCGCAACACCTCGGAAATCTCGAACAGCGTGGTCGGGCACACGTCGGGGCAATGGGTGAAGCCGAAAAAGATCAGCGTCGGGTGACCCTGCATGGTCTTTTCGGTAACGGTCTGACCCGTCTGGTCGGTCAGCTGGAAAGGCCCGCCGATCGCGGCAGGCGCCGCCACGTTTCGCAGTCCACCGAGCGCCCACAGCATCAGCACCAGCCCGATCACGAGGCTTCCGGCAAAGGCTCCGACAACGACCAGCGGGCGGGTGGTCCGATCCATCATGAAACTCCCATTTTCCGGGTCAGAAGCAGGCGGAGATGCCGGAGGCTATCATCTCGAAGAAGACCGCCGTCCCGTAATGGAACCACAGCACCAGCGCGCCGAGCAGGAGGGCAACGCCGAGGCCTGCAGCCGCAATCAGCAATGCCGGCGCGGGCCGGCGGCCCGGCCGCGATGTCCCGGGCAACTGCTGCGGCGTGGAAAGTGGGAGAACCATTCTCGCGACCATCTGAGCGAAGCAACCGGCGGCGCGGAGTTTGGCCACCGCTTGCCGGACTGTGTTGTTCAGATAAGCCCAGCCGCGCGGCCGGGCAAGCGCCCTGGCGTCCCGAATCCGGTGGCGGCGGTCACGTCATGCTGATTTGAAGTGCGCGTTTAGTGCTGCGCGGAGGCCCGGGCGTCGAGATAGCAAGGGTGGTACATGCTCGTCAGTTCCTTGCCGCGCAGGTAGATCATGCGCGACGTCAATCCGCCGCGCTGGTTGATCCACTTCTTCACCTGAGGCGGGTACATCGAATAGAGCATGTGCGTCGCTTCGGGGTTGGTGATCGCGTGACCGGCATCATCCAGGTCCCAGGCCGCATGGAACCCGAGGGCGGCATGAGAGGTCACGCAGATTTTTTCGCGGGGGATGGCACCGAGAACGATCGTGCAGGCCGACGCGCACAGGCCATCGATGATCACCATCTCGCCCGAACTGCGCACGTCCTGGTACCTGTCCACATAGGTGCCGATCCGGCCTCCGCGGTCCTCGCCGATGCGCACCACCGCCTGGCTCGCGCCCATGCCCGCCATCAGGAGAACCGCAGCGAGCAACCCCGTCATGAACTTCATATCCAGCCCCAGTCCAAACCTGTCGAACCCGAATCTGACCGCATTGGGTGATGCCTCGCCAGCGTGTTGCCGGATCGCGATTTTGTCCAGATGCGGCGCCTCGCTCAAATCAAATTCAAATCAAGTGTTGCATGGTGGCTGCACCCCTGCCCTCCCGGGGTCCCAAACTGGAACATCCCGGCCGGCGTGGCCGGCCCAAAGGCCCATTTGCCGTTGACCCCGACTGACGCCGCGGGCTTCAATCGTCCCCAAAAGCCGGGGGAAGCGCGATGGCTGAAGATGCTGACGTAATCGTGGTCGGCGGAGGCCTCGCGGGCCTCGTCGCGGCAACCGAGATTGCCGACGCCGGCAAACGCGTCATCGTGCTCGATCAGGAGGGGCAACAGAGCCTGGGCGGCCAGGCCTTCTGGTCGTTTGGCGGGCTGTTTCTGGTCGATTCCCCGGAACAGCGCCGGCTCGGCATCAAGGACAGTTGCGACCTTGCGCTGCAGGACTGGATGGGATCGGCGGGCTTCGACCGCGACGAGGATCTGTGGCCGAGGCGCTGGGCGGAAGCTTATGTGGCCTTCGCGGCGGGGGAAAAACGCGGATGGCTGCGCGCCATGGGCCACCGGATCTTCCCGGTGGTCGGCTGGGCCGAGCGCGGCGGCTATGACGCCATGAGCCATGGCAATTCGGTGCCGCGGTTTCATGTCACCTGGGGTACCGGCCCCGGCATTGTCGAACCGTTCGTGCGGCGGGCGCGGGAAGCGCAGGCCAATGGCCGACTGACCTTCAAATTCCGCCACCGTGTCGACGCGCTCGTGACCACGAATGGCGCCGTCGATGGCGTCAGCGGGGCGATCCTCGAGCCGGACAAGGTCGAGCGCGGGAAAAGCAGCTCGCGCAGGGTCATCGGCGACTTCACCCTGCGCGCGCAAGCCGTGATCGTCGCCTCCGGCGGCATCGGCGGCAACCACGAGCTGGTGCGGCAGAACTGGCCCAGCCGGCTCGGGAAGGCGCCGGAAAACATGATCTCCGGCGTGCCCGAACATGTCGATGGCCGGATGATCGGCATCACCGAAGCGGCCGGCGCGCGGCTGATCAACCGCGACCGGATGTGGCACTATGTCGAGGGCATCAGGAACTGGTCGCCGATCTGGCCGCGCCACGGGATTCGCATCCTGCCGGGACCGTCGTCCCTGTGGTTCGACGCCACCGGCAAACGCCTGCCTTCGCCGCTGTTTCCCGGATCCGATACGCTCGGCCAGCTGCAATACATCATGTCGACCGGCCACGATTATTCCTGGTTCGTGCTGACCCAGAGCATCATCAAGAAGGAATTCGCGCTCTCGGGCTCGGAACAGAATCCCGATCTCACCGGCAAGAGCTGGCTGATGACCGCGCGCCGCGCCACCAACAAGGGCGCGCCCGCGCCGGTCGAAGCCTTCAAGACCCATGGCGCGGATTTCATCGTGCGCGACAACCTGGCCGATCTCGTCGGCGCCATGAACGCGCTGGCCGGCAACGATCTCCTGAAAACAGAATATCTGAAGGCCCAGATCGAGGCGCGCGACCGCGAAATCGCCAATCCTTATATGAAGGACACGCAGGTGATGAACATCCACAATGCGCGCCGCTATATCGGCGACCGCCTGATCCGAACCGCCCGGCCGCATCGGATTCTCGATCCCGCCCATGGCCCCCTGATCGCGGTCAAGCTCAATATCCTGACCCGCAAAACCCTGGGCGGCTTCGAGACCGATCTGGATTCACGCGTGTTCGGCCAGGACGGCAGGATCATGCCGGGGCTTTATGCCGCCGGCGAGGCGGCCGGCTTCGGCGGCGGCGGCATGCACGGCTATCGCTCGCTGGAAGGCACCTTCCTGGGCGGCTGCCTGTTCTCGGGGCGCAATGCCGGGCGCGCGGCGGCGAAGGCGGCATCCTGAGCCCCTGCATCAGACCATGGTCGTGAGCGTTGCGAGAACGCAGTGGCGCATAAGGTGTCGGCGCGCTAAGTAGCGACGACACACACTCGGAGAAAGAATATGACCATCCAGCGTTTCGATGTCGGGCCTCGCATGAGTCAGGCGGTTGTCCATGGCGACACCGTCTATCTCGCGGGCGTCGTAGCCAAGACGACGGCCGGCGAAAGCGTCGCAAAGCAGACCCAGGAAGTGCTCTCGATCATCGACGGCCATCTTGCGAAAGCGGGAAGCGACAAATCAAAGCTGCTGTCGGCGACGATCTATCTGACCGACATGAAAACCTTCGCCGAGATGAACGCGGTGTGGGACGGCTGGGTGTCGGCGGGAAATACACCGGCGCGCGCCACCGTCGAGGCCAGGCTCGCGGCGCCCCAATATAACGTCGAGATCATGGTGATCGCGGCGCGGTAGCGCCGCGCTACGGCAATCGGCGTCGAAATCCCTGAGAGCCTGCATCCCCATCGGTTGCAGGCGGAAATCCCGGCGTTGCCGTTTCATCGGTAAAATGCGGACTTTGGGGTAAGGCCGGCAGCCTATCACGGTTTGAAGACATACCGGCTCACAATGGATCTTATAACCGGTCCAACGAGCAATGGAGCGGTGCTCATCGCGAATATGATTCCCCACATCCTGACGTCTGGCGCCGCCATATGAAGCATGAAAGACAGGCTTGGGACATAAGCCGCGGTCAGTAGAATGCCGACGCAAAGCGCAAGCGCCGCCCAAATCCACTGATTCCGGCTGACTTCATTGAGGATCAGCGGCGACGATGGATGACGCATGTTGAAAACATGCCAGAGTTGGCCAAAAGCCAGGGTCAGGAATGTGACTGTCACCGTCGCTCGCTCATCCAGCCCAAGCCCGAGACGGGCCAAGGCGAGCGCTCCGAACGTCGCGGCGGTCAGCGTGGAGCCGTACAGCACGATAGCGAGCCACTGGGCGCGGCCAAGAATCGGCTCCTTCGGATCGCGCGGCGGACGCTTCAGAATGTCGCTATCGCCCTCGCCCATAGCCAGGGCAAAGGCAGGAAAGACGTCCGTCACAAGGTTCAGGAACAGGATCTGCAGGGGAAGAAGCGGCAACGGCAGTCCGGAGACCATGGCGATGCCGACGATCGAAACCTCACCGAGATTGCAAGATAAAAGGTAGGTCGCAAACCGGCGGATATTGCCAAAGATGACGCGTCCATTCCGGATCGCCTCGACGATCGTCGGGAAGGCGTCGTCGAGCAGGATCATCGCAGCCGCTTCGCGCGCCACGTCGGTACCCCTGAGTCCCATGGCGACGCCGATATCCGCTTGCCGCAGCGCCGGCGCGTCGTTGACCCCGTCTCCGGTCACCGCAACAATCTCCCCGGCGGCCTGGTAGGAGCGCACCAGATTCAACTTCTCCGTCGGGCTGACGCGGGCGAATATCTCGGTCTCCAGGAATTGCGCGCCGACCTTGCCGTCGACGCTGGTCAGTTTATGACCTTCGACGATGCGCGGCGCCTCGCCGCCGAGCCCGACCAGCCTTGCGATGCTGTGCGCGGTCACCGAATGATCGCCCGTGATCATGATCACCCGGATGCCTGCGGCGTTGCACGCCGCTATCGCATCCGGCACATCGGCTCTCGGCGGATCCTCCAGCCCGACAAGGCCCAGAAACGTCAAAGCCTCGAAGGCCGGATCATCGGGGCGTGGTCCGGTCCGCTTGGCAAAGGCAAGCACGCGGAACCCGTGGGCGCCAAGCGTTGCGACGCGCGCGAGCCATTCGCGGCGCGTTGCCTCGTCGAGGGCGACCTCGCGGCCCTCCGCCGCAATGCATGCAGCACCGGAAAGTACGGATTCCGGCGCACCCTTTATCGCGAAGAGATAGCCGTCGCCACGATGGTGCACCGTCGCCATCATTTTCCTGACGGTATCGAAGGCATGCTCTCTGATTTCCGGACTTTCGCTCAGCAATCCGCTGCGATCGAACCCGGCAAGCCGACCCGCGCGCAGCAGCGCAAGCTCCATGGGATCGCCGCTGTCTTCGGTGGGAACGTGCCCCAGCGTCGCGTTGTTGCAGAGCACCGCAACCCTGAGCAGACACTCAAGCTGAGAAACCGTGTCCGGCCGGACGGGCGCGCTCCCGTCAGCGCGTTCAAATCCTGTCTTTCCCAATCTCAATTCGTCCGACGGGAGCCAGATCCTGCGGACCGTCATTCGGTTCTCGGTCAGCGTTCCGGTCTTGTCGGTGAGGATGACAGTGGTGGCACCGAGCGTCTCGACTGCCGACAGGCGTTCGATCAAGGCATTCTTGCGCGCCATCCGCCACATGCCGCGCGCCAGCGCGAGCGTGGCGACGATGGGCAAGCCTTCCGGGATAGCCGCGACGGCGAGCGCGATGGCGGCTTCGACCATCAGGAAGGCGTCCTTGCCTTGCAGCAGCCCAACAGCGCCGATCAATGCGGTCAGGGCGAGCGTGAGCCAGACAAGCTGTCCCGACAGGGATGCGAGCTTCTTCTCGAGGGGCGACGCTTCGGGCTCTGCCTCTGCGACCAGCCTGGAGATATGGCCGAGTTCGGTGTCCATGCCGGTCGCGACGACGACGCCAGTGCCGCTGCCGTGCGTGATGCTGGTCCCCCTGAAGAGCATCGACGTGCGATCGGCAACGCGCGCATCGGCCTCGACCGGAGCGGCCGATTTGCTGACACGTACCGACTCGCCGGTCAGCGTCGACTCATCCGCATCGAGGTCGGCGGTTTCCACAACCCGCATATCCGCTGAAATAACATCTCCGGCATCGAGCAGGACAATGTCTCCCGGCACCAGCCGCTCCGCCGGAATGAGGCGTGTGTGCCCGCCCCGGAGCACCCTTGCCGAGCGGCTTCCGAGCGCCCTGATGGCCTCGATCGATCGAACGGCCTTGATTTCGGTGATGAAGCCGATCGCGGTATTGAGGATCAGGACGCCAACGATTGCGCCGCCTTCCTCCCACTCCTGAAAGTAGAACGCTACCGCGGCAGCAACGGCCAGCAGCGCAACCACAAGGCTCTGAAACTGGTGAACAAGGACGGAAATCAGTCCGGCCTTTTGCCGCGAGCCAATCGCGTTGCCCCCGTAAACCGAGAGCCGTTGCTCCGCCTCGTGGTCGGAAAGACCGGTGGCGGAAGATACATTCAGCGAAGCGAGTACCTCGGTGGCGCTCAGGCCCTGCGGAGAATCGAGCCGAACGCGTTTCATTCTCGCGAGCATCCTTTGAGCGTGACAAGCCGGACATGGTTCATTGTACTGTATCTGCTGCCCCGCTACCGGGATTGCGGGTCGTTGGCGGGCGCAGGAGCGAAGTGCCGGTCATTTGAACCGGCTTCGGCAGGCCCATCAGCTCCAGCAACGTGGGCGCGATATCCGCCAGCCGCCCTTCCGCTACAGGTATGTCGCCGGCGCCCGCCAGCAGGAGAGGCACGGGATTTGTGGTGTGGGAGGTGTGCGGGCCACCGGTTTCGGGATCGCGCATCATCTCGCAATTGCCGTGGTCGGCGGTGACAAGCAAAGCGCCACCGGCCTTGCCTATCGCCTCCGCGAGGCGCCCCAGTCCCGTATCGACCGTCTCGACCGCCTTGACCGCAGCCGGCAAGTTGCCGGTGTGGCCGACCATGTCGGGGTTGGCATAATTCAGCACGATCAGGTCGTATTTGCCGGAACCGATCGCATCCACCGCCTTGTCTGTCAGCTCGGGGGCCGACATCGCGGGTTCCAGATCATAGGTTGCAACTTTGGGAGATGGAACCATGATGCGGTCCTCGCCGGGATACCGGGCTTCATTGCCACCATTGAGGAAGTAGGTGACGTGCGGATACTTCTCCGTCTCGGCCATGCGCAGCTGCGTGCGGCCCGCGTCGGCCACCACCTGACCCAGAACGTTCGGCAGGGCATGCGGCGGAAAGATAGCTTGCATGAATGCCTTCAGCTCCTCGCTGTACCGGGTCATGCCGGCCGCGACTGCGATACGAACCGTGCGCCGACGTGGAAAGCCGGCAAAGGCCGGATCCAGCAGGGCGGCCAGAATCTCGCGCACCCGATCGGCGCGGAAGTTGAAGCAAAGCACCCCGTCTCCATCCCGCATGCCGCGATATTGTCCGACGACCGCAGGCAACACAAACTCATCGCTGACACCATTCGCATAGGCGTCGGCGATCACCGCGGCAGCGTCAGAGAAGCGTGGTCCTTCCGCTTCCACGATTGTGTTGTAGGCTTTAGTCACACGCTCCCAGCGACGGTCGCGATCCATGATATAGAATCGACCGCAAACCGTCGCGATCGGAACGGACGGTGGCAGCGCCTCACTGAGGCGCCTGATGTTCTCGTCCGCCGAACGCGGCGGCGTGTCGCGGCCATCGGTAACAGCATGCACAACCGTCGGGACGCCGGCTTCGGCGAGCATCTTCGCGAGCGCCACCGCATGATCCTGGTGCGAATGCACTCCTCCCGGCGAGACCAGGCCCAGGAGGTGGCAGGTGCCGCCGGTCTGCCGCAGCCGCTCGATCAGGCCGAGCAGGGCGGGCGCCCTTTTGATCTCGCCGTCGGCGATCGCCGCGCTGATGCGCGGCAGGTCCTGCACCACAACGCGGCCAGCGCCAATGTTGAGATGGCCGACCTCGGAATTGCCCATCTGTCCTTGCGGCAGACCGACATCCGTGCCCGACGCGTGCACGAGGGCGTGCGGGCAAGTGCGCCACAGGCGATCGAAGTTGGGTATCCGCGCCTGGCGGATGGCGTTGTCAGCCGCCTCCTCCCGCCAGCCCCAGCCGTCCAGAACCACCAGCATCACCGGACGGCGTTTCTGCATTTCCCGCACCCTTTCGCCAGCCCGTCACTGACACCAGGCCAATATACCCCGGGTCCTCAGTTCTTGATCGACCCAAGACGCGCCGCGATGTAGGCGACCGCCCCGTCGAGTGTGACAAGCTTCGGATAGTCGAGCTCGGGTATGTCGACGCCGAGACGATGGTGGATCGCGGTGATGAAGTTCAGGAAATCGATGGAGTTGATGTCGAAAGTTTCCCGCAAGTCCCCGGCAGAGTCGATGGTCGCCAGATCAATTTCGGGTGCAATATTGTTGAGCTCTTCCTGCACCACCTTGCGAATGTCGAGGTCATTCATAGCTTTTCTGGCTCCTGCAGCAGCCTGCCGATTTCGGCCAGGAACAACGCGCCCGCGTGTCCGTCACTGACCCGATGGTCGGCAGACACCGTGATGGTGACAACCGAACGTGGCCCAATGGCGCCGTCGATAACCCATGGCCGCGTTACGATCTTGCCGAAACCGACAATCGCCACCTGCGGCGGATAAATGATGCCGTACAGTGTTTCGACCCCGCGCTCCCCCAGACTCGTAACCGTGATCGTCGGATCGGAAATCTCCGAACTGCGAATGCGACCGGCCCGGGTACGTTGAACGAGATCACGCATACCCGCCATCAGCTCGTCGACCGGGATTTGATCGGCCTGATGCAGCGCTGGTGCCGCCAACCCGCCGCCACGAATAGCGATTGCAACGCCGACATGCACGGCGTCGCTGGGTTCAAATTTGCCGTCGCGGTAAAAGCCATTGAAAGCGGGGAAGCGGCGCGCCGCCAAGGCGGCCGCCTTGATGGCGAGCGCTCCGATCAACAATCGGCTCGTCTGGGCGGCCGCGTCGCGTTCTTCTGCATCAGCCATTGCTCGCACGACGTGACGTCGACCTGATGCTCGAGATAGTAATGGGGGATTTCCCGCTTCGATCGCGCCATGGCGGCGGCGATAGCCGTTCGCATCGCGTCAAGATCAAGTCCGGGCGCTCGCTTCTTTTCCGATGGAGCGACGGCCTCGCCAGGACCGCGCTCGACGTCGGCATAGGTGATCGCCCCCGCCGGGCCGCTTCCGGTCACCGTCGAGAGATCAATCCCGCGCGCCTCGGCGAGCCGCCGCGCGGCTGGCGATACGCGCGCGCGCGCACGCCGCCTGGCGCGACGGGCGGTGCGGTCGATGGCGGCGCAACGGGCGCCCGCTCCAAAGGTGGGGCCTTGAGCGGAACGGTTGGCGCCGGCGGCGGCGGAGCGGCTGCCACAACGCCGGCGGTTTCCTCGCGTTCGGTTTGAATCCGCGCCAATGGCGTTCCGACCGGCACCTTGGTGTTGAGAGCGACGAGAATCTGCTCGATCTTGCCGGCCTCGAAGACTTCGACCTCGATCGCGCCCTTTTGGGTCTCGACCACGGCGACGACGTCGCCACGCTTGACCCGATCGCCGGGCTTGACCAGCCATTCCACCAGCGTGCCCGCTTCCATGTCGGCGCCGAGGGAGGGCATACGAAACTCGGTCACGGCGCCCCCTATGCCCGCGCGAGGGCGGCTTTGGCGGCCGCGACAATTCCGGGCACCTGCGGGATCGCCGCGTTCTCGAGGTGGCGGGGATACGGAATGGGCACCTCCGCGCTGCACACGCGGCCGATCGGGGCGTCGAGTTCCCAGAATGCCTGCTCAACGATACGCATGCCGATTTCCGCCGACAGGCTGCCGCTCCGCCAGCCTTCGTCGATGATGACCGCCCGGCGCGTCTTCGCGACCGACGTCATGATGGTCGCGTCGTCCAGCGGCCTCAGGCTGCGCAAATCGATCACCTCGGCATCGATATTCTCACCAGCGAGGACCGTGGCGGCTTCGAGCGTCTTCCAGAGGGAGCCGCCGTAGGTGACCAGCGAAATATCGCGCCCGGGACGCCGAACGGCGGCCTTGTCGATATCAACCGGACCGGCGTCCGCCGCCAGCCTGCCCGTCATATTGTAGAGCATGACGTTTTCGAAGATCAGCACCGGATCAGGCTGCTCCAAAGCCGTCCACAGCATGCCGCGCGCATCCTCCAGGGTCGCCGGTGCGAGCACCTTGATCCCGGGAATATGCGCATACCAACCTTCGAGGCTGTGCGAATGCTGGGCAGCGACCTGGCGGCCGGCCCCGGTTGCCATGCGGATGACGAGCGGCACGCCGAACTGATTTCCCGACATGTGGCGCATCGTGGCCGCGGTATTGAGGATTTGGTCGAGCGCGAGAAGGCTGAAATTCACCGTCATCAACTCAACGATCGGGCGCATGCCAGCCATCGCCGCGCCGATGCCGGCGCCGGTGAAACCGGATTCCGATAGTGGCGTATCGCGGATCCGCTCGGGGCCGAACTCGGCCAGCAAGCCCTTGCTCACCGCGTAGCAGCCACCGTAGCGTCCGACGTCCTCACCCATGAGGAACACGCTTTTATCGCGGCCGAGCGCATCGCGGATCGCCTCGCGCACCGCGTCGCGGTAGGTGACCTCGGTCGCTCCGGACTGCGTCGTCACTTGTGCCATGATGCCTCGCCAGCCGGCTCGTGCGCTCGATCTGCGTAGGTGAAGCGGGCGAGTTGCTCGACCGGCTCCCACGTTCCGGCCTCGGCGAACGCGACGGCGTCGGCGATCTCCGCCGCCACCTCGGCCTCGATACGCATCAAATCGTCCGGATGAACCATATGATTGGCCTCCAGCCATGCCTGATAGCGCGTGATCGGGTCCTTGTGCCGCCAGGCTTCGACTTCCGCCTTGTCGCGATAGAGCTGGGCATCGAACATCGAATGCGCGCGCAGCCGGTAAGTCCGGCATTCCAGGAAATAGGGCTTGCGGCTCTCGCGCACGGCGTGCGTTGCCCGGCGCGCGGCAGCCTCGACGGCGACCACGTCCATGCCATCGACCGCCTCGGCCGCGATCCGGTAGCAGGCCGCCTTGCGCTGGATATCGGTTTCGGATTCCGAAAGGGCCAGCGCCGTTCCCATGGCGTACAGGTTGTTTTCACACACGAACAGAACCGGCAGCCCCCACAACGCGGCCAGGTTCATGCTTTCGTGAAACTCGCCTTCGGCAACAGCGCCGTCTCCGAAGAAACAGGCCGTCACGATGTCGCTGCCCCGCATCCGATCGGCGAGCGCGAGCCCAACCGACAGCGGCAGACCGCCGCCCACGATGGCGTTACCGCCGTAAAAATTTGCCGCCCGGTCGAACAGGTGCATGGAGCCGCCGCGTCCGTGGCTGCAGCCCTCCTGCTTTCCGTACATCTCCGCCAGTGCCGCGGTCATCGGCACGCCACGCACCAGGGCGTGCCCATGCTCGCGGTAAGTTGCCACGATCCTGTCACGCTTCTCCAGCACCGGAATGACGCCGACGGCCACCGCCTCCTCGCCGTCGTACAGGTGCAGGAACCCCCTGATCTTTTCCTGGGTGTAGAGTTCGGCGCACTTGTCCTCGAAGCGACGAATACGGATCATCTGCTTCAACAAGCCCAGCATGTGTTCGCGCGAAAGATGCGGCTTGTCGGCTGGCGCAGTCATCGCTCCTCGCTTTCGAGCGTCGAGATGTCGCCCTCTGGCAGGCCCAGCTCACGGGCCTTGAGCAAGCGGCGCATGATCTTGCCACTGCGCGTCTTCGGCAAGTTCTGCCGGAAAGCGATGTCTTTCGGCGCGACCGCCGGACCGAGACGCTGACGCCCATGGCCAAGCAATTCCTTGCGCAACGCCTCGCTGGGCTCGAAACCGTTTTTGAGCGCGACATAAGCCTTGACCATTTCGCCGGCGGTCGGTTCGGGAACGCCGATCACGCCGGCCTCGGCAACGGCCGGATGCTCCATCAGCGCGCTTTCCACTTCGAACGGACCGATGAGATGGCCGGCACTCTTGATCACGTCGTCCGCCCGGCCAACAAACCAATAGTACCCCTCAGCGTCGCGCATCGCGAGGTCGCCGGTAAGATACCAGCCGCCCACGAAGCACTTCCGGTAGCGTTCCTCTTCGTGGAGATAGGTGCGCATCATCGACGGCCAGCCCGGGCGCAGCGCGAGTTCGCCCATGGCCATCGGTTCCGTGATTTCGCGCACTACCCCGCCTTCAAGGCGCTCAATGATCCCGGCCGTGATCCCCGGCAACGGGCGTCCCATCGAGCCGGGCTTCACGTCCATCGAGGGGTAATTGGAGATCATGATGCCGCCGGTCTCGGTCTGCCACCAGTTGTCGTGGAACGGCTTGCCATAGGTCGCCGCGCTCCACACCACGGCCTCCGGATTGAGCGGCTCGCCGACACTGGCCATCAACCGCACCCTGGACAAATCGGACCGCCTGGCAATTTCCGGTCCTACCTTCATCAACATGCGGATCGCCGTCGGCGCCGTGTACCAGACCGTGACTTTCTGCTCCTGCAGGATGCGATACCAGCGTTCCGCATCGAACTCGGCCTGGTCGACGATCATGGTCGCGCCATTGGTGAGCGGCGAGACGATGCCATAGGAGGTCCCGGTCACCCATCCCGGGTCGGCCGTGCACCAGAAGATGTCGTCCGAATGCAGATCGAGCGCGAGCCGGCCGGTGATATGATGAGCGACGACGGCTTCATGGACATGCACGACACCCTTTGGCCGTCCGGTCGTCCCGCTGGTGAAGTGAAGCAAGGCCATGTCTTCGGGACCCGTCCATACCGTATCGAACGAATCCGAAGCTTGCGCCAGCGCCGCGGACAGATCGATCGTGCCCGCTGGAAGTGCGGCTTGAACATTCAGTCAGGAAGACATGCTGCAGGCTCGCCAGCTCGTGTCGCCACGGCTCTACCTTCCGCCGGTAAAACGCCTCGGAGGTAACAAGCACCTTGGCATCGCCGATCGCCATGCGGGCCTTGATGGGATCCGGCCCGAACGCCGAGAACAATGGCGTGAAGACGCTGCCGTTCTTGAGTGTGCCGAGAGCGGCGATGTAGAGTTCAGGCACTCGGCCGAGAAGCGAGAATACCCGATCGCCTTTTGCAACTCCGTGCTCCGCCAGGATATTGGCAAACCGATTCGTCTGCGCACGCAGAGCTGCGTAGCTGAAATCGCGAACCCGATCGTCGCGTCCGATCCAGCGCAGCGCCAGCTTGCTGCCGCGGTCCGCCAGCACATGCCGGTCGACGGCCTCATGCGCGATGTTGATCCCGCCATCGGGCAGACCATCGAGCAATGCCCGCGCCTGCGACCATGCAAATCGACTGGCATACGCGTCGTAATCTTGAAGGTTGGCACCGATATAATCGTCGGGCCGCTTTCGGATCCGCTGCCATTCCATGGCTGACCTTGAGGCAATTTGAGCCGGCAGGGTACAGGGCCGATGTCACGCAGCCTTGACGTGGGTCAAGTCCGCAAGCCAGCAGCAGGCTGGCGTCAAGCGTCCGACCCGGACGCGATCGGAGGGCAATATTCCTCTCTTTGATAAAGCATCCATTTTGTTGCACCTTCACGCTGAAAAGTGCGGCTTTGCCCCGACGCACCGATCAATCCGGGCTAAACAACAAGGCTCTCGAAACAGCGAAGGCAACGCCATGCGTAACCAGTTCAGCAACTCCCAGCAGATCCGCAAACCGACCGTGGTTTCCAAAGAAGGAATCGTCGCCGCCCAATCGCGCAAGGCAGCCGAAGTCGGCGCCGAGATCATGGCGGCTGGCGGAGACTGCATAGATGCCGTGATCGCAACCACTTTCGCGCTGGGCGTATTGGAGCCCTGGATGAGTGGCGTCGGCGGCGGCGGCGCGATGGTTCTCTATCGCGCGCGCGAAGACCGCTACGAAGTGATCGACTACGGCATGCGAGCGCCCGGCAGCCTCCGTCCCGAGGACTATCCGCTGACCGGCGATGGTGCCGCCTCCGACATTTTCCCGTGGCCGCGCGTGAGGGACGATCGCAATCTTCACGGCCCGGGCTCGATCGCCGTGCCCGGGGTAGTGGCGGGCATGGAAGAAGCCCATCGGCGCTACGGCAAACTGCCCTGGCAGGAATTGCTGGGTCCCAGCATCAGTTTGGCCGACCAAGGGCTCTCCGTGGACTGGTGGACCACCCTCATGATTGCCAGCGCGGCAGCCGACTTGCGGCGTTATCCCGCGAGCGCGGCGGCCTATCTCGTCGACGGTCTGCCGCCCAATGCGCAATGGGGCATCAAGTCTCACGTGAGCCTGCCGCAGAACAGGCTCAGATCCACCCTGGCCCATCTGGCGGAGCGGGGGCCGCGGGATTTCTATGAAGGCGATCTGGCGCGCAGCATGGCATCGGATGTGCAAGCGGGAGGCGGCGCCTTGTCGGTGGAAGACCTCGCTTCCTTCCGCGCCCATGTTCGCGAGCCTCTGACCATCGGCTATCGCGGCAATCGAGGTTTACGCGACCCCGGAACTCACCTGCGGCCCGACCCTGGCGCATGCCTTGCGGCTTCTGCGGGAAAGTTTGCAGCCGGGACCCGATGGGCCGGACGCCTCCGCTTACAGCGCCTACGCGCTGGCGCTGCAATCGGCCTACCGCGAACGCTTGCAAGGCATGGGCGATGCCGACGGCCGCCGCGCGCTGGGCGCCGAACACCTGGCGCCGGCATGCACCACGCATTTTTCGGTGGTCGATCGCGAAGGCAACATGGCGGCGGTGACGCAAACCCTGTTGTCCACCTTCGGCTCGAAATTCGTGCTGCCGCAAAGCGGCGTGATGATGAACAACGGCATCATGTGGTTCGACCCGACGCCCGGCGGACCCAATTCGCTGGCGCCGGGCAAACGCTGCCTGACCAACTACACGCCGGTGCTGGCACGGGCGCAGGATGGCCGGCGGATCGCGCTCGGCGCCTCGGGCGGGCGGCGCATCCTGCCGGCGGTGATGCAGATATTGTCCTTCGTGATGGATTATCGAATGGACCTCGAAGCAGCCATCCACCAGCCTCGCATCGATGCCAGCGAAGGGATGGTCGTGATCGGTGACGTGCGTCTGCCGGCACAAACGCGGGAAACACTGCGGGCGCAGTTTGATTACGAAGAGGCGCGCGTGCAGACCTTTCCAATGAAATTCGCGTGCCCGAGCGTGGTGCTGCGCGAAGGCGGAATGAACAGCGGCGGCACCGAAATATCCCATCCCTGGAGTGACGCGGTGGCGCAGAATTAAGTGCCCATCTCGTATCCGCCCTGCGCCAGGCGACGCGACGGGAACCTCATGGGTAAGTCGGCGTCGGGGCCAACGAAAGCAGTGTCGAGTTGGCCTCCTGCGCGTTCCCGGGGCGCCGATCCGACTTCGCAATCACCGAAGCACCGCTATCAAATCGGACGCGATAGACCTGCAGATTCTCGATGACGCGCTGGACATAGTTGCGCGTTTCGGAGAGCGGAATGCGCTCCACCCAATCGATCGCGTCCACATCGGGATCGCGCGGATCGCCATGCAGCTTGACCCAGTCGCGAACCCGGCCCCGGCCGGCGTTATAGCCGGCGAAAGTCATGATGTGAGAGCCGGCGTATTCCTTCAACAGTGCGCTGAGTTCAGCCGCACCCATTTGCGTGTTGTAGACGGGATCGGAAACCATCCGGTCCCAATCATACGCGACGCCGAATCGCTTGGCGGTGTCGCGTCCGGCTTCCGGCGTGACCTGCATCAGGCCGACCGCATTGGCCGGCGACTTGTCGCGCTGGTCGAACGCGCTTTCGGTCCGCGCGACCGAATAGATGACGCTGCGCTCGATCGCGGGACCGATCGGACTGTGCTGCGGAATCCCGATCGTCGGGAAGGCATAATGGTCGAGCGCCAGGCCGCGGGAGAGCGCCGGCTTGCCGATCTGCAACATGGCGCGCGCATCGTTGCGGCGGCCCGTCAAATCGGCCAGCGCGGCCAGCGCCCCAACGTCAGTGCTTTGTTCGGCAAGGTCCGCAACAAAATAAAGGACGACATCGCGTTCGCCGATCGCATAGAGCATATCGGCGGCGCGCACACGTTCGTCCGCGAGCGCCGCATCGTCGGCGGAGTCAGCCGGCGCCGGCCCCCGCAGCTCAATTCTGTCGAGGCCGAGCCTGGTGCGTGCGAGCTGTCCGTAATAGGCGGTGGAATAGCGGGCGGCAGCCTCATAGCTCGCGCGCATCGCGTCCTTCTCGCCGATCGCTTCGGCAGCGCGACCTCGCCAGTAGTTCGCCCGCGCCAGCACAATCGGATTGACGGAGCCGTCGTCGATATGGGCGAAGTGCGCCCGCGCCGCCGCCGGGTCACTGCGGTAGCGCAACGCGATCCAGCCGCACATGAAATGGAAATCAGCCCGGTAATGCTCGCTGGCAGGCAGGGCGGCGGCGTGCACCACCTGGTAGGCGACGTCAAATTTGCCCTGATCGAGCAGCTTGCGCGCGAGGCTGCGCCGCTCGCGCCACCATTCATCCGTGTCCTGAAGCGCCATGGTCTCCGGCGCGGCCGCCAGCATCAGGCGGGTTGCTTCGTCGATACGGTCGTGACGTGCCATCCAGCGGATACGGCAAAGCATATATCCGAGATCGCGGCGGGCTTCGGTCGAAACCGCGTTGAGCAAATCG
This sequence comes from uncultured Alphaproteobacteria bacterium, assembly GCA_963786045.1. Lineage (GTDB taxonomy): Bacteria > Pseudomonadota > Alphaproteobacteria > Rhizobiales > Xanthobacteraceae > Bradyrhizobium. Next base: position 282,356 of record CAWAXR010000022.1, on the reverse strand, counting down.
AGCGCCTCGTCCGCGTTCGCCGCCGCGCAGGCTTTCACGATCGAAAGCTCGTCGCTGCCGAGGCGTTGGGCGGCGCGCTTCGCGCCCGAAAGATCCTTGGCGCCGATACGCTTGTCCATGCGCGCGCGATGGTCTTCGCGGGTGAGCAAATCGCGGAACAGCTCGAACGCGTCGGCTTCGAATTGCTCCGACAATTCATCCGACCGCCAGGCCTGGCGGACCAGGCTTGCGGCGCCGTCACGATCGCCTTCGGCGAGCAGGACTCGCGCCAGCACGAAGCGGCCCTTGGCGCTGGTCGGCTGATCGCCTACGAAGTTGCGAACGGTGGCGGCGTCACTGCGCTCCTGCCACAGCCGCGCCTCCGCCCGCTTGCGCATAAGCCCCATGCTCGGCCAGCCCGGATTGTCGGCGATGAACGCCGCGTATCGGCTGAAATTCGCGTCGGTCTCCGGATGGCGCAAGATGAACCATTCAACGAGTTTCCGCGCCGCCGGATCGCCGATCGTTTTCTCTATTGCAGTCGCATCGCTGGTCTTGGCCTTGCGCGCGAGATCGATCGCATTCTTGACCGCGGCGAGATCGCCAGAGAGCGATGAAGTGTCCGCACTCGGTACGTCGCTCGACCGCGTCGACTTATGGTGCGCCGCTACGACATGCTTTCCATGCCCGGCTTTCCTGAGCGCCATTTTGCGGTGGTGGTCGCGCGCTCCGGTCGCTTCATGCGGCTTCCTGGCCAGCTGAGGCTTATGGCTGGCCCGCGCTGCGGCGTCAGTCGAACATATGGCGAGCACCGCCAAGGTCAGGAAACAAGACAGCGGGCGTAAGCGCTGGTTCATTCCATGGTCCCTCCGCGAACCAACCGGACGAACCGTGATCCATACGGCTGGAGGTGCCCGGAGGGTATCACAGCGCTCCCTCGCAACTGTCACGTTTCGGCAACAGCGCGGAAAAACCTCGCGCAAAGTGGAACTCAACCGGGTGGCGAGATGTACCGCCGACAGGGTCGCGTCGGATCAATCGCGGATCGCGCAGCTTAAGTATCAACATCTTAGAGCATCAACAAAAGCCTGCCAGGAATTCTCCGGCTCTGGGCAATATCCGCCTCACTTCAAAAAGCCGCATTGGCAAATCAGACGCCATGGAAAATGGATGTCCGCCTCTTTCCCTGGAAAGGACAACATCGGCTGGCCCGACCACGTCGGAAATACACAATATCGAAAGTCGCGATCAAATGCGTCAATCATGGCCGAAGGTCAAAGCAGCTTCATTGGCGGCGCTGGTTTACGTCGCTCCAGCCTGCTCGGCCTTGGCGCAGGATGCCCAGGTTTCCGTCGGCATGACGGGAATAGGAAGCATGAGTTGTGCTCACTGGCGGTCGACGAAAGAGCACCTGTCCGAGGGTACCGTCTGGATTTACGGCTTCTGGACGGGACTCAATTACGCTGCCGCTGCAAGCGATCAAGCCCAGTCGAGAACCGACACGGCTGCGATCGTGGCCGAAGTCAAGAAAACCTGCGCCCAGTTGCCGTCGCAGGCATTAGCGAGCGCCGTCTGGACCACTTATCTTGAGTTCAACAAGCGGTAGCCAGGATCAATGTCCGAGTTGGTCCAAACTTGAATCTCGGGGCGCGTCAAAGCCAGGTCCGTTCATCCCCTCAACAATGAACACCGCGATGCCAATGGAGACGGGTCGAAAAATCGGCTGGCGGTCTTCGCAACGCCATTTGGAAAGGAAGTTTGGAGCAGGCCCTCAATTTTTTGCCCTGGCATTGTGAGCCGTCGGCAAGAGGCCCTTTACGATGTATAAGAGGCGGGCATCAGATGGAGGCCGCCGTGATGATCGATGCTTTGCGTCGTGCCACCCTCGCTCTGACGCTTGCGCTCGTCCCGGCTGCGACGAAGGCCGATCCGATCACCTTGAAGCTTTCGTTCGTCACCTCCGACAGGTCCAGCCTCTATCAGTGTAGAGTCAAACCGTTCGTCGACGGGGTCAACGCCACCGGCACGGGGATTGTCCAGATCAAGGTCTATTTCAGCGGCGCCATCAATCCGGAAATGACCGAACAGGCACGACTGGTCCTCGATGGCACCGCCGACCTGGCCTACGTAGTACCGGGCTATTCGCACCAGCAATTCCAGGATATTTCGGTCCTGGAATTGCCTGGCTTGTTCCGGGATGAACGCGAGGCGAGCCTCGTCTTCGCGCGTCTGGTCGCCGCCCAGGCTCTCGAAGGGTACCGAAAGTTCTTTGTGGTCGGCGCCTTTGTGACTGGCGAAACCATCCACAGCCGCAAGCCGATCGCCACGCTTGCCGATTTGAAGGGTCAAACAATCCGGGTGAACAATGAAATGGTGGCTAACGCGGTGCGCCAATTGGGCGGCGTGCCGTCTGTGCTGCCGATCAATCGGACCATGGACGCCCTTGGTCAGGGCAAGCTCGATGGCGTGACGGTCGGAACGGACGTCCTGACAGAATTCGGCTTCGGGCGCCTCACCAGTCATCACTATTTGCTCCCGCTGGGCGGCGCACCCATCTCTTTGATCATGAACCGTGAGAAACTCGCGAGCTTGCCGGGGCCCGCACAGGAACTCATCCGCAAGTACAGCGGCGAATGGTTGTCGGAACGCGCCGCTGACTGCATCGAAGCGAAAAGCCGCGAAATGGTTGCGCAATTGAAGGCCGACAAGCGGCGGACGGCCGTGGAACCGTCGCCGGCCGACCTGGCAACCGCTCAGGGAGTATTCTCTTCGGTGATGGACGCGTGGGCGGCAGAGAGCCCGCGTAACCGCGAACTCCTGGCACTGGTCCGCGCCGAGTTGGGCAAACTCCGTTCGCCGAGTGGCAACGGAAAATGAGCCGCCAGCAAATGCGCGAAGGCGATCACCCAGCCGATCAACCACGCCAAAGCGCGAACATGATCTGCAAGACCAGGTTGCAAAACCGCCAAGGCGGATCGGGCTGGGTATTGGAGCGGGCGAAGGGAATCGAACCCTCGTATGCAGCTTGGGAAGCTGCCGTTCTACCATTGAACTACGCCCGCGATCGCTTGCCGCCCCACTGCTTAGCCCAGACCGCGCGATCCGCCAAGCCGGTTGGTTGGGAGGCCTTCGCCGCCTCGAGCGAACCCGAATTTTCCAGATGCAGCCGTTCACGACGGTGCTATGCTGCTTTCGGGGCAAAGTGCGTATGGCGGGGCGGGCGTACACTATTTTTGATTCGGCGATTGGCCGATGCGGCATCGCGTGGGGTGATGCCGGCATTGTTGGCGTGCAGCTCGCCGAGGCGCGAGAGATCGAAACCCGCAAGCGCCTGTTTCAACTTTATCCCGATGCCCGCGAAATGCGCCCGCCGCCGAATGTCGAACTGGCGATCCAGGGCATTATCGCGCTGCTGCGCGGTGAACCCGGCGATTTCTCCGATGTCACCCTCGATACGGGCGGCATCCGCGCTTTCGATCAGCGCGTTTACCAGATCACACGTGCGATTCCCCGTGGTGAAACCCTCACCTATGGCGCGATCGCAGTGAGGCTCGGAGCCTCCGGCGCCGTTCGCTCGGTCGCGCAGGCGATTGCCCGTAACCCCTTTGTGATCATCGTTCCCTGTCATCGCGTGCTCGAATCGGATGGCTATGCGGACAAGATCTCCCCGCATGGCGGCATTATCTCCAGGCGCCGGCTGCGTTCGATCGAGGGCGCGGGAGGCCCGAGCAGCAAGACCCTGTTCGACGTGTTGCTTCCGGTTGCGTCACCGCGCCTGTCCGGTTAATTTTCCGGCATGACGGCGACGACCCTGCTGCAGCGCAAATCCATCTCGGTGTCCGACTTCCGCTGCGGCGCCGGACCCAACGACAAACCGTTCGTAGAGCGGTTTGACTGCCATTCGGTTTCCTATGTTCGCAAAGGCAGTTTCGGGTGCCGAACCCGCGGCCGAGCCTTCGAGCTGGTGGCAGGATCGGTGCTGGTCGGTTTTCCCGGCGACGAATATATTTGCACCCACGATCACGTTTGCGGCGACGAGTGCCTGTCGTTCTTTTTGGACCCGGAGCTGGTAGAAGCGATCGGGGACCGGACCGAGATCTGGCGGGTGGGCGCCGCGCCGCCGCTGCCTGAGTTGATGGTGCTCGGCGAGTTGGCGCAGTCCGCCGCGCGCGGCCACAGCGACATCGGTCTCGACGAGGTCGGGCAATTGCTCGCCAGCCGCCTTGTCGAGGTGGTGTCGGGGCGATCGCGCGAGCCCGCGCCGGCCAAAGCCAGGGATCGCCGCCGCGCGGTGGAAGCCGCGCTCTGGATCGATGCCAATTCGCACCGGGAGATCGATCTGGAGCGGGCCGCAAGCGAGGCCGATATCAGTCCGTTCCACTTCCTGCGCCTGTTCGCAAGCGTGCTCGGCGTCACCCCGCATCAATATCTGGTGCGCTCGCGGCTGCGGCATGCGGCACGCCTGTTGGCCGACGACGACCTCCCCATCACCGACGTCGCCTACGGTGTCGGATTCGGCGATCTCTCGAATTTCGTGCGCACATTTCACCGCGCCGCCGGCGTATCGCCGCGCAGGTTCCGCGAGGCCTCGCGCGGCAAGCGCAAGATTTTCCAAGATCGTCCCGCTCTGCACTGACTAGGGTCGTCTCCACCTGCGCGGCCTCAAGAACGCGCGTTTGACCGGAGACCACCATGTACGACCACATCGGACTGAAAGTCGGCAATCTCGACGCCAGCGTGCGTTTCTATACGGCGGCCCTGGCGCCGCTCGGATATGTCCTGTGCTCGCGCGACGAGAACGGCGCGGGATTTGGGCCCAGGGGCGAACCGGCGCTGTGGCTCTATCTGCAAGAGGCCCCCCTCGGCACCGGCGCCCACATTGCATTTCGCGCGCCCGATCACACCGCGATCCGGAAATTTCATGCGGAAGGCGTGAAGGCCGGCGGCCGCGACAATGGCGGGGCCGGCCCGCGGGCCGATTACAGCCCGACCTATTTCGCCGCGTTCCTGCTCGACCCCGACGGTAACAATGTCGAGGCGGTCTGCGCGTAGGCACGGCCGCCGTCTCTCCGGGATGGTGCGTCAGCACCAGCCCCGGAATGACAGCTTAACAAGGATCACACCCATGGCTTCCATCCACAAGGACATTGCGATCAACGCCCGCCCTGAAGATGTCTGGGCCGCGGTGCGTGATTTCGGCGCCGTACATCAGCGGCTGGCGCCGGGATTCGCGACCGACGCGCGTCTTGACGGCGATGCGCGGATCGTGACTTTTCACAACGGCACGGTGGTGCGCGAGCAGCTGGTCGATTGCGACGACGCGCGGCGGCGACTGGTCTATGCGGTGATCAGCGAGCGGGTAAAACATTACAGCGCGTCGGTGCAAGTGGCGGCCGATGGCGAGGCGCGCACCCGGATGATCTGGATCGTCGACGTATTGCCCAACCAGATCGCGCCCTACATCGCCGGCCAGATGGATCAGGCGGTCCTCGCGATGCAGAAAACCCTGGGGCGCCACGCCGCCAGAGCTGACTAATGTAACCCTCCTCTGGCGCCCGGCCGTCGCGGCCATTTTGCTCTCGCGCGCCGGCTCGCGCTTCGGTGCATCTCATGCCTGGAGTCTGTTCAGCTCCGGTTTGTTGGCGCCGAACGTCGGGCCATGAATTATATTCACACTAAATTCATGACGGATGCCGTGAACTTGCGCCGGCTTCGCCGTATAGTAGCGCCACAGGCGAGGAACACGCATGCGCAATCATATTCTGCCGGCCAAATGCCTTCTGCTGACGTTCTGGATCGCGGGCGTGGCCCTTCCGCTCGCCGCTTGCAACGAGCGGGACTCCGTGGCGGCCGAGCAGACTTTTGGGCCCTCGCCCACGCTGCCGGCGCCGGAAACTTCTCTCCTACCCACGGTGAATGTCGCCAAGGCGATCGGCTGGCCCGCCGGCGGCAAGCCCGTCGCCGCCAATGGAATGGCGGTCAATGCTTTCGCCACCGGGCTCGATCATCCGCGCACGCTTTTTGTTCTGCCGAACGGCGACGTGCTGGTGGCCGAGACCAACGCGCCGCCGCAGCCGGACGATATCAGCAGCAACATTTTGGGCCGCATCAAGGGCTGGATCACGAAAATGGTCATGGGCCGTGCCGGCGCCGGTACGTCGAGCGCCAATCGCATCACGCTGCTACGCGATGCGAATGGCGACGGCATCGCCGAAACCAGGAGCGTTTTTCTTGAAGGTTTGAACTCGCCGTTCGGCATGGCCCTGGTGGGCAACGACTTCTATGTCGCCGATTCCGACGCGATCATGAAATTCCCTTACCGACCCGGTGACACCAGGATTACCGCGCCGGGCGTCAAGCTCACGGACCTGCCCGCGGGCACCCGCAACCATCACTGGACCAAGGATCTCGCCGCGAGCCCCGATGGATCGAAGCTTTATGCCACCGTCGGCTCCAACAGCAATATCGGCGAACACGGCATGGAGGCCGAGACCAATCGCGCCGCGGTGCTCGAAGTCGATTCCGCCACCGGCAAGTGGCGCGTATTCGCCTCAGGCCTTCGCAATCCGAACGGGCCGTCATGGCAACCGCAAAGTGGCGCGCTATGGGTCGTCGTCAACGAACGCGACAACCTCGGCAACGATCTCGTGCCCGATTTCATGACTTCCGTGAAAGACGGCGCGTTTTACGGCTGGCCGTACAGCTATTACGGTCAGCATGTCGATGCCCGCGTCCAACCGCAGCGTCCCGATCTGGTGGCGAAGGCGATCGCGCCGGATTATGCGCTCGGCGCGCATACCGCCTCCCTCGGGCTGACCTTCAATACCGGCAATCTGTTTCCGGCTGAAATGGCCAATGGAGCTTTCATCGGCCAGCACGGCTCGTGGAACCGCAAGCCGCGCGCCGGCTACAAGGTGATCTTTGTGCCATTCGCCGACGGAAAACCCTCTGGCAAGCCGCAGGATGTCCTGACCGGATTCCTCAACGAGGACGGCGAAGCGCAGGGCCGGCCGGTCGGCGTCAAAATCGACAAGCAGGGCGCGCTGCTGGTGGCCGACGATGTCGGCAACGCGGTCTGGCGCGTGACGCCATCGGCGAAGTCGGCGGCGCGATAAGTTCGCCCTCGCGCCGGGAATGTCCCGGCGGTCCCGAACGCAGACCTTCAGACAACCTTGCCAAACACCGCGCCAATTCCAGCCGTGAGACCCATCGCGAAGGCGCCCCAGAACGTCACGCGTATGGTCGGCTTCAGCAGGCCGGCGCCTCCTGCCCTGGCCCCGATCGCGCCAAGCAGGGCCAGGAAGAACAACGACCCGACTGCGACGGCCGGGATCAACGCATTGGATGGCGAAACCAGGACGAGCGCGAGCGGCGCCGCCGCCCCGACCGAAAAGGTCGCGGCTGAGGCAAGTGCCGCCTGCACCGGACGAGCGGTGCTGATCTCGGAGATGCCGAGTTCATCCCGCGCATGCGCGCCCAAGGCGTCCTTCGCCATCAATTGCTGCGCAACCTCGCGAGCGAGACCGGCCTCGACGCCTCGCGCGACATAAATCCGGGCCAGTTCCTCCCTCTCGGACACGGGATCGTCCGCGAGCTCCCGTTTCTCGCGCGCGAGGTCGGCATGCTCGGTGTCGGACTGCGAACTGACCGACACATATTCGCCAGCCGCCATGGACATCGCGCCGGCGACCAGACCGGCAACGCCGGTCAGCAACACATCGCTTCTGGAAGCAGCGGCCGATGCCACTCCCAGTACCAGGCTTGCGGTCGATATGATCCCGTCATTGGCGCCGAGCACGGCGGCTCTCAGCCAACCGATGCGCTCGACGAGGTGGCTCTCTTTATGGAGGCGGCTCATCCATCAATCTTTCTGTCAGGCGCACCATCGTCCCTACCGGTCCTGCGGCGGCCGGTTGAAGAACTTGCGACCGGTGAACATTGCCGACGTAATACTTCCACCCTCGTGAATTTCGGTCACGATCACCGCTATCAGGTGCATCACGATAACGCCCGCAAGCAGATAGAACGCATAGAGATGGACCATCACGACAGGGCTTCGAAACGCACGCATGGCCTTGTATGCTGTCTGATCCAGCGTATTGGGAGCGAGGGGTGAGACCGTCGCCGGATCAATCCCGGCCGCGGCAACCCAACCGGCAAACCATCCCCCGAACGGGGGCCAGAACAGATCGGTGCCCGCCAGGATCACGCCGGTCGCGGCCTGCAGGACCAGCAGAAGCAGTAGAACTGCGATTGCAAGGCGCGCAGCGGGATTGTGCCCGATATATTCCTGCGGCTCTCCGCTAAGAAAGGCGTCGCCGTAAGCGCGCAGTTTGCCCCAAAAGCCGGACCCATAAGGCAACATTGCACTCCATCTCGCATAGCGGTTGCCGAAGAACGCCCAAACGATGCGCCAGATCAGATTGAGCCCCATGACATAGCCGATCACGACATGGATTTGCTTGAGAAGGATCTTGCCGTTGGCGGAGAGCCCTAGCGCGTCGTCATTGAGCAGGATAACTCCAACGACGATCAGACCGAGCACCGCAAGCGCGTTGATCCAGTGGAACCACCGCGTCGGAGCGTCCCACACATCATAGGCCTGGTATCGGTCGGAGGACATTACAGGAGCCGAAGTTGGCTGACCTTGCTTAATGCGGTTCATTGTGATCTCCCGCCCAAACAGTCAGGGTATGAAAAACTCTCTACGAGAGCGGGCTTTCGGCAATGATCTGGATCAATATCGAACTCGCGGCCCCGATCGACGTCGATCGCCGTTGACTCAAATCAAGACCGGGCTCCACAGGGCGACCAGACAATCTTTTGTCGATCTTGACTGCGAACTGGTTTGTCACCCCTGAAGTCGGCGACTGTGCGCCGCTTTTGTCTAGACGCGAAAATGCTTGGAGAGCTTCAGGCCCTGCGCCTGATAGTTCGAGCCGATGCGCTGGCCGTACATGGCGTCGGGCCGGGCCAGCATTTTTTCGTAGACCAGGCGGCCGACGATCTGGCCGTGCTCCAGAATGAACGGCACCTCGCGCGAGCGTACTTCCAGCACCGCGCGCGAACCCTGCCCGCCGGCGCCGGCATAGCCGAAGCCGGGGTCGAAAAAGCCCGCGTAATGAACCCGGAATTCGCCGACCAGCGGATCGAACGGCACCATCTCCGCGGCGAAATCCGGTGGCACCTGAACGGCCTCTTTCGAGGCCAGAATGTAGAACTCGCCGGGATCGAGAATGAGGCTGCCGTCGGGCCGCGCGGGGATGGCTTCCCAGAAATCATCGACCGCATAGCCGCCGCGACGGTCGATATCGACCACACCGGTGTGCCGTTTGGCGCGATAGCCGACGAAGCCGTTGGCCTTCTTGCCGGAGAGATCGACGCTCAGCGCCACGCCGTTGGCGAGATCGGCGTCGTCCACGTCGACCAGCCGCTCCCGATCGTGCAGCGCGTCGAGTTCGTCGGCGTTCAGGATGGCATGGCCGGTACGAAAGCGCACCTGCGACAGCCGCGAGCCTTCGCGCAACAGCACCGGAAAGGTCTTTGGGCTGATCTCAGCATAGAGTGGACCGTGGTACCCCGCGCCGATCATGTCGAACCGGCGCGTGCCGTCCGCGATCACGCGGGTGAACACGTCCAACCGCCCGGTCGAGCTCTTGGGGTTGGCGGCGGCGACGATCTCCGGCGGCAAGGCGAGCAACTCCAGGAGCGGCACGATGTAGACGCAGTTGGTTTCCAGCACCGCGCCGTCGGTCAGGTCGATCTCGTGCAGCTTCAGTTCGTCGATGCGCTCGGCCACCGTGGCGCCCGGACCCGGCAGGAAGCTCGCCCGGACCCGATAGGCGATGTCCCCGAGACGCAGATCGAGGCTTGCCGGCTGGATCTGGCTTTCGACAAACGGGTAGGCCGGGAGGATCAGGCCGGCATCGGCCATCGCCGCGATCATGCGGTCGGGCAGGATGCCATTGGCGCCGGGCGGGAGCGTGAAGGTCACGGGTAGGGTCCTCAGGATGACCGGGCCATCCAGACGCTGAAAATATGGACTTTTACGGGTTATCCGATGGCTGCCTTGACGGAAAGGGCGCGAGGGAATATCAGCATGACTTATCCCGTGGTGATTTGAGCCGGCCGGCTTGCAGCCACGTAAAACAAGTCGCTAAACAGGCCGGGGACAGTGTGATCCCGGCCTGTGGAATTTTCCAGGCCGGTTTTTTGTGACCATTTTCGATGGCTGGTCACGATGGAGGTCACATGTCTGAGTCAACCTTACCCGCCTCATCAACCGCCCGCTACCGCCCGGAGACCCGGCTGGTCCATTCCGGAACCATCCGCTCGGAATTCGGGGAAACATCCGAGGCGCTGTTTCTCACCCAGGGTTATGTCTACGACAGCGCGGAGCAATGCGAGGCGCGGTTCAAGGGCGAGGACCCCGGCTACATCTATTCGCGCTATTCCAATCCGACGATTGCAATGTTCGAGCGCCGAATGGTCGAGCTCGAAGGCGCCGAAGCCGGCCGCTCGACCGCAACCGGCATGGCCGCGGTAACCACGGCCGTGCTCGCGCCGCTGAAGGCCGGCGACCACGTGGTGGCCGCGAAAGCGATGTTCGGATCGTGCCGCTATGTGGTGGAAGACCTGTTGCCGCGCTACGGCATTCAATCCACGCTGGTCGACGGCCTCGATCTTGACCAGTGGAAGCGCGCGATGCGGCCGAACACCAGGAGCCTGTTCCTGGAAAGCCCGACCAATCCGACGCTCGATGTGCTCGATATCGGCGCCATCGCCGAGATCGCGCATCAGGGCGGCGCGCGGCTGATCGTCGACAATGTCTTCGCGACACCGATCTGGCAGAGCCCGCTTGAGCTCGGCGCCGACGTCGTGGTGTATTCCGCCACCAAGCACATCGACGGCCAGGGCCGCTGCCTCGGCGGAATCATCCTCTCGTCGGAAGCATTCATCGCCGAGCACATCCACACTTTCATGCGCCAGACCGGACCGTCCATGTCGCCGTTCAACGCGTGGGTTTTGCTCAAGGGGCTGGAGACGCTGGCGGTCCGGGTCCGCGCGCAGACCGAAACCGCCGCCGCCGTGGCGGACGCGCTGGCGCGGCATCCGAAAATCTCGCGGCTGGTCTATCCCGGCCGCGCCGATCATCCGCAGGCGGATTTGGTAAAGAAGCAGATGCGAGGCGGATCGACGCTGGTGGGCTTCGAGGTCAAGGGCGGCAAGGCGGCGGCGTTTCGCACGCTTAACGCGCTAAAGCTCGCGCGGATTTCGAACAATCTCGGCGATGCCAAGAGCCTCGTCACCCATCCGGCCACCACCACGCATCAGCGGCTGACGCCGGATGCGCGCGCCGAGCTCGGGATCAGCGAAGGTTTTGTCCGGTTCTCGGCCGGGCTCGAACATCCCGACGATCTGATCGAGGATCTGCAGGCGGCTCTGGAGAAGGCATGAGTGGGCGAATGGCGAGTGGCGAGTGAAGACCTTAACTACTCGCCTTTCGCTGCTCCCTGCTCGCCAACCTCACATCGGCCGCTTCGTCTGCACGTCGGACGGCACGTTGACGCCAAGCCGGATCTGACCGACCGATTTGATGATGTCATCACCAAGCAACTGGGCGAAGCAGGCGTAACCCCAATCATTCATGTGCAGACCATCGGCAATCACGAAACTGTCGATCGGAAGCGCCTGGTTCTCATGCCATTCGCGCATCACCTCGAAGCGCGGGAAAACGCCGATATGGCGAAGTTGGGCGACCTTGCCGAGCAGCGTTATCAGCCGGCCCGCGCTTTCCGCATGCTCGTTGACTTTCGGAGAATATTGCGGATCGACCAGCACGAGATCGGCGCCCGCGGCCTGAATGCGCGCGGTTCCTTCCTCCACCAGCGTTGCAGTCTCGTCGGGATCAAGGTTGCGCAGCACGGCGTTGGTGCCGACCTGCCAGATCACGAAATCGGGCTTCATGTCGAGCACCTCGACCTGCAGCCGCTTCATCATTTCTGGCGCGTCATCTCCACCCTTGCCGCGATTTACAACGGTAATGTCGGCACCCGGATATTGCCGGCGCAACTGCGCCGCCAGCCGGTTGGGGTAGGTGAATTCGGGGGACGTCGAGCCATAGCCGGCCGTCGATGACGACCCGAATGCAACGATCAGCACCGGCTCACCCGCGGCCAGCTTGCCCGCCACATGCGGCAGCGATCCCATCGATTTGGCGCCGCCCTTTGGCGGCAGGCACGGAACGCGGTTGAAAATATCGCTCGCCGATTTAGCGACCTGCTTCACCTTTTCGATCGCCTTTTCGGTGAGGCTCCTTTGCGGCTGGGGATTGGCCTGGTCGACGGCAGCAACATTGCCCGCTTCGGTCTTATCGATCGCGGGAGCAGCCGGCTTGACGCCCTGGGATTTGGCGCCGCCGGATAATGCGGCCTGCTGGGAGGCCTGCGCGCGCGCCGGCTCGACCTGGGCCGGCGTCAGCAGCACGAGCGCCGCCAGCGCGGACGCAGCCAGCAATGCGGTTCGGTAAAAAGGGCGGTGACAACTCACAAACGTCATAAATTCCGGATCCTCAATTCTGCTGGGCGGGATTGAGATGAGCGGCGCCCATCACGAATTGCGCCAGCGCGCGAGCGAGACAGTTGTGGACGCGCTTGGCAAGCTCGACGCCATGGAACGCGCTGAACAGGTCAAACTCTCCCGACTCGGCCCAGTGCCGCATGATCGCAAAGCGGTCGAACAGCGGAACGTCGTGCTGCTGCGCCACCACCCGCATGTTATCCAGGTAGGGCGGCACGGAAATCATCGTTTCCGTGCGCGGACTATACTGCGGATTCATTAAAATCACGTCGGCCCCGGCCTCCTGCAGCGCAACAACCCCCTCGTCTACCGCGGCGCGAAAATCCTCCGGATCGACGGAACGCACGGCATCGACGGTGCCGGTCTGCCAGATCACCAAAATCGGCTTCCTGCCTTCCATTAACTTCGTCAAACCGGGGGCAATTTCCTCGGCGGTTTTCTTGGCTTGTATTTCGACGGATACGTTAACCGCAATCGACGGCAGCTTCTCCTTCAATGCAACCTGCAACCGAGCGGGATAGGCGCTCGCTTCCGAGGTATTCACGGGCGCATTGATGGTCGACGAACGGCTGCCCACCACGAGAATGTCGAGCGAATGGCCGCTTTTTACAGCATCCGCGACTTTGGGAAGGGCGCTTTCGCTCGCAAGAAGATAATCCGGGACTCCGCAACTCTCAGGTGCGTTCTCGGCACGAGCGGACACGGCAGTCAAAAGACCGGCCAGTACAATCAAGCCCAGGATAAGCCCGGAATCGGACTTCATGCCTCCCCTCCCGCCATATCGGCGTTGCCGCCGGCACCCTTCGTCCGGGATGCATTCTTGTCGGCAGAGTGCTTGTACCATGAAATCAGCCATGCCGCGGCCGACATAATCAGGATTCCGGAAATACTGATAACGAAATGCAACCCGGCGCCGCCCGAAAGCTCCGCCAGCAGGAAATGCCCGGCAAACGCCAGGAACACGCCAAGGCAGAAAATCTCCAGCGAATGCTGGCCGCACAGGATCAGAGGCCGCAGCCACGGCGACTTCAGTCCGGGCCAGTTCTTCGGCAGGAAGCGCACGGTCACCGCCGCCAGCGCCAGAAAATGCGCGAACCTCAGCACGTCCAGGTCGGTCTTGTTGATGGGATACATCCACTGCTCGAGCCGGCGCGGCATCAGATGGCTCAACTGCGGCAAATACCATGTCAACGTGACAAAGAACGCGGCCAGCAGATAGGCGAACGAAATCCACAATGTGATCGGCGATGAAAGAATTCGCGACATCCGCTGGGCACCGCCCTGCGCGCACCACGCACCGAACACGAACAACAATTGCCAGGCAAATGGATTGAAGGCCCAAAAGCCGTTTGGATAGGCCGACAGGTAGAGATCATATTCCCAGGTGGCGGCATAGAGCACGACCGACAGTGCCAGCGTGAGATCGGCGCTCCGCCTCATCAGCCAAAGGATAATCGGCAGGAAAAGCATCAGCACGATATAGAGCGGCAGCACGTCCATGTTCACGGGACGAAACCTCAGGAGCAGCGCCTGGACGATGGTGACGTCCGGCTCCTTGAGAAAATCCATGATGCCCATTTCTTCGGTGTACAGCGGGTTCTCGAAGCTGGTCGCAACGTAGGAAATTTCCGCGAGGAAGATCGTGAACAGAAACACGTGCGCGACGTAGATCTGCCAGACCCGCCGCAGGATGCGCGCGGTCGCCACCACGAAGCCGGCCTCGCGCATCGCGCGGCCGTAAACGAACGCGGCCGTATAACCCGAGATAAAAATGAATATCTCGGTGGCGTCGCTAAATCCGTAATTTCGGATCGTGAACCATGTCAAAAGATTGGGCGGCAGGTGATCGATGAAGATCAGCCACAGCGCGAGCCCGCGGAACAGATCCAGTCGCAATTCGCGCTCGCCGGCAGCCGGCAGCGAAATCGCCGGCGCCGGCGGTACAGACGCCGCGTCGGGCGCGACCACTTCGGCTGTGGCCGCGAGCGGCGGCCCGACAATTCGATCGGCTACTGAAGTCATCTGGCACCGTGTTGAGCAGGGCTCAACCTGCACTCTCCTCGATGGCGATAGTATAGGCCCCCGAGATGCAGGCAAGTTGCATACCCGCCGGGCCCGCGCCATAGGTCCAAACTGTGGTGAAACGACGATTGGAACCGGATCGGAACGGCCCCGGACCGGCCGCCGATTGGTTCTGCCGGAACTATTGGCTATGATGTCGTCTGATTCCGGAAGATCCAGCTAACATGTACCGCGCCGTCACCCGCCAGATCGAAGTCACTGTTGAGCCGAACTTCCTGCCGGAACGCTCGTCGATCGAAAACCGTCAATATTTCTGGTCCTACACCATCGTCATCACCAATTCGGGTAACGAGACGGTGCAACTGCGCACCCGGCACTGGATCATCACCGATGCGACCGGCCGAAAGCAGGAAGTCCGCGGCGAAGGGGTCGTCGGCGAACAGCCGGTGTTGGCCCCGGGCGAACGCTTCGAATATACCAGCGGCGTGCCGCTTCCGACCGCGTCAGGTTTCATGGCCGGGCGTTATCAAATGGTCAGCGAGAGCGGCGAGCGGTTCGAGATCGACGTGCCGACATTTTCGCTCGACAGCCCCGACAGCAAGCGTGTGTTGAACTAAGGCATCCTCCGATGAAATTGTCTCATCCCTCGAGACGGCGCTTCGCGCCGCGCTGTTGATCATTCAGCAAGGAGAGGGATCAAGGCCGTTGAGGCCGTTCGCCGAAAGATCAACCGGCGCGCAGGAAAAGGTCATACAGGTAGACCGAAATTTCGACCGCGATCAGGAGTACGATGAGAGATTCCAGCCGAATCTCACGCTGCGCGTCGAGCAACTCGGTGAGCGCCGTCGTCATCACCTCGATGACACCGAGCTTGCGTGATAGCCCCTTGGCTCGCTTCTTTAAATTGCACGCTTCGGCAAGACGCTCGTGCAGACGCTCGATTTCATCATCATTTGACGGAAACTCCGGTCTCTCTTCCACCTCGACCCGATCGAGAAGGCGATGATGAATCAGCAAGGCGTGTCCTACCGTCCGCAGCATCCGTCGGCGGCTCCGCGGCAGCCGACCGGATTCGGCAAGATCCCCGGCGAACGGTTCGAGCACATCGAGCACTTTCCTGACTTCCGCTTCCTCAAAGGCGAGCGCGACATTCTTGGCCAGCGCATCGGCAACGATAACGAGGCACGGCGCTGACAGATCACGAACCACGATGAAATCGCCCGAAACTTTACCGCTCGTTCCGATTTCGATTTCCGAAACGACGACGGCTGGCGCGTCCAGCCGGCCTTCGATCCGATCGCCGAGCTTTTGTAAGAATGCCTCCTCTTCAATCCGTGGAACTCCAATGAATACGGCGGCACCGTAGGTGAACAGCGCGACAAAGCCTCCGCTGCCCAAGCGAAATGCCAGCGGCGACGTTGCAACCGCCTCCCCTTGATTGAGGTCAGCAATTTCGAGGCCTGCCAGCCTGAGTCGGCGACCGAGGCGCAACGCGCGGGCGGACGTCCCCGTATGGATGCGGCGCCGGTGGGCATGATCGGGTTGTCAGCCATTTCAGTTCGCGGGGGTACGGCTTCGGCTCATCTGCAGCGACGCCTCGTCGCGAAAGCGGATCGCAAAAGGCAGGAAACACTTCACGACGGGCCTCAGATAGCACTGCCTGGCCGGCGTATGTTTGAGATGCATCAATGGCAACTCCCCGGAAGGGAGGATATTGCGCGCTGTACAACGACAGGGCCGCTAAATGACGACGAGTAAATGGCTGGCTATCAGCGTGGCATGCCTCCTGGGCGCCTCGGCACAGCTCCGTGCCGAGGGCTCCGGTACCTCATCCTATTTTTGTGTGGTCGAGGCCAGCGGTGGCGTCGCATACAACGCAAATATGAAAAAATGGGTCGGAATGACTTTTAACCCGGATGGCAAATTTGTTCTGCGCTTGCGGCAGCTCAGCCGACGCAGTGAAAAGAATGCACTCGGGAACGACGAAGCGGTCACGGATTACAATATTTCACTCACCGAATTCGGTTCGAGTACGGCTCGAACGTGCGAAAAGATCGGTTCTGTCGATCCCACCATCACCGTATACGGGGACAGAGCGTTGTATTGCGCGGACGGAACGACCGATTATGTGTTCAACATCACCGCAAATCGTTTTCTGGCTTCTGATATGCGAGGCTACGTTTTCGGAAAAAACGACAGCAGCGAAGATTATCCGTCCATCTCCGCGGGGACTTGCACCAAGATTGAATAGGGAAGAGAACCTGACGAATCTCAGGTTTCTTGGCGCCGCTATAACTCCCATCCCTCCGTGCCACCGACGCCCCGCGAACCCTCGATAGTCACTCGCCACGCCGCGCGGCGCACTCCACGCCTAGGCCGACGGGAACAGCCGGCGTGAGGCAATGCGGGCACCTTCGCTCAAGGCCGCAAGCTTGGCCCACACGACGTCCTCCGCGACGCGACCGGCGCCGGCGGAGGTATCAAATCCGCAATCCGTTCCGGCGACGACGCGGCTGGGATCGCCAAGTGTTTTGGCGACGCGTTCGATCCGCTCGGCCACCACTTCGGGGTGCTCGACGAAGTTCGTCGTTGAGTCGATCACGCCGGCGACGACGATCTGGTCGTCAGAGATCGAGTGCCCTTCAAGGCATCGCACTTCATGAGCATGGCGGGGATTGGCGAACGGCAACACCAGGGCGCCGACGTTCATTCGTGCGATCCGCGGCAATATCGCCGCAAGCGCCACGTCGCGATCGTGCGGCCCCTCATAATTTCCCCAGCATACATGCATGCGGACCCTGTCGCGCGGGATGTTGCGTAGCGCCTCGTTGATGGTCGCAACCACGCGCTCGACGAAATCGAGAAAATCGGACTCCGGACGATCCTGAAACGAAATGTGGTGCTCCAGCGCGAGATCGGGGCAATCGAGCTGAAGCAGAAAGCCTTGCGCGGCTATCGCCTCGTATTCGACCTGCAGGGCGCGGCCGACGGCGGCGAGATAGGCGTCTTCGGTGTCGTAGTACTCGTTGCGGATAGCGGCCACGACGATGCCGGGCGACGGCGCGGTGAGAAACGCTTCGATGAACCCGCTCTGGCCGGCCGTCGCGCGGGCACTCAGAACATTGCGGAAATCGGTGCATTCACGCGTCGCTTGTGCGGCGCCGGTATAGCGGATTTCGCCGATGACTTTTGGGGGCGCGAAGTTGCTGACCATTTCCTTGCCGGCATTCTGTTGTTCAAGCGCCTGCTTGAAAGCGGGGTAGCGCTCGACATCGGCACGCGGCCACCGCTTCCATGCTCCTCCAAAGCCGGTCATTCGGTGTCTTACGTGGAGAAAGAATCCCTCGCGCTGCTGTTCTCCGTTATTGCCGATATCGATCCCGGCTTCGATCTGTTTCGGCACGATCCCCTGCAAGGCGACATGGCCGGCCTGCTCGATTTCGACCGCATCGACGGGTTCACCACGCGCGCGCCTGGCATACAGCCTCGTCAGTTCGGGCGGACGCGGGAGGCTTCCCGTATGAGTCGTGAGAATGCGGTCGTTGCTGCATCGCATGATTGTTCTAGCCCCAATTGAACATTTGGCGCGACGACCGCGCCAGCTTTGATGATCGAACACATGTGAGGGAAAGCCGGTTCCCACTTTGGCCCGAAGCGGCCCTGCTGGGCCTATGATGCTCTAAAGCCGCGCCCTATTCCACGCCAGCTTCGTGCGGCGTGAACTGATAGACCGACGAGCAGAATTCGCAGGTCACGACTACCTTGCCGTCCTTGACCATGCCGGCGCGATCATCGGGCGCGAAGCTCTTCAGCATCGAAGATACCGCGTCGCGCGAACAGGAGCACTGCGCGCGCAGGGGAAGCGGCGCAAACACCCGCACGCCACGCTCGTGAAACAGGCGATACAGCAGCCGCTCGCCGGACAGGTCGGGATCGATCAGTTCGACGTCCTCGACGGTCGAGATCAGGGACTGTCCCTCGATCCAGGCGTCGTCTTCCGCTACCGCATGGGCAACGACACCCTCCGGCGCATCGCCTGGATGCAAGTCGGGCTGCCGCGCGCGCTCAGGCGCCTTCGGAAGAAATTGCAGCAACATGCCGCCGGCGCGCCAGCTATGCCGAGGGCCGCCGTCGCCACCGCGCCATTCCTCGCCGACCGCGAGCCGCACCCGCGTCGGGATCTGTTCCGAGCGCAGGAAATATTCATGCGCGGCATCCTCCAGACTACCACCATCAAGCGCCACCAGGCCCTGATAACGGCTCATATCCGGTCCCTGATCGATGGTCATGGCAAGGTGACCCTTGCCCAGCAGCGCGCCGGAATCCTGACCCTCCCCGAGCCGCCCGGCGTCGAACCGCGCATAGGCGCGCAAGCGGTCCGGGGCCTGGAAGTCCACAATGAGAAATGACACCGGACCATCGGTCTGGGTCTGCAGGATGAAACGGCCATCGAATTTCAAGGACGAGCCCAGCAGTGTCGTGAGCACGATCGCCTCACCGAGCAGCTTGCCGACAGCAGGCGGATAGTCGTGCTTGGCCAGGAGGTCGTCGAGCCCGGGACCGAGACGGGTCAGGCGGCCGCGCAGATCGAGTTCGGCAACCTCGAACGGCAGCACCGTGTCATCGACCGGAACGGCCGACGGCGCGCGGGTCGGGGTGTCAGGCGAGATTTTCACGTCGGGGGATTGTGAGGTCATGGCGCCTTATCTGGGGTCGGCACGCTCGAAACGGAAGGGGGCTTGCGCACGCAGGGACCCCCTAACCATTGCTGACAATTCCTGAAGAAGCTGTCAGCCATGTTGCGAAAACGAAAGAGCTTACCGTATGCGCAGGAACGACCGTGCTGTAGCCTACGGTACCGCCTCAAAACACCACGCCAGAATGCCTTTTTGCACGTGCAGGCGATTTTCGGCCTCGTCGAACACCACCGATTGCGGGCCGTCGATCACCTCATCGGTAACTTCGTCGCCGCGATGGGCGGGGAGGCAATGCATGAACAGCGCGTCACGCTTCGCCAGTCCCATGAGCCTGGCGTTGACCTGATAGGGTTTCAGCAAATTGTGGCGATGTTCGCCGTCCTTGTCGCCCATCGAGAACCAGGTGTCGGTGACCACGCAATCGGCGTCGCGCACGGCGGCTTCCGGATCGTTGCCGAGCACGATGGGCGCCTGCGTGGCCTTGATCCAGTCGCGCATCGCCTTGCTCGGCGCGAGCTCAGGCGGAGTCGCGACGTTCAATTTGAATTTGAACCGTTCCGCCGCATGCGCCCATGACGCCAGCACGTTGTTGTCGTCGCCGCTCCACGCCACCGTGCGGCCCTCGATCGGACCGCGATGCTCCTCGAACGTCATCAGATCCGCCATCACCTGGCAGGGATGGGAGCGCCGTGTCAGCCCGTTGATGACGGGCACGGTGGCATGCGCGGCAAGTTCAAGCAGCGCATCGTGGTTGAGAATGCGGATCATGATGGCATCGACGTAACGCGACAGTACGCGCGCAGTGTCGGCAATCGTCTCGCCGCGACCGAGCTGCATTTCCGCCCCGGTCAGCATGATCGATTCACCGCCGAGCTGGCGCATCCCGACGTCGAACGACACTCTCGTGCGGGTCGAGGGCTTCTCGAAGATCATCGCCAGGGTCTTGCCCTCGAGCGGCCTTTTCGGCTTCTCACCCTCGTTCCTTGACGCCTTCAGCGTCGCCTTCATGGCCACGCTGGCCGCGAGCATGTTGCGCAGCTCCTTGGTCGGGAGCTCATTGAGATCCAGAAAATGCCGCAGAGCCTTGCTCATCGTCCGGCCATCCGCTTCAACGCGTCGCCGGAAAGCGCCGCGCAGGCGCGATCGAGCCGCTGCATGGCGTCCTCGATCTCGGCCTCGGTGACGATCAATGGTGGCAGGAACCGCACGACGTTTTCGCCGGCACCGACCGTCAGCAGGTTTTGGTCGCGCAACGCCGTCACCAGATCGGACGAAGGCACCACCGCCTTCAGACCGATCAGCAGCCCTTCACCGCGGACTTCGGCCAGCACGCCTGGATGCCGGTCGACCGCCGAGGCGAGCTTCTGTTTGAGCAGCAGCGACATCCTCTGCACGCGCTCGAAGAAACCCGGCTTCAGCATGACATCGAGCACAGCATTGGCGGCGGCTACTGCAAGCGGGTTGCCGCCGAAGGTTGAGCCATGCGAACCCGGCGTCATGCCGGCCGCAGCATCGGCGGTCGCCAGGCACGCGCCGATCGGAAAGCCGCCGCCAAGGGCTTTCGCCAGCGGCATCACGTCCGGCGTGACGCCGAGGCGCTTATGGGCAAACAACTCGCCGGTGCGGCCCATGCCGGTTTGCACCTCGTCGAAGATCAGCAGCAGGTCCTTGTCGTCGCAGAGCTGGCGCAACGCCTTGAAGAAGGCATGAGGTGCCGCGCGCACGCCGCCTTCGCCCTGCAGCGGCTCGATCAGGATGCCGGCGGTCTGCGGGCCGATCGCTTTCCTGACGGCTTCGAGATCGCCGAGCGCTACCTGATCGAAACCATCCATCGGCGGGCCGAAGCCTTCGAGGTATTTGGCCGAGCCGGTGGCCGCCAGCGTCGCCAGCGTTCGCCCGTGGAACGCGCCCTCGAAAGTGATGATCCGGTAGCGCTCGGGGTTACCCTTGGCGGCGTGATATTTACGCGTGATCTTGATCGCGCATTCCATCGCCTCGGCACCGGAATTTGCGAAAAACACAAAGTCGGCGAAGCTCGCCTCGCACAGTCGCGAAGCGAGCCGCTCGCCATCCGGACTCTTGAACAGGTTCGACATATGCCAGAGCTTCGTCGCCTGTTCCTGCAGTGCTGCGACCAGATGCGGATGACAGTGGCCCAGCGCATTCACCGCGACACCGGAGGTGAAATCGAGATAGCGCTCGCCATTGGTCGCGACCAGCCACGCGCCCTCGCCGCGCTCGAAGCCGAGATCGACCCTGGCAAATACGGGAAGCAGATGCGACGTCGCGCTCTTGGTCATGGCAATCACTGAGAGTTAGAACCAGCTGTGGTGCGCGCATTGGCGCGGCCGCATCGACAACCAGTCCCGGCAAAACAAAACGTGCCGCCTTTTCGGGGCGGCACGTGGGAACCATTGTATGCGCAAGGCGATAACTGTCAACCGGTCGCCAACGGCCGGTCCGTAAGCACCCGGTGTCGCGGGAAGACCGTATTGCACAGCTCAAATGACGGAACATGTGGACGCCGCCATGCGGACTCTTGCGCCAGAGTCACGCCATATTGTAGCCTCTCTCCTGTCGGGTACGACATCTCGTGCGGCAGTACGGTTCCTCTAAGTTCGCAAATGTTCGGCGTACACGTTCGGGCGCGCGTTCCGCGCCCGGCGAGGGCTAAGGGATTCTGCCGGAAGGGATTTTTTAGAGCTTTGGCACCGCAGCGCCACCCCCAAATCGGCCTGCGCGACGCGAAGGAAAGAGTGCGATGACGGTATTGACCTGGTCTGACGATCGCGTCGAACAACTGAAAAAACTCTGGGAAGCCGGGCTTTCGGCCAGCCAGATTGCCGCAGAACTCGGAAATGTGACCCGAAATGCCGTGATCGGCAAAGTCCACCGGCTCGGCCTTTCCGGCCGCGCCAAGAGTCCCTCTTCCGCGGCTCCACGTCAGCGGAAAGCGCGGCCCGCCCAGCACATGATGCGGGTTTCGCGCCCGGTTTCGCGCGGCAACACTGCGCTGGCCCACGCCTTCGAGGTCGAGCTGGAGCCGGATCCGATCGCCTATGACAACGTCGTGCCGATGAGCCAGCGGCTGTCGCTATTGGAACTCAACGAGGCCACTTGCCACTGGCCGGTCGGCGATCCTTCCAGCCCGGAATTTTTCTTCTGTGGCGGCAGGGCGCTGACCAGCCTGCCCTACTGCGCCCATCACTCGCGGATCGCCTACCAGCCGGCAAGCGACCGTCGCCGCCAGCCACCGAAGGCGACACGGTAAGGTACGCACTCGAATACGTCGTCCCCGCGCACACGCGGGGACCACCTATAACCACGAATGCTCGTGGTCATGCCTCGCTGGGGTTCCAGCACACTTCAATCAATCGCAGACGGCGGTCATGGGACCGGCTCAGGGCCGGGACAGAGCTGGAGTTTTTACTCCACCTTGGCAAACCGATCGTCGAGCGCGTAGCCGGCGCCGCGAACGGTGCGGATCGGATCCTGCTCACGGCCGGGATTGAGCAATTTGCGCAAGCGCCCGATGTGAACATCAACGGTGCGCTCGTCGATATAGATATCGCGACCCCACACGCTGTCGAGCAGTTGCTCGCGACTAAACACGCGTCCCGGATGCTCGAGAAAAAATTCCAGGAGCCGGTATTCGGTCGGACCCAGATCGATCGGACGGCCGGAGCGGGCCACGCGGCGCTTCTCGCGGTCGAGTTCGATGTCGCCATAGGTAAGCACGGTCGCAAGACGTTCGGGACTTGCGCGGCGCAAGAGGCCCCGCACCCGCGCCAGCAATTCCGGAACCGAGAACGGCTTGACGATGTAATCGTCGGCGCCGGTCGCAAGGCCCCTGACCCGCTCGCTTTCCTCGCCGCGCGCGGTCAGCATGATAATCGGCAATTGCCTCGTCTCCGGCCGCGCCCGCAAGCGCCGGCACAGTTCGATCCCGGACAGGCCCGGCAGCATCCAGTCGAGCACAATCAGGTCGGGAACCCGTTCCTTCAAGCGGGTGTCGGCGTCATCGCCGCGCCCGACCGTTTCGACGTCATAGCCTTCGGCGTCGAGGTTGTAGCGCAACAGCGTTGTAAGCGCCTCCTCGTCTTCCACCACCAGAATGCGCGCGCTCATGTCCGTAGCCTTCTCTCGTGTTTTGGACGCGTGTTCTTGACGCGAGCCGTTCCCCGCTTCGATCGAAAACGATTCACTGGTTTCCAGGTACAGTTGTGGCAAAGGTTGTCATGTCGCCCTTCGGGCGCTTGTCCGTCATCTGCTGACCTTCGATCATATAAAATACGGTTTCCGCGATGTTGGTGGCGTGATCACCGATCCGCTCGATGTTCTTGGCGCAGAACATCAGATGGATGCAGAAACTGATATTGCGCGGATCTTCCATCATGTAGGTCAGAAGTTCGCGAAACAGCGAGGTGCAGATGGCATCGACTTCCTCGTCGGCCTTCCAGACCGTCATCGCCGCCGGCAGATCATGCGCCGCATAGGCGTCGAGCACCGATTTGACCTGCGACTGCACGAGGTCGGTCATGTGCTCCAGCCCGCGGATCAGCTTCAACGGCTGAAAGTCGCTCTCCAGCGCGGCGACCCGCTTGCCCATGTTCTTGGCGAGGTCGCCGATCCGCTCGAGATCGGTTGCGACCCGCATCGCGCCGACGATTTCGCGCAGGTCCACTGCCATCGGCTGGCGCCGCGCGATGGTCGATACCGCACGCTCCTCGATCAGCCGCTGCAGGTTATCGATTTCGGCATCGGCCTCGACCACGCGATTGCCGAGCGCGACGTCGCGGCGGATCAGCGCGTCCACGGATTCGACGATCATGCGCTCGGCGAGACCGCCCATTTCCGCAACCAGCCGGGTCAATTCCTGAAGATCGCTGTCGAACGCCTTGGCGGTGTGGTCTGATTGCATTCCAATTCTCCCGCGAGTTTCGCGTCAGCCGAACCGGCCGGTGATGTAGTCTTGCGTGCGTCGATCGTTGGGCGACGTAAAGATCTTGTTGGTTTCGTCGAACTCGATCAGCTCACCGAGATACATAAAGGCAGTGCGGTCCGAGACGCGCGCCGCCTGCTGCATGTTGTGCGTGACGATCACAATCGTGTAGTCGGCTTTCAACTCATCGATCAACTCCTCGATCTTGGCTGTTGAAATCGGATCGAGCGCGGAACAAGGCTCGTCGAACAAAATCACTTCCGGGCGCACTGCGACGGTACGAGCGATGCACAGGCGCTGCTGCTGACCACCCGAGAGGCTGAGACCGTTTGCGTCCAGTTTGTCCTTGACCTCGCTCCACAAGGCACCTCGCTGCAGGGCCTGTTCAACACGGCCGTCTATTTCGGACTTGGGTAGCTTCTCATAAAGACGGATTCCGAAAGCGATATTCTCGTAGATCGACATCGGAAACGGTGTCGGCTTCTGGAACACCATTCCTATCCTGGCCCGCAGCAGGTTCAGATCCAGCCCAGGATCGAGAATGTCCTTGCCTTCAAACAGCACCTGACCCTCGGCACGCTGACCGGGGTAAAGATCATACATTCGGTTGAGGACACGGAGCAGCGTTGACTTGCCGCAGCCCGATGGGCCGATAAAGGCCGTAGCCTTGTTCGCATAGAGCGGGAGGCTGACACCATTGAGGGCCTTCGATTCCCCGTAATAGAAGTTCAGGTTTCGGATCGAGATCTTTTCCCTTAGCACGGAGCCCTCCGCCAAATGCGGCGCAGCGACAGGTGCGGGTTTAGCGGGTGCGATGTTCATGATGCCTTCCTCGTTCCTGTCAGCGAGCGGGCGATGACGCTCATGGCCAGCACCGCGAGCGTGATAATGAGCGCTCCGGTCCAGGCCAGATCCTGCCAGTCCTTGTAGGGGCTTAGCGCGAACTGAAATATGACAGCCGGCAAACTTGCCATCGGCGCATTCAGATTCGTGCTGTAAAACTGGTTGTTGAGGGCGGTAAACAACAGTGGCGCGGTTTCACCGCTGATGCGGGCAACGGCGAGCAGCAGCCCTGTGATAATTCCGGATCTCGCCGCGCGGTAGGCGATCTGACGAATCATAAGCGACCTTGGCAAGCCGATCGAAGCCGCCGCTTCCCGCAACGTATCGGGGACCAGCGTAAGCATGTCTTCGGTTGTGCGCACCATGACGGGGATCACCAGAACGCCTAGTACGACGGCGCCGGCAATCCCCGAGAAATGCCCCATTGGACGAACCATTACCTCATAAATGAAGAGTCCGACCACGATCGATGGAGCGCTGAGCAAGATGTCGTTGATGAAGCGAACCAGGCTGGTGAGATGGGTATGACGGCCATATTCGGCCATATAGGTTCCGGCGAGGATACCTATCGGCGCGCCGATCAGAACGGCCAACGCCGTCATGATCAGGCTGCCTACGATGGCATTGAGAAGTCCACCTATCGCTCCCGGCGGAGGCGTCATTTCAGTGAAGACGCGCAGCGAAAGTCCGCCAAACCCATGCCAAAACAGCACTCCGAGAATGAGCGCCAGCCAAGTGAGACCCACGAACGTCGCACTATAGGATGCGACGGCGGCGAGCACGTTGCGGCGACGGCGCTTTGCGTAGAGTGAGCGGTCCATCAGCTGATCCTCTGATTGATCCGGAGCAGCAAGTACCGCGCGATCGCGAGAACAATGAATGTGATGACGAAAAGAATGAGACCAAGCGCGACCAGGGACGACGTATAGAGATCGCCCACGGCCTCGGTGAATTCGTTGGCGATCGTCGCCGATATCGTCGTGCCGGGCGCGAGCAAGGACGCGGAAATTCTGTGGGCATTTCCGATGACAAAAGTGACCGCCATGGTCTCGCCAAGGGCCCGGCCCAGCCCCAGCATCACGCCGCCAATGACGCCGATACGGGTGAACGGCAGCACGACATAACGCCAAACTTCCCACTGGGTCCAACCGAGCCCATAGGCCGCTTCCTTCAGGACCGACGGAACGGCGTCGAATACGTCACGCGAGATCGAGGTGATAAAGGGCAACACCATGATCGCGAGGATCAGGCTTGCCGTCAGGATTCCGATTCCGAACGGCGGCCCCGCGAACAAGGTGGAGAGTACGGGTACATTTTCGAACGCCGCAATCACGGGCGGCTGGACATATTGCTGGATGAAGGGTGCGAATACGAACAGGCCCCAAATTCCGTAGATGATGGAGGGAATGCCCGCCAACAATTCGATGGCGACGCCGATGGGGCGACGTAGCCACATCGGGCAGAGTTCGGTGAGAAACATGGCGATCATCAGTCCAAACGGCACCGCGATCAGCATTGCGATCAGCGAGGTGACAATCGTGCCGTAGATCGGCGCTAGCGCCCCGAATTTTTCGGTAACGGGGTTCCAACTCTGGGTGGTGAGGAAACCGAATCCAAACTCTTGCAAAGCCGGTAGCGCGCCCAAGAAGAGCGATACGATCACGCCGCCAAGCACCAACAGCACAAATACAGCTGCAGTCTTTGTGATGCGGTGGAAAACGACGTCGCCGATCCGGAGCCGGTTCAGTACCTTGGCCCGCTCAGCCACATCCTGCACGCCCACCCCGGCCTCCTGCCACGCCACATCGACCACGACGCGCCTCCCAATGCACTCACTGAAAATCGGCAATTCGACGACCGAATCCAATCGGCTTCCGAATGCGAGAGCGGGGACGCGATGCCTCCCCGCTCCCGTTGACTTCAGTTAGACGCGGTGAACAGCGGCTTCCCGCTGCCGTCCTTGATTTCGGCCGCCCACATCTTCTCGATGGCAGCCACTACCTTGTCCGGCATCGGAACGTAGTCCAGTTCTTCGGCCATCCTGTCGCCCTTCTTGTAGGCCCAGGCGAAGAACTTCAGCGCTTCGGTGGCCGCTGCCGGATCTTGCGGCTGGGTATGGATCAGAATGAACGTCGCGCCGGCGATGGGCCAGGACGAGGCACCCGGCTGATCCGTCAGAATCACGTAGTAGTGGTCCGCCTTTTCCCAATCCGCGTTTGCCGCCGCGGCCTGGAACGCCGATGCACTGGGCTCGACGACCTTTCCGTCCTTGTTGATCATGCTGACCGAGGTCATCTTGTTTTGCTTGGCGTAGGCATATTCGACGTAGCCGATGGCGCCCTTGGTGTTGGCGACATTGTTCGCCACACCTTCATTGCCCTTCGCGCCAATGCCGGCCGGCCATTCAACCGAGGTGTTCGCGCCGACCTTCGACTTCCAGTCCTCGCTGACCTTCGAAAGGTAGTCGGTCCAGATGAAAGTGGTGCCGGAGCCGTCCGAGCGATGGACCACGACAATCGCTTGTTTTGGAAGTTTTGCCGAGGGATTGAGCCTGGCGATTGCCTCGTCGTCCCAGGACTTGATGTCACCAAGGAAGATTTTCGCGAGAGTCGCGCCGTCAAGCTTGAGGTCGCCCGACTTCACGCCATCGAGATTGACCACAGGCACGTCGCCACCAACGACGGTGGGGAACTGAACGAGTCCCGATTTGGTCAGGTCCGCCGGCTTCAACGGCATGTCGGAGGCGCCGAAGGTAACGGTCTTGGACTGGATTTGCTTGATCCCGCCCCCTGAACCGATCGACTGATAGTTCATGCCGCTGCCGGTTTCCTTCTTATAGGCATCGGCCCATTTGGCGTAGATCGGGTATGGGAATGTCGCGCCCGCGCCGGAGATATCCAATGCGCGAACGGGAACTGTCGAAGCGGCCACAAGGCCGGCAGCAACAAGGGTCTTAAGAAAATTCACGGGCTTTCTCCATGATGAGCGGGGCGCTCTGTCGGACTGATCGCGCTCCGGGCCGCTCTATAGAGGGGTGTGATAGACCTAATATTGCAATTGCATGACGTTTACGTGACAGCGACTAGATGCACTCTGTTACCGTTTCTTCCCTTTCGGGGTGGCTGCGAACCCGCTCGATTTACCCTGGCGATCGACCATGGGCCTTGAAAAGCGGATAATTTTTCAATTACGCCAATATGTTAGGCGCAGCGCGATCGCGACCCACGCGGCACGTTTCATACCAACGTCATCGATGTGCAATATTTTTGGTCGGACGATTCGAACCAAGGCAATGGCTTGGAATGGACCACCGGGCTGATCGTACAGATCATTGCCGGCCTAGCTGGCGCTCATTTTGCGGCAACCGCGCTGCACGAGCATCGCTTTGGCCGGACGGGACACCGTCTTGTCGGATTGATCGCTGGCGCCCTGATCGGCACTTTGCTCCAGACCATCGGGCTTGCAAGTCCTCGCCGTATCTTAACTTGCTCTCGCCAGCGCTGGCTGGCCAGACTGGCATAAAACGTGAGACAGGAATCAAATGCTTCGCATCGTCGTTTTTTCGACAGTCGTTGCCATCGCGATTGGTGGATCAGCAGCCGACGCGGAAACTCTGTCTGCGCCCATGAAATCTCCGGGAGAAATTGCGGCCGCCAGCAATCACCTCGCGGAGAAACAGGAAAGCTGCCGACTTCAGGCGAAACAGCGGAAGTTGAGATTTTTCAAGCGCCGCAGTTTTATTCGTAACTGCATCAAGAGCTAATCTTCGCAACTCCGGGCGTGGCAGGCGGCCCCGTCGCAGCCATGCGTCGGCGCTTGCATTGATCATGCGGGTCGCGGAGCCTGAGCCTATAAGCCGGCTGCGAGAACTTGCCGCTTCATCGACCTCTTTCGATACCGGCTCCGCATTCGCGCGGTGCTCGCCGTGACAGTCTCAAGCAATCGGAATTGCGTGGCTCTAGGCCGAATTCGGGTTCTTCGGCTGAGGAAAGCAGGCGGTGAAAGTGGCCCCATGCTTCAGCACGCTTTCGATCAAAAGCCGGCCGCGGTGGCGGTTCACGATATGTTTGACCAGCGATAAACCGAGCCCGGTTCCACCCTGGGCGCGGCTGTCGCCGACATCCACCCGATAAAACCGTTCGGTCAGCCGCGGCAGATGTTCCGGCGCGATGCCCGGCCCGAAATCGCGCACCATGACCCGCACCTCCGGCACGCCTTCGCCCGATACCGCCGAGGTGAGGGAGACGACGACCTTCCCGCCGGATGCGCCATATTTCAGCGCGTTTTCGATCAGGTTCTCGAACACCCGCAACAACTCCTCGCGATCGCCCGCAATCGTCACCGGCGTGTCCGGCAGATCGATGTCGATGACGACCTGCCGTTCGCGCGCCAGCGACTCCAGCCCATCGGCGACCTGCCGGATGATCGGAACAATATCGACCAGCGTATCCGGGCGGACGTGTGCGGAGAGTTCGACCCGCGACAGCGACAACAGGTCGTCGATCAGCCTTGCCATGCGCGTCGCCTGGATATGCATGATCCCAAGAAAGCGCTCGCGTGCCTTCGCATCATCCCTGGCAGGCCCCTGCAGCGTATCGATGAAGCCCGACAGCGCCGCCAGAGGGGTGCGCAATTCATGGCTCGCATTAGCCACGAAGTCGGCGCGCATCTCCTCGACCCGGCGCAGCGGCGTTTGGTCGTGGAAGGTCATCAGCATGCATTTATCGCTGCCGCCGAACAGGGTCGGTACCGGCACCGGGGTGATGATCAGCTCCATCCAGCGATCGACCGGCACGTGGTCGAGATAGGTCGCGCGACGGGATTCCGTGGTCGCAATGGCTTCGCGGAGTGCGGTGATGATCTCGGGCGAACGCAAGGCGAACTGGGCGAGCTCGTTCTTGCGCAATGCCGGCGCCAGCTGCGCCGCTGCGGCATTGAGATGAATGACACGGCCGGCACGGTCCAGCAGCACGGCAGGATCCGGCATGCCGGCAACGATGGCGTTGACTGCCGCAGTCTCGACCGGGCTGACCCCGCGGACATCTTCACGCGACGCCGCGACATTGTGCAACCGCCACGGAACCAGCGCAGCCGCGGCAATGCAGGCAAAAACGGCGGCGGCGCGGATCGGCGACAATTCGCCGAACACGACCAGCACCGTCATGGCGAGACCGGCGGCGAGCAGGATGATCGCCGAATGCCTCAACCGATCCGGCCAAGGTGAAAAGAAGGAAGCAGGAGAATCGTCTATAGCCATCGGCCGGCTCTCATCCCATTCCGGTCGTATCGTCAGGAGCCTGTATCCCCACGCTCTCGCACGTATACGGCTTCGTGTTTTGGCTCCGCAGGCGCGCCGGTTGTCGCCCGCCGCAGGCGCTTCAGCCGGGTGCCGAGGATAACCTCCCGAAACGTCAGTAAGATTACAGATATGACGAAAGGAGCAATATAATAAAGAAGGCGGAACAAAAGCATTCCCGCAAGCAGCTCTTCCCGGTCCATCTGCCACAGACCGACCAGCATGGCTGCGTCAAACACGCCTAACCCGCCGGGAGAATGGCTCGCGAATCCCAACAGCGTCGCCGAGACGAAGATCACGGCAACAACGACGAAGCCGAGGTTGGGTTCGTCCGGCACCAGCTCGTACATCGCCAGGGCACAGAAGCCCAGATCGACGATCCCGATCACGATCTGCAGCAGCGTCAGCGGCCCGCCCGGCAGCACGACGGTCCAGGGGCCTCGGCCAACGTTCCGCGGTTGTTTCCAGACCCAGATGACATACGCCACCAACCCGATGATGATGGCGACCGCGACGATGCGGTTCAGCCACGCCGGGAGCTGATCGACCGCAGCGGCAGCTTCCGGATGGTAGGCAATTCCCAGCCCCAGCACCGCGGCGTTGCCAAGCCAGAAGGTGAGGCCGGCGAGAAAACAGATCTTGGCGACGTCGATCGCGTTCAGCCCCCACGCCGAATAGATCCGATAGCGCACCGCGCCGCCGGTAAAAACACTGGCGCCGACATTGTGCCCGATCGAATAGCTGGTGAAGGCTGCGAGCGCGTTGACGCGATAGGGAATGTCGTTTCGACCAATCGCCCGCACCGCGAACATGTCATAGAATGTCAGTGTGAAATAGCCCGCGGCCACGAACAATGCCGCCAGCCCGATCGAGCGGGGCTCGGTGCTCTTGATGGCCTCGATCACCTCGCCAGCATCGATGCCGCGGAGCATGTGATAAAGCACATAGCATGCGATCCCGATGACCGTGACGCTGACTACAACGCCCAATTTGTGCAGGATTTGTCTATGGCGCAGAAACGAGATCGCCCTGCGTATTGCTTCCAGCATCTAGACCTCGAATAACGATCCCGCCACGACGGCGCCCGTGCGAGCTTTGCCGCCAGCAGCGCCAACCTTGCTCTCCAGCCTCATGTCGTAGCTTGTTTTGGGCCGGAGTGGAATTCGCTTCGTACGAATAAAACGCGTTCCTTCAATATATTAGGGGGATCGGCACCGGAGGAACCGGCGTTTTGCTGTATTCGCTCCGGCAAGGCCCAAATCCCCAGGCGCAAGCCTGCGCATGAGGGAGTGGAGTTGTCGTTTTCTCAGGCTGCCGGCCTTGCCGACAGCCGCTGGAAAAACAGGAAATCGAGTTCCGCGCCTCACCGACCAGCCCGGTCGACAAAGGCGTGGGCTTGCCCGCGGTGGTGGGTCTGGTGATTGAACCAATGCTCCAGTGGAGAGCCGCGCCGCAGCACCGTGAAATCGGCCATTGGCCTACGTCCTGTCGTGACCGAGCATCCGGCGGCGAGCTCCGGGAGTAACGGACATGTCGGGGTTCCGCGGGCAGTTGGCGCTCTCAGGCCGCCTTCGCATGGCGGGAAAGCACCCAGTCGCGAAGCCACGATCCCACCGCGCAACCGGCCAGATACAGAGCGAACATGATGAGACCGAGGTCGAGCCAGTAGCCGGGGCGGCCAGGGACCACGCGGGCAAGCGCTGCGCCGACCAGCGCTGCCGCCAGCACCGATAGCCCCCGCACCATCAGCTTCGACACGCCCTGACCGCGATGAACCACCGCGATCCAGCCCATCGCAAACCCCAGCAATAGCGACGCCAGTAACCAGCCCCAATGAAATGTTGCGAGATAGACCATCGCTATTCCTTCACCACGAATTCGATGCGGCGGTTCTGCGCCTTGCCTTCCTCAGTATCGTTGGTCGCTACCGGCTGCGTGCTGCCATAGCCGATCGCGGTGAACCTGCTGGCGGGCAATCCGGCTTTGACCAGATAATCCATGACCGCCTGCGCACGCTTTTCGGACAGCGCCTGATTGGCGGCATTCTCGCCATCCGTGTCGGTGTGGCCTCCAATCTCAACATTGGCGGTCGGGCAACGCAGCGCGGTTTCGATCAAACGATCGAGCAGGCCTGCGGAATCCGCGTCAAGGCTGGAGCGCCCGGAGAGGAATCGGATCGTTGCCTTCCCGAGCAACTCCGAAAACAGCTGCTGACAGACGGTGGCGTCGACCGGCGCGGCGGCGGGTTTGACTGAAAGGTCCGCCTTGAGCTGAAAGGCTTGCGGAAGGTCCTTGACCAGATTGCTGCGGATCTGAGCGGGCGCCGCATCGTAGAACGCGTCGCCCGAGAGCTTCAGCTCGCGGTCCGACACCACCAGCGTACCGGTCGACAGCCGCGACAACGCGCCCAGCGCCGGCACCACGGCGCCGGCAAATCCGCCGGGCGCCCCGACGCTGGCCTTGAGATTATCGACTACCTTTTCGCTGAAGAATTTGCGGCTTGCCGCCGCAACAATCGCCGCGTGGACGTTATTGTCGGGCACATAGCCCGTCAGCGTCAGCGTCAGCGCGACCGGATCCTTGTAGGCCTGGAAGATATAAGGCGGCGCCTTGATCTCATTCGCGGCGACCGAAAACCCCTCGGGGAGATTTTTCAGTGCGGATGCGATCGCTTCCCGGCCGCCGAGTTCGCGCGCCATGCCGGAAAGGCTGACCTTGGTATCCGAAATCGTAATCTTGCCGTCCTTCAATTTCCCGACCTGGTCGATCAGTAACAGCGCCGCATTGTCGAAACTCGGCGGCGCGCCCCGCGACAGAATCATCTGATCGACCACTTCGACGCCACTGAGAGCTGCGCGAGCCGCCTCCAGCAATCTACCCTTGCTCGCCGGCAGCGGTGAACTGCCCGATAAAGTGACCCTGACGACATCGCGTTCGGCCGACCAGACGTACGGCTTGGCTTCGGGAACGAGACGGGTTTCATCGTTGACCAGCCGCACGCCGGGCACGGCTTCCACCGACGCCACCGCGCTGCGACGGCCCTCTTCGGAGAAGGCATCCGCGGCAAAGGTGACGTCGCGACCGGCGACCGCGATTCTGCTCTTGTCGAGCATGGTTTCCTTAAGCGCGGCGGTAGAGCGGGCGGCGAGGTCGGATTCCAGGGGGCCAGTATTCATCCATGCCGCTATGGCCCAAAAGATGACCAGTGGAATCACGCCCGGCCACCATTTGCTGCTCCACCTGAAAAGTCCGCCCATTCGATGTCCCGCGGGGCCTTGCGTCCCCTTTTCCGAAGTTCGTGAGTTTTCGCGGCATCCCCTGACACAAACTTCGGAAACAATGGGGCGCTAGCAACACTCTGATCCGGTGCCGATTTTCGGCTTTACGCTCCCGATTCGAATTGGCGGAGCCCTTGACCTTCAGCACTGGAAACAGAGAGAAAACAAACCCTTGCGGGACTGTCAAACCCCAAATAACGGGAAACGGTCCAGCGACCGGCATTGCCCGACTAACCGTTTCTTCAATGGTCTCCCGCTAGCTTCGGAAAACCTCCAAACCGGCAGACCAGTCCTGATGAAGCAGCTACGCAACAACGTCATCCGCGCCGGATTGGGAGCGCTTTACTTCACCGGGGCGCATCATCTGCTTCGTCCGATCTTTGCCGGGGTCGGGGCCATCTTCACGCTGCACCATGTCCGTCCGTGCCGCGACGGCGAATTCCAGCCCAACCGTCATCTCGAGGTGGCACCGGAATTCCTGCGCGCGATGCTGTCGCATCTTCGCGCGCGTGGGATCGACATCATCACCATGGACGAATTGCATCGGCGCCTGACCGAACGCAACTTCTCGCGGCGTTTTGCCTGCTTCACCCTCGACGATGGGTATCGCGACAACAGGGACTTCGCGCTCCCGGTGATGCGGGAGTTTGACGCGCCCTTTACCGTGCATGTCGCCAGCGATTTTGCGCAAGGCGTCGGCCATCTCTGGTGGATCGCGCTGGAGAGTGTGATCGCCAGGGCTTCCTCGATCGAAGCCGAGATCGGCGGCATCGCCACCCGCCTCGATACCTCTACGCCCGCGACCAAGCAGGCCGCGTTCGACCACTTGCATGACTGGCTGCGCGGATTGCCGAGCGAGGATGATCTGCAGCGCGAAATCACCACGTTGTGCGCGCGTCACGGCGTTGACGAAGCCGCAATCTGCCGCGATCTCTGCATGTCCTTCGATGAGCTGAAATCGTTCGCGAACGACCCCCTGATCTGCATCGGCGCGCATTCCGTCACGCACAGCAATCTTGCCAGACAGCCTTCGGAAGTCGCCAACCGGGAAATGACTGTTAGCCGAGAGCGGATCGAGAACGTGGTGCAGCGTCCAGTTGTGCATCTCGCTTATCCCTACGGCGACAAGTTCGCCGCCGGTCCCCGCGAATTCGCCCTGGCGAAAGCAGCTGGATTCAAGACGGCGGTGACGACGCGGCCGGGCATGATCTTTCCCGAGAGCACGGGATATCTGACCGCGCTGCCGAGGGTCTCGCTCAACGGCAACTATCAGGACAAGCGCATCCTGCCTGTGCTTACGTCTGGTGCCGCGACCGCGATGTGGAACGGTTTCAGACGCATCGACGCGGCGTAGATATTCCTGACGCTCGCCCCGCTCCCCACGGCAGTCCTCGAGTTACAAGGATAAGGACGGAGATAACTCCTCTCCTTGACTCCCCTCATTCCCGCGCCCAGAACCACGGACAAAAGTCAGGGAGGAGCGCATGTTCAAGGATCTGTTTTCGCTGAAAGACCGCATAGCACTTGTGACCGGAGGATCGCGCGGCATCGGCAGAATGATCGCCGCGGGGTTTCTCAGTCAGGGCGCGGCCAGGGTCTACATAACGGCGCGCAAGGCGGCGCCTTGCGAAGCCACGGCGAAAGAACTCACCGCCGAATGCGGCGGCGAATGCATCGCGCTGCCGATCGATATTTCCACCATGACCGGCATCGAGATGCTGGCGGCCGAAATCGGGAAGCGCGAACCGAAGCTCGATATTCTCGTCAACAATGCGGGGGCCGCGTGGGGCGCGGATTTCGACGAATTCCCGGAAAGCGGCTGGGACAAGGTGATGAACCTCAACCTCAAGACACCGTTCTTTCTCACCAAGGCCCTGGCCGCGCCCTTGCGCGCCGCCGCCTCCGCCGAAAAACCCTCCAAGGTGATCAACATCGCTTCCATCGACGGCATCTTCGTCAATCCGAACGAGACCTATTCCTACGCCGCAAGCAAATCGGGGCTCATCCACCTGACACGCCGGATGGCGACCAAGCTGATCAAGGAGAATATCAACGTCACAGCGATCGCACCGGGCGCGTTCAAGTCCGACATGAACCGCGCCGCACGCGACCACGAAGAAGAGGTGGCACGGCGCGTGCCCGCCCGGCGCGTCGGTACCGATGAAGACATGGCCGGCGCGGCGATTTATCTCGCTTCACGGGCGGGCGACTATGTGGTCGGCGCCACCATTGCGGTCGACGGAGGCGTCGTCTACGCCAGCTGCCGGACTGGAGATCGCCGGATAGAGTCGAGAAGCCGTCGCCCTCGCGCGCCAGAGAGTCCGCCGCGGCTTCAATTGATTGGCCGCGGCGTTTCTGCGATTAACGCTGGTGTTGACTGGATCATCCGCTTTCGCGGACGGTGACGATCTGTAATGTCGCGCCGCTGTTGGCGGCGACCCCGCCTCATGTCTCGATCTTCACATATTCGAAGTCGCCCGGCTTGTTGTCGATCCCGACCTTGGGCGGCGAAATCCATGGCGCGAACTCGCCGACTCCGGTCACCGGCGTCATCAGTGACGCAATGAAATCGCCGTCATCGGTCGACGGCAGCCAGTCGTTCCTGCGTCTGTTCCAGGTCGCATCGTCGATCAGCACGCCATCCGGGGTTGCGTGGATGTCCTTGAATTCGCCGATCGCGCGGTGGAACGCGACATTCGGCAGCGTCAGCTTGAAGTCGTAGCCGGCGAGCGAAATGATCTTGTTCCAGCGCAACAATCCCTTGACGCAATCCTGCGTGTAATCGTCGCGCAGCCGCATGTTAAGTGCGGTCAGCGCCGGCTCGTCGACGCGCTTGATCTGCCCGTTGACCAGCTTGAGCACCGGATAAATATCGTTCTGCAGGCGGTGATCGTCCTTGATCTGGGTCTCGTGGTAGCGGCCCTTGATGCCGGCATTGAAGGCATTCGCCGCATTGGTCGAGACTTCCGAGCCGAACAGGTCGAGCGACAACGTATAGTGCAGGTTCAGCTTCTTCTGGATGGTCGGCAGATCGATGACGCCAAGCGCGCGGACCCTGGCGATATCGGCGGGATCGCTGATTCCGGCAGCCTTCATCGCTTCGCAGGTCCGCTGCACCACCCGGCTGATGCCGGTTTCGCCGACGAACATGTGGTGCGCTTCCTCGGTCAGCATGAAGCGGCAGGTGCGCGACAAAGGGTCGAAGCCGGATTGCGCGAGAGAGTGCAGCTGCATCTTGCCGTCGCGGTCGGTGAAGTAGGTGAACATGAAGAACGACAGCCAGTCCGGCGTCGCCTCGTTGAAGGCACCCAGCATGCGAGGGCTGTCGGCATCGCCGGAGCGGCGGCGCAGCAGCTCGTCGGCCTCCTCGCGGCCGTCGCGGCCGAAATATTTCTGCAGCAGGTAGACCATCGCCCAGAGGTGGCGGCCTTCCTCGACATTGACCTGGAACAGGTTGCGCAGGTCATACAGCGAGGGCGCGGTCTTGCCGAGATGGCGCTGCTGTTCGACGGAAGCGGGCTCGGTGTCGCCCTGGATCACGATCAGGCGGCGCAGCATGGCGCGATGTTCGCCCGGCACTTCCTGCCAGACCGGCTCGCCATAATGCTGGCCGAAAGGAATGACGCGGTTCTCTTCTTGCGGGGCAAGAAGTATGCCCCATCGATACTCCGGCATCTTCACATAGTCGAACTTGGCCCAGCCGCGCGGATCGACCGAATAGGCCGTGCGCAGGTAAACCAGCGATTGCTGGAAGCCCTCCGGCCCCATGTCGCCCCACCAGTTCATGTAACCGGGGTGCCAGCCTTCGAGCGCCTTCAGCACCTGGCGATCCTCGCCGAGATTCACATTGTTGGGAATCTTGGTCGAGTAATCGACGTTCATGATGTTCACGTTCATGGCGGGGCTCCCTGTTGGGCGGGCTTGTTTCGCAATGGCGAATGGCGGGTAGCGAATAGAGAAGAAAATCACTCGCTATTCGCTACTCCCTATTCGCCTCTACACTCTCGTCGTATCGAACTGCGCCTTCTGGCCGGTGCCATAGCGGCGCAGCGCGCCGTCCTCACCGACCGCATTGGGGCGCTGGAAGATCCAGTTCTGCCATGCGGTGAGGCGCGAAAAGATTTTCAATTCCATCGTCTCCGGTCCGACGAAGCGCAAATTGGCTTCCATGCCGGTGAGGCTGTCGGGCGAGAAGCTGGCGCGCTCCTCGAAGAACACCCTGATCTCGTCGTCCCAGTCGATATCATCGAGCGCGAAGGTGACGAGACCGAGCGCCTCGGCTTGCTCGGCATCGAGTGCCTCGCCGATCCTCTTCTCGGCGCGCTCCATATCCGACGGGTCTGCCTGAAAACGCGATTGCAGCCGCGTCAATCCGTGGCTCATCGGATAGGCGCCGAAATTCAGCGCGGTGAGTTCGATCGTCGGGGGGCTGCGGTTGTCGCCCTGGCGGGAGCCGATCAGCATGTAGGAGCGGTCGGCGGCGAACACCAGTTCGGCCAGCGTGCCGACGAAGCACGAACCTGGCTCGACCAGCGTCACCAGCGTGCGCGAGGTGACGTCGATCCGCTTGAGCACCCGCTTCCAGTACTGCCTGATCTCGTTGACCAGCCAGTGCGCCTTGTTGGCTTCCAGAAAGGCGTCGCAGGCGAGAACATTGGCGCGCTCGCCATGCGACTTGAATACCAGCATCGCGATCTGAAGTTCGTTGATGCGCAGGTGCAGGATGGCATCGTCGAGTTCGCGCGCCACCTGCAACGGCCAGAACGACGCGCCTTGCGCGAGCATACCGTCGATATCGCTGGGCGGCGGCTCCTCCGGAGCCTTGATCGAAATGGTCGCGATGCGCGCCGCGCGATCGATATCGACGCTGACCAGGCCATAGCGAATGCTGTTCTCGTCAAAACCGCGCGTCAGCGGC
This sequence comes from uncultured Alphaproteobacteria bacterium, assembly GCA_963786045.1. Classification (GTDB taxonomy): domain Bacteria; phylum Pseudomonadota; class Alphaproteobacteria; order Rhizobiales; family Xanthobacteraceae; genus Bradyrhizobium. The sequence continues at coordinate 243,802 of CAWAXR010000022.1, read as the reverse complement.
GTGAGCGCGATGCCCTTTCCGGACCCGTTGCGTGCCGAGGCGGCCGCAAATTCCTTTGCGCGCTCGGCAACCCTGGCCTCCAGCTTGCTGTTCGGCACGATCTCGTCGACCAGGCGCCACTGCACCGCGCGCTTGCCCTTGACGCCCTCCTCGATGGTGCAGAAGTAATCGGCGTGGTCGCGGCGGACCTTGCGCTTGTCGACCACGCGCGTCAGCCCGCCGGTGCCCGGCAACACCGCAAGCAGCGGCACTTCCGGCAGCGCGACTGAGGCAGCGCCATCATCGGCGAGGATGATGTGATCGGTCGCCAATGCGAGTTCGTAACCGCCGCCGGCCGCGGTGCCGTTGACGACGGTGATAAAACGCTGCCCGGAATTCTCGCTGGAATCTTCCAGGCCATTGCGGGTCTCATTGGTGAATTTGCAGAAATTGACCTTGTGGGCGTGGGTTGCCCCCGCCAGCATGCGGATGTTGGCACCGGCGCAGAACACGCGGTTCTTGCCGGAGCGCAGGATCACCACCTTCACGCCGGGATGCTCGAAGCGCAGCCGCTGCACCGCGTCGGCGAGTTCAATGTCGACCCCAAGATCGTAGGAATTCAGCTTGAGCTGATAGCCCTCGAACAGGCCGCCATTCTCGTCGACATCCATCGTCAGCGTCGCGACGTCGCCATCGACATCCAGCTTCCAGTGCCGGTAGCGCGACGGATCGGTCTGGAAATCGATGGTGCTGGCACCGCCAGCGAGAACGCGATCTTCAGCGGCCATGGACCATCCCTGTCTGCGGCTTTGAACTGTCTAGCTCGACATGCACAATAATGCATGTTCGGACAGCAGGTCCAGAGGCCTCCAGGATCGCGAATTCTGCATTTTGTTTCATATTCGGCCAGCAGACCCGACCGCTACCCGATCGGCCTCGGATCAGGACGCCTAAATCAATTTGGCCGTCAAACGGGCTGCAAGCGCTGCGGCGGGGAAATGCGTCGGGCGAATTCGGCAATCGAATGAAGCGTCGCCCCCGGCGCTTCGCGATGCGGCGAATGCCCGGCACCCGGAATGATCGTCACGTCGACCGGGCAATAACATTCCTCCTGGGCGATCTCGATCTGGCGAATTGTTCCATACTGGTCGTTGGCGCCCTGCAGGATAGCCACAGGCACGCGAATAAACGCGAGATATTCGGAGATGTCCCAGTTGCGAAATTCAGGGTCAAGCCAGGCATCGCTCCAGCCATAGAACGCGTTGTCGACATCGCCGTGCCAGCGCGCCAGCTTCGGCTTGAGACCCGCGGTCTCATAGGCCTTCCTGGTTTCCGCGATCGCCGCCACCCCCATGTCTTCGACGATGAAATGCGGTGCGATCAACACGACGCCGACCACGCGGTGATCCTGAACGCCGCCGGCATAGATCGCCGCAATCGAGGCGCCGTCGGAATGCCCGAGCAACAGCCCGCGGCGGAAGCCGATCCTGTCCAAAAGATCAGGCAAGACGTCGAGCGCCTCGACACTCATGTAGTCGAGCGGGCGAGGCCGCGCCACCGGCGTCGATGCGCCATAGCCCGCGCGCGAATAGACGAATACGCCGGCGCCAGTCGCGGCCTGCAGCCGATCCGGAAAATCCCCCCACAGCGCCGCCGAGCCCAGGCCTTCGTGCAGCATGACGATGGTCGGCGCGTCAGCGGGCGCGGGCCCGATCATCCGGTATTCGAGATCGGCGGCGCCGACGCGCAGGAAGCCGGAGGGCGAGAGAGAGGTCATGCCGTGATTCATCATGCTCCGTCATTCCGGACAGTTCGCGAAGCGAACTGATCCGGAATCTCGATATGATTCTGCCGCTCGAGATTCTCCGATGTGCAATTGCACATCGTAGCTCGCGCTAACGCGCGCCCCGGAATCACAAGACCTCATTTGTTATCCCCATCCCGCAACTTGAACCGCTGTATCTTTCCGGTCGCCGTTTTCGGCAAGGCATCGACGACCTCGATCCAGCGCGGATATTTCCAGACCCCGACCTTCTGCTTGACGTGCTCCTTGAGCGCCTCCTGCAGGCCGTCGGTCCTTGCATCCGCGCGCAGCACCACGAACGCCTTGGGCTTGAGCAATCCTTCCGGATCGGCTTCAGGCACCACGGCGGCTTCCAGCACCGCTGGATGGGTGATCAGCGCGCTCTCGACCTCGAACGGCGACACCCAGATGCCGGACACCTTGAACATATCGTCGCTGCGGCCACAGAAGGTGTAGCGCCCATCCGCATCGCGAACGTATTTGTCGCCGGTACGGGTCCAGTGGCCCTCGAAGGTCCGGCGGGTCTTGCTGCGCTGGTTCCAGTAGCCTTCGCCGGCCGAGGGCGCGTCGACCAGGAGTTCGCCGACCTCGCCATCGGGCACCTCGGCGCCGGCCTCGTTGACGAGGCGGACCTTGTAGCCCGGCACCGGGCGGCCGGAGGTGCCATATTTGATGTCGCCCGGCGCGTTCGACAGAAAGATATGCAACAGCTCGGTCGAACCGACGCCGTCGAGAATATCGACGCCGAAGCGCGCCTTCCAGGCATTGCCGACCGACTCCGGCAACGCTTCGCCCGCGGAGGTGCAGATCCGCAACCGTGTTCCGCCGCGTTCATGCTTGAGCGCCTCGTCGTTCAACATCGCGGAAAACAGCGTCGGCACGCCGAAGAAGATGCTGGGATTGTATTTGTTCATCAGCGCGAACATCGTCGCTGGCGTCGGACGTTCGGAATTAAGAATGGTGGTGGCGCCGACCGACATCGGGAACGTCAGCGCGTTGCCGAGGCCATAGGCGAAAAACAGTTTCGCCGCCGAGAGACAAACATCGTCCTCGCGAATGCCGAGCACCTGCCTGGCGTAGGTGTTCGCGGTCGCGGCGAGATTGGAATGCAGGTGCCGCACGCCCTTGGGCATGCCGGTCGAACCCGACGAATACAGCCAGAACGCCGGTTCGTCGGCGTGGGTCGCCACCGTCGTAAAGGCATCGCTCTCGGCGGCGAGTTCGTCGGAAAGCTTCTTGTAGCCGTGCGCGTCATTGCCGGAAACGACGACATGATCGAGATCCTGCATCCGCCCGACCATGTCCTTGACCACCGGCAACAGCGCTTCGGAGATGAACAGCACCCGCGCGCGGCAATCCGCCAGCACATAGGCGTATTGATCGGAGGTCAAAAGCGTATTGAGCGGCACCGGCACGATGCCGGCGCGGATCGCGCCCAGGAACACCGCCGGAAAATCGACGGTGTCCAGCATGATCATCGCCACGCGCTCCTCGCGGCGGACGCCGAGGCGGCGCAGCATGTTGGCGACGCGGCGGCTTTGCGTCTGCAGATCGCCATAGGTCAGCTCGGAGACGGTATCGGTGAAGGCCAGTTTTTTCGCCACGGCCTTCGTCGACATTGCGGTCGAGCAGCCAGGTCACCGCATTGTAGGAACCGGTGTCGCTCATGCCGCGTCCCTCAAGCTCAAGCATGCCACGACGTTTCTCCCTGGTTTTTAAGAATTATAATTCATAGAAGGCCATCAGCGCCGCTTGCTGTCAATCCTTGTCGGCATTATGTTTCCTCAAGTCGGGCTTCTGATCGACGCGTTTTCTTTACGCGAATCGGTACCGCTTCGCTCGAAAACGCTATGAACGCGCGCGCTTCGTACGAGGATCATGACCCAAGCTAGCGATCCAGAAACCGGCTTTCTCGAACAACTCGGCCAACGTGTCCGCAACATGCGCGCGCTGCGCGGCATGTCGCGCAAGGTGCTCGCCAAAGTCTCCGGCATTTCCGAACGCTATATCGCGCAACTTGAAAGCGGCAAGGGCAACGTCTCGATCGTGCTGCTGCGCCGGGTGTCGAACGCGATGGGCGCGCATCTCGAAGACCTCATCCCCGCGACCGAGCCGGCACCGGACTGGGCCGTCATCCGCGACCTCCTGCGCAAGGCTTCACCGGACCAGATCGCGCAGGCCAAGGATATTCTCGCCGGTCAAGCTGGCTCCGTGCAGCGACGGATGTCGTTTGCCGGCATCGCCTTGATCGGATTGCGCGGCGCCGGCAAGTCGACGCTCGGCAAGATCCTCGCGAGAAAGATCGGCTGGAATTTCGTCGAGCTCAACAAGGAGATCGAGGCGCAGAACGGCCTGTCGGTCGCCGAGATCATCGCGCTTTACGGCCAGGAAGGTTTTCGACGCATGGAGCAGGCCGCGCTCGGACAATTGCTGGCGCGCGGGGAATTGACGGTGCTGGCGACCGGCGGCGGCATCGTCTCCGAGCCGTTAACCTTCGACCTCATCCTGTCGTCGTTCTACACGATCTGGCTCAAGGCCGAACCGGAAGAGCACATGGCGCGGGTGCGCAGGCAAGGCGATCTGCGCCCGATGGCGGACGACCGCTCGGCCATGGCGGAACTCCGCACCATCCTGAAGAGCCGCGAGCCGCTCTACGCCCGCGCGGCCGCCGTGGTCGATACCGCAGGACTCACCGTGGACGCCGCCGCCGCGCGCCTGATCGATGCGGTGGCTCCGGTGTTGCACAACGACGCCCACGCGTTCGGGCTGCGCAGCGCGGCGCGCTGACCACGCGAGGCCCACAACTGAGAACGAGATAGCTGGTCGTGACGGCGCGCTTTGGCTAGAGTGGCGGCATCGCCCGCTCTCAAAGGACGCTCAGCCATGATGAGCCAGGAACAGAACGACCTGATCACCCGCACGGGACCGAAAGACCCCTGCGGAAAATTGATGCGGATGTACTGGCAGCCGGCGGCGCTGGTCGATGAGCTGCAGGGGCCGCGGCCGGTCCGGGCGGTCAAGCTGCTCGGTGAAAATCTGGTGCTGTTCCGCGACGAGCAGGGACAATACGGCCTGATCGAGCGTCACTGCGCGCATCGCGGCGCCGACCTCGCGTTCGGGCGGCTTGAAGGCGGCGGCCTGCGCTGCGCGTTTCATGGCTGGCTGTTCGACGCCTCGGGCCACTGCCTGGAGACCCCGGCCGAACCGAAGGACTCGCAGCTCTGCAAGGGCATCAGGCAGCGCGCCTACCCGGTGGTCGAGAAAAGCGGAATCCTCTGGGCGTATCTGGGCGAAGGCACCCCGCCGGCCTTTCCCGAGATCGACAGTTTTGTGGCGCCCGACAGTCACACCTTCGCCTTCAAGGGCCACATCAATTGCAACTGGCTGCAGGCGCTGGAGGTCGGCATCGATCCGTCGCACGCCTCGTTCCTGCATCGTTTCTTCGAGGACGAGGATACGTCGGGCGCCTACGGGAGGCAGTTCCGCGGCGCATCGGCCGGCACGGATTTGCCGATGACAAAAATCCTGCGCGAATATGACCGGCCCATTATCAATGTCGAGCACACCGAATACGGCCTGCGGCTGATCGCGCTGCGCGAGATCGACGCAGAGCGAACTCACGTTCGCGTCACCAACCAGCTGTTCCCGCATGGCTTCGTCATTCCCATGAGCACGGAGATGACGATCACGCAGTGGCACGTGCCGATCGATGACGAAAACTGCTACTGGTACGCGATCTTCACCTCTTATTCGACGCCCGTCGACAAAAAGAAGATGCGCGACCAGCGCCTCGAACTCTACGAGCTGCCGGATTACCGCTCACGCAAGAACAAAACCAACGACTATGGTTTCGATCCGCAGGAGCAGGCGAGTGCGACCTACACCGGCATGGGGAACGACATCAACGTGCACGACCAGTGGGCGGTGGAATCGATGGGCGCGATCCAGGATCGCACCCGCGAACATCTCGGCACCGCCGACAAGGCGATCGTGCAATACCGTCGCCTGCTGCGGCGGGAAATCGACAAGGTTGCGGGCGGCGAAAAGCCGTTCATGTTCCTCGATGCCGCGCATGCGAAGAGCATCCAGGGACCGGCAACCATGGACGGCATCGGGCCGACGCGAGGCTGGGAAACCTTCTGGATGGAAGTCGATGTGAAACGCCGTCGCGGCGCGCCGTGGGCAGCGCCAGTACCGCAGGAGATCGCCGACAAGGTGCCTCATCTGAGGGCGGTTTGACGATGGTATCTGTTCGTCATTGCGAGTGGCGCCTGTCGTCGGGCGCGCATTCGCGCGACCCGTTGGCTTCTCGCAACGACGGCCAACACGAAACAATTCCATTGGCTGCGCTGGGGGTGACGCGTTGAGTTTTGTCAGGCGTCACGGTCTCTGGTCCGACGAGCAGAGGGAAGCCACAGTTCGTCTTGCCCGCATCGTCGAGGAGAAGAAGCTCGAAGTCATCAGGCTGTCATTCCCCGATCAGCACGGCATCCTGCGCGGCAAGACGCTGGTGGCAGCCGAGGCACTGGCCTCGCTGGAAAGCGGCTGCACCATCACCACCACGATGTTTGCCAAGGACACCGCGCATCGCACGGTGTTTCCGGTCTTCACTTCCGGTGGCGGTTTCGGAATGCGCGAGATGGAAGGCGCCGCCGATGTGCTGATGGTGCCAGACCCCTTGAGCTTTCGCGTGCTGCCATGGGCGCCTGCAACCGGCTGGCTGTTGTGCGATGTCTATTTTGCCGACGGGCGGCCGGTGCCGTTCGCTACGCGCCATCTCTACCGGTCGGCTCTCGAAAAACTCGGCCAGCGCGGCTACGACTTCGTCGCCGGTCTCGAAGTCGAATTCCACATCTTCAAACTCGAAGATGCAAAAATGTCGCCCGGGGATGCGGGCCAGCCCGGCCAGCCGCCCGATGTCAGCCTGCTGTCGCACGGTTATCAATATCTGACCGAGCAGCGCTACGACCAGATGGAACCGGTGCTCGAACTCGTGCGCCGCGACATCCTGGCGCTCGGCCTGCCGCTACGCTCGATCGAGGTCGAGTTCGGCCCCAGCCAGTGCGAGTTTACCTTCAAGCCGACGAAGGGACTCGAGCCCGCCGACACCATGGTGCTGTTTCGCAGCGCCGTGAAGCAGATCTGCCAGCGCCATGGCTATCACGCGACCTTCATGTGCCGCCCAAAACTCCCGAACCTGTTCGCATCCGGATGGCATCTGCACCAGTCGGTCGTCTCACGCGCCAACGGCGAGAACGCGTTCATGAACAAGGGCGGCGAGGATGTCCTGAGCGCGTTTGGCCGTCACTATCTCGGCGGGCTGCTGCAGCACGCGCGCACTTCTGCCGTGTTCACCACGCCAACCATCAACGGCTACAAGCGTTATCGTTCCTATTCGCTGGCGCCGGACCGCGCGATCTGGGGTAAGGACAATCGCGGCGTGATGGTGCGTGTGCTGGGCGGACCTGACGATCCCGCGACGCGGCTGGAAAACCGCATCGGCGAGCCCGCCGCCAACCCCTATCTCTACATGGCCTCGCAGATCCTATCGGGCCTCGACGGCGTCGATCGCGCGCTGGATCCCGGTCCATCCGCTGATACACCCTATGAAACAGAGGCGGCGCCACTGCCGAAGACGCTGCGGGAAGCCGTGGACGCGCTGAAGGACGATCCGTTCTTCCGCGACGCGCTCGGCGCGGGCTTTGTCGACTATTACGTCCACATCAAGAACGCCGAGATCGAGCGCTTTCAGGCCGAAGTATCGGACTGGGAACAGCGCGAATATTTCGAGATGTTTTGACGTTAGCCCGTCATTCCGGGGCGATGCGAAGCATCGAACTCCGATGTGCAATTGCACATCGGAGAATCTCGAGATTCCGGGTTCGCGGCTCACGCGCGCCCCGGAATGACAGAGCCCTCAAATCCCCAGATACTTGTGCTGCAGCTCCGGCTCCGCGATCAGCTGCGCCGACGTGCCGCTCCACACCGCGCGGCCGCGTTCGATGATGTAGTGCCGGTCGGCGATGCGGGTGAGGTTCTCGACGTTCTTGTCGATCACCAATACCGACTGGCCGCGCGCTTTAAGCATCGACAGGCAGTTCCAGATTTCCTCGCGGATCAGCGGCGCCAGTCCTTCGGTGGCTTCATCCAGGATCAACAGCCGCGGATTGGTCATCAGCGCGCGACCGATCGCCAGCATCTGCTGCTCGCCGCCCGATAGCTGGTTGCCCATGTTGGAGCCGCGCTCGGCGAGCCGCGGAAACAGCGCGTGGATTTTCTCCAGCGTCCAGGGATCGGCGCCGCCCAGACGATTGGCGGAGGCCGCGACCAGATTTTCGCGGACGGTGAGGTTCGGAAAAATCTGGCGTCCCTCGGGGACGAGACCGATGCCCAGTTGCGCTATCCGAAAAGAGGCGAGGCCGCGAACGTCATGTCCACCGATGCGGACCGCGCCTGATCGCGCCGGCGTCAATCCCATGATGGATCGGATCGTCGTGGTTTTTCCCATGCCGTTGCGGCCCATCAGAGCCACCATCTCGCCGGCGCGGACCTGCAGCGACATGCCGAACAGCACCTGGCTCAAGCCGTAGCAGGTCTCGATACCCTCAACTTCGAGCAGGAGCGCCGCGTCAGCCATGGCGGGTCACCACATGCTGATCGCCGAGATAGGCGCGCTTGACCTCTTCATTGCCGCGGATCGACGCCGGCACGTCGGAAGCGATGACGCGTCCATAGACAAGAACGGTGATGCGGTCGGCGAGTGCGAACACCGCGTCCATGTCATGCTCGACGAGGATGATGGTGACCTCTTTTCGCAAATCAGCGAGAAGTTTCACCATGCGCGCCGATTCCGTGGCGCCAAGGCCGGCCATCGGCTCGTCGAGCAGCAGCAATTGCGGCCTGGTGGCGAGCGCGACCGCGAGTTCAAGCTCGCGCTGTTCGCCATGGCTCAGTTTCGACACGACCACGTCAGCGCGGTGGGCGAGTCCGACCCTGGTGAGAGCGGACTGCGCCGTCTCGCGCAGGTGCTTTTCCTTGCGGGCATTGCCCCAGAAGCGAAACGAGTGGCCGTCGCGGGCCTGCGCCGCCAGCGCGACATTGTCCAACGCCGTGAAGTCCGGCAGCAGCGAGGTGATCTGGAAGGAGCGCGCCAGCCCGAGCTGGCTGCGCCGCCATGCCGGCAGTTGGGTGATGTCCTGACCGGCAAAACGGATGGCGCCGGCGCTCGGGCGCAATTGTCCCGTCAACTGGCTGATCAGCGTGGTCTTGCCGGCGCCGTTCGGCCCGATGATCGCGTGCAACTCGCCCTTTGCGATGTCGAGCGAGAGGTTATCGGTCGCGACAATGCCGCCAAACTGGCGGACCAGATTTTCAACGCGAAGCAAGGGATCAGCCACGGGAGAACCTCCCGAGCAGCCCCATGATGCCACCGCGTCCGAACAACACGATCAGCAGCAGAAGCGGACCCATGATGAGCGCCCAGTATTCGGTGACCTGCGACAGGAATTCTTCCAGCACCAGATAGACGATCGTACCCAGCACGGGACCGAACAGCGAGCCCATGCCGCCGAGGATGACCATGACCATCAGATCGCCGGAACGGGTCCAGTACATCACGGCCGGGCTGATAAAGTCGGTGTTGTTGGCGAGCAAGGCGCCGGCCAGGCCGCATAGTGTGCCCGCGATGACAAAGCAAACCAGCCGGTAGCGGGTGACCGGAAATCCGATTGCCTGCATGCGCTGCTCGTTGGAGCGCAGCCCCTGAACCACCATGCCGAAGCGCGAATTGACAATGCGCCAGACCAGATAAATTCCGCCGAGAAGACAGCCGAGACAGAGATAATAAAACTGCACGCGGCTCGACAGGTTGATCAAGCCGCCGAAGTCGCTGCGCTTGTAGATGGTGAGACCGTCGTCGCCGCCATAGCGTGCGAGTCCCGACGCGACGTAATAGGCCATCTGCGCGAACGCCAGCGTGATCATGATGAAATAGACGCCGCGCGTGCGCAAAGACAGCGCCCCGATCACGAGAGCGAACAGCGCGGAGGACCCAAGCGCCACCGGCCATTGCACGAAACCGGAGCCGATGCCCTCGGCCGCGAGAATGCCGACCGCATAGCCGCCGATGCCGAGATAGGCAGCGTGCCCAAAACTCATCATCCCACCATAGCCCATGATGAGATTGAGGCTCACCGCGGCCAGCGCGAAGATGACGATGCGGGTGAACAACGTCAGCACGAAGACGTTACCGGTAGCTTGCGAAAAGACCGGAAGCAGCAAAAGACCGCCGACAATCAGCGCCGCGACCGCGTTGCGGGAATTGAGCGAAGCGGTCATCGCCGGTTGGCCGGAAACAGCCCCTCTGGCCGGGCCACAAGGACTATCGCCATCAGGAGATAGATCAGCATCGAGGACAGCGCGGGCGCCGCGGTCGAAGCCGCGGCCGAACTCAGGATCCGCCGCAAGAGGTCGGGCAGGAACGCGCGTCCGAGCGTGTCGATCATCCCGACCAGGATCGCGGCCACGAACGCACCGCGGATCGAACCGATCCCGCCGATCACGATGATGACGAAGGCGAGAATGAGGATGTTCTCGCCCATTCCGATCTGAACCGTCAGGATCGGCGCCTGCATCAGCCCCGCGAGGCCGGCCAGCGCCGCTCCCAACCCGAACACCAGCGTGTAGAGCAGCTTGATGTTGATGCCGAGCGCCCCGATCATTTCCCGGTTGGACGCGCCGGCACGGATCAGCATGCCGATGCGGGTTCGCATCACGACCACATAAAGCATCAAGGCGACGGCGAGCGCGACCACGATGATCGCGAGCCGGTACGCCGGATAGAATACGCCGGGCACGATCTGGATCGGCACCGTGAGCCAGACGGGCAGCGGCAGCGCCAGACCCGCCGGGCCCCAGATCAACCGCACGGCATCGTTGAAAAACAGTATCAGCCCGAATGTCGCCAGCACATGGTCGAGATGATCGCGGCCATAGAGATGCCGCAGCGCCACCAGTTCCAGGACGATGCCGAGCAAAAGGGTCGCGCCAAGCGCCAGCAGCACGCCGATGATGAAATTTCCGCTCCAGGCCACGAAGGTCGCCGCGAAATAGGCGCCCATCATATACAGCGAGCCATGCGCGAGATTGACGAGATCCATGATGCCGAAAACCAGCGTCAATCCCGCCGCCAGCAGAAACAGCAGCAGACCGAACTGCAACCCGTTCAGGAATTGTTCGACGACAAGCAGCATGGGCCCTTCAGGCAATTTTCCGGTTGAGGCGCATCATTATCAGGCATCCATGTTCCTTGTCCTTCGAGACGCACGGCGTTGCCGCCAGTCTCCAAGGAGCAAGCCGCCAAGCTGAGGGATCGGATTGCAAAACATGTGCCGACAGGAAAAAGCGGCGGCGCGAGCGCCACCGCCGTATCGAACAGGATCCGTGATCACTTCTTCATCGGGCATTTGTCGTGGAAGCGATCCTGGTCGTCCTTGACAATGGTGGCGACGGTCTTGAGCGAGAGGGAGCCGTCGGCGTCCTTCACCACGTCCTGCAGATAGAAATTCTGGATCGGGATGTGGTTGTTGCCGTATTTGAAGGAACCGCGCAGCGACTTGAAATTCGCCTTCTCCATCTCTGCCTTCATCGCGTCCTTCTTGCTGCTATCGCCCTTGACGGCAACCACAGCGCTGTTGATCAACTGCGCAGCGTCATAGGCCTGCGCGCCGTAATAGGTCGGGCGCAGCCCGGGATATTTCTTGCGATAATCCTCAACGAACTTCTTGTTCTGCTCGTTCGGCAGATCGTTCACCCATTCCTGCGCGCCGGGAACGCCGATCGCGTTGTCCTTCTGCAGCGGCAGCGACAATTCGTCGATGGTGAAAGCCGTATAGAGCGGCATCTGCTGCTTGATGCCAGCCTGCACATATTGATTGAGGAACTGCACGCCGGCAGCCCCCGGGTAAAACACGAAGATCGATTCCGCCTTCGAGTTGCGCGCCTTGGTAAGTTCGGCCGAGAAGTCGAGTTGGCTCGGCCATACCGTGTACTCCTCGCCCTTGACCTCGCCCTTGAATGTGCTCTTCAAACCGGCCAGCATGTCCTTGCCGGCGGCGTAGTTCGGGCCAATCAGGAACACCGACTTGACGCCCTTTTGATTCATGTAGAGGCCCATGGCCGCGGGCGTCTGGTCGTTTTGCCAGGAAGTCGAAAACACATAGGGCGAACACAATTCGCCGGCGAGTTGCGACGGCCCGGCATTGGCGCTGATCAGGAAAGTCTGCGAATCGACCGCGGTCTTGAGCGAGGCCAGGAGCACGTTCGACCAGATATAGCCGGCGATGAAGTCCACCTTGTCGGACTGCACCAGCTTCTCGGTTTTCTGCTTGCCGACATCGGGCTTCTGCTGATCGTCCTCGTAGATCACCTCCACCGGCTTGCCGCCCATCTTGCGTCCGAGATGATCGAGCGCAAGCTCGAAAGAGTTGCGCATGTCGTTGCCGATGACGGCGGTCGGGCCGCTGAACGTGGAGACAAAGCCGATCTTGATCGTATCCCCCGCCAGGGCAGGGTTTGCCAGCGCGAGAGCTGTCGCGCCTGCAAGCCAGAATGCCGTTCTCATGTCCGTCTCCCTCCTCGTTTGTATTTATCCCGCCTGTCAATCGACCTGCGCCGTTTCGGGAGCGCCCGGCAGTTAGATGCCCTGTTTTGTGCGCGAAATGACAGGTCGGCGGCAAGCACGAACCGCCGGCTCCCTCTTAGAACCTTCGGCTCAATCCGTGTGACGATGCACCATAATTCGCATCAACCGCGAATGGCAAGAATTATAGTTCCGGTATCGGAATTGGCGGCTGCGACCTTATGTCGGGCGGATGCCGGCTCGGGCGCTCCTTGGGCGCTCACGATATGCCTTCTCTGTCATTCGATCGGCAAAGCGGGCTTGGACCGAAAAGCTTAAGCGCTTACGCTTTCAAACGTACGGAGCATTCGGAACCTGGAGGCCGCCGTCCATGACGACAGAACAGACGCGGCCGACGAAGGCCCATCGCGTGGTCATCGTCGGCGCCGGCTTCGGCGGGCTGGAATGTGCGTATCGGCTCAAAGGCGCGCCGGTCACGATCACGCTGGTCGACCGCCGCAACCATCATCTGTTCCAGCCGCTGTTGTATCAGGTCGCGACCGCCTCGCTGGCGACGTCGGAAATCGCCTGGCCGATCCGCTATCTCATGCGCGACCGCCGCGAGGTGACGACGCTGTTCGCCAACGTGAACGGCGTCGACGCGCAGAGCAAGCGCGTGCTGCTTGATGACGGCGACACCCTGCCCTATGACACCCTGATCCTCGCCACCGGCGCGCGCCACGCCTATTTTGGCCATGACGAATGGGAGCCGTTCGCGCCCGGCCTGAAGACGCTCGAGGACGCGACCACGCTCCGGCGTCGAATCCTGGTCGCCTTCGAGCGTGCCGAGCGCGAGACCGATCCGAAGCGGCGCGAAGCGCTGCTCACCTTCATCATCATCGGCGCTGGGCCAACTGGCGTCGAACTCGCCGGCACCATCGCCGACCTGGCGAAGGACACGCTGGCGCCGGATTTCCGCAACATCGACACCCGCAAGGCACGCGTGGTGCTGATCGAGGCCGGGCCGCGGGTGCTCGCAGGCTTTCCCGTCGATCTCTCCACTTACGCGCAAGCCTCGCTCGAAAGCCTCGGCGTCGAGGTAAAGCTCGGGCAACCCGTCACCGAATGCTCGGCCGGCGGCGTGGTCTACGGCGACAACAAGCTCGAGGCCAGAACCATCATCTGGGCCGCCGGCGTGCGCGCCTCGCGGGCTGCGGAATGGCTTAACGCCCCCGCCGATCGCGCCCATCGCCTGGAGGTTCTGCCGGACCTTACCGTGCCCGGTCATCCCGACATCTTTGCCATCGGCGACACCGTAACGATCGCCGGCCCCGACGGCACGCCGGTGCCCGGCATCGCACCGGCCGCGAAACAGCAAGGGCGCTATGCCGCTGCAACCATCAAGGCGCGGCTGAACGGCGGCACACTGCCGCCATTCCGCTACAAGCACGCCGGCAGCCTGGCGCAGATCGGCAAGCGCCTCGCGGTGATCGATTTCGGACGCATCAAGTTGCGCGGCACGATCGCGTGGTGGATATGGGGCATCGCCCACATCTACTTCCTGATCGGCCTGCGCAACCGGCTCAGCGTCGCCATCAGCTGGCTATGGATTCACGCCCGCGACCAGCGCGCCGCTCGGCTGATTACCCAGGGAAGCAGCAAGGTAGCGGGCTGACGGACTCCGTCGATGTCATTGCCCATAAATTGGGCAATCCGGTTTCGCGCCCGCACCGCAATAGCCTCCGTGAAAATCATACAAGCATTTGATTTTATAAATTTTTTCGAAAAATTGGACATCGCGCGGCGGTTGTACACAATGGCACACCGCTTGCTTCGAATGCCTAAGGATTACCGCCCTCCCGGAGTGCAGTCAGTAATGACGAACCTACCCTTCTTGTTCAGGATCCAAACGACGCCGTGGCCGCATCCGCCGGCCGAACTCATCTCAGATCGGGGCAACGCGTGACTGAAACCGTCGCCGCGATTGTCGCCGCGCATCGCGCCGGCCACCTTTCGCCTGCGCAAACCGTCGCGCGAAGTTTTCAGCGGATCCGCGATCACAATGATCCAGCCATCTTCATCAGCCTGCGCGACGAAAAGGATGTTGTGGCGGAGGCCGAAGCCCTGACCGCGAAGGATGCCGCACGGCTTCCTCTGTATGGCATCCCTGTCGCGGTGAAGGACAATATCGACGTTGCAGGATTGCCCACCACGGCCGCCTGCCCGGCTTACGCCTACATGCCTTCGCTGGACGCGACCTCGGTCGCGCGGCTGCGCGCCGCCGGAGCCATCGTGCTCGGCAAGACCAACCTCGATCAGTTCGCCACCGGCCTCGTCGGCGTGCGCTCACCCTATGGCATTCCCAACAATCCGATGCGTGGCGATCTGATTCCCGGCGGATCGAGTTCAGGCTCGGCGGTCGCCGTGTCGGCCGGCCTGGTGCCGCTGGCGCTCGGCACCGATACCGCTGGCTCCGGACGGGTGCCGGCGATGCTCAACAACATCGTCGGGCTGAAGCCGAGCCTTGGCCTTGTCTCCACCGCCGGTGTGGTGCCGGCCTGCCGGACGCTCGATTGCGTGTCGGTGCTCTCACTCACCGTCGACGACGCGATGACAGCGCTGAGAGCGATCGCAGGCCCCGATGGCGCCGATCCTTACTCGCGCAACCGGGAAGTAGCGGGAGTCAGCGCGTTTCCAACCAATCTGAGGATCGGCGTACCACGCGACGGCCAGCTGATCTTTTTCGGCGACCGGGCCTCGGAAGCCGCCTACGGCGCTGCACTCGAACGCTGGACCGCGCTTGGCGCCACGCTGGTGGGGTTTGATCTCGAGCCGTTCTATGAAACCGCGCGGCTGCTCTATGAAGGGCCGTGGGTCGCGGAACGCTATCTGGTCATCCGCAATTTGCTGGCGTCGTCGCCGGACGCAATCCATCCGGTCACGCGTGAAATAACGGCTGGCGGAGCACGGCTCACCGCCGCCGACACTTTCGCGGCGCTTTACCGATTACAGGCGCTGCGCCGCATCGCCGAACGTGCCTTTGCGAATATCGACGCACTGGTACTGCCGACAGCGCCGACGGTGTACTCGACGGCGCAGGTGCTTGCCAATCCGATCGAGCTCAACTCCAGGCTCGGGACCTACACCAATTTCGTCAACCTGCTCGATCTCTGCGGCCTCGCATTGCCGGCGGCGATCAGGCCCGACGAGATCCCGTTCGGCATCACGCTGCTGGCGCCGGCCGGCCAGGACGCGCGGCTTGCCAGCATCGGCCGCGTCTTCCAGGCCGACACGAAACTGACCCTGGGGGCCAGACGCGTGCCGCAGCCACCGCTTGCGGACCTTCCTGCGCGCCTGAGCGGCGACGAAATCGCGATCGCGGTGGTCGGCGCGCATCTTTCGGGGATGGTGCTCAACGGCGAATTAAAGGCGCTGGGCGCACGTTTGCTGGAGGCAACCGCCACCGCGCCGGACTACCGGCTTTATGCGCTCAACACCTCGCCGCCGAAGCCCGGCATGCTGCGGGTGAAAGCGGGAACGGGCACATCGATCGAGCTGGAGATCTGGGCGTTGCCGGCTGCTTCATTCGGGAAATTCGTCGCCGCGGTCCCGCCGCCGCTGTCGATCGGCACCGTGCGCCTCCGCGACGACCGCGGCGTCAAGGGCTTTATCGTCGAAGCCGCCGATGTCGACGGAGCTCGCGAGATTTCCGCCTTCGGCGGCTGGCGCGCCTTTGTAGCGGAAACAGCGGCGGGATGATGACTGCAGGTCATTCCGCGGCGGAGCGAAGCGCCGAACTCTGATGTGCAATGGCGAATCTGACGTCTGGTGCTAAAGCACCATCGCGGAATGACTGATCTGGCAAATCACACCGACACCGCGTAGAGCTCGTATTCGTCGCGCACCAGTTCTATATGCGCGCGCATCGCTGTGGTCGCGCCGACGCGGTCGCCGCGCAGGATCGACACCACCACGCGGTCGTGTTCGGCGTGCGATTTCGCCAACCGCCCGAGATTGCGGAACTGAGCGCGGCGGAACGGTTGCACCCGCACCCGCGTCGCCAGCGTGATCTCGGCGATGTAGTCGTTCTGGGAGCCTGCGTAGATCGTGTTGTGAAAGCGTTCATTGACCTCGTGAAACCGGTCAGGGTTGCCGGCATAACTCAGCACGCGCAACTCCTCATGGACCGCTTCCAGCAGGTGCCGCTCAGCAGGCGTCATTCGTTCCGCGGCAAGGCCGGCGCACAGCGCCTCAAGCTCCGCCATGGCCTCGAACATCCCGGTCAGCCGTTCGACCGAGGGTTGCGCCACCACCGCGCCGCGATGCGCCCGCGCCTCGACCAGGCCTGAGACGACCAGCTGACGCAGCGCCTCGCGCACCGGCGTGCGCGACACGCTGAAGCGTCGCGCAATGTCGGTTTCGTCGAGGGCTGCTCCCGGCCGCAACACGCCGCGCACGATTTCATCCGCCAGTTGCAGCCGCAGCTCTTCGGCACGCGTCACTTTCTCCGGGTAGGGCGCGGCGCGGTCGACGCGGCGAACCACCGTATTTGCCTCTTGGGCAGGCCGCACAGGAACGCCGGTCGAAAGATCGCCAAGACTCATGTCCCCTGACCCCGCGGTTCATCGATAATGCTGACATGCGCGGCGACGATTTTCCAGCCCTCCGGAAATCGCACCCATGTCTGCATCTGCCGCCCCACCCTGCCGGGCGCGGAGTCGCGGTAGAACAATGTCGAGGCCACGGCGGTGTCGCGGCCATAGGTCGTGATCACGGTCCCGGCGGTCCGGCGCATCAGGCCCGCCGACGAGCGCGCCGCACGAAACGCCATGATGGCATCATAGCCGTAGAGATTTTCGCCGGCGCCATAGCGCAGCGTGCGGGAATCGGCACGAAACAACGCGTCGAGAACGGCTATGTCGTTCGTCACCAGCGCCTTCTCATAGCGTGCGAATTGCTCGGTCACCTCAGCGAGCACCTCGGGGAGATCAACCTGCATTTTTCAAATTCCCCTCGGCCGTGGCGCGGCCACCGCGCCGGAGCGCTCGAGCGCCAGCGCCACGCGTAGCGCGATATCTTCCCGCCAGGGCGCCGCGATGATCTGCACGCCAATCGGCATCGGCTCGAGCGGAACCGGCACGGCGACCACCGGAAGCCCGATGAAGGAAATCGGCTGGGTGTGAATACCGATATTGGCACGCACTGGAAGTTCGACGCCGTCGAGCACAAAGGTCGTCTGCCCGAGCTTCGGCGCGACGCACGGCGTTGCCGGCGCGACGATGACATCGACCGACTTGAACAGCTCCAGCACTTGGCCACGGTACCAGCGGCGGAATTTTTGCGCGCGATCGACCAGCGGCGCCGGAATCATCGCTCCCGCGAGCAGACGGTCGCGCACGGCCGGATCGAAATCGTTCGGCCGCTTGCGCAAGCGATCGAGATGCAGCGAAGCGCCTTCGCAAGTGGAAATGACATAGGCCGCGGCGCGGGCGCGCGCGGCTTCGGGAATTTCGACCGTTCGCCTAACGCCGAGCGCCCTGGCGATGCGGGCGACGGCTTCCGTGGCCTCGGGGAATACGTTCTTCTGGAAATATCCGCCTGCCACCGCAATCCGGACATCACCGATATCCCGCGCCAGCAACGGCGAGACCGGCTCGGCCGGCCGCATCGTGCAGGCCGCATCGTCCGCGTCAGGTCCCTGCATCACGTCATAGGCCAGCGCGAGATCGCCAACACAGCGCGCGAACGGGCCGAGATGATCGAAGCTCGAGACGAACGGAAACGATCTCGCACGGGACAGGCGGCCGTAAGTCGGCTTCAGTCCGAAAATTCCGCAAAACGACGACGGCACCCGGATCGAGCCGTTGGTATCCGACCCCAGCGCCAGCGGCACCAGGCCGCCACCGACCGCACTGCCGGAGCCGCCCGACGAGCCACCGGTCATCCGCGTCACGTCATGCGGATTGCGGGACGGTCCATCGTGAATATTCTCGCCGGTGAAGTCGTAGGCGTATTCGCCCATGTTGAGCGCGCCGACCATCACCGCGCCAGCCGCCTCCAGCCGCTCGATCAGAGTGGCATCGCGCGGTGCGGGCGGAAGATCGCGATTGATCTTCGATCCGGCGCGGGTTGGCAGACCCTGCACGTCGAAGAGGTTTTTTACCGCGAACGGCACGCCTGCGAGCGGCCCGGCATCCTTCCCGACCGCGATGGCGGCATCAATCGCGCTTGCCTTGGCGCGTGCGCGATCGGCGGTGACGTCGGTGAACGAATTCAGGACGGAATCGTATTTTGCGATCCGCGACAGCGCCGCCTCGGTCGCACCAAGGGCCGACAGCTTTCGGCTCTTCACCGCTTGCGCGATTTCCGAAGCCGAAAGCCCGTCACGGTCGGCTGTCCCGGTGATATCAGGCTGCAAAGACACTGGCCGGCTCGGTTTCGTCGGGTAGCATGAACTCATCCACCAGCCGCGCCAGCTTCAGCGACACATCGAGATTGGCCCGCACCGCCGGCCTCCAGGTATCCTCGACCGGCAGCCTCAAGGCTTTCGAGACAGCGTCGATATATTCATCAAGCGGATCAGTAGCCATTGTTCTTCCATCGCTGGGGTGGATCAGTGCACCGGCGACGGCGGATGAGGAATCGCCGTCAGCAGCTCCTTTGTATAGGCATCCTGCGGGTCGCCCAAGACCTGTTCGGAAGGGCCTTGCTCGACGATTCGCCCCGTTCGCATCACAATGACACGATCGCACAACAACCGCACTACATTCAAATCATGCGAAACGAACAAATAGCTCATCCCCATGGACTGCTTGAGATCCTGCAGCAAGTTCAGCACCACAGCCTGTACCGAGACATCGAGTGCCGCGGTCGGCTCGTCGAGAATCACGAGCTTTGGATGCAACGCAATGGCGCGCGCGATACCGACACGGGCCTTCTGGCCACCCGATAATTGATGCGGGAACCGATCGAGCAGATTGACTGGCAGGCCAACCAGACCTGCGAGCTCCTCGCAGCGGGCGCGCAACGCGTCGCGCCCGTTGATGCCGCCGAGCTGCATGATCGGATCAGCGATGGCGCGCGCGGCGGTAAAGCGCGGATTGAGGCTGTCGGTCGGATCCTGAAACACCATCTGGATGCTCTTGCGTTGCGGCAACCGCGCAAAGGCGTTGGGCAAGATGCCGCCGATCTCATCGCCGTCGAACATGATGCGGCCCGAAGTCTGGTCCAGCAGCCGCATCACCATCATCGAAGTGGTGGATTTGCCGCAGCCGGATTCGCCGACGAGGCCGACGCTCTCGCCATGTCCCACCGCAAAGCTGATGCCATCGACCGCGCGAACCATTTCGGGCTCGGCCGGCGGCTTGCGTGAAAACAGTTTGGCCAGCGTCGCGGTGGCGCCCTGACGTGGATATTCCTTCACGAGCTTTTCAACCAGAAGAAGCGGTTTCTTCTCCCTCTCCCCGCCCGCGGGGAGAGGGTCGGGATGAAGGACTGTCTCAGAGAGCACGGCTGTTGGAGGGTCTCCCTCACCCGGATTGCCGCGCAATTCGACCTCTCCCCGCACGCGAGGCGAGGTTAAGGGAGGCGTGATCGACGCAAGCGCGGCCGCTTCTTCCTCCGGCAACAAGTCGCGCAAGGAAACGCCGAGCCTGGGCGTCGCCCGCATCAATTTCCGGGTATAGGGGTGCTCGGGCCTGGCAAAGATGTTGGCGGATGGCGCCGTCTCGACCACACGGCCCTTTTCCATCACCACCACGCGATCGCAATAGGCCGCGGCCAATCCGAGATCATGCGTGATCAAAATCGTCGACATGTTCCGCCGCTTGGTCAGTTCGACGACCAGGTCCATCACGGCTTTCTGCGTCGTGACGTCGAGACCGGTGGTCGGCTCGTCGGCGATCAGAAGCTGCGGATTGCAGGCCAGCGCCAGCGCGATCACCACCCGCTGGCACATGCCGCCCGACAGTTCGAACGGATAGGCATGATAGCGCTCGCGGGGGCGTGCGATCTTGACCTGTTCCAGTGCCGCGATTGCCCGGTCGATCACCTGCACCCGATCGACCTGGACATGCTGCAACAGCACATCCTCGATCTGGTGGCCGATCTTTCGGATCGGATTGAGCGCCAGGCGCGGGCTCTGGAAAATCATCGACATTTCGCGACCGCGCAGATCGCGCATCTGGTCCTCGGTCGCTGCCTTGACATCGACGCCGGAGAACCTCACCGAGCCCTCGGCAATCCTGCCGGCGCGATCAAGGATGCGCATTACAGCGTAGGATGTCACCGATTTACCGGAGCCGGACTCGCCGACAATCCCGAGCGTCTCGCCCTTGGCGACGGCTATATTGACGTGCTGCACCGCCTTGACGATGCCGCGGCGGGTGGCAAATTCAACGGTAAGATCGCTGACGTCGAGTAGCGGTGGCGCGGTCATGCCCTACGTCCTTCGCTGCGGATCGACCAGATCGCGCAATCCGTCGCCCAGCAGGTTGAAGCAGAACACCGCGACCATCAGTGCTCCGCCGGGGAAGAACGCAACCCACCACTCGCCCGAAATGATGTTGGTCGCGCCTTCCGCGACCATGATGCCCCACTCCGGCGTCGGCGGTTTGACGCCGAGACCGATGAAGGACAGGCCGGCCGCATTCAGGATGGCGTACCCCATCGTCAGCGAGATCTGCACCATCATGATCGGCATGATGTTCGGCAGGATGTGCACCAGCAAAATCCGCAAATCGCCGTTGCCGGACAATCGCGCGGCCTGCACGAAGCCGGCCTCGCGCCGCACATTGGCTTCGGCGCGCGCGACACGAACATAAAGCGGAAAATTGATGATCGCTGTGGCGATGACGATGTTGGTCACGGTATTACCGAGTGCTGCGACAATACCCATCGCCAGCACAAACAGTGGAAACGCCATGATGGTGTCGGAGATACGTCCAACGATGCGATCGGTCCATCCGCCGAAGAAGCCTGCGGCTATTCCGGCGAGCCCGCCCATGACGAGGACCAGCACCACCGAGGCGATCGCGATCGTGAAGTCGAGGCGGGTCGCGGCCAGCACGCGGCTGAAAATATCGCGACCCAACAGATCGGTGCCGAACCAATGGTGCAGCGATGGTGACTGTAACGTCGCGGACGTATCGCTGGCGAGCGGATCATAAGGCACGATATAAGGTCCGAACAGGGCGCACAGCGCGATCAGTACGAACAGGGCGAAGGACAATCCGGTCACCGGATTGTCCGCCACCACGTAGACGGCGTGACGAAAAATGGAATTGGTGGGGGGCTTGGGTTGCACCTCCGCTGGCGACGCCGCCGTCAGACTGGCTTCGGTCATGCCTCGAGCCTCACGCGCGGATCGATCACACCGTAGAGCATGTCGATCAGGAGGTTGAGCGCCACATACAGCACCGCCATGGTCAGGACGAAACCTTGCACCGGCGCGAAGTCCGATTGCAGCAGGGCTTCCACCGCGTAGGAGCCGATGCCCGGCCAGGCGAATACCTTCTCTACCAGCACGTTGGCGCCAAGCAGGAACGAGAACACCATGCCCAGCGTGGTCACCACCGGCAGCATCGCGTTGCGAAACGCATAAGTGAGGATTACGGTGCGGCCGTTGAGGCCGCTGGCGCGCGCGGTTCGTATGAACTCCGACGCCAGCACCGCCAGCATCGAGGCGCGGGTCATGCGCGTGATCGGCGCCAGCGAGAAGACCGCCAGCGTCACTGCCGGCAAAATCAATTGGCTGAGCGCGGCGCGAAAGGTCTCGAAGCTACCGGTGATCAGGCTGTCGATCAGATAGAAACCGGTGATGTCGGAGGGCGCAGTTGCAAAAGCATCAAGCCGACCGATGGGCGCAGGCGACCAGCCGAGCTTTAGATAGAAGATGTAGACCAGCAGAAGCCCGCTGAAGAATACCGGAAGCGAGACACCAGCGGTAGCGATGACTCTACATAAATGATCGATCAAGGAGCCCTGCTTGACCGCGGCGAAGATGCCGAGCGGCACCGCGATGACGATCGCGAGAAATAGTCCTGACAGCGTAAGTTCGGCCGATGCCGGCAGGCGGCTGGAGATTTCGGTCGCCACCGGACGGCCGGTAGACAGCGAATTGCCGAAGTTGCCGTGGGCGAGATCGTTGACGTAGCGAGCGAACTGGTCGGGCAGCGGCCGGTCGAGCCCAAGCGATTTTCGGATTTCGGCGATCGATTGCGGGGTGGCGGCCGGTCCGGCGAAATAAACCGCGGGGTCACCCGGCAATACGCGCGTGAGCAGAAAGGTGACGATCACGACGCCGATCAAGGTCGGAATGACGGTTACCAGCCGCTTCAGGATCGTCACCATGGTCTTCTAGTCCAGAATTTTCGGAAGCCGCGTTGAGAAATTATGGATGTATGGCGGGCACGAATCCCTGCGGCTGGCGGTTCGCTTCACGCCTTGACGATTGAGCGGTAGTCGAGCTGCCGGTGGAACCAGTAAACGTAGCCTGAGATGTTTTTCTGCGTGGCGACGTTCAGAAACGGCTGAAACAGCGGAATCCGCGGGACTTCGTTGTAAGCCTTGGAGATGAACCCTCCAACGTCCCTGGCGTATTTCTCCTTGTCGCCGATGGCGGCGGCGGCGCGCGCGCCGTCGATCAGGACGTCCATCTCGGGATTCACATAGCTCGAGGTGTTGAAGATGGCGTTCTGGCCGGAATAGCACCAGAAGAAGAAGTACTCGGGATAGTCGAGCCAGCCGGAAAAAAAATTGACCATCAGCGGCATCGACTTCTTGGCCATCTCGCTGCGCCAGTTGGCGCCCGGCACCTTGTTGATCGCGGCCTTGATGCCGATCTGGGCGAGGCTTTCCTGCACCAGCACAGCGATCGGTTCGCTGATATCGCCGGTGCCGAGATCGAAGGAGACGGTGGTGTCGATGTCGGATACACCGCTCTCTGCCATCAGCGCCTTGGCCTTGGCCATGTCGTTGACGTAGCCGGTCTTGGCAGGCCAGGCGATATCGGTGACGTTGTTCGACGGCCCCCCGAACAACGGATTGGCGAGGCCGAACATGGCCGCATCCATGATCTTCTGATAGGGCAGCGCGTAGGCCACCGCCTGCCGGACTTTTGGGTTATCGAACGGCGGATTCGTCACGTTCAGATCGACGGAATACATCCCGTTGCCGATCGGGTTGGAGATGATGACGAGCTTGCTCTCCTTCTTCATCTCCGAGGTGTCCTTGCTCGGGAGATCGAAAGAGATGTCGGCATCGCCGCGTTCCATCAAGGCGCGGCGATTGCCCTGCGAGGGGACGGTGCGCCAGATGACCTTCTTGAGCTGGGGCAACTTGCCGCCCACCCAGCCATCATGGCGTTCATAGACCACTTCGACGCCGGGCTTCCAGCTCGTCACCTTGTAGGCTCCGCTGCCGGCGGTGTTGCTCTTGGTGTATTCGAGCGCCCAGGGATCCTTTTCCGTGGCCTTCTTCTTCAAGAGCTCGGAATTGTAGATGCTTGGCACGATCACCGCGAGATCGGGGATCGTCAGTCGGTCTTTCTTGGCGAAATCGATGCGGACGGTGTTGTCGTCGACAACGACGAACTGTTCCTTGTCCACCAGCGAACCGGCCTTCATCTGCACCGTAGGAAAGCCGCCGACCGTCACCGCGCGATCCAGCGACCATTTGACATCCCCGGCGGTGACCGGCGCGCCGTCGTGAAACTTCGCATTCTTCTTCAGTTTGAAAGTGACCGACATGTCGCCGATGTTCATATCCTCGGCAAGTTCGGGTTTGAACTTGTCACGGTCGTAAGACAGCGTGCCATCAGGCAGCGTCCTGGTTTCATGGGTGATGAGGCGGTCGTAGCAATTCCACGACGTCTCGTAGCCCGGACGGTTGGTGCCGACGCCATGGATATCGAGATTGTTGGGGCCGCCTTCCGTGACGACGAGAAGCGTCTCGGAGCGGCTGTCGGCCTTGGCCGGGGACCAGATCGCGGGTGCCGGCACCATGGCGCCGGCGGCGATGCCGGAGACGGATTTGAGAAAATCGCGGCGCTTCATCGGATGCTCCAACGCACGAGGAAATCGGCTGTTGAAGAGACATCGCAAGGTTCGTGCCAAATCTTAACGACTCCGCCAACCTGGCACTAAATGTATGATTTAGTTGCATATATTGAATATTTGGATCGCAAATTCGACTATGGGCCATTGCATACAATGGAGTTTTGCTGCCTAATTTATAGACAATTATTTTAGCCACTCTACGGCAAGTTGAATCAAGACCACGGCCAGCGCTGCGAGAGGCATCTCGCACGGGTTTCTTGCCGCCATAAGCCGATTGCGTTGAACCTTTCGCTCCGGACATCGACCTCTACAAGGGGGATGAAGTCGCCGGTGTATCGCTGTGCCAAAATTTCGCCAAGCCGCGTTCCAATCAGATCGCGGCATGCGCGAGGTGAAAGGAACTTGAGGAGCAATCGCGCCCGCGGGCCAGAGGCGCGGGCGTGACGATCATGACCGACTTCGAGCGGAAGCCTTTCGAAGCGGCGATGGCTCCAATTCATGCAAAAGCGCAACGCGACCCTGCGGCCGCGCCGCTGATCGAACAAATTCGCAGGGTGGACTAAATTGGTCTTGGGAACTCGCCAGCACGACGGAGTTGCCGATGGGCCGAGGGACCTCGCCGCGCGGGGTCATTTGCACATTGTCGCGCTCGTCCGCGCGGTGCCCATCCGCTGGCGCATCCTGTCGATTGCGGCGCTGAATTCGGCGGTCGTCGTGGTGCTGGTCGCGCTGATATGGAATGGCGTCCAGGTGCTCGGTTCGGCCTGGTATGACGTGCGGCAGGTACGGCAGTCCGACAAGATCCTCGCGCGGCTGGAAAGCGAGACCGGTCACCTGCAGAACCTGATCCATCGTTATATCAATCAGCCCAGCCCGGAATTGTTCGCCGAGATATCGCATCTGCGCGATGTCGTTCTCGGAACCCTCACCACGCGCGCCTCGACCGACCCGATGCTGTCGGGATCGGTGCAGCAGCTTGAGCACGTCACCGAGCGCTCCCTCAACGGCTTCAGCGAATTGCGCGGCGTCCAGGCGACAATTGCAAGCACCTACGAGGACGAGGTCCTGACGCCCGCCAGGGACATGGCCGGGCTTTACTCGATCATCGAGGGCGCGACAGCGCACCGCGATGTCCTGATCTGGCCGTCGCTTGGAAAGTCCCGCGAGGCGTTTACCGCGATGCTGGTCGCGGCAAACGCCTACTACCTGTCGCTGGCGAGTGCCTCGGCCGAGGAGGCCCGCCGCAATACCGAGACGATCGAAAAGACGATTCCGGTAATGGCCAACCTCGCCGACAATGATGTGCAGCGAACAGCGCTGCAGCGATTGACGGCGCGGACGGCAGCGCTACGTAACGGCCTTGAGAGACTGTCGAAGCAACTCGCTAACCGGACCGAACTGTTACACAATGCGATCGACGCCAGCCAGGCGGATGCCAGCGCGGCCATCGACGAGTTGTCGGTCAAGATGCGGCAGCGCGAACAAAAAGCGCAGGAGACGTTCGACCAGACGCTGGCCGACATATCCCGCAAGGTGTTGTTGATCGCGGTGATCTTGCTCGGCATCATCATCGCCGCGGGTGTCCTGATCGCGATCTCGATCAGGCTTCCCCTGCAGCAAATCATGGCGGCAATGCAAGCGATCACATCCGGCGACTACAACCGGCGGGTCCAGGGAACGAGCGCCAGGGACGAGGTTGGCGAGATGGCGCGCGCGGTGGAAGTATTCCGCGACAACGCCATTGCCAAGCGCGAGACCGAAGATGAGCTACGTGCTTCCAAAGAGAGGGCTGAGACCGCCCTGCACGAACTGAACGCCGCCCAGCAAAATCTGATCGACGCCGAACGTCTGGCGGCGCTCGGCGGCCTGGTCGCAGGCGTCGCCCATGAGGTGAACAATCCGATCGGCATCAGCCTGACGGTCGCCTCCAGCTTCGCGCAGGCGCACCGAGATGTTCGAGGCCGAGTTGAGATCCGAGACGGGTCTGCGACGATCCCAGCTCGATGAATTCGTCCGAACCTCGCGCGACGCCGCCCAGCAATTGGTAGGGAATCTGCAGCGCGCAGGCGAGCTTATTCAATCCTTCAAACAGGTCGCGGTGGACCGCTCGCGCGCGGAACGCCGGCAGTTCGACCTCCGAGAGGCAACCGATCAGATTATTGCCAGCCTGCGACCGGCCCTGAAAAAGGCGTCGATCAGCTTGTCGGTCGAGGTTCCGGAAAGCCTCCTCATCGACGGCTATCCAGGCTCATACGGCCAGATCCTGACCAACCTGTTCCTCAACGCCGCCAATCATGCGTTTGCCGATGGGCGCTCCGGGGTCATCACGATTTCGGCCAAACCTCGCGGCAATGACGACGTCGAGATCATTTTTGCCGATAATGGGGCCGGAATGACGCCGGACGTGCAGCGGCAGGCGTTCGACCCGTTCTTTACGACGCGCCGCGACGAAGGCGGCACCGGGCTAGGACTGCATATCGTCTATAATCTTGTCACCCAGCAACTTGGCGGCCGGATGATGCTTGATTCAAGACCGGGACAAGGGACCACATTTCGCATTATTATACCGAGGGCTGCCAAGGGCGGCCTTGCAACCGAAGACCAAGACCGCGACGGGATCCCTCCATGGCCGAACAGGACGATGTCCTCCACCTGATCGACGATTCCGGCATAGCGCCGGAGGCATCGACCGCGCGCAAATGGAAGATCGCGGTCATCGACGACGATCACGCCGTACATGAAGGCACCCGATTTGCACTGAGCGACTACAGTCTCAATGGACAGACGCTCGAAGTCCTTTCGGCCTATTCCGCCGCCGAGGGGCAGGCCTTGATGCGCGCTCATCCCGATGTGGCCGCCGTGCTGCTCGACGTCATCATGGAGACCGACGCCGCGGGCCTCGATCTCGTCGAATACATCCGCAATGAAATCAGGAACGAGACGGTTCGCATCATCCTTCGAACCGGACAGCCCGGACAAGCGCCCGAGCGTCGCGTCATCGTCCAGTACGACATCAACGACTACAAGGCGAAGACCGAACTGACGGCCGACAAGCTGTTCACCTCGCTGACCGCGGCATTGCGCAGCTATCAGCAGCTCGAGCGCATGGTTCAAACCCGGCGCGGGCTGGAAATCATCATCGACGCCGCCTCGACCTTGTACGATTTCAGATCGATGCAGCGCCTGGCCGAGGGCGTGCTGACGCAAATCGCCTCCCTGCTCAACGCCGACTGCGCCGGCATCCTGGTGCTGCGTGACTGCGGCGTGGTCCACGATGATTTTTGCGTGCTGGCCGGATCCGGCTGTTATAGCCGCTTCATTGGCGCCGTCGGATCCAAATCGCTGGATCCAGACCTGAAGTCGATGGTCGAAGCTGCCTTCTCGCGGCGCAAGCATGAATTTGTCGATCAGCCCATCGTTATCTACATCCCTACCGGCAGTGGGCGCGAAGTCGTGGTGCTGCTGCAGG
Organism: uncultured Alphaproteobacteria bacterium; assembly: GCA_963786045.1. GTDB lineage: Bacteria > Pseudomonadota > Alphaproteobacteria > Rhizobiales > Xanthobacteraceae > Bradyrhizobium. The sequence continues at coordinate 215,876 of CAWAXR010000022.1, read as the reverse complement.
CCGAGCGCCAGCTATCCGAAACCGACCGGTCGCTGGTCGAGATTTTCGGCAGCCGGCTTTCGATCGCGTTCGACAACGTCATTCTCTATCAGCAGCTGCAAGAGGCCAACACGCAGCTCGAGGACCGTGTCGCTCAGCGAACCCGCGCGTTGATGCAGGCCAACCGCCGATTGTCGGCGCAATGGCTGCGGCTGCAACGCGCCAACGGCTTCAAGAACGAGATCCTCGGCACGGTCGCCCACGACCTGAAAAATCCGCTCGGCGTGATCCTCGGCCGCACCGAAATGCTCACCGAACTGATCGCCACCGGCTCTTCCAGGGAAAGCGTCACCGCCCAGGTCGAACATATCCGCGACGCCACCAAGCGTCTGACTTCAATGGTCGACCATCTGATTGCGGACGCCATGGCCGACGCCTTCGACATCACCATTCGCCGCGAACCGGTCGATGTCGCGGCGCTGGTCAACGAAGTCGTCCATGCCAATCAGCCGCTCACCGTCAACAAGCAGCAGGCCGTCACGGTTTCGGCGCCGCCGAATTTCGTCACGATGTGCGACGCAGACCGGATGCGGGAAGCGATCGACAATCTCTTCAGCAACGCGATCAAATACAGCCCGGTCGGCGGCAGGATCTCGGTACTGCTCAGCCAGGAGAAAAACAACACCGTCATCCGCGTCACCGACGAAGGCGCCGGGCTGTCGCCTGAGGATCTTGGCCGGCTGTTCGGTCGCTTCCAGCGGCTTTCTGCCAAACCCACAGCCGGCGAAAGCTCCACCGGTTTGGGCCTGTCAATCGTCAAGCGTATCATCGATATGCACGCCGGCGAGGTTACCGCCCACAGCGCCGGGCCTGGACAGGGGTCCACTTTCACCATCCGATTGCCGGCAACATACGAATCATGACATGAGCCAAAGTCCTCATATAATCATTGTCGATGACGAGGCGCCGGCCCGCGAGATGGTCGGCGACTATCTTAAGATGCATGGCTTTGCGGTGACGCTTTGCGACGGCGGCAGGAGCCTGCGCGGCGCGATCGAAACCACGGTGCCCGATCTCGTGGTTCTCGATCTCAATATGCCGGAGGAAGACGGACTTTCCATCATTCGCGACCTGAAAAGGCGCACCAATGTCCCGGTCATCATGCTGACGGCCACGGCAAGTCCGATCGATCGCGTGGTCGGGCTGGAACTCGGCGCCGACGACTACGTCGCAAAACCCTGTGAATTGCGCGAATTGATGGCGCGTATCCGTTCGGTGTTGCGGCGCAGCGCGCCGATCCGCGTACAGGCCGCAACGACCGAGAACAGTGGTACAAAGGCAGCGAAAGACGCGCTGGTGCGTTTCGGGACCAAATGGCTCGACCTCGAGGCGCAGGCGCTGCGCGACGACGAGGGCAACGAGCATCCCCTGACCGCTTCGGAATTCGGGCTCCTCAGGGTTTTCGCGGCGAATCCGAAGCGCGTGCTGTCGCGCGAGCGCTTGCTGGAGTTGGCCAATGCCCGGGACAGCGAAGCCTTCGATCGTGCCGTCGATCTGCGTATTATGCGAATTCGGCGCAAGATCGAAATAGACCCGACCAAACCGGCGGTGATCCGGACCATCAGAGGTGGCGGATATCTGTTCTCGCCCCCCGGCGACAAGGCGTGATTTGCGGGTGGACCCGAATGCGGACAGCCCGGTCGAGTCTGCCTTGCAGCATAAAGGCGGCTTGCTGCCTTTCAATTGGTCTGGCCCCTGTGCTCCTTATGGATTTAAACGCTGCAATACAGTAGTCGTTGGCCGGCCACGCTCATTTCAGTATCTTGCCAGACCAGGGATATTTGACCTTATGCACACTCGTTTCGGCGCGATGCCACGTCACGTGATCAAATGCTTCTCCATTATTCTCCTGGTTCTTGGAGCATCGTCGGCAACTTCTGCTCCGGCGAACGCCAATATCCATCGCAAAATTTATCTGCTGCGTGGTCTGACGAACGTTTTATCGCCGGGAATTGATCAGCTCGCAGACGAACTCCACAAGATGAATATGGATGCAACGATAGCCAATCACGCATTTTCCGATTCCCTCGCAGACGAGGCGATTGCGGATTGCAAGAGCGGGCGCGTGAACTCCATCGTCCTTGTCGGCCATTCGCTGGGCGCCAGCGCGGCCGTGAGCATGGCGGAACAATTGCAAAAGGCTGGCCTTCGCGTCGCCTTGGTCGTTACGCTTGATCCTGTCGTAAAGACCGTGGTTCCCAACAACGTCCATCTTTTGCGGAATTTTTATCTTTCCAGCGGGGTCGGAACCAAGGTCGAGCGCGGTGGACATTTTCACGGCATGCTGCAGAACGTCGACTTGGGTGGCAACGCAGATCTCGGCCACGTCTCCTTGACGACTGCGCCTGCGATTCAAAAACAGATCATGCGAGATATTCTCGCTGCAAATTCCGCGTGCCGCTGAACTATTCCGGTCCTGGCGTGTCCTGGCGTGTCCTGGGCCCGGCCCTCACTGAGCGTATTTTGCCAGCCGGCACCTTTCAATCCGGCACCTGGGCAGGCCACCGCTTGCTGCCGGTCGGTTGCGCGCGGGCCATAACGGCCTGAACCATCCGATTTGTTCCATGGGGCTGCCTTCACGGCCCGATTTACAACCTAAAATTTATCTCATTCTAATTGTTGGGTTTTCTTTCCGAATGTTTCGTCGCAGAGGCTGCGACGAAACAATTCTCCTGCGCATGAAACCATTTTCCCCTTTGCGTGCAGACGTCCCGAAACGCTCGCCGACTATCAACTTGCCCAACGAAACGCCGCCAAGCGGCGAGAGTGGGAGACAGTCATGTTGAACGTCGTTGCAATCAATGCCGCAGCCCGCCAGGGCATCATCGCCGCCCAGGCGACATCGGATGAAATGCTGCTGGAAAGCATTGCCGATGGCGGCCGGACCGCGATGCACATTCTTTACTCCCGTCACAATGTACGGGTTTACCGATTCATCCTGCGCATGGTGAGGGATGCCACCTTGGCGGAGGACCTCGCCAGCCAGGTCTTTCTGGACGTGTGGCGCACCGCCGGCCAGTTCGAGGGGCGTTCCCAGGTCTCCACTTGGCTATTGTCCATCGCTCGTTTCAAGGCGCTGACCGCGCTGCGTCAACGCCGGCACGAGGACATCGACCAGGAAGAGATGCTTGAGATTGCCGACGAGGCAGACACGCCCGAGGCTTCGCTCGATCGCAGCACCACCAGTGCGATTCTTCGTGCCTGCGTTGCAAAGCTGTCGCCGGCGCACCGCGAGATCATCAACCTCGTCTACTATCACGAGAAGTCGGTAGAGGAGGTCGGCGCGATCGTCGGAATTCCCCAGAGCACGGTGAAAACCCGGATGTTCTATGCCCGCAAGCAACTCGCCGATCTGCTTAAATTGGCCGGCGTCAACAGCTTGGCCGCGTGAAATAGATCAATCGTATGTGAGCAGGTTTTCCGCCCCGGAAAACCCGAGAGCGGCCCGGAAAGGATGCCCCTTCCGGGTCGCTCTGCATTTTGCAGGCCTTGTGACCCGAAGACACGCAGTACCATCGTCGCGCTCGGCATGATAGAATTCCAGGTTACAGAGCAACGACGGATGGCGATCATGTTCGAGGGCTGGGACGCCGTGGTATTGGCCCGGGCGCAGTTCGCATTCACGATGTCGTTCCACATCGTGTTTCCCGCCTTCTCGATCGGCCTCGCCAGCTACCTCGCAGTCCTTGAGGCACTGTGGCTGTGGACCGGGCGCGAAGTCTTCATCAACCTGTTCAATTATTGGCTGAAGATCTTCGCCGTCGCCTTTGGCATGGGCGTGGTGTCGGGCATTGTGATGTCCTACCAGTTCGGCACCAATTGGTCCGCCTTCTCCGACAGGACTGGCCCCGTAATCGGCCCATTGATGGCCTATGAGGTGCTGACCGCGTTCTTCCTCGAGGCGGGCTTCCTCGGCGTCATGCTGTTCGGCCTCGAACGGGTCGGCCACCGACTGCATTTCCTTGCCACCCTGATGGTCGCGATCGGGACGCTGATTTCGGCATTCTGGATCCTCTCGGCCAATTCCTGGATGCAGACGCCGGCCGGCTACGCGGTCAATGCCGAGGGACAATACGTTGCGGCCGATTGGATCAAGGTGATCTTCAATCCCTCATTCCCCTATCGCCTCCTGCATATGGTGCTGGCGGCCTATCTGACCACGGCGCTTGTGGTCGGCGCGGTGGGCGCGTTCCACCTTTGGCGCGACTCCCATCTCGCAGGCCCACGGGTGATGTTTTCGATGGCGATGTGGATGGCGACCCTGGTGGCCCCGATCCAAATTCTCGCGGGCGATCAGCATGGCCTCAATACACTCGAGCATCAGCCGACCAAAATCATGGCGATGGAAGGCCATTTCGTGAGTCACAAGGACGGCGCGCCGCTGATCCTGTTCGGGCTTCCGAGCCAAGCCGCCGGCGAGGTGAAATACGCGATCGAAATCCCGAAACTGGGGTCGCTGGTCCTCAAACATTCCCTGGATGCGCCGCTCGCGGGCCTCGACACTGTGCCGCGCGGAGACTGGCCACCGGTGCCGATCACATTCTGGTCGTTCCGGATCATGGTCGGAATGGGATTTCTGATGGTGGGGCTTGGGTTGTTCAGCCTTTGGGGACGCTGGCGCGGCACACTCTATCATTCCCGATTACTGCACATGTTCGCGATGGCGATGGGGCCGGCGGGCTTCATCGCCGTGCTGGCCGGTTGGATCACGACCGAAACCGGACGCCAACCGTTCATTGTGTATGGTCTGTTGCGAACCGTTGAAGCTGCGTCCCCGCTGGGGGCGCCCGCGGTCGGCTCCTCGCTGATCGCTTTTGTCATTGTCTATTTCGCGGTGTTCTCGGCCGGGGTGATCTATATTCTGCGATTGATGGCGCAGCCGCCGCATCATGGCGAGCAGGGACCGCAAGGCGGCATCCCGGTGCGCGCCGCAGGCATCACGCCCGCGGCCGGCGCGGCGGCGAGAGGAGCGGCCTGATGACCGGAACCGTCGACATCGCAACGATCTGGGCGTTCATCATCGCCTTCGCTGTCTTTGTCTATGTCGTGATGGACGGATTTGATCTCGGCCTCGGTATCCTGTTTCCGCTGTTTCCTGATAAATCGGACCGCGGCGTGATCATGAACAGCGTCGCGCCCGTATGGGACGGCAACGAAACCTGGCTGGTGCTGGGCGGCGGCGGCATGATGGCTGCGTTTCCGCTGGCCTACGCGGTACTGATGCCCGCGCTCTACACGCCAATGATCGCGATGTTGATCGGCCTGATCTTTCGCGGCGTTGCCTTCGAGTTTCGCTGGCGCACCACGCAAAGCGAGCGAAATCGCTGGGACCTCGCCTTTGCGGGCGGATCGCTGCTCGCGACGCTGGCGCAGGGAATAGCCCTCGGCGCCATCCTGCAGGGTGTCCACGTCGAGGGGCGACACTATGCCGGCGGCTGGTGGGACTGGCTGACGCCGTTCAGCATCTTGACCGGCGTTGCGCTGGTCGTCGGCTACGCGCTGTTAGGGGCAACGTGGCTGGTGATGAAGACGGAGGGCAAACTTCGCGACAGGTCCTATCAGCTCAGCTGGGTCCTGCTGTTCGGGATGCTCGGCGCGATCGGGACTGTCAGTATCGCTACTCCGTTCCTCCACGTCCAGTATGCGCAACGCTGGTTTGCCTGGCCGAATGTCGTGCTGACGGCGCCGGTGCCTATTGCGGTGGCCGCCGTGACCGTAATGCTGTTGCGCAGCCTCGCCCGCAGGCAGGACTACCGGCCATTTTTTCTCTCGCTGGCACTGTTCGCGCTGTCCTATGCGGGGCTCGGCATCAGCATGTATCCCTATATCGTACCGCAGAGCATCACCATCTGGCAGGCGGCTTCGCCCGAGACGAGCCAGGTCTTCATGCTGTTCGGCGTCGTCATACTGGTGCCGCTCATCCTCGGCTATACCGCGTGGGCCTATTGGGTATTTCGCGGCAAGGTCAAGCCCGAGAGCGGCTATCATTGATGCCTTCCGGGCAAAAATCCCGATCGCTGGCAACGCGCCTGTTGTGGTTCGCCGCCCTTTGGCTCGGCGGCGTCGGCACCGTTGCCATCGTGTCCTTCGGCCTGAGGTTATGGATCGCGCCGAAGTGAAATTCCCGGCGCTTCCGCGGCTGCAGCAAAAGATGAGAAACGCAAGAATTCCAACTAGATAGTTTGGTTGCTTGCCATCGTCCCGTCCCTGAGATTTGATGGCGTCGTAGATTTGCAAGACGGTAATTTGCGGCCGGCGGCGCCAAACCACTGCGCTACAAGGAGACGCTTGGATGACAAAGTTTCGGCACCTGATCGGGATGGTGGTTGCGGCAACCGGACTGATGCTTTCGGTCTCGCATAGCTTTGCGCAGCAGTCCGATCCTGGTGACCAGCCAGGTCTCCTGGCCGACGATTCCTACGAGCTTGATCCGGAATGGCGGAAGCAGACGGTGCTGTACCGCACGACGGAAGCGCCAGGCACCATCATCATCTCCACCGCGGAACGACATCTCTATCTGGTGCAGCCCGGCGGTCGCGCGCTGCGCTATGGAATCGGTGTTGGCCGTGACGGATTTCAATGGCAGGGCCTCGTGAACATTACCCGCAAGGCAGAATGGCCGGACTGGACGCCGCCGCCGGAGATGATCGCGCGCCAGCCTTATCTGCCGCGCTTCATGGCCGGCGGTCCCGGCAATCCGCTCGGGGCGCGAGCGATGTATCTCGGGACCACCGTGTATCGCATCCACGGCACCAACCGGCCGGATACGATCGGCACCGCCATCTCCTCCGGTTGCTTCCGGCTGGTCAACGCTGACGTCTCCGACCTTTATGACCGCGTTCCTGTGGGCACCAAGGTTATCATTCGGCAGAAGCCCGAACTGTAACCGCGACGTACTTTCCAAAGCCGCTCCATATTCCCGATATTGGCGAGAGATAAATCATGCGGACATTCCGAGGCGGCCTCCTGATTGGGCTGGCGGTCGCAGTGGCGGTGGCAGCTGTCGCCGCCGCCTATGAGTTTTACGACACGCGGACCCTGAAGCGGACGATCCGCCGCGGCGAAGTGTTGTGCGGCGTCAACAAAGGCCTGCCCGGCTTCTCGGTTCCCGACGACAAGGGCAACTGGACCGGCTTCGATGTCGACTTCTGCCGCGCGGTCGCAGCCGCCATATTCGACGATCCGAAAAAGGCAAAGTTCGTTCCGCTCGACGCCAATGAGCGCTTCAAGGAGCTGCAGAGCCGCAAGGTGGATATTCTCTCGCGCAACTCGACCTGGAGCATGTCGCGCGAGACTTCCTACGACCTGTATTTTCCAGCTGTGGCTTATTACGACGGCGAAGGCTTCATGATTCCGAGGGCGCGAAATATCGATTCCGCGCTCGATCTAAATGGAAGCAAGGTCTGCGTGCAGTCGGAGACCACGACTCAACTCAATCTCGCCGACTATTTCCGTGCCAATAACATGAAATACCAGGAGATCAAGTTCGGCAAACTCGACGAGGTCGTCAAAGCCTATGATTCCGGGCAATGCGACACGCTGACCGCCGATGTCTCCCAGCTTTATGCTCTGCGCTTGAACCTCGGCAAGCCCGGCGACCACGTCATCCTGCCGGACGTCATTTCAAAGGAGCCGCTCGCCCCGGTCGTTCGACAGCGCGACGATGACTGGATGATGATCGTGAAGTGGACGCTGTATGCGATGATCAATGCCGAGGAACTCGGCATCACTTCAGGGAACATCGACGAGGCGCTGAAATCGAAGAAGCCCGACGTGATGCGGCTGGTCGGCACCGAAGGCGCCTACGGCGAAGAGCTTGGGCTGACCAAGGACTGGGCCGTCCGCATCATCCGGCACGTCGGCAATTACGGCGAGGTCTACGAGCGCAATATCGGCTCCGAATCCAAGCTGAAGATCCCCCGCGGCCTCAACCAGCTCTGGAACGCCGGCGGCATCCAATACGCCCCACCGATCAGATAGACTTTCCGAGTGGGTCGGGGGGCCCTCCACGCAGTAACTCGCCATCACCCGCAAAAGCGGATGATCCAGTACGCGACGACCGTTCTGCTGGGCCACCAATACAGCGCAGGATGAGAGGCTTGAATGGCTGAAGCTGACAGAAATTGACGCAAAACCGCAACAATGGAAAAACAAGAGGAAACCGAAATGCGGCTGAAGTTGCTTTCGCCTGACGAAATGAGCGCGGACCAAAAGGCCACCTACGACGAATCGATCGCCGGCAAGCGCGGCGCTCCACCCGCGCCGATGATGGCCTGGCTCAGCAGCCCGGAGATGGCGCGTCACGCCACGCGCCTGGGCGGCGTTTTGCGGTTCGATACGATGTTTCCGGCGAAACTGTCCGAGATCGCCATCCTTGTCACCGCGCGGCACTGGACCTCGCACTATGAATGGTATGCCCACAAGCGGCTCGCCCTCAAAGGCGGCATGGATCCGAAAATCATCGACGACATCCGCGATCGCCGCACGCCGCGTTTCGATGATCCCAAGGGGCAAACGATCTACGACGTCGCCAAATCGCTCCATGAAGCCCATGGATTGACCAAGGCGCTCTACGAAGAGGCAGTAGAAGTGCTCACCGCGCGCGGGCTGGTCGAAATCGTCGGCCTGTGCGGGTATTACACCATGGTTTCGATGACGCTGAATACGTTTGAATTTGACCTGCCGGGCGGAGAGGTGTCCGAGCTTGCCTGACAGGCGACCGCAGCATAGATCGTAACGAAATCTACCCTACGGAGCGACCATGGCCGAAAATCCACCCATCATCGCGGGAACGCGGATCGGGCATGTTCATCTCAAGGTGGCCGATCTCGATCGCGCGCTGGGATTTTATTGCGGCGTGCTCGGCTTCGAACTGACGCAACGCCTGAGTTCCGGCGCGGCGTTCATTTCGGCAGGCGGCTACCACCACCACATCGGGTTGAATACCTGGGAGAGCAAAGGCGGCCACCCGCCGCCACCGGGAACGACGGGGCTGTTTCACACGGCTATACTTTACCCGACTCGCGCCGCGCTCGCCGACGCGCTGCACCGCGTGATCAGCGCGGGAATTCCGCTCGACGGCGCCAGCGATCATGGCGTCAGCGAAGCGCTCTATTTGCGCGACCCCGACGAAAACGGCGTCGAACTCTATTGGGACCGGCCGGAAGCGCAATGGCCGCGCAAGCCCGACGGTTCGCTCGCAATGTTCACGCACCGGCTCGATCTCGATGATTTATTGCGGCAACGCGTGGCGTGACCCTCCGCGAATCATGATCAAAACCGCTGCGGTCAGTTCAAGCCCTGCGCAGCCGTAAAACGGCAAGCTGTAACTCCCGGACGCATCGCGCAGCAGACCGACAATTCCCGGGCCGAACGCATAGGTGACCTGATTGATCGCCGTAACCAGGCTGACGAGCACGCCGAACGAGCGTGGATCGAATTCGCGTTGCACAATCAGGGAGGGCAACGTGATCAGATTCCCGACCGAGAATCCGAATAGCGCGCAGGCCGCAATCAGCAGCCCTTCGCTGCGCGAATTGAGGATGATCGCCAGCGCCACCGCCTGACTCGCAAACGACATTGCGGAGGCTAGCCGCTGGTTGAGCCGGTCGATCACTGTCGAGAACAGCACCCGCCCGACAACCGCCATCGCCGTCAACACCGCGACCCCGATCGCCGCGTGCTCGCGTCCGATCAAGGGATCAAGAAATGTAATCAGATGGACGACGAACCCGACTTGCGCGCACAACACCAGCGCGAACGCAATCGTTACGGTCAGGAACGCGGTATCGCGTAACGCCAGCGTTCGTATCCGCGCCGCCGAAACAGCCTCATGGCCGGCTGGTGTCATCTCAACCCGACGGGCTGCGGGCGGCCGCCCGACGAAAATAAGGATCACGGGAATCGTCAACGCGAGCATCGCGACCGCGGCAGACATCATGGCGCCTGAAAACCCGAAGCGACCGATCGCGACCACCAATAATGGCACGCCGACAATGCCGCCAAAGCTTGCACCGTTCAGCGCCAGGCTGATCGCCATGCCGCGCTTCTTGTCAAACCAAAGACCGAGCGTGTTGGTGATGACGCCGAGGCTGGTTCCCGCCCAGCCGAAGGCAAGCACGGCGTCCGCGGCGTAGAGCTGCCATGGCTCCGTTACCCGGCCAATCAAGACGGCGGCAGCAGCCATCGACAATACGCCTGCCAACAGGCAGTTGCGCGGGCCGATGTTACGGATCGCTTCGCTGACGAAGACGACCAGCAGCGCACCGAACAAGTAAAAGAAGGTCGTTCCGGACGAGATCAGCGATGTCGGCCAGCCGTACAGGCTGTGCAATTCGGCGACATAGACAGTCTGGCCGTAGAAGCCGAGGCCCCAGCTGAAGATCGCCACCCAGAAGCACACTACGACGATTCGCCAGCCCTCGTAACGGACGGATGTCTCGCCGACGGTACCATGACTGGACGCCTCCAATGTTTGTCTCGTTGGTTGCGACAGCGTCATGCGCGACCTTGCCCCCTTGGATCCACGTCTTTCTTGAAGCTGGATGCCATGGACGTGGACGGCCGGGGCAAGCCCGGCGATGACGATGGAAATTGACAGACCAGTAATTCCAGCGCTTCGATAACAGCCGAACTGTGCAATCGTGACGCCGGCATCGAACCTCCAGCACTTCAGGCGAAGACCGGCTAATCAATCAAGCCCGGATCGGGGAATTCCGGAACCTGCTGCAACGCCGACCGCCGCTTCGCAAACGAAGCCGCCGCCAGCACCGCCAGTCCCAGCAGCACCGGCGGAAACACCACGAGGTTCACCGTCGACCAGCCGTAATTCGCCAGCAACTGGCCGGAGGAGAAAGACCCCACCGCCATCGTGCCGAATACCAGGAAATCGTTGAAGGCCTGAACCTTGTTGCGTTCCTGCGGCCGGTGCGTCTCCAACACCAGCGCGGAGGCTCCGACGAAACCGAGATTCCAGCCAACTCCCAGGACGATCAGGGTCGACCAGAAATGAATTGCCGTCGTGCCGGAGAGACCGATGGTCGCGCCGGCGGCTTCAAGCAGCAGTCCCGCCGCGACAATTCTCGGCGCGCCAAACCGCGCGATCAGGGAACCGGTAAAGAAGCTTGGCCCATACATCGCAACGATGTGCCACTGGATACCGAAATTTGAATCGCTGACGCTCAGTCCGCACATTTTCATCGCCAGCGGCGCCGATGTCATGACGAGGTTCATCATGGGATAGGCAATGACACCGCACAACGCCGCCGCGATGAACCGCGGCTGCCGCGCGATCTCGAACAGCGGACGGCCCCTGTGCAGATCCGACGGTGCGGGCTTCGGCGCATCGATGCCCGCGAGGACGGCCATCGCGATCAGCGCAACGATGGCCTGCACCACAAAGCTGAAGGCGAACAAATAGGGCGGCCAGACATCCATCGTCCATTCCACAAGCTGCGGGCCGAGCACGCCGGCGAAAACGCCGCCGGCCATGACCCACGACACCGCCTTCGGGCGATACTCAGCGCTAGCCCCGTCGGCGGCCGCAAAGCGATAGGATTGCGACACCGCGCCATACAACCCGCCGAGGAACGTCGCGCAGCAAAACAGGGGAAACGACCCGCGCAGGATAGCGAAGGCCCCGAGCAGGCCGGTCAGCACGCCGCAGCCGGTGCCGATGACAAAGGCGACGCGGCGGCCATAGGCGCGCGAGATGGCGCCGGTCGGCAAGGTGCCGGCAGCGAGCCCGAGAACGTACATCGAGAGCGGCACGGTCGCGAGCGAGACGTCCGGCGCCAGCGTTGCCCCGACAATCGAGCCGGTGGCGAAGATCACCGCCGAGTTCGCGCCCGTCAGCGCCTGCGCCGCAGCCAGCCGCATCACATTGGAGCGGACGCGGGCGTCGCCGGAAATTCCGTCAGCTGCGGTCACATCGATCATCGGCTTTTTATTTCAACCCAGATGCGGCCAGATGCAGTGGGCCTTGCTGATTCCGGCACTATGGAGGGAGGCCTTCGTTCAATCAACCGACGCAAACAGCCGTGCGCCATGCATCGCTGCTCAGACTGTCTTTGACCGGCCGAACACCAGAATCAGGTTGTTGGCCGGCATCTCGACGGTTTCGTTGAGCGAAAGACCGGCACTCGCCGCCAGCCCTTCCAGGGCCTCGACATCGCGCACGCCCCATTCGGGATTTCCTTCGCGAAGACTGGTGTCGAACACCGCATTACTGACGGCGGTATGCTTGCCGCCGCGCTTGAACGGTCCGTAGAGAAACAGCCGCCCGTCGGCCCGCAGGTATCTCCCAGCGCCGGCAAACAGCCCCTCCGCAACTCGCCACGGTGCGATATGGACGACGTTGGCGCAGAATACCGCCAGCAACTCACCGGGACCGCTCCCATCATGCATCTCTGGGCACCAGGAGGGATTCGATAAATCGATCCGCAGCGGGATGCGGATATTCGGGAGTTGCGAATGCGCCCGCCACGCTTCGATGCTTTTCAGATGCTGCGCGTTGAGATCGCTCGGCCACCAGGTGATTTCAGGAAAATGCCGGGCGAAGTCGACGACATGCTGGCCGGTGCCGCTGCCGGCCTCCACGACATCGCCGGATTTGCCGGCAAGGAATCGCTGTAACACCCCCCGGATCGCCTGATGGTTGCGGTGGAATGCCGGCGCGTCGAGGCGACCGTCAGGTTCGATTGGCCGGCCATCCTTGCCAAATTCAACGACATACTCAGCCACGACGGGCTCCCGGATTTGCTGACGGCCAAGGCTTTCGCCTTTAGCCCGCCAAGGCCCGAACCGCAAAGTCCCAATTGTCCGGCGGCCCCCGGATATCGACGTTTCCGGGGCGTCGCAAGACGGCACTGCGCCGCTGGCCCGCCGCCTGCGTTGTCAGCCATTAGCGGTTATGCTTTGACAGGTTATATTCCAGGCCAATCATCGCGGGAACCCCACCCCGATGACTGACCTTCGAATATGACGGCAGGGCGGTGTTCGGCGCCGATTGGGGGACGTCGGTCTCCAGAGACCCTGTGTCAAATTCAGCCTCAAAGGCGGCAAGAATGGTCACGGCCTGAAAATCAGCTGGATCGACAATAGGGGCGAGACCGATACCACCCGGTGAAGATCCAATAGTGGGTTCTTGGTGCGGCTCTCTTCACGCAACCCGGTACCCGTTCCCCATCGAGGGCGACGCAAGTTTTTCGTTTGAAAGCAATGAGGTCAGCGTGCGGAGTTCGAGTTCCTTTGGCCTTTGCCTTGCTCGCATCAGCGGTACTGACGCTTTCGAAGACGAAAGCCATCTGATCTGGTGTTCCATCGGCTGAGCTATGCGCCGCGAATTTGAGTGATAGTATCGGGAATCAAATCGAGGATGTGCCATTCATGATTTTTCGCCAGCTGTTCGATAGCGTATCGGGAACCTACAGCTACATCCTGGCCAGCCGCGCCGGCGGCGAAGCGCTGATCCTCGATCCCGTGCTGGAGAAGGTCGACCGTTACTGCCAGTTGCTGCGCGAGCTCGATCTCAAATTGGTCAAGGCCGTCGACACCCACCTGCACGCCGACCACGTCACCGGCCTCGGCGAACTGCGCGACCGTACCCATTGCGTCACCATCATGGGCGAGCAGAGCAAGGCCGACGTGGTCGCGATGCGGGTCACCGAGGGCGAAAAGGTGACGATCGAGGGCCTGACGTTAGACGTGATGTACACGCCCGGCCATACCGACGATTCCTACAGCTATCTGATGGGCGATCGGGTTTTCACCGGCGATACGCTGTTGATCCGCGGCACCGGCCGCACCGATTTCCAGAACGGCAGCGCTCGGGCACAATACCATTCCATTTTCAACAGGCTGTTGAAGCTGCCCGATGAGACCATGGTGTTTCCCGCCCACGACTACAAGGGCGACACCGTCTCCACCATTGGCGAGGAAAGGCGGTACAATCCGCGGCTGCAGGTGCGTTCGATCGACGAATATGTCGAGCTGATGAGCAACCTGAAGCTGCCAAACCCCAAGATGATGGATGTCGCAGTGCCGGCCAACATGCATGTCGGCCTGCCCCAGGACGATCTCGCCAAGCAGGGCCTTTCGTTCACAGCGCGCGAGGCCATCGAAAGTCTCGGCCGTCCCGATATTCTGCTCGTCGATCTCCGGGAAAACAGCGAACGTGCCAAGCACGGCATGCTGCCGGGCGCGCTGCACGCACCGTATCCCGGTATCGGCGAAGGGCTGCGGCCCGGCGGGATGTTGCGCGAAGTCGCCGCGGCGACCGGACGACGTATCGTGTTTTTCTGCGCCTTCGGCGAGCGTTCGGCGATGGCTGTGGCCGCGGCCAAGGCAGCGGGCCTTACCAACACGGCGCACATCGCCGGAGGCTTGGATGCCTGGAAGAAAGCCGGCGGACCGGTGCTCACGGGTTAAGGCATCTGTCGCTCAACCCGTTTCAACTCCTTGACCAACACGTCCAGCGCATCGGCCAGCATCACGCCGCCGCACACCGTCAGCCGGTCTGGAATGACGATACGCTTTGACAGCGGATAGAACCGCTCCAGCGCGGGATGGAGCAGGAAGGCGCGGCCATCATCCTCGGCTCGGCCGCCGGCCTCGGAAACAACGATCAAATCAGGCTTAAGGCTGACGATCGCCTCGAGCGAGGCGAATCCGCCGGCGGTGATCCCGAGATCACCCGCCGCGTTGAAAAGCCCGGTCTCGGCCAGCAGCGAGCTGACCAGGCTATCGCTGCCGGAGACCCAGCCGCGCCGGGACAGCGGCAGCACCCGGTAGTGTTTGACCGCGACCGCCTGACGCGCGCGGGCGATCGCGGCATCAAGGCGTGCAACTTCCGCGATCGCGCGATCGGCATGACCGACGACGTTCCCCATCTCACGAATCTGGGCCTTCACTTCGTCTAAGTTGCGCGGCACCGTGAATTCGACGAGGTGAAGCCCCTTCTCCTTCAAAATCTCCCGCGTCGATCTTCTGTCGAACAGACTCGCGACCACGACATCGGGCTTGAGCAGCAGGATATCTTCAGCGCCGCCCGATAGAATCCGGAAGCGGCGGGCATCATCAGCCGCGAAAGATTCAAATCGTTCCCGCGCATAACGGCTGAGACCGAGGATTTGCCCGGGATCTGCTAGCGTGATCAGCAATTGGTCCGTGCATACATTCATCGATGCGATGCGCGGCAGGCCGGCCGCCATCGCGGGGCCGGGCAACAGGCCAGCCAGCATCGCAATGGTCGCAACGGCAAATCGGAATAAATCGCGGGGGCGCATGGGCAGCGGCTCCCTAGATTTCCGCCCACGGAATAATCACGGCTTCGCGCTGAAATTCCGCACGATAGGCCGTGATCCGGAACACATCCGCCATCACCTGGTCCGACAGCGCCTCGGTGGCGGCGCCCTGCGACACCAGGCGGCCGTCCGAAAGTACCAGGACAATGTCCGCAAACCGCGCGGCGAGCCCGAGATCGTGGGTCACCACGATCACCAGGCTGCCCTTGTCGGCGGCAGCGCGCAGGGTTTTCATGACCTCGATCTGGTGGCGCGGATCGAGCGAAGATGTCGGCTCATCCGCCAAAATGACCGGGGCTTCGACGGCGAATACGCGCGCCAGCGCAACGCGGCTGCGCTCGCCGCCGGACAATTCGGTGACAAGGCGCTCGCCGAGATCGACGACATCGGTCGCCTGCATCGCCCGCAGCACCGCCTCGGTATCTTTCGGCATCAATCGCGCGGGGTCGGTTGCGCCATGGGGATAACGGCCGAGCGCCACGATATCCCGCGCCGGCAGGGGCCAGTGCACGAGGTGACCCTGCGGCAGATAGGCAAATCGCCGCGCGCGCTCACGCAACGGCAACGACGGCAAGGCGTCGCCTCCGACATGGATCGAGCCATCCGATGGCACCAGCCCCGCCAGGGCACGCAGCAGGGTCGTCTTTCCAGCGCCATTTGGACCGACCAGTGCAACCAGATGTCCAGGCGACAGCGAAAGCGAGACATCTTGCAGCACGGCACGACCGGCCAGCGTCACGCCGAGACCTTGCACGGTGAGGAGGGCTGGCGCCGTCATGCGACGCCTCCGCCGAGTGCACGCCGTTCGCGCATGATGAGATAGAGGAAGAACGGCACGCCGATAATCGAGGTCAACACGCCGACCTTGATATCGCTGGTCGATGGAATGACTCGCACGGCGATATCAGCCGCGAGCAGCAGCACGCTGCCGGTGAGCGCGCTCGGAATCAAAAGCCGCGCCGGATCGTATCCGATCAGCGGCCGCATCAGATGCGGCGCGACCAGACCGATGAAGCCGATCGTGCCGGATACCGCAACCGCGCCACCGACGCCGAGCGCAACGCCGGAGATTACCAGAAGCCGCAACCGGGCGATGTCGACGCCAAGGCTTTGCGCCGCCTCCTCCCCAAGACTGAGCGCCCGGAAGGCATTGCGCTGACTAAACAGAACAACCGCGCCGGCGGCAATGAAGGGTAGCGCCAGCACGACGTGACGGAAACTGCGGTCCTCCAGCGAACCGAGCAGCCAGAATGCAATTTCGAGTACCACGAACGGATTGCTCGAAAGATTCATCACCAGCGCGGTCGCGGCGCCCGCAAGGCTCGATATCGCAAGGCCCGCAAGGATGAGAATCAACAGGCCGGCACTGCGGCCCGCGATCGCAAGGAGCACGAAAACCGAGATGAACGCGGCCACGATCGCCGCAACCGGGAGCGCGTAGGATCTCACATCGGCAAGGCCGAGCGCGATGATCAGCACCGCGCCGAACGCCGCCGATTGCGGCGCGCCAAACAGCGAGGGAGCCGCAAGCGGATTACGCAACAATCCCTGCAGCGCCGCGCCGGAAAGCCCGAGCATCGCGCCTATCGCAAATCCCAGTATCGCGCGGGGCAGCCGGATTTCCCGGACGATTACCTGCTGCACGTCGCTTCCGCCGCCGAGCAGGGCGTCGACCACGGTCAGAGGCGACAGCCGAACCGGGCCAATCCCGAGCGAGGCAAGCAGCAGCAGAACGACCAGAACAACGAGTGCCAAGGTCACCCCGGCGCGCCGGCGCCCCGCAATGTCGACCGCCGCCATGACGTTTTGAATGCCCATCCATTGTCCTCGGGCGGCGATGTCGTCTCACCCTGCCCCAATGCTCATACAATGATTGAGGTCCGGCACAAGCGGGCTCCCGGACAAAATACGGATCCGTGATGGGCGAAGGCTCGCGGATCGAGATGGCATTGACTCTTTGCCCAACCCAATTCTAGATGGTCGCGACGGTTCCCTGTTTGGGGATCAAAAGGGAATACGGTGCGGAGAGATTTTCTCCAATGCCGTGGCTGCCCCCGCAACTGTAAGCGACGAATCTTTCGTCATGTGCCACTGGGAATCTCGGTCCTGGGAAGGCGACGAAGGGTAACGACCCGCGAGCCAGGAGACCTGCCGTCAGCCGTGGTCACACGCGAAGATGCCGGTCGGGGAGTACAGGCATTAGCTTCACCGGACGTGCGCAAGCATGATGGTGAGACTTGGTTCGCTGTGACGTGCCACTGACGTCATACCGAGGTCTAACCTTGTCTTCCATCATCAAAGCCGCGCAGCGGCATCGTATTTTTCTATTCGCTACAAGCTTCTTCATGCCCGTTCTCGCCCTGGATATTTCGGCCAAGGCGCAGCAGGCCTCTCCGGATCAGTTGCCGCCGATCGAGGTGAGCCCGCCTCGCGACGCGAACCAGACCCGGGCCAAACCCCTCTCCGACGATGGGTCGGATTCGCGGCGCGCGACGCCGAACGTTTCAACGACGGACAGCTCGAACGTCTCACCCGCAGCCGGAGCAACTTCTGCCAGGCAATTCAACGGCATCGTCGGCGCTTCGTCGACCGTGATAACCGCAGAAGATATCGCGCGCTCTCCCGCCCAGACGGTGCAGGAAATCATCGCGCAGACGCCCGGCGTACAACTGACGGCCTTATACGGCGGCGTGAACGGCGCACAAACCAATGTGGACGTGAGGGGCTTTGGAGCCTTCGCCACGGCTAACACGCTTATCCTGATCAATGGCCGCAGGCTCAATGATGTCGATCTGGCCGGCGTCGACCTTTCGACCATCCCGCGTGATTCGATCGAGCGCATCGAAATTACGCGAGGCAACAGCGGCGCCGTGCTCTATGGCGACAACGCCATCGGCGGCGTCATCAACATCGTCACCAAGAACGGCCGGCGGAGGCGCGCCGTCGTCGATACGCGCCGAAGCCGGTGTCGGGTCATTCAATCAGCGCCTCGGATCGGTCTCCGCCGCGGCTAACCAGGGAGCCTGGTCGACGTCCTTCTTCGGAAACGGAATCAGCTCGGACGGATATCGGACGAACAACGCTCTCTCGCAACAAAATGGTGTCGGCGAGGTCCGTTACACCACGCCCGACTTCACTGCGTTTTTCAATGTATCCGGCGACAATCAGCAACTCGGACTGCCCGGCGGCAGGACGGTCAATCCGTCTGCCGGCATCAACGAACTCGCCACCGACCGTACTGGCACCGATAGCCCCCTCGACTATGCCAACAAGCAGGGCGTCAACGCCACCGCCGGATTTACCAAGAGGTTGTGGAACGGCGGCGAACTCATCGTCGACGGCGGTGTACGCGACAAACGGCAGCAGGCCGATTTCTTCAACAGCTTCAGCTACGTCGACACCAGACTGCAAACCTGGTCGCTGACGCCGCGGCTGAGCGTCACGAACCCGATGTTCGGGTTGCCCTCAACCATCCTCACCGGCATCGATTATTATGATGCGACCTATCATTCAAATCGAAGCGAACTCCCGAGTGTTCCCCCGCTTGACGTCTATGACCTCGCTCAAAAGACGCTTGCCGCCTACTGGCAACAGACCGTCGGAATACTCCCGACTACCGATTTTTCGTATGGCGGACGAATACAACTGACGAGCGTAACCGCAACGGACCTTTTGAATCCGGCGGCGCCGGGATTTTTTGGTGAAAATCAGATTGCGCCGCTGGACAGCGGCGAAATTAATCACGCACTGCACATTGGCATTGAACACCGTTTCAATGAGAGCTTTGCCGTGTTCGGCCGGGCCGCCAGCGCCTTTCGTACTCCCAACGTCGACGAAAGAGTTGGGGCTTCACCGATCTTCGATCCGACTTTTACGGTCCCCCTGCCCAGGACATTCAATCTGAAGACCCAAACATCCGACGATATCGAAGCAGGCTTTCGATTCAAGGCCGGCAGGTTCGAGATGCAGTCAAGCATCTACAACATGGACCTCACAAACGAGATCCACTTCGATCCGGTGCATTTCATCGATTATAATCTGGATCCAACGCGGCGTTACGGTTCCGAGACCAGCGCTACATATCGTGCCAGCGACATCCTGCTGCTGCGCGGCGGGTTCGCCTATACCCGCGCGATATTCCGCGAGGGGCCCTTCACCGGGAATGACGTTCCCCTGGTGTCGCGTTACACGGCCAATGCCGGGGTCAGTTGGAACATCTGGCAAAAATTTCTCGTGTTCGACGCAACGGTCCGCTATTGGAGCAGCCGCCGCATGGACAACGACCAACCTAACGTCCAGCCGCTGATTCCGGCCAATGCAACGGTCGATTTCAAGCTAAGCGGTGCATATGACAGATACTTCTGGTCGTTGAGCGTGAATAACATGTTCAACGTGCTGTATTATGATTATGCGATCGCGAGCGCGTTCACACCGGGTGCATTCAGCGCCTACCCGCTGCCCGGTCGCACTTTTCTGCTGAAGGCCGGCGCGACGTTCTGACCGCTCCGGTTTGAAGCCTGCGCGGCCGGTTGAATGTGGTCGCACACGGCGGCGTTCTTCACCACGAAGGCTGATTCCGAACGAAAAAGACCACCTTTTCGGGTCGAATCGGCCGAAAAATGCCATTCGGACTCCCAATGCATGATAAGAATGTGCCAAGAAGGCCGCGTGACAGTGCACGGTGAAGTTCGAGGTATCCGATGAATGACGAACCGAAAAGCGCCGCCGAGCTGAAAGAGATCAGGATGAATCGGAAGATCGCGCAGGACGCCGACGGCATCAAGGCCATGGCCGAGATCGCGGCGGCCGACGTTGCGATTCGAAAGCGGACGGAGAAGCTGCGCGCGCTGCGATTGGCGAAGGAAGCCGCCGACCGAGACATGCCTGCGGAACCCAAGACCAAAGCCAAGCCCAGGAAGAAGAAAATTATCTAGATGACAGAAGAAGATCGCAGCCGCGCTGATGCGCGTGCGCACATGGCAAGTGAAGACAAATCCGGTAAGGCCGAGCGCGACGCCGCTCTAAAAGCAGTGACCGACAACATGGCGAGACTGAAAGCATTGCGGCTCGCCCGCGAGGCCGCCGCGCCTCCGCGCCTGGCCGCGCCCAGGAAGGCGCGCACCAAGGCGAAAAAATCAGGAGAAAAGGAAAAGAGCCCTGCGCTTTCCGATTGGCTGGCGGGACAGCAAAGCGGCGGGCATCGGACCTGAGCCTTACTGGTTGGCCGAATCTCTTCGGGCAAACGCTTGATGACGTTTGTCCGGAGAGAAAGCCTGCTGCTGCTTGGCGCTCAAGCGGCGCTCGGTCGGGAACCTGCGCTACGCGGGCACCGGCCATTTGATCAGCGATCGCGTCTTGGTCGCGGCGTCATAAACCTGCACCTGAAGCATCGGGAACCCGTTCTTCAATGCGATACCGGCTGCTTCGGCGGCCTCGACCGTATCGTGATGCGATTTAAAGTGCCCGTCCACGACAAGCGAATAGCCCGATGTCGGCGCTTTGTCGGCGCGGATGATTCTGCGTGGCGGCTGTTCTTCCGCTTCGATCTTCGGCTTTTTCATGCGTAGCTCCTGGATCACGATCTCATCTGGTTGTTTCGGGCATGATCTCCGCGCAAACGCCACGCGCTTGTCGCGAGGGAGAACGGCTCCCGTTTTTCCGAATCATGCTCCGGATGCTCTCCGTTAACACTGAACGCCTGAAAAAGGGCGGGAAAGATCGTCCGATTGACGTTGCCATTGCGCCTCATTGATCTGGTGCGGCGGTTCCGGCCGCGTTTTAGAGGCTGCCATGCAGCCGTATTCATGGACAAACAGCCAACCGGGCCGATAGTTGCGCCTGCAAAGGGAGGATGAATCGGACATGGCCGGCATTCTGGCCGCACCGCGACAAAAGGCGGACGAACAGCTGCGCACACTGGCCGCGATTTCGACGGCCCATTGGGTCAGTCATTTCCATATGCTCGTGCTGCCGATGCTGTTCCCCTTTCTCAAGGAGCAGCTCGGCGTCGGCTACATCGAGCTCGGCCTTGCGCTGACCGTCTTCGCCGTCACATCCGGCCTGACGCAGGCGCCGATCGGTTATCTTGCCGATCATATCGGCGCCCGCAAAATCCTGCTGATGGGCCTCACCCTGGGCGGCTTCGCGCTGATCATGCTCGGGCTGAATCTGAATTACCCCTCGCTGATCGCAGGCGCTGCCCTGCTGGGGCTTGCCAATAGCGTTTATCATCCGGCGAATTATGCGATCCTTTCGGCTCACATGAATGAGGCGCGCATGGGCCGCGCTTTTTCGATTCATACCTTCGCCGGTTTCCTTGGCGGCGCGGTGGCGCCCGCCATCGTCGCAGCGCTGGTTGCAACCATCGGAGGCCTTGGCGCGCTGGTCGCGACCGGAGCGGTCGGTCCGCTGGTCGCGCTGCTCCTGCTTGTCGTCGGCATTCCCGATGCGAGCGCCGCGAACCGCCGGACGCCCGGCGCAGGCGCTCCCCAACCGAGCGTCATCACACCTGCCCTGATCGTGCTGATGATCTTTTTCATGCTGCTGAGTCTGTCCAACGCCGGCATCGGCAATTTCGGCGTTGTTGCACTGATGAGCGGCTACGGAGTGACATTTTCGGCCGCCAATATCGCGCTGACGGCGTTTCTCGGCGCCAGCGCGATTGGCGTGCTGGCGGGCGGCTTTCTCGCCGACCGTACAACGCGCCATGGCCAGGTGGCCGCCGCCTGCTTCGGGGTGAATGCTGCGATCGTGTTCATGATCGCGACGATCAATCTATCGCAGGTTCCGCTGACGGCAGCGATGGCACTCGCCGGGTTCCTGGGAGGCGTGATCGCCCCTTCGCGTGATATGCTGGTCCGCAGCGCGGCCCCGCCTGGCGCTGCGGGGCGAGCCTTCGGCATCGTCTCGACCGGATTCAACATCGGCGGCATCATCAGCCCATTGCTGTTCGGCTGGATCATGGACCAGAAACAGCCGCATTGGGTGTTCGGCGCGTCGGTCGTGTTCATGGTCGTCACCGTCCTGCTCGCACTTGCCACCGAGCGAGGACCGCACGAGAAACAAGCGACGTCTGACGCAGGTCCTATGCATCCCTGAGCCTTCGAGGGCCGCCGTTCGAGCGCGGATCGTCAGGCGAATTTCGGCCGCCGTGCCCTGGCCATCAAGCGCGCGCGCTCGGCATTGGGCCAAAGCAGCAGCAGCCCAAGCAATCCGGACGCGATCATGATGACGGCGTTGATCGTGAACCCGTTCATGTAGCCGTCAAGCAGCCCGGATGCGCGCTGGATCACGCTGCCCATCACCGATGGCGCCAGAATGCCGGCAAGCGTGTAGATCGCCCCATAGATCGCGATCACGGCGCCGCGCTGGGACACCGGCGTGAACTCTGCAATCATCGGCGCGCAGACCACATAGATCGACCCGCAAAGCCCCGAGCCCGTCACCAGCAAGGCGATCTGCAGGCCGGCGCCCTCGACGTGCGGGAGAACGGCGAGGATTGATCCGCCGACGATCAGCGGGACCGCGCCAAGCACCCCGCGCGCGCCGCGGGTGGAGACACCGCGCGCCATCAACACCTGCGAAATCCATCCCGTCAGAAGCACGACAACGGCCCCGAACACCCATGGCAGGATCGAAATCCAGCCCGCATCCTTTTGCGAGAAGCCGAGCCCCTTCACGACGAAGGGGGTGAACCAGGTGAGCCCCAGCGACAGCGCCCAGTAAGCGCCGAAGGTCGCGGCGCAACAGCCGATAAAGGTCCGCGAGGTCAGAAGCTGGAAATAGGGAATGCGGGGTTCCGCCTCCGCCAGCACTGCGGTTTCGACCAGCGGACCTTCCTTGCCCAGACCCCACCACGCCACCACCCACATCAGACCAACCACGCCGAGCGCGCCAAACGCATAATGCCAGTTGTAATTGACGATCACCCAGTTCAGCGCCGGCACCGCCAGGATAACGCCGAACGCCGATCCCTGCGACAGGACCGCCGTGGGCAAGGTTCGCTTCTCGTCGGGAAACCATTTGTAGATCGCATGCACGGCTACCGAACCTGCGGGGCCTTCGCCGGCGCCTAGGATGACGCGGCAGATCAGCAGCGTAGAAAAACTGACCGTACCCACCATGGGAAACTGCGCCAGCGCCCAGATAACCGCCAGCGCGAGCAACACCCAGCGCGTCTCGGCGCGATTGACCAGGAATCCGACGGCGATGGCTGCGATCGAAAACAGGAAGAAGAACGCGGAGCCGAGCAGGCCGAACTGCTCCGGCTCGAGCCTCAGTTCGGTCATGATCGGCACACCGGCGAGGCCGACCACTATCTTGTCCGCGAAATTCACCAGCATGAAGAGAAACAAAAGGAACGTGATCCGCCAGGCACCTTTAGGGTCAGGCGACGTGGTCATGGTCGTTCCTCTCATTGTCATTTTGTCATTTTGTCGGTTTGCTGGCTCTGCTGAATCGGCAGACCTGATGCTACCCAAGGCGGCTCAGGCAATGCAATCTGGCATTTTGGCCGGATCTCGCATGCTACCGGGCCTCCGACCAATGGGCGAATGCTGCCCATCACGATCGCGTCGCCGGCAGGTTCGAGACCGTGATCTCCGGCCATCGTCTTGGTATGGTGCGCAACCATCAAAAGGAGCTTCATCGTGACACGCTTCGCATGACAACCGGCAACCAGATCGTGCTCAGCGTTCGCAACCTGACCAAGGCCTATCGTTCCGCTGGCGAGCAAATCGCTGTACTGCGGGGGGTCGACCTGAGCGTCGCCGCCGGCGAACGTGTGGCGCTGACCGGCGAATCCGGCAGCGGCAAAAGTACGCTCTTGCATCTGATCGCGGGCCTCGATCGTGTTGACGGCGGCGAGATCAGGCTCGCCGGCACGTCCATTTCGGATCTGACAGATGCCGGCCTGGCGGCATTGCGGCGCGACCGGCTCGGTCTGGTATTTCAGCAATTCAACCTGATCCCGAGCCTCAATGTGAGAGATAACCTCGCGTTTCAGTCTCGCATTGCCGGCCGTCATGATGCAGCCTGGCATTCCGAGCTTGTGGAGCGGTTGGGGCTCCGCAGCCTTCAGGACCGCTACCCCGAGCAATTGTCCGGCGGCCAGCAGCAGCGGGTCGCGATCGGCCGCGCGCTGGCAGTCAAGCCGCTGCTTCTCCTCGCCGACGAACCGACCGGCAATCTCGATGAGGCGACCGCAGATGACGTTCTCGCCCTCACCCGTGATCTGGTCGCGCGAACCGGCTGCGCCCTTCTGATGGTAACCCACTCGGCGCGGCTGGCGGCCACGCTCGACCGCCACATCAACCTTAGCGCGGGGTTGATCGCATGAAGAGCATCCTTTGGATTCTCAAGGTCCTGCTCAGTCATTGGCGACGGCATCCGATGCAGCTCGCCACCTTGCTGATCGGCCTGATTTCGGCGACCGCGCTGTGGAGCGGCGTGCAGGCGCTGAACCAGCAGGCCCGCGACAGTTACGATCGAGCGGCCGCCACCTTCGGCGGCGCCAGGACGGCAACCCTGGTCGGCCGCGACGGCGCCAACTTCCCCCAGCAACTCTTCGTCGACCTGCGCCGCGCCGGCTGGCCGGTGTCTCCCGTTGTCGATGGCCGCATCCAGGTCGGCGGCCGGGCATTCCGGCTGTTCGGTATCGAGCCTGTCACACTGCCCGCGGAAGTCGGCAATGCGCCAGCGATCGGAAGAGCAGGCCTGCAATCCTTCGTCATGCCGCCGGGACAAACTCTGGTGTCGCCCGAGACGCTCTCCGAGCTTGGTCTGCCGGAGGGCGCCGCGCCGGCGGCGAGCGGCGGCACCCCGCTGCCGCCGTTTCGCGTCGCGGCACAGCTCGTTCCCGGCGTCATGGTGGTCGATATCGGCATTGCCCAGCGGCTTCTCAAAATGCCCGATCAGGTTTCCAGGCTCCTGATCGGCAAGAGCAAAGGCCGTCGCATCCCGCTCGAAAAAGTCGCCGGCGACAAGCTCCGACTGGTTGAGCCGGATGCGGAAAGCGATCTCGAACGCCTCACCGACAGTTTTCATCTGAACCTGACGGCATTTGGTCTGCTGTCATTCTTCGTCGGATTGTTCATCGTCAACTCCGCGATCGGCCTCGCATTCGAACAACGGCTGCCGATGTTGCGGACCTTGCGCGCGTGCGGGGTATCCGCACGTCGGCTGAACACGGTGCTGTTGCTTGAGCTGATATCGCTGGCGTTGATCGCGGGCATTGTGGGTCTGGTTTGCGGCTACCTGATCGCGGCATCGCTACTTCCCGATGTCGCGGCATCGTTGCGCGGGCTTTACGGCGCCCGGATTCCCGGACAGCTCACGCTCAAGCCGGAATGGTGGATCGCGGGCCTTACCATTAGCGTGCTCGGCGCGCTGCTGGCTGCTACCGCGAGCCTCTTGAAAGCAATGCGCCTTTCGGTGCTGGCCGCGGCACAACCCTATGCGTGGCACCAGGCGCAGCACAGGTGGCTGATTTTTCAAAGCGCGGTTGCCCTCGCCGTGCTCGCCGCCGCCGCCGGTTTCCTTTGGTTTGGCGATTCCCTCGTTTCCGGTTTCGCGGTGCTCGCAGCGATGCTGCTTGGCGCAGCACTTGGGTTGCCTGCGTTGCTGGAGTTGATTCTTGCCGGGGGCCATCGGCGTGCGCATGGCGCGCTCGCGATCTGGTTCTGGGCCGACAGCCGGCAACAACTTTCGGGATTGTCGCTGGCGTTGATGGCACTGCTCCTCGCGCTCTCGGTCAATGTCGGCGTCGGCACCATGGTCTCAACCTTCAGCCGAACCTTCATTGGCTGGCTCGACGGGCGATTGGCAGCAGACGTTTACGTCAACGCATCGGCCGACGCGCAGGCCGCGGCCGTCACGGCGTGGCTCCGTGACCGCCCCGAAGTCACGGCGATCCTGCCCGGCGGCCGAGCCGAGACCCGGATCGGAGGAGCGCCGGTCGAGATTCTCGGCCTTGCCGATCACGCCACCTATCGTGATCACTGGCCGGTGCTGCAATCGGCCGAAAATGCCTGGACGAAACTTCGCCCCGGCGATGCCGGCTTCGTCAGCGAACAATTGGCTCGACGCATGAATCTCGCCATCGGTGATCGCGTCGAAGTACCCGCACCGGGAGGAAGCTGGTCGCTTGAGGTGGTCGGCATCTACGCGGATTACGGCAATCCGAGGGGCCAGATTGCCGTCAATTTCGCCGCACTGACACGGCATTTTCCAGATATCCCGCTGACCCGCCTGGGCCTTCGAGTCGACCCCGCCGCGGTTCCGGCGCTGATGTCGGCGCTGCAGGACAGGTTCGGATTTGATGGCCGCAACCTCGTGGATCAGGCGACGCTGAAGGCGGAGTCGACCGCGATCTTCAACCGGACCTTCGCGGTGACGGCGGCGCTAAACGCCTTCACGCTTGGGGTCGCCGGCGTTGCATTGCTGACGAGCCTGCTCACCCTTGGCAATTCAAGGCTGCCACAACTTGCTCCGCTTTGGGCCATCGGAATCACGCGACAGCGGCTTGCGGCCATCGAACTTCTGAAGACCATG
Organism: uncultured Alphaproteobacteria bacterium; assembly: GCA_963786045.1. Taxonomy (GTDB): domain Bacteria; phylum Pseudomonadota; class Alphaproteobacteria; order Rhizobiales; family Xanthobacteraceae; genus Bradyrhizobium. The sequence continues at coordinate 188,985 of CAWAXR010000022.1, read as the reverse complement.
TCGGTCGCGCTGATCACAGCGCTGCTCGCACTGCCGGTCGGCCTGTTGGTCGCCTGGTGCCTGATCGCGGTGGTAAATGTGAAGGCGTTCGGTTGGCGGCTGCCATTTCACGTCTTCCCGCTGCAATTACTCGAGCTTCTCGGCGTCGCCATGGCGGCTTCGCTGGTTGCGGCCGCAATTCCCGTCCTCAAGCTGGCGCGGATGCGGCCGGCGGCCCTCATCAAGATCTTTGCCGATGAACGATAGAGTTCGGATATCCCGTCGCGCTTTTGCAGGCGGCGCACTTCTTCTCACCCTCGACCGCAAGCCCGGATTTGCGCAGGGCTTTGCCGGACTTGGCATGAGCGGCGACGGATTCACGCCGGTCGTCCCTGGCAAGACCTTTGTCTTCCCCGCAGATCATGGCCCGCATCCGGACCATCGCATCGAGTGGTGGTACGTGACCGCAAATCTCGCGGATTCGACCGGGACGGCCTATGGCGCGCAATGGACGCTGTTTCGTCAGTCGATGCATCCGGGCGTGCAACTGGAAGGCTGGGCCAATCAACAGATTTGGATGGGACACGCGGCCGTCACGCGCGCTGACACCCACCGCTACAGCGAGGCCTTCGCCCGCGGCGGCGTCGGCCAGGCCGGCGTCGAGACGAGGCCATATCGAGCCTGGATCGACGCATGGCAAATGCGCGGGCTCGATGGCATGCGCGACGACACACTCGCGCCGCTCGAAGTCAGCGCTTCGGGCACGGATTTCGCCTACGTGCTGCGGCTCGATGCCGATCAGCCGCTGGTGCTGCAAGGAGAGGCCGGATACAGCAGGAAATCGGAACGGGGACAGGCCTCGTATTATTTCAGCCAGCCCTATTTCAAGGCGGCCGGCAGCCTCACCATCGACGACAGGGCGGTTGAAGTCACCGGACAAGCCTGGATGGACCGCGAGTGGAGCAGCCAGCCGCTCGCCTCCGATCAAACCGGGTGGGACTGGCTGTCACTGCATTTCAACTCCGGCGAAAAGCTTATGCTGTTCCGGCTGCGTCAGACCGACGGCAAGAACTACATTTCCGGCAAATGGTTTTTGCCTGACGGCAAAGCTCGACAAATCGCATCCAGCGACATCACGATGAAGCCGCAGGCCTCGACCGGGATCGGAGAGCGCAAAATCCCGACCACCTGGGACATCGCAATTCCGGCGCTGGCGCTGGCAATCTCGTGTGTGCCTTTGAATGCGAAGAGTTGGATGGGAACTAGCTTTCCCTACTGGGAAGGGCCGGTTAGTTTCGCAGGCAGCCACAGCGGGGTTGGTTATCTGGAACTGACGGGCTATTGAGTCAACGACGACGCCCCTGAGTGAGGAATTCTCCGTGATGTTTCACTTCACAGCACTTGTCACCTGCCTGGCCATCCTGTTTTATTTCCTGACCGGCGTGCAGGTCGCGAAGGCGCGCGCCTCATTTGGTATCAAGGCGCCGGCGATATCCGGAAATCCCGACTTCGAGCGGGTGTTTCGCGTGCAGATGAACACGCTGGAATGGCTGCCGATCTTCCTGCCGGCACTCTGGCTGTTTGCGATCTACATCGGCGATGCGATCGCGGCGACGTTGGGCCTGGTCTGGATCGCCGGCCGCATCCTTTATATGTCCGGCTATTCAAAGGCTGCCCAAAAGCGCGGACCGGGCTTTGCGATTCAAGCCGGTGCCGCCATCCTGCTCTGGATGGGCGCGATCGGCGCAATTGCGTGGCGCCTTGTTCATGCATGAGGGCGTGATTGTCGCTTTTAAGGCCGAATCTCGGCGTTGCGGCAGAGGCAAACGCGGCATATGAGCGCTGCGGTGGTTATTTGACTTCGGTCTGATCCCAAGTTTAAGTACCGGGTGCAGCGGTAAATCCGCACTGTCCGATTTCCTCACGTCGGCCCTTTGGAGTGCCTCCCGCGCGCGAAGGTCATAGCGAGCCCACTACATGAATGCCTTTTTCAAGCGCCAGCTTACGGATTACGTGGAATATCACCGCGATCCATGGAACTGCGCGATGCACGTGTTTGGTATCGTGTCGTTGTTTTTGGCTGCGGTTCTCCCCCTCAGCCTGTGGCACATTCCCGCACTCGGTGCCTACACCACCATGGCACCCATCATGGTCCTGCCGGTGCTGATCTACTGGTTGTTGCTCGACGTGGCCCTTGGAACGGCGATTCTCGGCGCTGCTGTCGTGTTGCTTTCAGCCGCTGAGATGATCGTGCGCCATGCCGCTCCAGTCACTGTTTGGTCGATCACGGCCGCATTGATTGTCATCGGCGTCAGCTTTCAGGTTGTCGGACATCGGGTGTTCGAACGCCGGCAGCCGGCACTGGTGGATAACCCAACGCACCTGCTGCTCGGGCCGATGTTTGTGATGGCGAAATTGTTCATCGCGCTTGGCTTTCGGCGCGACCTCGCGGCGATTATCGAACGGGTTCCACAGCAATCGACGCGCGGCTCTTCCCCCTATGTCGAGGAACATCAGGTCGAGCCACTGCCACATTCATGACCCAGGTACTTGTAACTGGCGGCACCGGCTTTATCGGACAGCACCTCGTGTCGGCGCTCGCTGCCGGCGGTCGACAGGTGCGGGTCCTGGATGTTCGCCCGCCGACCTGCCCCCTCCCGGACGTCGAATATATTGCAGGTTCAGTGCTCGATCCGAACCTGGTGGACGAGGCGCTTCGCGATGTCGCCGAGGTCTATCACCTCGCCGGCCTTCCAGGTATGTGGATACCTCAAAAGAGCGATTTCTATGCGGTGAATTGCCACGGCACAGAGGTCGTCATCACGGCCGCGCGCAAGCGCGGGATTGCACGCTTCCTGCATTGCTCGACCGAATCCATACTTTTCCGGCCATCGCCGTCATACGGTGCAGCCAGCGAACACAGTCTGCTGCCCCCCCAGGAAATGCCGGGGCATTATACGCGCTCGAAAATGCTCGCCGAGCAATTCGCCGCGCAAGCTGCGGCATCGGGATTTCCGCTGGTCATTGGCACACCGACGATGCCGATCGGACCTCACGATCACAACCTTACCCCCCCGACCGCCATGCTCCGACACTTTCTGAACGGACGCGTTCAGCTCTATCTTGATTTCATCGTGAATCTGGTCGACGTGCGCGATGTCGCCGCTGGCCTGGTTCTGGCGATGGAACATGGGCGGACTGGGCATCGCTACATTCTCGGCGGCGAAAGTATCTCGCTGAAGAAGATCCTGCAGCTGATGGCGGCGATCAGCGGCCGCCGCTATATCTCGATTCCGGTTCCCGGACGGGTGGCGGAGATGGCTGCTGCAATGCTGGAGCTTATATCCGATCACGTGACGCACCGTCAGCCGTCCGGCACGGCGGAGGGCGTCCGGATCGCGTTACGGGCGACGGAGCTGTCGATCGAAAAAGCGCAGCGCGAGCTCGGCTATGCGCCTCGCCCCATAGAACCCGCATTGCGCGACACCATTGCTTATCTTCTCGGCGCCAGTGGCAAATCGCTGGCCTTGTAAATCCCGCCCCACCTCGGCGTTGCCGGCATTTGCCAGCGCCGTCCAATCAGGAATATAATTCAGCCATGACGCATGAATCGAACCAATTCCTGGCCTTCGTCTGGAGTGGCTGGACCGCTACCTGGCCCACGCAATTGCTGGCCCTTATCTGGGTCGCATGGCTCATCAGCTGGGGCGTAGGTTCATTCTTCTCCGGCCGAACCGAGAAGCACGTCAGAACCTGGGACTCGCGCGCCTACCGCATCCCCATTCTGGTGGGAGCCATCCTGCTTACGCCCTGGACGTCGCGAGTCCTGGGGGAGAAGCCGCTGTGGCAGGTCGGGACTGGCGGGATTTACCTGCTTGCAGCCCTGACCCTGGCAGGCACCTTGTTCACGTGGTGGGCGCGAATTCATCTCGGGCGTTTCTGGTCGAACGCGATCACCCGCAAGGAAGGCCATCGAGTCATTGACACCGGCCCTTATGGGTTGGTTCGTCATCCGATCTATACCGGACTTATCGGCGCCATGATCGCGACCGGCGTTGCCGTCGGGACGGCGACGGCGCTGCTCGGCACGGTACTGATCGCCTTCGGCCTCTGGCAGAAGGCGCGTATGGAAGAAGGCTTTCTGACCACCGAACTCGGCGCGGACGCCTACGGTCCTTACTGCCGCCGCGTTCCAATGCTGGTTCCGTTCCTGCCGCCGCGCTGAGTGTCCGCGCGGGCTGCTTGCGGCATCATCACCGGGTCGGCGGCGGTGGCCCCGAGACCTCGACAAGCGGGACCAGATGTCGCGGAACGACAATGCGCTCGCCCGGCACCAGCGGTGCGCGGTCCGCTCCCTTGTTGATCTGCGTGACCGACCAAAGCGGCACATGATAGTTCGCCGCGATCGTCTGCAGCGTATCCCCCGGACGAGAGAAGACCGGCATACCGCTATCCCATAGCTCGATCGCGGCGTTGGGAGGAACGACAAGGCGAACAGGCACGGTTTCGCCTTCCGTTTTCGCGGTCATCGCAAGCTGTACAATCTTGGTGACTAATTGTTCGTGGACCGCGTCCATCTTTTCGATATTGATATGCGTAACTTCATCGTGCTCGGAAAGGTCGAAGCTCGCATAGTGGCCCCGGAAGCCTGGTTTCGGCTTGACGTCGCCACCGCCCAGAACGCTGGTCGACAGGAAAATGTTGATGAAGCGATCGACATTGAGCGGGACATCGGGCGTGACATGGGCTGGATCGATGGCGACAACCAGACTTGCCCGGATGCCTTCAGCCTCGAGGATTTCCGCGAACTTCAGCGCGCAAAACCCGCCCATTGAGTGCCCGATAAGGATGATTGGTGCGGGACTCTCGCGATATTCACGAATCGCACGATCGGCGATGAGGCGGCAAATCGTGAATTCGTACACATTCGCCGTGATCCCTGCCTCTTCGAGCCGGTCCGTCAGGCGATCTATCCCGCGCGAGAAGAACGGACCGAGCGCACCCCTGAACAGGTAGGCACGTCCGCGCAGATCGGCCGCTGGCTGAGTGGTATCCGGCGGCCGCGCGGTAGCCTCTTTCGATACCGCGGTCGGACCGGCCACGGCCAGATCGAGGCCACCATGAAGGAGGGGGAGCCAAAGCACCGCTCCAAGAACGACTGCGGCCACTCGCGTCGGATTGATCATGCGCTCCACGAACCATCCTAAACGCTTGAGGCTCCATCACATCACGCCGGGATCGGCGCGCCGGGAGCAAAAAGTACGCCATTCGATGCGCGGGGCGCACTCTAAGGCTGTCGAATTGGTGGAATTGTGGCGCCCTCCACACCTCGGAACCAGATCACGATCAAATCATGATCTCGTCTCCCTTGATTGAGCGCCGCAGATGGATCTCGCCCAAATTGCGCGCCTATGCCCGCTTGGCTCAGGCCTATCTCGCCGCGTGCGCCGCCGACCTCTCTCTGGGCCTGCCGCCACTGAATGCCACGGCATCAATGGCGCTTATCACCTTGCGCTGCATGATCTCGTTCTTGTCGATCGTGATGTGACCGACTCCCGGGATATTCTGGACGTTGACGTTCTCCAGTGAGCCATGCAGCTGCCTGGTTCTGGCAACGGGCTCGCCGTTGCCATTGCCGATGTAGAAGTTGATGTAACGCCCGACGCGGCCGGACAAGCTCGTGCGAAACACCGAATCCAGGCCTATCGCCAGTTTGACGGGAGCTCCAAGCTGGTCGAGACGCGCCACCATATCGGGCAAGACCGTTGCACCCGACGAATGCCCGACCAGGACGATCGTCTGCACCCGTCCGCTCCTGTATTCCGCCGCAGCTTCGTCGGCGAGGGATGACCAGGAGAGATAGTTTACCACCGTGACGGGGATACCCTGCGCCTGCAGCTTGGCTGCGATATCGTCGAGCCCCAGGGAGAAAATGTTGAGCACACCGCGCAGCAGATAGACATGGGTGCCATTTGCCCCCGATGCAGGAACCGCTGCATTCGCGGTGATACCGATCGGAAGCATCAGCAGCAGCAAAGCCATCGCGGCGGCTTGCAGCGACCGCAACCACAATCGACCGGGCAACCGAAGTCCGCCGACAAATTCCATGTAGCCGCAAAATGAGTTCATTGGTTTCCTCAGAGGCGCAAATTGGCTCGCCGGAAAGTAGCCTTGGCATGCTCGCATCTGCAACAAAAGCCGCCGCGACAGGCTATTTAATCCCCGCCGCGTGTCACTAATGCAACACTCAGGGGCATACTGCCCGCCCGGTTCCGCGGCGCAGGTCGAGGTGACGCTGCGCCGCGTTCCGGACAAGCAAGCTTCCAATCACTGCGTCAGCGGGCAGCCGCTGTCTTTGGCAGACGGGAAAGCCTTGTCGCCCGGCACAACGGCAAGCTGCTTGTAGTAATCCCACGGCTTCTTGGATTCGGATGGCTTCTTGACCTCGAACAGATAGAGGTCGTGCACCATGCGGCCGTTCTGGAGCACTTTGCCTCCCTGGGCAAACATGTCGTCGACCGGCAGCTCTTTCAGCTTCTTCGCAACGGCATCCGAATCCTTGGTGCCAGCCGCCTTCACGGCCTTCAGATATTGCAGCGTCGCCGAATAGGTGCCGGCCTGGATCATGTTTGGCATGCGTCCGGTCCGCTTCATAAAGCGTTCCGAGAACGCACGGGTCTTGTCGTTCTGGTCCCAATAGAAGCCTTCCGTCAGCACAAGACCCTGCGCCGCCTGCAGCCCGAGACCGTGCACTTCGGCGAGCGTCAGAAGCAGACCAGCCAGCTTCTGGCCCCCGGCAACGATGCCGAATTCCGCCGCTTGCTTGATCGAGTTGGTGGTGTCCAGGCCGGCATTTGCCAGCCCGATGACCTTTGCCTTCGAGCTCTGCGCCTGCAGCAGGAACGAGGAGAAGTCCGACGAGTTCAGGGGAATGCGGACCGAACCCAGCACCTTGCCGCCATTCGCCACGACGATTTCGCTAGTGTCTTTTTCAAGCGCATAGCCGAAGGCATAATCGGCGGTCATGAAAAACCAGGTGTCTCCACCGGCTTTGACCAGGGCGCCGCCGGTGCCGACGGCGAGCGCATGGGTATCGTAGGCCCAGTGGAAGCCGTAGGGCGTGCAGGCATCGCCGGTCAGACGCGAGGTCGCCGCGCCGACGACAATATCGATTTTCCTTTTTTCCTTTGACAGCTCTTGCACGGCGAGCGCCACCGACGACGTCGTCAGTTCGGTGATCATGTCGACGCCTTCGACCTCATACCAGCGCCGCGCGATGCTGGTGGCAAGATCGGGCTTGTTCTGATGGTCCGCGGAGACGATCTCGATCTTCTGGCCGAGCACGCTGTCGCCAAAATCCTCGATCGCCATCTTGGCCGCCTCGAAGGAATATTTGCCGCCATAGTCCGCATAGACTCCCGATTGATCGTTCAGAATGCCGATCTTGACACCCTGCGCCGACGCCGGAACCGCGAGTAACAGGCCGCAAGCCGCCACGGCCGCCGGCAACATTCCGAATTTCATATTTACCTCCCCAAAATTCCGGTTCCCAACATGATATTTTATTACCTTACCCCTGCCCATCCATTTTTGAATGAGCCGATAGTAGGGTCTCGAAGCGATCTGGGTGATCGGCGCCCGCTATCCGGCCCAGGCGGCGGTTTTAGCGCGACCTATCCGCGAGGTTGCGGACCAGCATGTAAAAGATCGGCGTGAAAACAAGCCCAAACAGTGTCACGCCGAGCATGCCGAAGAACACGGCAACCCCCACCGCCTGACGCATCTCCGATCCCGAACCGGATGAGACGACGAGCGGCAGCACGCCGAGAATGAACGCAAACGATGTCATCAGAATCGGGCGCAGCCGCAGTCGGCAGGCTTCGACAACAGCCTGCAGACGACTGCGCCCCTTCGAGTTCGATGTCGCTGGCAAATTCCACGATTAGGTCGCGGCCGGAGCGCGGAACATGGTGGAAGGCATTTTAGGGCTCCTCACCTTACGGCTGCTCCGCTAGATTGCCTCCAAACTACAAGACCAATCGTCCCGGGGAGGACCGTCGTGCACAGGGCGCGCGCAACTTTCGGCGCGATCGAGGAGATCGTTTTCCGTCGCCCGATCGCCGGCGCGCTGGATTGGGCGAACCGTTGGCGTGACCGCCCCTTTCCGACCGTCCGCGGCGCGCTCGACCGCGAAACCTCCGAGATCGCGAAAATGGCGATGACGATCGCGCGCAAGATCCGCGGGCCGGCGCGAATACGCGAGACTCCTCTTCTGGCCGCATAAACAAGATCATTTGGAGGAAAGATGTACACCGGCAAACATGCTCATCTCCGTCCCCTTCAACCCGCCTTCATCATGGCAAATTCCGGCGAGGCCGTGAGCTATGCCGAGCTGGAGGCGCGCAGCAACCGCCTGGCGCACCTGTTTCGCAATCACGGGCTGAAGCGGCTCGACCACTACGCGATCTACATGGAGAACAACAGCCGCTACCTTGAGGCCTGCGGCGCGGGCGAGCGGGCCGGCCTCTATTATACCTGTGTGAACTCCTACCTGACGGCAAGCGAGCTTGCCTACATCGTCACCAACAGCCAATCCCGCATCCTCATCACGTCCGTCGCAAAGCTCGAGGTTGCCCGCGAAGCGCTCTCGCAATGCCCCAGGGTCGAACTCTGCATCGTGGTCGACGGAGGCAGTGAAGGCGACCGCATCGTCGGCCTGCGCGATGCGACCAGCGGACTGCCCAGGACGCCGATCGAAGACGAGTTCATCGGCACCGCGATGCTTTATTCGTCGGGAACGACGGGGCGCCCGAAAGGCATATTGCGGCCCCTGCCCGAGCAACCGCCGACCCAGCAACTGCCCATCTTCGATTTCCTGCAGAAACTCTGGCAGTACCGCGAGGGCATGATCTACCTGTCACCCGCGCCGCTCTACCACTCGGCGCCGCAGGCGGCCGTCAACCTCGCGATCCGAGCAGGCGGCACTGTCATCATCATGGAAAACTTCGATCCGGAACGCTATCTCGAGCTGGTCGAGAAATGGGGTGTGACCCACAGCCAGCTGGTTCCGACCATGTTCTCGCGCATGCTGAAGCTGCCGGAGGCCGTGCGAAGGCGCTGCGACCTGTCTTCGCTCGAGATCGCCGTCCACGCTGCCGCGCCCTGCCCGGCTGCCGTCAAGGACGACATGATCAAATGGTGGGGGCCCATCATCCACGAATATTACGGCGCCACCGAAGGCCTCGGGTTTACCGCCTGCAACAGCGCGGAGTGGCTTCTCCACCGGGGGACCGTAGGCCGGGTCCTGCTTGGCGAACTTCACATTCTCGATGATGATATGAAGCCGTGTCCCGTCGGCACATCCGGCACCGTCTGGTTCAAGACTGCAACCCCGTTCGAATATTTCAACGATACGAACAAGACCCGCGAAGCCCGCTCACCCGACGGCAGCATGAGCACCGTCGGCGACGTCGGTTATATCGACAGCGACAGCTTTCTCTATCTGACAGATCGCGCGACTTTCATGATCATCTCGGGAGGCGTGAATATCTATCCGCAGGAATGCGAGAACCTCCTGATCACCCACCCCAAGATCGCGGATGCCGCCGTGTTCGGCGTTCCCCATCCCGATCTCGGCGAAGAGGTGAAGGCGGTGGTGCAACCGATGCCGGGGATCGTGCCGGGGCCGGATCTTGCCGAGGAGCTGATTTTTTTCTGCAGCCAGTCGCTGTCACGCCAGAAGGTGCCGCGCTCGATCGACTTTGAGGACGAACTGCCAAGGCTGCCGACCGGCAAGCTCTACAAGAGACTGCTGCGCGACCGTTACTGGGGCAACAAGACATCGCGAATCGTGTGAGCAGGCGAGACTTTTGACAGGTGCGTCATGAAAGCGCTTCAGACTCTAGAAACGCCGCACGACCTGCTGCTGCTCACCGGCAAGTTTCTCTGCCGCGACCGCCCGGCGAAAGCCGTCACGCGCCTGCAATCGGTGCCAATAGGCCGCAACGGCCGGACCGAACTCCGCGGAAAGCCCAATTCTCTGCGCCAGCAACAGCGCATATCCGACGGAAATATCGGCGGCGGTAAATCGGCCGGCACATAGCATGTCGCTGGCGGCGACCGCGGCTTCCACGCCACGCAATCGGCCGAAAAACCATTTCGTGTAATCGGCAGCCACTTGCGAATTGCGCCGCTCTTCGGGTTCAAGCCGGGTGTAGCGCAGCACCAACGTTTGCGGGAATGTCAGCGTCGCCTCGCCGAAATGCAGCCAATTGAGGTATGCACCAAAGTCAGGCTCGTCGACGTCGACTGCCAGCGGCGTCGGGCCGTATCGAGTCACCAGATATTGCGCGATCGCCGCCGATTCCGTCATGCGCGTATCGCCATCGAGCAGCAGCGGAATAGTGCCGAGCGGGTTGAGGCCGAGATACTCCTTGGCAAATACCCTTGGAGGAAACGGCAGCATCTTGAGATCGTAGGGCAGTCCGAGTTCTTCGAGCATCCATAGCGGGCGGAACGACCGCGCCGCGGCGCAGTGATAAAGTGTGATCATTTCGTTTCCCCCTGCCTCCGACACCAGCACCCTCAACGCGCAGGCTGAGCCCCGGAAGCTTTTTTCGAGACTAAATCCAGCTTGAAGCAAGAGTTACTATTGTCCCTTCAAGGAGGGCCGTAAAGTCCGAGTCGCTTGATCGTCTTTGTCCTTGCGATGACGCGAGCCTTGCGGTTTCCTGACTTGTTTCCCAAGTAGGAAAGCAAACCGAAGCAGACTGACATCGAACCATGGGATCCCAGGTGCATTATTTGCCGCTGACGCCGGGACTGTTTTCCATCCTGGTTCTCCTGGTCGTCGGGCTGATCGTCCTTATTCAGCTTCGCATTCTCAGATATGCCTATATGAAGCTCGGGCTGAGTCCGGGCGCCGCGCTTGGTCTGCTGTTTGGCTCGCTGATCGGCAGTTATTTCAATATTCCGGTTACGATCCTGCCCGGACCGCCGGTCAGATCGGGACAGATCATTGATTTCTTCGGCATGCAATATGTCGTGCCGCTCGTCACGAAGTGGCCCGGTACGGTCCTTGCCATCAATGTCGGCGGCGCGGTGATACCGACGATCATGTCCACCTATCTCGTGATCCGCTATCAGCTATGGCTCAAGTCGGCGATCGCGACCGTCGCCATTGCTCTTATCATCCATTCCATGGCTACCCCGGTGCATGGAATCGGCATCGCTGTGCCGGTCTTTGCACCCGTCGTGGCCACGGCGATCCTGGCGTTCATCCTGTCCCGCGAATACGCAGCCCCGCTGGCCTATATCGGCGGCTCGATGGGAACGCTGATCGGCGCTGATCTTCTCAATCTCGACAAGATCAGCGATCTCGGCGCTCCGGTTGCCTCGATTGGCGGCGCGGGAACATTCGACGGCATCTTTCTCACCGGGATTCTCGCCGTTCTGCTTGCCGGTATTGCCTCTCCCCCGCGCCCGAGACCGGCCTGGTAAGCGAAGGGGCTGCGGGCACTCCAAAGCCGCGCGAGTTGCCACCCTCCCCGACTGTCAATAAGAAGAATGAAAAGTCGTGGAAGGTGGCCGTGCCTGCCGACCTTCTGTCCCGGGAAATAAACAGGGGATAGCGGTTACGCCTATGGAAGCTCGGTCAAGCCTAGCGACAGCCGGCAAATGGTCGCCATCATCCCACGCAAGCAGCATCGTCAAGAGCATTCATGCCATGCTGCACCCGCGCAATATTGTGCTGGTCGGCGCGACCGACAAGCCTGGCAATTACGCCGAGCGCATCTGGAACAACCTGATCAAATACCGGTTCGAAGGCGGCCTCTATCCGCTCAACAGCAAACGCGAAACGATCTGGGGCGTCCCCTGCTACAAGGATTTTGCCAGTCTGCCGGACAAGCCCGATCACGTGCTCGTCCTGGTGCCGGCCCGTTTCGCGGTTCAGGTGATCCGGGACGCCGCGGTGGCTGGCGCCCGCTCGGCGACGATCGTGACCTCCGGCTTCAGCGAATTGCAGGACGATGAAAGCCAGAGGCTTGCCGCCGAGCTGCAACAGGCGATCCGGGAAACCGGCCTCGCCGTCACCGGCCCGAATTGTCTCGGCAATCTGAGCGCCGGCGAAAAGCTCTTTACCAACATCGACGACCGCGTGGTCACGATGGAGGCCGGTCCGGTCGCAATTGCCGGGCAATCCGGCGCGATTGTGATGGCTATCCGTCAGGCTCTGGAGGACCGCGGCGTCGGCGTCGGCTACATGGTCACAACCGGAAACGAGGCCGGTCTCGAGACACCTGATTTGATGACCTATTTCGCGGCCGACCCCTCGATCCGCGTGATCGTGGTCTATCTCGAAGGCGTGCGCAATACCAAGGTATTCCGCGAAGCCTGCAGGGCTGCGCGCGCGGCGGGCAAGCCGGTGATCGCCCTCAAGCTCGGCGCGTCCGAGGGTGGACGCGCCGCAGCGATGGCCCATACCGGCGCGCTCGCCGGCTCGATCGAGACCTTCGATGCCATTTCGACCCGCGAAGGTGTGATCCGCGCGCGCGGTATGGACGAATTGATCGAAACCACCGAATGCCTTGTCCATGCCGGCCTGCCGAAGGGCGCGCGCCTTGCCGCTGTTACCCTGTCGGGCGGCAAACGTGGCCTCTTGATCGATGCCTTCTCGTCGGCAGGTCTCAATTTCGCGCAGCTGAGCCGGAACGCCGGCGACAGCCTCGCAAAAATGCTCGGGCCCGGCAGTATCGTCGGCAATCCGCTCGATGCGGGATTCGCCGCCGTGGTCGACCCTTCCGTCTACATTCAGTCGATCAGGATCATGATCGACGATCCCGACACCGACATCGTCATCATCGACGCTGAATTGCCCAAGGCTCCGCATGAACTGCGCGAACGGAATTTGCGCATGGTCAACGAGATGGCATCGGCGGCAAGCAAGCCAGTGATCTACATCTCGGCAATGTCGATCGGCTTCACCGAATTCACCAAGGGTCTACGCAAGTCGCTGCCGAACATCACCGTGATGCAAGGCCTCGACCGGGCGGTCGGCGCGATCAAGGCGCTGATCGAATATGCCTCGCTGCGCAAGGACGTGCCGGATATCGTGTCAAGCTCCAGCGCTTCGGCGCGCGCGACGCTGGAGCGAACGCTCAAAAACGCCAAAGGACCGGCGCTCGATGAGGTCGCTTCAAAGAAGCTGCTCAAGGCCTACGGCATCCCGGTGTCGAAGGAAGGGATTGCGCAGACGGCGACGGACGCCGTGAAGATAGCCAGGAAGATCGGCTTTCCCGTCGTCGCCAAGGTCGTCAGTGCCGAAATTCTGCACAAATCCGACATCGGTGGCGTGGTGCTGAACATCAACAGCGCGGCCGAGGTCAGGAAGGCTTTCAACGATATCACCGCGCGGGTGAGAAAACTCAGGCACAAGCCGAAGCTCGAAGGCATCCTGATCGCGCAACAGGTCAAAGGTGAGCTTGAGCTTGTCGTCGGTGCCGCCCTCGATGCCGAAATGGGTCCGGCCGTGCTGTTCGGAACCGGCGGCGTCGATATCGAGCTGGTGAAGGATGTCGCGCTCGCCGGCGCTCCGCTCGATGCAGCCGAGGCCAGGGAGTTGATCGGCCGCACCAGGGCCGGGGTGAAGCTCAGAGGTTATCGCGGCAAGCCCGCGCTGCACGAAGCATCAGTCGTGAAGGCGCTTGTCGGTCTATCCAACATGATGGCAGACGCCGGGACGCGGATCGCCTCCGTCGACGTCAATCCGTTTCTCGTCAATGCCAGGACCGGCGTTGCCGTCGACGGCCTGGTTGTCCTTAACAACTCCGCGACCAAAAGCGCCGCCGGACGTTAATGCCAATGAGGGATCCAATGCGATCTACATTGGGTGGACTGGCTATCATTGGCATGGCCGTTTCAGGCGACGCGCTGGCGCAGGCCCCGGCTGCCCGTTCTCCGCCGGCCGCGCGCCGGATCATAGCCCGATCGCTGCGGTCCCCCACGACGCTGTCCCGAAATGCGCAACCTGGCTAGGCCGAAGGTCGCAGGATTTTCCATGGGATCGTCATTGGCAAAGACGATCCGGAAAGGTTACGCTCCCGCCTCCAACGGCATCGCAGAATGCCGGGCTCAAGACACATCACCTTGTCTGGGAGGACAGCATGGGTACCGCGCAACGATCCTGGCCGGTCGATCGACGGTCTATCTTGCGGACAAGCGCCGCGCTTGCTGCAGTGCAATTCTCATCCCCGTTTATCATCAAGGCGAGAGGCGAAACGCCGGTACGGATCGGAATGGTCGATCCGCTGACCGGGGTTTATGCCGCAATTGCTCAGGGTGAGGTGGTGGGAGCAAGATTCGCCGCCGAGGAGATCAACAAGAAGGGCGGCATTCTGGGCAGGCCCGTCGAGCTCCTGATCGAGGATTCCGCCAACGATGTCGGCACCGGCGTGCAGAAAACGCGGAAGCTGATCGAACGCGATCAGGTGAGCTTCATCATCGGCGACGTCAATTCCGGCATTGCGATCGCGATGGCGCAGGTCACCAGCGAGAAGAAAGTGCTCCATATCGTGTCGGGCGGTCATACCGATCCGATTACCGGCACAAACTGCTCGTGGAACGTGTTCCGGGTCTGCAATTCCACCGCCATGGACTCCAATGCCATCGCATCGACCTTGATGGAGAAATTCGGCAAGAAATGGTACTTCCTGACGCCGGACTATGCGTATGGGCATTCGGTCCAGGCCGGCTTTGAGAAACTGTTGAAAGCCGCGGGCGGCACCTTCGCCGCGTCCCTCGTCCCGCTGGGCACGCCCGACTATTCGGCCTATTTGATCCAGGCAAAGGCTTACGGCCCGCAGGTGCTGATCAACGTCATGGGCGGCGGCGATCAGGTTTCAAGCCTGAAGCAATTTGTCCAGTTCGGTCTGGACAAGCAAATGGCCGTCGGCGGCACCCTGTTCGAGCTTGAAAGCATCCGCGCCGTTCCCGACGGCGCACGCGTCGGTTGGTGGACCATGGAATGGTGGTGGGACCAGCCAGGTGTGCCGCATGTCGCGGAATTCAACGCCGCGATGAAGAAGATCACGGGTCTCTCGGCCACCGCGCGCAACTGGTTCGGCTATGCTTCGGTGCAGACTCTGGCGGTGATCGCCAATCAGGAGAAGACGCTCGACGCCGTGAAGCTGTCGCGGGCGCTTTCCGGATTCAAGCTGCCGCCGGAGATCGCCTTGCAACCGGGAGCGCCGGCCTTTCGCGCCGGAGACCACGAATTGATGAGCACCGTGTTTGTCGGCGAGGCACACCCGCCGCAAGGAGATCCAGACAACATGTTCACGGTCCGCACTCTCGTCCCGGGCGAAAAGGCCGCAGGTCCCGCGGAGGGCACCGGCTGTAAGATACAATGGCCGGCCTGAGACAAATCGACAAGGCGTCTGCTACCGTAACGCGGCAGGCGAGGCCAGCTATTCGACAAGAAACTCAACGAACATTCAGGGAGCACTCATGACATCACATATTTACACCCCGAAATTCGACCGGCGCACCCTCATGAAAGGCGCCGCCGTGCTGGGCGCCTTTCAGGTGGCTTCTCCCTTCATCATCCAGGCGCGCGGCGAGACGCCGATCCGGATGGGCATGGTTGATCCTCTCACCGGCGTCTACGCAGCCCCCGCCGGCAACGAGGTAATGGGGGCCAGGCTCGCGGTCGAGCAAATGAACGCCAAGGGCGGCATACTCGGACGCCAGGTCGAACTGCTGGTGGAGGATTCCGCCAATGACGTCGGCACTGGTGTGCAAAAGGCGCGCAAGCTGATCGAGCGCGACCAGGTCAACTTCATGATCGGCGACGTCAATTCAGGCATCGCGGCGGCGATCGCCCAGGTCACCGCGGAAAAGAAGGTCCTGCACATCGTTTCCGGCGGTCACACCGATTCTATCACCGGCAAGGATTGCAAATGGAATGTGTTCCGCGTCTGCAACACGACTCGGATGGAGGCCAATTCGGTTTCCAATCTGCTTTACACCAAGTACGGCAAGAAGTGGCATTTCATCACGCCGGACTACGCCTTCGGCCACACGCTGTATAATGCCTGCACCGACAATCTGAAGAAGCTTGGCGGCACCGTTACCGGCAACGAACTCACACCGCTCGGCACCACGGATTTCTCCGCCTACCTGATCAAGGCGCGTGCCGCCAACCCGGACGTTCTGCTCCTGCTGGTGCAGGGCTCCGACATGATCAACTGCCTCAAGCAAATCGTGCAGTTCGGCCTCAACAAGCAGATCCACGTGGCAGGAACCCAGCAAGAGCTGGAATCGCTTGCCGGCCTGCCGCCGGAAGCACGTATCGGCATCTGGATGTTCGAGTGGTACTGGAAGCAGCCGGGCGTTCCCGGCGTCGAAAAGTTCGTCGCCGATATTCGCAAGGTCAACAAAGGGAATGTGCCAACCGCTCGACACTGGTTCGGCTATGTTTCGGCGATGAGCTTCGCGCTGGTCGCGAACCAGCAAAAGACGACCGACGCGGTCAAGCTCGCAGCCGCGCTCGAGAATTTCGAATTGCCCGATGACGTCAAGTTGCAGCCGAACAAGGTCTATTACCGCAAGGGCGATCATCAGCTGATGACGTCGGCCTTCGTCGGCGAGGCGCAATCAAAGGGCAAGGACGACCCGGAAGATCTCTACCGCGTCGACGAAGTCGTGCCGGGGGACAAGACCGCTCCGGCGGTGAGCGAAACCGGCTGTACCATTCAGTGGCCAGCATAGCGTAGGCCAGCCTTTCCTGAGATCCGGGAGTTCACTTCTCCCGGATCAGATGCGTGGGGATTTTTTCCGGTGAATTATGACGCAATTGCTCCTGTTTAACGTCACCAACGGGCTCATTATCGGAGCCTTTTACGTGCTGATGGCGCTCGGCCTTTCGCTCATTCTCAATCTGAGCAACGTCATCAACTTCGCCCATGGCGGGTTTCTCGTCATCGGCGGCTACATCGCCTATACCATCACGCCCTATATCGGCTTCTGGGGCGCGTTGCTGCTCGCGCCACCCTTGACGGCCGTCATCGGGCTTGTCGTCGAGCGCGTCTTGATCCGGCCACTTTACGGACGCGACCCGCTCTACAGCCTGCTCTTGACCTTCGGCCTGGCGTTCATCATCGAGGACGGCACCCGCTTTATCTGGGGGCCGCAAGGCAAGCCGGTCACCATTCCGCCCTTTCTCGCGCAACCGCTGAGCAACGATTTCTTCTTCATCACCGGTTATCGCCTGTTCATGGTGGCCGTGGTGATGATCGCGGTGGCGCTGTTATTCCTCCTCCTGCGCTACACGCGCCTGGGCGTCCGCATCCGGGCTGGCACGCTCGACCTCGAGACGGTCGCCGCGCTCGGCATCAACGTACAGATGCTGCGTTCGTTGAACTTTGCCGTCGGCATCTTTCTCGCCGGGCTCAGCGGTGTGCTCGCTGCCGGGCAGCTCGGGCTTGAACCAACCATGGGCACGGGGCTCCTGATGCCGAGTTTCATCGCCATCATCGTCGGCGGCATCGGCAGCCTGCCGGGAACGCTGGCGGGCGGCCTGCTGATCGGGGTGGCTTCGGGATTGACGGCCGTATTCTATCCGGCCGCCAGCGAGGCGGTCATTTACGTCATGATGGCGGTGGTGCTGCTATTGCGTCCGCGCGGATTGTTCGGCGAAGAAGGAATGATGAGTTGAGTTCCGAACAAACCCGCAAGCTGGTCGTCCTTGCGACGATCTGGGCTAGCTTGATACTCGCCCCCTACTGGATGGCGCCGCTCGGCGGCTATACCGCGCTTGCCACTCGCGTGCTCGTGCTCGGACTGGCGGCGATGTCGGTGAATTTCCTGCTGGGATTTACCGGCGTGCTGTCCTTCGGTCATGCCGCCTGGTTCGGCCTCGGTGCCTATGGCGCCGGACTGACGCTGAAGTTCCTCGCGCCAAGCACGCCGCTCGCGCTCATTCTGGGAATGCTGCTGGGTGGCCTTTGCGGCGCGATTCTCGGTACCCTGATCGTGCGGCGGCGCGGGGTCTATTTCGCCATGGTGACGATCGCGTTTGGCCAGGTTTTCTACTACATCGCCTTTCAGTGGAGTTCGCTGACCGGCGGCGATGACGGCTTGCGCGGCTTCTCGCGTCACCCGATCGATTTTGGCGTATTCAAGCTCGACATTTTGTCAAACGCCAACAACTTCTATTTCTTCGTGCTGTTCTGCTTTGCGATCGTGGTCGGCGCCATGGGATATATCCTGCGTTCGCCGTTCGGCCGCACCATGATTGCGATCCGCGAGAACGAGCGCCGTGCCCGCTTTCTCGGCATACCCGTCGAACGGCATATCTGGATCGCATTCACGCTGTCCTGCTTTTTCATGGGATTTGCCGGCGCACTCTATGCGCTTGTCAACAACTTCGCGGACCCAAGGGGCCTGCATTACAGTCAGTCCGGAGACTTCGTCATGATGGCGGTCATGGGCGGGATGCGCAGCTTCTGGGGTCCGCTGCTCGGCGCCGCCGTGTTTGTGGTCTTGCAGGACTACCTGTCGAGCGTCACGGTCAACTGGATGTCGTTCGTCGGCCTGCTCTTCGTCCTGGTCGTGCTGTTCTTCCCGCGCGGATTGCTGGGTTTTCTGCAGCGGAGCAAAGCATGAACGTTCTTGAAATCAACAATGTCACCAAGCAGTTCGGCAATCTGGTAGCGGTTCGTGGCGTCACGCTCAACGTTGCCAAAGGTGAGATGTGCGCGATCATCGGGCCGAATGGCGCGGGCAAAACCACCTTCTTCAACCTGATCAGCGGATTCTTTCCTCCGACCTCCGGCAGCATCATCTTTGACGGCCAAGACATCACGCGGCTTTCCACCCACGAGCGCGTCACGCGGGGCATGGCGAGGACGTTCCAGATCACCGAAATCTTCCCTGAACTCACCGTGTTCGAAAACGTCCGGATCGCAGCCGAAGTGGCCGGCGGATATCGGTTACGGCCCTGGATGAGCCGTTCGGAAAGCACGAAGGTTCATGCGAGCGTCGAAGAGGCGCTGAAGCTGGTATCGCTGGAAGGCAAAGCCGACAGGCTGGTCGGCGAGCTCGCCCACGGCGACCAGCGCTCCGCCGAGATCGCGATGGCGCTGGCGTTGAAGCCGCATCTGCTGCTGCTCGACGAGCCGACTGCGGGAATGGGTGACCAGGAAACTTTCCAGATCACCCAGTTGATCCGCCGGTTGCACCGCGACAGCAACTACACCATCGTGCTGATCGAGCACGATATGCGCGTGGTGTTTCATCTTGCCGACCGCATCTGCGTGCTCGATCAGGGCCGGATGCTGGCGCAAGGCACGCCGCAGGAAATCGCAGCCAACGAAACGGTTCAGGCCGCCTATCTGGGTAACGCCGCATGACCGCAGCCCTGACCGCCGAAAACCTTCATACCTATTACGGCAAGAGCCATATCTTGCACGGCGTCAGCCTCAGCGTTTCCGAGGGCAAGATCACAGCACTGCTCGGACGCAACGGTGCCGGCAAGACCACCACGCTGCGCAGCCTGATGGGGTTGACGCCGGCGCGCGAAGGCAAGATCACGGTGTTCGGCCAGGACACCACGGATTGGCCGACCTTCCGCGTCGCAGCGCACGGCGTGGGTTATGTGCCGGAGGGCCGGCGCATCTTCGCCAATCTCAGCGTCGAAGAAAATCTAAAGGTTCCGCTGGAGCGCGGCGGTCCGTGGACCATCGCGCGAATCTACCAGCTGTTCCCCCGCCTTGAGGAGCGCAAGCTCAATCGGGGCCGCCAGCTTTCCGGTGGCGAACAGGAGATGTTGTCGATCGCACGCGCGCTGCTCCTCAATCCGAGGCTGTTGATTCTCGACGAGCCCTCGCAGGGGTTGGCGCCGCTCATCGTCCGCGAGGTGTTTCGCATCGTCCAGCAGATGAAGGCCGAGGGCATTTCAGTTCTGCTGGTCGAACAGAATGCGCGAATGAGCCTGGAAATCGCCGACGACGCCTATGTGCTGGACGACGGAGTCGTCGTCTATTCGGGGTCAGCCCGCGAACTCGCCGACGACGACGCACGTGTCCGGGCGCTCGCCGGCGCCAGCGCCGAAGAGTGGACGCTGACCTGAGCGAGTAAGGCGGCCATTGCGAGGAACAACGGACGTCGCCTCACGCGCGGTAAGCGGCCTTGCCGGTGCCCCGATCGAGCACGCGAACCTGCTCATTCAGCACTTCCTTATGAACCGGCAACCCGCAGGATCAGGCTTTCGCCGGATTTGCTTTGCTCGTACAATCAAAAGATGATGAAGGGCATTGGCCCTCTCAACCAAAGAGATCGCAGCCGGTTTTTCGCCAATGAGAGCACGGGCCAGCAACCTGGTGATCGGAACTACGACGCTTGCGGTCATCGCTGCGGCGTTCGTCGGCCTTCTCGCGTTTCGGAAAATCCATGGCATCGCGCAACGGGGCCCGCTGCGCATTGTTTTCGAAGGGGCCGCGAGCGGTCTGCACAAAGGCGGCAGCGTGAATTTCGACGGGGTTCAGGTCGGGGAAATACTGTCCCTCAAGCTGGACAATCCTCGCAAGGTCATCGCCTTTGTCATGGTCGATAACAGCGCCCCGATCCGCAACGACACGGTGGTGGGACTGGAGTTCCAGGGCCTGACCGGCGTGGCGGCGATATCGCTGACGGGTGGTGCGGCAACGGCGCCTCCGGTGCCGCGTGACGCCGATGGCATTCCGGTCCTGACCGCTGACTTGAGCGAAATTCAATCGATCCGCGATACCCTGCACAATGTCGATCGTATCCTCGTCGGCAACCAGACGACGATCAAGGATGGGCTGCTGAGTTTCGAGACCTACACCGCATCGCTGGCGAGCAAGGGTGACGAGATCGACAAGGTCATAGGCAGCGCCGATAATGCCTTCGCGAGTTTCAACGATGCCATGACAAGGATCGACAGCGTCATGCCTGGTGTCGCGGATGGAAAGACCGACGAATTGTTTGAGAAGGTGAAGTCGATTCGTGAATTCGCCGAAACCTTCAACAGGAAGTCCGGCGCTGCGATCGAGGAAGGTCGTCGCTCGCTGCTCGACATCAGCCAGGCCGCCATCAAGGTGACCCGCAAATTCGACCCGCAGGCCGGTGAAGGCGATAATCCCGCTCCACCAAGGAAGCCGAATACAAAGCGGCGGTGAAGGCTGCGGTCATTCGCCTTCTGGAATCGGATCCAGGCCGCCGCGGCGAAGGTTC
The DNA here is from genome assembly GCA_963786045.1 of uncultured Alphaproteobacteria bacterium. Classification (GTDB taxonomy): domain Bacteria; phylum Pseudomonadota; class Alphaproteobacteria; order Rhizobiales; family Xanthobacteraceae; genus Bradyrhizobium. The sequence goes on along the minus strand of CAWAXR010000022.1, from coordinate 167,754 downwards.
CCGCTTCGGAACGATGAGGCTGCGCCATTGTCAGCCTCATCAGCGTCGCGATGACCGGCTTCAATGAAGCCGCCGAGTTCACAACCGAAAATTTAATTCATCACGCGGGAACAATTATGCCTTGGCTTAATTAATCCCATTCGGCGCAATATAACGAGCTAACATATTGTAATATCGAATGTATTTCTCTTGCTTCGCGATCGTTCGCACGATTTTATCGTGCGAAAAAAGCGAACTCGCGTGCGCTTCTATTGAGCGCGCCTTTTGCTGCCTGAGGGAAATATCATGAGTGATCTCGGCTCTGTTACTCCACCCACACGTCGCCGCACCAAGATCAAGCCATACACGAATGGAAGCCCGGACCCCTCGCAGGAATTACTTCAGGCATTGCAGGCGATGCGCAGTGGTGACTTCTCGGTGCGAATGACGGGCAACCGTCTCGGTATCGAAGGGAAGATCGCCGACACATTCAATGAGATCGTCGCCGCCAACCAACGAATGGCACAGCAGCTCGAGCGAGTGGGTCAGGTTGTGGGCCGCGAAGGAAAGACGCGCCAGCGCGTCAAATTCGGCCTTGCTAGCGGCTCATGGGCCGACATGGAAGGCTCGGTCAATACGCTGATCGATGATCTGCTCTGGCCCACACGCGAAGTGACGCGAGCGGTCGCGGCGGTCGCGCAAGGCGATCTGTTGCAGACCGTGCAACTGGATGTCGACGGCCGCCCGTTGGGCGGCGAATTTTTGCAGTCAGCCACCATCGTCAACACGATGATCAAGCAGCTCGGCGTATTCACCTCCGAAGTAACGCGCGTCGCGCGCGAAGTTGGCACCGAGGGCAAGCTCGGCGGCCAGGCGCAGGTCCCCGAAGTAACGGGCGTCTGGAAAGACCTGACCGAGAGCGTCAATTCGATGGCCAACAATCTCACCGGCCAGGTTCGCAATATAGCCGAGGTCACCATTGCGGTCGCCAACGGCGACCTCTCCAAGAAGATCACAGTGGACGTCCGCGGCGAAATCCTGCAGCTGAAGGAAGCCATAAACACCATGGTGGACCAGCTGCGCTCGTTCGCCTCCGAAGTCACCCGCGTCGCCCGCGAGGTCGGGACCGACGGCAAGCTCGGCGGTCAGGCGATCGTGCCCGGCGTCGCCGGAACCTGGAAAGACCTCACCGACTCGGTAAATGCGATGTGCGGCAACCTCACCGCACAGGTGCGCAATATTGCCAATGTCACCACGGCGGTGGCACGCGGCGACCTCTCGCGCAAGATCACGGTCGACGTCCGCGGCGAAATTCTCGAGCTCAAGGACACCATCAACACGATGGTCGATCAGCTCAACTCGTTCGCATCGGAAGTGACCCGCGTGGCGCGCGAAGTCGGCACTGAAGGCAAGCTCGGCGGACAAGCCAAGGTCCCCGGCGTCGCCGGCACCTGGAAGGATCTCACCGACAACGTCAACTTCATGGCGAGCAACCTCACCGCGCAGGTCCGCAACATCGCCGATGTCGCGACCGCGATCGCAGGCGGCGACCTTTCCAAGAAGATCACGGTGAATGTGTCGGGCGAAATCCTTCAGCTGAAGGAAACGCTCAACACCATGGTCGACCAGCTCAATGCGTTCGCCGGCGAAGTCACGCGCGTCGCCCGCGAAGTTGGCACCGAGGGCCGATTGGGCGGCCAGGCCAACGTGCTCGGCGTCGCCGGCACCTGGAAGGACCTGACCGAGAGCGTCAATTCGATGGCGAGCAACTTGACGGCCCAGGTTCGCAACATAGCGGAAGTGACGACCGCGGTTGCCAACGGCGACCTGTCGAAGAAAATCACAGTGGACGTGCGCGGCGAAATTCTGGAACTGAAAGACACCATCAACACGATGGTCGATCAGCTCAACGCATTTGCCGGCGAGGTCACCCGCGTGGCGCGCGAGGTCGGCACCGAAGGCAAGCTCGGCGGTCAGGCGCTGGTGCGCGGCGTGGCCGGCACCTGGAAAGATCTGACCGACAGCGTCAATTCGATGGCCAGTAACCTGACGGGACAGGTCCGCAACATCGCCGAAGTCGCGACCGCCGTGGCCAAGGGAGACCTATCGAAAAAGATAACGGTGAACGTGTCGGGCGAAATCCTTCAACTGAAGGAAACGCTCAACACGATGGTCGACCAGCTCAATGCGTTTGCCGGCGAAGTCACCCGCGTGGCGCGCGAAGTCGGCACCGACGGCAAGCTCGGTGGTCAGGCCGAAGTGCCGGGCGTCGCCGGCACCTGGAAAGACCTCACCGACAGTGTGAACTCGATGGCCGGCAACCTGACCGCACAGGTTCGCAATATCGCCGAAGTCGCGACCGCGATCGCCGGCGGCGACCTCTCCCGCAAGATCACGGTGGACGTGCGCGGCGAGATTCTACAGCTCAAGGAAACGCTCAATACCATGGTCGACCAGCTCAACCGCTTCGCCGGTGAGGTGACGCGCGTGGCACGCGAGGTTGGTACCGAAGGCCGTCTCGGCGGACAGGCCAACGTGCCCGGTGTGGCCGGTACCTGGAAGGACCTTACCGACAGCGTCAACTCGATGGCGGGAAACCTGACGGCGCAGGTCCGCAACATCGCCGAAGTCACGACCGCCGTGGCGCGCGGCGACCTGTCGCGCAAGATCACCGTCGACGTGAAGGGCGAAATCCTTGAACTGAAGAACACCATCAACACGATGGTCGACCAGCTCAACGCCTTCGCTTCCGAGGTGACCCGCGTCGCGCGCGAGGTCGGCACCGAGGGCAAGCTCGGTGGGCAGGCCGAAGTGCCTGAGGTCGCCGGCACATGGAAGGACCTCACCGACAACGTCAACTTCATGGCATCGAACCTGACCGCGCAAGTCCGCAATATCGCGGAAGTCGCGACCGCGATCGCTGGCGGCGACCTTTCGAAGAAGATCACGGTCGACGTGCGCGGCGAAATCCTGCTGCTCAAGGATACCTTGAATACCATGGTCGAGCAGCTTCGTTCTTTCGCCGCGGAAGTGACCCGCGTCGCGCGCGAGGTCGGCACCGAGGGGCGATTGGGAGGTCAGGCCGTGGTGCCCGGCGTCGGCGGCACCTGGAAAGACCTTACCGACAACGTCAATTTGCTCGCCGCCAACCTCACCACCCAGGTCCGCAACATTGCCGAAGTTACCACGGCCGTGGCGCGCGGCGACTTGTCGCGCAAGATCACAGTCGACGTGAAAGGCGAAATTCTCGAGCTCAAGAACACCATCAACACAATGGTGGACCAGCTCAACGCATTTGCGGGCGAGGTGACGCGCGTTGCGCGCGAGGTCGGCACCGAGGGCAAGCTGGGCGGACAGGCGCAAGTGCCTGGCGTCGCCGGCACATGGAAGGACTTGACCGATACCGTGAACTTCATGGCGGCCAACCTGACCGAGCAGGTGCGCGGCATCGTCAAGGTAGTGACCGCGGTTGCCAATGGCGACCTGAAGCAGAATCTGACGGTGAAATCGAAGGGGGAGGTCGCCGCGCTCGCCGATACCATCAACAACATGACCGAGACGCTGGCTACCTTCGCCGATCAGGTCACCAGCGTCGCGCGCGAGGTGGGTGTGGAGGGCCGCTTGGGAGGCCAGGCCAATGTGCCCGGCGCGGCCGGCACGTGGAAGGATTTGACCGGCAACGTCAATTTGCTCGCGGCCAACCTGACCTCGCAGGTTCGCGCCATCGCCGAAGTGGCGACCGCCGTCACAAAGGGCGACCTGACCCGCTCGATCCAGGTCGACGCCAGGGGCGAAGTCGCGGAACTGAAAGACAACATCAATACGATGATCACCAACCTCCGGCTCACGACCGATCTCAATACCGAGCAGGATTGGCTAAAGACCAACCTCGCCAGGTTCACGAACATGCTGCAGGGCCAGCGCGATCTGACCGCGGTCGGCCGACTGCTGCTGACGGAGCTGACGCCGCTGGTCAACGCGCATATGGGCGTGATCTACCAGGTCGAGAACGAGGACAGTCCGCAACTGCGGTTGCTTGCGGCTTACGCAGGCGACGGGATCAGACCGAATCCACAAATCGTGCAATTCGGCAAAGGCCTGATCGGACAATGCGCGATCGACAAGCGGCAGCGGCTGGTCTCGGAAATACCGGGCGACGCGGCGCCGATCAACTCGGCGCTGTTGCGTATGGTGCCGAAGAATCTCGTGGTACTTCCGGTTCTGTTCGAGAACGAGGTCAAGGCCGTCATCGAGCTGGCTTCTGTCAGCGCCTTCACGACGTCGCAGATTACCTTCCTCGAACAATTAACCGACAGCATCGGCATCGTGCTCAACAGCATCGAAGCGACGATGCAGACGGAGGGGTTTCTGAAACAGTCCCAGCAGCTCGCCGGGGAGCTGCAGACGCAGCAGAAGGAGCTGCAGCAGACCAACGAACAACTGGAGCAAAAGGCGCAACAGCTCGCCGAACGCAACGTCGAGGTTGAACGCAAGAACCAGGAAATCGAACAGGCGCGGCGCGCGCTTGAGGAGAAGGCAACCGAACTTTCGCTGACGTCCAAGTACAAGTCGGAATTCCTCGCCAACATGTCCCATGAGCTGCGGACGCCGCTCAACAGCATCCTGATCCTGGGTCAGCAATTGACCGAGAATCCCGAAGGAAATTTGACCCACAAGCAAGTCGAATTTGCACGCACCATTCACGGCGCCGGCACGGATCTCTTGAACCTCATCAGCGACATTCTCGACCTCTCAAAGATCGAATCGGGAACCGTGACCGTGGACGCCGAGGAGATTCTGACAGCCAACCTGCTGGAAACGGTCGGGCGTCCATTCCGGCACGAAGCGGAAACCCGCCAATTGTTGTTCAATATCGATCTCGATCCTCACCTCGGAAGGGGCATCTACACTGATTCAAAGCGCCTGCAGCAGGTGCTGAAGAACCTGTTGTCGAACGCCTTTAAATTTACTGCCGAGGGCGGCGTGCGTCTCAGCGTCTCGGCGGCGCTGGACGGCTGGAGCGCCGAACATCCCGTTCTCAGCCAATCGCCCGCCGTCATCGCTTTCGAGGTGTCCGACACCGGCATCGGCATTCCCCAGGAGAAGCAAAGACTGATTTTCGAGGCGTTTCAGCAGGCGGATGCGGGCACCAGCCGAAAATACGGCGGGACCGGCTTGGGACTAGCCATCAGCCGCGAGCTCGCGGGTCTCCTGGGTGGCGAAATCCACCTCCAGAGCACGCCCGGGAAAGGCAGCGTGTTCACGCTCTATTTGCCGCTGAGATACGCCGGCCCAACCGTGGCTCCGCGGGCCAGCGCGTCGTCGCATTATAACGTTACGCCGGCGCTGCCGGCTGCGGCGCAGGAGCGCGTCATCGAACAACTCCCAGACGATCGGCTCAACCTCGAACCGGGCGACACCATTCTTCTCATTGTTGAAGATGACCCGCACTATGCGCGGGTGCTGGCCGATCTGGCGCGCGACAAGGGCTTCAAGATCCTGGTCGCGGCGCGGGGGTCTGAGGCGCTGGATCTTGCCAAGCAATACCAGCCCACCGCCGTATCGCTCGATGTCTTCCTGCCCGACATGCTCGGCTGGACGGTGTTGAGCCAGCTCAAGCACAATCCGCTGACCCGGCACATTCCCGTCCAGATCATCACACTGGATGAAGATCGCCAGCACGCGCTGGCGCGGGGCGCGTTCTCCTTTGTCAGCAAGCCGACCACGACCGAAGGGGTCAGCGAGGCGCTATCCCGGATCAAGGAGTACGCCAAGCCCCGTCGTAAACGGCTGCTGATCGTGGAGGACAATGCAGCCGAACAGATGGGCATCAGGGAACTCCTGAACCATGATGACATCGAGATCGTCACAACCGACACCGGCGGGGGCGCGCTTTCCATGTTGCGCGAGCGCCCCTGCGACTGCGTCGTCCTCGATTTGCGGCTGCCCGACATGAGTGGCTTTGAGGTGCTGGAATCTATCCGCAACGACGATTCGTTGTCCGGCGTTCCGATCGTCGTATTCACCGGCCGCGAGCTTTCGGTCGAGGAAGATATGGATCTGCATGAGATGGCACGAAGCATCGTGGTGAAGGGCGTGGAATCACCCGAGCGCCTGCTGGATGAAACATCATTGTTCCTGCATCGCGTGATCACCGAACTGCCTGCCGAGAAGCAGCGAATGCTGGAAAAACTCAACAGTTCCGATGAGGATCTGATTGGTCGGACCGCGCTTCTGGTCGATGACGATGCCCGCAACATCTTCGCGCTTTCCAGCGTTCTGGAGCGTCGCGGCATGAAAGTACTCACCGCCACGACAGGCAGGGAGGCCGTTGCGCTGGCGGAGTCGAATCCCGAGATCGCAGTTGTCCTGATGGATATCATGATGCCGCAGATGGACGGTTATCAAACCATCGGCGTTATCAGGGAGAACCCGTTATTCCGGCGACTCCCCATCATCGCCCTCACCGCCAAGGCGATGAAGGGGGACCGGGAGAAATGCCTCGAAGCCGGCGCTTCCGATTATCTCGCGAAACCCGTCAACACCGAACAGTTGCTGCTTGCGATACGCATGTGGCTGCATCGCTGATTGGTCGCCAAATGATGGACCACGAAAAGGTAAACATCCTTCTGGTCGATGATCAGCCGGCGAAGTTGCTGGCCTATGAGGTCATTCTCAAGGAGCTCGGCGAGAATCTTGTTGTCGCGACCTCCGGACGTGAAGCGCTCGAATACCTGCTCAAGAACGAAGTTGCGGTCATCCTGGTCGACGTGTGCATGCCGGAATTGGACGGCTTCGAGCTTGCCGCCATGATCCGCGGGCACCCTCGGTTCCAGCAAACGGCGATGATCTTCATCTCCGCCATTCAGGTCAGCGATCTGGACCGCCTTCGCGGCTACGAGATGGGTGCGGTGGACTACGTGCCGGTGCCGGTGATTCCGGAGGTCTTGCGCGCGAAGATCAGGATTTTCGCCGAACTCTATCGCAAGACCCGGCAATTGGCGCAATTCAATACCGAACTTGAAGATCGAGTCCGCGCGCGCACGGGCGAACTCGAAGAATCGAATGCAAGGCTTCTCGAAAGCGAGCAGCGGCGCAGCCTTGCGCTTGCGGCGGGAAGAATGGGCTCCTGGGATTGGGACTGGGTCAACGGGGACTGGATGTGGGACGAAGGGCAATTCCGGATCTTCGGCGTGGATTCGCAAAGCTTTGCCGTCAATCCGGAAAATGTTCAGGCATTGCTGCATCCGGACGATGTTGATGAATTGCGCGAGGCGATGGGCCATTTTAACAAAGGCGCCAAGTCCTACGAAGCCGAGTTTCGAATCGTTCGACCCGACGGTGAGATTCGCTGGTGCGTCGGCACGGCGGCCGCGACCGTCGACAAGGCCGGTCGCGTCATACGCGTCAGCGGGGTCACCGTCGACATTACTGAACGAAAGCGGGCGGAGGCACGACAAAATCTTCTGACTCGGGAAGTCGATCACCGCGCGAAGAATGCGCTGGCGCTGGCGCAATCGATTGTCAGGCTGACCCGGGGCGAAAGCGTCAAGGCTTACATACAGGCGGTGGAGGGACGGATCAGCGCGCTGGCGCGTGTGCATACCATTCTGTCCCTGTCGAGCTGGCAAGGCGCGGAAATGATAAAGCTGGTCGACGAAGAGCTCGCGCCGTATTCCATGGGCGATCAGATCTCTTTCAGCGGTTCAAACATTCAGCTGCAACCCGCGACCGCTCAAACGCTGGCCATGGCTCTGCACGAGTTGGTTACGAATTCGGCAAAGTACGGCGCACTATCCACGCTATCTGGCCGCCTGACCATAAAATGGGAGGTCCAGGCTGACGCCCTTGAGATGTTGTGGGAAGAGCGGAATGGCCCCACGGTGGAAGAGCCGGTATCCCGCGGCTTCGGGACAAGAAGCGTGATCGCCAGCATCGAGTCGCAACTGGGAGGCCACGCCCAGTTCGACTGGCGCTCCGAAGGCCTGATCTGCCGGCTATCAGTGCCGCTGATGCAAGACGGGGCAGCGCCGCTGCTTGGCGATCGTCAAAATCTCCCGGCCGGTGGCAACGGGCATGCTTCGGTGATCGCGGGAGCCTGAAGCATCATCCCGTCAAGCCTCGACGCGGAACTCGGTGGCTGATCATCCTCGGATGCGCCGTTGGAGCGCTTTTCACACCGCTCCTGTTTTCTTCGCAAGGCGGGAAGACTTGCCCGAACGGGACCCGCGAGCCGATCCGATTCTCGCGCCGTAGCCTAGAAATTGGTCGAGGTCGACTCATTCGGGATACCGTCGATCGGGCATTCGTCGGTCCCAGCGGTCGAGCGGGTCATCGCCTCGACCATTTCGCGCGTGCCGTCCGGATCGGCGATCCACTTCTTGTAGAAATCATAGGGGCAGACAGCGACGCCACGCGCGCTTTCACCGGAATTGATCGTGCCGGTATAGCCGCGATGGAGCAATTTGTAGAGGTGGTTCTGCGACTGACCGTTGCGGCGGAAATCGCGGATCAGGCTCTTCGACAGCGGGGCATACTGGATGCCGTATTCCTCCTCGCCGGTCTCGCCCAGGGTGCGACCGTCGAAGCCGATGATCGCGGAGTGACCGAAGTAGGAATAGACGCCGTCAAAGCCGGCGGCATTGGCAACCGCCACATAGACGTTGTTGGCCCAGGCCATTGCCTTGGAGATGAGGACCTGCTGTTCCTTGGCCGGATACATGTAGCCCTGGCAGCGCACGATCAGCTCGGCGCCCTTCATGGCGCAGTCGCGCCAGATTTCCGGAAAATTGCCGTCGTCGCAGATGATCAGGCTGACCTTCAGGCCTTTCGGACCTTCGGACACATACGTGCAATTGCCGGGATACCAGCCTTCGATCGGCACCCACGGCATGATCTTGCGGTATTTCTGGACGATCTCGCCCTTGTCGTTCATCAGGATCAAGGTGTTGTAGGGCGCCTTGTGCGGATGCTCCTCGTGACGCTCGCCGGTAAGCGAGAACACACCCCAAACCTTGGCCTTGCGGCAGGCTTCGGCGAAGATGTCGGTTTCCGGACCCGGGATCGACGAGGCGGTCTCGTACATCTCTTTCGAGTCATACATGATGCCGTGGGTGGAGTATTCCGGGAAGATCACCAGATCCATGCCCGGCAGGCCGGTCTTCATCCCCACCACCATGTCGGCGATCTTGCGGGCGTTGTCGAGCACCTCGGCTCTGGTATGCAGGCGCGGCATTTTGTAATTGACGACGGCTACGCCGACTGTGTCGTTGCTGCTGGAAATGTCACCATGAAGCATGGGATCGCCTCCTGTTTTGGTTGAATTGCCGTCGATCAAACGGCCGAATGATGGTGGACGAGCTCGTCGGCTGGCGTATCGATCGGTTCAGACGCAGCGACTTGTCCTTTTTCGACGATCACTGGAAATCGTGAGGCATCAGTGGCTGATCATCCAGGGACGCGCGGTCGGAAAGCTCTTCGCGCCGGTTCTGGTCTGCTTGACGAGGCGCGAAGGCTTGGTCGAGCAACAGCCGCAGCCGGGTGCGTGCGAGGCCTTGTATTCGCCGATTGTCCTGGGCGCGTTGGCGCTGCGTTCATTGGTGGCGTGAGCCTTGCGCTTGTCGGAAGGCATGCAGAAGAAGCTCGGCGCCGTCAAAATAGCACGTGGCGACAAGCTCTCGCATTTCGGACAGCTCTGCGGCGCATCGCACTCCGCCATCGGCCGCATGTCCGTGAACGGACCGCAATCGTTGCAGAGATAGTCATAGACCGGCATTTGTCACCTCGCGCGTTCAAGCGGACAGCAGCGACGACGGATGCGGGGCGAAAGACTCAAAGACCGTCCCGCATCCCGTCGCGCAGGGAGCTATTTGTCGGGCGAGAGCGACACGTCGACACCGCCCTTGATGTGCTTTATGGGCCCGGCCGACGACGGCATGATATCGAAATCGAAAATCTCCGTCGGCAGATAAAGCGTGGCGCAGGCGTTCGGGATATCCACGACGCCACTGATGTGTCCTTGCACCGGTGCAACGCCCAGAATCGTATAGGCCTGAGCGCCGGAATAGCCGAATTTCTTGAGGTATTCGATCGCGTTGAGACAGGCCTGACGGTAGGCGACATGAACGTCGAGGTAATGCTGCTCGCCCTTCTCATCGACCGAGATGCCTTCGAAGATCAGATAATCCTTGTAGTTCGGCGTGATCGGCGATGGCTTGAAGATCGGATTCTTGATGCCGTATTTGGCGACGCCATCCTTGATGATGTCGACCTTGAGATGCAGCCAGCCGGCCATTTCGATCGCGCCGCAGAAGGTGATCTCGCCGTCACCCTGGCTGAAATGCAGGTCGCCCATCGAGAGCCCGCCGCCCGGCACATAGACCGGGAAGTAGATCTTCGAGCCGCGCGACAGGTCCTTGATGTCGCAGTTCCCACCATGCTCTCTCGGCGGCACCGTCCGGGCACCTTCCGTGCCGATCTTCGCCTTGGCGTCGCCCTTCGCCCGCCCCGCGTGAGTGGTTGCGGCAAAAGGTGGGTTGGCGAGCGGCGGCACGCGTGTCGGATTGGTGGCGATCAGCGCGTTCTCGCGCGCGTTCCAGGTCGCCAGCAGTTTCGGATCCGGCAGGCAGCCGATCAGGCCGGGATGCACCAGGCCGGCGAAATTCACGCCCGGGACGTGGCGCGACGAGGTGTATAGGCCCTTGATGTCCCAGATCGACTTTTGCGCCAGCGGAAAGTGTTCGGTCAGAAAGCCGCCGCCATTCTTCTTCGAGAAAAAGCCGTTGAAGCCCCACAGGCTTTCCTTCTTCGGACCGATGTCGAGCAGATCCACGACCAGAAGATCGCCGGGCTCGGCGCCTTTCACCCCGATCGGGCCGGACAGGAAGTGCACGATCGACAGGTCGATATCGCGCACGTCGTCCGCCGAGTCGTTGTTCTTGATGAACCCGCCCGTCCAGTCGTAGGTCTCGATGATGAAATCATCGCCCGGATTGACCCACGCCACGATCGGGATGTCGGGATGCCAGCGATTGTGGACCATGTCGTTTTCGTAGGCCGACTTCGTGAGATCGACCTTGATCAGTGTCTCGGGCATCAAAAGCTCCCCTGTTTGCAAACCATATTGGATTCAGACTGACAGAAATTTGGAGATCTGCGCGGCATCGACGCCGTCGCGCGGGTCATCGCGCACGATCTCGCCGTTCTCGATGACGAGCACCCGGTCGGCGATGTCGAGCGCGAAGCTCAACACCTGCTCCGACACCACGATAGACAGGCCGCGCTCGTCGCGAATTCGCTTCAGCGTGCGCGCCATCTCCTTGATGATCGAGGGCTGGATGCCTTCGGTTGGTTCATCCAGCAGCAGCACCTTGGGTTTGGTCGCCAGCGCGCGAGCGATCGCAAGCTGTTGCTGCTGACCACCGGAGAGATTGCCACCCCGCCTGTTCTTCATTTCAAGCAGTACCGGAAACAGCTCATAGAGGTCACCCGGCACCTCCCTTTCGCCCGAGGCGACAAGGCCGGTCTCGATGTTTTCCTTGACCGTCATGGCCGAGAAAATCATGCGCCCCTGCGGCACATAGGCCAGCCCCTTCGCAACGCGCTCATAGCTTTTCAGCTTGCTGAGTTCGGCGCCTTCCATGCTCACGGAGCCACTCCTGGTCGGCACGATGCCCATCAACGACTTCATCAGCGTGGTCTTGCCCATGCCGTTGCGGCCCATGATCGCAACGATCTCGTTAGGTGCCACCGACACGTTGAGGCCGTGCAGCACTTCGCTCTGGCCATAGGCGACATGCAGATTGGAGATAGCCAGCATCAGGATGCTCCCTGTCTTTTCGTTCTAGTGTCCGAGATAGACTTCGATGACCTTGGGATCGTTCTTGACGTGCTCCATCGTGCCTTCCGACAGGATCTGGCCCTGGTGCAGCACCGTGACCTTGTGGGCGATATCCTCGACGAATTTCATGTCGTGCTCGATCACCAGCACCGATCGGTCCTTGATGATGCGGTTGAGCAGTTCTGCGGTCTTGACGCGTTCGCTGACGCTCATTCCGGCCACCGGCTCATCCAGCATCAGCAACTCGGGATCCTGAATCAGCAACATGCCGATCTCCAGCCATTGCTTCTGGCCGTGGCTGAGCAGTTCGGCACTCATGTTAAGACGGTCCTTCAAGAAGATCATCTCGGCAACTTCCTCGACCCGGGCACGCACAATTGCGTCGCGCTTGAACGCGAGAGCGCCGAACACCGTGCGGCCGCGCGGATAGGATATCTCCAGATTCTCGAACACGGTCAGGTCGTCATAGATCGACGGCGTCTGGAACTTGCGGCCGACCCCGGCCTGCACGATCTGGTTCTCCTTCATCCTGGTGAGTTCCTGATTACGGAACTGGATCGAGCCGGAGGTCGCCTTGGTCTTTCCGCAGATCAGGTCGAGCACCGTGGTCTTGCCGGCGCCGTTGGGACCGATGATGACGCGGATCTCGTTTTCGTCGACATAGAAGGACAGGTCGTTGACTGCCTTGAAGCCGTCAAAGGAGACCGTCAGCCCCTCGACCGAGAGCAGGAAAGGTTTGGGCTGTTGACCTATGAGCATGATGAACTCCTCACTCGGCCGGCGCGCCATCGGCGACTGAATTGTCGCTCCAGCCCGCCGTCGGTCCGGAGCCGGATTTGCGTGACGGAATCAACCGGTTCAGCCGCGGCTGGATGTAGTCGCCCCAGATTCCTGCCAGACCGTTCGGGAAGGCAAGAACCACCGCAATGAACAGACCACCGAGCCCAAACAGCCACAATTCGGGAAAGGATTCCGACAGGCTGGTCTTGGCGAAGTTGACCAGCAGCGTGCCGTAGATCGCGCCCAGGATGGAGAGCCGACCGCCGACCGCGGTGTAGATCACCATTTCGATCGAGGGCACGATGCCGACGAAGGACGGCGACATAAAACCCACATTGAGCGCGAACATCGCGCCACCGATCGCAGCGAATATGGCGGCGATGCAGAAAGCGAAGATCTTGAAATTCGCAACGCTGTAACCAGAAAATCTGACGCGATCTTCCTTTTCGCGCATTGCGACCAGAATGCGCCCGAGTTTGGAGTGGCGTATGAATTGCGCGATGAAGATACAGCCGAACAGGCACGCCACTTCAAAGAAGTAGAGTACGATCTTGGCGTGATCCGGCCGGATGTCCCAACCCTTCAGGGTCCGCAGGTCAGTCATCCCGTTGATGCCGCCGGTATACCCCTGTTGGCCGACAATCAGAATGGTGAGAATTGCCGCGACAGCCTGGGTGATAATGGCGAAGTAGGTGCCGCCGACGCGGCGTTTGAACATCGCCGCACCTATGATGAACGCGAAGAACGCCGGCACCAGAATAACAGCGGCGACAGTGAAGGTGAGACTGTGGAACGGCTTCCAGAAAAACGGCAGTTGCGTGATTTGGTTCCAGTCCATGAAATCGGGGATGCCTGGCGTGGACTGGATCTTGGTATTCTCGGGACTGGAGGCCTCCAGCTTGAGGAACATCGCCATGCAGTAGCCGCCAAGCCCGAAGAACACGCCCTGCCCGAGGCTCAGGATGCCGCCATAACCCCAGCAGATGACCAGGCCCAGCGCCACGAAAGCGTAAGTCAGATATTTGGCGACCAGATTGAGACGGAATACGTCGAGGCAGAGCGGCAGAATTACCACCAGGAGAACCGCGAGCGCGAGAATGCCGACGAGTTCCGATCGGTTAGCAAAGCGCGGATTGTCGGTCATGGCTTCAGCCCTTTTATTTGCTTATTTGCGGACCTTGAGGGCGAAGAGACCTTGCGGCCGCAGCATCAGAATTCCGACGACCGCGAGCAATGTCAGAACCTTGGCCATCGAACCGGACATGAAGAACTCCAGGGTCGACTGCGTCTGGGAGATCGAGAACGCCGACGCGATAGTGCCGATCAAACTCGCCGCGCCGCCGAACACCACAACCAGGAACGTATCGACGATGTAGAGCTGACCGGAGGTCGGGCCGGTCGAGCCGATCATGGTAAAGGCGCTGCCGGCGACTCCGGCGATGCCACAGCCAAGCGCGAAGGTGTAGCGATCGACTTTTTCGGTGTTGATGCCGACTGCGCCGGCCATCACGCGATTTTGCACCACGGCGCGGACCTGGCGGCCCCAGCGCGACCTGTACATGATGTAGGCAACGGCGATGGTGATCAGCACCGTCAGACCCATCACGAAGACGCCGTTGATCGGCACCTCGATACTGTCGGAAACATGCATGGACCCGAGCATCCATTGCGGCAGTTCGACGCCTACTTCCCGCGCGCCGAAAATCGAGCGATAGGCCTGCTGCAAGATGAGACTCAAGCCCCAGGTGGCGAGCAGCGTATCCAGCGGTCGCCGGTAGAGGTGCTGGATCAGCACCCACTCCACCAGCATTCCGAGCGCCCCGGAAGCGAAGAACGCCAATATCATCGCGAGAAAGAAATAGCCGCCAAACAGGCCCGGAAGGTAGGCCTGAAAGAAATTCGATGTCATCCAGGTAACGTAGGCGCCAAGGATCATGAACTCGCCATGCGCCATGTTGATCACGCCCATCTGGCCGAAGATGATTGCGAGACCGAGCGCCATCAGCACGTAGACGGAAAACAGAATCAGGCCCGCGAAACCCTGCATGACGAAGATGGAGCCCAGATCACCAATCGAGTAGTCGCCGAACATCGATGTCCTCCGTCGGGAAAATCCCGCGTCGCGAGTACACGCGCGACGCGGGGGTCTTGAGCGTGGATTGACGATCCACGCCAGGGAGAGGCCTGCCTGGGGAGAAAGCGCGACAGGGCCGCGCGTTCTTATTGGTAGCCCTTGGGGAACGGATCGGGCTCGACCAGATCAGCGGTCTCGTAGATCAGGTCAAACTGACCATCGAGCCTCGCACGTCCGACCCGGGTCTTTGACCAAAGGTGATGGTTTTCATGAATGCGGACGTAACCTTCCGGCGCACCCTTGAATTCGACCCCGGGCGAAGCTGCCGCGATCTTGTCGACGTCGAAGCTGCCGGCCTTCTCCGCCGTCAACTTCCATAGCCACGGGCCGAGATAGGCGGCCTGAGTCACGTCGCCGATCACGGTCTTCTCGCCCCACATCTTCTTGAACGCCGGCACGAAGGCCTTGTTGTTGGGATTGTCGAGCGACTGGAAGTACTTCATGCAGGCATAGGCGCCCGCGATGTTCTCGCCGCCGATGCCATCGATTTCGTCTTCGGTCACCGAGATCGTGAGCAGCGCCTGTTTCGAGAGGTCGATGCCGGCCGCCTTGAGCTGCTTGTAGAACGCGACGTTGGATCCGCCGACGACGTCAGTGAAGATCACATCGGGCTTGGTCAGCTTGATCTTGTTGATCACCGAGTTGAACTGGGTATTGCCGAGCGGGTAGTATTCTTCGCCGACAACCTTGCCCTTCAGCACGTTCTCGACATGCTTGCGCGCGATTTTGTTCGACGTGCGCGGCCAGATGTAGTCCGAACCTATGAAGAAGAACGATTTGGCGCCCTTCTCCTTGGCGATCCAGTTCAGGCCGGCGAGGATCTGCTGCGTCGCTTCCTGGCCGGTGTAGATCACGTTCTTGGACTGCTCGAGGCCTTCGTAGAAGGTCGGGTAGTAGAGCATGCCGTTGTATTGCTCGACGACCGGGAGCACCGCCTTGCGGGACGCCGAGGTCCAGCAGCCCATGATCGCCGCTACCTTGTCGTTGACAAGAAGCTTCTTGGCCTTCTCGGCGAAGGTGGGCCAATCACTGGCGCCGTCCTCCTGGATGAATTTGATCTTGCGGCCGAGTACGCCGCCGGCAGCGTTGATCTGCTCGATCGCAAGCTTTTCGGCTTCGATCGAGCCCGTTTCCGAGATTGCCATCGTGCCGGTGGCCGAATGCAGGATTCCGACGGTGACTTCAGTATCGGTAACCGCGAGGCCCGTGGTGTTGATCGCTGAGGTTGCCGGCGCTTGCGCAAAAGATGGGCGAGGCAGCACCGTAAGGGCGGGCAGCGCCGCGATTCCCATCAGCAGCTGGCGGCGGAATGCCGACTGCAGCCCCTGTTTAGTGTCGTCTGACATGAGTACCCCATTTTTGGTTCGAGGACGCGCTATTGGTCAGACGAGGATTGCCGAGATTGTGCAGCGCACAGATACGCAAGATCGCGTATATTGCACCGCAAAATAGCGACGTAGGTTTTGGAGTAGGTTTTGGAATAGAAGTTGCAGGCGGATCGCTGACAGGTCAGGAGCTCACAGTGGCAGGGCGACAGCGAATAGACCGCGTCAGACGCCAATATAATCAATGGGTTGCGAACCAGACGCTGGAAGACTACGCGCTCCGCTTCACGGCCAAGAGCGCGCGGCGATGGTCCGCGGCCCGCGTCGCCAACACGGCGCTTGGCGCCATCTCGTTCCTCGCGCTGGAGGCGATCGGCGGCACGATCACGCTCAATTACGGCGTCACCAATGCTGCCACGGCCATCCTCGTCGTCAGTGCCATCATCTTCTGCTGCGGCCTGCCGATCGCCTATCACGCTGCGAAATGCGGCATCGATATCGATCTTCTGACGCGCGGCGCCGGCTTCGGTTACATCGGCTCGACGATTACCTCGCTGATCTACGCGTCCTTCACCTTCATTTTCTTTGCGATCGAAGCCGTCATTCTCGCAACCGCGCTGGAGATGTGTTTCGGAATCCCGCGCCCGGTCGGCTATCTCATCAGCGCCGTCGTCATCATTCCGCTGGTCACCCACGGCATCACGCTGATCAGCCGCTTCCAGTTGTGGACGCAGCCGCTATGGATCGTTCTTCACATCATGCCCTTCGCGGCGATCGCCTACGCCAATCCGCGCTCCTTTACGGAGTGGACAAAATTTGCCGGCGAGCATGGCAGCGCTGCGGGCCATCTCGATCTGTTGCTGTTCGGCACCGCCGCTTCGGTGGTGTTTTCGCTGGTGGCGCAGATCGGCGAGCAGGTCGATTTTCTGCGCTTCCTTCCGCGCGACCGCCGGACCTCGAAGACGTCGTGGTGGATCGCGCTGTTGAGCGCCGGCCCCGGCTGGATCGTTCTCGGCGCATTGAAACTGCTGGCCGGATCGTTCCTGGCCTTCTTTGCGCTCGGCCATGGCGTCACCTACGAGCATGCGGCCGAGCCCGCGCATATGTATCTCGAAGCATTTCGCTACGTGCTGTCGGAGCCGGATCTCGCACTGGCATTGACCGGCACTTTCGTGATCCTCTCGCAGTTGAAGATCAACGTCACCAATGCCTATGCCGGCTCGATCGCATGGTCGAATTTCTTCTCCCGGCTGACCCACAGCCACCCCGGCCGCGTGGTCTGGCTGGTATTCAACGTGCTGGTCGCGCTGCTGCTGATGGAGATCGGCGTCTACAAGGCGCTGGAACAGACGCTGGCGCTTTATTCGAATGTCGCCATCGCCTGGGTCGGCGCGCTGGTTTCCGATCTCGTCGTCAACAAGCCGCTTGGCTTGCGCCCGCCGCATATGGAGTTCAAACGCGCGCATCTCTACGACATCAATCCGGTCGGCGTCGGCGCCATGTCCATCGCCACCATCGTCTCCATCAGTGCGTTTTACGGCCTGTTCGGACCGACGGCAAAGGCGCTGGCGCCATTCGTCGCGCTGATCGTGGCCTTCGTCACCGCGCCGCTGATCGCGTTCGCCACCGACGGAAAGTATTACATTGCGCGCAAGCCGAAGCGCAGCTGGCAGAACATCGAGGCAATCCAGTGCTGTATTTGCGAGCATACGTTCGAGCCCGAGGACATGGCAGGTTGCCCAGCCTACGCCGGACCGATCTGCTCGTTGTGCTGTTCGCTCGACGCGCGCTGCCACGATCTCTGCAAGCCGCATGCGCGGATCCAGGCGCAGATCTCCGAAACCCTCGGCAAGCTGCTGCCGCAACCGATCTATGCGCGTATCAATTCGCAGGTCGGACATTACCTCGGGGTGTTCGCGGCTTCCGCAGGGCTGGTCGGACTGACCCTCGGCTTGATCTATCTGCAGACCTCGGCGACGGTTCACGTCGATAGCTTGCAGCTGTCCGAGGTCCTCTGGAAGGTATTCTTCGCGCTGACCATTATCATCGGTGTCGTCGCGTGGCTGTTCGTGCTGGCGCAGCAGAGCCGGCGCGCGGCGGAAGCGGAAACCAGGCGGCAGACCGCGCTTCTGATTCAGGAGATCGACGCCCACAAACGCACCGACGCCGAATTGCAGCGCGCCAAGGAAGTCGCGGAGTCCGCCAATCTTGCAAAAAGCCGATATGTGGTCGGGTTGAGCCACGAGTTGCGCTCGCCGCTGAACTCGATATCCGGCTATGCGCAATTGCTGGAGCAGGATACGAGCCTGAGTACGAAACCGCGCGATCAGGTCCGCGTGGTCCGCCGCAGCGCCGATCATCTGTCGGGTCTGATCGACGGCATTCTCGATATTTCGAAAATCGAGGCCGGCCGGCTCCATCTGTCGCGGGACGAGGTGCGGCTGGGCGAATTTCTCGATCAACTCGTCGGCATGTTTCGCCTGCAGGCCGCCGCCAAAGGTATCGATTTCGCGTTCAGGCGGCCGGCGGTGCTGCCGGTCGTGGTCTATGCCGACGAAAAGCGGCTGCGCCAGATCCTGATCAACCTGTTGTCGAACGCCATCAAATTCACCCAAACCGGCAGCGTGCAACTCGTCGTGCATTACCGCAGCCCGGTCGCCGAATTCGAGGTGATCGATACCGGCCCGGGAATTCAGGGATCCGACCTTGAGCGCATTTTTGCACCGTTCGAACGCGGCGCCCTGGGCGCTTCCCAACCGCACACCGGGACCGGGCTCGGGCTGACCATCAGCCGGTTGCTCGCGGGCGTGATGGGCGGCGATATTCAGGTCACCAGCATGGTCGGTGCAGGCAGCACCTTCCGGGTAAAAATCCTGCTGTCGGAAGTGACAAACCCGACGCGCGTGGCGCCCGTCAACGCGCCGGTCTTCGGCTATCACGGCCCGCGCAAGACGATCCTGATCACCGACGACGATCCGATCCAGCGCGATCTCCTGCGCGAAGTGCTGGCACCGCTGGGCTTTATCCTGCTGAGCGCCCCGGACGGCCCCGGCTGCCTTGCGCTCGCCCAGCATTGCCGGCCAGACCTGTTTTTGCTCGACATCTCGATGTCGGGCATGGACGGGTGGACGGTGGCGGAGACGCTGCGTTCAACAGGTCATCATCAGGCCCGTATCCTGATGGTTTCAGCAAGCGCATTGGAGGCGCATGGCGCGCCGCTCGCGCAGCCATTCCACGACGGCTATCTGATGAAGCCGATCGATATTCCGAGACTCCTGGAATTGATCCGCCAGCTTCTCAAGATCGAATGGCAATATGCAAACCATCAGATCGCCGTCCCGCAATGGCAACCCGGCAGCGGCTCCCGGCCGTCCGCGAAGCATGTCGAGGAACTCATCGGTCTTGGACAATTGGGCTATATTCGCGCGATCCGCGTCAAGCTCGACGAAATAGGAACTGACTATCCCGAACATGCCGACTTTGTTTCGCAAATGCGCACGCTGATCGACCGCTTCGACCTAGATCAGTACATGGCAACCCTGAAGACGCTGCACCTTCATGATCACTGAATCCAAAAAGCGCGACGTGGCGCTCGTCGTCGACGACTCTCCGGAAACGCTGCGCTTGCTGACCGACGCGCTTGACGGTGCCGGCATGACGGTCATGGTCGCCATGGACGGAGCGGCGGCAATGCGAATTGTCGACCAGATCACGCCCGACATCATTCTGCTCGACGCCGTGATGCCCGGCATGGATGGCTTTGAAACCTGCCGGCGTCTCAAGCGCGATGCGGGCTTGAGCAATGTGCCGGTCATCTTCATGACGGGGTTGGCCGAGACCGAGCATATCGTCAGCGGCCTGGAAGCCGGCGGCGTCGATTATGTCACCAAGCCGATCGTCATTGAAGAAATGCTGGCGCGAATTCGGGTTCATCTGGCCAATGCACGGATGACCCAGAGCGCGCGAGCGGCGCTCGATGTGTCCGGTCGCTTTTTGCTGGCTGTCAGTCGGCAAGGCAAGATGGTGTGGGCGACGCCACAAGCCCAGAGGTTATTGTCGGAAAATCTTGGCTCCGGCACCGACGACGAATTCGTGCTGCCGGATTCCATGGTGCACTGGCTTGAGCAGGCGCAGAAAAGCAAGGCTGGATCGAAGACCCAGGCGATGGCGTCGTTTCCGGAAGACGAGCGGTTGCGGCTACAATACATGGGAAAACTGGGGCCAAATGAATTCCTGTTGCGGCTGGCAAAGGATTCACACGCCGATTTTCCCGCGGAATTCTCCAGCGAGCTCGGATTGACCACCCGTGAGGGCGAGGTGTTGTCGTGGCTGAGCAAAGGAAAAACCAACCGCGACATCGCCCAGATCCTGGGCTTGAGTCCAAGGACGGTGGACAAGCATCTTGAGCAAATCTACGCCAAGCTTGGCGTCGAGAACCGCACCGCCGCCGCGGCCATAGCGACCAGGACCGGCCGCCGCAACTCGTAAGGCGGGATTGCCCTGAGCTTGACGGCCATCAAGCGCGAATTTCTGAGGCAATGCTCGCTTGAACCATGGAGCCGTCCACGAGTCCGCTCGCGAAGACGGATACAAACCAGCTATTTACAGCGCGTGGAGTTGAGGCAACCGGCCCTGCTCGGAATCTGCCGCAGCTGCCTGCTTGCGTGACTGGTAGGCTTTCAGAACGCTTCGGCACGTATCGACGTTGAGACCGGAAAATTCTCTCCTCAAGGCGTCAAAGTGCTGTGAAGCGATGCGGTGATCCGGCGCACCCAGAAACAGCAGCGACATCGTGGTCTCCCACGAAAACCCCAGAGCCTTGGCCAAAATCAGCGCCAATTCCCTGCTCTTATCGATCAACGCCCGTTCCACGACGTCCACAGGCAGCGAACACAACAGGGACAGCCCAACCGCGGCTTCCTCGAACTTTCGGGATTGGGCATATTCGAAGATCTTGCCCTCATTCAAATTTCCCTCTCGATTCTGTCTTGCCACGGCTTTTTTCGCATCGAAATAGCTCCTCGAGGCCGGCCCAAATTTCGAATGCAGCACGCCCGTGACATCGGTCATTACATTTTGAAGCTGGCTTGCTACCTCCGGGCGCTCGCGCTCGATCTTCTTTTTCGCGTTATCCGAAGCCTTCGCGATCAGCTGCTGGAAAAGATGCCTGGGAATGTCATTGCGGCGTCCCAGTTGCTCGACGAGAATCGAATCGCTCTCGGAACGTTTGATCATATGCAAAATGCCGAAATTCGAAAGGCGCGCACCATTGTTGGTCGCAACCGAGCAAACAACCTCACGGTTCCCTCGCGTCACGAGTTCGTCGGTCACGTCCTCGCTGATCGACTTCCGCTTGGATATTGCGAGAAGATGTTGCTGACTTTTGGACCTGGCATTGGCAATCAGTGTTCGGGAATCCAGTCGTTCGGACTGCCGAAGCACAGGCCCTGCCACGTCGATTGAATCGTCGAACGCAAGTTTGTTGATGATCTTGACAGGCGCGTTGTCGGCCCGGGCAAGTCGCTTCGCGAGCTGGGCGCGGGCCGCTTCTTCAATATCCTGCTCGAGCCGCCCTATGATCTCTCCGAACATCCAGATTTCGTCGTCGGTATACCGTCCGGTTATCAATAAATCGGTCGCATACCACAACGCGCGCTGGCGGCTTTCGACCGATCCGCCCGAAACTGCGTCATCCAGTTCCTGCAAAAAAGACATTGCTTCGACCGTTTCACCAAAAAAACCGGGGCTTACTCCGATAAGAGCGTTCTTCCGATTACAGCGCTCAGCGCCGGGCCGACGAACGCGTCACATCGTGAATTCCAGACCTGCTAAAAACCATGTCTGCTAAAATCCAAGTCCTCCAGAATCCAAGTCCTCTAAAATCCAAGCTTGCCGGGATCAAGGCCTGCTAAAATGCAACCCCCAAGCGTCGGCCCGCACTCCAAACGACCCGGCAACGCTTCTTGGTGCCACCGAACAGCAACTCAAATCGGCCAGGCAGCCTGGTTTGCGTCCATACCTCAAGGCACGCGCCCCCGGGGGAGTAGTCGACAACTTTGCAATCAATGACGGGGTCTTTAGCGCCAACGATCAGTTTGGCCGCATCGGAATTTCGCCCTGTAGGCCGCACGCGTACGAACCGTCGTGGATACATTACCCGCTCCCCTCCCGTGAGCTGAAACGCACCCGGCAGATTCGCAGAATATTTTGAACGTTTCGTTGAATTTTATAGTTATCGAAACCGCCAGTTGCGTTTGCGGTCGGCCACCTCTTCGCATTCTGCCGTCCGTCAAAGGACAGCTATGCTTACTTATCCTTGGGATAACGTATGGCAGGGTAATTTCATGGACCGGGGGTTTGTGTTCGCAACTTCACCACGCGGCTTTGAGAACAGCTTCAGCGCTGGGTCAGCGGCGGCTGAGAAGCCTGTCAGGAAAAAACCAGCAGTCGCAAGATGGATCGTATCATTGGCATTTTAAGGCCGGACTATTTTCTCCATGATTTTCTTATACTTAGCTCCTCCCAAAGCAAACCAAATGGACCTGCCAAAAATTGCCCGACGGCGATTTTGATGACGTTCTGCCTCCGCGACAGTTTACCAAACATTGTAACTTAAAGGGCATTGTGCGGAAAATGTCGGGTTCCAGTTGAATCTCGCGCTCCCAACCGGGAAGGCATCGTGAGGGCAACGACGCCCCCTTGCAATTTATGGATTGCGATCGTGCCCAACGCCGATAGCCCTTCCCTGTTCGATGATCTCGATGCTGCGCTGCAGAGCGGCTCATCGGAAAAACGTGTAGCCATGCTGCGGCAAGTCACCGACCTGTTTCTGAGCGAGGCAGATCGCCTGAACGAAGAACAGATCGGCGTTTTCGACAACGTCCTGGTTCAGCTGATCGAGAGAATTGAAACCAGAACGCTGGCGGAAATCAGCGAGCGACTGGCGCACGTTACCAATGCTCCGATCGACCTGACGCTGAACTTGGCCAGGCATTCTGAAATCGGAATTGCCGGCCCGATCCTGACGAACTCGAGTCGCCTGACGACGGCCGACCTTGTCGATATTGCGAAAACCAGGAGCCAGGACCACCTTCTCGCGATCTCGGAACGGATACAAATTGAAACTGCCGTTACCGATGTTCTTTTGGATCGCGGCAATCAGGCCGTCGTTCAAAGCGTCGCGGGCAATTCCGGGGCAAAATTTTCTGACAGCGGGTTTGCTGCGCTGCTGAAGGCGGCCGAAACTGACGAAAAACTGGCCGAAAAGACCGGCTCCCGGCTGGACCTGCCGCTCAATCTTCTCCGGCAGCTTTTGCTGCGCGCAACTGAATCGGTTCGATCCCGGCTGCTTACCCGCACGCCCCCCGAATTCCAGGAAGAAGTTCGCCGGGCGGTGAGCGCCGCGGCCGAGGCGGTTGACCAGGAATTGAGCAAGCCTCGCGACTTCCAGGCCGCCAAGGCATTCGTGGGATTGCTGCAGGAGAAGGGTGAGCTTGACGAGAACACGCTGTTCGGATTCGCGCGTGGCCGCAGATATGAAGAGACCGCCGTGGCGCTGTCGCTCCTCTCCTCCGCGTCGCTTGAAATCATCAAACCTCTCATGAAGAGCCCCAGAGACGACGGCCTGTTGATCCCCTGCAAGGTGGCGGATTGCAAATGGGAAACCGTCAGCGCCATTCTATCTACCAAGCTGCCGCCAGGATCGCCCCCTAAAGCGGGACAAGAAAAGCTCAAAACTGATTTCGCCAAATTATCGAAATCGAACGCACAGCGGCTGCTTCGATTTTGGCAGGTCCGCGAGGTAAGTGCGAGGAGCGCCTGACACGATCTCTGTTTTTTTGACGGGTCGGATTTCATAGATGGGTTATGGAGATAGAAAAAGCGACCGGGTCGATTTCGAACGCGGTATCCAGGTCTATATGATGGGAATAGATGGAACCTGGCGCCGGGAATGTCTGATGATCGACGTGTCGCAGACAGGCGCACGCCTGCACGTCGAAGGACCTCTTGACGGGCTGGACCTCCGGGAATTCTTTCTGCTTCTGTCGTCGACAGGTCTCGCGTATCGCCGCTGCAAACTGGTGCGCGTCTCCGGAGACCAGATCGGTATTGCATTTCTGGAACGAGACAAGACCAGGAAAAAGCCTCAGAAACAACGGCCAACCGGCGGAGGGGTCTGAGGCGAGTAAAGTACTTAAATTGTCCGAATTCACGATCCTGAACAAATCGACTGGGCGGCTAACCGGTATCTCGCAGCAGAATGCCGCGGGCGCGGAAAAATCAAATTCGAAAAGGCATCGCGCCGCGAAAGGACCGGCTGGTCAAAACCAAGTCATCATGTTAGCCGCTTCCAGGCCTGCTCTCGCGTGGAAGCGAATGGATGTTTGAGGCGATCATCTGGGACTTCGGCGGTGTACTCACGTCATCGCCCTTCGAGGCGTTCGCGCGCTTTGAGACCGAGCGCGGGCTTCCCGCCGATATCATCCGGCGCACCAATGCCGCCAATCATCTGGAAAATGCCTGGGCCAAATTCGAACGGGCCGAAGTGGACGTTGAAGCCTTCGATCGTCTGTTCGCGGCGGAATCGCGCACCCTCGGCGCGGAGGTTCGAGGTAAGGACGTGTTGCCCCTGCTTTCAGGGAATCTGCGGCCGGAGATGGTGGAAGCGCTCAGGCGGGTAAAGACCAGGCTCAAGACAGGCTGCATCACCAACAACCTTCCCGCCAACGCCATCGGCAGCGTGGGCGGCCGGACGCTTTATATCGCGGAAGTGATGGCGCTGTTCGACCATGTCATCGAGTCGGCAAAGATCGGCTTGAGGAAGCCCGACCCGCGCATCTATCGGATGATGGTGGATGCTCTCGGAGTCGATCCGAAAGAATGCGTCTATCTCGACGATCTCGGCGTCAACCTGAAGCCCGCGCGCGAAATGGGAATGACCACGATCAAGGTACTTGACGCGCCGCAAGCGCTCGCCGAGCTGGAAGCCGCGACCGGGCTATCGCTGCGGTAGGCGCCGGACCCGGTCTTCGCGGCCGGCGAGCGAGATCATGCCGGGCCGGTTCTGGACTGGAGCGGTTTTATCCAATACCGATAGAATTGAAACAGGGACCGCTGTTGCCACCGGAGGGTTGAAGCATTGCCGCTGCCCAAGCACGTATTGCCGACGACAGTCGTTGGAAGCTACCCGCAACCGGACTGGCTCGTGGACCGCGAGATGCTGTCCAAATCCGTGCCGCGCACCCGGATGACTGAAATATGGCGCATCCCGCAAGCGCATCTCGAGCAGGCCCAGGATGACGCGACGATCGTTGCGATCCGCGACCTCGAACGCGCGGGCATCGACATCGTGACGGACGGCGAAATCAGGCGCGAGAGCTACTCCAACCGTTTTGCGACGGCGCTTGACGGGATCGACACCGAGAACCCCGCCATCGTTATCTCGCGTTCGGGCCACAAGACGCCAGTGCCCCGTGTTGTCGGGAAAATAGGCCGCAACGGCCCGGTCGAGTTGCGAGACATGGAGTTCCTTCGTCGCCACACCGACCGTGCCGCCAAGATCACGCTGCCCGGCCCGTTCACCATGAGCCAGCAGGCCAAGGACGAATTTTACGGGGACGATGAAGAACTGGCGATGGCTTTTGCCGCCGCCGTTAACGCCGAAGCGCTGGAATTGCAGAAAGCCGGTGCCGACGTGATCCAGTTCGACGAGCCCTGGGTACGCCAGGATCCCGAAGCTGCCAGGCGCTATGCGGTCAAGGCGATCAACCGCGCCCTGCAGGGCCTCACGGTGCCTACCGTCGTTCATGTCTGCTTCGGCTATGCAGCCGTGGTCCCGGGCCAATCCAAGCCGACCGGCTATTCGTTTCTGGCCGAACTGGCGGATTCCGCCGCCGAGCAAATCTCGATCGAGGCTGCGCAACCCAAGCTCGACCTCGGGGTTCTTGCCGATCTCTCGTCCAAGAAAATCATGCTTGGCGTGATTGACCTCGGTGACCCGAATATCGAAACCGCTTCGGTCATCGCCGATCGGATTCGGCACGGTCTCAAATATGTCTCCGCCGACAGGCTGATTCCGGCGCCGGATTGCGGCATGAAATACATGCCGCGTCAGATCGCCTTCGGCAAGCTCAAGGCGATGTGCGACGCGGCGACGATCGTTCGCAAGGAAATCGGCTAGACGCGCGGCGTCACGCGTCGATCGCGTCCTTGATCTTCTTCCGTGTCAGCGGCAGGTCGCGCAGCCGTTTTCCTGTGGCGCTGGCGATCGCGTTTGCAATCGATGCCGCGGCCGGGCCTTGCCCGGTTTCGCCGCTGCCAAGGAAGGGCTGGCCGGGCCGGTTGATGATATGCACCTCGATATTTTCGGGCACCGAGTTGAACCGCAGGATCGGATAGGTCTGCCAGTCGATGCTCGTGATCCTTGTGTCGTCGAAGGTGACGGCCTCATAGAGCGTCCAACTCATTGATTGCAAGATCGCACCTTCGATCTGGTTGGTCAGGCCATCCGGATTGACCACCTGACCGCTGTCGACCGCAGCCACCGCGCGCACCAGGCGCGGTCGTCCGGTCTCGCGGTTCACTTCCACCTCGGTCGCAATGGCGCAATAGGCCGCAAGATTCTTGTACCGCGCGAAGGCGAAGCCATAGCCGCGATCCTGCGGGGCTTTTTGCCCCTTCTGCCACCCGAAGCCCTGCGCGGCCTTCTCGATGACCTCGCGCCCGCGCGGATCGTCGAGATGTCTCAATCTGAATTCGACGGGATCGGCGTCAGCCAGCGCAGCGAGCTCGTCCATGAAACTTTCGATGGAAAATACGTTGTGATAGGCACCGAGCGCCCGCATCGCGGAGACCCGCACCGGCATGGCCGGAATGAAGTGATGCACCACCTGTGCATTGGGAAATTTATAGATCGGGATCGCGTTGCGGTCGCCGCCGCCTGCCGGCAACGGAATTGGCTTCGGCTCCGGCACGGCAATGGGCTCGGCCATGTGCTGGGCAGCCAGCATCGATCCGGCGCCGCCAGGCCGCATCGAATGGGTATTCGTCCAGACGTCAAAATTCCAGTCGGCAATCTTGCCGTTGCCGTCGAGCGATGCCTTCAGCTTCGTGACCATCGCCGGCCCGAACGGCTCCCAGCCATGCTCCTGCTCGCGGGTCCATTGCACCCGAACCGGCAGGCCGGGCAGCTCACGCGCGATCAGGGCGGCGTCGGCCGCGGCATCGTCGGCGCCGTTATGGCCGTAACAGCCGGAGCCTTCGACGTGGATCAGGCGAACGCTCGCGATCGGCACGCGCAACATCTCGGCGATGCCCTCGCGATCGGGATAGACGCCCTGGGTATGCGTCCACACCGTCATCGCGCCATCGATGAGTTGCGCGATCGCGCAGGACGGTCCGATCGACCCGTGTGATTGGTACGGCCGCGTATAGGTCGCCTCAATCGTCGTTTGGCCGGTAGCTGACGGATTGCTCCGCTGGAAGATGGTCGAATCGTTCGACTTCAGGCTGGTCAGGACGCGAAGCAGGTCGTCCTGCTTCGGCAGGCTCGGCTTCTCCTTCCATTTCGCCGCCGCCGACAACGCCTTCATGGCCTTGATCGCCTGGAATTCCTTTTGGGCGACGACGGCCAGGAAATTGCCGTCGCGAACGACCTTGAAGACGCCAGGCAGCTTTTCGACCGCCGACGTATCGCACTCCGTCAACTGGGCGCCATAGCTCGGCGGCCGGACGACGCGGGCATGTACCATGCCGGGCAACCGCATATCCTGGACATAGGCTGCACCTCCGGTGACCTTGGCCGGGATGTCCACGCGCGCCACCGGCTGGCCCATCACCTTGTACGTCGCCGGGTCCTTCAGCTTTGATTTTGGTTGCGCCTGCACGTGCAGCAGGTCGTCCGCGACCAGATCGCCATAGCCGAAACGCTGGCCGTCCGGCGCGATCACCGCGCCATTTTCGGTCCGCAAGCTCTCCGCCGGCAGATTGAACCGCCGCGCGGCTTCCGCGACCAGAAGCCCGCGGACCTGTGCGGCGGCATTCTGGATCGCGGTGCCGCTGTATTGCGTGGATTGGCTGCCGGACGTGTAGCCTTCATCGGCAGTGAGAAGCGTATCGGCCGTGACGACCTTCAGAGATTTGAACGGAACATCGAGTTCTTCCGCGGCGATCTGCTGAAAGGCGGTCTTGAAACCCTGGCCGATTTCGGCCTTGCCGGTGAACACGGTAATGCCGCCGTCGGCATCGATACGGATCCAGGAATCAAGATATGGCGACGTGGCGAGGCTGCCCGGAGGCTTCGGCGCGGCGACCGGCGCGGTCTGATCCTGCGCGAAGGCATCCGGCATCGAGAAGCTGACGATCAGCGCGCCACCGCCCGCGAGCACGCGGCGGCGATCGAGAATCACAGGGACGTTCATGGCGTGCTCCCATGGGTTGGCGGCGACAATTCGGCCGTGTCCATCAGATGCGCGGCCCGCTGCACCGCGCGCAGGATGCGCATATGGGTACCGCAGCGGCACAGATGCGGTTCCAGTTCGGCCCGAATCTGTTCGTCGGTCGGCTTGGGATTTTTCTGCAGCAGAGCCTGCGCCCGCATCATCATTCCGGCAATGCAATAGCCGCATTGCGCCGCCTGCTCTTCCATGAATGCGCGCTGGATCGGTGCCGGCGCGTCGATCGTGCCCAGACCTTCGAGCGTCGTTACCTGCTTGCCCTCAAGCAGGAGCAGCGGCGTTACGCAGGACAACACAGCCTTGCCATCGACGATTACCGTGCACGCACCGCATTGGCCGAGACCGCAGCCGAATTTGGCGGCATTGAGCTTGATATCATCACGCAGCACATAAAGCAGCGGCGTATCGGGATCCGCGTCGATCTGGTGATCGTGACCATTGACCTTCAATGTCATCATGGCTTGTCTCGCTGCATTGGATCGGCCGGAGCGTTGCGCGGCGCCGGCGACGTCTGGAGAAACACGGTCTGCGTGAGCCTTGCATCCTGGACAATCTTTTCAACGCCGGTCCAGGACGGCTGGTTGCTGAAGCGGGAGCGCAGATAGTTCAACAGGGCTGAAATCTGCTGGTCGGTCATGCTGCTGGCAAACCCCGGCATGATAGGGCTGCGCTCTCCCTCCACCGGGCGAATGCCGGAAAGGAGGATATTGACGACGTTGCGCGGGTCGGGAGCGCTGATGGCGGTACTGAGACCGAGACTGACGCCGCCATAGGGCAGCGGCCGGTCGGTGTCGTGGCAGGTGGCGCAGGCCGCGGCGTAGATCGAGGCGCCGACCGCATTTGTCGGGGACAACTGTACCGGGGGAAACTTGATTTGCGCCCGCACTTCGCTGGCCTGGCGGAGGCGATCTTGGGTGGGCGGACCGGACACGCTTGCCATATAGACCGCGATCGCACGCACGTCGCGCTCCTGCACCGACGACAGGTTGCTGACAACCTCGGCCATCGGCCCGCGCGCAACGCCATGATCGGGATGGAAACCCCGACGGAGATAGCTGAACAGCGCTTCCGTATCCCACGGCACCGGCGAAGTTGATTGCGAGTTGACCGCGTAAGCCTGCCAGTTATCGACGTCGCCGCCGGAGAATGACGCGCTGGCCCGCTCCGCGCCGAGCGCATTGCGCGGGGTATGGCATGCGCCGCAATGCGCCAGCCCTTCGACCAGGTAGGCGCCGCGATTCCACTCCGCGCTTTGGGTACTGTCCGGCTGGTAAGTCCCGCGCCGCAGGAACAGCAATTTCCAGCCGGCGACGACAAAGCGCTGATTGAGCGGAAAGGAGAGATCATTCGCGCGAGGGCGGGCTTGGACCGCCGGCCGGGTCATCAGAAACGCATACAGCGCGCGGTCGTCCTCGTCGGTGACGTTGGTAAAATGGTCGTAGGGAAAGGTCGGATAGAGATGCTGGCCTGCGCGATCAACGCCGGACCGCATCGCGCGCCGGAAGGCAGCCTCCGACCAGCGGCCGATTCCGGTGTCCGGATCAGGCGTGATATTCGACGAATAGATCGTGCCAAAAGGCGTCGGCACCGGAAGGCCGCCGGCAAAGGCCTTGCCGCCCGGCAAACTATGACAATCGTTGCAGTTGCCGATGGCCGCGAGATCACGGCCTCGCTTCACAAGGGCGGCGTCGAAGGATTGCGGCGCCGGCGGCTCGATCGTTGCGATCGCCGGCCGCCATGCGACGGCAAAGGCTGCGGCCACGCCCCCGATCAGGAGCATCGCGACGATGCCTGTGATGATTCGCTGCTTTGTCATCCGTCCCAGCTTTTATTGCTTTGGGATTTGCTAGCACAAATCCGGGGGCGGCGCGCCCCTCTGTCGTAGGCCGGGCCGCAGTTTTCGGTCGGCAGGAAAGGCCGACCTGTCCCGTCCAGCCAGGGGATAGCGTCTCGGCCGTCTATTTGATTTCGGGGGCCGGCGTTGCTGCGGAAAATGCCCGCTGGAATGTTGCGAGATCCGCACTGGGGAGATCCGAGACCGCGGAGGCGATGCCGGCAGGCGGGCCGCGAACCGGGGCTTGTCCGCATGGCGGTTGGAAGACGCAATATCGAAGGGTTGGGGCGCCAGCAAACTCTGGCCGTTTCGCTTCCCATCAAACGCGTGTGGGGGGAGCGGATCTTTCCGCTCCCCCCACACTTAGTCAGACTTGTATCAGCTCAACCGGTTCAGATCAGAACTGGTAGCGCAGACCAATGGCCGGATCGTAGTTCGAGACCCTGTTGAAGGTGTTAACCGTAGCGGGGTTCAGGAGGTTCGTAGCGGTGAGAACGTAACCGTTGGCGAGGCCGCCCGACTTTTGCGAGTACATCACGCCGGCATAGAAGTCGAAGTGCCGCGCAAAGCGCCAATCCATGGCCACCGAAACCGCATCCATCGCTCCGCTGCAAGCGGGGGAGATGGAGGTGGTGCAGTTGCCAAGCGGGTTGCCGGCAGGCGACACGAAGCTGTTCTGCCGATAGCCGTAGTAGGAGCCCATGACATCGAGGTTCGGCGTAATCGCATACTTCGCGCCAACCCAGAACGACTGCA
Organism: uncultured Alphaproteobacteria bacterium; assembly: GCA_963786045.1. Lineage (GTDB taxonomy): Bacteria > Pseudomonadota > Alphaproteobacteria > Rhizobiales > Xanthobacteraceae > Bradyrhizobium. Next base: position 136,652 of record CAWAXR010000022.1, on the reverse strand, counting down.
GCACCTTGTCGGTTCCGAAGAAGTTATTGGTGGGGAAGGCGATGTTGTAGCCGCCCATCATGAACGCCATCGCACCGTTCGGCACGCCAACAAGCGGGTTATCCGGGTTGGTGTACTGGATATGCTCGTAGCCGCCATAGAACTTCCACGGTCCGATGACGTACTTGGCCGCAACCGCGAATGTGGTGGTATCGGCAACGACCGAAGCCACGCACCCGAGGGAACAGCCAATGCCGGCAGCGTTTACCTGCTGCATTTGCGCTGCGCTCAGGGTCGTTGCGATGCCGTTCCCATCGTAGACTTTGCCGGCGACGAAGTCCATCGACAGGCCCATGTAATCGAAGCCGACATCGCCCTGGAAGGCATTGCCGGTGGCGCTGTTGCCGCCGTTTCTGAGCTGGGCGATCGCCGCCAGCCGAACCGGGCCGACGTTCAACCGGTACTCATACGAGTTGTCGAAGATGCGATCTTCGGTGAAGCCTTGCCCGCCGGTGGCGCCTTCGAAGGTGATCATCGAAAAGGCGGTTGCGCCGGACAACGCATCATAATTGACGACGAGGTCCGAGGTCAGCGCGCTCTGACGGCCCATGGTGAACGTACCGTAGGTCGGCGAACTGATACCGAAATAGGCGACGTTGTTGAACATCACGCCGGCCTTGGACGAGTCGCCGTACGAGTTCGCCCACTGAAGGGTGTTCACGTTGGCTCCCAAGCCGTTGTTCTGCGTGATGGAACCAATCTGGTTGACGTTTCCGCCGCTCGCCGGGTTGAACAGCGTCTGCAGGTTGAAGACGGCGTACAGATTGTCCGCGACTTCCTGCTTGCCCCTCAAGCCGATGAACGAGGTGCTCATCTGGTTGGCGCCAACGCCGAAATACGAGCCGTTGGAAGCCTTCTCGACCGCATAGTTCAGCGGTCCGCCGGCCATCGCGTTGAACGGGGTGCCGTGCTGTTCATAGGCGATGCCCATGTCGAAGTTGCCGTACAGACAGATGCCATGCCAGCACATGTCGTCGCTCTCCGGCGGCCTTGCCTTCACCGCTGCCTTGTAGGGCAGATCGGCGGCCATCGCGTCCACCGGATTGATGGTCGACGCGACCGGCTTCGCTTCAATAGCCTTCTGGCGCTTCTCGAGATCGGCGAGACGCTTGGTCATCGCCTGGTTCTGTTCACGAAGTTGCTTGGACTGAGCCTGGATATCCGAGAGCTCATCGGCGTGGCCTGCCGCCGCAAATGCCAAGACGGCCGCTGCTGATATGAAAGTCCGTTTCACGTAAGTCCCCCAAAAAAGGCGCGGCACCAACTCACCGCGAACTGCCAAGATACGGAGCCTCGGACGAGAACTCCCTAGGCGGTCACTCTGCTTCAGGGGACGAGAGAAATACTGTCACCCGCGCGCAACAGTAGGACATGAAGCTCACGTTTTCGGGAGGTCACCCGTAAGACGCGCCAGCCTGTTGCCGCAGCGACACAGTTGATGTCACATTCTGGGTAGTGAATATCCTCTTAATACAACTATTAATTGTGCTTGGCCCACCCCTCCGGGGGCGAAGAGGCAGGCCACCGATTCTCCGGAGGCCTGCCGTTTGCCTTGGATCCAGACGGGACGAACGTTCGACCTGGACCAATCGGGCTGTTCAAAGACAGGGACATCGCAAACCGCATCGAGGATGTGGATTCTCAAATGTCCCTGTCTCTTACGTTTCTCTCCTCACCCAACCATCAGAACTGGTAGCGCAGACCAACGGCCGGGTCGTAGTTCGAGACCCTGTTGAAGGTGTTAACCGTCGCCGGGTGCGTTGAGGTTCGTAGCGGTGAGAACGTAACCGTTGGCGAGGCCGCCCGACTTTTGCGAGTACATCACGCCGGCATAGAAGTCGAAGTGCCGCGCAAAGCGCCAATCCATGGCCACCGAAACCGCATCCATCGCTCCGCTGCAAGCGGGGGAGATGGAGGTGGTGCAGTTGCCAAGCGGGTTGCCGGCAGGCGACACGAAGCTGTTCTGCCGATAGCCGTAGTAGGAGCCCATGACATCGAGGGTCGGCGTGACCGCATACTTCGCGCCAACCCAGAACGACTGCAGGACCTTGTCGGTTCCGAAGAAGTTATTGGTGGGGAAGGCGATGTTGTAGCCGCCCATCATGAACGCCATCGTACCCTGGTTTACGCCAGCAAGCGGGTTATCCGGGTTGGTGTACTGGATATGCTCGTAGCCGCCATAGAACTTCCACGGTCCGATGACGTATTTGGCCGCAACCGCGAATGTGGTGGTATCGGCAACGACCGAACCCACGCACCCGAGGGAACAGCCAATGCCCGCAGCATTGATCTGCTGCATTTGCGCTGCGCTCAGGGTCGTTGCGATGCCGTTCCCATCGTAGACTTTGCCGGCGACGAAGTCCATCGACAGGCCCATGTAGTCGAAGCCGACATCGCCCTGGAAGGCATTGCCGGTGGCGCTGTTGCCGCCGTTTCTGAGCTGGGCGATCGCCGCCAGCCGAACCGGGCCGACGTTCAAGCGGTACTCATACGAGTTGTCGAAGATGCGATCCTCGGTGAAGCCTTGCCCGCCGGTGGCGCCTTCGAAGGTGATCATCGAAAAGGCGTTCGCGCCGGACAACGCATCATAATTGACGACGAGGTCCGAGGTCAGCGCGCTCTGACGGCCCATGGTGAACGTACCGTAGGTCGGCGAACTGATACCGAAATAGGCGACGTTGTTGAACAACACGCCGGCCTTGGACGAATCGCCGTACGAGTTCGCCCACTGAAGGGTGTTCACGTTGGCTCCCAATCCGTTGTTCTGCGCAATGCCGCCGATCTGGTTGACGCCCGCGCCGCTCGCCGGGTTGAACAGCGTCTGCAGGTTGAAGACGGCGTACAGATTGTCCGCGACTTCCTGCTTGCCCCTCAAGCCGATGAACGAGGTGCTCATCTGGTTGGCGCCAACGCCGAAATACGAGCCGTTGGAAGCCTTCTCGACCGCATAGTTCAGCGGTCCGCCGGCCATCGAGTTAAACGGGGTGCCGTGCTGTTCATAGGCGACGCCCATGTCGAAGTTGCCGTACAGACAGATGCCATGCCAGCACATGTCGTCGCTCTCCGGAGCCTTCGCCTTCACCGCTGCCTTGTAGGGCAGATCGGCGGCCATCGCGTCCACCGGATTGATGGTCGACGCGGCCACCGGGCTCGCTTCAAGCGCCTTCTGGCGCTTCTCGAGATCGGCGAGACGCTTGGTCATCGCCTGGTTCTGTTCACGAAGTTGCTTGGACTGAGCCTGGATATCCGAGAGCTCATCGGCGTGCGCCGTCGCCGCGAAAGCCAGGATGGCTGCTGCTGAGATAAAAGTCTTTTTCACGTAAGTCCCCCAAAAAAAGGCGCGGCACCAAATTCTCCGCGAACCTGATTTTACGTGGAGCCTCGGACGAGGACTCCTTACGTGAACAATCTGCATCACCTCACGTAGAAATGATGTCACTTGCATGCAACAGCAGATTCAGAAGCCGACAAAAAATGCTAAAACAATTTTTATGAATTAAAAAAAATTTATGACTTAAAAAAAATTTACGAACGCTGCATCGAGCGAAATTTATAAAATTACTTTTATAAATGCGCGGCGAGCGCGGTGCGCATTGCCAAGCATTTCTTTCATTGGTCCATTTCCAAACAAGAAGGTTTTTGACCTAAGAGACACAGAGAGAGCGAGAGACGAAGAAAGAGACAGAGACAATTTTGGAACCACCGAACTGAAGCGGGCTCCAAATGTCCCTGTCTCATCTCATTCGATCTTCAGAACTGGTAGCGCAGACCGATGGCAGGATCGTACGACGAGACCCTGTTGTAGGTGTTAACCGTGCCGGGCACGTTGAGATTTGTAGCGGTGAGGACGTAGCCGCTGGCGAGACCGCCCGTCTTTTGCGAATACATCACACCAGCGTACATATCCATGTGCCTGGCAAACCGCCAATCCACCACCATCGAAACCGCGTCCATCGATCCGCTGCACCCCGGCGAGTAGGTGGTGTTGCAATTGCCGAAGCCGCCGGCGGCGTTGTCGTTGCTGGGTGTCAGGAAGCTGTTCTGCCTGTAGCCATAGTAGGAGCCCGCGATATCGAGGTCGGGCGTGATCGCATATTTCGCGCCGACCCAGAAGATATTCATGACCCTGGTGGATTCATAAAAGTTGTTAATCGGGAAGGCGAGGTTGTAGCCGCCCATCTGAAACGCCATCGTACCGTTTGGCACGCCAACAAGCGGATTGTCCGGGTTGTTGTAATGGATGTTCTCATAGCCACCATATAACTTCCACGGCCCGATGACGTATTTGAGACCGAGCTGGATGAAGGTGTTGTCAGAGACGACGCCAGACGTACACCCGAGGGAGCAGCCAATGCCGGAAGCATTTATTTGCTGCATTTGCCCTGCGCTCAGGGTTGTTCCGATGCCAAGCGCATCGGTGACTTTGCCGCCGACGACATCCATCGAGAAGCCCATATAGTCGAAGCCGCCGTCGCCTTCGAACGCGTTGTTGGTGGAGCTATTTCCGCCGTTCCTGAGTTGGGCTATCGCGGCAAAACGAGCCGGGCCGACATTCAACCGGTATTCGAACGAGTTGTCATAGATGCGGTCTTCCGTATCGCCCCCACCGCCGGTGGCGCCCTCGAAGGTGAGCACCGAAAAGGCGTTCGCGCCGGACAGCGCATCATAATTGACGACGAGGTCCGAACTCAGCGCGCTCTGGCGGCCCATGGTGAACGTACCGTAGGTCGGCGAACTGACACCGAAATAGGCGACGTTGTTGAACAACACGCCGGCCTTGGACGAGTCGCCGTACGAGTTCGCCCACTGAAGGGTGTTCACGTTGGCTCCCAATCCATTGTTCTGCACGATGCCGCCAATCTGGTTGACGCCTGCGCCACTCGCCGGGTTGAACAACGTCTGCACGTTGAAGACGGCGTACAGATTGTCCGCGATCTCCTGCTTGCCCCTCAAGCCGATGAACGACGTGCTGGACATGTTGGCGCCAACGCCGAAATACGAACCGTTCGAAGCCTTCTCGACCAGATAGTTCAGCGGTCCGCCGGCCATCGAGTTAAACGGAGTACCGTGGTTCTGATAGACCACACCCATGTCGAAGTTGCCGTACAGACAGATGCCGTGCCAGCACATGTCGTCATTCTCCGGCGGCCTTGCCTTCACTGCTGCCTTGTAGGGTAAATCGGCCGCCATCGCGTCGACCGGATTCACGGTCGACACCGCTACCGGCTTCGCCTCAAGGGCCTTCTGCCGCTTCTCGAGATCGGCGAGACGCTTCGTCATCGCCTGGTTCTGTTCGCGAAGTTGCTTGGACTGAGCCTGGATATCCGAGAGTTCGTCGGCGTGCGCCGTCGCTGCGAAAGCCAGGACGGTTACTGCTGAGATAAAAGTCTTTTTCACGTAAGTTCCCCTAAAAAGAGGCGCGGCGCAAAATATCCGCAGGCCTGATTTTACGTGGAGCCTCGGACGAGGACTCCTTACGCGAATAATTCTGCATCACGTCGCGCGGAAATGATGTCACCTGCACGCAACAGCAAATTCGGAAGCCGACAAAAATCGCTAATATGATTTTTACGAATCAAAAAATATTTATGACTTAAAAAATTTTTGCGAACGTTGCCTTGAGGGAAATCTCTAAAATGCTTTTTATATGCACGCGAGAATGCATAGACGATGCCGATCATTCCGTTCGTTGGCTCGATCTCCTGACAGGACATTTTTCGATCGAACAGGCCATGGGAATTCGCACAAGAGAGAGAGAGAGAGAGAGAGAGAGAGAGAGAGAGAGAGAGAGGCGGAGACAGGGACATTCTGGAGCCACATAACCGAAGCGGTTCTCAAATGTCCCTGCCTCCTATTTCATCCGATCATCAGAATTGGTAGCGCAGACCGACGCCAGGATCGAACGCCGACGCCTTGTTGCCGGTTGCTCCCGGCAATCCGTTGGCAAGCAGGAAGCCGCTGGCGAGACCGTTCTGCACCTGCGACCACATGACGCCGGCATAGGCGTCGAAGTGCTTGGCAAAGCGCCAATCGGCAACGAGGGAAACCGCATCCAGCGACCCGCTGCAGCCCGCGGAGGCAACGGTGTTGCAAGTACCCGTCGGGTTGCTGCCGTTTCCGATCACGAAGCTGTTCTGGTTTTCGTGGTAATAAGCGACAGCCACATCGAGATCTGACCTGACCGCGTATTTCGTACCAACCCAGAACGTCTGCAGAATCCTGTCGGTGGTGAAGTTGTTGTTGACGGGAGCACCGATGTTGTAGCCGCCTACGAGGAAGGCGCCGGGGACCAGCGGGTTATTTGGGTTCGCGAAATTGATGTGCTCGTAGCCACCATAGAACTTCCACGGCCCGATGACGTACTTGGCAGCGACCTGAAACACGGTGTTGTCGGAGACGACACCAGCCAGACATCCGAGCGAACAGCCAATACCGGCGGCATTGATGGCGCTCAGTTGCGGGGCACTCAGAGGTCCTGAGGAAACCGCGTCATAGATTTTGCCGCCGGTGAAATCCATCGACAGACCCATGTAGTCGAAACCGATATCACCTTCGAAGGCATTGCCGGTGCCGCTATTGCCGCCATTCCTGAGCTGGGTTTCCACAGCGAAACGAACGGGGCCGACATTCACCCGATATTCGAACGAATTGTCGTAGACGCGATCCTCGGTATCTCCGCCACCGCCGTTTGCACCCTGGTAGGTGAGCACCGACCAGGCGTTCGCTCCCCCGAGCGGATCATAGTTGGTGACGAGGTCCGAAGTCAGCGCGCTCTGCCGGCCCATGGTGAGCGTGCCGTAGGTCGGCGAACTGATACCGAAATAGGCCGCGCCGTTGAACATCTGGCCGGCCTTGGAAGAATCGCTGAACGCGTTCGTTTGGGTCAGCGCCAATCCGTTGTTCTGGTAAACGGACCCGACGCCGTTGGCAGTCGTCCCGCTCGCGGGGTCAAACTGCGTCTGCAAATTGAAAACGGCATACAGATTGTCGGCAATCTCCTGCTTGCCCCTCAGGCCGATAAACGACGTGCTGAGCTGGTTGGGGCCAACGCCAAAATAAGAACCGTTGGAGTTCTTCGACACCAGATAGTCCAGCGGTCCGACGGCCATCGGGCTCAACGGGGCGCCATGGTTCTGATAGCTCAGGCCCATGTCCATATTGCCGTACAGACAGATGCCATGCCAGCACATGTCGTCGCTCTCCGGGGCCTTCGCCTTCACCGCTGCCTTGTAGGGCAGATCGGCGGCCATCGCGTCCACGGGATTCGAGAATGACGCGGCAGGCTGCGTCTCGAGAGACTTCTGCCGCTTTTCGAGATCCGCAAGACGCTTCGTCATCGCCTGGTTCTGTTCGCGAAGTTGCTTGGACTGAGCCTGGATATCCGAGAGCTCATCGGCGTGACCTGCCGCCGTGAACGCCAAGACGGCGGCTGCTGATATGAAAGTTCTTCTCACGTTCGTTCCCCAAAAAATCGCGGCACACTTCCGCGGACCAGAATGACAGAGTCTTCAGATGAAGGCTCCTTAACCAGCCGTTGCTTTAGGGACGTTAATTAACAATGATATGACATCCGGGTGCTTATCCCGGAGGCAGGGGGGCGACCATGAAAAAACAAGGGTTCGACCGGCGCGATTTTCTCAAGACCGCCGTCGTGGGCGGAGCCGCCGCGGCCGGTGGGACCGCCACGATCGCGGCGCCCGAAATCGCGCAAGCCGAGCAACCGGCGCCCGCGGCGGAGGCAGCCGGATACGCCTTTCTCAACCTCGACGAAGCGGCCTTCGTCGAGGCCCTTGTCGATCACATGATTCCCGCCGATGAGATCAGCCCGAAGGGCACCGATCTCGGCGTCAATATCTACATCGATCGGGCTTTGGCCGGCGCCTGGGGCAAGGGCGAGCGTCTCTATATGCAAGGGCCCTGGAAGCTTGGCACCCCGAGCCAGGGCTACCAGCTGCCGCTGACGCCGGCGCAGCTCTATCGTGCCGGCATCGCGGCGACCAACGCATATTGCCGCGGGACCTACGGCAAACCATTCGACCGGATTTCCGACCCGCAGCGCCAGGAGGTCCTGATCGGCCTGTCCGCCGGCAAGATCACCTTCGACAACGGACTGCCGGTACGGGTTTTCTGGACCACGCTTTACCAGACCGTGGTCGAGGGCATCTATTCCGACCCGATCTACGGCGGCAACCGCAACAAGGCGGGATGGGCGATCATCGGCTTTCCCGGCATCATCGCGGTCCACCGCGATCATGTGGCGCAATATCGCGGCAAGCCGTTCCCGAGCAAGCCCGTCGGCATCGCGGACATGAGTTGAGGGGACGCGCACCATGGCCACGAAACTCAAAGAGGTCGACGTCGTCATCGTGGGGCTCGGCTGGACCGGCGGCATTCTGGCGAAGGAACTGACCGAGGCCGGCCTCAAGGTGGTCGCGCTTGAACGCGGCAGCGTGCGGACCAGCGAGAACGACTATTCATTGCCCAACATCCGCGACGAGCTGCGCTACGTCGTGCGCCACGACCTGATGCAGAACACCGCGCGCGACACCATCACCGTGCGCAACAATCCCCAGCACGAGGCGCTGCCGATGCGCCGGCTCGGCTCTTTCCTGCCCGGCGAGGTGGTCGGTGGCTCGGGCGTTCACTGGAGCGGCCATACCTGGCGTTGGACCGACATGGAATTCAAGGTCCGCTCCCATTACGAAGACCGATACGGCAAGAAATTCATTCCTGACGACATGACGATCCAGGACTGGGGCATCACCTATGCCGAACTCGAGCCCTATTACGACAAATTCGAATATACCGCCGCTGTCTCCGGCAAGGCCGGCAATATCGGCGGACAGATCCTTTCCGGCGGCAATCCGTTCGAGGCGCCGCGCGCCCGCGAATATCCGCTGCCGCCGCTGACGCCGATCCTGGCGAGCGAAATGTTCACCGACGCCGCGCGCAATGCCGGTTATCATCCGTTCCCGCGGCCGTCGGCGAATGCCTCGCAGCCCTATACCAACCCGGACGGATCGAAATTCGGCGGTTGCCAGTATTGCGGTTACTGCCAGCGCTTCGGCTGCGAAGCCAATGCCAAGGGCAGCCCGCACATGACGGTGATCCCGATCGCGATGGCCCGGCCGAATTTCGAGCTGCGCACGCATTCCTGGGTCACCAGAGTGCTGAAGGACACCGACGGCAAGCGGGTCACCGGCGTGACCTATACCAATGTACTCAATGGCGAGGAATTCGAGCAGCCTGCAACCATCGTGCTGTTGTGCGCCTATGCCATCAACAATGTGCACCTGATGCTGCTGTCGGGCATTGGCAGCCCCTACGATCCCGTCGCGCAGAAAGGCGTGATCGGCAAGAATTATTGCTACCAGACCGGCGCCGGCGCGACGCTGTTCTTCGAAGGAAAGTTCTTCAACCCCTTCATGAACGCCGGCGGCTCCAACGCCACCATCGATGACTTCAACACCAACTGGTCCTTCGACCGCGCGCCGCATGATTTCGTCGGCGGTTATGTCGTCGCCGGCGGCTTTAATACCCCGCTGCCGATCGGCTACCGTCCGGTACCCTCGGGCACGCCGCAATGGGGCAGCGAGTGGAAGCGGGCGACGGCGAAGTGGTACCAGGCCGCGATGGTGATCAGTGCCAGCGGCAGCGTGATGGCCAACCGCTATAATTGCTACGACCTCGACCCGACCTATCGCAACGCGTTCGGTCAGCCGTTGATGCGCATGACGTTCGACTACAAGGCCAACGAGCACAGGATGGGCGGCCACGCCGCGCAGACGATCAATACCATCGCCAATTCGATGAACCCCACCAGGCTAAATCCCGCGGTCGCGCGCACCAATCCCTGGACCGTGGTGCCCTACCAAAGCACTCACAATACCGGGGGCACTATCATGGGAACCAATCCGCGCGACAGCGCGCTCAACAAATATTTGCAGAGCTGGGATTGCCACAACCTGTTTGTGGTCGGCGCGAATGTGTTCCCGCATAATTCGGCATACAACCCGACCGGGCCGGTAGGCGCCCTCGCCTATTGGACCGCCGACGCCATCAAGAACCGTTACCTGAAGAACCCTGGTCCGCTGGTGCAGGCATGATCCACGCGAAGCGTATGACGACGACATTGCTGATGACGCTGCTGCCGCTTGCCGCCGCCCGCGCCGACGGCGATCCGGCGCGCGGCGAAGCCCGCTTCCAGGAATGCGCCGCCTGCCACCGGCTGGAAGCCGGCGCCAACGAGGTGGGACCGAGCCTGCACGGCGTCTTCACGCGCAAGGCCGGCGAGCTCGCCGATTTCCGCTATTCGCCGGCGATGAAGCGCAGCGGCGTAGTCTGGACGGCGCAGACGATCGATCAATACATCGCCGATCCGCAGGCCATGATCCCGGCCAACCGCATGCCCTATGCCGGCATGGCCAGCGCCAGCGACCGCGCCGATCTCATCGCGTATCTGGTGAAGGCCACGAAGTAGACGCGGGAATGAACCATGAATAATGCGGTTGCACGTTGGTACTCAGTGAATTGTAACCGCGCAGCTCTCCACCACAAGGGGCGAGAGAGCAAACCGAGCCACCACACTTCGCGTACAATCATTACGCAGGCAAGAATTCAGTTTTCAAACAACAGCAGTCACAACTTCGCGATCTCGCCGCGCGATGCGCACGAGTTTTGCTGAGAACTTCCCGCCCTCATCAATCAAGGGCGCAGGGAATGCCGGGCGCCCGATGCGCCCGCAGCCGCGCGTGTATTGGTAGTAAGCACGCGCGTTAGTCACCACGAGTACACCGGAAACACCCGGCATTCCCCGCACAATGGTTTTAACGGTTTCCTTCGCGCTCTCCCCAGTGACCGGGCTTTCTTGCCACTGTCGCTGGCGGAATCGCTTCCGCCAACTTGACGCCAGCGTCGGGGCGTCAGGACCACACGACTTCGCCGTCCGCTTCCGGCGCATTCGTCAAAGCGCCGTCGGCGTCCACCGCATCCCGCGCCCAACGTCCGTGACGATCGCGAAACGCCCCTCTGTGAGGCGGGACAGCAGGGGATGTATTGCTGATTTGCCTCGGCAGCGAAGCCAAATATTTTTGCAGACGGGACTGGACAGGTAGAATCGCGTTGAACCGCCTCAACAAATTCGATTTTGCGCGCAGATGCGGCCGATCGTCACGAACTACGTCGACACACCTATTCCAACGGTTCGACCTTGACGATAGAGGCGCCGTGGTTGTTGCCCACCCAGAACGTGACCGGCGTGGTGGAATTGTCGACGAATACGCGCCGGATATTGGTACTGCGCGGCAGGAGATAATTGATCGCCTCGCCGGTGGCGGGGTTGAGCCGGGTGACCCGGTCGCTCAGCATCGAGCCGGTCCAGGCTTCCCCGTTCTTGTCGGTGGTGACGTCGTAGGGCGCCGACCATTTCGGCGCGACCCGCCACTCCTTGAACTGTCCGGTTTTGGTGTCGAACATGCCGATGCGGTCGGCGCGATATTCGCCGAACCACAGCCGGTCCTGCGCATCCATGGAGCCGCGGCGCGGCGCCGAAGCAGGCGTCGGGATCTCGTACAGTTTGACCTCGCCGCTTCTGGCGTCGATCCGCCCGATGTGGTGCTGGCGAAAATCGGTGAAATAGACATTGTTTCCCGAGTCCGGAATCACGTCATAAATATTGTGTGGGCCCGGCACGCCCTTGAACGGCTCGAAGGTCTCGATCTTTCCCGTGGCGATATCGAGCCGGTGAATGCCGGCAAAGCCGTTGTTCTGCGCCCAGACCTTGCCGTCGACGGCGGAGCTTTGCGGGCTGGCCATGTTGATCTGGGCGGCGTCGCTGTTTCCCTCGCCCTCCAGCGGCCAGAACCTGAAGGTTTCGGTCTTGCGGTCGAATCTCGCGATCGTGGCCTGGTACATGTTGCCGAACCACAGATTGCCCTCGGGGTCGCTGCGCAGGCCGAGCAGGCCGGTCGGGAAGCCCGGCTTGTGTTCCGGAATCGCAAATTCGGTGACCTTGCCGGTTTTGGGATCGAGCCTGCCGAGGTTCTGCTCGCCGAAGCTCGAATACCAGACCATGCCGCCGCCATCGACGATCACGTCATGCGGCTCGATCGTCTCGCGCGGCAGATCGTATTCGGTATAGATGACGCGGGTGGCCGCGCCGGTCGGGCGCGGCAGGGTCTTCAATTCGAAATTCCACGTGGGATGCGAGCTGAGGTTGACGCTGGCGAGGTATTCGGCCGTGCCCCGGTAGACCTGCACGCGCTGATCGCCCCGCTCTTCCATCAGGCGTTCGGCGCGACGCAATTGCGGATGCGCCGGGATGCTCTGGTTCACATAGCCCTGCATGCGCGGCAGAACCATCGTCAGGAAATCATCGGCGCTGTATTTCGAATTAAGCGGGCGCGCCAGCGTGTGACAGCCGACGCAATTGAGCAATTGCCCCTTCTGCGCGTCGGTGCCCGGCATGCTGGCGAGCCATTCGGCATTGGTCAATTGCGCGGCGATATCCTCCGTCTTGCGCAACGCAAGATCGGCCGTCGCGGTCTTGTCCGCCGCGACTAAAATCTGGTCGGGACCGTCGAGGTCGTAGCCCGCGGCCCGGATGCGCAGGGAATACTGACCCGGTTCGAGCCTGGCCGCCGGGAAGCTGTAGCGGCCGTCACGGTCGCTCACCACCGTGACCGTCACGGTCGATCCGCTCTTTTTGGCGCTGACCAAAACGCCTTCCAGTGCCTCCTGCCCGGCGGTGACCTTGCCCGCCAGCGCGGCACCCGCCTGCGCCGCCAATCGACCCGTGCCCGCCAGCCATGCCGCGACCACGAGGCACGCGATGCCCGTAACCATCGAAAGGCGCGACATGCCCGTCTCCCCCGATTTTGCTTATTGTTATTGGCAGCGGGGAGTGTAGAGGGCGGATTTCCGGAAAACCAGAGGGCGCCCGCGGCGCCGGGCCGGTATGGGCGCGCCTGTGGTATGCTTCCAGACAAGAACTGCGCCTTCGCTGGGCCAGCGTGAAACGGGGGAGAACAGATGAGTATCGACCAGGCCGGAGAGGACCGCGCCAGCGTATCAGGGGGTTTCGCCGCACTCTTCAGCAACGCCGCCGTGGACCAGGTCTGCGCGCCATACGGACTTTTTCTGTTGCGCGTGTCGATCGGCTTCGACTGGATCGTCCATGCGTTTCTCAAGATCTCGCGCGGCATGCACACCCATGAGGCGCTGCTGGCGAAAAACGGCATCACCCCCCTGCTGGCCTGGCCGACGTTCGGTCTTGAAGTGATCGGCGGCGTCGCCATCCTGCTCGGCTGGTACACCCGCCAATGGGCGGCGTTCCTGCTGGTGTTCCTGGCAGTCGTCGTCTGGATCAAATGGCCGGTCGGCTGGGGTTACTCCAACCCGGGCGGCGGCTGGGAATATCCGCTGTTCTGGCTGGCTGCCCAGGCGGCACTGGTGCTTGCCGGCAGCGGCGCCTTCGCGCTGCAGGCGGAGTCGACCGTTTCCGGATCCCGATAAGCAGGAGATGACGCGGGCGCGATCGTGACGGCCGCGCCGTATCGGCGACGAAGTCGCGGCGCCGGACGATGTGCCCGGATCAGGAACCCGCTGCGGGTTGGAGCTGACTGACGATCATCAGCTGCAGCGTTTTGACCGACTGGAAATTCTCCGGCGTTATCTCGGATTGCGGAATCGTGAAATCGAACTCGGCTTCCACACCGAGCATCAGATTGACCATATCCATCGACGTCAGCCCGACATCCACCAGTCGCGATTCCGGATCAACCTGGGCGGTGATCGCGTTCTGCTCGAGGATCGACTTGACGAGGCCGAGGATCCGGTCCTGAATATCGGCGTTAAAGGCTTGCATCTTCAACTTCCACCTGTCGTGTCCGATACGCCATCGTTTGAACCGACGACGCCGAAATCGGCCTTTGCAACGTTCAATTATAATTCCGCCAGCTTTTGAAAAACAGTGAATCCCGTTTGATTTAAATCGTCATTTTGCGCTTAACACTAACGGCGTTGCTAAAAACAATAAATCTGCTAAAAAGCAATATATCGAAAAACCGCTGATTAACTTTCCTCATTGAAACGAAGGCGACCTACCCCGAATTTCATCGACGCATTTGAATTAAATCCTTAGCCTCGTAACTCGATCGGAAGTTGTTCCAGCGGTCTGTGGCCTTGCGCGATCCTTCAACGCAGGCATTTCGCACCGACCAACCATCGAGGCATTTAGGCAATGAACGTGCAGGAAGCCAATCTCCGCTTTAGCGTCGCGGACAAGACCGGCGAACAATTCATCCTCGATCGAAGTTCCTTCCCGCAACGAACGGCGGCCGTGGCGGCAGCCGCCGCCGCCGAGGCCGAGGACGTCGATCGCGACGCCCGCTTCCCGCAAAAAGCCCTCGACACCGCGCGCCAGCAAAGACTGCTGGGGGTTCAGATCCCGCAACAATTCGGCGGCGACGGCGCGTCGATCGTCAGATATTACCGACATGTGCTACACGCTCGGTCGCGCCTGTTCCTCCACGGCGATGATCTTTGCGATGCATCAGACCAAGGTCGCCTGCCTGATCCGGCACGGCGCCGGCAGCGGCTACCACGAAGCCCTGATGCGTCGCGTCGCCTCCGAACAGATGCTTCTCGCTTCTTCGACGACGGAAGGGCAGAACGGCGGCAATATCCGCTTCTCCACCGCCGCCGTCGAGCACGCCGGCACCGGGATCTCGCTGGTGCGCAACGCCACCGTGATTTCCTACGGCGCGCAGGCCGACGGCATCGTCACCATCGCCCGCCGCGCCAACGATGCGGCGGGCTCCGACCAGGTGCTGCTGGCCATCACCAAGGACGATTACACGCTGGAACGCAGTCTGGGATGGGAAACACTCGGAATGCGCGGAACGTGCAGCGCCGGCTTCGAACTGAAATTCAGCGGTTCTGCCGATCAGATTTTCCCCGAGGCGTATGACAAGATCCATGCGCAGACGATGACGCCGGTTGCGCATCTCTGCTGGTCTTCGACCTGGGCCGGGATTGCGGCGGCGGCCGTCGAGCGGGCCCAACTGTTCATCCGCAAGGCCGCCCGCGGCTCCGGCGGCCAGATGCCCCCCGGCGCCGCGCACTTTACCGCGGCCAGGATGACGCTCGCCAAGCTGCGCGCCATGATCACGTCCAACCTCGACACCTACGCGGCCCATGGACACGACGAGCGCGCGCTCTCGTCGCTCGACTTCCAGTCGTCGATCAACCTGCTCAAGGTGGAAGCCTCCGAGCTTGCGGTGGAAACCGTCATGAGCGCGATGCGCGCCTGCGGACTCTCGGGATACCGCAACGATGGCGACTTCAGCGTCGGCCGTCATCTGCGCGACGTGCTGTCGGCGCCGATCATGATCAACAACGACCGCATCCTCAGCAACATTGCAACCGCCAGCCTGATGAGCGCCGTGCCCGCAACCTTGCGCGATTGATCGTCAGACTTTCGACAGAATTCAGGGAAGGCCGAGCATGAATGTAGCTGTCCGAACCGCCTCGCCGGAGATCGCATCCGCAGCCCGTCGATCCGCTGGATCATCTTGCCGATGTCCTGTTCCACAAAATGGGCACCGACGGCGTCTACGCCCGCACCGCCCTTTATGAAGACATGGTCGAGCGGCTCGCCGCCCTGATCACGCGGCATCGCGAAGCGGGTACCGAGGTGATGCGGTTCCCGCCGGTCATGAACCGCGGCCAACTGGAAAAATCCGGCTATCTGAAAAGCTTTCCCAATTTGCTGGGCTGCGTCTGCGGCCTGCATGGAACCGAGCGCGAAATCAATTCCGCGGTCAGCCGCTTCGACGCCGGCGGCGACTGGACCACGTCGCTCTCGCCCGCCGATCTCGTGCTTTCGCCGGCGGCCTGTTATCCGGTTTATCCGATCGCCGCCGCCAGAGGCCCGCTGCCGTCGGGCGGCCTGCGGTTCGACGTCGCGGCCGACTGTTTCCGCCGCGAGCCGTCCCGCCATCTCGACCGGCTGCAATCCTTCCGGATGCGTGAGTATGTCTGCATCGGCAGCCCGGACGACGTATCCGACTTTCGCGAGCGCTGGATGGAGCGCGCGCAGGCCATCGCGCGCGACCTCGGCCTGACCTTCAAGGTCGATTATGCGAGCGATCCGTTTTTTGGCCGCGTCGGCCAAATGAAGGCGGTCAGCCAGAAGCAGCAATCGCTCAAATTCGAGCTTCTGATCCCGCTGCGTTCGGAAGAGCAGCCGACGGCGTGCATGAGCTTTAATTATCATCGCGACCATTTCGGCGTTACCTGGGACATCAAGGATGCGAACGGCGAGCCGGCCCATACCGGCTGCGTGGCGTTCGGAATGGATCGCCTTGCCGTGGCGATGTTCCACACCCACGGCACGGACCTCGCCAAATGGCCGGTCGCCGTGCGGGAACTGCTCGGGCTGTAACAACGCGCGACACGGAGCGGCCTCTTCAAGGGCGTGCTCCGGTTCGCCCAGGAAGAGCATCCATGCACAAGCCCACATCTTGTCGAACCGCCGCAGCAGCCCTGGTCGAGCAGCTTCAGATCAACGGCGTCGAACACGTGTTCTGCGTTCCCGGCGAGAGCTTCCTTCCCGTGCTGGATGCGCTTCGCGACAGCGGCATTACGGTCACGGTCTGCCGCCACGAAGGCGGCGCGGCGATGATGGCGGAAGCGGTCGGCAAGACCACGGGACGGCCGGGTATCTGCTTTGTCACGCGCGGCCCCGGCGCGACCAACGCGTCGGCGGGCATCCATATCGCCCAGCAGGATTCATCGCCAATGATCATGTTCGTTGGTCAGGTGGAAACCGCGGTGCGGGAGCGCGAGGCGTTTCAGGAACTCGATTACCGCGCGGTCTTCGGCAGCATGACCAAATGGACTGTCGAGGTTGACGATCCCAACCGTATCACCGAATTCGTCTCACGGGCCTTTTACACCGCAAGCAACGGTCGGCCGGGGCCGGTGGTCGTATCTCTGCCGAAGGACATGCTGAGCAAGCGCGTCGATATTCCCAACGCCCCGCCGTTCGAACCTGTCGAAACCTCGGCGGGTGAAGAGGAAATGGCGAGGCTCGGCGAACTCCTGGCGGAATCCAGAAATCCATTGTTCGTACTCGGCGGCAGCCGCTGGTCGGAGGCCGCGCGCCGTCAAATTCATGAATTCGCCGAGCGAACGGGATTGCCGATCGCAACCAGCTATCGCCGCTCGACACTGTTCGATCCGCTGCATCCGCTCTATGCGGGAGATCTTGGGCTCGGTCCGAACCCCAAACTGGTCGCGCGCGCCAGGGCCGCCGACCTGCTGGTGCTGGTTGGCGGGCGTCTTGGCGAAATCCCCTCGCAGGGCTATTCACTTCTGGCGAGCCCCTCGCCGCAGACCAGGCTCGTTCACATCCATCCCGGCGCGGAAGAGATCGGGCGGGTGTACCGGCCGCATCTCGCCATCCACGCCTCGCCGAACCGCTTTGCCGCCGCGCTCAAGCGTCTGGCCGTCACGGCAAACCCGTTATGGCGCGAGAGCGCCGTTGCCGCTCACGAAGATTTTCTGGCATGGACCGGCACCGCGACGCCGCAGCCCGGCAACGTCAACCTCGGCGAGATCATGATCTGGCTGCGCGATCACGTGCCGACCGACACGATCCTGTGCAATGGCGCGGGTAACTATGCGTCGTGGATCCATCGCTTCTATCGCTTCCGCGAATACATGACACACGTTGCGCCGACTTCCGCGTCGATGGGCTATGGCATGCCCGCGGCGATCGCGATGCAGCGGCTGCATCCGGACAAGCTCGTGCTGTCGGTCAACGGCGACGGCGATTTCCTGATGAGCGGCCAGGAATTCGCGCTTGCCGTGCAGTATCGCCTGCCGGTCATCGTCGTGGTCTGCGACAACGGGATGTATGGCACCATCCGCATGCATCAGGAGCGCGAATTCCCCGGCCGTGTCAGCGCCACGGAGCTGCTCAATCCGGATTTCGACGCCTATGCGCGCGCCTTCGGCGGCTTTGGCGCGGTGGTGAACAAGACGTCCGATTTTCCCGCGGCGTTTCAGGCGGCACGCGATTCCGCCCTGCCCTCGATCATTCATCTCAAGATCGATCCCGACGCGATCCTGCCGGCGGCCACACTCTCCGGCATCCGCGAACGCGCGTTGCAGCAGGGGTAACCTTTTCAAGACGCCGATCAGGCGTGGGCAAAGTCCCAGTACAGCTTGCGCGCGCGGCTGTAAAACGGCCCCGGTGCGAGCTGCCGGTCGTCGATCCGGATGATCGGCGCGACCTTGGCAAAGTTGCCGCTCGAGAAGATTTCGTCCGCACCCTGAAAATCCCCGTACTTGAGGGTTTTCTCGACGACGGTGACGCCATCGGCGCGCAAGAGATTGATCACCCGCTGGCGCGTGATGCCATTCAGGAAAGTCCCGTTCGGCGCCGGGGTATAAACCACGCCGTCTTGCGCCATGAACACGTTCGAGTTGCCAAACTCCGCGACGTTGCCGAGCACGTCGAGCATCAGGCAATTGTTGAAGCCCCGCGCCTGCGCCTCGATCAGCGCGCGTGAATTGTTGGGGTAGAGACAGCCCGCCTTGCAGTCCACCGGGGCGTTTTCCATCGTCGGCCGGCGGAACGGCGACAGCGTGATCGCCGAGCCCGATGTCGGCGGCATCGGCGCGACGTAGATGCACAGACACCAGTTCGTCGTTTCCGGATCGAACAGCACACCGCCGCCGCTGCCGGTCTGCGCCCAATACATCGGCCGAACGTAAAGTTCCGCATTGGCGTCGAAGCGCGCAATGCCTTCGCGCGCAAGCCCGAGCCAGGTTTCGGTATCGACAACAGGCTTGAGCTTGAAATTGATCGCGGACTGATTGACCCGCGCGCAGTGCGCCTCGAGATCGGGCGCCACGCCCTCGAAGGCGCGCGCGCCGTCGAATACCGTCGATGCCAGCCAGGCCGCATGCGTGCGCGGCCCCATGATCGGCACATTGCCCTCGTGCCAGCTCGCCTTCGAAGAAGGTCCAGGTCTGGGAAAAACTGACCGGTTTTATGGTCTGGACCATCGTTGCCATCTGAGCTCCCGGACTGGCGATATCGCGCATGATGGTACTATTATTGTCCGAATTCTCTAAGGATTCCCTTGCGCATTCTGCCGCGGCAGCGCTCGATTCAGGATTGATGGACCGCCATCGCACCCTGCCTTCCGATACCGGAGCCGATATGCCCCTCGATCCCCTGGCCAAACGCTTTCTCGCCATGACGGCGGCGGCCGCGCCGGGCGGTCGATCGCGGTCAAGCCCACGATGACCGCCGTCAGGCGCTTGCGAAGCTGATGCGTTCGCACGCGCCGACGTCGTGGCCGTCACCGGGATTGACGGCGTCTCTGCCGGGTCCGGTGGGCGACATTCCATATCCGCCTCTATGCGCCGGCCAATGCCGCGCAGCGAGCCGATTGCCGGGCTTTGTCTTCTTCCATGGCGGCGGCATGGTCGCCGGCAGTATCGAGACCCATGACCGCATCGCCGCGGCGCTGGCGCAAACGACCGGCTGCCGCCTTGTTTCCGTCGGACTACCGCCTTGCTCCCGAACACAAATATCCAGCCGCCGTCGAGGACGCGATCGCGGCGACCGGATGGATATCCGCAAACGCTGCCTCGCTTGATATCGATGCGAAAAGGCTCGTGGTTGGCGGCGATTCCGCCGGCGCAACGCTTGCCGCGGTGGTTTGCCAGGAGGCGCTGCGAAGTGGCGGCCCGGCGATATCGGCGCAGTGTCTGATATGCCCGGTTCTCGATTTCGAGGAAACCTCACCCTCGCGGGAAGCAGTTCGCCGAAAACCACCTGCTCGACCGCGTCACGCTGGAGGCAGACCTCGCCTCTATCTGCACGGAAGAGGTGACCTTGCCGATCCGAGAATCTCGCCGTTGCGCGCGACAAGATTTGCCGGACTTCCCGCCGCCATCATTCATACCGCCGAATTCGATCCCGTGCGGGACGAAGGCAATGCCTACGCCGGCAAATCTGCTCGCAGCGGGCGTCGCGGTCGATCATGTCTGCCACGACGGCATGATCCATAATTTCCACGCGCTCGGCGCGATCCTGCCGCAGGGACGGCTCGTCCTTCACCAGATCGGCGAACAGGTCCGGCGCGCCGTTGGCGGCTGATCGGCGTTTTGAAAGCCGGGCCGGCCGTAGGCACCGTCAACGGCAGGACTCCCGTCGCCAACATGGTTACGCGCGAATCTAACGATTCTCACTCGAATTTCAGTCAATTCGCCGAGGATCCATTAGGGTTATTTCGTCAATATTTGCGCTAATTATTGAAGGGCTTGATGGTCGGCCTCTAACACAGAAGCTGCGCATGAAACGCATGTTGAAGTGCGATACGCGAAACGTAGAGGTGGACAATGCGCAACGAAACGATCGCAATTCACGCCGGCTACGAACCCGATCCGACCACCAAATCCGTCGCCGTTCCGATCTATCAGACTGTCGCCTACGCCTTCGACAGCGCCGACCACGGCGCCGCTCTCTTCAACCTCGAAACCGAAGGCTATCGCTACAGCCGGATCGCCAACCCGACCACGTCGGTTCTCGAAAAGCGCATCGCCGAACTCGAAGGCGGCGTCGGCGCGCTCGCGGTCGCGACGGGCCAAGCCGCGCTGCATTTCGCCCTTGTCAATCTGGCCGACGGCGGCGGCAACATCGTTTCGATGCCGCAGCTTTACGGCACGACGCACACCTTGCTCGGCCACGTGCTGCCGCGCCAGGGCATCACCGGGCGTTTCGCGGAAAGCGACCAGCCGGAAGCGATCGAACAACTGATCGACGAAAACACCAGGGCGGTGTTCGCGGAGACGATCGGCAATCCCGCCGGCAATGTCTGCGACATCGAGGCGCTGGCGAAGGTCGCGCATCGCCATGGCGTGCCGCTGGTCGTCGACAATACGGTCGCGACACCGATCCTGCTGAAGCCGTTCGATTACGGCGCCGATATCGCGATTCACTCGCTGACAAAATTTCTCGGCGGCCACGGCACCACCCTTGGCGGCGCCATCGTGGACAGCGGACGTTTCCCCTGGGCCGAGCACGCGCGCCGCTTTCCCGCCTTCAACGAGCCCGACGCTTCCTATCACGGCCTCGTCTACGCCGAGCGTTTCGGCGCCAAGGCCTATATCGAGCGCGCCCGCAGCGTCTATCAGCGCACCATGGGCTCGGTGCTTTCGCCGTTCAACGCGTTCCTGCTGTTGCAGGGGATCGAGACCGTGGCGCTGCGCGTCGAACGCCATGTCGAGAACGCGCGCAAGGTCGCGGACTTCCTGCGCAACGATCCGCGCGTCGACTGGGTCAACTATGCGGGATTTCCCGACAGCCCCTATTACGCACTGGTCCAGAAATATCTCAACGGCAATGCTTCGTCGCTGTTCACCTTTGGCATCAAGGGCGGCCTGGAGGCCGGCAAGACCTTCTACGATCAGCTGAAGCTGATCACGCGGCTCGTCAATATCGGCGACGCGAAATCGCTCGCCTGCCATCCCGCCTCGACCACCCACCGCCAGATGTCTCCCGAGCAGCAGCGCATGGCCGGCGTCCTGCCGGAAACCATCCGGCTTTCGATCGGCATCGAACACGTCTCCGACATCATCGAGGATATCGACCAGGCGCTCGCGACGGCCTGCTCGCGGCATCACGCGGCTTGAAGCGGCAGAATGAATCGGACGAACCCGACATGACCGTCCTGTTGGAAAAACGACGGCTGATCGTCAGCCCAGGCCTCGCGCCGACGCAGCTGCGGCGAGAGGATAAATTCGGTCATCCGCAACACGTCGATGTGGACCTCACGATCGGGCTCATCAACAACATGCCGGACGCCGCGCTGCAGGCGACGGAACGCCAGTTCATGCGCCTGTTAAGGCAGGCCGCCGGGAACATTCGCATCGATTTCCACTGCTTCTCGCTGCCTTCGGTGAAGCGTTCGCAACCGGCGCAGCGGCGCATCGACCAGCAATATTCCGACATTGCCGATATCGATCGCCTGCACCTCGATGGATTGATCGTCACCGGCGCGGAACCTGCCGCCGCGACCCTCGTCGAGGAGACGTTCTGGCAGGAACTCGCCGAAATCGTCGACTGGGCGAAAATCAATACCCGCTCAACCATATGGTCGTGCCTTGCCGCGCATGCCGCGGTCCTGCACCTCGATGGCATCGAGCGCCGGCGGCTCGACACCAAATGCTCGGGAATCTACGACTGCTTCAGGGTGACCGATCACTGGCTGACGGACGATCTTCCCTCGCCGTTCAGGGTTTCGCATTCGCGCCTCAACGAGCTGCGGGCGGACGATCTGACGGCCCGGGGTTATCAACTGCTGACGCATTCGCCGGAGGGCGGCGTCGATATCTTCGCCAAACAACTGCGCAGCCAGTTCATCTTCTTTCAGGGACATCCGGAGTATGAGGCCCTGTCGCTGGAGCGGGAATACCTGCGCGACATCTCGCGCTTTCTTGCAGGCGAGCGCGACAGCTATCCGGCCATCCCCGCCGGCTATTTCGAACCCGAGACTGAAGAGAGGCTCGCAGGTTTCGAGAGACGGGCGCCCGCGTCGAACGAAGGCCGGCGCTGAGCGCCGAGCTGCCCGCCCGCACGCTTCGGCAGGGCATCGCGACCGGTGCCGCGGCGACAGGTGATCTTCCGCAACTGGCTCGGCTATCTCTCCGAACGGCGCGCAAGCAGCGTCGCCGCGCTCCAACACTCTGACCCGGCGAAAGTCAGCATCATGCGCCCGGACTGGTCAGCATTGAAGGAGCGTGTCAGCAACCGCCTGGCCCGGCACTTCTGCACGACGCCGTTTCGGTTGCGAAACAAGGGCCCGATGGTCAGTTTCACGTTCGACGATACGCCCAAAAGCGCGGCCGCCGCCGGCGTCCCGATTCTCGATGCGTATCGTGCACGGGCGACGTTCTATGTCGCGGGCGGGCTTGTCGATAAATGGTCCGGCCATTGGGCCGGAATCAGTGCCGATGACATCGTCGCGCTTCACCGCGAAGGCCACGAAATCGCCTGTCACACGTTCTCCCATACGCGAACCACCGACCTCGATGCGGCGGCGCTGGCCGCCGAGATCGACGACAACCGCCGCTACCTCCTGGGACTGGACCCCTCGATCAGAATCGAGAATTTCGCCTATCCCTACGGTCTGGGCTCGGTGTGGCGAAAAGGCCAGCTCAAGGAAAGCTTCCGGTCATCCCGCGGTATCGTTCCCGGCGTCAACGGCGGGGTCGTGGATTTGCAATTCCTGCGCGCCACCCCGCTCATCAATCGGGATATCGACCGCGATGGCATCGACCGCGCCTTCGACGAGGCCGTCGCCCGCAACGGCTGGCTGATTTTCTATAGCCATGACGTGGCGACCGAACCCAGTCCTTACGGCTGTACCCCGTCTCTCCTGCGGCATGCGCTGGATGCGGCATCGCGCCGGAACGTCCAGATCCTGAGCGTTGCGGACGCGCTGCGAACTGCCGGCGCATAGCCGCGCTTTACCCCGTACCGGATATGCGGGACCGCTCGAATCAGGAAAAGACCTGCTATGATTGCAATCCGAGGCATGGCCTCGAAGAACGACCCCTTGCAAGCCCTTTTTCGGACCAGCCCACCCGCATGTCCCCTCCCGCCATCGCCTCAACCGCCAAGCGCCAGTCCGGCCTTGCGCCGGATGCGCTTTCCATCCTGAATTCGGCGTTTGGCCTGTCCGGCTTCCGCGGCGCGCAGGAAGAGATCGTTGGGCATGTCACGAACGGCGGCAATTGCCTGGTGCTGATGCCGACCGGCGGCGGCAAGTCGCTGTGCTATCAATTGCCGGCGTTGCTGCGCGAGGGCTGCGGCATCGTCGTCTCGCCCCTGATCGCGCTGATGCGCGACCAGGTCGCGGGATTGCTCGAGGCGGGCGTCAAGGCCGCGGTGCTGAATTCGACGCTGTCTGCGGACGAGGCCGCCGCTGTCGAGGCACGGCTCATCGCCGGCGACCTCGACCTGCTCTATGTCGCGCCCGAGCGGCTGTTGACGCCGCGCTGCCTCAGCCTGCTCGGCCGCGCGAAGATCGCCTTGTTTGCGATCGACGAGGCCCATTGCGTATCGCAATGGGGGCACGACTTCCGCCCGGAATATATCGGCCTGTCGGCGATCCCCGAACGCTTTCCCGAGGTGCCGCGCATCGCCCTCACGGCCACGGCCGACGAACTCACCCGCAAGGAAATCATCGACCGGCTTGGGCTCGCCGGCGCGCCGAGTTTTGTCGCAAGCTTCGACCGGCCCAACATACGCTATGAGATCGTCGACAAGCAGAATGCCCCGGCACAGCTGAAGGCCTTCATCAGCGAGCGTCATGCGGGCGACGCCGGCATCGTCTATTGCCTGTCTCGCGCCAAGGTCGAGGACACCGCGGCCGCGCTGACCAGGGCAGGAATTGCGGCCTTGCCCTATCACGCGGGTCTCGGTGCCGATGTGCGCGCGCGCAACCAGGATCGCTTCATCAACGAGGACGGCGTCGTGATCGTCGCCACCATCGCGTTCGGCATGGGGATCGACAAGCCGGACGTGCGCTTCGTGGCCCATCTCGATTTGCCGAAAAGCATCGAGGCCTATTACCAGGAGACCGGGCGCGCGGGCCGCGACGGCAAACCCTCCAGCGCCTGGATGGCCTACGGCCTGTCGGACATCGTGCAGCAGCGCCGCATGATCGAGGAGTCGAACGGCGCGGACGCGTTCAAGCGGGTGTCGCTCGCCAAGCTCGACGCCCTTGTCGGCCTCGCCGAGACCGCCGGCTGCCGGCGCACCCGCCTGCTCGGCTATTTCGGCGAAAACACCGGGACCGCCGGGTGCGGCAATTGCGACAACTGCCTGTCGCCGCCAAAACTCCGCGACGGCAAGGTGATCGCGCAAAAACTGCTGTCCTGCGCCTACCGCACCGGGCAGCGTTTTGGCGCGATGCACCTGATCGATGTTCTGGTCGGCCGCATGACCGAACGCGTCACGCAATTCGGCCATGACAGGATTTCCGTATTCGGGATCGGCCGCGAGCTCAACGAAAAGCAGTGGCGCGCCGCCCTGCGCCAGCTGGTGGCGATGGGCCATCTGCAGCCCGACGCGGAGGCCTTCGGCGCGTTGAAACTGACCGAGACCGCGCGCGGCGTGCTGAAAGGCGAGACCGAAGTGATGCTGCGGGAAGAAACGGCCGGCTCCCGCGTTCGCGCCAGCCGGACCAAATCAAGGCGCGGCGATATCGCACCGACGTCGAGCAGCGGCGGCGGCGCAACCGGCCATCCGGCGCTGGTCAGCGCGCTTCGCGCGTGGCGCTCCGAGGTGGCCCGCGAGCGCGGCGTGCCGGCCTATGTCGTGCTGCACGATTCCACGATCGACGGCATCGCCGCGTTACGCCCGGCGACGCCTGGTCAACTCCGCGATATTCCCGGCATCGGCGACAAGAAGCTCGAGCACTATGGCGACGAGCTGATCGCGCTGGTGAAGGCCACTGAGGCTTGAGCGAGCGCGACGCAGGGCTGATCGGGGGGCGGCAAAGCCAGGGATCTCGCTAACAGCGTAGCTCACCGCGGTCCCGCGTCGCACCGAAATGACGCGATGTGCCGACTACAGATGTCGGATACGTCCAGGCGGTCAGGTCTGCGCCGTCAGATACACATCGCCCATGAACAACGCGTCAATGCCGGACTTGCGGAATGTAACGATCGCGTCGGTGGGTGTGCAAACGATCGGCTCGCTGTCGTTGAAGGACGTGTTGACGACGAGCGGCACGCCGGTTCGGGCAAAAAAGCAGGATATGAGTTCGTGAAAGTGGGGATTTGATTGGCGGCTCACAAGCTGCACCCTGGCGCTGCCATCTCGGTGCACGACGGCAGGGATGCGATCACGCCGTTCGGGCTTGACCCCGCACGCGAACAGCATGAACTCGTGACTCGTCGAGTGTGCGCCAACCTCGAACCATTCGTCGGCCCGCTCGGCCATGACGCTCGGTGCGAACGGCCGGAAATCCTCCCGGTGCTTGACCCTTTGATTGAGGATATTGCGCATGTCCGGCCGGCGCGGGTCGGCGAGGAGCGAGCGGTTGCCGAGCGCGCGGGGCCCGAATTCCATGCGGCCCTGAAACCACGCGACGATCTTGCCATCGGCGATCATCTCCGCGGCATCGCGCGCGGGGGACTTGCTTCGCCGCGACGCGAGACCGGCCGACTTGACCGCCGCCAGAATTTCACGCCGGTCGAACGCAGGCCCGAGATACGGCGTGGAGTTGCCGCGCCGGGGTGGACGTTTCTGCTTTGCGCAATGCACGGCAAGGGCCGCGCCGATCGCCGTGCCTGCATCGTGTGGCGCGGAGGGTATGAACACATTGGAGAATTCACCCGATCGCCTGACCAGTTCATTGGTCACGCAATTGAGCGCGACGCCGCCGGCAAGACACAAATTGTCGAACGGCACCCTGCGTTTGACACGTCGTACGAGCGCCGTGACCGCGGCATCTGTCGCCTCCTGCAATGCTGCCGCCATATCGGCATGCCGCGGCAGAATTTCAAAGTCGGTGTCACGCGGCGGGCCAAACATGGCTTCCATTCTGGCGAACCTGTCCGGATGAACACCAAGAAACTCCTGGGCTACCCCGTAGTTCACCTCGTCGGAACGCAGGATCGATAGAAATTGCTGACGGAAGACCTCGGGATTGCCGTAAGCCGCCAAGCCCATGACTTTCGAAGCATCGTAGTGCGAGAAGCCAAGATAACCGCTGAACACCTCCCACAGGAAGCCAATTGAATGCGGATACTCGAATGTTTCGACGGACTGGATACGCGCACCGACGCCTTTCGCCAGCGAGGAACCGGCCGTCTCGCCGATTCCGTCGATGGTGAGGATGGCCGCGCGATCGAAGCCTGAGGGGAAATACGCCGAAGCGGCATGTGCCAGATGGTGGGGCACGAAATGAAACCTTTGCCGAAGCGAACGTCCAAGAATTTCCTCGGCAACGCCGCGCACCTGACCAAGCCGCAGTCTGAAAGTTTCCTCAAGCCGCGGATCCCACCACTCGGCGCGATATTGCGTCCGGCGCAGCTCGGGGTCGAACGAATATGCCACGTGATCGATATCGCCGGCGGTAAGCCCGGCACACTTCAAGCAAAAGCGGATCGCACGCTCGGGGAGTTGATGCGGGTTATCGAATTCAGCCTGCTTGCCGTGCTTGATGCGATTGAACCGTTCCTCCTCGACGGCGGCGACGAGCGTGCCGTCGACGAGCAGCGCTGCGGCTGACTCGTGATACACTGAGTTGATTCCAAGAATGTTCACCGGTTCACCTCCACCCCTGTGATTCTTCCGCTCTGCAGCGTCGCCGGGTCGCCTCGATCGCCACGTCCGCCCTGCTCACCACGGCGAAATTGCCGGGCCTCATGCTGAGGCCCGCAAGCCGTTGGCACCTGCAGCAGAATATCGAACCTGTCGGGAACAGCTAGGCGGTATCAGGGCCGCTTACGGCTGCGGCCCAAAACGCCGTTGCGTTGCGGAAATCGGGCCCGGCTAGCGACCACCCCGGGTCAATCGCGGGCGGGCGGGGCGAGCAGCAAAGTCCGATCCTGTCCGCCATGCCGGGAAAGCGAATAGCAAATTCAGGGCATTAGCAGCACCGCACGGGGCACCGCGGGTGGTCGGCGCCGCGTGGACGTATTCTGGGACGACGAGGAACGCTTTACACAAAAGCCACGCCTTCGCCGCTGGTGATGGAAAGGCCCACCCGTGTGCCGGTTGGCCAGCGCATCATCGCCTCATGCCCTGCCGACCTCACCAGCAGCCGATCGCGGGACGCGTCGCCAGACTCTATGTAGGTATCGACGTAACCTCCCTGATAGACATGAGTCGCAATCGTACCGCTGGTCGCAGACGCCTCGGTCGCTTCTGATATCGCGAGGTGCTCGGGTCGGACAAACAAGTCGACCGGCGACGACCTCGCTACTTCAGCCAAAGGCCCGCCCGGCACCTTTACCCGCGCGGCCCCGACCGCAACGACGGCGAAAGCGCCTTCGATACCCTCAAGCCGTCCGCGCAGCACATTGGCATCCCCGATGAACGAGGCGACAAACCGGTCGCACGGTTGACGGTAGATCTGCTGGGGCGTTCCGAGCTGGCGAATCCGCCCCTCGGACATCACCGCGAGACGGTCGGACAAGCTCAACGCCTCGCCCTGGTCGTGGGTGACGAAGATGGTCGTGACATTGAGCTTGCGCTGGATCTCCCGTAATTCCACCTGCATCGACGCCCGCAAATTCTTGTCGAGCGCCGAGAACGGCTCGTCGAGCAGCAGGACCGTTGGATTGATGACCAGCGCGCGCGCCAGCGCCACGCGCTGCTGCTGTCCGCCGGATAGCTGGCGCGGGGTGCGGTCTTCGAATCCCGCAAGCCTCGCCAGCCCCAGCACCGCTTCGACGCGGCGGTCCCTTTCGCCCTTCGGAACGCCGCGGACCTTCAAACCGTAAGCGACGTTGCCGGCAACGTTCATGTGCGGAAACAGCGCGTAGTTCTGAAACATCATGCCGATTTCACGCTTGTAGGTCGGCACGTCGTTCATGCGCTCGCCGGCGATCAGGATTTCGCCGCTGTCCGGGCCGAGAAATCCCGCGGCCAGATTGAGAAGGGTGGTCTTGCCGCAGCCCGAAGGACCGAGCAGGGTCATGAACTCGCCCTGCCTGATCGACATCGATACGCCGTCAAGCGCGGCGACTTCGCCGAACCGCTTCGTCACGGCGCTAAACCGCACCGCGCCGTCTTCATCAGCGGCCGGACGTTGCGGCCCGGCTATTCTATCAGCGACCTTGTTCAATGTTCAGCACCTTGCCGAGACCGAGATACGTGTTCGCAAAGATAATCAGCGCGGCGGTGCCCGCGATGTACATCACGGACAGCGCCGCCATCGAGGGATCGGCGAACTCCCTCACATAGTTGTACATGGCCACCGGCAATGTCTGCGTCCGCTGCGCCGTGACAAAGAGCGACGCCGTGAATTCGTTGAACGACAGCATGGCGGCGAACAGCCAGCCGCTGACCAGACCGGGAAGCAGGAGCGGCAGCGTGATGGTCACCATCACCCGCAACGGCGAGGCTCCGAGGCTCGCCGCGGCCCGCTCATAGCTCTGATCGAGATTGCGCAAGGAGACATAGACGCTGCGCAGCACGAAAGGCAGCACGAGGATGACGTGGCAGACGATGACAACTGCAAAGCTGCGGCTCCAGCCGATCTGCGCCGCCAGGATGAGAAAGCCCAGCCCCACGGTAAAGTGTGGAATGATGAGAGGCGATAGCAACACGCCTTCGACGGTGCCTTTGAAGCGAAACCGGTAGCGGTTCAACACGAAGGCGAACATGGCGCCGACCATGAGCGCGACCGTCGAACTCCACGCCGTGACGATCAGGCCGTTGTGAAAGCCCTGGCGGAAATCCTGATAGGCGATGGCTTTGGCAAACCAGCGCATCGACCACGCCTGCGGCGGGAACGAGAGGATAGCCTTGTCGTTGAAGGCGGCGATCGTCACGACGACGGCCGGCAGCACCAGGAA
Source organism: uncultured Alphaproteobacteria bacterium (assembly GCA_963786045.1). Lineage (GTDB taxonomy): Bacteria > Pseudomonadota > Alphaproteobacteria > Rhizobiales > Xanthobacteraceae > Bradyrhizobium. Next base: position 106,994 of record CAWAXR010000022.1, on the reverse strand, counting down.
GCCGAGAATCAGCACGACGGCGAGTTTGCCGATGAAACCAAGCAGGCGCTGATAGATCGAGCGGGGCATTTCAGTGCGGCCCGATCGTTTCAAGCCGGCGCGACGCCAGCCGCAATACGGACAAGACCACGACCGTCAAAGCCAGACCGGCAACGCACAGGCTTGCCGCGAACGGGAAATTGAAACTGGCGAAACCGAGCTGATACACCAGATTCGAAATCATGTTGACCCGGCCGCCACCGATCAACTGCGGCGTCGCAAAGGCACTGAAGGTCCATGCAAAGGCCGTGGTCACGCCGGCCACGACGCCGGGCATCGACAACGGCAGCGTCACGGTCAGGAATACGCTGACGGGACCGGCGCCGAGACTTTCGGCGGCGCGTTGATAGTCCCGGTCGATATGCGACAGCGCCGCCGCCAGCATGATCACCATTACCGGCATCGTCACATGGACAAGCGCCACGACCACGCCGAATGTGGTGAACATGAACTGGACTGGCTGTCGAACGATCCCGAGATTGAGCAGGATCGTATTGATGAAACCGTTGTTGCCGAGAACGATGATCCAGGAATAGGTCCGGACCACTTCCCCAAGAAACAGGGGGGTGACGACAATCACCAGCAGAATGGATTTGACCACTGCGTTTTGCGAACGAACCAGCGCATAGGCCAGCGGATAGCCGACGATCAGCGTGGAGACCGCGGTCAGAAGGCAGATCCATACCGTGTCGAGAAATACCCGCGCATAAAGCGGCTTCAGCAGATCGGTAAAATTCGCAAGCGTAAAGCCTCCCGGATCGAGCGAACCTGGGACATAGGCACGCAGGCTGAATTGGAGCACGGCCACCATCGCGGCGAGAAGGCCAAGGGCGCAGAGCACCGCCGGCGCGGCGAAGATACGCAGGAATGGCTGCTGCGGGTTCACGGGTCCGAACGGTAGCGCACTGGAGCGGGATGGCTTTTCTTTGAAAAGCAATCCCGCTCCATCTTTTCGTTTGAGCATGATCTTTTCAGAAAACCGGCACCCACTTTTCTGGATCATGCTCTAATTCATGATGTTTTCGGCAAACCACTTTCGCCACTCTGCCGTTTTCTCGGCCCGCAGCCTGGCATCGATGTTGATCTGCTGCTTCCATTGCGCTGCGGTCGTGAAGACACCGGGAAGCTTGGCTATTTCCGGATCGATCCTGGCATTGAGGACCGCTGGGCTGCCCTTTTTCAGCCTGGCGATCTCGGCCTGAATGTCCGGATCGTACAGCGCATTGATGAATTTATAGGCAAGCTCTGCCTTTTTCGAACCTTTCATGACCGCCACGGTGTCGACACCGAGAACCGCCCCCTCCTTCGGGATGACAAGGGTGATCGGAACGCCCTGCCCGATCATGTAGTAGGCATTCATGGACAACACGACCTGCACCGGCGTTTCGCCGCTGGCGAGCAGCTGCTGGCTGTTGGCATCGTTGGTGTAGAAGGCCTTGAAATTGGGCTTCAGCGCCTTGAGCTTGTCTTGTCCCTTTTCCCAATGCGCGGCGTCGCTTCCGGAAAGAAGCGCCGAGACGGCGATGATGTGGCTGGGATCGAAATCCGGCCCCGCAATCTTGCTCTTCAATTCGGGCTTCCACAGGTCGCTCCAGCTGTCGAATTTCATGTTCTCCAGCAGGTCGGCGCGATACCCGATGGTGTAGACGTAGGCCCAGGCGCCGAGGTGAAAGGGACTGATCCGCGCTTCATCGGCGAGATTTTGGGCGTTGGGAATTTTTGAAAGGTCGAGCGCTTCGAACAACCCGTCGTTGGCATAGAGCCAGCCGACATGAGAGGTCGTAAATGTAATATCGCTCTCGGGATTGCCTTTCGCGAGCTTCTCCTTGTTGAGCCGATCGATCGTGCCGCCGGTGATGAACTCCACCGGGACACCCGTCTCGGCCGTGAATTTCCTGGCGACTGTTTCGGCGACGAGATCGCGCCAGCTGCCACCCCAGATGCTGACGACAAGCTTGTCCTGTGCCTGGGCGGGCACGGTAATCGCAAGAACGACGAGAGCGAGCAAAAAGCGTTTCATGTTCCGATCCCCTCGCAATATTTGCTATGGCGCAATCCGATTTCGCCGCACTCGACCTCAGAAATCTGCTCCGCCGGTGTCGGATCGACAACAGCACCGATCTTTCCTACATTCGCAGCCCTCATGTCGGATCGCGGACTTGACGCAGTCAGAAGTTGAAGAGACCGCGACAAGCCGCTTGCTCGCGAAGGAGTTGATTGATGGTGACGCCGGGTGAGCAATCCGCCGATCCGCATAGGCCGTCCGAGATCCTTGAAACACTGAAACGTCTTGGGTTCGGTGTTGCAATTGCCGTGCCGGACAGCTGGCTCGGCGAGATTCTCGTGCGAATCGAGCATGAGCCGACCATGCGGCTGGTGCGAGCGACCCATGAAGAAGAGGCGCTGGCGATCGCCTGCGGCACCCGGCTGGGCGGCTTGCGGACCGCGATGTTCGTACAGAATGCGGGGCTGTTGAGCATGGGTGCCGGCATGGTCTCCCTCGCCCAGCGCTATCAATTCCCGCTGCTGATGCTGGTCTCCTATCGGGGAACCATTGAAGACCCCGTATTTTATCACACCCCAAAGGGCCGGGTGACGGAGCCGGTCCTCAACGGCCTCGGCCTTGCCTATGCCAGGTCCGACCGAAGCCGGCCGATCGGTCCCCAGGTCGAACGCGCCGCGACCTACGCCGAGGAAGCCTCCTGCCCGTTTGCGCTTCTGTTGTCGCAGGAGGACGTTCAATGGTGAATGTCACGAGGCCAAGCAGGGCCGATTATTATAAGGTGCTCGCCGACACCCTTCCCAAACACGCGCTGGTGGTGACTTCGCTTGGCAACGCCTCATATCTATGGGCGGCTGTGCACCATCAGCCTGAGAATTTCTACTTCGAAGACGCGATGGGGCTGGCGCTTCCGCTGGCGCTCGGGCTTTCGATCGCGCAACCGCGCCGTCCGGTTATCGTGGTCGAAGGCGACGGCGCGGTTTTGATGCATATGGGATCTCTGGTCACCGTCGGTGCGGTGGCCCCCGGCAACCTCACGGTGTTGCTGATCCAGAATGGCGTCCATGCCGCTTCCGGTGGACAAGCCTTGACCAATGCGAACCTCGACCTCGCCGAGCTCGCGCGGTCGGCAGGGATCCCCCGTGCCCGGAATGTGACGACACCGGAGGCATTTGCCACGGCGATGATTGACGACGATGGGGTCGGCGCACGTTTCCTGGTGCTATCGGCGGAACCGGATAGCGAGGTCGTTCGTCCCCCGATTTCCCTCGATCCAGTGCTCACCAAACAGCGCTTCATGAGTGCAATAAAGGCGCCGCGCTACGTGCCGACCATGTTCGGCGGCGGACGGCTCCAGTCTGACTGACCGGATGCGGGGCCTCAGGATTGGGAACAAATGAATTGCGGAAATGAACCATCGCATTCGCGGGCGACGTCACGCGACAATCATTTCAATTGCAGTATTGCAAAATTGGTCAGCAGATCTTCCCTGCTTTATTGGTCAGCAACTCTTCCCTGCCTTGCTTGACGACGGCGATCGACATTTCCCATTCCAACTTTGGTCTTAAATTCGCCCCCGACTCAATTCATCGTGCCTTCAGACAAGACGATTGGGGACGTTCCTGTATTTGGGGAGTAGCCATGGGAACAAATCCGCCAAACACCACGCACGACCGTCGCGATAAATCCCGGCCTCGTGCGGACGAAAATTCCGAAGACGACATCGTATCGCTTCTTGAGGAGAACGCCCGGCTTCGAGGGCTCGTCGTTAAACTATCGGACCTCGTCCTCAGAAGTGTCGTCGAACGAAGGTAGCAAGGGATCAAGGCTGAGAACGTATCGGCGGCGGGGATCTTCAGCCGCTTGCCGGCGTCGTTAGTCGCGTGTCGCTGCGCGCGGCAGCCCGGGTCATTGATCCGATCCGGTTAGCCGCATCTGTCGCTGCACGACAAAGGGCGGCTTGGCGCCGCCCTTTGTCCTTTTGTGAATGTTGCGCGCGGATCTCGCAACCGCCTGCGACGCGAGATTCCAGGCACTGGCCGTGGAACTACAACGGCCGGCCTTACCAACAGTCGTTGCGGCTATCCCAGGCGCCCGATTCTCGCCAGGACGACCACCCCGTGTAATCCGTCTGCGGGTTGTAGGGATTTCCCGGCTCCCTGTCCTGGCAAGAGGCGCTCGCACGGCTTTCACTTGCGTTGTTCGCGTTGAGGAACCGCTCGTTCGCCGCTGTGTGCGTCCGGTATGTCTTGCGCATGTGATGCTCGGTTGTCGAGGACACGCCATCGGTTGCTGAGGCGATTTGAACCACCGACCCGGCCATCAGCAACGCGCCAAGAATGGTTAGAACTGTCTTTCGCATTTTAGTCTCCGTTAAGTCGGACGCCAGGCCGAAGCGAACGCCTCGCTTTGATGCGTCTTGCACAGCGACGAGATGAGCGCCGTGATTGCACACGAACATCCTCTCTCCGCTTTTTCTGGGTTGTTAGATCCCCACGCCAACTTACGCGCAGAACGTCCCCGCGCCATTAAATTGGGAGACAGGAGATTAAATTGCCTGTTATTTTGAAAGGGTCCGGAAAAAGCGAGCGATCACTTTTCAACGGCCGCTCAGCGAAACGTGATACGCCAATGCGTCTGGTGCCCGCGTCCGGTGCCGGCGATCCATTTCTTCAAATCGATTTCGCCGGCACGGCCATTGCAGCTTTGGAGCCATGCGCAATGCCGGCGTAAGGCTGTCTCGCCGCGTGCGTGGCGGCCTCACTTGCCTCCAGCGCCTGCGCGTCCGGACAAATTATTTCCACCCTGCAACCCGGGCCGGAGAAGACCATCAATCGAAAACTGTGCAACCTGACGATCGCGGCCACGAGATTGAGGCCAAGTCCCACTCCCGGCGTATTTCGAATCTTGTCGGATCGGTAAAAGCGCCGCTGCACGGCGTCACGCTCCTGCTCGCTGATGCCGCAGCCGGTATCGGTCACGCGCACGACGGCTTCGGATTCGCCTTCGTCGCGCAGCAATTCAATGTCCACCCTTCCGCCTTCAGGCGTAAACTTGATGGCGTTGTCGACCAGGTTGGCGACCGCCTCGATCAACAGGTCCCGGTCGCCGCGCACGGTGAGACGGTGCGTCGCTTCCAGATGCAACGCGATATTCTTGTTTTCGGCGATGGGCTCATACATATCGCACACCTCGCCCAGCATTTCGTGCAGCGCGACGCTGCCGAAGCCCGCAGACCGCCGGCTGTTTTCGATCTCCGCAAGCCGCAGCAGGGCCGTGACAATCGTCAGCGCCTGATCGATGCCCGTAACCGCCCTGTCCACGACCGCCTGAAGCTGCTCCAGAGTGGTGGCGTTGGTGCGCCCGCGCTCAAGCGTGAGCCGCGCGCGAGTCAGCGGGGTTCTCACGTCGTGGGCGATATCGTTACCGACACCGGCGAGCGCGTGGATCATCGTTTCCATTTCATCGAGCATGCCGTTGACGATGATCGCGAGTTTCGAGAACGGCTCATCGACGTTGCGATGCGGAAGCCGCTCGCGCAGATCACCGGCGATGATGCGCTGAACCCGCTGGTTGACCTCCTCGACGCGATTTTGCGCGCGCACGCTCAGCCACGCGCCGGCGAGCAGGCAAAGACAGAAGCCCGGCAACAGGCCCAGCACGAGCGCCATACCGACGACATGGGAAATTTTATTGGCTTCATCGACTTCTCGTCCCATCACCAGCACTTGACCGCCGGGCATGCGCCTCGCGATTGCGCGGATGACGTGTTTCTCCGGTCCGGACGGAAGCATCTTGACGACCGAGACGCTCTGAACCGAATCATCCATCTTGAGCTCGGGCGGCATTTCTTCCAGATTTCCCCCGACCCTGCGGCCGTCCGCACCGAACACTCCGGCATACTGGACGCTGCGCGGATCCTCTTTCAGGTGCTGGCTGATTGAATACAATCGACGCTCTTCCGGCACCGCCGCGATGATGTTCATCTGGCCGGCGATCATTCTATCGGATCGCTCGATAAGGTAGCTGTCGGTCTTCCAATAGATGAAGCCGAACAGCATGGTGACGAAAATCGCCAACACGCCGGCCACTGCCAGGGCCCAGTGGAACGTGTTCGAGTGTATGAATTGCGGTGGGCGCATCGGATATAGCCAGCCGGATGTCCTGCTCGATGTTAACGGCGACGCATCGCTTCCGGCCATCCGAGCTTTATGGCCCGGCGCGAAGAATGAACCCGGCCCCGCGAACATTGTGGATCATGGGGACATCGTCGGGCCCGTCGACCTTGTGCCGCAGCCGGCCCATATGCACGTCGACAAGATTGGTTGCCGGCACGAATTTGTAATTCCATACTTCCTCGAGCAGCATGGCCCGCGTCAGCACCTGATCGCTGCGCTGCATCATATATTCGAGCAAACGAAATTCGCGCGGCAACAGGTCAATCACGCGGTCCCCTCGCTTGACCGTACGCCCGATCAGATCGAGTTCCAGCGGCCCTACCCGCAGCGTCGTTTCGCGCAATTCCGCCGGACGGCGCAGCAGCGCCTCGATTCGCGCAATGAGTTCCACGAACGCGAATGGCTTGGTGAGATAGTCGTCACCTCCCATCCGCAGTCCGCGGACGCGGTCGTCGACCGCACCGAGCGCGCTCAGCACAAGCACGGGGGTGCGCACCTGATCCTTCCGCAGAGCCTCGATTACCGTAAGGCCATCCATTCCCGGCAACAGCCGATCGACAATCATCGCGTCGGGCCGCAATGAGCGCGCCTTGTCGAGGCCTTCGATCCCGTTGGCCGCCCATTCGACTTCAAAGCCGCTATCGACAAGTTCGGCGGTAATTTCTTCAGCCGTTACGCTGTCATCCTCGATCAGAAGCAGTTTCGCCATCGGCCGCCCCTTAACTGCCGCGAATTTATTCGCGGTGCCCGGGCCCCCAACTATCGGAGCCATGTGCTTACCCGAGATCAATGCCATTATGTGTCAACACCCCGCGAGGTCACGGGTTTCGCCGTCGGTGAGCGGGACGCCGCCCCCCGCCTCAATCGGCGCACAGGACGTGATAGGCGCCATGCGCCCGACCGCCGACCGGGCTCGGCTTCCGGAGAAAGGCGCCGCGGGTCGCTGTCAAGTAACTTAGGCGCGATGGACTGGCCTCGCCATTAAAATGCTTGTTAGCATTGGCGGGCCCGGACGGGAGGCCGTTACCGACGGCAGGTGCAGCCGCCACGGCGGCTGGCACGCGGCCACGAAAACCCATTTCGCTAAGGCCATCAACCCGGCGCAAGCCGCCTTTTTCGTACCGGCAAGGTATTGCAAGCCTATCCGGGAATAAACATCAGGACAGCCGCAAAACCCATGATCGCTGCCCCGATCCAGCCGAGAGCCAGGATCGGCCGGCTTGCCGTGAACGCGCCCATCACGGATTTGCTGGCGGCGATCAGGATGATCACCACCATCAAGGGAACCGCAACCACGCCATTGATCACAGCGCTCCAGAACAGCGCCTTCATCGGACTGATGGGCGAATACTGGATGACCAATCCGAGAAGCACGCTGACGGCGATCACGCCATAGAAACCACGCGCATTCTTCGGCTTTCGTTCAAGCCCCGATTTCCAGCCCATCGCTTCGGCGAGCGCATAGGCGGCGGATCCGGCAAGCACCGGCACTCCGATCAAGCCAACGCCGATGATTCCGATCGCGAACAGGAGAAAGGCGAAATCGCCTGCCAGCGGCCGCAGCGCGCCGGCCGCCTGCGCCGCGGTCTCAATGTCGGTAACACCTGACACGTGGAGCGTGACCGCGGTGGCGAGCATGATGAAATAGGCCGTGAGGTTGGAGACGAACATGCCGCTCCAGGTATCCCACCGGATGCGCCGGAGCTCCGCGGGTGCCGCATCGGGGTCCTGCGAAAGCGGCGCGGCGCCCCGCCTGGCGTGCATGTCTTCCACTTCTTCCGAGGCCTGCCAAAAGAAGAGATATGGACTGATCGTCGTGCCGAAGACGCCAACGACCATGGCGGCGGTATTGAAGTTGAGGGTGAGTTTCGGCCACGCGGTGCGCAGCGCCACTTCCGCCCAGGGAACATTTACGGTGAAAAGGACGGCGGCATAGGCCAGCAGCGAAAGCGTCAGCCATTTCAGGAAAAAGACGTATCGGTGATACGGCACGAAAATCTGAAGCAGCAGCGTTACAGCCACAAAAACCGCGGTCATGAGGTGGCGATCGGCGCCGCTGACCAGTTCTGCGACCTCTCCCATGGCCGCGACATCGGCCGCGATATTCAGCGTATTGGCGATCAGCAACAGCACGACCACGCCCTTGAGGACGATGGGCGGAAACGCAGACTTGATATTGGCAGCCAGCCCTTTGCCGGTGACCCTTCCGATTTGCGCGCACATCGCCTGGATCGCGGACATCAGCGGGTACGCCACTGGCATTGTCCAGAGCATGTTGAGGCCGAACTGGGCGCCCGCCTGGGAGTAGGTCGCAATGCCGCTTGGATCGTCGTCAGCCGCGCCGGTGATAAGCCCGGGACCGAGCCGCGCCAGAGGATGTTGTTTGACGCGGCGCCAAAGGACTGCCAGCGATCTCGCTTGCTGCGGTCTTTTGTTGCCTTCCCTAGACGGCCGCACGGCGCCTCACTTTGCTTTTGCGGGAAACATGATCAGGTATCCTCGCCGACCGGCCTCACTGCCGTCCATCTGCTCCGGCAGCCATAGATAACATATCACGCCGGCGAAGGTTCAGTTGACAGCAATGCGTCACTGATCTTCTCGGCGATCATGATCGTTGGAATGTTGGTATTTGCGGTGGGCAACCGCGGCATGACAGATGCATCGGCCACATAAAGGTTCTCGCTTCCGATCACCTTGCCGCCGGGATCGACGACCGCATGCGAATCTCGGGGATCGCCCATCCGGCAGGTGCCGGTCGGATGCCACACGCCGAACACGCTGCGGCGAACGAAATCCGCGAGCGCCTGTTCGTCCTCCATGACATCCTTGAACGCGATTCCGTTCAGCAAGAACTGCTTGATCACGAGGTGGCGGAGCCTTGCAGGGACGTCCAGGAGGGCGCCAAGGACCGATGCAGCGAAGCCGTTGGTGCGGTTAAACGCGCTCAGCCGCTTGATCCGAGGCGAAAACGAGGCCGGGAAGAAATCTTCCGCCGCCGCATTGAGAACCGGATTGATGACCAGCCGGGCGAGCATCCTCACCGCCGCCATCATCCGCTCGAGGTCGCGCGAATCCTCGAGAAGGTTGAGTTCGACTGAGGGATAGCGGCCGGGATCAGGCGATACCAGTGAAACGCGCCCGGCGGAAAAAGGGCGGTTGCACCAGAGAAAATAAAGACCAAGTCGCGCTCCCAGGCGGTGCCAACCGGCACGGGCCGCCGAGGTGATATACATGTCGGAACGATCGCACCCCTCAACGCCGGACGAATAACGCAGCGCGACGAAACTCGCCCGCCTTCGCGACAGCGGCAGCCTGAGCGAAGGTGGCAGGAACTGGCAAAAGGTCAGTGCGGGATGGTCACGCAGGTTGCTGCCGACGCCAGGAAGAGCAATCGCGACCTCGATCCCCAGCGCGCGAAGCGCGGCCGGCGAACCTATCCCGGCCCGCAACAGGATCGCCGGAGACTGGATGGCGCCCGCCGTCACGATCACGCGTCGCGCGCGGATGAAGATGCTCTCGCCATCCCGAAGGACGCGAACACCCTTTGCGCGCCGGCCATCCATGACGAGGCCCTCGACATGCGTGCCGCCCCAGATCGTGAGATTGCCACGCCGGCGCGCTGTCTCGTTCAGATAGGCCGATGCAGTTGAAACGCGGCGATCGTTCCGGTTGGAGAAAGCGGGCGGGAAAATCCCGTCCTCGAACTCGCTGTTTTGATCCTGCCGGAACGGCACGCCGCTTGCCGCGAATGCTGCGCCTACTGCCGTACCGAACGGAGGCCAGTCCGGTTGCGCGATCCGGCGGATCGGTATCGGTCCGTCCTTGCCGTGCAACGCGTCCTCGAAATCGAGGTCGGTTTCCAGCTTGCGAAAATACGGCAGCACGTCGTCCCAGCCCCAGCCGTCGGCGCCGAGATCACGCCACTCGTCATAGTCGCGCGGCAGACCGCGATTGGCCGACTGCACGTTGATGCTGGAGCCGCCTCCCATCACGCGCGCCTGCTCGTAAGCGCGCGCGATCGCCGCAGCGTTCCCAACTCGTCCGGCGGAGGCGGCGAGCCCCGGCCAGATGTAGCGGTCGCCGTGGAACAGCGGCATCGGATAGCTGTCGAGAATTTCGGCCGGCTCCGCGCCAGGCACGGTATCCACGCCGGCCTCGACCAGCAGCACGCGTCGGGCGCCGTTCGCCGACAGGCGATTGGCAATCACACAGCCGGCGGATCCACCGCCGACGATGACGTCATCGAATGCAGGTTCGTTCATAACGGCCGCTCCGGCAAAGCGGCGGCCGGCTTCGTGGCCGCCGCCTGCCACATCAGCGGAAATCTCCCTTGGTCTCCGGGATCAGCAACGCGCCGATCAGATAGACGACAAAGATGACGACGACGAAGACCGACAGCGACATCGGGATTTGCGCAGGCCCGGCACTTGCGAGCGAAACGAAGGTCGGCATCATGCCACCCAGGGCAAAGCCGATATTCCAGGACAGACCGGTGCCGCTGGCGCGGATCTCGGTCGGAAATCGTTCGTTGAGAAAGATCAGGATCGGCGCGTAGCCAGCGTTACCGAGGAAGGCAATCGCCAGCGCATAAAGCGTGATGGTGCTGGTATCGGTCGCCTTCGCCATGCCGAGATAGCAGACGGGCAGCAGCACCAGCATGCAGACGCCGACCAGCAGAAACGTCTTCTTGCGGCCGATATAGTCGCTGAGACCGCCGAAGAAGACCGCCGACACCATCGCAATCACGCTGGCGCCCATCAGGATCAACGACGAGATGCTATTGGGAACGCCGTTCACCACCTTGAGAAAGGACGGAAGGTAGCCGGAAGTCAGATAGTAGCCCGCGCCGCCTCCGAACGTAATCAGCAGGTTGAGCAGGAGGACGTTGCGCCAGTCGCTGGAAAACAGCTTTTTCACCGGCGACGCCGTCGCGGCGATCGTGCCGGCGGCCTTTCGCTTCTGCTGCTCCTTGAAGAACGGGGACTCCTCGAGATTGTTGAAGATGAACCAGCCGAGCAGCGAGCTCAGAAGCCCGGCGAAGAACATGCAGCGCCATCCCCACACCGCGAACGCATCTCCGGGAAAGATCGACGACATCACCAGGAACACGAACGAAGCGAGAAGCGCGCCGATCCCCGCGCCCCCGCCACCGACGAGACCGGACATGGCGCCGCGCCGATTGGGCGCGGCCCATTCGGTGCCGATGGTGTGCGTCGAGGCCACCACGCCGCCGACAAATACGCCCTGTACCAGGCGCAAAACCAAAAACAGCACGGGCGCGATGAATCCCGCCTGCGCGATCGTCGGCAGTGCGCCGAACGCGGCGGTGCTGATGCCGACACCCACGATCGCGACAAACATCGCGTTCTTGCGGCCATGGACATCCGCGTAATGACCGAAAATCGCGGAGCCGACGGGACGCATCAGGAGTGTCACCGCGAACGAGGCGTAGACCGCCGCCAGCGACAGGGTCGGGATACTCGACGGAAAAAACAGCGCGCCAACGACCGGAGCGACATACAAAAGAATGAACAGATCAAACAGATCCAGCGACCAGCCGAGAAGCGATGCCACGATCGCATTTCGCATCTGCCGCGTTGCGGCTGGCGAAGCCGAATTCAACACCCTCTAGATTGGCAATTGACATTTTACCCCTCCGTGTTTCACCCCAAATTAATTCTTGATTTCAGCGCCCGACGAATTTTGGCGGGCGTTTCGCGTTAAAGGCTTCGACCCCTTCCTTGAAATCGTCCGACTGACGCAGACGGCTGTAGCAATGGCCTTCAAGCTCGATCGCGACGGTCAGGGTCGAGTCTTCCGTATCGTTCAGCAATTTCTTCGCGGTCCGCTGCGCGAGCGGGGCGAAGGTACGAAGTTCATCGACGAGTTTGTCGGTCGCCGCCTCCAGTTCGGCATCCGGCACGCATTCGGTCGCGATGCCCCAGTCGATGGGCCTGCCTGGCGGTAATGCGCTTCGACCGCATCACGATGTCCTTGGTGCGCGTAATACCGATCATCTTCTGCAAGCGCGCCGAACCGCCCGAACCCGGTATCTGGCCGAGCTTCTGTTCGGGCAGCGCGTACAGCGTCGTCTCGGATGCAATCCGGAAATCGCAGGCCAGCGACAGCTCGAAGCCGACCCCGAAGCAATAGCCGCGGTTGGCGACGATCACCGGCTTCGAACAGCGCGTGGGGGATGCGATGTTCCAGGCAAGCTTGGAGACCTTTTCGGGCGTGGCTTCCATGAAGCCACCGATATTGCCGCCGCTCGAGAAATGCTCGCCGACCGACCGGACCACGATGATGCGCACGCGCGCATCCTCGTCCAGCGCCTCGAACACCAGCCGCAACTCGTCGCGCTGCGGCATCGACACGACGTTGAAAGGCGGCCGGTTGAGGATGATATCGGCGCGCTCATGCGCCTCGTCGATTTCGACCTGAAAACCGTCGAGCTTGGCAAGCCTTGCGTCTGCAAATGCGTAAGGTGAGGACATGTTATTTTCCTTTCTGTTGTGTCAGGCCGCGCTTGAGGGCGGCGCATGTTCAAGCTGGTAGTCGCCGGCAACGAGCAGGCGGCGCAGCAGTTTTCCAACCGGAGATTTGGGCAAGGCGTCGACGAAGACAAAGCGCCGGGGGCGCTTGAAATTTGCAAGCCCGGACGTCCGGCAGAATTGCTCGAGCTCCTGCTCCGTCACCGGCCCCTTGCGCTTCACAAAAGCCGTGACGACCTTGCCCCATCTCTCATCGGCAAGGCCGACCACGGCGACCTCGAGCACGGCTGGATGCAGCGAAAGACAGCTCTCGATCTCGACCGGCGAGACGTTTTCGCCTCCGGTAATGATCATGTCGTCGACGCGGCCAGTCACGAACAGATCGCCATCCCGGTCGACGAAGCCGGTGTCGCCGGTAAAATACCAGCCGTCCCGCAGCGCCTTGGCGTCAGCGTCGGGCCGGCGCCAGTAACCCTCGAACAATTCATCGCCGGCCAGCAGGGCGACGATCTCGCCTTCCTCATCGGGTCGAGCAAGATCCCCGGCCGACGTGGCGTTCAGCTTCACGACCCTTATTTCCTGGTTGATTCCGGCCTTCCCCGCCGAGCCAGGCTTGGCGGGTGCGTTCTGATCGATCGTGAAGGTGTAGATCTCCGAACTGCCGTAGTGGTTGACGAACAAATCGGGCCGGAACGCCTCGTTCAGCGTCTTGAGGAGCCCGTCGGTCATCGACGCACCGGCGAAGCCGAGCTTTCGCACGCTCGAAACGTCGGCCGACGCAAATTCCCGGGCGTGGACCAGATCGTGATACAGCGTCGGCACCAGATACAGATTGGTGATCTTCTCCGCCTCGATCAGCGCGAGCGCCCGCTTGGTATCGTAGCGCGGAAGGCAAACGAAGGTGCCGCCGATCAGCGACATCGCGATCAGCGAGCGAACGCCCATGGTGTGGTAGAGCGGCATCACGCCAAGCGTGCGTTCGCCGCGCCGGTAGAGATTTTGTGCGACATGCGCGATGCCCGCGGCTCGTTCCGCGCGGTGACGCCGCGGCACGCCCTTCGGCCGCGATGTGGTTCCGGACGTATAAAGCATGATCGACCAGGCTTCGGCGCTGACGCGCGGCGTCGCGTCAGATGCGGGCTCGGCGACCATGCGATCGAAGTCGAAGACGCCGGCGGCCCCACCGCCGCCGACATGGATACGAGTCAAAGCCTGCGCGCGCGCGGATTTTTCGACGGCCGGCGCGGAGACATCCTGGTACACCACGGCGCAGGCTTCGGAGTTCTCGATGCAGAAATCGAGTTCGTCCTCCTTGGCGCGCCAATTGATCGGCGTGATCACGATACCGGCCAGCTGAGAGGCCCAATGCAGCGTGGCGGCGGCCTCGCAATTCTGAAGCACGGTGAGGAGGTGATCGCCGGGCCTCAGGCCGATCCGGTCAAAGGCGGCCACGAGCGAGGAGATCCGCGCGTACCATTGCGCATAGGTCAGGCGAAGGCCGTCATCGACGATCGCCAGAGCGTTGGGATCGCGCGCGACACTTGCGACGAAGCTGGTTCCAAGATCAAGCATCGGATTTCTCTTTGCTCAAATCGCCCCTGATTTCCGCGGCCGCTTCAAGCGCCGCACGCACGATCGGCGTATAGCCCGTGCAGCGGCACAAATGACCCGTCAGCAAATCGCGAATGGCCGCTTCGTCCGGTCGTGGATTTTCACGCAGGAAGCCGTCGAGCGACATCAGAATGCCGGCCGTGCAAAAGCCGCACTGCAGCGCGTGGTTCCGCTTGAACGCCGCCTGCAGAATGCCGAGGCGGTCCGCCGCTGGCGCGAGGCTTTCGACCGTCCGCAACGCGCTGCCGTCGATCTGCACGGCGAGCGTGAGGCAGGCCCGCGCGGGCTTGCCGTCGATGTCGATGGTGCAGGCGCCGCACACGCCGTGTTCGCAGCCGACATGGGTGCCGGTCATCCCGACCTGATGCCGCAGGAAGTCGGTGAGCAGCATCCGCGGCTCGGCTTCGCCGGCGTATGGCCTGCCGTTGAGCGTAAAGTGGACCGGGTGCCGCCGGCCGGCCTGCAATCGGCTCATGGCAGCACCTCCCGTACCAGGTCGCGGCCGATCATGCGTACGAGGTCGCGCCGGTAGCGCGCGGTGGCATGGACATCGTCGCGCGCGTCGAGTCTCGTAGGCGAACACGTTCAGGGCGTCGTCAAGTGCGCTTCCGTCAAGCCGCGGGAAATCCCGCGCCACGGGCATGTCGGCAACGCCGCCGACCGCGAGGCGAACTCCGTCACCCGTCGCCACCGCGGCACAGGCGACGATGGCAAAGTCGCCGTGACGGCGGGCCACTTCACGAAATGCGCACCGCATTTGATCGGCTGGAAATGACACCGCTTCGATCAGTTCCTCATCCGTACGCGTCGTCGCCATCATCCCTGCAAAGAAATCCTTTGCCGCCACGCGCCGGCGCCGCCTGGCGCTGCGCAAATGCACCTCGCCACCGAGCGCGCGGAGGACCAGCGGCAATTCGGCGCTGGGATCGGCATGCGCGATCGAGCCGCAGACGGTGCCCCTGCTTCTTGTCTGCGCATGACCGGTCCACGGCAACGCCATCGCGGCGAGCCGAAGGCTCCGGCCGAGTTCCGGCCAATCCAGCAGCGACGCCTGACGAACCCCCGCCCCTACCGTGACGGTTCCTGCCTTGCGCTCGATGCGCGCAAGCTCGGGAAGGCGCATGATATCGATCAGCGTCTTCGGCTTCGCCAGGCGCATGTTGAGCATGGCCATCAGCGATTGTCCGCCGGCGACGATGCGGGCGTCGCTGCCTTCCCGGCCAAGCACGTCGAGCGCCTCGTCGAGGTGCTCGGCGCGGACATAATCGAACGCAGCGGGCTTCATCGCTGCCCTCCGAACAAGCGGCGCACCTTCGCAAGGAAGGACGGAGGAGATTGATCGGATGTACCAGCGCCTGCCTGACGTACCAGCGCCGCAAAGAACTGGCCGATGATCACGCGCGCGGCGCCGTCGAGCAGTCTGCCGCCAATGCTGGCCACCTTGCCGCCGATGGCGGCCTCGTAGACGTAACGGATCTTTGTTCCGCCATTCTCGATCGGAGCAAGCGTGATGCGTCCCTCGCCGCTGCCAAATCCGAGCGCGCCTTCGGCGGCGCCGCCGAGCGTTACCGCATGCGGCGGCGTCGAGGTCGGATAGCCTCACATCGGCGCGATACCTTCCTTTCACGGGGCCGATGCCGAGCGTTACGTCGGCACGGAAATGCGTATCGGAGATTTTCTCAACATTGTGGCAGCCGGGAATCACCGCCTGAAGCGTCCCTGGATCGAGCAGCATGTCCCAGACGCGTTGGGCCGGCGCGCCAACCGTGGCCTCGCCTTCGCCGCGCAGCCGCCGGTCGCCGCCTCGCTTCTCGATTTTCCCGGCAGCGCTGCCCGCCGGCGGCGCGGGTTCGATGCCGCGCACCAACTGCGCGAGTTTCGCCGGCACCAGCGGCAATTCGAGGTCCGTTGCCCCGAGCGCATCGGCAACGGCGTTGGCGATGCAAACCGGTGTCGACATGCAATTGCCCTCGCCGACGCCCTTCGAGCCGAGCGGCGTGAATGGCGACGGTGTTTGCATGTGGAGAATAACCGGGTCCGGCACCTCCGCCGTCGTCGGCAACAGGTAATCCGCGAAAGTTCCGGTCAGAAAACTGCCGTCGGCGGCATAGGCGTATTCCTCATAGAGCGCGGCGCCGATGGCCTGGGCGAAGCCGCCGCGTATCTGGCCGTCGGCCATGGCCGGGTGCAGGATTGTCCCGCAGTCATGCATGGTGACGTAGCGGTCGATCCGCGTTTGCAAGGTCGTCCGATCGACCTCGACGCCGCAGAAATCGAAGATGAATCCGTGGCAGAGCGAGGAGTTGATATGGTCGGCTTCGTCCGGTGCGGTCAGTTCCGGCGGGCTCCAGAACACGGTTTCGCGGATCGTCTGTCCGACGCCGTCCGGCAACGCCCCCGGCGACCAGTGGCTCAGCCCGGCGATACGGGAGAACGATATCTTGTTGTCGGGATTGCGCTTCGATCCGACATGGCCGCCTGAGAACGCGATATCCTCGATCTCCGTGTTCAACTGGCTCGCGGCGATGCGCGCCAACCGCCCGGCAATGCGTTGCGCGGCGAGTCTCGCGGTGCCGGCGACAGCCGGCGCGAAACGGCTGGCATAGTTGCCGGACGCGATCGACCAGGCGTCCTTGGCCGTATCGATCTCGGTATTGACCCTGATATCGACGGGCTTCAGACCGAAGACGTCGGCCACGACCTGGGAGAGAACGGTGCGATGGCCCTGCCCTTGCGGCACCGAGGCGACATGCACGGTAACGCTTCCGACGGGATCGATCGCGACCGTCGCGGTGGCCTGGGCGCCGTTCTTCGGACCGGCCTTGCGGCGCTCGGCCGGCGTGAGCACCGTCGTGATGTAGCCCATGTTGGATACGCTGGGCTCGACCACGGCGGTGTAACCGATGCCGTATAGCCTGCCTTGCGCGCGCGCCGTATCGCGGCGCGATTTGAGCTCCGCGAGCGCGCCCTCGTCGACGCCGCGTCTGATGGCTTCCTGATAATTGCCGGAATCGAGCAGCGCGCCGCTCGCGGTCCGGTACGGGAACGCATCGGCGCGAACGAGATTGCGCGTGATGACATCGAGCGGATCGAGGCCGAGTTCGATCGCGATGCGTTGAACCAGACGCTCGAGAGCGAAATACACCTGCGGACCACCAAACCCGCGATTTAATCCCGTCGGCGTCTTGTTGGTGACGACGACGCGGTTACGGACCGAAAGATGTCGGATGTGGTAGGCGCCGGTCAGGTTGCCGTGCATGCGATAGAGCGTCGCCGGCTCCGGCGCGCGCAGATGCGCGCCGCAGTCCTCGACCTGATCCCAGTCGAGCGCGAGGATGCGGCCGTCATCGGCAACCGCAGCAGCAAGCGTAATCGCCCGGTTGGTGGCGGAAACCGATGCGGTCAGATGCTCGAGCCGATCCTCGATCCACTTGACCGGTCGGCCCGCCGCGCGTGCGGCCGCGGCGATGAGGACGATGTAGGGGAAAACGCCCTGCTTGACGCCAAAGCTGCCGCCGGAATCGGGCGGCGTGCGCAGCCGCAGGCGGTTGCCGGGAACCTTCAGCGCCCGCGAAAGCACCGCATGGATGCTGAAGGGACCCTGGAAATTGGCGAGCACGTCGTAGGCGTCCTCGCCCGCGTCGTATTCGGCGACCACGCCATAGGTTTCGATCGGCGTGCAGGAATTGCGCGGGTAGCGAACGTCGATGCTGATCCGGTGCGAAGCCTTTGCAAACGCCTGCTCCGGATCGCCATAGCGAAATCTCCGGTCGCTGGCGACATTGCCCGCAAAACCGTCGTGCAGAACGGGCGCATCGGGGCCGAGCGCCACCAGCGGATCGACCACGGCAGGCCGCGCCTCGTACCGCACGTCGATCAAATCAACCGCGTCTTCCGCCAGATAGCGATCGGTCGCGACGACAATCGCAACGGGCTCGCCGACATAGCGCACGCGCCCGACCGCGATCGGCCAGCATTCGACCGGCGCCTTGACGCCGACGACCAGGCTTGTTGTCAGCGCCTTGATGTCCTCGCCATGCAGGACCACGACGACGCCGGGTGCCTGCTTCGCCGCGGACAGGTCAATCGAGACGATATTCGCGTGCGCATGCGGCGAACGCAGGATCGCCGCATGGAGGGTGCCGGGGCGAACACCGAGATCGTCGATGAAGCGGCCACGCCCGGTGAGAAGCGCCGAATCTTCGACGCGCGGGATCGACCGGCCGACCCATGTCGAGCCGGTCTCACTATTGGCAATGACGTGGCTGGCGGCTTCCGCCATCCCGAACGTTCTCCCGCGCGTTTTGACTGCGTCAGGAGAGAGTATTCAGCCACGTCGCCGATCTGGCCATGCCGGCCGATCTCGAAACTTACCAACCCGTCTCATTTCGCGACGCCTGTGCAGTGCAACATCAACTTGCGAGCCGGGAGACGTTTCGAAATTCACGCGGGCTCACGCCAACATGGTTGCGGAAAAAGCGGGTGAAATGCGCAGGCTCCGCAAAGCCGAGCTGGTTGCTGATGTCGCAGACGCTCGCCGATTGATTCAGCACCGCGTCGACGGCCCTCTCCATCCGCACGACATTCAGATAGACCTTGGGCGGCACGCCGATCGACGCCTCGAACAACCGGAAGAAATGCGCGCGCGATAATCCCGCTTCCCTGGCGAACGTTTCGAGTCCTGCGCCGCGCCTGGTCTCGGACCGCATCGATGCCGCAACCTTCCGGATCCGCCAGTCACCCGACCGGACGTTCATTTCCCTGATCGACGCCGGGAAACTTCGCCATGGGGTGAACCGCTCGATCACCGAGATCATCAAGTCGGACAGCACCGCTTCATGAGCGCCCCTCGCCTCGGGACGGGCCATCATGTCGGCGGCGAGATTCATGGCGAGGCCGCGGATGCGCGGCGAAACATCGCCGGAAGGATGGCTGAAGAAGCCGGGCGCGCCGCTCGCGGCCCAGCCTGGCCGAAACGCCATCAACCATTCCGGCTCGATATAAAGTGCGAGGATGAGGGTGCGCGGCCTTTCCGGATGATGGACATAGGAATGCGGCTGCCAGCCGTTCACCAGCACCGCGGTCTCGTTGGTGAGCGGGTAGACCTTGTCGCCAACGACGAACTGAGTGTCCGCTCCCTCGACCTTTAGAAGCACATGGCAATGCGGGTGGGCATGTCGCACCAGCGACCAGTCCATATCGAGAAGTGCGACCCGGCCAAAGGCTCCATGCGCGATTCGCAGCGCTGTCGACATGGCGAATTCTCCCAGATAGCGACGCGCACGCCGGCTGTCTTGCCAGGCGGCCGTCCGTCCCCTTCCCTCATTGCATTCCTGGCTTGGGCCAGCGTTGTTTTTGTTGGCAGTGAACCTGTACGATCCTGCTTCAGCCGGCCATGATCCGCGCAAAGGCAGCCTTCGGGTCATCCTGAAGCGCCTGATCGAGATCGACGTTTTCGACCCCCTTCACGTGAATGCGCTTGAACTCCATCGGTTCGGTCGAAAGCGGCTTGGTCGCGTCGAGCCCCATTTTGGCGCTGACGCCATCATGCGAGGACGGATCGAGCTTCGAGCCTTGTGCTCCGGAGACGATAACGAGGTCGCGGTCGGCCTGAAAGCGGGTCGCAATGGCCCATTCGATCTCGCTTTCGTCATCAATATTAACATCCATGTCGACCACGACCACCTGCTTGAGGTCGTAATGGCCACCGAACGCACCCATGATGATATTCTTCGGCTCGCCGTGGCTTGCCTTCTCGATCTTGACCGCGAGGTGATAACGGCACGTGCCGCCGCGTGTCAGACGCACGTCGCGCACCGAGGGGAAGCTGCGTTGCAGGTGGTCCAGAAGCGTTGCTTCGCGCGGAATGCCGCCGAGCAGAAGATGCTCCACTCCGCCGCCGACGATGGTGTGAAAAATCGGATTCCTGCGGTGCGTGATCGCATCGACCTGGATGACCTCGCGGTCGGCGCGCGGACCGTAATATTGCGGAAACTCGCCGAACGGCCCTTCGGGCTCGCGGACTCTCGGCAGGATGCGGCCTTCGATGACGATTTCGGCGTGCGCCGGCACGCGGACGCCGTTGGTGCGGCACTTGACCATTTCGACCGGCTGGCCGAGCAGCGCGCCGGCGATTTCCATTTCGTCGCTGTCGAGGGCTGCAATCGCCTGCGAAGCGAGAATGCAGGCCGGATGCACGCCGATCACGAGCGCGATCTCCAGGGCCTCGCCGGCCTCCTCGGCCATGCGGAAATAATGCAGGGTGTGCCGGGGCAAAAGCAGGACTCCGATCCGGTCGGGACCGCTCACCTGACACCGATGAATCGAAACGTTCTGAATTCCCGTCTTCGGATTCCGCGCAATCAATAGCGCCGCCGTAATGTAGGGCCCGCTGTCGTGCTCGTTGTGCTTCGGGATCGGCAACTGCGCCAGCAGATCGACCTTGTGGTGAACGACGTCCTGCACCGGCGCCGCCTTGACCTCGACCCATGGCAGCGGATGACGAACCGCGTTCTGGAACCGCGACAGCAGTTCAGCGGTCGGAACGCCAAGAGAATCCGCGATCCAGCTGCGGTCGGCAAACAGGTTCGCCACCACCGGAATCGAATGCCGACCGGGCGACGGAAACAGCACGGCCCGCTCATTTTCGAGCTTCTTGGCCACCGCCGCCAGTTCGTCGATCAGCGAGAGACCCTCGCGCGCGACCGCCAGCCGGCCGGTGGCGGCGAGCCATTGCAGCCAGCCACGCAAATCCGGATGAGCACTTTTTCCGGCCGTGTCCGTGTTGGTACGCATTGCTTCCATCGCTCGCTCCGCCGAGAGAGCCCTTCATGCGTGGCCGGAGGGCCTCGCGATCAGAGGCTCATTCGCCCACATCGTCCATTTTGTTGCAATGCAACCCGCTATCCTGGATGGCGAAAACCTAGGCGGCCTATGCGATCAGAACAAATAATTGCTTTTTATCCAACCCATCATTGATAATGATGGCTCCTGGACGAAATGCGGGGGATGGCGGCATGGACCTCAAGCAGATGCAATATTTCCTCTGCCTCGCGCAGGAGGGAAGCGTCACGCGCGCCGCCCGCCAGCTTAATCTGGTTCAGCCGGCGCTGAGCATGCAGATCGCGAAGCTCGAGAAGTCGCTCGGCAAGCAACTGTTCTATCGCGCGCCCCGCGGCATGTCGCTGACATCAGCGGGACAGGCGCTGGCCGAACGGATCGCGCCGATCATGACCGCCATCGACGGCATCCGCGACGAGATCGCGCAAATCGACGGAAAGGTGTCGGGCCGGGTTTCTATCGGCATGATCACGTCGGTGGCGCAGAGCACGCTGCCGGTATCATCGGCGTCGATCGCCGCCAGATATCCCGAAATCCGCCTCCTGGTCTGTGAAGGTTATTCGGACACCATGCTGGAATGGGTCACCGCCGGGCAACTCGACATCGCCATCATCAACGCTCCCGTGCGGCGGGTGACGCCGACCTCGCGGCATATTCTGGATGAAGAGATGCTGCTCGCCCACGGTGCGGCCAACAGGCTGGCGCTGCCGAAGGTCGCCTCGTTCGACCGGCTGGAGAACCTCGACCTCGTCATCCCGTCGCGGCGCCACGGGCTCCGGCGCATATTGGACGATGCGGCGGCGAAGGCGGGTTTCAACCTGAAACCCCGGCTGGAAATCGACACCTTGTCGGCGATCTGCGAGGTGGTCGCGACCACCGACCTCGTGACCGTATTGCCCGGCATCGTGCTGCATTCGACACTGGCCGGGGGGCGGATCAAGGCCCGTCGCCTGCGCGATCCCTCCATCGTCCGCTCGGTGGCATGGGTGACAAATCCGAGGCGCAGCGTGACGGCGGCGATGTCATCCGTCATGGACATCATCGCCAGGGATCTGACCAAGGCAGCAGACTCCGCCGCGCGGCTCGTCAGGCGTTGAGCGGCGTCAGCCGAGATCGGCCATCACGCGCCGATACTGGTTGGGCGAGGTTCCCGTGTGCTGCTGGAAAAATCGCGTGAAATTGCCCTGGGCACTGAAACCGAGGTCTTCGGAGATGTCACCGATTTCATTTTGCTGGCGCAGACGGCAGACCGCAGTCTCGACGCGAAGTGCATTGGCGTAGACGCGCGGGCTGACGCCGGTGCAACTGCGGAACAGATGATTGAAGTGCGGGCGGGACAGGCCGGCAATCCGGGCGACGTCGTCCAGATCGACCGCCTCGGCCGCGCGCTCGCGCATATGCCGTAGCGCCCGGCCGACACGATAATCCCTGGCGCTGTACCGGTTCCGCAATCTCACCCCTTGATCCCGCCAGTCCGAAAATCCGTGCGACACCGTGAGACAAAGCTGAAGAATCGATTCCTGGAGTTCGTCGTGCCGGTCATAAGGATCCGCCATGCGCCGCACGAGGTTGGCGCGGAGCCGGTTGATCTCGCTGGTGATCGGTATTCCCGCATGAGGAAAGAATCCGGGCTCGGCGCAGTTGACGAAGGCCCGATCCGCATCCGCGAGCCAGCCCGGCTCGATGTACAGCGCGAGGAACAATGTCCGCTCCGCGCCCTGACGGTGCACATAGGCGTGTTGCTGCCACGAGTTGACGGCGACGAGCATGTCGTTGCGCAACGGCACCGTCCGCCCTTCGACCACGAAGTCCTGGTCGGGCCCGCTCGCCTTGAAGATCAGGTGACAATGAGGATGAGCATGGTCCACCAGCGAGGTGTCCATGTCGAGGAGGGCCAGGCGTCCAAAGCCGCCCCGCAGGATGCTCAAAGCCTCGGTCACCGTTGATCTCCGGCCGGCTGATCTGTCGCATGGCAAGCAAGCGACCTTTAGAGAATAGCCCGAATTGCCGACCATTGTCAGGCGGCAAAAAAATCATCCAAAATGATAAATCTTCCGCGTCCCGCCTGAGCCAAGGCGAGCGCCCCCGGAATATGCTGCCCTCAAACAACCCGGTACCGGCACCATGCCGGGCGGCAAACGCGACGAGGGAGCGAATGATGGATGTGGCCTTTCAGGATGCGAGCCGCGATAGCCGCGAACAGGAACGGCAGCGCCTGTTTCGCGACAAATTCCTCGCTGAAACGCCGCCATGGTATCACGGCGCCATCCACCTTGGCTTTACGCTGCTGGTCACCGGCGCCGCGATGTGGCTGTGCTGGAGCCGGATTCAAAACGCGGGCTGGGAGTGGCTCCTGGTCATCCCGATCGCGCTGTTCGGCAACTGGATCGAGTGGGCCGCGCACCGTTACATTCTCCACCGTCCGGTGAAGGGACTGGAGATGATCTACAAGCGCCACTGCACGGTGCATCATCAGTTCTTCACACATCACGACCTGACCTATCACGGCCACAAGGAGTGGCGTGCGCTGCTGTTCCCTCCATTCGCGCCACTGGGTTTCGTGCTGGCCGCGTTGCCGCCGGCTCTCCTGCTCGGCCTGTTGATCTCGGCCAACGCCGGGTACATCACGGTGTTCACGATGGCGGCCTACTATCTGATGTATGAAGGCCTCCACACGCTTTCGCATCTCGATGACGAGCGGCATCCCTATCTGAAGTATATTCCGCTCATCAATACGATCCGCCGCATGCACACCATCCATCACGTGCTGGGATTCATGCAGACGCGGAATTTCAACCTCACCTTTCCGATCTGCGATGCCCTGTTTGGCACCAGCGATCTCGATCGCGGGCTCGTCGGCACGCTGTTCAACGGAACCTCCAATAAATACATGCGCAGGGACCTGCTGCCGACCGATCCCGGAATTCCGGTGCCGCAGATCGATGGGCGGGGAAGCGAACAAGCGAGGATCGCCTGATCCTCGGGCCCATTGATGCGGCAAGAAGCGGCGTCCCGGCCGGTCCGCCTATTCCGCCTTGATCCTGGCGGCGCGGATCACCTTGGCCCACTTTTCCATTTCGATTTTCATTTGCGCGGTGAACTCCTCGGGGCTGTTGCCGACCGGCTCAAGGCCGAGCGTCGCCAGGCGTTCCTTCATATCCGGCCGCTCGAGGATCTTGACGATTTCCTGATGGAGCAGCGCGATGATGTCCTGCGGCGTCCCGGCGGGAACGAGAACCCCGACCCAGGCATCGCCGTCGAGTTCGGGATAGCCGGCTTCCGCAATGGTAGGCAGGTCAGGAAGCGCCTGCGAGCGGCGCCTGCTCATCACCGCCAATGCCCGCAGCTTGCCATCGAGGATTTGCGGTACCCCCGCCGACAAGGCGGCGAAGCCGATCGGTGTGTTGCCCGCGACCACCGAGGTGATGACCGGGCCGCTCCCGCCGTAGGGAACATGCACGAGGTCAAGGCCCGCCACGACACGGAATTGTTCGCCGAGAAGATGCGACGGCGTTCCAAAGCCCGGCGAGGCGAAACTGTATTTGTTTGGGTTCGCCTTGATGAGCGCGACGAGTTCCTGGACGGAATTGGCTGGTACCGATGGGTGGACATACATGCCTGACGGGAACAGCGCCGCGAGCGTAACGGCCTCAAAATCCCTGAGAACGTTGTAGGGAACCTTGTCATACAGGTTCGGATTGATGACGTAGCTGTTGACGGTGATGAGGATGGAGTAGCCGTCCGCCACCGTTCGTGCGGCCTGCCCGGTGCCGATGTTGCCGCCGGCGCCCGCGACGTTCTCGACATAGAACTGCTTGCCCAGTTGATCCGACAGCTTCTGCGCGATGAAGCGCGCGCAAACATCGGTAGGACCGCCCGGCGAATACGGCACGATCACCCGGACCGGCCGTGTCGGATAGGATTGGGCTCCTGCGAGGTTTGCGAAAGCCGGAAGCGCGACCACACCGGCGGTCAAGTGCAGGAATTGACGACGTGGAAGTTTCATGGCGTCAAGCTATCTCAACACCTCCGCGTCTGAAAGGCCACGATTGCGGCGTGAGCGGCCCGCGGAATGGGCAACTTCCCGGCTAGGCCGCGCTCCGCTCGGGCTCATCGTTCTGGTCGAGTGCAAAGGCAACCGCAGCGTCGGCGTGGAGAAGCGTCGAGTCAAAGACCGGCAAATCGAAATGCTGTGGCCCTATCAGCAGGCAGATTTCCGTGCAGCCCAGGATGACACTGTCGGCGCCGGCAGCCGCGGCGGTTGCAACGATATCGAGATAACGCTGCCGCGAGGCTTCACGCACCACCCCGCAGCACAGTTCATTGAAAATGATGTCGTGCACCGCAGTGCGGTCCTCGGCATTCGGCACCATCGGCGAAAGCCCGTGCTTGTCGCGTAGCTGCGCAAGATAGAAGTCCTGCTCCATCGTGTAGCGCGTGGCGAGCAGCAACGGCCGGCGGCTGCCGGCGGCTCTGACCGCCGCTCCGGTGACATCGGTGATGTGCAGAAGCGGGATCGAGACCGCGCGTTGCACGGTATCGGCCAGCTTGTGCATGGTGTTGGTGCAGATCAGGACGCAATCCGCGCCGGCGTTCTCGAGGTCGTGCGCCAGATTTGCAAGAACGGCCCCGGCACGGTCCCACGCATCGCTCTTCTGCAACTGCACGATGCTTTCGAAGTCGACGGAGTGCATGATGACCTTGGCGGAATGCAACCCGCCCAGACGTTCGCGGACGTTCTCGTTGATGCGCCGGTAATACACCGCGGTGCTTTCCCAACTCATGCCGCCCAATAGCCCGATCGTTCGCATGCCTTCGCCCTTGCTGTCCTGATCTGAGTCGGACGATCCCTGATCGAAGAATACGCGAAATTTTCATAAGTTGCTATGTTTTGAGTAAAATATTTTCAATTATTATGCTTTATAGGTATTATATTGTCATAATATCGATAAATGAACAATTTTTGTGCATTATCGGAAACCGATGATGATGACTTGAGCGATCAGAGCTCAACGGGGCATCGGCTTTGTGTTATTCCGGCAACGCGACGCTCGGCCGCATGGTCAAAACACTGGTTCTGTTCCGATGAATTCACATCCACGGCGATTGATCGTCGGCATAACGGGCGCCTCGGGGGCCATTTACGGCGTTCGGTTGTTGCGGCTGCTCCGGGCGGCCGGCATCGAAACGCATCTGGTCATGAGCCGTTCGGCCAAGATCGCGCTGACACAGGAGCTGGATGTAAGCGTCGCCGAGGTCACGGCGTTGGCGGATGTCGTTCACCAGGTCGACAATGTCGGCGCCTCGATTTCCTCTGGATCGTTCCGAACACTGGGCATGGTGATAGCGCCCTGTTCAATGCGAAGCCTTTCCGAGATCGCCTCCGGCGTCACCTCGTCGCTGCTGACGCGCGCGGCCGACGTTGTCCTGAAGGAGCGGCGGCGTCTTGTCCTGCTCGTCCGCGAGGCCCCGCTCCACCTCGGTCACCTGCGTTCGATGACCGCGGCCACCGAAATGGGCGCGATCGTCTATCCGCCGGTGCCGGCATTCTATGCCCGACCCGAGAGTCTGGAACAGATGGTCGACCAAACGCTTGGGCGGGTGCTCGACTTGTTCGATATCGAGACGAAAGCCGTCAGTCGCTGGAGCGGACTGAATTCGATCAAGAATGCCGATTCATGAGACGATCCCGTTCATGAAACTGTCCCGGCCCGAGTTGGAGGCTGACAGCTGGGCATTTGCCCTCCACCTTTATGCCCGGCCGGGCGTCTCGGATGCTTGCCTCAAGTTGCAAAACGAGGCGGGCGTAGACGTCATGATGTTTCTCATGGTCGCATTCGCCGCCGTCAGGCATCGCATATTGCTGACGCCGTCCGAGATCCGGAAGCTCGATGAGGCCTGTCGTCCATGGCGCGAACAGATCGTCCGGCCGCTCCGTGCCATCCGCTCGGGATTGAAGTCGGGGCCCCAGCCGGCGCCAAACAGCGGGACCGAAGAATTCCGTTCGAAGGTGAAGGCCGTCGAGCTGGCATCGGAACGGCTGCAAAACCAGCTCATGGCGGAATATCTGCCGCTCAGGCCTCCGGAGCGAGACGTTGCCGGTCCGGAGGACCTCCGTTCTGCTCTTCGCAGCGTGGTTACGTTCTTTCTTGAAACGCGAGGGAGCGCGAAAATCGACGACCTTCAAGCTTCGATCGACGCGATCGCCGAAGCGGCGACGCACGATCCGCGCTAGATTTTTGATTTGACGCGTTTTCTTTGACGCGAACCGGTCTCCACTTCGCTTGAAAACGCTCTGGTTTCCGTCACATCTCTTTCGCGCTTTTTGACGCCGCCTCGCTGCGCGCCGCAAACTGCAGCGGCAAGGCGGTCGTGAACTTGATCTGCTCCATCGCGAAGCTTGAGCTGACATCTCCCAGTTCAATTTTCTCGATCAACCTCTTATAGACCGCGTCGTAACCGGCAATATCAGGAACCACGGCGCGCAAAAGATAATCGACGTCACCGCTCATCCTGTAAAACTCAACGATCTCCGGGATCGACATCACGATGGCGGTAAACTTCTTGACCCATGCGGCGTTGTGCTGATTGGTACGAACGGCGATAAAAACCGTGACGCCGACGTGCAACTTGACCGGGTCCAGCAAGGCAACACGCTTGCGGATGAGACCTTCCTCTTCAAGCTTCTGAATGCGACGCCAGCAGGGGGTCGGCGACAGTCCGACCTTTTCGGCTATTTCAGCTACCTTCAGCGTCGCGTCCTCCTGCAGGATTTGCAGAAGGGCGAGGTCGAGATCGTCCATACGTCATCCCCGTCTCAAGCCAAGGCCGGGAGATTTTTTAACACAGCACGCCCGCACCCGGGAACCCTATTGCGTCTTGGCCCTCTAAAGTGCGAAATCTTTCCCCGAATGGGTGGGTTGCGAGGAATTCGACTTGATATTGCGGCTCCCCTCAGCAAACTGCCGCCAACCCCGGGGTTTGGAAACCGGCCGCACTCTCGCGCTCCTGGCGCTTGAAGCAGGCCAGTCATTGAACAGGAAAACACGATGTCGGAAACGATGAGGGCGCTGGTTCTGCGCCAACATGGCGGGCTGGAAAATCTGGAGCTCGTGAAGGATCACCCACGGCCAAAGGCGAAGGCCGGAGCGGTGGTCATCCGCGTGCGCGCCTCGTCGTTCAACTACCACGACGTATTTACGGTACAGGGCATGCCGGGCATCAAGGTGCCGTTGCCTGTTGTGATCGGCCTCGATATGGCCGGCGAGGTCGTCGAAATCGGCGAGGGTGTGTCCGGCTGGCAGATCGGCAACCGCGTTCTCGTCAATCCGCTCAACAAGAAGAAGGGCCTGATGGGCGAGATGCTCGATGGCGGCATGGCGGAGTATTGCCTCGTCGAAGCCGACCAACTCATCGCCATGCCCGACGGCGTCACTTTCGAGGAGGCGGCATCGTTGCCGGTGGCCTACGGCACCGCGCACCGCATGCTGATTACCCACAACACCATCCGCAAGGGCGATCGCGTCCTCATCCTGGGCGCCAGCGGCGGCGTCGGCACCGGCTGCGTGATCCTGAGCAAGCTGCTCGGCGCCGAAGTCATTGCCTGCGCCAGCAGCGCGGAGAAAATGGAAAAACTCAAGGCGATGGGCGCCGACGAGACGATCAACTACAAGGAAGTCGACTTCTCGAAGTGGGCAATCGAAAAATACGGCAAGCCGCAGCGGCGCACCTATGATGGTGGCGTCGACGTCGTGATCAATTTCACGGGCGGCGAAACCTGGGTGCCGTCGCTGCGTTGCCTCAAGCGTGGCGGAAGCCTGCTGGTGTGCGGCGCGACCGCGGGGCATGATCCGAAGGAGGATCTCCGCTATATCTGGAGCTTCGAGCTGAAGGTGATCGGCTCGAACAGCTTCTATGAGGAAAATCTGACAGATCTCATGAAGATGATTGGCGAGAAAAGGATCAAGCCGGTCATCGACGAGGTACTGCCTCTCGAGAAGGCGGCGGAAGGCCTGCGTCTCATCAGGGACCGCGAGGTCATCGGCAAGGTCGTCGTGGTGCCCTGACTTTTCGACGCTCCCGCCGCGAGCGAGCCGCGGCGAAGCAAGTTTCCGGTCATCGTCCGGTCCGCCTGTCACAGGCGAGAAGGACCAAAAGAGGTTTCCGTTTCATGAGTGAAGTTCCCAGCGTCGAAGCCGTACAGAAGCTGTTGTCGCGCGGCCCGTTCCACCAATGGCTCGGATTGAATGTCACAGCCGTTGGCGATGGCACGATCGAGCTGACGGCGACGTGGCGCGAGGAGTGGGTTGTAAACCCCGATCGGGGCTACACCCATGGCGGCATCCTCGCCGCCCTCGTCGACCTCACCGCCGATTGGGCCATGGTCTCCAAGACCGGACGGGGGGTTCCGACGGTGGATCTGCGCGTCGACTACCATCGCGCCGCGATGCCCGGCGTGCTGACGATCCGCGGCGAGATCGTGCATTTCGGCAAGCAGTTCTCGGTCGCCGAAGCCAGGGTCTTTGACAAGGAAGGGCGACTGCTGGCGAGCGGGCGCGGAACCTATCTGACATCGCCGCCGGCCTGACCGAGTTTCCACGGTGTCCAGGATTCCTGCGTTTGCAAATCTGGGAGCGTTGACGTCACCCGACCGTGATCCCGACAAGGTCGCCATCATCGATCTCGGCACCGGCCAGGAGCGCCGTTTCAGCTACCGGGACTTTGAAGGCCAGGCCGATGCCGTCGCGAGGTCTCTTGCAGAGCGTGGCCTCGTGCGTGGCGATCGGGTAGCCATTCTGTCGGCCAACCGCTTTGAATATCTGACGACGGTTCACGGCATCATGCGCGCCGGCTTTGTCGCGGTGCCCGTCAACTTCAAATTTCCGCCCGCCACGATCGACTACATCATCCACGATTCGGGCGCCAAGCTCGTATTCTGCGACGCGCTGCGCTTCGATAGCGCGCCCAAGGATCTGCCGCGCATCCGGTTCGACGGCCAGGACAGCGAGTTCGCCAGTTTCCTGAAGCCAGGTCCGTTCGCCGCGGTCACGGCAGCAAGCGGTGAACCGGCGATGTTTCTCTACACCTCAGGTTCGACGGGGCGTCCCAAGGGCGTCGTGCTCTCGCACCAGAGCCATATCTGGGTTGTCGAGCAACGAATGGCGGCTCAAGATATGTCGCGCCATCGTTTTCTGGTCGCAGCGCCGCTCTATCACATGAATGCATTGGCCATGAGCCAGCTGGCGCATGCGGCCCATGCAACTGTGATTTTGCTGCCGCAGTTCACAGCGCAACGCTATTTGAAGGCCATCGAGGACTATCGCTGCACGTGGCTCACCGCGGTCCCGCCGATGATCGCCATGATGCTGAATGACAGGGAAAGGCTCGCGGCGACGGACCTCTCCAGCGTCGAATTCCTGCGCATGGGATCGGCCCCCGTCAGTCACAGCCTGATGGAGGCGATCCATCGCGCTCTTCCAGAAGCGGCGGTTACCAATGCCTATGGAACGACCGAAGCCGGACCTGTCGTCTTCGGACCGCATCCGGGAGGGTTGCCGCAGCCCGAAATGTCGGTCGGCTATCCGCATCCCAAAGTCCAGCTACGCCTTGTCGGGGATAACGGAAACCCGTCTGACACCGGTGTGCTGGAGATGAAATGCCCGGCGATCATGAACGGCTATCACAATCGCCCGGACGTCGCGCCTCCGATTACCAGCGACGGCTTTTATATCACGGGCGACGTGTTTCGCCGCGACGAACATGGCTTCCATTTTTTCGTCGGACGTACCGACGACATGTTCGTGAGCGGCGGCGAGAATATTTTCCCCGGCGAAGTCGAAAAAATGCTGGAAACCCATCCCGACGTCATCCAGGCCTGCGTCGTGCCGGTTGACGACGACATCAAGGGTACCAAACCGGTGGCATTCGTGGTGAAGCGCGAGGGAAGCGCCCTCAACGAAAGCAGCCTGAAATCCTTTGCCCTCGAGAACGCTCCCGCCTACCAGCACCCCCGCTCCATCTGGTTCGCCGACAGCCTTCCGCTCGCCTCGACCAACAAGCTCGATCGCAACATGTTGCGCAAATTGGCGGCTGAAAAGCTGCAGCAAGGGATAGCATCGACCGAAATCGACAACCAAAACGACAAGACGCGGAGATAGACCGGAACGGCGATCCGGGGGCGTGCCACGCTCAAAAAAAGCTCCAGGGGCCGCGTTTCGCCTTACCGGTCGCTGCGAAACTCAAGCAGCGTGTTGAGGAACGGCGCCAACAAGGCCAGCCAATGCCCGTCCGACCCCGCGCGCAATTCGGGAATGGGCGTGGCAAGATCGCGGATCCGGCCGATGTCAGAGGTTCTGAACACGATGGCGCCAAAGAAGCTGTTGCGACCATCGGCATCGACACAAAGCTCGCCGTAGCGTTCGCGGTAGCGCGCGGGCGACATCAGCGTGATGCGAAAAGCATCCGCGAGGTCAATCGTCCAGACATCGCTCCCCCGATTTTCCGCTCGCGTTTGGGCGGCCTTTGCATAACGCGGCATGTCCGTTTCAATCGCCGTGGTCACCACCACCAGTTCGCTCATGCCGCTGCAGCCATTGGCATGAGACATCCATTGGCGACGCCAGACCAGCTCCGGCGTGTAGTGCTGGCAATAGTAGACCCGTCCCGCCTCGAAGAGATCCGGCGCTGTCCGTGCGGTCCGGAATCGCGCGAGTTGCTCGATGCCGTCGATCGTCACCGGCCGGGAGAAACTCTGCGGCTCAAGCATGGCGAGGCCGCTGTCACGGAGTTGGCCCAAGCAGGTGTCGACATCGCCAGCCTGAAATACCAGTCCGTTCAGGCCGCGCGGGCTTTCAAGAACGTCGCGGCGCAAGACATCCGTTGCACGAGGAAGGCCAACCAACTCCAGATAGTGACCTTCGAAGACGATCAGGTGGTTGATCGAACCGAGCGAATGGAATCCTCGCGGCGTCAGCGTGAACCCGAGCTGCGACATGAGCGCCGCGGCGGGGTCCATGTCGAACAAGGCGTTTATCACCACATGATCGAGCGGGAATGTCATGATGATCGAGGCATGAAGAAACGAAGCTCACGGAGCCCGGCGGCTGGCATGCTAACCGCCGTGACCGGTGGCGGAGAGAGGGATTGGTATCGAACCTTCTCCACGTGGACCGATATAACGGAATGCACTGCAGCGTACGCGTTGGCAATCACCCTGCCAAGATCCAACCCGATGCCTGAGCTCAGCGGCAGTGCAAAATGCATCCCGGAAGGAGTAGGCACGAACCGATGTTCGCCTTCACATTCATAGTCCAGCGATGACTGAGCTGTTTCATTTCCAGACAGGGACGAGCCAAACCACGCGGACCGCGTTGTTTTCAATTGCGAATTCCGGCCAAATGTGGTGGAAGCTGCTCAAGAAGGTCACGCCGTATCTTGACCTCTATCAACCGCTTCCTGCCTCGTCCGGCGGATGCTGAAAACCAATAAATAAACTGCCTGCGGGGAAACACCATGATCGCGCCAGTCCGGGCCAAGCCCAGTTCGCAACCTTTCGAGAAGCCCCGCGGCATGGCGCTATTGCGCGACCCGCTGCTCAACAAGGGGACGGCTTTCACGGAAGCGGAGCGGGACGCGCTGGGATTGCGCGGCTTCCTGCCCGCGCATGTGCTCTCGATGGAGGAGCAAGTCGCGCGTTTTCTCGTCAATCTGCGCAGCCTGCCCAATGACCTGGAGAAATACATCGCGCTCAATTCGCTGCACGATCGCAACGAGGCGCTGTTCTTCCGCGTCGTGTGCGACAATATCGACGAAATCCAGCCGCTGATCTACACCCCGACCGTGGGCCTCGCCTGTCAGCGCTTCGGGCTCATCTTCCAGCGGCCGCGCGGCATGTTCATCAGCGCCAACGATCGCGGACGCATCGCGGAACTGCTGGGCAACTGGCCTTATCCGGCCAAGCTTATCGTCGTCACCGACGGAGAGCGTATCCTGGGACTCGGGGACCTCGGCGCGCACGGCATGGGCATTCCGGTCGGCAAGCTATCGCTTTACTCGGCCTGTGCCGGCATACACCCGGAGCACTGCCTGCCGGTGATGCTGGACGTTGGCACCAACAACGAGGACTTGCTCAACGATCCCTATTACATCGGCTTGCGCCAGAAACGCCTGAGTGGCGCCGCCTATGACGATTTCGTCGATGAATTCATCAATGCCGCGCGCGGGGCCTTCCCCGGGGTGTTGATCCAGTTTGAGGATTTCGCCAACCACTCGGCATTCCGGCTTCTGCACAAATATCGCGACAAGATAAACGTCTTCAACGACGACATCCAGGGAACCGCCGCGGTGGCGCTCGCGGGCCTGTTCTCGGCGCTGCGCGTGACCGGAGGCAAGCTTGCCGACCAGAAGGTGCTGTTCCTGGGCGCAGGCGAGGCTGCGACCGGCATTGCCGATCTCGTGGTCTCCGCCATGATGGCGGAGGGTGCATCCGAAGCCGAGGCTCTCAGGCGCAACTGGCTCGTGGACTCGCGCGGCCTTGTCGTGAAGAATCGCGCAGGCCTGACCGACCACAAGCTGCGCTTCGCCCATGATCATGCGCCGATCGGCGACTTCCTGACCGCGATAAAGACGCTCAAACCCACCGCGATCATCGGTGTGGCGGCCGTCGGCGGCGCCTTCACGCCCGACGTGTTGAAGACGATGGCTGAGATCAACGATCGACCGATCGTGTTTGCGCTATCCAATCCGACCTCGAAGGCGGAATGCTCCGCCGAGGAGGCCTATCGCCATACCGGCGGGCGCGCGCTGTTCGCATGTGGCAGTCCCTACGATCCGGTTACCCTCGGTGGCAAGACGTTCGTGCCGCGCCAGGGGAATAATTCGTACATCTTCCCGGGCGTCGGTCTCGGCGCGATCGCGAGCGGATCAACGCTGGTCACCGACGAGATGTTCATGGCGGCGGCGCACACGCTGGCCTATCTCGTCAACCACGACGACATCGAACAGGGCAGCCTCTATCCGGCGCTGCCGCGGATCCGTGAAGTTTCGGCACACATCGCGGCGGCGGTTGCCGAGGTCGCCTACAAGCGCGGGCTTGCAACCGCGCCCAAGCCGAACGACCTGATGGCGTTCGTTGAGTTGCAAATGTACGATCCCCGCTATTGAGCGCACATTTGGCGCCCTGGATTTTTGCGATTCCTGGAGAGTAACGCATCACTCCGTCGAGCGGAGCGCCAGTCAAGGGGATCCAGCATCGCAGCGGCCGTGAGATCTGGCCCGGCGAGGCTCAGGGTCTGTACCTGCTGCGTCAATAGACGGTACTAAGCGTCCCTGATGGTGCTGAAAGAACGTGAAACAGTATACTATCCGAAGGCCATTTGTGCGGCGGCCTTCCCCGCCAGACGGCCAAGGACCGTTGCGGTCAGAAGACCATTTCCGGACAGATAGCCCGCCGCCGTCGAGCCGGACACGCCAGCTGCTGCGCCGCCGGCCGCGAACAGATTCGGAAAGATAGTATCTTGCTTGCGCTTCACGCGGCAGGCAGCATCGATAACAAGACCGCCCTGCGTATGAAATAGCGCACCGGTAACCTTGACCGCGTGGAATGGCGGCGCGAAATGCTGCTCAGGCGCAAACTGACGCCCATATCTATCTTTCCCGGCCTTCGCCTTGAGCGCTTCGGTTCCGGTCCACTCCGCAGCGAAAGTCTCCACCGGGACATGCATGGCATCCGCGAGGGCCTCTACGCTTTCACGCGTCACGATCGCGCCGGTTCGCTCGGCAGCGCGGAAATCCTCGAACTGCCGCGCCACTGACGCAATGCGCGCGTCGAATACGCTCCAGGCGACGCCATTCGGCTGACGAAGGACCTCGGCCGCCTGTTCGGAATAGCCCTGCGATTCGTCGCAGAAGCGCCGGCCCTCACTATTGACCTGAATGCCGCCCTGCATGATCACGGCCCAGGAGATCAGGATATTGTGTGGGGTCGCCACCGACCCGTGGCCCTGGTAAGCGCCAAGGTGCTCCAATTGTGCGCCGAGCGCGTCACCCCATATGATGGCGTCGCCGCGATTTCCCGGATGGCCGAAATAGAGCGCGCTTGCCATCTCCGGAATGTAGCGACGAACGAGATCGGGATTGCCGCCGTAACCGTTGCACGCCAGCACCAGCGCCCCACAACCGATACGCTCCCGGACGCCGTCGCCGCGAACGATTTCCGCGCCGCGTATCCGGCGGTCGCGCTCGACCACAAGCGTCTCCACCCTACGCCCGGGGACAATTGAAATGCCGCTGGCTTCGGCGGCGCTGCGCAGCCGGTCGATCAGTTCCAGTCCTGTGCGCGTGGGCAAGCCATGCATTCGCATGGCGGAATGGCCCGGGTAGTTGAAGTTGTCGATGACATCGAACGGCAGGCCGAAGCGGTCGGCCAGCCATTCAATCAGTTGCCCGGCGCCTTGTGCTACCGCAGCGACGATTGCCGGGTTCGCTTCATTCTTCGCTTTGTGCTGGATATCAGACGCAAAAAGCTGAGGGCTGTCGGCGATACCCCTGGCGCGCTGAAAGCGCGTACCGGCGGCCGGGATGAGCCCCGCCGACAAGGACGTTGATCCCGCCGGCTGCGCATCGCGTTCGACCACCAGGGGTTCGGCGCCCGCTTCCTTTGCCGCCAGCGCCGCGCACAGCCCGGCAGCCCCGGCGCCGACAATCAGCAACGGTACCTCCGCATCGAAAGGGACGTCCGAGGCCGGTTTGATCGGGCTCATAACTATGCCAGTTCCTGCAGAACCTCGCCGATGGTCGCGATCCTCGCGACCGGCCGCAGGCCTTCGATGGCGGCCCGATGCAAATCTCGTGAAAAGGCCGCACAGCCGTCTTCCAGCACGACGGAATCAAAGTCCCGGACCTGGGCGTCACGCACAGTGGATGCGACGCCGCCATTGGTGACGATGCCGGCAAAGTACAGCTTCCTGATACCATGCATGCGCAGCACCCATTCCAGCCGCGTCATGTAAAAGGCCGAATAGGCGATCTTCTCGATGGAAAAATCCACGGGCTGCAATTCGTCGACGACCCCCTGGCCCCAGCCGCCGGGCGCGAAATCGCCCCTGGTCAGGAATGGCCGCAACTTCTTCAGATGTGGCGAAATGATCGGCTCGCCGCCCCTGCCAGGCACCAGCGTAAACAATGTCGCGCCGACCAGGGCACCCTTCCTGCGAAACAGCTCAGCGAGGGGCTTGAGTTTTGCAGGGAGCGCCGCGATATCCGGACCGCTCTGGCCAGCGCGGCCATAGGCGCCGTTCGAATGAAGAAAATCGTTCTGAAGGTCGAGCAGCACAAGTGCGGATGACGCGATCATTTGGAGGCCCGTTCAACGATGAGGTTTCCCAGCTTGTCGACCCGACCGCGCAGGCCGGGTTCGATGTAGATCGTCGCATCAGGCTGCTCCAGAATGGCGGGCGCCTCAATGATCGCGCCGATCGGTAAATCGAGCCGCGACCATATCTGCGTGTCACGCCAGGCGCCGTCGATCCATACCGGCCGCGCACCCCTTTTCGCCTTTTCGATCGTCGCTTCCGGCCCCGGTGCGAATGCCGAAAGGTCCAGTGCCGGGCGGCGGCCAGTGGCTGCACTTCGCAGCGAGACGATGCGGATCGGCAGGCCCGACAGCAGGCGGCTGAACGACGCCGCATAGGCGGCCTCAAAAGCCGACTTGATGACGGCGGATGTAATGCCGGTGGCGCCGTCTTGCAGCGTAACTGGAACCGGGACGACGACGGTGTGGGTCTGTCCGACATACTGCATATCGAACTCGAAGCTCAGATCAATCCGTTCGATCATGGCGCCGGCGGAGCCAACCACCGAGCGAACCTCCTCGCCCGCCACGACCATACGGCGGTCGAGCGCAGCTATATCGAGACCATCGAGCATAAGATTTAGTGTTTGCACCTGATCATGGCGCAGATCGGCGATGACACAGCCGAGCGCGGACGTAACTCCGGGAAACCGCGGCACCAGCGCGACTTCGAGGCCGATCTCCTTGACGATGGCGCCAACATGCAGCGCACCGCCGCCGCCGAACGGGACGCCGACGAACTTCGCCGGATCATGGCCGCGTTCGATCGATACAAGCCGGATCGCGCCGGCCATGCGGGCGTCGGCGACCCGCACAATTGCCTCGGCCGCCTTCAGCACGTCGATGCCGAGCGGTTCTCCTACGTGAAGCATGATCGCCCGTCTGGCGGCCTCGATATCGAGACGGGCAAGCTTGCCGCCGATCGGCTTGTCGGCGTTGATACGCCCAAGCACCACATGCGCATCGGTCAGGGTCGGTCGCTCATTGCCCTGGCCGTAGCAGGCCGGGCCCGGCACCGAACCGGCACTTTCCGGCCCAACCTGCAGGAGCCCGCCGCGATCGACCGAGGCAATCGACCCGCCGCCGGCGCCGATGGTCGTGATTTCGATCATCGGCGTGCGGATGACGAGCCCGAAATCGATGGTGGTTTGCGCCGCCAGCGACGCTTTACCACCTGCAATGACGGAAACATCGAACGATGTGCCGCCGAGATCGCAGGTGATTACGTTGTCGTAACCGGCCTGGTGCGCGATGGACGCGGCAGCGATCACGCCGGCCGCGGGACCGGATAATGCGGTGCGGACCGGAAAGCGCCGAGCGGTCGCCGTTGACATCACGCCGCCGTTCGATTGAACGATATAGAATTGTCCCTTGAACGGCTGCGCGGCGAGTGCTTGCTCCAGCTTGCCGAGATAGCTGCTCACCACCGGCTGCAGATAGCTGTTGAGAGCCGTGGTAGACGACCGTTCAAATTCGCGAATTTCCGGCAGGACCTGGTGCGAGGCGGAAACAAACCCGTTGTCCCAGACGGTTTTCGCGGCCGCCAGGGCTTTTTGCTCGTTGTCGGGATTGGCGTAGGAATTGATGAAAATGATCGCCAGCGCTTCGGCGCCGCGCTTGCGAAGCGCGATCGCGGCGGCACGCACTTCCGCTTCGTCGACCGCCTGCCGGATCGTGCCATCGGCCAATGTCCGCTCACTGACTTCCATTCGGAAGTCGCGGTCCACGATCGGCGTGAAATCGCCCCACAGACCCCAGGTTCGCCGCCGGTCGCGCCGGCGCATTTCCAGAACGTCGCGGAAACCGCGCGTCGTGATCACGCCGATCCTGGGCCCGCGTCGCTCCAGCAGAGTATTGGTACCGACCGTGGTTCCATGCACGATCGAACCTATGCCGCCCCCCATGCTGACCGCAGCAATACCCTGCATGAAACCCGCCGATTCATCGCCGCGCTGCGAAGGTACTTTGGCGGTGCGGAAAGCCCTGGTCTCTGAATCGAACAGCAGGAGATCCGTGAAAGTCCCGCCGACGTCCACGCCGAGAACAGTGGATAGCTTCATCAGCGAGCCCCGCTTCGCAAAGCCGCCGTCGCAGCGGTATCGGCCACACCGTCTTCACCGATGACCACCCCGTAGTCTTGACGCGCAGCAGCCGGCGTGACGTAGCCGAGCTGGACATCACGAACGACACGGGCCGGATCCCTCGTTAGCGGGTTGCCAAATCCACCGCCGCCCGGCGTCTCCAGCCGCACCTTCTGGCCGGCGTCAATCCTGATATCCGTGACCTTGCTTACCAGCGGCGGCGTGCGCTCGCCGCCGGCCGACTGGTAGGTGAACCGGTTGAGCGCCGCACTCTTGCCGCCGTTGACGCCGAACGGCGGAAATTTGCCTCTCTCGCCAAGCAGCGACACATCGGTTGCTCCTTCGGCCAGCGCCTCGATTTCGTAGACGGCACCGAGGCCGCCGCGATTAAAACCGGGACCGCCCGAATCGGGTCGAAGCGCCCACTGCGTGAACATTACCGGGTAGAGCGATTCCAGGATTTCCGCCGGCGGAATGGTGGCCGTCGAAATCGGATTGTTGCCGTGGTTCAATCCATCGGTTTCCGGATTACCCCCCAGCCCGCCGCCAAAAAAGCAGAACATCACCCAGCGCCGGCCGTGCTCGCGCCAGCCGGAGAGCGACAGCGCATTGATCGTGGCGAAGGGGCTGCCGTTGGCGCGCTGCGGGGCGACCTTCGCAAAGGCGCCGAACACGGTGTCTATGACGCGCAGAATGGTCTCGGTGTAACCGCCAACCGGTCGCGGTGCGGAGACCCCGAGCAAGGTCGTATTCGGGATTACGAATTCAATCGGCGCCAGCAGCCGGCATTGGCCGGCACGTCGGTAAAGATGTGCTTGAGCGCGACGTAACAGCAGGCAGCCGTCGTGGAGAGCGCGATATTGAGCGGACCGTCACAAGGCGGCGACGAGCGCGAGAAGTCCAGCCGCATTTTTTCGCCGGAAATCGTGAGATCGAGCGCGATTTTCAGCGGCACATCCGTGATGCCGTCATTATCGAGGAAATCTTCGTACGAATAGGTGCCGTCCGGCAGACTGGCGATATTGGCGCGCATCAATTTTTCCGCTCGTCCGGTAAGCAAATCGAGCGCTGAGGCGATCAATTCATCACCATATTCCCTGAGCAGGGCCTGGACCCGCCGCTCACCCAGATCGAGCGCATTGAGCTGGCCGTTCAGATCGCCCCAATTCGACTGCGGCACACGGGAATTGGCTCCGAGAATGTCGATGATGTCCTGCTGGATAACGCCGGCGCGGACCAGCTTTACCGGCGGGATACGGAATCCCTCCTGGAAGCTCTCGGTCGCCTTGGCGTTGAAATTTCCTGGCACATTGCCGCCGACGTCGAGCCAATGGCCGACCGATGCCAGCCATGCGAATATTTTTCCGTTCCAGAACAATGGCCGAACCAGGCGAAAATCGTTGAGATGCGTGCCCCCTTCATATGGGTCGTTAAACAGATAAGTGTCGCCCGCTTCCAGATTTCCGTCCTGCTTGGCCTTGTCGATCACCGCCTTGACCGCAAAAGCCATCGCGCCAACGAAGATCGGCAATCCCGTCGTGCCTTGCACCAAGGTGGCGCCGGTT
The DNA here is from genome assembly GCA_963786045.1 of uncultured Alphaproteobacteria bacterium. Classification (GTDB taxonomy): domain Bacteria; phylum Pseudomonadota; class Alphaproteobacteria; order Rhizobiales; family Xanthobacteraceae; genus Bradyrhizobium. The sequence goes on along the minus strand of CAWAXR010000022.1, from coordinate 66,838 downwards.
TGCGCGTGGTAAAGGCCATGGCAGGCGTCGTGGGCTTCGGCAATGATCGGATTGAACGCGGAGCGATAGAGCGTCGCGTCCATTTCGTCGGCGATCTGGACCAGACGGCCATTGAGAACGGCAAGCAGGATCGGATCGATCGGATTCATTTATTGCGCTCCGGCTCGTTCGCGCCTAGGCGCTTGCCGCGCTCGATCATTTCGGGTGTGCCGATCAGCGCATTCATTTCGTTAAAATCAAACATGCGATCGCGGAAGGGCTGAGTGGTGCCGTGTGCAGCCAGTGAAGCGTAATAGTCGACTGCGATCTTTGCCAGGGTACGCACTATTCCACCGGGGAAAATGACCAAAGAGAAACCGATCGCTTCGAGCTCGGGCCCGGACAAGATGGGTGTCTTGCCGCCCTCGACCATGTTGGCGACCAGCGGAACGTTGCCGTCGATGCGCTTGACGATGTTGGCGAGATCCTCGCGCGCCTTCGGCGCCTCGACGAACAACAGATCCGCGCCAACGTCGCGGTAGAGCAAGGCGCGATCGATTGCGCGATCGAAACCCTCGACCGCCACGGCGTCGGTTCGCGCGATGATCAGCGTGTCGCGCGAGTGTCGAGCGTCGATCGCAGCCTTGATCTTCCCGGCCATTTCGTCCGCCGGAATTAAGGTCTTGTCGTCAAGATGCCCACACCGTTTGGGGAAATTCTGGTCCTCGATCTGAATCGCGTGCGCACCCGCCTTCTCGAATAGCCTTACGGTGCGCTCGACATTCAGCGCGTTGCCATAGCCATTGTCAGCGTCGACAATCAGATTGGCATCGACGCGATCGCTGATCAGCGCAACCGTTTCAGCGACTTCGGAGACGCTGACAAGTCCGATGTCCGGCCGTCCCAGCCGCGTATACGCAATCGCCGCGCCGGATACATAGAGCGAATGAAACCCGGCCTGCGTCGCGACCAGGGCTGTGAGTGGATCGTAAACGCCCGGCGCGATGATGATCGGCGGCTTCGAAAGCTGCGAGCGTAATGTATTCGGCTGGGTCATGACTATAATCCGAGAAAAGCGCGCTTGAGGTCGGCGTTGGAACGAATATCGGCGGCGCTGCCCGACATTACAAAGCCGCCGTGTTCGAGAACGTAAGCGCGGTGAACGATATCCAGGCTTTGAATGACATTCTGTTCGACCAGTAGCACGGCGAGTCCATCTCGATTGAGCCGATGGATCATGGCGAACATTTCCTCGACCAACAGCGGCGAAAGACCCAGCGACGGCTCGTCGAGGATCAACAGTTTTGGGTTCGCCATCAAGCCGCGTCCGATGGCCAGCATCTGCTGTTCGCCGCCTGAGAGCGTGCCGGCGCGTTGATCCGCGCGCTCACGCAGGCGGGGAAAAATCGAAAACACTCGCTCGCGATTTACCTCGCGCTGCGCCGTTGCTCTGCGATAGCTGCCGAGAGCGAGATTGTCGGCTACCGACATATTGGGAAAAATGCGACGTCCTTCCGGAACATGCACCAGGCCGGCGGCGACGATCTCCGCCGGACTTGCATTGTGTATCGAGCGGCCATTGAATTCGATCGAGCCTGCGCGCGCGGGAACAATCCCGGAAATCGCCAGGTTGAGGGTCGATTTTCCGGCGCCGTTCGAGCCGAGCACGGCGACCATGTCGCCCTCATTCACCACGAGATCGATACCGCGCAGGATTTCGACTTCGCCGTAACCGGCACGTAGTCCGAGTACCTGCAGTAGCGCCCTATCGGCCATTTGCGCCTCCGGCCAGTCTGGCGGCGGCACCGGCACCGAGATAGGCCTCGATCACTCTCGGGTCGGCGGCAATTTCTTCTGGTGACCCCTGCGCGACGACGTGGCCTTCGACGAGCACGTAGATCTGTTCGGCGAGGCTCATGACCGCCTGCATGACGTGCTCGATCATCATGATGGTCACGCCGCGTTCGCGGATAGCACGGATGATCGGCAGCATGTCGCGAATTTCCGACGGGTTGAGACCGGCCAGGACTTCATCGAGCAGAAGCAGCTTTGGTGAAGTCGCCAACGCCCGGGCAAGTTCAAGCCGTTTGCGGCCCGCCACCGTCAAGGTTGCGGCGGACTGCTGCAACATTGGTTCAAGCCCGACCAGTTTGGCAACTTCGGCGGCCGCGGCAAGCGCCGCCGCGCGTCCGGCAACATGCAAATGCGCGCCGACCGCGATGTTCTCCAGAACCGTCAGTCCCGCGAATGGCTGAACGATCTGAAACGTGCGCGCGATGCCGCGCCGCGCCAGCCGATGTGCGGGCACGCCGGTAATATCGGCGTTGTCGTAAACGATGCGCCCGGCGGTCGGCTTCTGGAAGCCGGTGATCAGTGCGAACAGGGTTGTCTTGCCCGCGCCATTCGGCCCGATCACGGCGGTGATGCGGCCAGCCTCGACCGCCAGCGAGGCTTCGCGCACCGCGCGCAAGCCATCGAAACTCTTTGAGATTCCTTCGACCAGCAAGATCGGTTCAGCCACGGGGCAATGCCTCCCCCGCCAGTTTTCGCGGCGGCCGCAACCAGGCACGGCAGCGCGCGCCGATGCCAGCCACGCCGTGCGGCGCAACACCGACGACGAGAATGAGGACGATGCCGTAAACCACGAGATCGAGGCCCGGGACATCGCCGGTGACGAAGCTTGGCCGCCTCTCCGAGTGTCTTGACCATCAGTGCGCCCAGCAGCGGCCCGAACACGGTACCAACCCCACCGATGATCGACGCCAGCAACGCCTCGACGGAAATCCACGGGCCGTAGGCGATGGGGGCGTCGATGAACAGGAAGTACTGGGCATAAAAGCAGCCAGCGGCCGCCGCCATCGCCGCCGATATGGTCATCGCGCCAAGCTTTACGCGAATTGGGTCGACGCCGAGTGCGCGCGCGGCGTCCTCGTTCTCCCGCACGGCCACCAGCCATGCGCCGAAGCGCGATTGCTCGATCAGGCGGGTGATGACAAGCGCCGCCGCCAACAGCGCCAGAATGAACCAATAGAACGCCGCCCGGCTTTGAAACTGCAGCGCATGGGCACCGACGTCGAGATTGATCAATATTCCGACGCCCGCGCCGGTGACAGGCGTCACACTGGCAACAATACGAAGGACTTCGGCAAAGGCCAACGTGACCAGCGCGAAGTAGGAGCCGCGCAACCCGGAGGGAAACGTCAAGGCACCGATCACGGCGCCTACGCCCGCGCCCGCCGCGACACCAGCGGCAAAAGCGGGCCACGCGTTGAGGCCATATCGCACTTGCAATATCGCGGTCGCATAGGCGCCTGTTCCGAAAAACGCGGCGTGGCCGAAGGAATGTTGGCCGCCATAGCCGCCGAGCACGTTCCAGCCTTGCCCCGCCAGCGCAAGCAGGAGCGTCGTCACCAGAAAATTCAACACCACGTTCGAATGGATGACGAGCGGAACGCATGCGAGGGCCGCGACGGCCGCGATAATCGGGAAAAAGCCGCCCCTGCTCATGCGCGCTCTCCCAGCAGGCCGCCCGGACGAAACAGAAGAACCAGAATGAACATCAGGAAGATGCCGATCTGGCCGAGCGATTCACCGAGATAAAGACCGCACAGACTTTCCACCAGGCCGACGAAGAGTCCACCCAGCAACGCACCTGGAATCGAGCCCATCCCGCCCAGCACCACGGTCGTGAACGCAATCAGCACAAAGCCGTTGCCGACATGCGGGTTGACGTAATAAGTCGGAATCAGCAGGCAGGCGGCGATGGCAACGCAGGCGGTTCCTATTCCAAAAGTCACCGCGTAAATATGAGCGACGTCGATGCCGCTCAATTGAGCGCCGAGTTTTTCCTTCGCCACCGCGCGGATCGCCCTGCCGGTATCAGTCAAGGACAGCAGCAGCCAAAGTAGCAGCGCGACAGCGACCGCGCTTCCGAAACCGACAAGACGGGGCACCGAAATGAACATGCCGGCGATCGGCACGACGGCAAAGCCGTAAGCCACGTCGATCGTGCGGGTATCCCCGCGAAATGCGAACAGCAGCGCGTTTTCAATGATGACAGCAAGACCGAGTGTTACCAGAAGGATATTGCCGTCATTGCCATGGGATGCGGGACCAATGATGAAGCGCTGAAGGGTGTACCCGACCGCAAAAAAAGCCGGCGTCAGGATGAATACGGCAAGATAAGGGTCCAAACCCAGCGATTGATGCATGAAAAAAGCAGCGAACAGCGCCGCCGTCAGCAGCGCGCCGTGAGCAAAATTGACGATGTGCAACACACCATAAACCAGCGTCAGGCCAAGCGCGATCAACGCGTACAAGGCGCCAGTCAATAAGCCGTTGACGATCGCGGGAAAGAGAATGCTCAAATGCACGGATATCGCCCGGTCAGTGCCGGCGCCGGAAGAACTTCATCTTCAAGCCCGTGGCATCGGATAAACCGGCTTGGCCGACGCGAAGGCCTCCGGCAGAATTACCTGGATGTCATTGCCAATGACCTGCGTATTGGCCGGCGTTGCGCCCTGGTTCTGGCCATTCACGAATTTTGTAGGCCCATAAGGCATGACGTGACCGGTGAACGTGGAATTCGAGAGCGCCTCGATAATCTTCGCGCGGTCGGACGATTTCGCCCGCTCGATGGCATCCGCCAGCAGCAGCGTGGAGCTGTAATTGAGATAGACCTCGTAGGTGAAGAACTGGCCTTGCCCTTCGACCTTGCTTTTCAAGGCTTGCGCCTTTGCGTTGCGCGGATCGAACCAGTGATTGCAGTCCATGATGTACTGCGCGGCCTGCGGGAATTCCTTGACGAATTTGTAGGATGACGCGGCGCCGCCGAGCACCGAGTAGATCGCCGCCTTCGGCCGCACCTGCTGCTGCTGCATCGTGCGGGCAAGCAGCACATATTCGTTGTAGTAGTTGGCCGGTATGACGATGTCCGGGTTGGCGGCCTTGATCTTGAGCACGACGTTGTTGAAGTCGCGTGTCGGCGTCGGGTGCGGAATGGTCTCCAGCACCTCGAACCCCTGCGGCGGAAGCTGCTCGTTGAGCAGCCTGGCCAGACCCGAGCCGAAGGCCGAGTCTTCATGCACAATCATCACGGTCCTGGCGGGCTTTCCTGCCTTTTCATTGATGGCGACGAGGTTAGCCAGCGCGGTTTTGGTGATCAAACCAAAGCCAGGACCAAATCGGAAGGTATTCTTGAGGCCGCGCGTGACGATAGCGTCGGTAACGCCGACGTCCACGAGATAGGGCAAGTCGTAACGCGCCGCGGTCTGAGAGGTGGCAAGGCAGATATTGCTCGCATACCCGCCGACGATAGCGGAAACGCCGGCCGAATTCATTTTCTCGACTTCCGCATTGCCGCCGTCGGGGGTCGACTGCGCATCGCCGAGCACCGGCTCGATTTTTCCGACGTCCTTGATTCCGCCGGCCGCATTGATCTCGTCGACCGCCAGCAAGGCGCCAAGCCGGCCCTGCTGACCAGAATATGCCAACGCGCCTGACACTGGCTGCAAGAAGCCAATCTTGACCGCTCCGCCCTGCGCGCGCAGGATCGAGGGCGCCGCGATCGCACCACTCGCTGCCGCGGCTGCCGTAAGCGCCGTTGAACGCAGGAATTTCCGGCGGGTAAAACGCTTGCTGCTTTTTGGCAAGGCGGCGTCTCCTCTGACTAGATGAACGCGATATTGGTTGACGATTTCGTTTTTCTCTTCGGCCTGCGGAGAACTGGCCGCACAGTGGACCAGCTTCTTTTGTTGACTCCGCCGGAGCGCACCAGATCGAATTCAAAACTGTATCGATCGGGCCGATACAGGGCATAGAGGTGTTCGACGCCGCGTCCGTGGCGGTCATAGACCGTGCGCACCAGTTCGATCAGCGGCGAACCGGTCTTGACCCCGAGCGCGCGGGCAACATCAGGCCCGGCAAGGCTGGCGGAAATCCGTTGCGTCGCGCGCTCGACCTTCACGCCCGATCGTTCCAGCAGATCGAGCAGCGGCCGATCGGCCAGTTCCTTTCCGCTGAAGGTAACGCCGACACGCTCCGGCACGTGCGCCAGCAGATAGGAAAACGGCAATCCGTCGACCGAGCGGACGCGAACCGAACGCTGCAGCAGTTCATGATCACCCGCACCCAGCGCCTCGGCGGCGGGACCGTTAGCCGGCACGTAGCCGAATGACAGCAATTGCACCTTCGTACTGCGGCCCATGTCGGCCAGGTTCGCCAGCACGCCGGAAATGTCGGCGCTGACCCGGGCGGATTGCGCCCTGTAGACGACCCGCGTTCCGGCACTACGGCGCCGCTCGATCAAACGTTCGCTCTGAAGCTCGCTCAAGGCACGGCGCACGGTAACGCGCGATACGCCATGCGCCAGGGCAAGATCGTTTTCGTTGGGCAGCCGCGCGCCGAAACCCATGGCTCCGCTCATGATACGGTCGCGCAAAACCAGATAGAGCTGACGCGCCTTGGCTTCCTGCAACCGATCCGCCACACCACCCCCACGCCACAGCGCTTGCCCTGACTTTACTAGGTATCATTTAGCATACAATATGGCGCCTCGACTGCAATGCCCCACGAGCGCAAAATATTCGCATGACATCGTCGCTGACCTTGTTCGACAAACTCTGGATGCGGCACGAGATATTGCAGCACGACGGCGAGTCCCTGCTTTGGGTCGATCGCCATTATGTGCATGAGGGCTCGTTCCACGCCTTCGACCGCCTCGCCGAACGCGGCGCAACGGTGGCGGAGCCGAAACTGACATTTGGCGTTGCCGACCACTATGTGCCGACGCGCGGCCGCGACCAGCCGATTGCCAACCCCGAAATCGCTCGCATGGTCAGCCAGCTGCAGAAAAATACTGCCGCTCAGGACATCACCCTGTTCGGGCTCAAGGACCCTCGCCAGGGCATCGTCCATGTGGTCGGCCCGGAATTGGGACTTACCCTGCCGGGGCTGCTGATCGTTTGCGGCGACAGCCACACCTCGACACATGGCGCATTTGGCGCTTTTGCGTTTGGGATCGGCGCGTCGGAGGTCGCCCATGTCCTCATGACGCAGACACTTTGGCAGAAAAAGCCTCGGCGCATGCGGATCACCGCCGACGGCAAACTTGCCGAAGGTCTCGGCGCCAAGGATCTTGCGCTCGCGATCATCGCCAAAATCGGTGCAGACGGCGCCACCGGCCACGCCATCGAATTTGCCGGCTCCGCGATCAGCGCGCTCTCCATGGAGGCCCGGATGACCTTGTGCAACATGGCGATCGAGGCCGGCGGCCGCTGTGGAATCATCGCACCCGACGCAACGACATTCGAATACCTGAGGGGCCGCGAGTTCGCGCCGAAGGACGATGCGCTCAAAAAGGCGATGGAAGACTGGATCGAGCTGAAATCCGATTCCGGAGCGCAGTTCGACCGCGAAATCTCGATCGACGCGACAACCGTAGCTCCGTTTGTTACCTGGGGGACAAGCCCGGAAGACGCGCTACCAATCAACGGTGATGTTCCCGACCCCGATTGCGCGGAAAGTCCGGAACGCGCGAAATACATCCAAGGCGCCCTCGACTATATGGGGCTCGAGCCCGGCAGGAACCTGACCGAAATCACCATAGACCGGGTCTTCATCGGCTCCTGCACCAACGCGCGCATCGAGGATCTGCGCTCGGCGGCGGCTATTCTCGCCAATCGCGTCTGCAAAGTTCCCGGCCTGGTCTCGCCAGGCTCGTCCAGCGTCAAGCGCCAGGCGGAAGCGGAAGGCCTCGACAAGGTGTTTCGTGCCGCCGGCCTGGAGTGGGCCGATTCCGGCTGTTCGATGTGTGTCGGGATCAACGGCGACCTGGTTGCCAATGGCGAACGCTGCGCCTCGACCACCAACCGGAATTTTCGCGGCCGACAAGGCGTTGGCGCACGGACTCATATTATGTCACCGGCGATGGTCGCAGCGGCCGCGGTGTACGGTCACCTGGCGGATGTCCGACCGTTCTTGGCGCACAAGGATTGAGGGAGCCCGGCATGGAAAAATTCACCCGCCTTGCGGCCCTGGCCTGCCCGCTCCCGGCTGAGAACATCGACACGGACCAGATCCTGCCTGCCCGCTTTCTCAAGCTGCCTCGCAAGGGCGAACACGGCAAAGTCTTGTTTCGTGATTTGCGCTTTGACGCGACCGACCGCGAACGGCCGGACTTTCCGCTCAACCGGCCTTGCTGGCGTGATGCCAAGATTATTGTCAGCGGGCGGAATTTTGGCGGCGGGTCTTCGCGCGAGGCGGCGGTCTATGCCCTCTATGATTACGGCATCAGGTGCGTGATTGCGCCGTCGTTCGGCGATATTTTTTCGCAAAACGCGACCAAAAATGGATTGCTCGCCGCGGTGCTGAGCGAGGCAGAGGTCAGCGCGCTGGTGAGTGCGCTAACACGCGAACCGACATTGACGGTCACGGTCGATCTCGTATCGCAGTCAATTGCATGCGGCGACCTGCAATGTCGGTTTACGATCGATCCCGCACGCCGAACCCGCCTGCTGAACGGTTGGGACGATTTCGATGTCACCTATTCGCACCGCATGCAGATCGCCGAGTTCAAGGCTGCCTACCAAAGCGCCCGGCCCTGGGTAACGCCATCATAGGCGATAGCGGCGCTCGAGTTCGTCGTATTTCGGTTTCGCGACCGTCTGCTGCCGAACGTCGAAGCCAGCCAGGCGATCCGCAACGGAGGCGAGCGAGCCCTCGCGCTTCAGCGACGCCAGCACATCGTGAGAAGCCTTGAGCGCCGCCTGCAAGGCCGCGTTCGCGTAGAGCACGCAGCCGAAGCCGAGCTCGGCAAATTTTTTCTGCCCCAATTCCGGCGTGCGGCCGCCGAACACCATGTTCGCGACCTGCGGCACGGAAAGAGCTCGGACGATCTGAGCCAGTTCCTCAGCCGAAGTGGGCGCCTCGACGAAAGTCACGTCGGCACCGGCCTCGATCATGGCGCCGGCCCGGTCGATTGCCGCCTGCAGGCCAAGGATTGCCCTCGCATCGGTGCGCGCCACGATCTGCAGGTCGCCGTCGCGCCGCGTATCAACGGCGGCCTTGATCTTCGCCAGCATCTCTTCCAGAGGAATGACCTCCTTGCCGTCGAAATGACCGCATTTTTTTGGAAAGACCTGGTCCTCGATCTGAAGTCCGGCCGCGCCCGCCCTTTCCAGCACCTTCACAGTACGTACCATGTTGACCGGATTTCCGAAGCCGGTATCAGCGTCCACCAGCAACGGTAGCGCGACGGCATCGGCGATTGCCGCGACGTGGCCAGCTATTTCCGTCAGCGTGGTCAACCCGATATCGGGCGCGCCAAGATACATGTTTGCGACACCCGCTCCCGTCACATAAACCGCTTCATAGCCGAGATCCTCGATGATCCGCGCGAACAGGCCGTTCGCGGCGCCGGCGAGGATCGTCGCCTCGCGTCGAGCCAATATCGTTTTGAGGAGTGTCGTCGATCGTGCCATGCAATTTCTCCTGTCGCGACCTATTCGGCCGCAGCGTCGATGGAGGTCAAGCGGTGCGCGGTGCGCCCGCCAACGCGCAACATCAGTGTGTTGGCTGTGATCGCCACGGCGACGATCACCGTGACGACGGCGGTCGATAGCGGCACATTGTGCTGCGCCATGCCGTTGACCAGCAGGAACCCGAGACCGCGTTGCGACGAGAACATCTCACCGATCAACACCCCGAGCAGGCTAAGCGAAAAGCTGATCCGCAGGCCATTGACGATATCCGGCAGGCAGGCAGGCACCAGAACCCAGAGCATGGTGCGGCCGGGCGAAAGCCGCAGCACCCTGGCCGTGCGGATCAGCACGGGAGGCAGGCTACGAACCGCACCGAGCGTGAACAGGGTCATCGGCACCAGTCCGTGCATGACACCGAAGGCGACCTTGGCAGACATGCCGAGTCCGAAAACCAGCAGCACGACCGGATAGAGCGTGACTTTCGGGATGGTATAGAAGCCCGCAAATATGGGCTCGGCAACGTCTCCGGCGAAGCGCCTCACTCCGAAGATCAGGCCGAACGCAAGACCGATCAGCGCCGAGAGCACGAAAGCCAGAATAAACGCTTCCAGCGTCGCTGCGGCATGATCCCAAAACATCCCCGTGCGGAGCAGACCGGCGAGATAAATTAACGTCTGCAGGGGCGGAGAAACGGCAACGCCTTTCGTCCAGCTGCCGATCGCCTGCCAGAGCGCCAGCGCCAGCAGCGCCAGCACGACCGCATCGAATGCGCGGATACGCCGGCGCGACGTGCGTGCGGACTGGGCGCCTTCGAGTGACAGGTCACTCATCCCCTCGAACGGCGGCGCGCCAACCGTCCCTCCCAGACATAAAGCATGCCGTTAGCTATGACCGCGACCAGCAGCACGAAGAGCATCAGACCGTACATGGCGCGGTTGTCGAAGCTCTGGTAAGCGAAGGAAATGGCATAACCGAGCCCGGTGCCGGAAAGGATGAATTCGCCCGCGATGACGCCGATCAGTGCATAGCTCAGTGCCAGCTTGAAACCGGTGAACAGCCGCGGCAGGGCAGCAGGCAATACGATCCACCATAACGTCCGTGCCGGGCTCAATCGGTGGACGCGCGCAAGTTTCATCAACACGGGCGGAACGCCATCGAGTCCCGTGAGCGTGCTGATCATGACGGCCGGTGCGGCAGAGAGAACCCCCAATACCACCAGCGGAGCCTTACCCAGGCCAAGGAGCGCCACCAGCAGCGGGTAGAAGATGAAGGTCGGCACAGAGTAATACGATGCCAGCAGTGGGTCGGCGACATCGCGCAGTCGCGATGAGCGGTGAACAAGCGCACCCGCAAGAGTGCCAAACCCGATCGCCAGCACGAAAGCGAGCATGATCGTCGAGAAAGTGTTCACGATGCTCTCGTTCAGCTCGCCGGAGCCTACGTGATCGACCATCGAAGCGATCATGTCGCTGGGGGGAATGACGGTCAGCGGATCGATGATGCCGGTGCGGCAGCAGATCTCGAGCGAAATGACCAATCCCGCCAATACGGCAATGCGAACGAAGAGAGCGGCGCGCTGCCGCGTCACGCCGCCCGGCCCATGGTTTTGAGGGACTCCTCGCGAAGGCAAGACCACAAACGCGCCGTCAGCGAGCCGAAATTCGGATCCGAGACGACACGGCTGTCGCGATCGCGTGGCCAACCGGTTTCCACCATATCGATGAAGCGGCCCGGCCGTGCGCTCATCACGCCGACACGATCCGACAACATCGCCGCCTCGTCCAGGGCATGGGTGATGAGCAACACGGTGGCGCCGGTCTCGCGCCAGAGCCGCAGCAATTCGTCTCCCATCAGCAGCCGTGTCTGCTGGTCCAGCGCGCCGAAGGGCTCGTCGAGCAGAATCAGCCGGGGCCGCAGCACGAGTGTCCGCGCGATGCAGACTCGCTGACGCATGCCACCGGAGAGTTGCGCCGGAAAATGATCGGCAAACTGAGCCAGCCCCATGAAGCTGACGGCATGATCAACCCGCTCCGTGACTTCCTCTTCAGGCAAACCGGAGGTGCGCAGACCAAAGGCGACGTTCTGGCGGACACTCAGCCAGGGCATGCTCGAATCTTCCTGGAACACCACCCCGACACCGTCCGGAACCTCGCCGCGCAATTCCTTGCCTTCGAACTGCACGCTGCCGCTCGTCGGGCGAACCAGACCGCAAAGCGCATCGAGAAGGGTCGACTTGCCGCAACCGGATGGCCCGACGACCGAGAAGAACTCGCCGCGGCGTAACACCAGGTTGATCGGGCCGAGGGCGTGTACCGCGGGCGGCCCATCGTAACGACGGACCACCTCATTCAGCGTTACGTGCGATGGCTCGCTCACTGCCGCGGCACTCATTGTGAGGAGCGCAGATCGGGCGGCAGGTAGGAGATATCGACGTATTTCGACCAGTCGACATCGCCCTTGATCTGCCCGGTGATCTGCAAACCCTCAACCATGTGGTTCATGGCTGCGTAATCCAGTCGACCGTCGCTCCAGTAATTTTCCTTGATGAGTTCGTGGATATGCGTCCGGAAGAGATCGACGTTCGGATTGTTGTAGGCCCTGGCCGTAATATCGGCGGACTCATCCGGATGCTCCAGCGTGTAGGCAAGCCCCTCGCGGCGGGCGGCGATCAGCCCCTTGATGATATCGGGATGCGCCTTGGCATATTCCGCGGTGGTGATCATTACGGTTTGCATCATGCGCGGATCCATCGTGTCGCGCACCATGAAGAGAGGCTTCACCAGTTCCTTGTTCTGCGCATAGACCAGTTGATCGGAGAAGCCCGCATCGACCGCGCCGCTGCTGACGGCGGAGAGATTGGCGCCAAGATCGCCGGCTGGCACGAGTTTTACCTGCTGCTGGGTCATGCCGTTGGCCTTCAGCGCCATCAGGATCACCATGTTGCTTACTGAGCCCGGCGCGGTATAGGCAATTTGTTTACCGACAAGATCCTTGATGCCGGTGAGGACCGAATCCTTCTTCACGACCCACATCTGGTCGGCCACGGTTTGTGCGCCGGCGCCGATAATGATGAGCTTCTGGCCGGAATTGATCGCCTGGACGGCTGCCGCCAGCGAGACCTCGCCGAAGGGAACGCCACCAGCCAGCGTGTTGCGGACCGCGGTGCCGCCACCCGCCGCCGTCAGGATACCCGTGACATCCACGCCGTTCTTCTTGAAAAAGCCCTTCTCCATGGCGACAGCATAGGGCACGCCGTAGAATTGCCCGCCCCAATGAGTGACGGTGATCGTCTCGGCCCGTGCCGCCGGCGTTTCCCAGGCAACGATGGCCGCGACCAAACCCAGGACAAAACCAACTGCGGCAAACGTTTTTCCCTTGGGCATGACGTGTTCCTGTTTCTGTTGATCCAGCCTGAACTTTCCCTGATCTAACTATCCGCCCCGGCCATAGCGCTTTTCGAAGGCATGGACGGCGGGAAAGCCCATCAACGTGTTCATATCGGTGAACGGCATCATGGGAGCTTGGCTGCCTGTCCCTATTCCGGCTGTCTTCAGATTGCGGTAGACGAGCTGCAGGGCGCCAGCCGCTGTCAGAAAGCCGGATCCGGGATAAAGCGCGATCTTGAATCCCATTGCCGCCAGCTCACCCGTCGACAGATATGGCGTGCGGCCGCCCTCGACCATATTCGCCAGCAATGCCGCGCCCTTGAACGTCTCGGCAACACGGCGCAATTCCTCCAGGCTCTCGGGGCTCTCGACGAACAGCACATCGGCGCCGGCATCGAGGAACCGCTCAGCCCTTCGCAAAGCCGAATCCATCCCTTCGGCGTAGCGCGCGTCCGTCCGGGCGACGATAAGAAAATCGCGGCTGGGCCGCGCATCGACCGCGACACGGATCTTGGCGACGGCGTCATCGGCCGGGATGACACGGCGGAATTCAGTATGGCCACATTTCTTCGGGAACTCCTGATCTTCAAGCTGGATGCCGGAAGCGCCCGCCGCCGCATAACCGCGCACGGTCCGATCGACATTCAACAATCCACCATAGCCGGTATCACCGTCGGCGATAAAAGGAATGCTGGTTGCGCCGGCGATACAGCGCACACGGTCAAGCATCTCGGTGAATGTCGCGGTGCCGGCATCGGCGACGCCAAGAGCGGATGCGACGACACCATAGCCCGTCATGTAAAGCGCGTCGAAGCCTGTGCTCGCCGCCACTCTCGCTGAAATGCCGTCGTAGACGCCTGGAAGCGTTAAACAACCGTCTTTCTGCAGTAGCCCACGCAGCGTAGTTGTCCCAACCAAGCCACCCTCCTGTCGTCTTCCCCAAATCGGCGATGTCCCTGAAGGCATCTGCCGCTATTCTTTTCAGCAATCAGAGCGCGGGCGCTGCACACCAAGCGCTAAAGCTTTGTTTCCTTCGATTTCTAAGGATTATCCGGCAAAAATCAATCCTGTCCTTCCCGACAGAAAAAACGCCGACCAAATCGATTGAGCTGGCTCGGAAGTATGGCGCCGGAATGGACCGATCGTGGCCACGCTTGCGCGCGTTGGGTCTTACGAAATGCCGATGTGCCGACGTGCAAGTTCGGATCGATATCAGGCCGCGTTAGCCAACCCGAATACGATACTTTAGAGTTCGTGTCGCCGCCGGAACAACCTGCATTAGGCCCGGCTTATCAATGAATTCGCCATCAAAGTCCGACGGGCTGGCGAACCCGTGCCAGGGTTCAATGCAGACGAACGGCGCGCCCTGGGGCTTCGACCAGATTCCGAGTTCTCGAAAACCGTGCCAACAAATATCTATCGCCGGACCGCGATCGGCGGCGTAACGGATAGCGGTGCTGGCTGGTCGATCGAGAATAACCGCATCATCTGCGAAAAGCTGTTCTGAAAGGGCAAGGAATTTGCCATGAACGGGCGTGGGTTCCGGCTTGGCGCGCAGCAATCCGTCCCGCAAACGGCGAATGGGCTCGAGTTCCTCGCTGGAAAAGCTGATCCCGTAAGCTTCTTTTGGCAGTCCCGGCAGCAACGGCCAATTGAAGGCTGGATGGGCACCGATCGACGCCGGCAGCGTCTCCTCACCGGTATTGGTGATTTCGAATCCCACATCCAAATGGGCGTCTTCCACCGCGTAGGTCACCGCCAATCGAAAGGCGAATGGAAAGCGCAAACGAGTTTCCGGGTCGTCAGTCAGAACCAGGGTGCAGGATCTTGACCCACGCTCGCTCCAGTTAAACTTCCGGTCCCGCGCAAAGCCGTGCTGCGTCATCGGATAGATTTTTCCGTGGTGCCGCAGTTCGTCGTTTTTGAGCCGACCGACGATTGGAAACAAGATCGGCGCATGGCGCGGCCAGATCGGTCCAGCCTGCCACAACAACTCCAGCCCTTGCCGGTTTTTCAACGAACACAACTCTGCGCCGTCAGCCTTGATGGTCGCCGAGATGCCGTCGCTGCGGAGCGTGTGGCTCATATCTTCCCTGTTGGAAGCCTGTCATCTCGAAGCCGGAAGCTCAGCAGGCCTTCGCCCTCAGATTCGATTCTCACGTCCGGCGGGGAAAAAGCGCTGCTGGTTCGTCCATTCCCCAATGCCGTTGCTTCTAATCCACTGCGCCAATTCATCGTGACGTACGAACCAGGCGCCGGGAAAGCCACGAATATATTTCAAAATCCGATCGACCTGGGCTGCCATCAGAGGCCGGCCACCGAAATGGCAATGCATCGTTATATTGAGGTATGACGTGGGCTCATTCATATAAAGATAGTCGAACGTGTCCTTGTATACATCGTACCAATCGCGTGGGTTACCGCGTAGTACGCGGTGATCGGCGAAATCCGAATGCGGCAAGGCTACCAGAGTGCCTTTTTTGGTGTTGACGCAAAATGGGAGGTCGATGTTGTTGTAATCGCCGTACCAAAGAAAGCCGGTATCGGCGATGATCTCTTCGGTATGTGCGGTTGGCGCCAGCACCGGGCTGAGCCATCCTTTCGGCGGCGCACCCGTCAGCTTTTCGAACACGCCGATGCACTTCTCGATCAGTGCCCGCTCCTCATCGGGATCGAGATAAGCCAACAGTGCGTCTTGCGTATAGGAATGGCCAGCGATCTCATGTCCGGATTTCAAGATGCATTCGACCGCATTCGGCGCAATTTCCATCGAGTGCGCGTTCGCGACAAACGTCGAGGGTGTTTGATGCTCGTTGAGAATTTTCAGCAGGCGCCATACCCCATTGCGGCTGCCATAGGTGCCCCAGGTCATCGCAGCGCGGTCGTGCGTGCCGGGCTTGAGCGAGGTGGTCTGCACTGAGAACGGGGGCCCTTTATCGCCGGACCAGTTCTCCATGAGGCATGTCACCACCACGGCGATCCGCGCTCCGTTCGGCCAGGCAAATCCCGTGGAAGAGTCGGTCGGCGCTGTCATGCTCGGGCCCTTTTCTGGCGACCGGACCGTGCAGATATTTCCGGAGCGCGGGTAAGATTTAGCTGAAGTGAATTTGTCGGATATCGCACAAGCTCAGGAACCGCTGATGCCGCCATTCCGGAGCCGATGTCAATATCCTTTCGACCGGATTGGCTGGATGGCGCAGTCATCGATCCTCAACTCTTGTCTTCAAGCCGCGATAGCATGGCTTCCTTCGTTCAGCGGGGCACCGGGAATTTCCGGTTAAAGAGAACCCTTCGGCGAACAGTTCGGGAGGAGCGGGTGGATCGTCGTGATTGCATTCGAGGAGGTGGAGCGGCGCTTGTCACACAGCTTTTGCCGGGCAGGCGCGCTCTTGCCCGGTCGGAATATCCGACAAGAACGATCCGTCTGGTTGTCCCTTATGCTCCGGGCGGTGTGGTGGATTCCGTGGCTCGCAACTGGGCCGAAAGGATGAAGGCGCCACTCGGCACGATCGTCATCGAAAATCAGGGTGGCGGCGGCGGCACTATCGGCGCGAGCACTGTGGCCCACGCCCAGTTCGACGGATATACGCTGCTGTTTGGCGACACCAGTTGCCAGATTATCGCGCCCTACCTGATGTTGAATCCGCCTTACGATGCGGCAAAGGACTTTGCGCCGGTTTCGATGATTGCCACATCATCCACGGCGATCGTCGTGCACCCGAGCGTTCCCGTCACGAATCTCGGCGAATTCGTCAAATACGCCCAAAGTCATCAGAAGAAGCTATCCTATGCCTCGGCCGGGACCGGAACGGTGACCCATCTCGCAGGGGAGTTGTTCAAGCAGCTCACCAGGACTCCCGATATCTTGCACGTGCCATACCGCGGCGCGGGGCCCGGTTTGATTGATCTCATGGCGAATGTGGTGCCGATGATGACTCCAAACATCACCAGCCAGGTTTTGAATTTCCACCGGGCCGGTGATCTCCGCATTCTTGCCGTCTGCGCCCCCGCCCGGCTCAAGGCCGCGCCTGAAATCCCAGCGGCCGTCGAGACCCTTCCGGGGCTCGTCGCAGAACTTACCTGCGGCGTCCTCGCGCCCGCGGGAACACCGCAGCCGATCATCGCTCAAATTTCCGACGTGACCGCAACGGTCATCAGGCGGCCTGACTTCGATCTTGCATTGCGGGCCGCGGGGCTCGAGGCCAGATCCGACGCAAGCCCGGCTGGCGCACAGGCATTTCTCGCCTCAGAGCGGCAACGTCTTATCCCGATCATCGAGGCAGCGGGGTTGCAGCCTCAATAGGTCGCCGCGCAAACAGAGAGACATCATGAGCGCCATCACACTCGAGCAGGCCAATCGCATCATCGAAACGATCATCACGCGCGGCGCCGAACTGGAGTGCCGCCCGCTGAGCGTAGTCGTCGTGGAGCCGGGCTGTATAGTGAAGGCGTTCCAGAAGGAAGACGGGTCCTCGATGGTTCGCTTCGAAATGGCGTTTGGAAAGGCCTACGCATCCCTCGCGCTCGGCCGCTCTTCCTCCCTGGTGCGCATTCGCAACGAGGAAAAGCCGGCATTCATGCGCTACCTCTTCAGCGCCACTGACGACAGGATTTTTCCCGAGGGCGGCGGCATGTTGATACGCGCTGGCAACGGCGAGGTTGTTGGAGCAGTCGGCGTTACCGGCGACACCGAAGAGAGGGATGAAGAACTGGCTGCTTTCGGCATCCGCGCCGCAGGCTTCAAGACTGACGAGGATTGTGTGGGCATGGGCCGCGGCGTTAACGTCAGGCAGACGAAATAGGTATTCTATCGAGCGCGGCCTGAACTTCGCTTGATCCTCTCTGGACTCGTCTTTGACGACGCGATGCCAGCGGTCGAAATGCGAGGTCACAGGCGTCGAGGTCCCTAAACGAAGTTGAAAAACAATGAAACACGTACTTCGCTCGTTGTGCATCATGGTCTCCACCTCTGCCGCATTCCCGGTTCACGCGGCTGGTCCGTCGACAGTCGAGCGGCACCTCGTCTCGCGAGACAATGTCGATATCGAGGTACTGTCACAGGGCTCAGGTCCCGTGATCGTACTGCTGCCTTCACTGGGCCGCTCAGGCGAAGACTACGAGGTTGTCGCGGCCATGCTGGCCTCTGAAGGATTCAGGGTGCTTCGGCCTCAACCCCGGGGTATCGGACGCAGCAAGGGACCGATGGACGCCCTGGATATGCACGATCTGGCGGCCGACGTCGCAAAGGTCATCGAAGAGGAAAATAAAGGCCCGGCGGTTGTTGTGGGGCACGCCTTCGGCAACTTTGTCGCCCGGCAGATCGCGGCCGACCGGCCTGATCTGGTACGAGGCGTGGTGGTCGCGGCGGGATCCGCCGGCAAGGTCCCTCCGGGTTCGACCGAAAAGCCCATCGGCCCCGAAATCCGCCGGGCGATCGACGGTCCTTCCGACGGGTCGCTCCCTGAATCGAAACGTCTGGAGTATCTGCAGATCGCATTCTTTGCGCCTGGCAACGATGCGAGAGTTCTGGCTGGGCGGATGGAATTCCGAGGTGCACCACATGGAATCGCACGCGCGCGAGCATACTCCGATTGATGATTACTTCGCGGCCGGCACAGCGCCCATTCTGGATCTTCAGGCTGAGCACGATCCCGTGGCTCCCCGCCGTTTTTCCGGCGTCCTCAAATCACTGTTGGGGGATCGGGTGACGATTGTCGTTATTCCGAACGCGAGCCATGCGCTCTTTCCCGAACAGCCCGATGCCGTCGCTCAGGCGATCGCGACATTCGCCCGGCGGGTCTACAGAATGTGACCGCTTCCAGTTGCGGCCGCCAACCTATTCATGATTTGCATTTGCCTGCGCGGACCAATTGCTGCGAACCGAAAAATACAGGGAATGTCACTTGAATCGGCAAGCGTCGGCGTTCAGGAGTGCGGGAGTAAACCGAAATCTGCGTTCCGCAGCCCAAACGCCGCCGCAAGCGGCCCGTTGTCGAAGCCTGGGAGTCCAGCGCAAAATGCGGCGAACTCATTCAGGACAGCGCCGTCTTGATCAGCTCGCGCAATCCAAACCGTCCCTGCGCATTGGCCTTGCTTGGGGTCCAAATCGGGTTTTGATTGAAATATGAGCTGCTGTCCGCAAGCATGAGACCGATAAACGTCTCAGCAACGATACGGCCACCGACCGGGCCCAGCTTTCGCGTCTTAATTGGCTTATCGCCCTGGTTTGTCTTAATCGTCACTGTCACTTCCTTGGTCTCCGCAAGAACGTAGGTCCATAGCGGACAATTGTCCTTGAACGCCGCGGAGATCGAAGCGACGGACCCCTTGATGTCGGCCGGATCGCCGGTGAATTTGCCAACCAGAATATTGGCGTCCTTCAAAGGCTCGATGCCCATCGCCCGCGCGACAGCCTGGCCGCTTGGCAGCCTCATTCGCCAGCCTCGCATCAAGTTGCGCTGTGCGAGCGACGTCAACTTGCCACCACTCAGAGAAAAGGGCGGGGCGAACGGCGGATTTGGCAGATTTCCCAGCGGATCGACCAAGGAGGTATCGATCCTGTAGGCCAGCTGAAGGCGTTTGCTGTTTCCAGGATCGCCCGGATTATTTTCGTCACCGAAATCGAGAGTCCCAAGGTCCATGAGCCGCCCCCAATCGATCGCCCAATTGCTCCGGAATTCATGAAATCCGGTCAGCGAGGCATTGGGATCGGGATCGAATATCGCCAGCGGTGGAACGGTCTCGCTGAGACGATAGCCAGGTCGGACCATGGAATGACCGAAGCGATAGGCCGCCGCTGAAAATTCCAGCGGCATGGTTGGTTCATGTGCAAGATCGAAATACGTAATTTGCGGCGGGTCACGCCTTACATCTGTATTCTTGAAGTGATGAGGAATGACGTCCTTCAGGACATCTTCCCAGACGATGGTGGGCAGGAAGTCGTTGACGAGCATCCATTGGTAGTGAAACCGGACCTCGCGCTGAACGCGCTGAAATCTCGATTCAGCCGGTCCGGTGTCTTCCGACATCAGCCTGTTATGAAACCGGTGCATAAGTCCTTGAAATTGCGAAACGATGACGTTCTCGTCATTTCGCGGGTCGCCTATGATGGCGCGCCGGGAATTGTTGATGTCTTCGGGTTGCGAAGGATCCGTCGGCTGACTGCGCGGCAGGTCGCGCGCATTCGGATTGCTGGCCGCACCGGTGAGTGGCCGACCCTGAATGAATCGATTGTCGCCACTGTAGAGGTAGGGTGCGTCGTCCGGACCCTTGCCATAGACACAGTCCAGATCAAAACGCGGCGTGCGAAAGTCGACGAGACCGTCGGGGTCGTCCTGCTGCTGCAAACTGCTGGCCGGATCGAACGTCAGATCGTGGTCGATGAACTGGCCCAGATAGGTATAGGCCGCGGGAATGCCGCTTTCCTCGGCGTCGGGTCCATCCTTCGGCGGATCGTGGTCAGCAACCATCGCTTCTCCGAGATTTAGTAAATTCTCTTCGGACTTGGTATCGCTTTCACCGTAGTCGGCGGGCGGAAGCGCCCGAAACATGCGACCAAACTGGCCGCCGAAGAACTTCGAGCCGCGCGACAAGGTGAGACCACGGACAGTGTGACCGTGTGAACTGTGAGCAGGGCCAGCCATCGGTTTCCTCCGAGTTTGCAGAAGTCGCTCGCATGCGATTACGTCACTACAGATTGAATTGCCGCCTGGAAGAACCTTCAACGAGCACAGGGCATTTGCTGCCTTCGATGCGGCGACCCAATGTGTAGCCCAATCGTCAGAATGCCGATGTGAATTGCTTCACATCCGCAACGGCGCGCAGCGACAAGATTTGCGTCGTCTCCCGATGGGGCGTGATTGCATCCCACATGCAGGAACCTCGGAACCGCGCCCTGCCCGGGAGGCTCGCCAGCCGCGGCCGGACGCGCTTGACCGCTCACATGGAGCTTGCCGCCTGGTTCGGTCTCGATCGCCTCCTCAACCACTGCCCCGGCAGCCCAGCCTCTTGTCCAAAGCTCCTCATGTCACCAACCAACGGCGATTTGCACCGCGAAGCAGATGGGCGTGTAAACAACGAGGCAACGTTAGCTCCGCAGACTTTCCGTATCCATCCGCGTGCATCCGCAGAGCCCGTCGGGTTGATGGTTGCTGCCCCCGTTTTTGGGCTCTCCAGTGGGCTTTAATTCTCCCTCGGGAGTTCCCATATAGTATTAATGGCGCACTGGCAGGCATCAATCACGCGGGAACCACCGAAGACGAAGGCTGAGCTGCGCCAGATGCTGGCCGAGGCCGTCCGCAACACGCAGCCCAGCGCGGACCACAGGCCAAAACACCCGCCGAAGGCCAAAAACAATCAACCGTAGCTGGCTGCGCGTCGACGCAGTCGCGACAGGCGACGTCTGTCCCAACAGCGCAGCCTCACCAGGGTTTCATAAAGGAACACCGCATGCGAAAACTTGCCCAGCCCACCGAACAAGAGATCGACGAGGGACCGCAAGCAGTATCTTTTCAGATAGCGAATGGGAACGCGAGGCAGCGCTGCATTCTGCAAACCGGGCTCCCGACAAAGGTACAAGCGCAGAAGTACCTTCTCACAAATTGGCCGATGATCGAAAAAATGGCGCGAGACGCTCTTGCGGCGGGAGCTTTTGAAGACGGCCAGATCAAACTGGTGATGGTCTAGGTGGCTCATTCAAGAACAACCATCCGGGCGGGGAGTAATCATGCTGAATGATCGAGAGAACATCCTGAATGCGCTCCGCGAGAAGCCGCTCAAGGTCTACGAGATTATGAAGCGCGCCAATGTCGTGAATGAGGAGGCCTGCCAATCCCTCCTTTTGAAAATGCGCGGCGAAGGCTTGGTGAAATTCGATATTCACAATGGGCGATGGCTCATCGCGTGATCGTGGTATTGACTTAGACGGTCATCCAAATGGCCGCGCAGTCTGCCAGGTACCCGGCTTCGACCGCCAGGTTCGAAGCCCTGTTCAACGTTCCGTCGGTAAACACCAACCAAGGTCGGCCATCACGTGACATTCTTGACCACAAGTCCGCCGCTCGCCCGAGCCTTGGCGGAGCGCAACTACGATCAGCCGACTCCTGTTCAGACCGCTGTGCTCGCGGACGCCGCCGCCGACCGCGACCTTCTTGTCTCGGCGCAAACCGGCTCGGGCAAAACCGTCGCGTATGGGCTGGCAATTGTAAGGGATCTTCTGGGCAGCGCCGAGCGATTCGGGCAGGCCGCCGCACCCTTGGCATTGATCGTCGCACCGACACGGGAACTCGCCTTGCAGGTGCATCGCGAACTCGGATGGCTTTATCGATATGCGGATGCGCGCGTCGTTTCCTGCGTCGGCGGCATGGATCCCCGCCGCGAACAGCGCGAGCTTGCCGCTGGCGCTCACATCGTGGTCGGCACGCCGGGGCGGCTTTGCGATCACTTGCGGCGCGGCCGCCTCGACGTCTCGAGACTAAAGGCCGTCGTGCTCGACGAGGCCGACGAAATGCTCGATCTGGGTTTTCGCGAGGATATGGAATTCATCCTCGAGACCACACCGGACACCCGCCGCACCTTGCTGTTCTCGGCTACTTTGCCGCGCGGCATCGTCGCGCTGGCAAAGCAGTATCAACAACAGGCCTTTCGCGTCGACGTCGCAGGCGACGAAGGTGGCCACGCTGACATTGTCTACCGGGCCATCAGGATCGCCGCCGGTGACGTCGAGCATGCGGTCGTCAATACGCTGCGATTTTTTGAATCGCCTAGCGCGATCGTGTTTTGCAACACGAGACACACCGTCCGGCATATGCAAGCGATGCTTCTGGAGCGCGGTTTTTCCGTGGTCGCCCTCTCGGGAGAATTGACGCAGAACGAGCGAACCCAGGCGTTGCAGGCTTTGCGGGATGGACGCGCGCGCGTCTGCGTGGCCACCGACGTGGCGGCGCGCGGCATTGATCTGCCTAACCTCGACCTCGTCATTCACGCAGAGCTGCCGAATGACGCGGATGTCATGCAGCATCGCTCCGGCCGCACCGGACGTGCTGGCCGAAAGGGCGTGAGCGTGCTGCTGGTGCCTTCAGCGCGAAAACGGCGCGCGGAATTGTTGCTGTCTCTGGCAGGCATCGATGCGACCTGGGATACAGCTCCCACAGCGGATGAAATTCGCAAGCTCGATCAGGAACGCATGCTGCAGGATGCTGTCTTCGCCGAGGAGACGACCGCCGACGATCTGATCCTGGCGCAGGCCTTGCTCGCCCAACGGTCGCCCGAGGATATTGCCGCGGCGCTGGCGCGGCTCTATCGGGCGCGGCTCCCCGCGCCCGAGGATATCCTCGATCCCGGCCAGGGCGCCGGCCAATCGCGTGGCGATCGCGGTCGAGAAAAAGGCGAACGAACGTCGCGCGGCGACGATCGCGTTGCGGGATCGCGTTCGAAGATGGGAAAATCATCGCCGCGCCATGGCATGGCGGAGGGCAGCGTGTGGTTTAAGGCCGCCATCGGACGAAAGAAAAACGCTGAAGCGCGCTGGCTTTTGCCGATGATTTGCCGTCGTGGCGGCATCGACAAACATGATATCGGCGCCATCCGCATTCTGGACACCACCACCGAGTTCGAAATTTCCGAACGGGTTGCGCCAGCCTTCGCCCTGAAAATCGGGCGCCCCGACAAGGAAGACAACATTCGTATCACGCCTTTGGCAGATATTCCTCAGGGGCAGGCTCCTTCGGAAAATCGGTTCCACACGCCTCGGCGCGAAAGCAACGAGCCAGACCGCGGTGCTCGTCAAAACCATAAATCTCGTGACGAGAGGGAGCCGAAGCAATACCGCAAGCCTCACGGTAAAGGCGGGTCGGGAGTTGACGAAGCGAGCTCCAAGAAAAAACGCCACCAGGACAAGCCTGCCTATGCCGGGCAACCGCGGCTTGCCACCGCGTCACCTGCGAAACCTGCATTCGGAAAAAAGACAAAGAAGAATCGCCGCGGCTGATGCTCGTGAATGGCGCGTTCGGCAAGAGCCTGCAAGACAGCCTGCGGCCCTTCATCGTTAACTACAAATCCAGACGTTAAGCAGTGGGTATCGATTGGATCTTGTGAGTAACGCCCTATTAAGGTTGATTGAGGCTGCGGACCGCGATCGCGAAGATGGGAAATCGCGGCAGCCAGAGACGCTCGAGGTGGGGTGCGAGACGTGATCAGAACAATCTGGCTCGCAAGCTTTGGCCTTGCCCTCGTCGGCGGTCTATTCGCGACGAAAGTCATGCCCGCACCTTTGGCGGAAGGTCCCGCGGTAGCCGGCGGCCCAGCCGCGTCGGGATCAGTTCTGCTTCGCGACGCGTCGATTAAATCTGACCAGACCGCAGTGAGCCGCCGCGGCACTTAGGCAGGATTCAACAGTAGCATGCAGTGGTATGTGTACCTGATTTCGATCTCGGCCACGACGGTCCTAAGCTGGCTTGTGGTTGAATTCCTGGGCCGACCGATCCGAACGGTCTTTGAGCTTCGGCGCAAAATTCTCGAGCGGATGCTCGTTCTTGGAAACATCTCGTTGCCAAAGCCGCGGGAAACGGCGGTTAGCTCTCGGGAGATCCGCGAGTATAACCAGGCTGTCAGAAACGTGCGAGAAGCGCAGCGCATCTTTCGCAATCTCGGTTTTCGGCTGCTGGCATTTTGCGAAAACGAGCCCGCCACGCGTAACGCGTTAGGTCTACTGGGCTTGAATCTGGTAGCAGCGGGCAGCGGGTTGATCAAGCTGTCGCAGTCCTATTCGCGGCCTGACATCGATCGCGCCGGCCTTCGCAATCAAATTGAAAAAGCTCTTCGCGTGCCTGACGCTGCTCCCGCGGCGTCCAGCCAACGCCCGCGACGTGACAACGCGATCGAATATCAGACGAAGTTCATCTACCTTCGAGACATTACCTTATCTACCTAAAACACAACGAGCGACGAATAGTCGACGCGACATGGAAAGCGCCGACTGCAGCGTCGAGGCCGCGCAGAAAGCCTCGCGCTTCTTCGCAGATCTCGGCCCCCGAATCCGAAAGCCCTGCAACCCCTCGGCAACCCGTTCGGCACGAGGTTGTCACCCATGTCTTGGGTACGTACTGTTACCTATGTGTCCGGGCTGGACACAAAAATAGGCTGGCGGAAATGCCAACGTGAAGGCAAGTAACCCAGCGTAGGCCGCGGCGCCCGGGGGCCCCGGGCCCCTGCGGGTAACGGCGGCGACAGGGGTTCGGAACGTGTCGGCATTTTCGTCGGTATCCGGGGAAGCAGCTCAGCCCCAACCTTTCAATAAAGGCGGCCACAAGGCCAACCTTTATTTTCAGCTCGACGTAAGCGCACAACTAGTTGCCGGATTGCGCGAGTTCGCTGCCGAGGCGGTTGAAGCGCGCCTTTTGCTCGCTACTCAGTGATCCATAAAAGTCATTGAGCGCGGGCTTCACCGTATTAGCTGCGTCGATCATCGCCTGCAGACGCTTCTCCATAGCCTCCAGTCTGCCAGGCGGAGTGATGGGCGTGTCCTCGGGGCAGGCAGCTTGCATGATCGAGACTGCCTTGGCAGTGGCATTCTCAAGCTGCATCAGATCACCTTCCTGCGCATCGGTCGGCTTCACTACGTCCTCGATCCGCTCGATCGGCAAATTCGCAAGTCCAGCTTTCGGCTCGCTGCAGCTCTTGCCATTCTCCGCGGATGTCTGGCTAACACCGGCGCTGTCCTTGGACCGCTTCGGTCCAATTTCGTTAAAGCGCTCCTTCTGCTCATCGCTCAGCGAGCCATAGAAAGCCTCCATCGCCGGCCGGACTGTCTGCACCGCTTCGAGCGTGGCTGTGAGACGTAACGTCATCGCCTGAAGGCGGCCAGGTGGCGTCATGGCGAAAGCATTTTTCGCGGGGCATGAGGCCTTGAACACCCCGGCGGCTGTCTGACCCGCGCTTCGCACGTGATCAAGAAGCTGCTTCTGGTCGGCACTCAAGCCGACTTTGCTGTTGATTTCTGCGAACGGCCAAGCAGTGATGCCAGTGCCGGGTTGGGTGCAAAGTTCTTCCATAGCGGCAGACGTCGGGCGGGCCGCGGGCGCGCCTTGCGGTGCATACGCATAGCTATATTCAGGCGGCGGACCGGCTTGGCCCCAGAACACGCCGTCGAAAAAATCATCATAGGCATAGGCAAAATAACCGTCGTCATAGCCAGACGGCCAGAATGCGTAGTCGAAAACGTCCGAATAAGCATAGGGCCAGAACACCGGCCCGTACCACGGCACGAAGGCCGCGCGCAGGCCGAGGCTCCAAGCCCGGCGTGACGCCAGAGCAGCTGTGCCCACGCGGTAATTTCCATCTTGTGTCCGTGCGGCAAAATGCGCGGCGAAGCGGCCTTGCTGTGCCGCCTGTGGTGTAACCCGCGCGACGCCGTTACGGCGCTCCCCGCGCTGTGCTTGCGTATTGGGTTGAACCAACGCATTCGGCCGAACCTGGCCATTGGGTTGTAGCCGCTGCTGCGCGCGCTGCTCTCGCTGTTGATTGATTTCCTGCCGCTTCTGCGCGCGTTGCGCAGCTGGAAGATTTCGTAATTGACGAGTTTCCTGCTGGCGCAGCGTGCGCTCCTCGCGTTGCTGGCTGCGCAGCTGCTCGCGTGTTGGCGCAGCGGATACGGCGGCCGTGGGCGCGGCATTGCGGGCGGTCGGTGGAGTTGCTGTTCGGGTGGGTGCATTCGCCCGCGGATTATTGATGATGCGTGGCGTGGCTTGACGCGTTGGAGCTACGGCCCTTTGCGGCGCCTGACGTTGTGGCGCAGCCTGTCGTTGCGGTGCGGCCCGGTATTGTGGCGCGGCCTGGCGCTGCGGTATGGCTTGGCGTTGTGGCGCGGCCTGCCGCTGAGGCGCAGCCTGCCTTTGCGGTGCAGCCTGTCGCTGTAGGGGCGCGGCGCGCGCTGCCGGAGCTGGACGGGACGCCGGCGCTCCCTTGCCCTGTCCCTGCCCCTCTCCCTGTCCGTGTTCCTGCGCGTTGGCGCTCAACGGAATCATCAAGACCGCGAATCCCAGCATTGCTGCCAGCTTCAAAACGTTTTTCATGATAAAATTCTCCGCTACGATCATACTGATCGCAGCCCAATCAACTAGCGCTCACATTGTGCGGCGGACTTGCCACGCGGCGCTCCGATGTTCACCAATAGTTGTGCGTCCGACTTTGGAACAATAGGGTTAGCCGGCAAAAGTTCCCGTCCTACTGGGCGCATTAAAGCCGCGCAGATTGACCTGCATCAAAGACAATTCCAATAAGGCACGTAGGCCACAACCTGCCATTCAGCCGCGAACCAAGGTTCGGAGAAAATGCAGGCGCTCTCCACCTCACTGTGTTGAAAGGGTATCCGTCGCATCCATCCCACAATGGCAGGGTAACGAAGGGCTGTTTGTCTGAGATGGCTCGATATGCACCGACGCTAAAATCTGAGATACAAGCAAATTGTACGACTAGAGAATTCACCGACTTTTTTGGTAACCGGTACGCATTTCTTGGCGCTAATCCTGAGCGAGATAAAGACGATGGAGAATCACACGCCCGCTATCGTCTGAAAGATTTAGGAACTGGAGATATTTCTGACGGGACGAATTCGACTGGCTATTTTACGAACAGTGCGCTCTTTTCAGCGTTGTGCCCACGATCGGCACCCACAGATTGGTAAGGAAAGCGCCGCCAGAAGGTTCGTTTCGTGCGATCGAAAGTATGGGCCGGAATATAGGCCGCAGAACAGCTAATTTCGGGAAGCGCTGATAAATAAAGACTTTTCGGCCAGTATGGCGGAGGGAGAGGAACTAGAATCGAACCTTCTCCACGTAGCCCATAGTAGTCCAGAGGGTCCAGGCGGGTCCGGTTCCCTGAAATCTGGGGTGTCAATCGGCCCTTTAATTGCGGGTTGTTGTCAAGCCACTTCCTTACTTCCTTGCTCTCTACTCGGCACGGCGGTAGCGCTTGCCCCGTCGGAGCTGGCCGGGTTGCGGAGATGGGGCGAGCGCGGCTGACATACGATTGTTAGCCGGGCATTGGATCGACCTCACCTGCTAATGCCATCGCTGGGGTCATGGTCCTTTCCGAGGTCGCGCAGCGCCTCATGATGATGTCCGGGTCGAGCGCCTCAACGTGTCCAGCGGAGTGCGGACGAGCCGCCACCAGCCGATTGACCGAGGTCACCACAACCACCGTCCCAGCGGGTCATCGCCAGCCCGGCGGACCGGACTAGGAACTATGAGATGCGATCAGGCCGGCTGCGCTTGGCCCCAATCGAACGACGTGCCGTCAACCCAGACGCAGTGGAGGATCACGGCGATCTTCCGGGCGATGGCGATCTTAGCCTTCTTCACGCCGATCCGCTTGGCGAGCTTCATCCCCCAAGCCTTTAGGGAGGACCATTTCTTCGTCCGATAAAGCAGAACGGTCGCCGCCTCGAACAGGTAGCTTCGGAGAAGCCGGTCGCCCCATCTTGATATCTTGCCACTGATGTCAGTTTCGCCAGATTGGTTGCGCCGAGGGGTAAGGCCGAGATAGGCCCCGACTGTCGAGGCTGATCGGAAGCGCGAAGGGTCATCAATCGTGTGGCGGAATGTCAGGGCCGTCACCACGCCGACACCAGGAACCGTCATCAGGCGTCGCGTCGTCTCGTCCGACTTTGCCAACCGGCGAACTTCGTCGTCGAACTTGCTTTGCTGCTTGCAGATATGCTCATGGATTGACAGCAGCGGCGCGATCACGTCGAGGAGCTGATGATTTTCGCCCAATAGCTCGCGGACTTGGTTACGGAACTGCAAGCCGATCGCGCGTGGGAACAGCAACCCGTGCTCTTTGATCAGGCTACGGACCTGGTTCTCGATATCCCGACGAATGGTCACGAGCCGTGATCTCGCGACGAGTATCGCACGAATCTTTTGACTTTCCTCGCTCTTGACTTTGACTTCTCGATACCATCCGACCCGCACCAGTTCGGCCAGACCTCGGGCATCATTCTGATCGCTCTTGTTCATGCGCACTGACAAAGCCGCATGCGCATGCCGAGCGTCGATGCAGACCACCGGAAGATCGACCCTACGAAGTTCATGCCACAGCCAGCTCGCCATCGCCCCGGTCTCAAAACCGATGCGCTCCGCGTGCGGTGCGCGCTTGCGAAGCAGCGCGGCGAGCGCCCCCGGATCGGACTTGGCTTTTCCCTCGAACAAGACCTGACCTACTTCGTTGACCACGCACACCGATGTCTCCTTTTGCGAGACGTCGAGACCGACATATTGCTTCATAACCCCTCCAATTCGTGAGATTGCGTGAAGGCTTGAAGATAGCGGACCTTTCGTGCCGCGGGCGCCGAGCGCAATTACGTCATCGTGTTCAAATTTGGGTCTGACTCACATCTGATGATTTTGTCTGGCGAGCTTGCAGTTCTCCAATGGGGGAATCAGCGCCATGCGAGCTGGTATTCGAATCTCGTCACTTGTGCCGAGTGGGTTGGTTATCGAGAGCGTAAGTGATTTCATCTTGACTCGATTATTTTAGCCGTCCGATCCGAGGGCGGTGTGGCCAGGTGCCCATTGTGCGGGGCGAGATCGCGCCGAATCCATAGCCGGTACGACAGACAGGTTGCGGATTTGCCCTGCGCCGGCAAGGAAATACGCCTCCGCGTGATCACGCGGCGGTTCATTTGCGAGGTTCCTCATTGTCGGCGGCGGATTTTCGCTGAACGGTTCGGGGACAATGTTCTCCCGACCCGGTCGCGCCGGACGGCACGGCTGGAATGCATCGTCCACCATTTGGGGTTGGCACTCGGCGGCAGACCAGCAGCGAGCTTCGCCAAACGGCTGATGCTGCCGGTCAGCAACGATACGTTGCTTCGGGTTGTCCGACGCCGGACAGCCTCACGAGCCGATCCCCTGACCGTCGTCGGCATCGACGATTGGGCCTTTCGACGCAATCGCCGCTACGGAACGATTGTCTGCGATCTCGAGCGGCGACGGATCGTGACGTTGTTGCCAGATCGCGAGGTCGCGACAGTTCGAACCTGGCTCGCCGACCATCCCGGGATCAAGATCGTGTCCCGCGATCGCGGCGGCGGTTATGGTGAGGCGACCGCCAAGGCGCTGCCCGACGCCGTCCAGGTCGCCGACCGCTGGCATCTGATGGAGAACGCCAGTTCGGCTTTCCTCGACGCGGTGCGCAAGTCCATGCGCGCAATCCGCAGCGCGATCGGCTCGACGACAATCACCCCAGAGTTGCTCACCTCGGCAGAAAAGCTGCGATACGAGAGCTATCTGCGGCGCGAGGATACAAATAAGGCAATCGTGACGCTCGCCAGGGACGGCGTGTCGATCAAGCAAATTGTCCGCCGCCTGGGTCATAGTCGCAATTTCGTTCGGCAGACGTTGCGTGGCGGGCGAGCCGACGTGTTCCAAACGCGGCAGCGTTCGCTCGACGCGTATTATCTGTTCCTTGAGGGCCAGTGGGGCAGTGGCTGTCGCAACGGCGCCGAACTTTGGCGTCGCTTGCAGGCGCGAGGGTTCCGGGGATCCCTGCGTTCGGTTGGCGAGTGGACAACACGTCGACGTCGGTCGGAAGCAGTCAGCAAACAACAGCTGCAAAGGGTACCCTCGGCCAGAACCATCGCGCGTCTCATGACGATTAAACGAGATTGCATGACCAAGGCTGATGCCGTGGTCATTGCCGCCATCGAGACCGGTGTGCCGTCCCTTGTTGAGGCCCGCACTCTCATCGACCAGTTCCATGACATGATCCGAAAGAAGGACGAGGCCACACTCGATGCCTGGATCGCGAACGCAAAAGCAAGCCTCGTCTCATCCTTCGCGACCGGAGTCCTCAAGGACATCGCCGCCGTGCGCGCTGCGATCACGCAGCCTTGGTCAAACGGCCAAGTCGAAGCGCAGATTACGAAACTCAAACTCGTCAAACGACAAATGTATGGGCGTGCAAAACTTGACCTTCTCGAAGCACGATTGCTCGGCGCGGCGTGATCCGCGATGCGTCATCAAATATGCGTCAGACCCCAATTTTGACCCCTTTGAGCGGCGGGTTTTGGCGGTAGCGCTCGCCTCGTCGGAGCTGGCCGGGGTTGCGGAGACGTGGCGAGCGCTGGCTGCGAGATCGTCGTCGCGGCTTTTGAAGCGCCAGCTATCGTTGCCGGTCTCGACGATGTCGCAGTGGTGCGTCAGGCGGTCGAGCAGCGCGGTCGTCATCTTGGCTCCGCCGAACACGCTGGGCCATTCGCCGAAGGCGAGATTGGTGGTGACGACGATGGACGTTCGCTCGTAGAGCCGGCTGACGAGATGGAACAGCAACTGACCACCGGATTGAGCGAACGGCAGGTAGCCGAGCTCGTCGAGGACGATGAAGTCCATCCGGGTCAAATGCTCGGCGATGCGACCTTGCCGTCCGTTGCGGGTCTCGATCTCCAGGCGGTTGACGAGGTCGACGACGTTGTAAAAGCGACCACGGGCACCGGATCGGATGCAGCTTCTGGCAATGGCGATGGCGAGATGGGTTTTGCCGGTGCCGGTGCCGCCAACCAGGACGGCATTGCGTTGCTGAGCGATGAAGCCGCTGCCGGCAGCGTGGACATTGCAACATTCCGCGCTAAGTGTATTGACAAGCGTCAATACCGAAATCACCGCCCGCTAGCCGCGCGAGCGGCTGAACCGGTTCACGACCGAATTGCGCGGCGCAAACGTGCGGAAGCCATGCTCTCGGTCTGAGGAGCCGCTCAAAGGTCAAACCACTTCAGTCCCCGGCCAGTTTTCCGACTCGAAGAGCGGCATGGAGGCGATCAACGGTTTTCGAAGTTCCTCAGAGAGCACCGCCGGGCCGACCGCGCCCTTGTACAGACTGAGCGCGAACGGCGCGTCCAGTATCCGTGGGCGAAGCGCGCGAAACGCGAGCTTCCGCGCCTCTCCCAGCCAGAACTCGTCCCCACTCGCACGATGCAATGCAAGCAGGGCATAGGCACGACCAGAGAATCCGCAGCAGAGATCGACGCCGCTTTCCATGGGGCCGAGTGCATCGCGTGCTGCACCGTACGCGAGCTCCCGATAACCCTCGTCCCCGAGCACGCGCTCGGCGATTAGCCAGAGGTGCACGAAGCCGGCTGTGCCGTTGCACCAACTCGGAACAAAGTCCCCCGACCGGGAGCGGCCGTCGCGCCGCAGGCGGGGCCAGCGCAGGCCGTCCGCGGTCGGCTCGCCAGCGCTGGCTAGTTGGTCCAGACGGGCCAACAGTCCTGCGCCCGTGCGAAAGCCCGTCGCCTCTCGCCAGCGCAGAAGCGCGTAGACGATTCCCGACCACCCGTGGGCGATTCCGAGGAACCTCAACGTCGGCTCTTCGGCGATAGGCGCCAGCGACTCCAAGTGCGCGGTCAGTGACGCTGCGAGCCGGTCGCCGGCCGCTTGCACAAAGGAGAGATCAACCAACGGCACGGATCGCCCGAGGTCGATTACGCTGCTGAGCGCGACGAGCGTTCCCGCGCGGCCGAGAGTGAGGTCGGGATTCGTGGAGAGATCGTGCGATGCGCGGACAAGATCGTCACACGCCTGGCTGAATCCGACCACGTCATTCATGGCCTGGGCAACACATGCGCGCACCCAATGTACGCCGCTCATCGTGTGGTACGGTGACGAGCGGCCGACCGTCTCGGGATTGATGTCGAGATCGACGCTGGAGAAGGCACCCTCCTGCTGCGCGCGTACGCTAGTCCGCACCGACCAGAGGTCGGCGAGCGCGAGCAGTTCGTGATCTTCGCGAACCCGCGCTAGACGCAGGAGACCGTAGGCGAGGCCAGCGCCGCCGTAGGTCACAGACGCTGCCGGCGCGGGGATCGCCTGCGCGACTCTGCTCGCGTCTTCGCGATCAGTGCCTCGAACAGCGTCTCCGACGCCGCCGCCAGTTCGTCACGTGTGTGCCGCGGGCGACGCAGATCGGCGAGAGTTCGCGGCGCGGAACGCAGAGGCGAACTCGGCAACCGATGCGAACCGCGCTGCGCGATCCTTGGCCAGCGCCCTGCAAAGGACCGCCTCCACCGCTGGACTTGGGTCGACCCCGGCTTCGAGAAACGTGAGCGGAGCCTCCTCGACGATTTGGCGGCGCATGGCCTGCTTCTCCGGCGAGAACCGGAGATAGTACGAACCAGCAATTACCAAGTATACGAGCGCTGCGATTGAGTACTGTTCGCCCACGGCGTCGACACGCGGCGGGCGCTGATCGTGGAGCCGAGCTCGCGCGAACTCCGGCTCGAGGAAGGAGCCTACTCCGCCGCGATCGTGCGGGCGAAGCTCGGCAGCGAGCACGCGACTGTCGGCGAGGCCGAAATCAATCAACCGCACGCTCCCGTCGTGCAGGACGAGCGCGTTCCGCGGATGAACGTCGCCATGCAGCACCCCTCGCTCGTGGATCGCGGCATATGCGTCGAGCAGACGGCCTGCCAGCTCGAATGCGCGGCCAGAGTCTCCGCGCGCGAGAAGCGCATGCCCTGATGTCGCGACGTCACGTCCTTCCTGCCACTCGACAGCCAGGTACGCACGGTCGCCAATCTGACCCGTTCCGGCCACCTTCGGCGACGCAATGCCGTCGAGGATCCGCAGGATCGCCGCTTCCCGCGCGAGGGTTCTGCGGAGTCCTGATGCCTCGGGGCGCGCCACCTTGATTGCGACCAACTGTCCGTCGGGAGCCGCGGCGCGGTATACCTCGCTGTCCTGGAGAACCTGAACCTCGTCGACGACGACGAATCCGTCGATGCGATCGCCCGTCGAGAAGCTGGGCTCGATCGCGTTGCGCGCATCCGAGTTTGCGAGAACAAGCAACCCGTCGTTGATAAGCCGTTGAATGGTGGGGAACGCCTCGACCAGCGTTTGCTCCGGATCGCTGCCGTTGAGCCGGCTGAATGCGATGATCGCCTCCGTGATCGGCTTTGCCTCGGCGAACTGCTGCAGCAACTCGGCGGTGCTGGCGTCGATCACGCGCGAGGGCGTCCGCGAGCGCTTGCGCCGGACGGCGTAATCGCCGTCTTCGCACTCAAGTTCCCGACGGAGGGCAGCAGGAAGCGAGCGCGCGGCCGTCAGCACGACATCGGCTGGAAGTACATAAGGCGTGGTGACGGCGAAGTTCATGCGGCCTCGTCCCAGAGATCTGTTGGCGGTACCCACGTCGACGGATCGATCCCATCGAGCTGGAGCCGCGCCAAGGCGTACTGCCACGGCTCCAGCGACCCACCATCGCGGCGGGCGGCGACCAGCGCCACGGCGAGCCGGTTCGTTAGCCAGAGACGCCAGCTCTCCCGGTCCTGCCACGCGAGCGCGTGCTCAGCGCGCGGAGGATCGATACCGAACGAGAGGAGCCCGTCGCTGCCGGCCAGCTCCGCCGTGAACGGGACACCATGACCGGGACACCCGGCGAGCTCGTGCGAAAGCAGCGCGGCAGCGGCGGAGACGCGGTCGAGATCGGAGAAATAGAGAACGATCTTGTCCGGCCGCAGGAACGAAGGTGCGTCGTTGCCGACCTTGAGCGCCACGGCGCCCACTTCCTCCGCGACGCTGGCGGCGGCCGAAAACGCGACAGGCACCGATTCGGGAAGCGGACTGACGTAAAGCTTGTAGCGGTGGGAGCGCTTCCCGCTCGGTGGCTGCCGCGAGCTCCACAGAAACCATCCGTCGTTCGGCGACTCGAGGTCGACGGCTCGCCACGCACGCCGCATCTTCCGCTCGAGCGTCCCACCCCGCTCGATGTGCAAGAATTGCTCTATTGACTCGCGCGTGGGATAGCGAGCGAGCCAGCTCGGTGATGTCGCGAGCCGCCCGTAGAAGTACAAGCGTACCGACATGCGCAGGGCGTCTTCGATTTCGAGTGCTTGGGCGTGTTGCAGCGCCATCTGCGACAGGCGCACCGTCTTCGTCGTCGGCTCCGGCAGCGAAAAGGCATCACACACGATGTTATATGCTGGACTGCCGGAGACGAAGTCGCCGGCATCCGACTCGACCTCGAGCAACCCGTCCAGAATCAGCCGCACAAGGCTAACTTCGTCTCTGGCGAGTTCGCCTTCCACGCGCTGCGGCTCGCGCAGCGAATCGAGCAGACGCGCGGACTCCTGATCGGCGGCCTTGATGGCGCCGTGCTCGTCGCGCACGACGCCCTGCAGCGTCGGATCATGAGCAAGCGAGCCAAACCCCGAACGCTCCTCGTCGGAAAGGCTGTGGAACGGGATGAACGTCAGTCTCGGGTTGGCGCGGATGTGAGCGCCGAGCAGGATGGTCCGTGGCCGCGCGCGGGGGCGCGCGGAATCCAACGCGGCTGCACTCACGGGCCTCAGCCCTTCGTCCGCTTCTGCAGTTCCGCGCGACGTTGCTTAAGTGCCTCGAGAGCCTCGTTCAGCTTCTTCTCGACCTGATCGACCTGTTCCAGCGTCTGCGGCTGTTGCCGCTCGCTCACGACCTTCTCGTGGGCCTCCATCCTATCGAGCGTCGCGCGTAGTTCGTCCTTGAGAGCCGCGAGGTGCTCGGCCTGTAGGCCACCAGGAAACGTCTGCTCGAACGTCGGAGTGCACACGAACGACCGCCCGCAAAGCGAATGAGCGGTACATCGGCTGAGCTGGCAGACGACGGTCGCGCTGCTGCAATGGGAGCAAAACGAGCAGCCACCACAGACGACGGATACCCCACTGCAGGGCGTACACACCCCGCAAGAGTTCACGCCGCAGGTCTGGATCGTGCAATTGCAGTTCTCGGTGAACGCACAACCCTGCGTGTTCTCGACGCAGAGTTCAGTTACCCCGCCGCAGTTGGTGATGATCTCGCAGATCCCACCTGATCCCTCGCCGACGTTAATCATCAGATCGCGGACGCGGAAACGCGGCATGGCTGTTCTCCCCTTGGGGATCATTCGCCTACGGATACATACCGATACCAAAAACAACCTACACCGCGGTCGCGCTTGGGTCAAGCTCCGAGCTCAGCGGATTACAATCTCGGCGGCCTGCTCTTGGACGAGTACGGAACCTCATCGCTTCACGGCTTTTGATCTATACCTGCTGCATTGGCCAACAAAATGGGCGCAAGCTTGCGCCGCATTTCCTATGGCAAGTTAGAAATCAAACGTCCTCGCCTGTCCGAGAGAAGCGACGGAACCTCTTTCCGTTGAAGCCCATAACTAACTCCAAATGTTCGAATTTCGAGAACCGTACCGAATGGATGGAGTCCAGAGCTTCGGAGAGAAACGGGCCTTGCGGAGAATAATCGGCCAGCTCTACCGATCGAGGGTGCGGAGCTCAAATGAGAAATCGCTGC
The DNA here is from genome assembly GCA_963786045.1 of uncultured Alphaproteobacteria bacterium. Lineage (GTDB taxonomy): Bacteria > Pseudomonadota > Alphaproteobacteria > Rhizobiales > Xanthobacteraceae > Bradyrhizobium. Next base: position 30,682 of record CAWAXR010000022.1, on the reverse strand, counting down.
TGTTACTGGGCTTAATTGCCAGCGAGTTCACCCGGAGAATACGCGGTCTTGGGCAATCTGGCGGAGGGAGAGGAACTGGCTTCGAACCTTCTCCACGTAGCCCAGAGTAGTCCGTGGGGTCTGGGCGGACCCTAGGGGTCAGAAGCTCCAACGGCTGCGCTAGACCCCAATCCAGAGCACCCCGCTTAGACCGGAAAATGGCTTTAACGGTCCCGCAAAGCGGGGCTGGCGATCCCTGCTCTGGCCTCAGACACCCGTCCCAAGCCTTCCTTGGCGTCCGGCGCGACGATCGCTTTTTCACTATTTGCATTCAAGGTCTCGCGCTGCTCGGCTTTTGACGACGTTTTATCGACCAAATTGCTGACCACCTCCGGCACGCATGAAAGCCATTCTTCCACGCTACGTAGATAGACAACATTACTTCCGCGGGCCAGAATTACCCCTGCACGGGGGTAAAACACCATGAAAATTCGAACATTTGTGGGGCGGCCACGCATGGTAGCCTCGATGTTTATGGCCGCCTTGGCGACGGCTGGGATACTCGTCGGCGCCCACGCACAACAGCGCAGTCCTGCTGCGGTGAGCGTCGGCAGCAACGATCTTGGAGGCGTCGTCACGAGCGCGAAGGGGCCTGAGGTTGGCGTCTGGGTGATTGCCGAGACGACGGATACACCTACGCGATATACAAAGATTGTCGTCACCGACGATCGCGGCCGTTATCTGATTCCGGACCTGCCAAGAGGCAATTACCAGGTCTGGGTCCGCGGGTACGGGCTCGTTGATTCGGAAAAAATTCAGGCAAGCCCGGGTAAGACCGTAGACCTGACGGCGGTACCTGCTCCCACCCCGGCTGCGGCGGCGCAATATTATCCGCCGATCTACTGGTTTTCGTTGTTGCCGGTGCCCGGGAAAAACGAATTTCCGATCGAGCATATTAAGAGCCAGGGCGAGTGGCTGAACATCGTGAAGAGCGGTGCCTGCCAATCCTGTCACGCGCTAGGCACTCCTGGCACCCGGACTATCAGTAAGCGGCTTGGTACGTTCAAAGACTCGGCGGATACCTGGGCGGCACGGCTGCAGGCCGGCAGCGCGTCGGCGTTCATGGCGCGTGACATCACCCGCCTGGGCACGCAGAGGGCGCTCGAATTGTTCGGCAAATGGACGGACGACATCACCGCGGGCGAACTCCCATTCGCGACGCCACCGCGTCCGCAGGGGATCGCTCGCAACGTCGTGGTCACCGAGTGGGAATGGAGCGATCCCACGGCCTATCTGCACGACGAAATCTCGACCGACCGGTGGAACCCGTCAGTGAACGGCAAGGGCAAGATCTATGGATCCTCCGAGGATAGCACGGACTTTATGCCCGTGCTGGATCCGGCGGCCAACGCCGATAGTGAAGTCCAAATTCCGGTGCGGGATCCGAACACGCCGAATGTCACCGCTCGCCCGCATGGCTTCTCGCCGTCATGGGGCCCCAACACGATTTGGAACAGCCAGACGATCACGCACAATCCGATGATGGACGAAAAAGGCCGGATATGGCTCACGTCACAAATTCGTTCGCCGGCTAACCCTGACTGGTGCAAGGCCGGATCGACCCAGCCATCGGCAAAGGCGTTCCCGATCAAGGAGTCAAACCGCAATATCGCGATGTACGATCCCGCCGCCAACAAATTCACGCTGCTCAGCACGTGCTTCCCCACCCATCACCTCGCCTTCTCCCGCGACCACGACATGCTGTTCTTCAGCGCCGGCGTGGCTGGTCCCGGCGTACTGGGCTGGCTTGACGTGAAGAAGTTCGAGCAGACCGGTGATGAGGTGCAGTCGCAGGGGTGGACGCCATTCGTCCTCGATACGTCCGGTGACGGCAAGCGAGGCGAGTATGTCGAGCCTGACAAGCCGGTCGAGCCTGGGAAGGACAAGCGCATCGCAGTAAATGAGTACGCAGTGGCCGTCAGCCCGGCTGATGGGTCGGTCTGGGGCACCGTCATCGGGTATCCGGGCGCGATCGTGCGGACGACGCTCGGCTCAAACGCGATTGAGACGGCGCTTTCCGAGATTTATGAGCCGCCGCTGCCTGGTTATGGCCCCCGTGGCGGCGACATCGATGCCGACGGCGTTTACTGGGTGGCACTCGCGAGCGGGCACGTGGGCAGTTTCGATCGACGCAAGTGCAATGTGCTGAACGGTCCGACCGCGACGGGCAAACACTGCCCCGAAGGTTGGACGCTATACCAACTGCCCGGCCCTCAAATGCGCGACGTGAAAGATGCGGGCAGCGCTGAGGCGAGCTACTATGTTTGGATCGACTGGTTTAACACATTTGGTCTCGGCCGGAACGTGCCGATCGTGATGGGTAACCTGAACAGTTCGATCCTGGCGCTCGTCGATGGCAAGTTCGTCAACTTCACCGTTCCCTATCCGATGGGCTTCTTCCCCAAGAACGTGGATGGCCGGATCGACGATGCCGCTGCTGGCTGGAAGGGCAGCGGGTTGTGGTCCACGTATGGAACGAGAACAATGTTCCACCTTGAAGGCGGGACGGCGAATCGCCCGCGCGCCGTGCGACTGCAGCTTCGCCCCGATCCGCTCGCACACTGATCGGCGAACTGGCGAGAGCGAGAATCGCTGTCGCCAGCAGTTCTAAAATGCAGGAGCAGAGTACGCAATGTTTCGAATAATCACAGTTGCGGCGTTTTTCGTTGCGCTCGCCGCTCCCGTGAATGCCCAGACCTTCCCGGACCGGCCCGTTCGCATCCTTGTCCCTTACGCGCCCGGGGGTATCACCGACATTGCGGCGCGACTTGTAGGCGCCAAACTCGGTGAGTATTGGGGCCACCAGGTCGTCGTGGAAAACAGGCCAGGCGGCAACGGCCTGATCGCCATGACGGCCGCCGTCAGGGCTGCCCCGGACGGCTATACGCTCGTGATGGCAAGCGGCGGCGATGTCTCGCTGAACCCCGCCCTGCTCGAGAAAATGCCGTACGATGTCGAGCGCGATCTCGTTCCAATCACAGGCGTCAGCGATGCGCCAATCGTGCTCGCGGCAAACAGCGGCAGTCCGTACAAATCGGTGGCGGATGTGATTGCAGCCAGTAAAGCGGATCCCGGCTCGGTCAACATCGGCACGCCCGGGGTCGGCAGCATCACACACCTCGTTCTAGAGTGGCTAGCCTTGAGCACGGGCACGAAGTTTCAAAATGTGCCCTTCAAAGGGGGCGGCCCAGCTGTGCAGGCGCTCATTTCCGGCGTTGTGCCGCTCGGCATAATGGCTAGTTCCTCGGTCGCTCCGAACCTAAAGAGCGGTACCTTGCGCGTCCTGGGTGTCACCTCGGCGAAGCGATCGACACTCAATCCCGAGTGGCCGACGCTCCAGGAGCAGGGCGTGGCCGACGTGAACGCTTCAAATTGGACGGCATTGTTCGCACCAAAGGGAACGCCTCAGGCGATCGTCGATAAACTCAACGCCGACGTCGTGAGAGCTCTCAATTCATCCGACGTGAAGGAACGCTTTGCGTCGGGAGGCGTGCAGGTCATTCCGTCCACGCCGAGCGAACTCGCGACACGGCTGAAGAGCGAATTGGCAATCTTTCGGTCGGTCATCGCCAGATCCGGCATGCATCTCGAATAGATTGCAGCGCGGCCGGGGACAGCGGTGTACTCCATCAAGCGGCCAAGCATTTTTGAAACCGGCAGGCAGTGTTGCGTTTGACGTGTTATGGAATATTGCTAGGCTGCACTAAGTCACGTTGGCGAGCTGCCAGACAACATTTGCGAGCACCTTAGCACCGGCGACGATATGTTCCGGCTCCGCCCATTCGGCCGGATTATGCGAAATGCCGCCGCGGCAGGGGATGAAGATCATCCCGGTCGGACAGACATAGTGGAGCTGGCGCGCGTCGTGTCCGGCGGCCGAATATATCTCCATGGACGGGATTTTCTCGGTCGATGCGGCTGCAGCAATAAGGGACCGTATCTCGGTTGAGAAAGCGAGAGACGGTGCGTGGGCAATCTGCTTGATCTCGACGGTGCAGGGACCACATTCGGCTTCGACGAAGTGGCGTATTTTGCGGTCCATCTCGTCCACGATTGAATTGTCGGGGTGACGCAGGTCGATCGAAAACAAAACCTCCGCCGGCACCACCGAAGGGGCATTCGGGGTAACCTGAAACAGGCCCACTGTGAGTTTGATATCGTCCGGACTCATGGCCGCGCGATCGATCCCGGCGATCATGCGGACAGCGGCCATCAGCGCATCGCGGCGCTCGGCTCGCAGCGCCGTGCCGGCGTGAGCCGCCTCGCCACTGACCCGAACGCGGTAACGCCGGGTGCCCTGAATGCCCGTGACAACGCCAATTGGGATTCCGGCCGCCTCGAGCAAGGGGCCTTGCTCGATATGCGGCTCGACAAAGGCGGCCACCGGAAATCCAAAGCCGCGAACCGGGATATCGGCGTCGCGGGAAAGAACCTCGCTGACGGCGGCCCCCAGCGAAACCCCGGCCTGGTCCCGAATGGCGAGGACCTCGTCCAATGGCTTGCGTCCGGTAAAGACCTCGGAGCCCGACATACCGGGAGCAAATCGCGAGCCCTCCTCGTTGGTCCAGGCCACGACCTCGATCGAGCGAAGCGGTTGCTCCCCCCGGGCTACCATCGCCTGGACCGCTTCCAATGCGGCCAAGACACCGAAAACGCCATCGAATCTTCCGCCCGTCGGCTGCGAGTCGATATGCGAGCCGGCAAGCACCGGCGGAAGAGACGGATGGCGGCCCTCATAGCGAAGGAAGAGATTCGCGATCCCATCGGTAAATGGAACAAGACCAATCTCGCGCGCCCATGATACGAGCTGGGCACGCGCCTCGCTTTCGACCGACGACAGTGCGGGCCGATCGACGCCACCATCCTCGCGGGCCCCGAACCCGGCGAGCGCCAGATGCCTCGCCCAGAGGCGATCGGCATCGACGAGGTTCGCAAGAGACGTCGCCGGCATGATCACGGCTCAGTCGGTGCGCATGACTTGCGCCGGATTGGCGCGCGGATCACGCGGTCCCCACCTTCCGGCTTCCACTTGCGCAATGAATTCGGCAAGCAGTCGATTGAACAATTCCGGTTCTTCAAGATTCAGCGTATGACCCGATTTCGGAAAGACCGCGAGTCCGGACCGCGCAATCGTGCGTTTGAGGAACAGGCCCGGCTGAATACAGTGATCGTCCTCGTCGCCCACCATCACCAATACCGGTGTTTCAAGCGCGCGAAACCCGGCCTCCAGATCATAAAGTGAGGGCCGGCGCATCTGGACGCCACGCATGGTATTGGCAGCGCCTCTGGAATCGTGCTGCGCTAACCGATCGGCGAACAGACGCCATCCGCGCGGATCCTTTTCCTGAAACTGCACCCGGGATGCGCCTTCCGCATAGATCGGAGCGAAATTTTCCGCGCCCCGCTCCTGGAAATTGTTCGCAACCTGCTCCGAAACCCCCTTGAAATAGGCCTCATGGGCTTTTTCGGCGCCGTATCCGGTGCCGGCGGCCACAACGGACAGCACGCGCTGGGGGTGACGAAGCGCGGCATGGAGGCTGGCAAAACCGCCCATCGAGAGACCGACGACATGCGCCTTGTCGATTCCCGCCGCACTCAGCACGTCAACAATGTCGTCGGCGGCGCGCGCTTGCGAATAGGCCTCCACGGATTCGGGGATGTCCGAGGGCGGATAGCCCCGCGCCGCGAAGGTGATGCAACGGTGACGCCGCGCGAAGAAATTGAGCTGCGGCTCCCAGCTCCAATGGCTGCCGCCGAATTCGTGCACGAAAATGATCGGCGTGCCCGATCCGGCGCTTTCGTAAAACAGCCGCACCCCATCGCTTGTGCTGGCAAAGCTCATCGCAAAACTCCTCAGATGACCGAGCGACGGGAAGCAATGCCCCCATCGACGGTGAATATCGTGCCCGATGTGTAACCGGAGCGATAGGACGCGAGAAACACGATGAGGTCGGTGATCTCGTGGATGTGGGCAGGCCTCTTGAGAGGATAGCGCTCCTGCAATTCCTTGTAGCGGTCCTCGGTGCCGAACAAATCCTTGGAACGCTTTTTCAGCATGCTGTAGATCCGGTCGGTATCCACCGGCCCGGGATTGACTCCGACAATCCGGATGTTGTCGTCAAGCGAATGTCCGCCCATGGCGCGGGTAAACGCCATCAGGCTGGCGTTTCCGGTCGTCCCGGCAACGTATTTCGGGTCGAATACTTCTCCCCCGTTGCCGATGTTGTTGATAATCACGCCGCCGCCACGCGCTTTGAGCCGCGGATAAATTGCGCGCGTCAGATTGATGTAACCGAATACTTTCAGCTCCCAGCCGGCACGCCATTTGGCTTCATCGACATCCCAAAGGCTTCCGCTTGGAATCACGCCCGCATTGTTGACCAGTATGTCGATATCACCGACAGCTTCGACCAGCGGATCGATCACGCCGGCAGCGGTCAGGTCCCTGGCGTGGATCGTGACTTTGACGTCATGGGAATCCTCGATCTCCGACTTGATGGCCAACAGCCGGTCACCGGAACGGGCGACAAGATGAAGGTTGCATCCTTCCTCGGCGAAGGACCGCGCTACACCCTCGCCGATTCCCTGGGAAGCGCCGGTTACCAGGACCGACTTCCCTTTCAGCCGCAAATCCATATCAATCGTCTCCTGTTTCGTTCGGACGTCGGGCGCTCAGAACAGCTTCACCGGTTCGTTGCGACCGCGGGCGCGCTCGACCATTGCTGGCAGCAGCGCTACGAACTCCTCAACCCACGACGACGGCACGCTGGTGCTCACCTTGATGAAGCGGTCACCGAAGGTCGGCGTGTGATAAGCCCCCTGACGGATCATGATCTTGCGCTCCTGGAATGCCGCAACGAGGGCCTCAGGTTTCACGCCGGCTTTTTCGCATTCGATGACGATGAAGTTGCCGTTTGACGGATAAACCGGCATTTCGAGACCGGGAATTCTTGTCACGGCATCGTTGATCAGCTTCTGATTTGCGCGCTGTTGCGCCAGTACCCCCGGAAACCATTCCGATTTGATCTTGAGCCCGGCTAGGGCAGCACGCTGCGACAGGATGCTGGATCCCAGATTGTTCGGCGGCGAACCCGCCAGCCGTTCGATCAGGTCGGGATCGGCAACGACAGCTCCCACGCGCAGCCCCGCAAGGCCGAGCCATTTCGAGAAACTGTAGATCGTCAGCGTGCGCACAGGATAATGCTTTGCAGCCAGTTCGTGCGAATGCGCGAAATGCCGGTAGGTGCAGTCGTGGATCAGATAAGCCCCTGCTGCCTTGGCGATGGCGGCGATACTTTCGATCTCCGCAGACGTGCAGGCCGTTCCCAACGGGTTGTTTGGATCGACAAGGTAGACCATCCGGGTTTTTGGCGTGATGGCCGCGGCGAGCCGCTCGGGCGCAAGCCGGTATCCGTACTCCGCGCCATAAATCGGGATTTGCTTGACGGTCGCGCCCACCGCGAGCGCAAAGGCCATCGGCCAATTCCATGTCGGATCGGTGGTGATGAACTCGTCGCCCGGCTGCAGCAGCGTATGGCAAACGTGATAAAGCGAAGCGACCGCACCGTCCGAGACAAGTGCGGCGTGATCTTTGAGACCGAGATCGCCGACGATGCCTTGCCGCAGTTCTTCCAGCCCGGCCGGTGGTGCGTAAACGTGGAACTCCTCATCGCGGATACAACGTTGCATTGCCTCGATGACCGCGGCATGGGGCCTGGCGTGATTGGTGTTTTGCCCCATCCAGCGCAAGTCGGGCGTGTTGATCAGGCGATCGAAATGGGCGTTCCGGACCTCAAACGGCTTCATCAGGGCTCCAATCTTGAATCCATTCCAGTATGCAGGATCTGGAGATTCCGGCGATCAGTGATGGATTATGGCGGCTTATATATGCAAATCGACCGAATATCCCGCTGGCCACGATCAATCCCTAGCCCATTGGCGATATAGTATGCAATTCTGTATTTTCGGCATAATGAGGCTTGCGCGGAAACGCAATCAATATGATTGTGATGGCCTCTGATCTGGAGGGAGAAAGTCGATGCTGATTTCACGTCGGAGAGTCTTGAAGGCCATGAGCCTTGCCGGCCTCGGCGCCGCCGGCCTGCCGCTTGCCGCACCGGCCATTGCGCAAGGCGCGACCAAAGTCAGCTTCACCACCTCGTGGATCCCCGAAGGCCCCAATCTGTTCGCCTATATCGCGCGCGATAAGGGTTTCTGGAAAAAGGCCGGCCTCGACGTCAGCGTGGCGCGCGGCTCCGGATCCGGAGCGGCGGCTCAAGCGGTCAGTGCCGGCACCTTCGATTTCGGCATGGCTGCGACGCCGACGGTCATTGTCCAGGCAGCCAAGAAGCTGCCGATCACCTGTATCGGCCAGATCAACTACGATGCGCTGATGGGTATCGGGCTGTTGTCCGCCTCGCCGATCAAGAAACCGAAGGACCTGGAGGGAAAGAAGCTCGGCGCCAGCGTGACTTCCGGCGAATATCCGTTCCTGCCGTTATATGCGGAGAAAGCGGGCTTTGATCTTGCCAAAGTGCAGGTGGTGCAACTCGACGGCAAGGTGCGCGAGCGCTCGCTGATGGAAAAGCAGGTCGATGCTGTTTCCGCGTTTGCCACCAGCACGATCCCCTCCCTGTCGCCGCTCGGTACCGAAGTGCGTTTCATGCTGTTCCGCGACGTCGGCATCGAATTTTACGGCCAGTCGCTGACCACGCAGCCGCAAAGACTGGAGAAGGATCCTGGCCTGTGCGCCGCTTTCGTCGAAGGCGCGATGGAGGCCATTCGCTTTACCATGACGAATTCCGATGAGGCGGTCGACATTTTCCTGAAGGCGAACAGCGAAGTCGCGATGTCCTCAACCGGCAAGGACTATGCCCGCATCGGTCTTGGACTGACGAACTTGACAAACCTCGTTCCTGAAATAAAGCAGCACGGTTTCGGCTTCGCCGATCCAAAGAAAGTCGCGACGATGGCCGATCTCGTCGTGAAGTATGCCGCCGGTGACGGGGCGACGCGTCCCGATGTCGACGCACTTTTCACCAACAAATTCGTCGGCAAGGTCATGCTGAGCGCAGACGAACTGGCGGCAGCGGAAAAGAATACCGCGGCTTTCCGTAAATACATCAGCTGATTTGTCAGGACCGGCGCGATGGAAAACTTCGATGCTCGCGGCTGAAAGTGCCGTCGACGCCGTGGCAGCACCGCCGCCGCTGGTGTCCGTCACCAACGTGCAGAAAACCTATTTCACGCGACAGGCGCCGGTGCACGCCGTCGCATCGGCTTCGGTCAACGTTGCACGCGGTGAATTCGTCTCGCTGCTCGGCCCGAGCGGCTGCGGCAAGAGCACTCTCTTGATGATGATCGCCGGGCTTGAACGGCCGACCGGCGGATCAATCCTGCTCGCGGGATCCGAGGTAAAGCAGCCGCGTCGCGATATCGGCGTCATTTTTCAGGATGCGACGCTGTTGCCGTGGAAAAGCGCCCTCGAAAACGTGCTTTTTCCAATCCGCATTCTCAAATTGCCGATCGAAGCCTACCGCCAGCGGGCCAGGGACCTGCTGAGCATGGTGGGACTTTCCGGCTTTGAGCAAAAGAAACCGTCGCAGCTCTCGGGCGGAATGCGGCAGCGGGTCGCAATCTGCCGGGCGCTGATCCATGATCCGGATATCCTGCTGATGGACGAACCATTCAGCGCGCTCGATGCGATCACGCGCGACCAGATGAACGTCGCGCTGTCCGAAATTCTTGAGACCTACAAGAAGACCGTGATCTTCGTTACGCACTCGATTCGCGAGGCGGCATTCCTGTCCGACCGCGTGGTCGTCATGGGCGGCCGCCCGTCGACGATCATGCTCGATATGCAGATGCCGTTTCAGCGTCCGCGGCGTTTCGAAATCGAAGAAACTCCCGAATTCGCCGCAGTATGCCGAAAGCTCAGGCTGACAATCGAACAAGCGCATGGCAGCCCGCAGCCGGCTCAAGGCCCCACCGTGGAAACACGCACCCTAACCTTCGAGTGAGGCCCGACATGGCATCTACTGGCATGGGAACGGAAACAGGCGCGATCATCGCCCTCCCGACAGCATCCAAGGAAGCTGGCCTTTCCAATCTGCGAAGCACCGCCCTGCCGCTGGGACTGGCGGCCATCGTTATCGCGGGCTGGCAGCTCGCGGTCGTGCTTGGCAACATTCCGACGGTGATTTTGCCGTCACCCATCTCGATCGCCAAATACATCTTCGAACGGTATGATCTTTTGCTGATGCATGCGGTTCCGACGACACTGGAATCCGCGGCAGGCTTTGTTCTCGCCACCTTGCTTGGAATCGCGCTGGCCATTATCATCAGTTACTCGCAGATCGCGCGTGAAGCCCTGTATCCCAATCTGGTGTTTTTCCAGCTGATCCCAAAAATCGCGCTGGCTCCCCTGTTCATCATCTGGCTTGGGATTGGTTCGCAGTCTCGCATCGCATTCGCCGTTTTCATCGCGTTCTTTCCGGTTGTGATTTCGACGACCGCCGGCTTCGCGAGCGTCGACAAGGGCATGCTTCGACTGTGCCGCGCGCTCACCGCAAGCGAGTGGCAGATATTCACCAGTGTGCGGTTTCCGGCGGCGCTTCCCTATATTTTCAGCGGCATGAAAATCGCAATCACGCTGGCGATCATCGGCGTGATTATCGGTGAATTCATCACCGCTCAGGCCGGGCTCGGTTATCTGATCATTTTTGCAACGGCGCGGGCGGATACGGAGATTTCGATGGCTGCGATCGTGGTGCTGTGCATTTGCGGCCTGCTGCTTTATGGACTGGTGGCACTCGGGGAAGCGATCGCAAACAGGTTTTACTCGGCGGACAACACATGAAGACAAATCCAGCGGCATTGCCGGCCGCGGCAGCGGCGATTTTGGGCGGCGAGCCGGAATCGCTTTCGGCAAATGTGGTTCACCGGCTCGAACTTGAAATCCTCAAGGGCCAGCGAAAGCCCGGCGACCGTCTTGACGAGCGCCTGCTGGCCGAACAGTTCGGTGTGTCGCGCACGCCTGTTCGCGAGGCACTGCAGCGGCTTGCAGCCAGCGGACTCGTGGTCTCGCGCGGCCGTCAGGGGCTTCAGGTAGCCCAGCTTTCGATCGCCGACTTGCTCGATGCCTTCAGCGTTGCCGCCGAGATGGAGGCCTTGGCATCGGCGCACGCGGCCCGGCGGAATTCGACCCGAGCAGCGGCGCCGTCTTGAAACCGCGCATCAGGCCTGCTCCGTCGCAGCGCAAGCTGACGATGCGGATGGCTTCTACGAAGCCAATCTTGAGTTTCACGAGACCATTTCGGCAGCCAGTCACAATCGGATCCTCCAGGAGGAGTTGCGCCGGCTGACGGTCAAGATCTCGCCCTATCGCCGAACTATCACCTTTCAGCCAGGGCGCATGGAATCATCGATCCCCGAACACGAACAGATCATGGTGGCAATCTTTCGCGGCGACGCGGCGCAGGCCGGCCAGGTCATGCGCGCCCATGTCACGCTGCTTGGCGAGGGACTTTCGGATCTGCTCCAATTTTTGCGGCAATATGGTGATCAAAATTTACTTGCTGAGCTCGCCTAATGCAACGCGCAGGCCATGCCGGTTATTTTTACGACGGATGAGGAGCGCGACGTCTGGATGCGCGCGCCTTGAATGAAGCGAAGGCGCTGCAACGGCCATTATCGGATGGTGCTGCGGATCGTTGCCCGCGGCGAGGATAATGAAGACGTCGCAAGGGCCAGCTAGCCTGGCACATCAAGCTGCGTCGGATGCTTTGGACAGAAGTAATTGCTGCAGCTTTGACGCAGGCACAGCAGGACTAAATAGATATCCTTGCATCTCACTGCAGCCCAGGCCTCGCAGAATTTCGCGCTGTGTCTCCGTTTCGACCCCTTCCGCAGTCGTAGACATGCGACACGCGGATGCCATGTTTACAACCGCCTGAACGATCAAAGAAGAACCCCCTGCGTCACCGATGTCGCTGACAAAGCTGCGGTCGATCTTGATCTTATCGAACGGGAAGCGACGCAGGTAACTCAAGGAGGAATAGCCAGTTCCAAAATCGTCCAAAGCGATCCGAACGCCCAAGTCACGCAATTGATGAAGGATGACCAGGGCCTCGTCATCATCCCGGATAAGGACGGCCTCCGTTATTTCGAGCTCAAGGCGGTCAGCCGCAAGGCCCGAATCTCTCAGCGCCGTTGCGACTCGCAAAGCCAACGTCTTTGACCTGAACTGGATTGGAGAAACGTTTACCGCAAGCCGGATCTGCCCCGGCCAACCGGCAGCCTCGGCACAAGCCCGCTTCAGCACCCAGTCCCCGATCTCGTTGATCAAGCCGGTTTCTTCGGCGACAGGGATAAAATCGGCCGGAGAGATCATGCCACGCTCGGGATGATGCCAGCGAAGCAGCGCTTCGCAGCCGGCAATGGTGTTAGTCGCCAAGTCCACCAGCGGCTGATAGTGAATCTCCAGCTGCCGTCGCGCGAGGGCATGGCGAAGATCGAGCTCCATCTGACGCCGCTTTTTCAGCCGGGCATCGAGTTCGGGTGTGAAAAAGCGGTAGGTGCGCCGACCATCGGATTTCGCTGCGTACATGGCGAGATCCGCATGCTTGAGTAATTCATCGACGTTTACGCCGTCATCAGGCGCGATGGCGATCCCGATGCTTGCTTCTATCGGCACTTCATGGCCCTTGCAGTGCGCCGGATTCCGAAGCGATTGCAGGATCTGTTCTGCCAGCGCTGTCACATGGCCGCGATCTTCGGTGTCAGCCTTGACGATTGCGAACTCGTCACCGCCCAGCCGAGCGACCAGATCCTGTGGACCGACGCAGCTACGCAGTCGCGCGGCAACATTCGAAAGCAGCTCATCGCCGATCGCGTGGCCGAGCGAATCGTTTACCTCTTTAAATTCGTCGATGTCGATATAGAGAATCGCGAACGGCCTCCCCTGGGCAAGCTCCGCCACCCGCTGCTCGAGATAGCCGCGCATCAAGACTCGGTTCGGCAGGTCAGTGAGGGCGTCATAATGGGCAAGATAAGCGATACGCTCTTCGGCCCGGATGCGGCCGGTGACGTCCTCGTGGGTGGCGAGCCAGCCGCCTGATGCAACGGGCTCATTCCTGATCTCGATCAGCCGTCCGTCCGATGTCTCGGTGATCGAACTCTGGGATCGACCGACATTTCCCAGAACCTTGTCGCAATAGGCATCCAGGTCGCCGGTGAAGGAGCCAGTTGCCTGCCTGTGCCGAATGACATCTCGGAAGCTGCAGCCGGGCTTCACCACGTCCGCCGATAGTCCGTACATCGCTATATAACGAAGATTGCAAACGATCAGTCGTTGAGCCGCGTCAAACAGCAGGAGGCCCTGCGTCATATTGTTGACAGCCGTGTCCAACCTCTGTTTCTCGATGCTGAGCCGCCGCGTCATCTGCCGAAAGATCAGATAGAGGGTGATCACGATCAGTAAGATTGAAGATGCGGCGACGATGATAAAGAACTTGGTCTGAGAACGCCACGTTGCCAAAGTGGCGTCAAGCGACTTGGTTGCGACAACTACCAGCGGCTCACCGGCCAGCATGCGCGAAGCGATTAGTCTGTCTCTACCGTCCATCGGGCTGGTAAGTCGTGTGGCGACGAATGGCCGTTCAAAAATGGCTTGCTGTTCCGGGGAGCCCTTTCTGAAGTTCTCGCCAATTGACGCTTCTGCATGCGGAAACCGCGCGAGCAGCTGGCCATTGCGATGGTGCATCACGACAGAGGCATGGGGTCCAAGGCCCGTGGAGGCGAAGAAGGCTTCGAGCACGTCAGGCGCGATGGCGCGCGAAACAACGCCAAGGAATTCGCCCCGCGGGCCCGTGATTCGTCGGGCGAAGACGATCGCCTTGGCGGATGAGAAGCGGCCGGTAACAACCTCGACTTCTTCCGAAAGCTCCGGATTGTTTTTCAGTTTATTGAAGTAGGCGCGATCGGAAATTCGCACATCTGCCACGGGCCAGCGTTGCGATGAATTGATCAGCACACCGTCGGAATCGAAGACGTTGGCGCCGGCAACGTCAGCCATCGCGCTGGCTTTTGCCCGCAGTACCTCGTGTATGGCAAGGGTGCCCATCTCACTGCGAAACGCCTCCGGTGAATCGAGCCCGTGGCTTTCCAGCTCCAAAACAATTCTCTTTTGCAGTACAGAAAAGTCTTCAAATTGCCGGTCGAAGTGACGCGCGAGCAGCAATACCGCGCTTTCCAGGCTTTCGCGCCCATTTTCGATGGCGTCTTGCCTGAAACGCTCGATTGCAAGTCCGGTACCGACGGCAATTGCCAGCATCAAAACAAGGCCACCCGTGATCAGCCAGGTCAGCGGGGCTCGACCCAGCCGGTCGAACCGAGCGGATAGGTCGCGCATACGCCGTTGCGCTGATCGCTTGAACCTTATTGTCATGAGCCCCCCGAACCTAAAATGGGGCAAATTCGAAAAGACCGAGTTAGTAATAAGAGTTAGGAAAAGGTTAAACGGTCAAACGACGAAGCTGTTGAACCGGTGTAACGAAGAAGCAGAGCCTTGCAGATTGGAGTTGCCTGCCATCCCCGTCTTCGCTGATCAGACGTTATGGAATAAGTCAGCCAATGGCCCAGCCATCAGCCCTCTGGCGTGCTTTGATCGGAAATCTGTTGTTTCGAGCCAAGCTTGGATCTCCGCCGCCGCTGCGCAAAGTCATACGTATGCCACCATAATCTATGGGGTATCGGGCTGGCGCGGCCTTCAAATCATCGAGAGATTATTTCTGGAGCGCCTCAACAGTATACGTCGAGCGAAGATATTTCGCTACATCTCCGATCGTGAGCGCGTAGCGCGGTCTTTTCTTGTCCACACCTTTGAGCCGAAGGGTGCCCGCATTATCGAGGTTGGCGCTTACGGCCAGCAGATGCACGAACGCTTTTAATTTTGGGCGTGCGTTTCGGCGCGGGTCGCGTGTTGCGAGGCCGCCTTTTGCGCTTGGGAGCGGGCTGCACGTCGCGGACCGGCTCAGATTGCGTGTTAACCGGCTGCGGTTGCGTATTGCGGACCGCCTCGGCCAGCATCTCATGCAGCTCGGCCTTGGTCGGCGTGGAGGACTTTGTCATCTTGCCACTATTTCTCTTTCGACTTCTCAGCTTCCCTGGCCAAGCGCTCAGCCTTCAATCGTTCGTAATTTTTCCAGAAGGCTTCCTGCTCTGTCTCGTATTCCGTTGATGCCTTCCGTTAAGCGGCGTGCTGAAACGCCGTCACTAGATCTCGTCGCGCTAGATTTTTGCTTATTTTATCGCGCATAGGTCACCTCCAATTTCAGTGACCACTGAGATGACGATAGCGCGGCAACGGTGTGCCGTGGGGAAAACCGCCGATTAAGCTTGCCGATTAGATTTAATGGCGGATGCGAGGGACTCAACGTGAGCAAATCTAGTCCGCTTCACCCCGCTGAGCGGACATCAATAAGACGAATCGCCACTTCGCCGATGGGCCAAGAGCGAAAATAACGTGTTGCGGCGAAATCCACTTCGCCGCAAGCCGCCATGGTCATTTCGCACGCGGGGTTCGAAAGCTGCTGCACGAATGGCCAGACAGCCGCCCAGTGAAATGCCTACTAGAGTGACATCATCAAGATTGAAGGCATCGAGCACCACGCCCCGGTCGCCATTACTACCTGGAAACTTTTCGATCGGGATCCTCATCCATGGGAGGAGGCCACGTCCCACACTCGTAACCCCGGCCAAGGCCTGGGCAGACTTGGCCTGACCGACCGAGAGGCCTGATAATGGGCGACGCCTGACCGGCGGACCGGGCATTGCTCAAGCCGGGGCTCCTCTGGATCATTCGGTTGTGCATCTTGATGGGCTGGCTGTTGCTCGTCTCGGCCGTGACAGGTGTGACACACGGGTGTCACCACCAGCGTCGCCGCATAGATGACCAGCGTCAAAAACCGGATCGCAAACTGCGCTCGTGCTTCCCTCCTGAGGTGGGGCAAGCCATGCCAGTTCCCATTTATGGTACCCGCCGCGGAACAAACATTCCAGCAATACGGACCAAAATCCATTTCCCTGTAGAACTGAACCGTTCCGCCAGCCGTCAGCCTCAATGCCCCCAAACCTCATCAGCGACCTCGACCACTCGCCGGAGCTTCGCCCATTGTTCGTCCTCGCCGAGCACATTGCCTTCCTCGGTGGAGGCGAAGCCGCATTGCGGCGACAGGCAAAGCTGGTCAAGCGGCGCATATTTCGACGCTTCGGCAATGCGGCGTTTCAGCGTGTCTTTCTCTTCAAGTGCTCCGACCTTCGAGGTGACGAGGCCAAGCACGACTGTTTTGCCCTTGGGCAGAAATCGCAACGGTTCAAAGCCGCCCGATCGATCATTGTCCCACTCAAGAAAATAACCGTCGACGTTGACCTTGTTGAACAGGAGATCGGCGATCCGCTCATACCCCCCGGAGGCGATGAAGGTCGACCGGAAATTTCCCCGGCACACATGCATGGTGACAACGAGATCGCGCGGACGTCCATCCAGCGCCGCATTGATCATGCCGGCATAGATCTCGCCTTGTCTGTCGGGATCCTCGCCGCGGTCGGCCAGCATCTTGCGCTGAGCGGGATCGCACAAATAGGCAAAGCTGCAGTCATCGAGTTGCAGATAGCGACAACCGGCGGCGTAGAAACCCCGGATCGCCTGCTTATAGGCCTGTCCGAGATCACGATAGAATTCCTCCAACGCCGGATAGACCGACTTGGCGATCATGTTCCGCCCGCCGCGATAATGCAGCATCGAGGGGCTCGGAATAGTCATCTTGGGTGTGCGTCTGGTGCTTGCCTTGAGAAACTCGAAATGAGCAATCTGCGGATGGTGACGCGAGCCGAGCTTGCCCTTCACAAAGGGAGCCTCGGCCTTGGACTGTACACCGGTGAATTGGATGCCTTGCGGGGCCGCGACCATCTCCACGCCGTCAAGCCCGGAGAGAAAATCGAAATGCCAATAGGCGCGGCGGAATTCGCCATCGGTGACCGAGCGAAGACCTATCTCCTCCTGCCGGGCGATGATCTTCCTGATCTCGGCGTCTTCGACTACCGCGAACTCGGCGGCTGATAATTGCCCGGCGGCGCGCTTGCTGCGCGCCTCTTTGAGGGGCGCCGATCGAAGGATCGAACCGACATGGTCGGCGCGAAAGGGTGGAACGTCACGTTGCATCTGACTTGTCCCTGAAAATGGAGCGTCCGGGTGACCTTGAGGTGACTGAACACGTCGAAAGACAGGCCCGAGTCTCGCAGCCCCGACCGGCGGCAGGCGGATTATTCCTTTTGCTTGGACGGATCCTTGAAGTTTGGAATGGTCATGAACTCGACATTATACAATTCGCCGTCCACGCGCTCGACCTTGCGAATATAGATGTTCTGGATGATCTCCCGCGTTTCGGGATCGATGGTAACGGGACCGCGCGGACTCGCCCAACTTAGGCCCTTCATCGCGTTGACGAGCGCCTCGCCGTTGGTCGATCCATTCGTCTTCTTCATGGCCTCATAGATCATGTGCATGCCATCGTAGCTCTGCATCGCCATCATGTTCGGGCGCATGCCGCCGTTGGCCTTCTTGAACTCGGCGACAAACGCCTTGTTCTCCGGACTGTCATGTGCGGCCGAGTAATGGTGCGAGGTTATGACGCCGAGCCCGGCGTCGCCGATCTGTTCGACGATATCATCCTCCGTGACGCTGCCTTCGGCGATGAACTTGATTCCGGATTTGTCGAGCCCGCGTTCGACGAACTGTCGCATGAAAGTCGGCCCGACGCCGGCAGGGACAAAACCCAGCAACGCATCGGGCTTGATTTCAGAGACGCGCTGAAGAAACGGTGCGAAATCCGGATTGGCAAGCGGCACGCGCAGGGACGTGACAACCTGACCACCCAGCGCCTCGAAGCGCTGCTTGAAGGCGGTCTCGACATCGATGCCCGGCGCGTAGTCGGAGACGATGGTGACTACTTTCTTGATTCCGTTCTGCACGGCCCAGGTAGCCAGCGGTACGGTAGTCTGCGGAACCGAGAAGCTGGTGCGCACAATATAAGGCGAGCGCTCGGTGATAACCGAGGTCGCCGCCATCATCACGACTTCCGGCATTTTCGCTTCGGTCGCGATCGGTGCCGCGGCCATCGCGCCTGGCGTGAGTCCAAATCCAGCCAGGAGGGAAACCTTATCATTGACCACCAATTCCTGGGCGAATCGCTTGGTCATTTCGGCAGAGCCGGTATCATCCTTGATGACAAGTTCAATCTTCTTGCCAGCGACCGTGTCGCCCTTGAGCTGCATGTAAAGCCGGGCGCCGGCGACAAGATGCTTGCCCGCGGAGGTGAACGGCCCGGTCAACGGTACGATCAGACCAATCTTGACAGCGTCCTGCGCAAGGCACGGGGCTCCAACAGCAAGGGTGGCCGCGATCAGTCCGGCGGCGCAACAGCGAGCGATTGCCACGGCACTTTCCCCAATTTTCATTCGACTCTGCCAGGAGATTACAACCGGCGCCTGACGTCAACACGCCATGGTTCAAGGCTCATGCGAAGATGCCGACCAACCCAATTCCGCAGTGCAGCGATGTGCCAATAGGCGACATTCGCGAAATGAATGGAGCATGGCTGCATCAAGCCGCCCATCGCCCAAAGCGACGCAACAAATTACTGGCGCTGAACTCCGATCATGATCGGCTTGTCCTTGGCCTTAATACGCACGACCAGCGTCTTTGACTCTTTGTCGGTTGCGTTTCTGCCCCAGTGAGCGACGTTCGGCGGAGTATAGATGACCTTACCGGCCCTCACGACCTTTGTCCCCACGCCCTCAATTTCAAAAGTTTGCTCGCCTTCGATCACGTAGGTAAATTCAAAGATCAGCGGCAAGAATGACTTTGACCATTGTTTGCTCCAACTGCCAAAATGAACGCGATATAGACTAAGCGATCTCCATCTACGGGCCAAGGTTAGGGGCGGAGCGGACGAACTCCGTCCCTCCTAGATGGGCGGCTTCGGGCTAGAAGCCGCCCTACCACGTGCTTAGAAATTCTCCCTTAGCCCCACGGGCGTCGTATAGAGCGTCAGCAATTGGCTGACGGCGCGTAGCTGGTGCCTCCAGCGAATCAACCCCGCAGGAACGCCTCAATCGAGGTCGCGAGCGCCACCGGTGTCTCGTTCATAGGATAGTGCCCCGCGTTGGGCATCACCTCAAGGCTCGCGTTCGGATACCAGGCGAGATAGGTCGCCTTCATCACGTCTGCGGTCAGCGCGCCGTCGTTGGCCCCAACGATCACCTTGACCGGTAGGGTCTTGCCCTCGATCTCGGTGTGGAAGTCGGTCTTCGCCCAGCCCTGTAGGTAGCCGGCGAACGCCTCGCGGGTCGAGGTCTCCTCCGAGTAGCGTGCCATGTGATCGATCCAAGCCTTCGAGAGCCGATTGCCGGTGGAGAAATCGATAATCATGCGGCGATTGTCACGGCTCGTCGGAGCGCCGCTGAACAGATGCCAACCCTGCTCGTCGAAAGGAACGCCTGAGGCCGGCACCGGCGTCACCGCAACCAGCCTACGCACCCGCGCCGGCGCGTCGGCAAGAATGCGCTGCACCGCCATGCCGCCCATGGAGTGACCGATCAGGCTGAACTCCTTCCAGCCGAGCTTGTCGGCTACTTCCAACACGTCGGCTGCAATCTCCTTCATGGTGTAGTTGCCGCTGATCTGGCGGGAGATCCCGTAACCGCGATACGCGACGCTGGCGTAGGTGAATTCGCTTAAGGACAGCGCTTCGCGCAGTGGCTGAAATGTCGTGTGATCGCCGAACCATCCGTGCAACGCAAGTACCTTGTGCGCGCCGTCGCCCATCGTCTCGTAACCAATAGCCATATAGCGTCTCCTCCCTTTCGTTGCCTACCCTTTGCTGCTGCCTGAATCGGCAACGCGGCCAGGGCCGCCAATCGTCATGATTTTATCAATCGTGCGAGAAATCAACGGGCATTTTGTTGTGTCGCTGCGCGCGCCGGTCCATGGCGACCAGGGTTTCCGGTTGAAGGCGACCACCTTTTCCGGTGGGTGACGACCACCTGTTCCGGTCGATGGCGACCAGGGCAACAGGGCTGTGGACGGGCGTGATGAACGCCGTTGGGTGATCTGCGAATCAGCCGGACTTCGCTCCTTTTTCCAGAGGAGCAGGGATGGCCCAACAGAGATTACCCATGCGCAAGATCCGCGACGTGCTGCGGCTGTCGGCCGCCGGCCTGTCCAAGCGCCAGATTGCCGCCAGTCTCGGGATTGGCCCGACCGCCGCCGGAGCGTGCCTGCGCCGGGCGCGCGAAGCCGGGGTCGGTTGGCCGCTGCCGGACGATCTTGACGACGCCGCACTGGAGAGGCGCCTCTATCCGGTCCCGACGACCACGGCCAAGGATTGGCGGTCGCTGCCGGACTGGCCGGCGATCCACCGGGAGTTGCGTCGCAAGGGCGTGACGCTGCAACTGGTCTGGGAGGAATATCGTGCCGCGCATCCCGACGGTTACGGCCGCAGCTGGTTCTGCGAACTCTATCGGGCCTGGGAAGGCCGGTTGTCGCCGACGATGCGGCAGGCCCATGTGGCCGGCGAAAAGCTGTTTGTCGATTACGCCGGCACGACGATTGATATCGTCGATGCCACGACCGGAGAAGTGCATGCCTGCCAGCTGTTCGTCGCCGCACTCGGCGCATCGAGTTTTACGTACGCCGAAGCAACCTTCACGCAGACGCTGCCCGACTGGATCGGCTCGCACACACGCGCCTTTGGCTTTTACGGCGGTGTGCCGGCGATGGTCGTTTCCGACAATCTGAAGTCCGGCGTCACCAAGGCCTGCTTCTACGAGCCGGGCGTCAATCGCGCCTATGCCGAAATGGCGGTGCACTACGACACGGCCATTGTGCCGGCACGGCCGAGAAAGCCGCGCGACAAGGCGAAGGTCGAGGTCGCCGTGCAGGTCGCGACGCGCTGGATTATTGCCAAGCTGCGCAACATCAGGTTCTTCTCGCTCGTCGAGTTGAACGCAGCGATCCGTGATTGTGTCACAGCGCTGAACGACCGCGTCTCCCGGCATCTCGGCGCGAGCCGCCGCGCGCTGTTTGAGGCACTGGACCAGCCAGCGTTAAAGCCATTACCGACTGCGCCCTACGTCTACGCCGAGTGGAAGCAGTGCAAGGCCGGCCTCGATTATCACGTCGAGGTCGCGAAGCATTACTACTCGGTGCCGCACGCGTTGCTGCGCCAGGAGCTGTGGGCGCGGATCACGGCACGCACGGTGGAGCTGTTCCATGGCGGTAATCGCGTCGCTGTCCACGTGCGTTCGTCATCGAACCGCAAGCATACGACTGTGCGCGAGCACATGCCGTCGAGCCACCGGCGCTATGCCGACTGGACGCCGGAACGCATCCAGGGCCGAGCGAACGAGATCGGGCCGAAGACATCGGCGCTGATCGAGATCATCCTGCGCGAGAAGACGCATCCAGAGCAGGGCTTCCGCGCCGCGATCGGCATCCTCAGGCACGCCAACAGCTTCGGGCATGAGCGACTGGAAGCCGCCTGTGGCCGCGCGCTTGAGATTGGCGCGCGCTCCTACACCTCGGTTACCTCGATCCTGAAGACCAACCTCGATCGCCGACGGCCTGCCTCCGCCACGGACGGGCCGGCGATCGTGCACGCGAACATCCGTGGCCCCCGCTACTTCCACTGAGGAGAAAACACGCAATGCTGACCCATCCAACCATCGACCAGCTGCGAGCCCTGAGGCTCACCACCCTGAGCGGCGTCCGATTTGGCTTCACGATTGCCAGCACGGATGCCATCGCTCGACATCAAGCGTCATCGCGACTAGATGATTATGAGACCTCAATCGAGTAGATCGGCCAGCTATCGCTCACTTCGAAGGAAATCCACCATGCAAATCGACCCCACACGGCGCGCCCGTGGTGCAAAAAAGATCGGTGAAATTCTCGGTCAAACGCCCGAACAGGTCGAAGGATCGCTGGGTGACCTGGCCCCCCAGCTCGCCACATATGTGCTGGAAACGATTTATGGCGAGGTCTACCAAAGCGAGACGCTTGACTCTCGCACGCGTCAGATCGTCACTGTAGCTGCGCTGGCGACGTTGGGAACCGCAGCACCGCAATTGCGAACCCATATCGGAGGAGCGCTGCGGTGCGGTGTCACCCGCGAAGAGCTCGTTGAGATCATGATGCAGCTCGTGCCCTATGTGGGCGTTGCCGCAGCAATCAACGGCGTCGCGGCTTGCAGGGACGTGTTCGCGGCTCAAGACAAAGAATAATTGCATAGGCGTGATTGGGTTGCGACTGCCGCCTCATTCCTTCAGTCCAAGAGACTCAACCAGAGCCTGCCATTTTTGAATGTCTTTTTGGATGAATTCCGCGAATTCCTGTGGGGTGCTACGCAATGGATCGATCCCTTGGGCCTTCAAGGCGTCCTTGACCGATTGCTGCTGCATGGCCTCGCTGGAGGCCCGAGCGAGCGTGTCGATGATCTCCTGCGAAGTTCCGCGCGGCGCCATCAAACCAATCCACGTGCCGACATCGATGCCGGGTAGCCCCGCTTCGTCCATTGTCGGAACATCAGGCATGATGGCGGTACGCTTTGGCTGACCGACAGCCAGCGCAATCAATTTTCCGGAGCTGACGTAAGGCGCGAGCGTGCCTGCAACATTGAACGTAAGCTTGATACGTCCGGTCAGAAGATCCGTCAGGGCCTGGTTGGATCCCCCCTGATAAGGCACTGACACAATCTTCGTTCCGGCCTTCATATTGAATAGTTCCGCGGCCATGAAGCTCGCGGTCCATTGACCCGACGTCGCGAACGTCAGCGCGCTGGGATCCTTCTTCGCAAGCGCGATCAACTCGCTCACGCTCCTTACCGGAACCGACACATCGACGACGAGTACATTCGGCACCACGCCAAGAAGCGCAATGGGTTGCAGCTTTTGACTCAGATCGAAGCCGTCCTTCGTGTGCGCTGGATAGAGAGTATTTGCCACCGTCGCCATAAATAGGGTCAGACCGTCATTTGGCGCCCTCTCAACCAACTCGGCTGCAATCATGCTGCTGTTGCCCGGCCGGTTTTCGACGATGACGGGCTTCCCCAGCTTATCCTCAAGCTGCTTCGCAACCAATCTTGCGACGGTATCGGCCGCCGATGCCGGACCGAATCCAACAACGATGCGAACCGTACCTGAGGGATAGGACCCGCCGAGAGCCGCTGAAATGAACGAGCCGATCGCGTAAAGAACGAGACCTGTCCGCAGCGCAGTTTTCATTGACTTCTCCCCTTATTCGCTCTGCGGACCAACGCGGGAAACAACGCCTGACTAACGCTTACGCGCCTCAAAGCGAGGTAGCATAGGCGGCCACGCCGATACGACCCCACCGCAGACTAGCCCACCGAATTGCCGTCGTCTCATGAGCCTTCCCCGAGCGAGAGAGCGACAGCCTACCACATCCGAGGAGGGCCGCTCTGCATTGATCGGCGTGCGACTTCAGCGGGCGCCCATGCTCTCTATGATCATGGCCCGCTTCGTTCCCAAAGGCGGGCCTTCGACCACCCCATCCCGAATTTCGCGACACTTTTCAAGCGCTGTGAGCTCACTGAAAATAAATACTCAACTGCCGATAGCCGCTGCCCCACCCTCGATTGAGCCATCTCTATAAGTATCCGACATAGCGAGGTTTTCTTAGGCTCCAAGTTGAAAGCAGCCAAAGGCCGCCAACTCGCGCCCAAAAATGCCCGCCGAGTAGAAAAAATTCCGTGAGTGATAGTGGGGCCGGTCCGCGGGGTGCAAATTCGCGGGCAATAGTGACCCCCTGAGGGGGATTATCGCATCCAATTCCGACCCCTTCTGGCGTCTTGTGTCAGCGTCCTTCCCTTTAGCCCTGATGGTTTTCACCGGCCGGATAGATGGAGGTGGCGTGTCAGCGTGCGTCGTCGGTCCGCGCGCTGGCACGCCTGGGGCGGACTGACCCGCTCGGGACTCACTAACGTGACGGCGTCTACGCCGAATTATTGCTTGGCGGGATGGTAGGTGATTGACTTTTTACCCAATTTGGGTATATATATCCCCAATATGGGTACAACCATAAATCCTTCTAATCTGTCGGGCGCCCTATTCTCTCGGGTTCAATCCCGCGTGCTCGGTATTCTTTTCGGCCAACCCGATCAAGAATTTCAGCTCACCGAAATCATTTCAAGGGCGGGCTCCGGACGCGGCGCTGTGCAACGGGAGCTCGAGAAGCTCACCGCCGTGGGAATAGTCGCGACCGAAGCCTTCGGCAACCGGAAGCTCTATCACGCCAATCGAGAGTCGCCCATTTTTCACGAACTGTACCAATTGATTCTAAAGACGGTAGGCGTCCTCGGTCCACTTCGAGAAGCTCTGATGGAGTACCGCCCATTCATCAAATCGGCTTTTGTGTACGGATCTCTAGCTAAGGGAAGTGATACAGCAAAGAGTGACATCGATGTGATGATCATTGGAGAAGGACTAGCCTACGGCGAGGTCTTCGCCGCGTTGCAGAAAGCTGAAAAAACTCTCGCTCGACCTGTCAACCCGAACCTCATGGCCACACGGGAATGGCAAAAGAAACTCAAAGGCAAAAGTCCCTTTGTGACCAAAATCCTGGACCAGCCCAAACTATTCGTTTTCGGAACAGAAGATGAGCTCAGAGCACTTAAATAACTTGGCCAAAATGGGCCTGCTCAAGCCGGAGCCACCCGATCAAACCGAATTCAACGGCTTGGTTGGGTCAGGCACCAAGCGTCTAAAGGACGCAAGCAACAAGGCTATTTCGGACGAAGGCAGATTCGATCTCGCCTACAATGCTGCCCACGCGCTAGCGCTCGCCGCAATGCGCTGGCACGGATTTCGGCCCGACAATAAAAGATACATCGTATTTCAGGCTCTCGAACACACACTGGGGCTGCCTGCGGCACAATGGCGTGTTTTGGATAAGGCCCATAGCGCCAGAAACTTGGCCGAATACGAAGGCTATTTTGAAGTCGACAAGCAGCTGTTGGCAGACCTTCTGAAGGTCACAGAAATCATGCGCGAAAAAGTGACCGCCCTTAAACCGATTGTGTCCGCAAAGAAATAGTGCGAACGAAGACACCTCGGTTGCTTTGCAACTGATCCACAAAGCCTGAATCAAGGCACGACGTCGTCGATGCGCCTCCTCCTGTTTGCCAATTTGATCCTCGGATTATTTTGCAGCCATGCATGGGCATGGGGCGACACCGCTCATCAAGTGATTTGCGAGGTTGCGTTCGGGCTAGCAAAACCTGCCACGCAGGTAGAGATACAGCGGCTGATCGATTCGGATCCGTCTGCGACATTTCCCGATTTTTCCGAATCTTGCGTGCTTCCAGATCATCCGCGGATTCGCGCGCCTGAGCATTTTTTGAACCTCCCTCGAGATTCGACTGGACTAACTTCAGACAATTGTCCGCTCGCTCAAGCTTGTGTTTTGACCGCTATCATCGGCGATCTGAAGATCGTTTCCTCCAGGAATGAACCCGACGCAAAAAGATTGTTGGCGCTCGAATTGCTTGGGCATTGGGTTGGCGACATCCATCAGCCTCTGCACGTCTCTTTCGAAGATGACCGAGGTGGCAACAAGATCAGTGTAAGTGGTTGCGCACGCAATCTTCATGCGGTGTGGGACAGTTGCCTGGTCGAGGTTGCGGTGGGCTCCGACGTCGTAAAAGCAACCGTTAGCCTGATGGCGACGATCACGCCGGCGATGCGGACGCGATGGACTAGCTCCAGTCCCCGGGTTTGGGCCAACGAAACATTTGCCGTCGCGGAGGCCGTGACGACGCGGTATTGCGTGATGCATGGTCAATCCTGTGACTCCCTGGGCGAACGCATGGCCATCACGACCGAGTATCTGGAATCGAACAAATCGGTGGTGCGGGAACAGTTGCAAAAGGCCGCGGTCCGACTTGCCCACATTCTTGATACGGCTCTTGGAAACTGAAGACGGGACCGATGGCGGGGGACCAACGCAGAGCATTCGCGTATGAGGCGTTATGGAATTAGTCGGCCAGCGGCCCAGCATATGCAGCGGGTCGGCTTTGCGGCCTTCCCACCGACTACTACGGCCTCTGCTGACTTCTCGCTCCGGCTCGACACCGTCGCCCTTTCGGACGCAAGGCGAGATCTCCCCAGGTAAGAACGCACTCCTTCGCTGCACGACCGCCGGATCTACGCCGCTGCCCTTTGATCACGAGAGCTTCGCGGTCATTGGCCCGCTCGCCCTGGTCAGCACCGCCTTCTATCCGGTTCTTGTTCATCGGCCCGCAGCTTCGCTCCACGCTTCCTCCCCACATTCGGTCGCCCTCATGCAGTCGCGCTTCACTTCGCTCGTTGTGATCAACTCACGATGGGACTTTCACCCACAAGAGTGCGCCCATGCTGGGCGCACCAATGAAAAAGCCGCCCGAAGGCGGCTCTTCAATTCAAACCCGATGATCGTTGATCAGGCGGCCAGCAATGCTGGCTTTGCCTTCCGACGATACGCCATGAAGCCAATGCCTGCGAAGCCGAGGATCATCATCGCCCATGTGGAGGGTTCGGGGACGGCGGAGATGTTAGGTGGGGCCGCCCAAGTGCCTGGCTGATTGATGTCCACGAGCGTGAACCCTCCTAGCGTGGTCGCATAGTCGAGGGTAGAAGTATATTGGTATTGGTAATTTAAGTCGTTGCCCAATGTCATAATTTCCAAATTCCCGGCTTGCAGGAGAAAAAACCAATTACTTACCTGCCCTGAACCGTTCAAAACCAGATAGTCGGAATAACCAAGCGTATTTACGCCTTGCCCTGCGACGGTAAGCCCTGCGTCGAAAGTACCCCCTGAGGAAACAGTCGCGAGTGAAAATGAACTGATGTTTGAGGAAAACTGATACGTACCCGCCGCACACGGGCCGCTACAATTTAGGTCTACCGATGCCGTAACATAAGCATCAAAAAATGATGTCGAAGCGTCTATGTTGCCGGTGTAAGTGTATGTCGCGGCCGACGATTGGTCCGCCGCCCCCATGGCCAATGCAGCTCCCAACGCCAGACTTGACAGAATTGAACGTAAAGAGCGCGACATTTCTATAACCCTTCTGGATTCGACTTAAGCAGATGCGTGCGGAACATCCGCCCGACATTGCAGTACGTTTTGAACAGTCCAATTGGTTGATTATCTTGCCACCGCTGGCGCAGGCGTTGTCTATTTATATAGCGGCCAGGTCGGTATTTGGCCGCGCCTATACAACACACGAGCGCGTCATGATTCCGCGCCCATTGATGCAACCTGCACAACTTTCTGTTGAACCGCAAGTGCCAACCGATGAATTTATCTGCCGAGAAAACTTTCGCATTTAACCTTGCACCTTGAATTGCGGGCCGCGCTCCCGACCCCGATTACCTTTCGCGGCTCCACCAGACACTTGGCCGCTCATCAGCATTTTTGATGGCCTGATGGGTATAAGGCTAGTCGCGCCACAGCTTGGGCACAGAATATCCAGCGTAGATTGGCGCGACCCATCATTGATCGCCCTCATCATGAATTTCATCGTAAGGGAGCCCCGTTTGGCGCACTTCCATGCCCTCTGATAAAGTTTCGCACCGTTATCGTTGATGCCCTAAACGGATCCCGAGCTTCAACGCCTTCTGACGCAATGAACCTTCCGTTCTTTTGGTCAGCTTTGCGATTGTTGCCACTGGCGTTTTAGCTCTTGAATGGGTCCGCAATTCCTTCACGTCGGCTTTGGTATATTCTCGTCGAACGATTTTCTTTTTTGATTTCTTGGCCACCTCGATCTCCATTTGATTCGATGCGGCCTTCTACCACAATCGATCCTATCGGCAATTACGGTTCGCTGCTCGTTGATTGTTCAGATCGAATCGTTACCAGCCTCTGGGTCGCAGTAACTGATTAAAGCCTCTCGGGTGAGTGCTTAGTCGTGACTCGATGTTGTCACGTCGAAGCCCTGATCCTCTGCACGCAGATCACTGCGTCCGGTGTCTCCCACGTCGCGAGCAGTCCGCACTCGTACGACTCGAAGACCTTCAACTGATGATCTATCGCCACCGAGCCTTCGGACGCTCCGGCGCTCAGGAGCAGCTCGACGTTGGAAACGGCTTGGGCCGCAGCGTCGGCCATCGAAGTCTCCAGCCACCCGATCTGCGACGAGACGGCCCTGACCCGGAAGACTTCCTCGTCCGACGCGTTCGCCGATATCGCTTGGGACTTGGCGCGCAGTTTCGGAGCCATGAGGAGCCGGTCGTGCTCGTCCACGCCGAGGAGTTCGTTCGCCAGCATCCGGACTTCGAAGGCACGGTCGAACGTATCCACGTCACTTGATGCCGGAGGCTGAAACCGACGCCAGAACCCGGTCGTTCCCATGTCGAGGAGCGCGTCGAGGCCGAACCGGCTGAGGTGATCGAACGCGTCCGTGGGGGTGTCCATCCATTTTATAACGGGTGGTTCGGTGTAGCCCGATGCGTCGGCGAGTTGCCGGATGGTCCGTTCGACCACGGCTCTGTCCGGAGCAC
Source organism: uncultured Alphaproteobacteria bacterium (assembly GCA_963786045.1). Classification (GTDB taxonomy): domain Bacteria; phylum Pseudomonadota; class Alphaproteobacteria; order Rhizobiales; family Xanthobacteraceae; genus Bradyrhizobium. The sequence goes on along the minus strand of CAWAXR010000022.1, from coordinate 2,023 downwards.
GGCAGACGCTGCCGATCCTGCGGGCGCGCTCAAGGAGGGATCGAGTCAAGGGATGCCACTCGGCGCGCGTCTGGGATATCGGGCGACCGCGGACTGGGACCGGCGACGACACCACCGAGGGACCCAGCCAAGGCCGCCCCGGCCGACCCGATCAATAGTTGCCGACGGTCGATGTTCATTCGTCCCTCCCCTGTCCCTGGCCTCGGCCAGTAAACCGACCGTGGCAGGAAGGACAGGGAGACTCGCCGGTAAGTCCGTTCCTTGGGGGATGGCCTAGTCGGCCTTCCTCCGGCGCCCCGTTCTGGAGGTCCTCCGGAAGAACTCGGCCGGGTCGACTTCGAGGATGGTGGCCAATTTGCCGATGATCTCTAGGCCGACGTAGGTCACGGCCCGTTCGAATCGGCTCAAGTAGCGCGGTTGATTGCGGCGTCGTGGGCCAGCTGCTCCTGGGACAGCTTCCGTTGGTGCCGGAGCCGCCGAAGGTTGGTCGCAAAAAAGTTGGCGCAGGTAGCTCACAGAGGCCGGGCCTACCGCTAGAAGCAGGACTTTCAGCGAACGCTCAGAGAAGACGCTCAGCGAGACAGATGTGACGGCGCGGCAGAGACGTAACGGATCATCGCCACGGTAGCGCAGCAATTTTGACGAATGTTTGGGGCCCTCGTTCGCGATCACAGATCGATGTTGACCTAGCGAATTAGACTTAGTTATCGGAGTCCCCCGCAGGAATTTTAGAAGTAACCACGTTCTATAACCAACCGTCAGGAATTGCGGCGTTTGCTCTCGTCACAACGGCGAGAGATTCCTATGCCAATAGCACGATACATGGTCTGGGTTGGCACATCGCTTTTGGCACTACTGTTCGTGGCGAATTGGTTCCTTCCCGAATCCCTGCCAGAGCCAGCGCATGAAGCAATCGAAAAGCCGGTTATTCGGATAGCTTCAATTCAGCAGCCCCCCGAACGGGTTGTTATTGACACTAGCCAACCGACGATAATCCCGCCACCAACCCTGTTCGGGGACGCAGTTCCAGACCAGCCATCGCCACTACTGGAATCGTACGCTAAAGCGACCTCGCCTGCGACGGTAGTCAACCCTGATCAAAAAAGGCGAAAGGTCGTTAAACGGCAACCGCCTAAAGTTGCGCCCGACCAACCAGCATTAGCAATCAAGCCTGCGGTCGCGAGCGGCACCTCGGGGACAACAGTCCAGCTAACTAGATTATCCTTCGCGGATATCATTTCTGGGCGGCTAGTAAGAAACCTGTTCAACCTACATTGAAGCCTCGACCAGTTGTCGGTGGTCAGGCCGCCAACAAAGCGAACTACGTGTCGCACCCGGGGGAGAGGTTCAATGCCCTTAGCAACCCTGTAAAGCCCTCCGGGCGTCGACAGGGCCTGATGTCGACGGTTGCTTTGGAACGATCAACACTCTTTCCGCCCTTCGGCTTTTGGATTTTCATGTGTCGGTCAGGAGATACGGCTGCCAACTTCTTGGCGTTTTGATCGTGCCAATGCCGACTGACAATTTTGGAGACAGTTAAGCTCAGCGGTTGTGGTGAAGTTTCGTCGGAGACCTGCGTAGCCAGCATGGCTGCCTCTACGGCGACTGGGACACGAACGTGCGCAATTTCGAGCTTGTCTGCCTTCGTTAAGGTGTCGTGTGAAGAGCCTGTAGCAATCGTCGTTTGCTCCGCGGAAGCTCCCACGTTTGGTGTAATCGTCGAAGGTACGGCTTTGATACCAACCATTGCACCTAGGCCAATCAAACAGAGACCCGCAAGCCATACCGTCCTGATCACGCCAAACCCCGCATGCCCGAGTATGCGAATAGAACGCAATCATGGGACTGAATCGGGCGCTTAAGTGGCGGCAGCGGCAGGAAGCTCATGACTTCGTACAAGAGTTTGCACTAGAGTTAACGAGGGGAAGAACGGGAGCTGGCGTATTCGACGATTGGCGACCGGAGCTAATGATGCGTGATGCGCGGCAGTCGTGGACGCCGGGCTCCGGGCCTTCCTGAATGT
>CAWAXR010000021.1:0-165375 GCA_963786045.1 uncultured Alphaproteobacteria bacterium | reverse complement strand
CTAATGCTTTCTGACGTGATGGAGATGAAGCAAGCTTTGTCACTCAAACGCATACGTGAGTTGGTGGACGATTTTCACCCTCCTCAATTTTTCTGTCACCTGAACGGCGCTAGAAAAACGATGCGGCTTTCTTCGAGAAAATACGAACCAATAAAAAAATAACGGCGGGCTCTCGCCCGCCGCTTTGTATCGATGGATGGCCGGGTCAAGCCCGGCAATGACAAGCTGAATTAGTTATCCAGGAACGACCGCAGCTTCCGTGACCGTGACGGATGCTTCAGCTTGCGCAGCGCCTTGGCCTCGATCTGGCGGATGCGCTCTCTGGTCACCGAGAACTGCTGGCCGACTTCTTCCAGCGTGTGGTCGGTGTTCATGCCGATGCCGAAGCGCATGCGCAGCACGCGTTCCTCGCGCGGCGTCAGCGAGGCCAGCACGCGCGTCGTGGTCTCGCGCAGGTTGGACTGGATCGCGGCATCGATCGGCAGGATCGCGTTCTTGTCCTCGATGAAATCGCCGAGATGGGAATCTTCCTCGTCGCCGACCGGCGTTTCGAGAGAGAGCGGCTCCTTCGCGATTTTCAGAACCTTGCGCACCTTCTCCAGCGGCATGCCGAGCTTTTCGGCGAGCTCTTCCGGCGTCGGCTCGCGGCCGATTTCGTTGAGCATCTGGCGCGAGGTGCGCACGATCTTGTTGATGGTCTCGATCATGTGCACGGGAATGCGGATGGTGCGCGCCTGATCGGCGATCGATCGCGTGATCGCCTGCCGGATCCACCACGTCGCATAGGTCGAGAACTTGTAGCCCCGGCGGTATTCGAATTTGTCGACCGCCTTCATCAGGCCGATGTTGCCTTCCTGGATCAGATCGAGGAACTGCAGGCCGCGGTTGGTGTATTTCTTGGCGATCGAGATCACGAGGCGAAGATTGGCCTCGACCATTTCCTTCTTGGCCTGGCGCGCCTCGCGCTCGCCCTTCTGCACGCCGTGCACGATCTTGCGGAACTCGCCGATCTCGAGCCCGGTGAGGGCCGCGAGCGACTGGATCTCGTGGCGCAGTTCCTTGATGCGGTCCTTTTCGTGATGGACGAAATTCTTCCAGCCCTTGGCGGAGAGTTTCGAGACGCGGTTGAGCCAGCGCGGATCGAGCTCCGAGCCCTGATAGTTCCGCAGGAAATCCTCGCGCGCGACGCCGTGGCTGTCGCCGAGACGCAGCAGGCGGCCCTCGAACGACACCAGCTTCTTGTTGATGTCGTAGAGCTGCTCGACCAGCGAATCGATACGGGCCTGGTTGAGCCGCAGCGACTTCACCTCGACGATGATTTCGTCCTTCAGCTTCTTGTATTTGCGCTCCTGCGCCGGCGACAGCGTCTCGTTCTGCAGCTGGTTGGAGATATCCTGTTCCTGCAGGCGGCGCAGCTTCTTGTAGTTGTCGGCGATCTTGTCGAAGGTCTCGACCACCTTCGGCTTCAGCTCGGCCTCGATGGCAGCGAGCGACATCTGGTTTTCGAACTCGTCGTCATCCATGTCGCCTTCGGCGGCGGCCTCGGCCGGATCCTTCTCGCCCTCGGGCGCGGCGGCGGGCGCGGGACGGAACGGGGTCGGCGACGGCGGTGCCGCCGGCGGCGCGGCGGCGGCCGGCATCGCCGCGCCGTTGCCGTTGGGGGGATCGGCGAGCGGCTGGCCATCGGCGCCGACCGGCGCGCCGAGCAGCGCGGGGTTCATGTTGTTCTTGGCGTCGGGGCCGGCATAGGTCGCTTCGAGATCGATGATGTCGCGAAGGAAGATCTTTCCCTCGTTGAGTTCGTCGCGCCAGATGATGATGGCCTGGAAGGTCAGCGGGCTTTCGCACAGCCCCGCGATCATCGCCTCGCGGCCGGCCTCGATGCGCTTGGCGATCGCGATTTCGCCTTCGCGCGACAGCAGTTCGACCGTGCCCATCTCGCGCAGATACATGCGGACGGGATCGTCGGTGCGCTCGCCGGGCTCGGACTTCTTGACTTCGGTGACGGCCTTCTGCGTGACCTCGACCAGTTCGTTGTCGGTCTCGTCCTCGGCCTCTTCCTTGTTCTCTTCCTCGCTGTCGGCGTCGTCAGCCTCGGTGACGTTGATGCCCATTTCCGAGAGCATCGACATGATGTCCTCGATCTGTTCGGGCGAGGTGGTGTCGGAAGGCAGCACTTCGTTGAGCTGATCGAAGGTCACGAAGCCGCGCTTCTTGGCCTGCTTGATCATCTTCTTGACGGCGGCATCCGACAGGTCGAGCAACGGCGACGGCGCTTCGGCTGAATCCTTCTCGGGAGCGTCGGCTGCCTTGTCGTCCTTTTCCTTGTCTTTAACCTGCAGCGTCTTTGCCTTGGTGGCCATTCATTGCTCCTGAAACGCGCTTATGCAGGGTACGTCGCCGCGCCCGCTTTTGAATCTCGTGTGCCTTACGACGCGGAAAGGGCGGCGCAAACCGTCGCCACCCCCGAATCTGTTTTCGCCGGTTTCGAACTCATGGTCCGGCGCCTGTTCCGAAAAAGTGGGTATCGGCTTTTCGATCGGAATACGCGTCGTTTTTTCTGACGCCTATTCCAATGGTGAACCGGTCTCCACTCTGCCTGAAAATGCTACGGACTTGTTAAGCTTCGATTAACCCTGTTTTTGCCGCCAAATCATGGATTTGGCGAGTCTTTTCGCGGTTCCGGCCGAGGCCGTCCGCATCATTTTCTCAGACGCTGCGCTGGAACCGGCCGGAAGATTCGCCGAACCCCTCGATCAGGGCCTCGGTGCCGTCCATTTCCGCCATCCGGGCCTTGACGTCGCGCAGCCAAGCCAAGTTCGCTTCGCTGGCCTCTTCACCCAAAGCGAGCTCGGCGTCCTTCAATTCCCTAAGTAATGAGTGCCATTGGCGATGCAAGGAGACGAGCTGGTGCCAGGTGGAAAGAACGTCCTCCCGCGCCGCGCCCGGTTGCGCGCCCCACACCGCCGAGGTCGTGATCGCTCCTTCAACCCTTTGAAGTGCTTGCGAAAATCCGCCAGCTTCGATGTCGGCCCGCATCTTCTCGCTTTGTTCCGAGGGCTCCGGCAAGTGGTGATGGTCGTTGGCGAAGGCGGCGATGATGCCGGCGCGCAGTTTGTGCGCCTCGGGATGGGCCAACTCCAGCGCGGCCACCTCCTCCAGATGGTCGTGCAACAGCCAGGGGTGGTTCATCAGGGATTGCAGGATCAGCGCCTCCCGGCGCGACATCGCGCTGCGCTGGCCGCGCATGATCGGACTGGTCGCGAGCTGGGAGCTCGCCACCTGATAAGGCCCGCGGTTGATGGTCTGGCTGCCGGCGGACGCTTGCCCCCGGCCGCCCGGAGAAGCGAATCGGCCCGCCGCCCCCGGGGTAAACGGGACCCGGGAGCCGGAGCGCCGGCCTGATTCGCCGCCGTAGTTGCCGGCGGGCCCGCGGATATCCGCCCCTCGGCATAGCCGCCGCGCCCGCCTTCCGGCGCAAAGGTCCGCTGCAAGCGCTCGCCAAGATCCTGGCGGTAATAGCGCCGCACCACCTCGTCGCGGATACCGTTGGTCAGCTCACCGATCCGCTTTTCCAGCGCCGCGCGCCGCTCGGGGGTTGCAAACGTGCCGCTCTCGATTTCGCGCGACCAGATCACCTCGGCCAGTCCGCGCGCGGCGCCGATCACTTCCTCGATCGCGGCCCGCCCGCCCGACCGCGCGAGATCGTCGGGGTCCTGCCCTTCCGGCAGCAGCGCGAAACGAAGGCTCTTGCCGGGCAACAGATGCGGCAGCGCCAGATCGGCGGCGCGCCACGCCGCCTTTTGCCCGGCGCGGTCGCCGTCGAAGCACAAGATCGGCTCGTCGGCCATCTTCCATAGGAGCGCGAGCTGGTTTTCGGTCAGCGCGGTGCCAAGCGGTGCGACGGTTGCGGGAAAACCCGCGCCCACCATGGCGATGACGTCGACATAGCCTTCCACCACCACCAGCGATGCGCCGTTATGGGTGGCAAGCCTTGCGGCGGCGAGGTTGTAGAGATTGTCGCCCTTGTGAAACAGCGGGGTTTCCGGCGAGTTCAGATATTTCGCCGCGACGTCTTTTTCGAGCGCGCGGCCGCCGAACGCGATCACGCGCCCGCGCACGTCGGTGATCGGAAACATCACGCGGTCGCGGAAGCGATCGTAGGGCACCGGAATATCGTCGCCGCCGATCAACAGTCCCGCTTCCACCATGTCCTCGACCGGAATGCCGTGCGCGCCGAGATGTTCCTTGAGGGCAAAACGTTCGCCCGGCGCATAGCCGATGCGGAACTGCAACTGGGTGTTGGGGGAAATCGCGCGGTCGGCGAGATAGCCGCGCGCCCTGGCGCCGTTACGCGAGGCCAGGGTGTCGGCGAAGAATTTCGCGGCGAGTTCCATGACGTCGTGCAGCGTCTTGCGGCGCTGCTCGTGCCGCGCGGCATCGGGGGTCGCCGCCGGCAGCGGCAGGCCCGCCATCGCGGCGAGACGTTCGACGGCTTCGGTGAAGCCGACCCCCTCGGTCTCCATCAGGAAGGAGATGATGTCGCCGTGCTTGCCCGAGGAGAAGTCGTGGTAAAATCCCTTCTGGTCGTTGACGGTGAACGACGGCGATTTTTCCTGCTGGAACGGCGACAGGCCCTTCCACTCGCGCCCCGCCTTCTTCAACTTGACGCGCCGGCCCACGACTTCCGAAACCGGAAGCCGGGCGCGCAGCTCATCGAGGAATTGGGGCGTAAAGCGCATCTGTTTCGAGTTTGCGGTGAGTTGGGGGCGGTGCCAACCGACCATGGATATAGGGTTGCCGGCGGAAATGACGAAGATTATCGGGCTTCTCGCCGCTATTCACAGCCTTCCTCGTCATTCCGGGATGCGCCGCAAGGCGCAGGCCCGGAATGACGGCGTATGAGGTTGGCCGGCCCTACCCCTCCAAAAACCGCCCCGAGGCGATGCGCGGCAGGCCGGCGACGGGCCAGTTATAGATATACGTCCAGGCCTCGCTCGCGGCGCCATCGTCCCGCGCCACCGGCAGCATCTGCCTGACATATTCGGTCGGCTCGGCGAAACCCTCGCCGCAGGCTTCGTACATGTCGAACTCGCGCAGCAATTCGGCAGGGCTGCGCAGCCGGAACAATTCGCCGAGCACGACATCGTCAGCGTCGTCCGACAGTACCAGCCCGGGATAGTGCTTCACGAGATAGAGCCGGCCGCGGCAGCGCGCTTCGCCCAGGAAATCCGCACCGCGCGACAACAGCTGCGCCATCGGATGATCGAAGCCGCGCATCAGCGTGCCGTAGACGAAGAGATGGTCGGAGGTCATGGGACTCTCTATAACTGTCATTGCGGGAGCGATGCGAAGGACCAATCCGGACTCGTCATTCCGGGCTGGTGCGTAGCACCAGGCCGGAATCCCGGATTGCGTGCACATCGTAGTTCGATTGCTTCGCTCGCCTCGCAATGACGGAGCATGGAAGACGACGCCAGATCAAGCCGCCGCCACTTCTTCGCTGATGACGACGAATTTCGTCAGGTTCATCCGCCCGAAACTCGTGGTCAGCGCCACGTCGGCGGCGTCGCGGCCGATGCCCATCAGGATGCGGCCGATCCGCGGATGATTATGACGCGCATCGAACGTGTACCACCGGCCGGACAGGTAGGCCTCGAACCAGCCGGAGAAATCCATCGGCTCGGGGTCGGGCGGAATGCCGATGTCGCCCATGTAGCCGGTGCAATAGCGTGCAGGAATGCCCATGCAGCGGCAGAAGGTCAGCGCGAGGTGGGCGAAATCGCGGCACACGCCGGCGCGCTGCTCGTAGACGTCGAACGCCGATTTCATGTGGTGCGCGTGCTGATAGCCGAAGCTGACGTGATCGTGCACGAAGCTGCAGATCGCGGCCACCCGCTCCCAGCCCGGCCTGGTATTGGCGAACAGCGACCAGGCGATGTCGGTCAGCTTGTCGGTTTCGCAATAGCGGCTCGCGATCAGATAGAGCAGCACGTCGTCGGGCAGCTGATCGATCGGCAGCTGCTGGGCGTCCGGCGCGACGACGTCGGGCAATCCGGAATCGCGCACCAGCGCGCTGCCGCGCAGGGTCACGCCGCCGGCGGGCGCCACCAGGCGACCGCAGACATTGCCGTAGCTGTCGCGATACAACCCGATTGGCACGTCGGGTTCGGCGACAATGCTCTCGGTGCCAATGATGTCGTCGCGGCGCGAGGGGTGAATGCCGAGCATGATCACCATCGGCGTCGGCTGCGCCGCGGCGTAGGCAATCTCGAAGCCGACTTTGATCTGCACGATCAGGCCTCCACCGCTTCGTCGACAGGGACGACGTTGATGCTGACTTCCATGCCGACAAAAGCGTCGGCCGAGCCGAGATAAGTGCCGTGCAGCGGGATGACCTGGCGCGGGTCGCGCGCCACCGCGACGCGGATGAGGTCGCGGTTGCCGACGATGCCGTTGGTGGGATCGAACTCGATCCAGCCGGCGCTCGGCAGATAGACCTGAACCCAGGCATGGGTCGAGCCGCCGCCAACATGGCCACCATCATAGTCTTGGGCGCCATCGTCTTGGGCGCGATCGCCTGATATCGACAGATAGCCCGACACGAAGCGTGCGGCGATGCCGAGCCGCCGCAGCGCCTCGATCATGAACAGAGCGTAGTCGCGGCAGGTGCCGGACCTCGTCTGCAGCGTATCGAGCGGAAGCTGGGTGCCCTGCTCGTGCCGCCTGCGGTAGGTGAAGGCCTCGCGGATGCCGTGGGTCATGCCGGAGAGAATCCTGAACGTCGGCGTCGGCCCTTCGGCGTCGAGAAAATTCAGCGCCCACGCCGTCAGCTCGCCTTGCGGATCGCCATATTGCGGGGTGATGAACTGAACGAGGTCGGGAAACTCCTCCTCGTCGTAGAGGAACGGGTAGAAATAGGCCGGATCGTCCGGCGTCAGCGCGAACGCCTCGGCCGGATTGTGCTCGACGGTGGCAGTCGAAGTGAAGATGAGGGTTTCGGCGCGCTCGTCGAAGGTCGCGATCGCCACGCTGTTGCCGAACACGTCATGGATCCAGCGCAGCGACATCGGCTGCGGCACAATCTCAAGATTGCCGGACAGCACGCGCAGATCATGCCCGTCGCGCGGGCGCAGCATGATCCGGTGTTCGCCGAACGCGACGGGGTGCGCGTAGCGATATTCGGTCTTGTGATGAATCGTCAGGAGCGGCATCGTTGATGCAATAGTTATGACTTTGTAGGGTGTAGTCTACACCGATCCCTGCATATTTCTAAATCGACATGCTGATTCGCTAGGCAAAACGGGCAATTAACAATGGTTTTGGATGGCGCCGGCGATACATCGTTACTCCTGGAGGAGGAGGTTCCGCCCGTTCTCGAGAAGAACGCCGAAGGCGGCTCGCCATTCCTGTTGACCTCGGATCACTACGGCCGGACCATCCCGCGCGCGCTCGGCGATCTCGGCCTGCCGGAGAGCGAGTTGGTGCGGCACATCGCCTGGGACGTCGGCATTGCCGGCGTCGCCAACGCGCTGTCGAAACATCTTGATGCGCATCTGATCGCGCAGCCCTATTCGCGGCTGGTGATCGACTGCAACCGCCCGCCGGGCGCGCCAAGCTCGATCCCGCGCATCAGCGAGGCCACGATCATTCCCGGCAATGAAGGCCTCACCCGGGACGCCGCCGAGGCGCGGCGCCAACAGGTCTTCGATCCCTATCATCGCCGCATCCGCGAGGTGATCGACAACCGCCTTCGTAACGGCATCCCGACGGTGCTGGTGTCGCTGCACAGCTTCACGCCGGTCTATGCGGGAATCGCGCGGCCCTGGCATGTCGGCACGCTCTATCAGCGCGACACCCGCCTGCCGCCGCTGTTGCTCAGGGGTTTGCGCGCGGCTGGCGATCTGGTTGTTGGCGACAACGAGCCCTATGCGGTGAGCGACGAGACCGACTACACCATTCCGGTGCACGGCGAAGCGCGCGGGCTGATGAACACCGGAATCGAAATCCGCCAGGACCTGATCGCTGACGAAACCGGCCAGGTCGACTGGGCGGAACGGCTGGCGAATATCTTCGGCGAAATCGAAATGGAGCTGCGCGGGCGGGAGATGCTGCCGGGCTAACGAACGTTATCGCGCCCGCGTCAGCGCCAGCCAGATGCCGCCGCCGATCATGAAGCCGCCGGAGACGCGCGACAACAGCCGCGTGCGCCGCGCCGAGAAGAACAATCGCGCCCGGCCGGCGAGCAGCGCGTAGATCGCGTCGGTCATCGCAGCCGTCGCCATGAAGGTGACGCCGAGCAGCGCCACCTGCGAGACGTGGTCCTGGCTCATGTCCACGAACTGCGGAATGAATGCGCCGAAAAACACCAGCACCTTGGGATTGGAGAGCGTCACCAAAAACCCCTGCAGGAAAAACCCGCCGCGCGGCGGGGGCGGCGCCTCGGCCTCGACGCCCGCGACGGGGACGCGGATCAGCCTGATGCCGAGCCAGACCAGATAGGCGGCGCCGGCAAGGCGCACCCAGTCGAACCAGTAGCCCATGGTGGCCATCAGCGAGGTCAGCCCGACCGCGACAATGCCGATCACGATCGCAAGCCCCGCCTGCACGCCGGCAATGTTGGTCAGCGCCGCGCGGGTGCCATGCCGCAGGCCATTGGCGATCACCAGCGTCACGATCGGTCCCGGCAAGAGCGCAAGCGCGATGCAGGCGGCGACGAAGGCGAGGTAGAGCTGAAGGGACATGGGGTGGCTCGCGGTCTGATCGTGCAACGATGCGATTATGCATGGAAGAGCGTGAGCAGAAGCGGCCCCTTCCTTCTCCCCTTGCGGGAGAAGGTGCCCGCGCGAAGCGAGGGCGGTTGAGGGGTATGCCTCCGCGGTGAGAGACCCCTCATCCGGCACGGACTTCGTCCGCGCCACCTTCTCCCACAAGGGGAGAAGGGAAGAAAGCGGTCTCACCCCCCATCCATGGCTGAAATCATCCAGCGCGTCATGTTGTCGGACCCGAGAAAATCCAGCGCCACGCGCTGAACGTCGGGCGCGGCGCCTGCGCCTTTCGCCACCGCGACCATGAGGTCGCAGCGACGTGACACCGCGATGCCAACAGCGGTATGCCGCGAGGCGTCGGCCATGTGCAGATCGTAAGCGCGCAATCGTCCCTGCATGTCGGCGACCCGGATCACCCTTCCCGCGTCAAGCGGAACGAAGCGCTCGCTCATCAAATCAAGATCGGCGACGCGATCGACCTCGTCGTCGTCCGCCACCCCTGTGTCGCAATTGCAGAAGCCGATCTTCGGCCGCACATACACCTCGACCTCGCCGCCGCACGCTTCCGTTTCACAACGGAACGCGCGCCCGGCGGGCCATCCATCGCGCGGGAACGGCCAGGCGATTTCACGCCAGCCGTCGCCCGTGCTGCGGACATGCTGATAACCGGCGAGGCCCGAGGCGGCGAAAACCGCCACGGCAAACCCTGATATCAGCAGGCCACGCATTTTCATCGCATGCCTTATGGCAGACCGGCCACGGCGCGTGCCGCACCCGTCAGTTCCAGAATGTGCAGGCCGGTGTTGGCGCGATCGACGATATAGATATAGCCGCGCTCGTCGGTCTCGACATTGTTGGTCTGGATCGCGACCTTGCAGCGGTCCTTGCCGTCGATCTTGACGCAGCGCTTGTCGGTCGCCGCCGTGATCGAGGGAATGAAATAGCCGACCTCGGTCGGGTGGTAGGGATCGCGGATATCGAGCGCGCGCACCCCGGCATTGAAGAACGAGATGAACGCCATCTTCTTGTAGTAGACCGGCGCCATGCTCTCATTGGAGGAATGCGAGCCGAACCGCCCTCCCCGATCGCAGAACGAACCAGAGGCCTCCTTCGCGGTATAACTCGAAATCACCATCGGGCGATTTTCGACCGTGACGTCGGCGAACCAGACCATCTGCCGCGGCTCGGCGCATTCGTTCAGGATCTCCTCATCGACGATCATGACGATGTCGCGGCTCTTGCCGTCCTTGTCCTTGGCGAATTCGGCGATCGGCATTTTCAGCATGGGAAAGGTGGTGTGGGCGCCGTTGAAGGCCGACATCGGCATCCGGGAAATTTCCGGATATCGAAGATTATCCGGCGTCGGCTCCTTCGGGCCATTGAGCAGCTTGTCGCGATCGACGATCTGCAGGAAACCGCCCTTGTCGGTGCCGTAGCCGAAATAGACGCGGTTGCCTTCAGGACCCGCCGAGATCGGCCCGTGCACTTCGGTCGGCACCGCGCCGGTCGCGCCCGGTTCCTGGCCGGGAAGGCCGAAATCCCGGATCTTCCTGGGATGCGCGGGATCGCTGAGGTCATAGATCATGGTCATGCGGCGCGTACGCCAGTCGGGCGCGCCCGACACCAGGAAGGCGATGCCGGTCTGGCATTCCCACCAGTTCTTGTGCGTGTCCTTCAGGCCGCCGATCCGCGTGATGAGCGTCGGGTTGGCCGGGTCGGCGACGTTCCAGATCTCATGCGCTTCGCCGCCGAAGGTGCGCAGCATGTAGACCGCATTGGGATCGCCCTTGGGCAAGGACTTGCCGTCGCAGACGCGCACCATTTGCGCGCCGCCGCTTTCGTACTTTCCTTCCTGTCCGGGAATGTGACGCAGATATTTCGGGTGCGCGGGATCGGTGACGTCGATGATCGAGGTGCCGTTCGGCTCGGCCTTGCCGGTCATCGGATTGACCGGATCGGGAATCTCGTCGGTCCCGCCGTGATGTCCGATATAGGCGATCCAGCGGTCGCCCTGGTGATGAATGGTCGGCTGATAGGCGCTGCGGGCCTGAAGATCGTTGTACCCCACCAGTTTCATGTTGGAGGCTTCGGGCGGAGCCCCGATCACCTGCTGCTGGGCAAAGGCGCCGCCGCAGAGGATGAAGAAGATCGAAATACAAGCTGCCGATTTGGCGTAACGGTTCATGTTTTTCCCACCCAGGCTGTCAGAACCAATCTGTGTTGGCTGATCCGCCACGCTTACCACAGCCCAACGCGCGCGCCAAAACACTCCCTTGACATGCAACCATTTGGTTGCCTATTATCCTCACCCATGGATGACGTGTTCAAAGCGCTGGCCGATGCATCGAGACGGTCGCTGCTCGACAGGCTTCACGTCAAAAACGGACAGACCCTGAACGAACTCTGCGATGGCCTCGCCATGACGCGGCAGGCCGTGACCAAGCACCTTGCCATTCTCGAGGCTGCCAACCTCGTCACCACCTTCAGGCACGGCCGCGAGAAGCTGCACTACCTCAACCCGGTGCCGATCCATCAGATCGGCGAGCGGTGGATCAGGAAATTCGAGCGCGGCAAGCTCACCGCGCTCAACGAATTGAAAAAGCAACTGGAGAAGCGCGATGAGTAAACCGGAATTCGTCTACACCACCTATATCGAGACCACGGCGGAGAAAGTCTGGCATGCGTTGACCGACGGCGATTTTCATGAGCGCTACTGGTTCGGGCACCAGGCTACTTCCGACTGGAAGGTCGGCTCGGCCTACCGCTTCGCCAAGCAAGGCAAGCCCAGCGTCGAGGGCAAGGTGCTGATATCGGATCCTCCGAAGAAGCTCGCCTACACCTGGGATCCCTGCTCGGCGGATGCGAAGCGCGAACGGACCTCGCGGGTCACCTTCGACATCGAACCACGCGGCCACGTCGTCAAATTGACGGTCACGCACGACAATCTCGACGAAGGCGGCAAGACCTTCCGCGATATTTCCGGCGGTTGGCCGATGGTGATCGCGAGCCTGAAGAGCCTACTGGAGACCGGGCGCCCGTTGCCGGCCGATCTCGCGCCGAACTGTGCAAAGGAACAGGCCCGTGCCTAAGCCCGAATTTATCTACGTCACCTATATCGAGACCACGCCGGAGAAACTCTGGCATGCCTTGACTGACGGCAATTTCACCGAACGTTACTGGTTCGGCGCCCGGCTCAGGTCGGACTGGAAGGTGGGCTCATCTTTCGAGATGGTGCGAACCGATGGCACCGTCTCCGATGCCGGCAAGGTCGTCGAATGCGACCCGCCGCGCCGGCTGGCCTATACGTTCGTGAATCAATCGGACAGGTATCGAAACGAATTTCCCGCGCTCGCGACGTTCGTGCTCGAGCCGTTTGGCAATCTCGTCAAGCTGACGCTGACGCATGAAGGCTTCGCCGAGGGCAGCAAGTTTTTCGAAGGCATCTCCAAGGGATGGCCTGCCATCCTGTCCAGCCTCAAGAGCATACTTGAAACCGGACAGCCGCTTGAAATCCCCTACGCCGCGCTGAAACTCGACGCTTGAGAATGTGATGAACATCGACCATTTCGAACCAGCGATCGTTTAGGAAACGCGCTCGGTATAAAGATGCAGCCGCCGCAGCGGATGCCGGCGGCGCTGAAGAAGATGGGAATCAAAACGCAGTAGCAACCCGTCGTCGTCCCCGCGAACGCGGGGACCCACACAGGACTTCATTGATGCGACGCAAGCGAAGGCAATTGCCACTTCCCGTAACATCAGGGGCCGCGGCGTATGGGTCCCCGCGTTCGCGGGGACGACTGAAGTTGCTACCCCGCCACCGGCGCCACGATCCGGCGATAGAGGTGCCAGGTGGCGTGACCGAGCACCGGCAGCGTCACCAGAAGCCCGAGAAAATAGGGCAGCGCCGAGACGATCAACAGCACGACGATGGTTGCGGCCCATCCGATCATCGGCGCCGGGCTGGTTACCACCGCACGCACGCTCGTGACCATCGCGGTGACGAAATCGACGTCGCGGTCGAGCAACAGCGGAAACGACACCACCGTCAGCGAAAACAGGACCAGCGACAGCGCCGCGCCGACAAGGTTGCCGATCGCAAGGAACACCAATCCTTCATTGGTGGTCAGCACCACCGCGATGAATTCGTGCAGACTGGAAAACGAGGCGTTGAGTCCGATCAACAACGCGATCAGGAGACGGACCTGGTACATCCAGATCACGAAGATGAACAGCGTGACAAAAGCCATCCAGCCGATTTCGCCGCGTGAGGTCACGGTCGACCAGATGCCGGCAATCGAGATCGGCTGCCCGGCCTCGCGCCGGCGGCTGACCTCGTAAAGGCCGATCGCGACAAACGGACCGATCAGCGCAAAACCGGCCGCCAGCGGATAGGCCAGATAGACCATGCCAAACGCGGTCAGGCTGAGCAGAATAATGATACCGCCTCCAGCGTAGAGAGCGCCGAACAACAGACCGTAAAGCGGCACGGCCTGGAAATCGCGCAAGCCCTGCCCCAGCGCCTCGGCGATGTCGGCGGCCCCAACGCGGCGCACCACCGGATCAACCTTGCCGGAAATGGACGTCATCGGCCTTCCCTCCCATTTTTATTTTTTTAAATGGTGCAGGCCATTGGAGGGCGAGTGTTGATTTGAGTCAATATTGTCAGAGTGCGGGAGATACGCCCAATTCTCCCGTCGTCCCGCGTTCGCCGGGACGACGCAGCGAGATTCCACACTGGTCGCCCTTGGGAGCGTACGACCGCGCGCTTAAAACTTCGAGATTCCGGGTCTGCGGGTTTCGCCCGCATCCCGGAATGACGGCGCCACGCGCCATCACCCCAGCGTCCGCAACTCCCGCCGTAGCACCTTGCCGGTGGCGGTCATCGGCAGGGTTTCGGTGAATTGCACGAAACGCGGATATTCGTGCGCGGCGAGCCGCACCTTCACAAAATCCTGAATCTCCCGCGCCAGCGCCTCGTCAGGCGCAAAACCCGGGCGCAGCACGATCCACGCCTTGATCGATTCGGTGCGAACGGGATCGGGAATTCCGACCACCGCCGACATCGCCACCGCCGGATGTTTCAGCAAGGTATCTTCGATCTCGGAAGGCCCGACGCGATAACCGGCGGTGGTGATCACATCATCCTCGCGGCTCACATACCAGAAATAGCCATCCTCATCCTGGATGCCGAGATCGCCGGTGAGCAGGAATTCGCCGGCGAATTTCCTGGCCGTCGCCTCCTCATTCTTCCAGTAGCCGAGCATGGTGCAGGGGTTCGGCTGGCGCACGCCGATGATGCCGCGGCTGCCCCTTGGCTGCTCCTCGCCGCGCTCGTTGACGATGCGAACATCGAATCCGGGCGTGGCCTTGCCCATCGAGCCCGGCCGGATCGGAAACAGTTTTGAATTGCTGCCGACCACGAGATTGCACTCGGTCTGGCCATAGACCTCGTGGGCGTCGATGCCGAAGGTCGCGCGCACCCATTCCAGAAGCTCCGCGCCGAGCGACTCGCCGCCCGAGAGCATGCTGCGCAGCCTCACGCCGGCATGCCTGACCCCTGCCTGCCGCATCAGCTTCAGCGCGGTCGGCGGCAGGAACACGTTGCGCACGCCGTGATCGGCCATCAGCTGCATCGCCGCCTGCGGCTCGAATTTCCGGGCGCGGTGCCCGACCACGGGCACGCCGTGATACCATGCCGGAAACAGCGCATCGAACAATCCGCCGATCCACGCCCAGTCGGCCGGCGTCCACATCACGTCGCCGGGCTTGGGCAGGAAATCATGCACCATCTCGACATTCGGCAGATGGCCGAGCAGCACCCGATGGGCGTGCAGCGCGCCCTTCGGGTTTCCCGTGGTGCCCGAGGTGTAGATGATGATGGCGGGATCGTCGGCCGAAGTATCGACGGCCGCGAATTGATCGGATGCAGCCTCGACCTGCGACCAGAACGATTTGGCGCCGGCGGGCGCTGTACCGCCGGTGACGTAGATATCCCCCAGAGCGGGCAGCCGGTCGCGGATTTTTGCGATCTTCTCCCAGCCCGCCTCGTCGGTGACAATGGCTTTCGCGCCTGAATTCGACAGGCGGAATTCCAGCGCATCCTCGCCGAACAGCGCGAACAGCGGGATCGACACCAGGCCGGAACGCCACGCCGCCAGATGCACGATCGGCAGTTCCAGCGACTGCGACAGGAACACCGCGACACGATCGCCACGCTCAAGACCGGCGGCCTTCAGCACATTGGCGAAGCGGCGCGACATCGCGGCCATCTCGTCGAACGACGTGCGCGAGCTGGCGCCGTCTTCATCGACATAGATCAGCGCCAGGCGTCCACTGCCGTCGGCATGACGATCGCAGCAGGCCCTCGCCATGTTGAAACGCGCCGGGATGTCCCAGCGGAAATCGCGATAGAGTTTGGCGTAGTCGGTGGTTTCGGTGAGCATCTGGCGTGGCTTTCAAATTTTCACACCGTACAAGACGTCAGACACGTCGTCCCTGCGAAAGCAGGGACCCATACTCCGCGGCAGCAGTAATTAAGCGGTCTGATAGGCGTCGTTGCTGGACAACAACGCCCTGTGGCTATGGATCCCTGCTTTCGCAGGGACGACGAAAGGAAAGATCGCAGCTACCCCGTCAGCGCCGCCTTCACCATGCCGCTGGCCTTGCCGAAATCCATCTGGCCGGCGTATTTCGTCTTCAGGACCCCGATCACCTTGCCCATGTCTTTCATTCCGCCAGCGCCGGTCTCGGAGATGGCGGCCGCGATCGCCGCCTTCACGTCGGCTTCCGACATTTGCCTGGGCAGATAAGCCGAGATGATCGCGATCTCCTCGCGCTCCTGCGCGGCCAGTTCGGCGCGGCCGCCCTTGTCGTAGAGTTCGACCGACTCCTGGCGCTGCTTGATCATTTTCTGGAACACGCCGAGCAGGTCGGCGTCGCTCAGGGGAGGTTTCCCCTCCCCGCGCGCGGCGATGTCGGCATTCTTGATGGTCGAATTGACCATCCGCAGCGTGGAGAGCTTGCGCTCATCCTTGGCCCGCATCGCTTCCTTGACCGCGTTGTTGATGTCGTCACGCAGCATCGTCTGATGTCCTCTCGCCAGCCTGAAGGCGACATTGCCAGGCTCCTGATCTAGGCCGTTCGCGGCAAGGAGACAACTCGGTTCCGCGGCCAGCCCCGTTGTCCCGCGGGCCGGTGCCCCGCAAGCCGCCGCCGGGCGCGTCCCCGGCACGCGGCGGGCCGCAAATATGCGCATTTTGCATGTGAATTGGCCGGTTCCGGCTTTGACGCCCGCGCGTGTGAAGACTATGTAGTGCGCTCATGACACAAACCGAAAACGCTTCAGCCTGGCCGGACCACAAGCCGACCGCGCTCCTCGTGCTTGCCGATGGCACCGTGCTGGAAGGCTTTGGCCTCGGCGCCGAGGGCCACGCGGTCGGCGAAGTATGCTTCAACACCGCGATGACGGGTTATGAGGAGATTCTCACCGATCCCTCCTATGCCGGACAGCTCGTCACCTTCACCTTTCCGCATATCGGCAACGTCGGCACCAACGACGAAGACATCGAGACGGTGAACATGGCGGCGACGCCGGGCGCGCGCGGGGTGATCCTGCGCGCCGCGATCACCGATCCCTCGAATTACCGCGCCACGCGCCATCTTGATCAGTGGCTGAAGGCGCGCGGCATCATCGGCCTTTCCGGCATCGACACCCGCGCGCTGACCGCGCTGATCCGTGAGAAGGGCATGCCCAATGCCGTGATCGCGCATGCCGGGAACGGCGAGTTCGATCTGCACGGGCTGAAGGAAGAGGCGCGCGAATGGCCCGGCCTCGAGGGCATGGACCTGGTGCCGCTGGTCACATCTGCCCAGCGCTTCACCTGGGACGAAACGCCGTGGGTCTGGGACAAGGGGTTTGGCCGTCAGACCGAACCCGAGTTCAACGTCGTCGCGATCGACTACGGAATCAAGCGCAACATTCTGCGCCTGCTCGCCGGCGTCGGCTGCAGGATCACGGTGGTGCCGGCGACCACATCGGCCGACGACATTCTGGCGATGAAGCCCGACGGCGTATTTCTGTCCAACGGCCCCGGCGATCCCGCCGAGACCGGCAAATACGCGGTGCCGGTGATTCAGCGGGTGATCAATTCAGGCACGCCGACGTTCGGCATCTGCCTGGGGCATCAGATGCTGGGCCTGGCGGTCGGCGCCAAAACCAAGAAAATGCATCAGGGCCATCACGGCGCCAATCATCCGGTCAAGGACGAAACCACCGGCAAGGTGGAAATCACCTCGATGAACCACGGGTTCGCGGTGGATCAGGCCACCCTGCCAAAGGGCGCGACCCAGACCCATGTCTCGCTGTTCGACGGCTCCAATTGCGGCATCCGGCTCGACGACAAGCCGGTTTTCTCGGTGCAGTACCACCCGGAAGCCTCGCCCGGCCCGCGCGACTCGCATTACCTGTTCAAGCGGTTTGCCGATCTGATGCGCGAAAGGAAGCGCGCGTAAGCGACTACCGTCATTGCCGGGCTTCACGCGTTCTCCGTCATTGCGAGGATCGCATCATTTAGTATGATGACTATCATCATACTTGGCAGGAACCCCTCTCCCATGGACGCCGAACCCACACCCAAGGTTGAATACGGCGTGACGCCCACCGAGGTCATGGCGTCGATGGCGGGGATCGATTTCGTCCGCGCCATTTTCGACGGCAGGCTGCCGGCGCCGCCGATCATGCAGCCCATCGAACCCTTCGACTTCACGGCGGAGCCCGGCGCAGTCTCGTTCCACAGCATCCCTGCCTTCCGGCACTACAACCCGATCGGCTCCGTGCATGGCGGCTACGCCGCGACGCTGCTGGATTCCGCGATGGGCCTCGCCGTGCACTCGATGCTGCCGCCGGGGACCGGCTACACCACGCTGGAATTCAAGATCAGTTTTATCAGAGGCATGACCAAGGATACCGGCACCGTGCGCAGCGAAGGCCGCACGCTCAATGTCGGCCGTCGCGCCGCCACCGCCGAGGCGCGAGTTACCGACGCCAAAGGCCGCCTTCTGGCGCACGCCACCACGACCTGCCTGGTGTTCGAGATTCCCAGGGATACGCCGACGGGGATGTGAGCCGCTGACTGCCTACGCCGCGTTGCTGCCTTCCTGGCGGCTGGCCTCGAACAGGAACCAGGTTCGCCGCTCGGTTTCATCGATGAAAGTCTCGAGCAGGCCGGCGGTGCCGGAATCCTCGTGGTCGTCGGCAAGCTTGTGGGCCTTTCGCATCGCCGCAGCCACGTGCTTGTTGTCTTCCATCAGTTCGCGCAGCATCTCGCGCGGCGGCACGTAAGCCTCGTTGTTGTCCTGGATGGTCTGCAATTCCGAGATTTGCCCGATCGAGCGCAACGTTCCGCCACCAAGCTTGCGAACCCGCTCCGCCAGCTGGTCGGTGGTCGCGAAGATCGCGTCCGACTGCTCGTCGAGCATCAGATGATAGTCATGGAAATGCCGGCCGCTGACATGCCAATGGAAGTTCTTGGTCTTCAGATAAAGCGCGAAGGCGTCGGCCAACAGCGTATTGAGCGCGGCCGATATCTTCTCGGATGCGGCCTGCGGCAGATCGGTTGGGGTATCGAGATCGGGAGAGACTTTCCCGGACCTGGTGTCGGGCTTGGCTTTGCTCACGATGGACCTTCCTGTTAGGAACCGGAAATTCAAAAACCGGACTTGGCGACAATGGACATCGGTCGCCGGACCATCTAACGCAACGAGCGCGCCCCGGTTCCATCGAACCGGATCCCATTTTACCGGACCTCTGCAACACATGGACGACTGGATCGATTATTACGATTCCACGCATACAATCTATGCGAGCAAGCTGCATCGCGACCTGCATTTCGAGCTGATCGCCAAGGATATCATCGGCTACATTTCCTCGCCCGATGCCGTGGTGCTGGACTATGCCTGCGGCGAGGCGCTGTCCGCGGCACGGGTGGCGGACGCCTGTGGCAAGTTGTACCTGGCCGAGCCCGCGCCGGGCGTGCGCGGCCGGCTGATCGCGCGCTTTGCCCCGAACACCAGGATCCGGGTGCGGTCGCTGGAAGATTTGCCGAAAATGGCCGAGAAATCGGTCGATCTGGTGATCATGAATTCAGTCTCCCAGTACATGGCGCCGGCCGAGCTGGATACGGCTTTCGCGACGGTCCGGCGGCTCCTGAAACCTGGCGGACGCCTGATCGTGGGCGACGTCCTGCGCCCCGAAGTCGGCATGATCAGGGACGTGGCGGCGCTGCTGCGCTTCGCGGCTCACCACGGCTTTCTGCGGGACGCGCTGATCGGGCTGGTGTCGACCGCATTGTCGGACTACCGGCAACTGCGCAGCCGGGTCGGCCTGCAGCGTTACAGCGAGGCCGGCTTGATCGCCAAACTCGCAAGCAGCGGATTTACCGCCTCCCGCGCCCATTCCAATATCGGACACAATCCGTGGCGGATGACGTTCGTCGCGCGGCCTGCGCTTGCGCCCCAATAGTCCGGGTGCGACCGGACGCAAAACCGGCATTCCACTTTTGCTGGTCGCACCTTGTTAGTTTGGGTGCGACCGGACGCAAAACCGGGATTCCACTTTTGCTGGTCGCACCAGCCCGGTTAGGGTTAACTTCGGCAAGAAGTGGCCTTTCGCCGGGCGATCGCGCATGATGGGATCGGCCCGGTGGCGGAAGCGTCGACGCGAGAGCAGTGCATCGCTCTTTATCCTGGTTCAAATCCAGGCCGGGCCTCCAGCCTGTGCTTCGCCGCAGCTTCGGCTTGGCAGGCCAGCCCCGATCGGGCCTTTCGGCTGGCAATCCTGCCCAAACCGGCCCTTGCCCCGCCCAAGCTACCGCGAAGGCGGGAAAATGCCGGTTGATGGGGCGTCTCAAGGCCCTTTCGCGGCTGCGGAATCTGGTCTAAAGACCACCCGCGCGCGAGGCTGATCCCAAGCGCCGGGCTTAAGGGACGCGCGGTATGCGCGCCCTTTTTTTGTGCCCATTTTCCTGTTTCCGCGAGACTTGATGCCCAAAAGAACCGACATCTCCACCATCCTGATCATCGGCGCCGGTCCCATCGTGATCGGTCAGGCCTGCGAATTCGATTATTCGGGCACCCAGGCGGTGAAGACGCTGAAGGACGAGGGCTACCGCATCGTCCTCGTCAACTCCAATCCGGCGACGATCATGACCGACCCGGAACTGGCGGACGCCACCTATATCGAGCCGATCACGCCGGAAATCGTCGCCAAGATCATCGAGAAGGAACGCCACGTCATTCCCGGCGGTTTTGCCCTTTTGCCGACCATGGGCGGTCAGACCGCCTTGAACTGCGCGCTGTCGCTGCGCAAGCAGGGGACATTGACAAAATTCGACGTCGAGATGATCGGCGCCACGGCGGATGCCATCGACAAGGCCGAGGATCGCGGCCGTTTCCGCGAGGCCATGACCCGCATCGGGCTGGAAACCCCACGCTCGATGCAGACCAAGACGCTGCCCGACGCGCTGCGGGCGCTCGATGAAATCGGCCTGCCCGCCATCATCCGCCCTTCCTTCACCATGGGCGGCACCGGCGGCGGCATCGCCTACACCAAGGCGGAGTTCATCGAGATCGTCGAGCGCGGCATCGACGCCTCCCCCACCGACGAGGTCCTGATCGAGGAATTGGTGCTGGGATGGAAAGAGTTCGAGATGGAGGTGGTGCGCGACAAAAAAGACAATTGCATCATCATCTGTTCGATCGAGAACCTCGACCCGATGGGCGTGCATACCGGCGATTCCATCACGGTGGCGCCGGCGCTGACGCTCACCGACAAGGAATACCAGATCATGCGCGACGCCTCGCTGGCGGTGCTGCGCGAGATCGGGGTGGAGACCGGCGGCTCCAACGTGCAGTTCGGCGTCAATCCGGCCGACGGCCGGATGGTCGTGATCGAGATGAATCCGCGGGTGTCGCGCTCCTCCGCGCTGGCGTCGAAGGCCACCGGCTTTCCCATCGCGAAGGTCGCGGCGAAGCTGGCGGTCGGCTACACGCTGGATGAGATCGCCAACGACATCACCGGCGGCGCGACGCCGGCTTCGTTCGAGCCGACCATCGATTACGTCGTCACCAAGATCCCGCGCTTTGCGTTCGAGAAGTTTCCCGGCGCCTCCAGCACGCTGACCACCTCGATGAAATCGGTCGGCGAAGTGATGGCGATCGGACGCACCTTTCAGGAGAGCCTGCAAAAGGCGCTGCGCGGACTCGAAACCGGGCTGACCGGCCTCGACGAAATCGAGATCGAAGGCCTCGGCCGCAGCGACGACAAGAACGCGATCCGGGCGGCGCTCGGCACGCCGACGCCAAACCGTATCTTGCAGGTGGCGCAGGCGATGCGGCTCGGCTGGAGCAACGAGGAGATCTTCACCTCCTGCAAGATCGACCCGTGGTTTCTCGCGGAGATGCGCGGCATCGTCGAGATGGAGGGCAAGGTCAGGAACAGCGGCCTGCCGTCGAACGCGTTCGGCATGCGCACCCTTAAAGCGATGGGCTTCTCCGATGCGCGGCTTGCCGTGCTCGCCGAGACGTCGGAGCCCGAGGTAAAAGCCCACCGCCTTGCGCTCGGGGTTCGCCCGGTATTCAAACGCATCGACACCTGCGCCGCCGAATTCGCTTCTCCGACCGCCTACATGTATTCGACCTATGAATCGCCGTTCGCAGGCCGGCTGGCAGACGAGAGCGCGCCGTCCGACAAGAACAAGGTCATCATTCTCGGCGGCGGACCCAACCGGATCGGCCAGGGCATCGAGTTCGACTATTGCTGCTGCCACGCCTGCTTCGCATTGCACGACGCCGGTTATGAAACCATCATGATCAACTGCAACCCGGAGACGGTATCGACGGATTACGACACCGCCGACAGGCTGTATTTCGAACCGTTGACCGCCGAGGACGTGCTCGAGATCATCGCGACCGAACGTCAGAACGGCAAGCTGCACGGCGTGATCGTGCAGTTCGGCGGCCAGACCCCGCTCAAGCTCGCCCATGCGCTGGAGGCCGCCAACGTGCCGATCCTCGGCACCTCGCCCGATGCCATCGATCTCGCCGAAGATCGCGACCGCTTCAAGCGCGTGCTCGACAAGCTGCGCCTGAAGCAGCCGAAGAACGGCATCGCCTATTCGGTCGAACAGGCGCGGCTGGTGGCCGCCGACCTCGGGCTGCCGCTGGTGGTGCGTCCCTCCTACGTGCTCGGCGGCCGCGCGATGCAGATCATCCGCGAGGAAAGCCAGCTCAGCGACTACCTGCTCGGCACCTTGCCGGAGCTGGTGCCGGGCGACGTCAAGGCCCGCTATCCCAACGACAAGACCGGACAGATCAACACGGTGCTCGGCACCAATCCGCTGCTGTTCGACCGCTATCTGTCAGACGCCACCGAGATCGACGTCGACTGCCTCTGCGACGGCAAGGACACCTTCATCGTCGGGATCATGGAGCATATCGAGGAAGCCGGCATTCACTCCGGCGACAGCGCCTGCTCGCTGCCGCCGCATTCGCTCGACGCCCAGATGATCGCCGAGCTCGAGCGGCAAACCCGGGAGCTCGCGCTCGGGCTCGACGTGGTCGGCTTGATGAACGTGCAGTACGCCATCAAGGACGGCGAGATTCACGTGCTCGAAGTCAACCCGCGCGCGTCGCGCACGGTACCGTTCGTCGCCAAGGTGATCGGCATGCCGGTGGCGAAAATCGCCGCGCGGCTGATGGCCGGCGAGAAGCTCAAGGACTTCAATCTGAAGAAGCGCAAGCTCGGCCATGTCGGCGTCAAGGAATCGGTTTTCCCGTTCGCCCGCTTCCCCGGCGTCGACACGGTGCTCGGCCCGGAGATGCGATCGACCGGCGAGGTGATGGGCATCGACCGCTCCTTCGAAGTGGCGTTCGCCAAGAGCCAGCTCGGCGGCGGCACCCGCGTGCCCCGCAAGGGCACCGTCTTCGTCTCCGTCCGCGAAACCGACAAAACCCGCATCGTCGACGCGGTGCGGCTGCTATTCTCGCTCGGCTTCAAGGTGATGGCGACGTCGGGCACGCAGCGTTTCCTCGCCGATAGCGGGGTGCCGACCGAAAAAGTCAATAAAGTGCTGGAAGGACGGCCGCATATCGTCGACGCCATCACAAATGGCGATATCCAGCTGGTCTTCAACACCACGGAAGGACCGCAGGCGCTGGCCGACAGCCGCTCATTGCGGCGCGCTGCCCTCTTGCATAAAGTACCATATTACACCACTCTTTCGGGTGCCGTGGCGGCTGCCCAAGGTATCCGCGCCTATCTGGGCGGGGATCTTGAGGTGCGCACCCTGCAGAGTTATTTTTCCGAAACCTGATCCCTGGGCCGGAACTTCGCTTCCGGCAATCGATCGGCAATGAAGCCCTCATGACCGGAACTCGCCCGTCATGAGGGTATTCTGTTTCGGCGTTTGTGCGTGGCCAGCGGATCGGTCCGCACGAAGTTGAAGGATAAAGGCAGATGATCGAAAAGGTTCCGATGACCGCCGGCGGCTATGCCGCCCTAGAGGTCGAGTTGAAGCAGCGCCAATCGGTGGAGCGTCCGCGCATCATCGAACATATCGCCGAGGCGCGCTCGCATGGCGACCTTTCGGAGAACGCGGAATATCACGCCGCGAAGGAAGAGCAGTCTCATAATGAGGGCCGTATCGCCGAGCTGGAAGACAAGCTGGCGCGGGCCGACATTATCGACATCAGCAAGCTCTCCGGCGACACCGTCAAATTCGGCGCCACCGTGACGCTGGTCGACGAGGACACCGAGAAGAAAGCGGTGTGGCAGATCGTCGGCGAACCGGAAGCCGATGCCAAGAAGGGCCGCATCTCGATCACCTCGCCGCTGGCGCGAGCGCTGATCGGCAAGAAAAAGGGCGCGACCGTGGAAGTCATGGCCCCCGGCGGCGCCAAAGCCTACGAGATCACCAAGGTCGAGTGGCGCTGATTCCCGCGCAGTTGAATTGAACGGCATTGAAGAAGAACCGCGCAGGCCCTGCGCGGTTTTTTCTTGCTGCGCTGCGAATTCGCAGGCGGTTTCCTGCCGGAATATTTTTCGTGTAAGAGTGCGTCGGTCGCAAACACACCAGACGTGTCAAACAGGGGATATGACATGGATCAGATGCTTTCCAGGTTTCAGCCGGTGGCTCTCAGCCTGTTGCGCTTTATTACCGGCTTGCTGCTGTTTCAGTACGGCGTCGCCAAGATCTTGAAGTTTCCTGCGCTGCCCAATTTCGCAAACCCGCCGCCCTTGATCATGACCGCAGGCGGACTCGAACTGGTACTTGGCGGGTTGCTCCTGCTCGGGCTGTTCACGCGTCCGGTGGCATTCATCCTGGCCGGCGAAATGGCGTTCGCCTATTTCATGGGCCATATGTTCAAGGGTGGCGTTGATGCGCCGGTATTCCTTCCGCTCCTCAACGGCGGAACCGCGGCAATCCTGTTCTGCTTCGCCTGCCTTTATCTTGCGACGGCCGGCGGCGGGCCGTACGGCCTGGACGCGATGAGGGGCAAAAAGGGCTGACGGCGGAAGTCACCCGGACAAGCATCGTCATTCGGGGGCGATGCCAGCGGGTCAGCGCGAGCCGTGGCCCGATGAAAGGCTCCGCATCGAAGTCCGATGTGCAGTTGTACATCGGAGAATCCCGAGATTCCGGGTTTGGCGCCAACTAACGCACCATCCCGGAATGACCGAGGTGCGACGCGGTCGCGTCAATGCGATATTTTCAGATCAAGCGGCACCGCGGCTTCGTATTTCGAATTGTGCAGCACCAGCGATGTCCGGACGTTGCGCACATGCGGCGCCGCCGTCAGGTGGGTGACGAAATCCTGGAACGTCGCCATGTCGGGCGCCACGCATTTCAGGATGAAGTCGACCTCGCCCGACAGCATCCAGCATTCCCGTACCAGCGGTTCCGCGCGCACGAAATTCTCGAACGCGCGCAAATCCGCGTCGGCCTGGCTGGAAAGATGCACCGATGCGAACACCGTGACGTCGAAGCCCAGCCTCCGCGGATCCAACAGCCCGCGATAGCCCTGGATATAGCCTTCCTCCTCCAGCGTTCTGACCCGGCGCAGGCAGGGCGGCGGCGAAATGCCGACGCGTTTGGCCAGTTCGACGTTGGTGATTCGGCCATCGGCCTGAATTTCGCTGAGGATTTTAAGGTCGATTTCGTCCAGATTCTTCGACACGCGGATCCCGGTCCTGGGCTGAGAAAGCTTTCGGGTGGTAACGGCAACACTCTTAGCGCAGCTCGCGCCATGGACGCAATTTTATTGCGCGTGCGCTGCGACATTTCCCCTGCTCACGGGAAATTTCGCCGATTTGGATTGCAATTCTTGCATAGCTCGCCAGATGTCCTAGACTTGGATTTGACACTTTCGGCGCCGCCGCGATGGCTTTCCGGGCGCCTTTCGCCCAAGCGCTGACCAAATTCCCTTAAGAGAGGGATCTGCCTATGCCTGCTCCCATCCATGCGAAGGTCGTCATTATCGGTTCCGGCCCGGCCGGTTATACCGCCGCGATCTACGCTGCCCGCGCCATGCTTGAGCCGGTGCTGATTCAGGGCATCCAGCCCGGCGGCCAGCTCACCATCACGACCGACGTGGAGAACTATCCCGGCTTCGCCGACGTCATCCAGGGCCCGTGGCTGATGGAGCAGATGGAAAAGCAGGCCGCCCATGTCGGCACGAAGATCGTCACCGATCTTGTCACTAAACTCGAGCTCGTCCAGCGGCCGTTCCGGCTGACCTGCGACAGCGGCGACGTCTATCTCGCCGAGACCGTCATCCTGGCCACCGGCGCCCAGGCGCGCTGGCTCGGCATGCCGTCGGAAGAGAAGTTCAAGGGCTTCGGCGTCTCGGCCTGCGCGACCTGCGACGGGTTCTTCTATCGCGGCAAGGAAGTTGTCGTGGTCGGTGGCGGCAACACCGCGGTCGAGGAAGCGCTGTTCCTCACCAACTTCGCCTCGCAAGTGACCATCGTGCACCGCCGCGATCATTTTCGCGCCGAACGCATCCTGCAGGAACGCCTGTTCAAGCATCCCAAAATCAAGGTGGTGTGGGACAGCGCGATCGATGAAATATGCGGCACCGAGAACCCGGGCAAGGTTACCCATGTCAGGCTGAAGAACGTCAAGACCGGGACCTTGAGCGAAGTGCGGGCCGATGGCGTCTTCATCGCGATCGGTCACGCGCCCGCGACCGACCTCGTCGCCGGCCAGATCAAGCTGAAACCGTCGGGCTATGTCGAGGTGGCGCCAAACTCGACCGCGACCTCGGTACCCGGCCTGTTCGCCGCCGGCGATGTCGCCGACGAAACCTGGCGGCAGGCGGTCACGGCAGCGGGCCTTGGCTGCATGGCCGCCCTCGAAGCCGAACGCTTTCTGGCGCTTAGCGCGAGCGACCGCGCGGCGGCGGAATAATCATGGCTCGAACCCGCGACGGATTTACGGATATGGACTGGGACAAGCTGAAGGTGTTTCACGCGGCAGCCGAAGCGGGAAGCTTCACGCATGCGGGCGAGCAACTCGGCCTTTCGCAATCGGCCGTTTCACGGCAGGTCAGCGCGCTGGAGCAGGAACTCTCGGTGTCGCTGTTTCATCGCCATGCCCGCGGCCTCATTTTGACCGAACAGGGCGATCTGTTGTTTCGCACGGCGCATGATGTGTTCATGCAGTTGCAGGCCGCGCGCGCCAAACTCACCGACAGCCGCGAGCGGCCGAGCGGCGACCTCAAGATCACCACCACCCCCGGCGTCGGCATCAACTGGCTGATTCCGCGGCTCGGCGAATTCACGGCGCTTTATCCGGAGATCCGGATTTCGCTGATCGTCACCGACGAGGAGCTCGACCTCTCGATGCGCGAGGCCGACGTCGCGATTCGCACCCGCAAGCCGACGCAACCCGACCTGATCCAGCGCAAGCTGTTCGCAATGGGTTTCCACGCCTATTGCTCGCCGGAATACATCAAGCGTTTCGGCACGCCGCGCACGCTGGATGAACTGGACGCCCACCGCATCATCACGCTCGCCGACGGACAGGTCGCGCCGCACCTGCAGAACCGCAACTGGCTGATCGAGGCGGGCCGCAATGGCTCGGGTCCGCGCGAGGCGTATTTCAAGGTCAACAACATCCTTGGCCTGGTGCGCGCGTGTCAGCAGGGGTTGGGGATCGCCGCGCTACCGGACTACCTGGTCGAGGAAAATAATCGCCTGGTCCAGCTGTTTGGAGAATCGGATTCTATTCAGCTTGATACCTACTTCGTTTATCCCGAAGAATTGAAGACAGTGGCCCGAGTCCAGGTGTTCCGTGACTTCGTGGTAAGCAAGGCGCAGCGCTGGCCGTCCTAAATTATCGGCCGATAACCCACGGACTCCGCATGACTGACATGCGGCGTGGACGGTTGCTGCAAGGCGGTAACGTAGCTCATAGTGTCTTCACACTGAGCATTCGAGTCGCACTTGTCCCCCCTCCTCCAGTGGCGCGAGTGTTCAGTTATCCCTCTTGGAAGGTGATTGTGTCGGCCTCACGTGGCCAATACCTCAAGCCGGGCTCTCACGGGCCCGGCTTTTTTTCATGCAACCTTGCTTGCCCGGCTGTCACGGAGCCGGCTTTTTAGGTCCGAGCTGCTTTCGCCGGGGTCCCATCGGTTGGCAGGAACAATGCCGCCCATCGTCGTTCATCAACGATCACGATTGCGTGCGTCGCCCTGGCGTCGGGAAAAACTCGTGGCATTTGCCGACTGTCATCCCCGATCCACGCGCGACCTCAATGCGGCACGAAGCCGGCAAGCTTCAGACCCGTCAGGGTCACGTCTACGGCGAGTGCCGCCTGCAACGCAGCAAACACCCACCCAACGACCGCAAGCGTCGCCAGGCCCACAAATCGAATGATGAAACCCGCGAGCAGCATACCGACGAAATTGAGAGCAAGCATCAGAACAAGCACGGCGTAGATTTGATTTTGAAGAGTGTGGTTGCCCTGGGCCAGCGATAGAAACAGCACCACGGTGACCACTCCAGTCGGGGTAACGATTGTCGGAATCGCGATTGGCGAGAAAGCGAGCGCCGTTGCCGACACCGGATCGGGGCTCTTGCTTTCCGCGCCATCGCCGACGTGTTTCATCGCCTGCTCCAGCGAGGTAAGCGTCGAGAACGTTGACCGTAACAGCAAAATGCCGATGGCGATCTCGAGTGCCGCAGTCGACACGTTCCAGCTCTGGATAGTTCCCGCGCCGAATAATGCGACCAGCGCAATGGCCGCTGCCGAGATCAGCGTTGCCAGCACGGCGACGCGGAGGCGATACTTTCCATCAGCCTGTTTGGTCAATCTGTAAAAGGCAGCAATGGGTTTCAAGGGTCCCAGCGCAAGGAAGAGAATGGTGAAGACGTATGCGATGGGAATCATATTGGCACCTCGGCCGTCCCGACGGGCGTCTGGTCGATATTACCATACAGTGCTGCCCAGTGACGCAATGGCTGCATCCGCTCACGGTGCCGCTACTACCCGTTGACAGGATCGGTGCCACCAATCATCATCTGCCGATGATCGCGAATTCGTATATCGCTGCGCCGTCGAAAAAAGCCTCCCTTCCGGGGGCTTCGGATCGGCGCGCGCGATAAACTTCCCGCTTCAGCCCGATCTGCAAAACCCCCGCCGCGAGGTGCGGGGTTTTTTCTTGTCCCGTCTCCGGCTCAATCCCTTGAGGAGATGGACCAATGACTGACCTCGGATCTTCCGGCCTTCGATCGTTCCTGCACGGCCTCTGGCTGCCGCTGATCACGCCGTTTCGCGACGGTATCCTCGATGAGGTATCGCTGCGGCGGCTGGTGCGGCACTACGCGGCGCTGCCCGTCGACGGATTGATCCTCGCCGCCACCTCCGGTGAAGGCCTGACGCTCGGCATGGCCGAACTTGAATGGATCGTTGAACTGGCACGATCCGAGACCGCCGACACCAGGCGTTACCTGCCGATCTGTCTCGGACTATCCGGCAGCCATACAAGGAAGATGTGCCAGACCCTGGATGAGACGGCGGCCTGGCCGATCGACGGCTATTTGATCGCGAGCCCCTATTACTCGCGCCCATCGCAGCGCGGCCTGCTTCAGCATTTCAGCGCGCTCGCAGATCACGCCTCTTGGCCGATCGTGCTCTACAACATTCCCTACCGCACCGCGGTCGATCTTGCGAACGAGACGCTGCTCGAGCTCGCTGGGCATCCGAACATCGTCGGCCTGAAGGATTGCTGCGCTGAGCGCGCCCAGTCGATTGATCTCTTGCGCCGGCGGCCGGCCGGCTTTCGGATTCTGACCGGCGAGGACGCGCAATATTACGAGGCGCTCACCGACGGCGCCGATGGCGCCATCCTGCTCTCGGCTCACATCGACACCGAGACATTCGCGGCCGTAGGCGCGCTGCTGAAGGAAGGCGATCGTGACGCCGCGCGAGCGCGCTGGGAGAGCGTGTCCGATCTGACGCGACTGTTGTTCACGGAGCCAAGCCCGGCCGCGGCGAAGTATTGGCTATGGCGTACAGGCCTGATCGACAGCGCCGAGGTGCGCCTGCCGATGGTGGAGGTGAGCGCGGAGCTCGCGGCACGGCTTGATGCGGAGATCGAGCGGCGTCTTCGGCCTCGTCGCCATCGCGGCGAGCCAAGGGGACGCGCGAACGCGCGCCCGATGACAGGTTCCGTTACGAGGCAGAGGTCGGCTGATCGGGGAAGACCGGAAGTCACCCGCTCACCCTCGGGATGTAGCGAATGAGCCATCTGCGACATCGATGGCATGGCGATTTCGCAGCGCACACAATCCTTCGGCACCAGCGAAAGCGTTACCGTCAACAATCGGCGCGAACATTCTTCGTCTGTTTTCAATTCTCAAAAGGGTGAGATTCATGCGATAGGTTTGCGTGATGTAACCCACCATGGAATAGACTCCGCTTATCCCGAAGATGAGGCGTCTGATGTCGACGACAATTCGAGCTGGATGGATGGCCTTGTTTGGCATCATGGCGCTGCTTGCCGCGGATGTCGGTTGCCTCGCCCAAGGCCCCGCCTACAATCCGTACCGCCCGGTCAAGGGATTGGCGGACGGCGGTGGCCCCAGCACCCCGGGCGGCGAATGGGCAAGACTTCCTGGTGGCCGCGAGATGGGACCGCCGGCGTCGCTGACCCTCGACACGGACGGCGAGAGCATCTGGGCCTTCATCCGATGCGACGAGACCGATCCGGTGACGGTCGCAAAGGGCGGCCGGTTCGGCATCGATTGCATGCTACCCGACGGCAGGCTCAAGCCTCACGACACCATCTTCAAGTTCGATCCGAAGGGCAACGTCGTCAAAAGTTTTGGCGCGGGAATGTTCATCTGGCCGCACGGCTTGCATGTCGATCGCGACGGCAATGTCTGGGCGACCGATGCGGCCGGCGAGGACGCCGTGGCAACGGCAGCCAAGGCGGGGGTCAAAGCCGGACACTTCGTCCGCAAGTTCTCGCCGGATGGGCAAGTGCTGATGACGCTCGGCGAACCCGGCGTCGCCGGAGACGACGCGTATCATTTCAGGTCCCCGGCCGCCGTGGTGACCGCGCCCAACGGAGACATCTTCGTCGCGGATGGTCATGGCTCGAACAACCGCATCGTGAAGTACTCGAAGGACGGAAAGTTCATCAAAGCCTGGGGCAAGACCGGATACGCGCCGGGCGAGTTCCGGACGCCGCACTGCATCGCCATGGACCGGAGAGGCCGGTTGTTCGTGTGCGATCGAGCCAATGCGCGGATACAGATCTTCGATCAGGACGGAAAATACCTGGCGACGTGGCACCAATTCGGCATGCCGAGCGGGATAGCCTTTTCCGCGAACGACGAAGACCTGATCTACGTCTACGATTCGGAGTCGGACAATGTGGAAAATCCGGGCTTCGAGCAGGGCATCAGAATTGGCGACGCCCTCACCGGCTGGGTGAAATATTTCATTCTGGACCCGGGCGGTAACCCGGGCACAACGACGGGGAGCGGCGCCGAATTTGGCGCCGTGGACAAATTCGGCAACGTGTTCGCGGGCGAACCGCGGCCGCGGGTTCTGCGGAAATACGTCAAAGTCAGGTAGTCGCGATCGCCGCACGGCGCCAAGCCGGGACTTTCGCGCCATACGATCCGCACCAAGAACAATAAACGCTACAGGGAAGGAATGGTCATGATTGGCTCGCTCAAGGTGCTGCGGCTCGCCGCCGTCATCGCAAGTCTTGCCAGCCCCGCTGTTGCCCAGCAACCGCCCGCGCCGATGGGGCAACCCTCGAATGCACCCGGCGTGCCGAAATTCCAGCCGGAGCCGTACTGGCCAAAGCCATTGCCCGGCAATTGGATCCTGGGGCAGGTCTCAGGCATCGCGGTTGATCGCAACGATCACATCTGGATCATCCATCGCCCCGCGACCCTGTTTGATGACGAAAAGGGAGCGACCAAAAATCCGCCCGAGACCAAGTGCTGTACGGCGGCGCCGCCGGTCCTGGAGTTCGATCAGGAAGGAAACCTGCTGAGATATTGGGGCGGCCCCGGAGCGGGCTACGATTGGCCGAAATCGGAGCACGGCATTTTTGTCGACAGCCAAGGCAATGTCTGGCTCGCCGGCAATGACAATGCCGATCACCAGATCCTCACCTTCACAGGGGACGGAAAATTTCTCCGGCAGATCGGCAAGGCCAATGTGACCGCCGGTTCCAACAGTCAGGATAGTCTCGGCAGACCGGCGCACATGATGCTCGACGAGCCGGCGAACGAACTCTATGTGGCGGACGGCTACAAGAACCGTCGCGTCATCGTGTTCGATGCCGGGTCCGGCGCCTTCAAGCGACTGTGGGGGGCTTATGGACACAAACCGAGCGATGAGAAGATGGCGGCCTACAGGCCCGACGCCCCGCCGTCGGAACAGTTCTCAAATCCGGTCCATTGCGTCCGGATATCCAATGACGGTCTGGTCTACGTCTGTGACCGTGCCAATGATCGCATCCAGGTATTCCGCAAGGACGGCACCTTCGTGAAGGAGTTCCGGATCGAGCCGGAGACGATGCAGAACGGTTCGGTCTGGGATCTCGTGCTTTCGGAGGATCCGGGGCAAAAATACATTTTCATTGCCGATGGCGCCAACGGTCAGATCATCACGATCAACCGGGACGACGGGAAGGTGCTCACCCAATGGGGCCGTCATGGCCACCAGCCTGGCCAATTCAAATGGGTGCACAACATCGCCATCGACTTAAAGGGAAACATCTACACGGCAGAAGTCGGTTTTGGACGCCGCACGCAAAAGTTTCGCAGAGTGGAGTGACGTGATGACGCCCGTGGTTAAGGCGCGCTGAAATCGGCATCTAAAATCCGAACCACGCGCCGGTCCGTATCTTCAGAGATTGAGGCTTACTGGTTTCCCAAACAAAGAGACGGCGGGAAACAATGACCACTCACATCAACCAGAACAAGCGATACCCGAATTCCGCGCGGAGCGAGAGGATGCAGGATCTTCTTCTGGTGTCGTCGTTCGGGCTGTGGGCGGCGTTGCTCGGCCTGTCGCCGGTACTGGCCTTCCGCCTCCTGATGGGAAGCTGAGCTCCCGGATCAGGTCCCGGGGCATGCTTCGCTCGAAAGCGCCGCCCCGTGGTTAATTCACGGTAGCATCTGTGTTCGAAATGCGAGCGATCTTGCGGCCGGCATTTTTAATATTCGTCGTTATCCATGCCGCCACAAAAGCAAGAATGCAGGGCGTCATGAGCACTCAGAACAGTGGATTCCCGGAAGATCGGGGCTTCAGCATACAGGACATTCTTTGGGCGGTCGGCATCTGGTCGGTCATTCTGAGCCTGTCGCCGGTCGTCTTGTTCTATGTGCTGATGGTGAATTGAGCGGCGCTTCGCCGCAAAATGCAACGTCATCCCGCGTGAGCGCAATTGCTCACACGGGATGACGTTCCAGAAAAGAACAACGCGCGCGACGCGCGCTTTCCTTCGCCGTGCGGCAAACTATGCCGCCTGCTTGTGCATCGCGCCGGACGCCGACGCGGTGCCGCGGATCGCCTTCACCGAGCGTTCGATCGCCGCCCATAGCCGGCCGATTTCCGCCGCCGCGCGGCCTTCGGCAAAATATTCGCGGGCGCCTTCGCCCTTGCCAAGGGCCATCAGCAGATCGGCGCGGTTTGTGATCTGGCCGCCCCACACCGGCGCGCGGAACTTGGCCAGAGCTTCCCGCGCGATGGTCACGATGCGGCTCTCCGCCTCGTCGCGCCGAGCCGGGGCGCCATTGAGCACGACCGCATAGGGCTTGCGCGCGGCGCGGCACATTTGAATCGTTTCCTGCACGGCGTTGACGTCGAAGACACCCGGCCGGGCGGGAATAACCACCATGGTAGCGTTCTTGATGGCATCGTCCACGACCGCCGACAGATTCGGCGGCGTATCGATGAACACCCACTCGAAGCCGTCGCGCTTGGCCGCGGCGACGATTCCACTGACGGAATTGACCGCCGTCCTGATCGGCGGTTCGTTGGTGCCACGCAGCTTGTGCCATAGCGTGAGCGAACCCTGTGGGTCAGCATCGACAAGCAGACATGGCTTCGTTGTCTTGTGGACATGCGCAGCGAGATGGGCGGCCAGGGTACTCTTTCCCGAGCCGCCTTTACGCGATGCGAAAACAATAACGTTCATACTTTCGCCTCCAGATTGACCCCAGACGGGCAAAATGAATCAGCGCGCTGATTCGTGGAAGGAAAATCTACGACTAATTGTGGTGAAGCCCATGATTTGTCAGCGAGGTTGGATTTTGAGTCACACCCCACGCGGCCGTACAACCAGAAGTTAAAATTGCCGGGGGTGACCGAGGCGATCGCCCGGTCGTTTTCCTTGCCGCGGCGTCCGGCTTTTCGCGACGACGGTCGGACCTCAGCGCAAACAAACCGAGTCGGGGTGACCGGGGCATGACAACGCCGAGATATCGCTGGCGCTCGCGCTATCCGGGTTTTTTGGGCTTACGCGGTTTTCGCATGTGTGCCGGCTTGATGCTGAGCGGCATTCCCGCCCGGACCGGCTCGGCCGGGGGATCGGGCCGAAAGTACACCCGGCAGCCGGGACTGAGCTGGGTTTGCTGTCTGACCATGCAGGCCGTAACGCGGTCGACATCCGGAATCTCCGCGCTGCACAGCCGGAACGCATCGTCGGTGCAGGCCTGCTGCTGTTCGGCGGTGTAGGCCCAACCCGCCGCCGGCCAGATCAACAAGCAAAGCGCCGTCGCCAGCGCCAGGCTGAACCGAAAATCCCCGGACCGCACGGCAAAGGCGAACATGATTTCCCCCAAGATCCCCGCGAAGCGTCAATTCGCGAATTGTGGGTGAATCAAGGGGGAATGGCAAGAAGAGGAGGACGCCCTGCGTCAGCCTGTAGCGGCGAGCAACGCACCTGGAACATGATCCGGAAAACTGGCCACCGGTTTTCCGAAAAGATCATGCTCAAACAAAAAGATAGAGCGGGATTGCGATTCGAGGAAAACATCTCCCGATCTGACGGCGGCCCTATCCCATCGCAAGATGCAAGCCGCTCAAGAAGCGATCGGTCGGCCTGCCTAATTGAAGTTGTAGTTCAAGCCCGCGCGTAAAATATAGCCTCGGTAGTGGGTATCACTTGTGCCAAAAAATGGAGAGGCGTTGTTTGCTATCCCGAACGAGTTATTGAGTTCATAGAAAAGCGCCTCGGCCTTCGCGGACAAATTCTTCGACAACCGTTGTTCGATGCCTCCACCGCCCGTCCAGCCCGAGTTCCAGGACGCATCGCTTCCCATGAAAGTGGGTTGGTTGGAGCTCGGGTCGGCGGAAGCCGTCCTGGTATGACCGAACGCGAAGCCGCCGGTCACATAAAGCAGCGTCAAGTCAGTCGGCGTAAATCCAACGCGGCCTCTCGCCGTCGCGAACGCGTCGACCTTTTGAGACAAGGAAAGCGAAATCACACCGGGCCCTGGGAGGAGCCGGGGCACAGTCGTAGAGCCATCCATGTTTGCGTAGTCGATGTCGGCTTCAACGCCGAGGACCAACGAGTTCACCTGCCAATTGTAGCCAGCCTGAACTCCGCCCGCAAATCCACTGTA
The DNA here is from genome assembly GCA_963786045.1 of uncultured Alphaproteobacteria bacterium. GTDB lineage: Bacteria > Pseudomonadota > Alphaproteobacteria > Rhizobiales > Xanthobacteraceae > Bradyrhizobium. The sequence goes on along the minus strand of CAWAXR010000021.1, from coordinate 130,452 downwards.
TTTGACATCGATACGAGGGGGACATACGCCAAATTTCACGCAATCCTGAAACCCGCTTGGCAAACTGTCGCCGGACAGATCGCCGCCCGCACCCTGGCTCCATCCGCCGCCGGCGTTCACCCCGGCATAAATCCCGGTCCAGGTCCTCGGCACCGTAACCGGAGGCGCCTTATAGACGCGCGCATCTGCCGGCATGTTGGCCGCAGCGGCGTCAAACCGATAATTCGCACCGAAGCGAATGATGTCGTCCGAAACTCTGGTCGTCGCGATGGTTGTTCCGAAGACGAGGGGGTTCGTTACGGTCCAGGTTCCCAGATCGATATGAAGATACTCGACCTTCGCGCTCCAATTCTTGTTGAGTGCGTATTCCACGCCACCGCCGACCGTCCAGCCGCTTCTATCGGCCGAATAGCCGACGAGATTGGTCGCGGTCAGAGCAGTGTTGAGCACGTCGAATTTATCGTGGCCGAATGCCAGGCCACCCGTGACGTACATCAACCAACGGTCCGCCGCATATCCCAATCGTCCGCGGACCGTGCCGAAATAATCCACACTTGATATGTAGGGCTGCGTAACGGTTAGCGTGCCAAACGGCGGCACCGCGAAGCCCATTGTCGCGACGCCATGTCCGGTTTGCCCCGACCACTGAAGGTCGCCTTCAACGCCAAGCAGAAGGTTTCCCGTCTGCCAATTGTAACCGAGCTGACCGCCGCCGATCACACCATTTGCATTCACAGCACTTGAGGGGATCGGAACCCCGTTCAACACGGTATCGGGGCTCATGCGCCCCCAACCATAGCCAATGTTGCCACCCACATAGACGCCCGTCCAATCGTAGACCGACACGGGCTTCATCACCGGAGCTTTGACCGGCAAGTCTGCCGCGGACGCAATAGGCGCGAACAGGACTGCAGAAACGGCGGCATTCAATGGGACCGACCAGCGCAACATGTGCAATCCCCATCTTGCGAACGTGAGAACACAGCAAAGTGGCATTTGTGTCCAGATGCGATCATTTCAGGTTGCATATAGACGCCGCACTTTCTCGTCTGATGTGGCAATCCAGCCACGCATCAATCGGTCGCTCAACCTGAAGAGGTAAGCCATGCTGCCGAAATCGAAGCGCTTTTTGACTCCATCTGGAGGCGCAGACGAGCGTTGAAAGTAAACTGTAATGACGCGGCTCCCAAAAACTCGAACTGTAACCCGCCGGGGTCTGAGAGAGGATGCGAAGAGATGGAGAATCAGTATTGCGGCGCATCCGAAGACGATGACCCGAATGGCCCATTGAGGCCTGTCCGCGAAAGAGAAACCCTCACGCGCGACGAACCGGCACTCCAGGAACGAACCAAGCAACCAGCTTTACTGCCATTCGCCGCGCTTCATGTATCGAGCGCGAGAAGATACGTCAGGTCTATCAATACGTTGCTGAAACCACAGAAATTTTTTGGCGTGGTACAGTTGGGTGGGCTCGAACCACCGACCTCCTGTTCCACAGACAGGCGCTCTAACCAACTGAGCTACAACTGCATCCTTTGCCGGCCCCAAGAAGGGGTCCCGAACGGGGCGGAAACTAGGTGCAACGCCGCTCTTTGGCAAGGCCGGACCGGGCGTCAACTTCACGCCGTTTCCGCCGGAGACCGGGACGTTTCGCGCCTTGACCAGCCAATCAAAAGCCCGGGCTCGATGCCCGGGCTCTTTGGAGGAAACGCGCTGGCTGGCGCCTATTCCGAAAAAAGCATGTCCTCGGCTTGATCCGAGGATGGATACCGGTTTTGCGATCAGAATTCACGCAAAACCGGCCGCAGGTCACGCCGCCGGCTTGAACAGCTTCGAGGCGCTGGTCTTGATCGGCTCGACGGTCTCGGTCGCGACCTTCTGCGACAGTTCGGCCAGTTCCTTGCTGTAGGCGGTAAAGGTCTCGAACTGCTTCCTGGCGTGAGAGGTCCACAACTCCAGCGCTTCGGCAGGCGATTTGACGCCGATCAGCTCCTGCGCGAAGTCGAGCGTCGCCGACGTGTTGCCCTTCATGATTTCCATCAGCTTGGCGGAGTATTCGCTGGCCCCCTTGCTGGCGCTCGCGAACACCGCTTCGATGGTGCCGTTGTGGCTTTCGGCGACGTCCTTGAACTTGGCGTAGCTGTCGCGCGCCTGCGAAACGCCCTTCTCGGCGAACGCGCGCATCTGCTCGGGAACCTCGAACGGTATGATGGAAGCGGAGAAAGGATCGGTGGGGTTAGCCATGGCATGCATCCTTCGCAACGGGGTGAATTAAGGTGTGACCTCTTGCGCACCCGGCAGCGGTCGGGACGTCGACTTGGATCACCTGACGGAAATGCCCTTCGTCGGGCACCCGACAGAGTACACCCTTATCATGGCAATTTTGTGCGATGCAACCAAATTAAGGTGCAGCGCCATATCGTACACGCTGGCCGGGTACCCCTCCAGGCGGCCTTAGTGCTCCAGGATTCCTCCCCCTTCGGGGAAGGACGGCTGGCGTTTGGTGCCCTTCAGGCCCTTGGAATCCGGGTTTTTGGGAGCTGTCAGGTCTTCGGCCTGGCGGCGTCCATCGCCGCGCGGCTGACAATCTGGCCCATTTCGCTCGCCTGCTCCGTCAGTGCCCGCATCTGGGCCTGCACATATTCGCTGTGCAGCCGCATGACCTCCGTCAGATCCTTGGCGTGCAGCAGCGATTGCGCGTAGTCCAGCGAGGCCTGCACGTTCTTTTCGGCATAGGATATCGCCCTGGCGCCGATGTCCTTGGCACCGGCGCGAACCGTCGCACCGCGCTCCTCGATCGAGCCCGCGGTTGCCTGCGCGCTGCTGAGAAATTTCTCGAAAGCCTTGCGGGCCTGGTCGAAGCTGGCCTCGGCCATCGATCGCATTTCCCTGGGAATCTCGAAACGATCACGTCCTTCTTCGCTCATGGTCCAACTCCTGTTGCGCTCGAGGGCCACCTGAAGCCCCGGTTCCCAGCTCGCCCGACCTCAAGCCTAGCGTCAAAACGCCTCGCTGGGATGACGCGGAGCCCTCATCGTGGACATTTGATCGCCCTTTGCCAGACCCAAAGCCGGCCCCCGGGGCAAGGTCCACGCCGGTTAAGGTTATCTCGGCTTTGGAAGCCTCTCCGGGGACCAGGCCGGTGGACCTGCCGCGGCCCACGGGCGATACTAACGGTCCGTTAAGGCTGTCAGCGTTTGGCCGCCGATATCCGACGCCAATATCAAAGCAGCAGCCAAACCGGCCGGTCATGTCCCCACGATGAACAACCCAGAATTCCAGTTGCAAGGCGTCGGCGATCCGCGACTGGCGGTGCATGCAACGAGCCCCCTCCCCGCATGGCTCTGGTCGACCGACGGCACGCGCGTCCTGTGGGCCAATCCCGTTGGCGCCCGGCTGTTCGGCGCGGCCAATGGCGCTGCTCTCTCCAAAAAGGCGTTCGGCCCTGCGGATTCTCACCGTCGGCAGGTGGTGCAACTCACCCACCGGCTGCCGCCATCAGGAAAGGTCCGGCTGGAGCGTCTGCGCGGCTTCGGCGCGGCGCTCGGATCGCTCATCACCTGCGGCTGCGCGAGGCTGGATTTTGCCGACGGCAGCCGCGGCATTCTGATCGTGGCCACCGAGCCGGTCGGCCGCGCGATGCCTCTGGTCGAGCGGCTGCAACACCTCGTCGAAGGCATCGACACGCCAATCGCCGTCTTCGCGCGCGACGGCATGTTCGTCGGCGCCAGCGACGCCGCGCGATCGCTGCTCGGTTTTCGCGATCTTTCCGAGGCCGGACTTGAAGAAGCGCGCCGCGACGCGCTGAGGCAGGGCCGTTCCGAAACGCCGGTTGGCATCGGCCACATGGTGCTGCAGCGCGTCGGCGCCGGCGCGGATGTCGGTCTCGTCGCGATGATCGCGCCGGGCGCAACGCTCGCCGCGCATCTCAGACATCGCGCTCCGCCTTCACCGACGGATGTGGCGGCCGCCGCGCCGGAGCCCATCGCTCCGCCGGGCGATCTGCCGATGGCTGAATATGAGCGACCCGCGCTTTCGGGCGAAGCCCCGGCCGAGTTCGCGCTGGTCGACGAATTCGCCGAAACGCCCGACGAGCCCTTCGCCGAACCTGACGTCCCCGAACAATCGCCCGAGCCTTCGGCGACGGAGGCTCATCACGACGAATCTCCGCTCGCGGTCGAAGAAGCAGCGGATGAACCGGCATCTGCTCCCGCAGCGGAGCCACCCGCCACCACCGAGGCGCACGCCCCGCCATCGCTGCCGATCCATGCGCCGACATGGTTCGACGCGCCCTCGCCGCGCCCGAACCGGTATCCGCTTCGCTTTATGTGGCAGATGGATGCCGACGGCCGTTTCTCCATCAGCCGCGACGAATTCACCCACCTGATCGGTGTACGCACCGCCGCCGGCTTCGGCCGGCTGTGGAGCGAAATCACCGAGACCTTCGGGCTTGATCCGGAAGGCCGCATGGCCAGGGCGATCGCGACGCGCAACACCTGGAGCGGCATCACCCTGAACTGGCCCGTCGATGGCGGTAGCCGCCTGCCGGTGGAATTGTCCGGATTGCCGATCTACGACGCGGCACGGAATTTTATCGGCTATCGGGGCTTCGGTGTCTGCCGCGATCTCGACGGGCTGGCGCGGCTTGATGCGCTGCGCCGTGATGAATCCTTCGATGACGCGACGACGCGAGAGCCGATTTCGTCACTCGCCGATGCCACCGATCTCACTCGGCCTTTGCCCGCCGCGGAGCCGCCCGCCATGGACGATGCTGCTGCACCCGCCGTTCCCCCTCAATCTCCGGCGCCGAACCGTTTCGAGGCCGCCATTCAAACCGATTTGGAAACACCCGTGGAAACGCCCGAGGAAGCGCTGAAGAACGTCGTTCCGTTTCGGCCGATCGGCGAACCAAGAGCGCCGGTGCTGACGCCGGTGGAGAACAGCGCCTTCAACGAGCTGGCGCGGCAATTGTCGGCGCGGCTCGAGAGCGAGAAGGGCTCGCCCGAGGCGATTGGCGAGCCTGCCGGCGCGCACGAAACTCCCGGGAACATCGCCGAACCACCGAACTGGTTGACGCCCCCCGAGCCCCCGGCGCGCGGCGAAACCGGACGCGACAGGATGCTGCTCGATCTTCTGCCCGTAGGCGTATTGATCTATCGGCTCGACCGGCTGCTCTACGCCAACCCGGCGTTTCTCGCGCGCATGGGCTTTGCGGGCCTTCATGCCTTGGAGCAGGCTGGCGGCATCGACGCGCTTTATGTCGAACCCGGCGTCTCCAGCGCCAGCAGTACATCGGACACCGGCACGCCCGTAACGATTTCCGCGCCGCAAGCCTCAAGCCAGGGCACGCCGGCGTCGGCGATCGACGCGCGCCTCTACACGATCAGCTGGGATGACGATACCGCGCTGGCCTTGATCTTCTCGGGCGCTGGCGTGGAGAGCGCGGGTCTGGAAAGCGCAGACGTCGCCGCTGCGATCGGCCACGCGGCGCCTGCGTCGGCGCCATCCGCCGTCGGCCACGCCAATGCCGAGGAACTCGGCGCGATCCTCGATACGACGGCCGAAGGCATCGTCATGTTCGATGCCGAGGGCGTCATCAGTTCGTGCAACCGCAGCGCCGAAGCGCTGTTCGGCTATGGCGGAGAGGAGCTCGCGCAACTCAATCTCGCCGAACTGTTCGCGCCGGAGAGCCACCCTGCGGTCAAGGACTATCTCGGCAGCATCAAGGGAACCGGCGTCGCCAGCCTGCTCGATCACGGCCGCGAGGTGCTGGGCCGCGTGCGCGGCGGCGGTCTGATCCCGCTGTCGATGACCATGGGACGAACCCGACCCGAAAGTCCGAATTTCTTCGCCGTGTTCCGCGATCTCTCGCAGACCCGGAAGAGCGAAAGCGAACTCCGCGAGGCCCGGCGGCTGGCGGATCGCGCCGCGAACGCCAAGGCGGACCTGCTCGCGCGGATCAGTCACGAAGTCCGCACGCCGCTCAACGCCATCATCGGATTTGCCGAAGTGATGATCGCCGAACGATTCGGATCGCTCGGCAACGAGCGCTACGTCGAATACATGAAGGACATTCGCGCATCCGGCGAACGCGTGGTCGCCATCATCAACGACCTCACCGATCTCAGCCGCATCGAGACCGGCAAGCTCGACCTCGCCTTCGCCAGCCAGAATCTCAACGACCTGGTCGAAAGTTGCGTCGCGGTGATGCAGCCGCAGGCCAACCGCGAACGCATCATCATCCGCACGTCGCTCGCGCATATGCTGCCGCAGGTCGTTGCCGATGCGCGCGCGTTGCGTCAGATCACGCTGAACCTGATCGGCAATTCGATCCACCTCGCCAATGCCGGCGGCCAGGTCATCGTCTCCACCGCGCTGTCGGATCTCGGCGAAGTGGTCTTGCGGGTCCGCGATACCGGCCACGGGCTCAACGACAACGACGTGGCCGCCGCGATGGAGCCGTTCCGCACGCAAGCCCCCTCGGATCAGGCGCCGGACGGTTCGCCCGTCAGCCTTTCGCTGACCAAGGCCCTGGTCGAAGCCAATCGCGCGCAATTCCGCATCAAGACGGGTGCGCATTCCGGCACGCTGATCGAAGTGGTGTTTTCGCAGGCGATGGCGCGGGCGTGAGCGCGCCTCGACAGCGGTCGATCAAATCGCGGCGCCGCTTCAGTTCCGGCGAAATGTGCTGAACTGAAATCGCTGCACCGCGCCCCAGGGCGTGGCGTGATCGTGCCGCCGCGCGTCGATCAGTTCGAAATCGCTGCCGAGGATCGTCGACAGGGAAGCCGCATCGTATCGGACGATCGGCAACCCGCTGCACTTCTCCGGGCCGTCCAGGGCGAAGGTGCCGATGATGACATATCCTCCGTGCTTGACGGCTTTTTTCAGCCGCTCGACGTAAGCCGATCGATCGGCCGGATCGGTCAGGAAATGAAACGCGGCACGGTCGTGCCACAGATCGTAGGTCCGGGTCGGCTCCCAGGTGGTGACATCGGCCGCCACCCATTGGACTCCGGCCGCCTTGCTGCCAAGGCGATCCTTAAGTCGTTGCTCAAGACGTTCCCTGGCCGCGTCGAGAGCCGCGGCGGAAAGATCCAGAACCGTGACCTGCCCGATATTCCGTTCGACAAGGGCATCGACCAATCGTGAGGTGCCGCCTCCGATATCGATGACAGAGGCACCCTCGGAAAGACCGGCGAAAGCGATCAGTTCAAGCGAAGGCGCGGGATCTTCCTGAAACCAGCTGACTTCACGTTCGCCTTTGGTGGCATAGACATTCTCCCAATGGGATTTTCTGCTGACACCATTCATGAACGGCTCCTTCGTCCGCAACGCGGCCATGTCCGGTTGAGGATGGTTGCGTCTCCCATACCAGACCGGAGCAACCGCTCGCCATCCTCTTTCTCAAGCCGTCGCCTGCCGCGCTCGTCGCTCGCGACGGTCGCCGCCGACCAGCAGCGGTCCAAACGTAGCCGCGAATCCGAAAAAGGCGGCCGCCCAGGCGAATGCGGCAACATGCAGCAATGGCACGCTGTGCACCGGCTCCAGCACCGCGCACACGCGCGACAGAGCCGCGACGATGATCGCCGCGTAGATCGCCTGGGTGGCGCGCGAGGCGGTGAGTGGCTGGCCGGTATGCCCAAGGGTCGCGCGGCTCATCACCGCGAGCGTCATGATGCCCGCGGCTCCCGCCATCCAGGCGTGAATGCCGGCGCCCGGTGGAACACCCCCGAACGCGGACGCCGCACTCAGTAGAAAGCCAAACGGCACGAAGGCGTAGCCGACATGCAGGATCAATAGCAGCCGTTCGCGCACCGAGCGATCTCCCGCCCAGCGTCCGAGCCGCACCAGATGCAGCAATCCGGCCAACGCAAGCGCGGCACCCGAGAGATACCCCATCGGGCTGACAACCCAGGCCACCAGCGCCAGCGCGCCGACGGCGACCACGATAATGTCGAAACGGTTGAACGGCACCGGCAGCCGTCCAGGATTTTCACGCACCAGCCAGTTGCGGGTGAAGCTCGGAACGATGCGTCCGCCGATCAGCGAGATCAGCAAGACGACCACCGCGATGCCGATGCGGATGGCGATTTCGGCCGCTCCGTGAAAATGCGCCTCGAGATGGAAAGCGACATTGCCCGCGAGCAGCAGCACCAGCAGCATCACGACGTTCATATTTCGCCAGTTGCGGCCCGCGAGGATTTCGCGGGCCGCCGCCGCCGCGACCAGCAGCAGAAAGCTCGCGTCGACGAGCATCGCAACCAGCCAGCCGGTGTGCGCGGAGAAGGTGACGCAGATACGTCCCGCCAGCCAGACCGCGACCAGAACCATCAGCGGCCGGCCCTGGATCGGCAATCGTCCGGTCCAGTTCGGGATGGCCGTGAACAGGAACCCGGTAATCACCGCCGGCAGGTAACCAAAGAGCATTTCGTGCACATGCCAGTCGCGCGGCGCAAAGGCCGAGGACAGCGTTATCTCGCCAAAGAACACCGGCAGCCAGACCAGAACCGCGAGCCCCGCATAAATCGACCCCAGCAGGAAGAACGGCCGGAAGCCATACGAGAACAGGGGTAATCCTTCATAGGTTCGCTGGCGCGAAGTTGCGGTCATGGCTGTTTCTCCCCGGTCGAGAGTCTGTGTATGCCCATTTTGGGGTATTTCAGCGGACCCTTGTTGCGCCAGCACAAAGTTCCGCTTGATCGGGAACCACAATCGCAGTCTAGCTTCGGTTCGAAATTCGTGAACGCCCGGGGAAACATGGCCACAGTCGACAGTTCGCTGGTCGCCCACCTGCCGCTGTTTGCAGGCTTCAGCACCGAGGAGCTCAACGATATCCTGCGCGAGGCCCGCTCGCTGCGGTTTGCCAAAAACCGCAACATCTTCGAGCAGGGCGAGGACGCGCATTCATTCTTCGTTCTGCTGCATGGCCATGTGCGCGCCAGCAAGACCACGCCGACGGGCGAACAGGTCGTGGTGCGTTATGTCGCGCCCGGCGAAACCTTCGGCGTCGCGATGGCGATCGGGCTGCAGCGCTATCCGGCGACCGCCACGGCCGTCGATGACAGTGTCGCGCTGGCCTGGCCGTCGGCGACATGGCCGCGGCTGGTATCGCGATTTCCGGCACTGGCCACCAACACGCTGCAGGCCGTGGGCAGCCGGCTGCAGGAAACCCATACCCGCGTGGTCGAAATGTCGACGCAGCAGGTCGAACAACGCGTCGCCCACGCGCTGCTTCGGCTCGCCAAGCAGGCCGGACACAAGGTCGATCACGGCATCGAGATCGACTTTCCGATCAGCCGCCAGGATATCGCGCAGATGACCGGTACCACGCTCCATACCGTCAGCCGAATCCTGAGCGGCTGGGAGCAACGCGGGCTGGTCGAAAGCGGACGGCAGCGCATCGTGCTGCGCGAGCCTCACAAGCTTCTGGTACTCGCGGAAGAATCTCCCGGCGCCAGCGAGCCTCGATAGAGCCATGACGGCGGCAAAGCCGCGCGCGGTCTTTAAGCAACAACTTGATCAGCCGCAATTCCAGATCGGCCCGATCGGCGTCCGCGTCCAGCAAGGGCCGAAGGTGCCGCCATTATAGCGACCGCCGTAAAAGCCCGGCCAGCCGAAATAGTGCCATTCGTCGTCGTACCCGTAATAACGCGGGACCGGATCGATATACCAGGGACGCCGGTTGTGGCGCGCCAGGCGCCGCATCGCATTTTTCTGGGCGTAAAGTGGAAGGCTGTTGCTCAGCGGCTGACGATAGCCCGGCAGGAAGCCATAGCCGTGCCACCGCGGCGCCGGACGTTTATGCGCCGGCGCAGCCGGTGCAACGATCGGCAGCAGTGACAGAACGATCGCAATCAATGGAACCACGAGGCGCGACATCAACACACCATAGACGGCCGGCTGCCGGGAGGCGATTCAAACCTGAATGTACTGTCCAGCGCAACTGCTTCCGGTTCGGTTGCGAAACGACGCCCTACGCCAGAAATGGCCCTCCTGAAAAGCCCGTTTTGCCCTCGGCCGGTAGCCCGGCAAATCGTGACGGATCGGCATCCTTCCAGAAGGTTGGCCTGGAAGGCCGGGCTAGTTGCCGAGCTTGATGCCGGCATCCCTGATCACTTTTGCCCATTCGGGCGTTTCTTTCCTGATGATCGCGGTAAATTCGGCCGACGTGTTGCCGACCGGATCGAGGCCAAGTTCGTCGAACTTCTTGCGTACCTCCGGCATCGCCAGGACCTTGACGGTTTCAGCGTGCAATTTATCCAGAACATCCTTCGGCGTGCCGGCCGGCGCGAGCAGGCCGAACCACGGCACGGCCTCGAAGCCGGGGAATCCGGATTCCGCCATGGTCGGCAGGTCGGGCGCCAGCGCCGAGCGCTTGATCGAGGTGATGGCCAGCGCGCGCAATTTCCCTTCGCGCGCGAGCGGCACCACGTTCACGATATTGGCGAATGACATGCTGACCCGGTTGGCGAGCAGGTCCGGCATCAACGCCGTCGTGCCGCGATAGGGCACCGGCGCAATATCGACATGCGCCATGTATTTGAACAATTCGGCGCCCAGATGCTGCGACGTGCCCACGCCGGCATGGCCATAGGAAAGCTTGCCGGGCTCCGCCTTGGCGAGCGCCACCAGTTCCGCGACGGTCCTGGCCGGCACCTCGGGCGGAACGGCGAGCACGTTCGCCGCGATGAATACCTGCGAGATCGGCGTGAAATCCCTGAGCGGGTCGAACGGCAGTGTTTCGTACAGGTTGGGATTGATGACCAGCGCCGAGTTGCCGCCCATCAGCAACGTGTAGCCATCGGCAGCCGCCTTGGCGACGCGTTCGGTAGCGATGTTGCTGCCGGCGCCGGGGACATTCTCGACCACGAACGCCACGCCCCAGACTTCCGCAAACCGGTCGGCAAGCATGCGCGCCGCAAGGTCGGGAGCTGTGCCGGGTGTGAAGCCGACCAGGATTTTCACCGGCCGGTTCGGATAGCCGGATTGCGCCGATGCCGTCTGCGCCGCGAGCAGCACAAGCAGGGCGCCGAACAGGTTCGCAGCGAGCTTCACCGTTCCCCCTATCGTCCCGCATGCCCGTTTCCCCGGCCTTTGCCGTCGGACTTGACGGCAAGTGTGGCACCGGCGAGCAGCGCCCGCAAGGCGGCCCGGACCGCGATCGGCTGCCGGCCCGAACCGATCGCGAATGATCCGTGGGGCAGACTTGATGTGCAGATCGATGCCGTTCCTCAATCCACGCTTTGAGGAATCGGGTGCTCCACCGTCGTTGGCTTCACGCACTTGTCCGAAGCCCGGGCTTCAATCAGTGCCGCAATATTTTCCCTCGTCTGAATGATCGCAACTATCGCGGATGCATGATCCTTACCTATCGTGCTTTCAAATGCCATATTCACGTCCTTTGGATCGTGACGTTGCAGGATTTCGGATGCTCGGGGTCCCATATTGTCGGCAACCCATCTCTGCAACCTTCCGGAAAAGCCCTCGGCCTTCGCCAGGTAGGCAGTGTAGCCAGCGGCGTTTTCGATTGTCAGACTCTCTTCGAAGAGCCGGTTCGCCTCGGTATCAAACGCCTTGAGGGTTGCGAGATTTTCCGTCTGGATCAATTCGCGGTGCTCCTTCTGCCATGCGAGAAGGCTTGCTATCGACAAAGTGAAAACAGCGAAAATCACGAGATAGATGCGCAGCGAAGTGATTCGGGAAAAATACCGTCCCCATAAGCTCAGCGCCGCGATGGCGGCAATTCCAGTCGCCGTGGCGATAGCCCAACTGCTGAATGGATCCCAGCAGCGGATGTCCGAAGATAACGCCATCAGGCGAGCCTCACCGGAATTGCCGCGCAGCGCGTGCTGCTCACTTCATTGAATGTAAGCCGATCATGCCATCTTCGGTGTCGGTCGCGGACGCGATGTTACCGTATGACCCGTCGAGAACGTGTCTTTCATGATCTTCCCGCCATTTTTGACTACCCGGCCAGACTCGACCGTACGTGCACCCGAAATAGGTCGGGACGCCCCCGACGCCGGAGGCACCATTTTTCATTTTCACGAGGGCGCCTGTGGGGCGTTATCGGGCTTGCCGGGAAAAGCCGACAATACAGACCCGCCCCGCAGCACCCGAGTTGTCGGAATTTTCCCACTTCCTGCCAAATTTCCTGAGAAACGGCGCGCCAAGGCTGGCGAGGGACGCGCGATGCGCCCTCTTCGAAGAAACGTTGACCGATGACAAAGGTTCCGAGCCGATCGCCCAGCAAATATCCCGGTAATCGGCCAGTGCCCCCCGACGGTCGAGCGCGGCGGCGCTCGATTTCGGGCGGATCAGGGGCGCCTGCGGATCGAAGGAGCTGAATTCGGCGGCCGGTTGCGCGGCCTGCCGTTTCACCGGCCCCATCCCGTCGTAGGACGAATCAGCGCGCTGGCCTAGAAATTGGCCGGGTTCAGTGAGTTGCCGGGCAGAGGATCGGCGCTTCGCGAGAATCAACCGGGAGGACCAGGATATGAACCGCAAACAACGCCGCGCCGCCGATGCGGCCGTCAAGCCAACCGGCGCGTCGCCGTCGGATTTGCGCGTTTCCGGTCTTTTTGCCGCCGGCCTCGCCCATCATCAGGGGGGCCGACTCGCGCAGGCCGAAACGCTCTATCGCGAGACGCTGGCGCTGCAGCCCGATCATGCCGATGCGCTGCATCTACTCGGCGTGATTGCGTCCCAGGTCGGGCGCCATGACGTCGCCGTCGATCTGATCGGCAGGGCTATCGCGCAAACCCCCGGCAGCTCACTCTACTATTGTAACAAGGGCCTCGCGCTTGCCGGCCTGCGGCGCTTCGAAGAGGCGATCGAGAGCTACGACCGCGCCCTGTCGCTGCAACCGGGCGGCGCCGAGGCGCTGTTCAACCGAGGAGTGGCACTGCAGGCGCTCGGACGTTTCGCCGAGGCGCTGGAGAGCTACGAGCGTCTCCTGAAGGCAAGCGCCGGCCATGCGTCGGCACTGTGCAATCGCGGCCTCGTGCTCGAGCAGCTCGGGCGCCTCGACGAGGCCTTGACGAGCTACGACCGTGCGCTCGCGGCGCAGCCCGATTTCGTCGAGGCGCTCTCCAATCGCGGAAACCTGCTAAGCAGGCTCGGCCGTCTGTCCGAGGCGCTTGCGAACTACGACCGCGCGCTGGCCGCGCGTCCCGACCACGCCGAGGTGCTCTACAACCGCGGCAATGCGCTCAAGGCACTCGATCGGCCGCACGACGCGGTCGAGGCCTACGGGCGCGCCCTCCTCGCAAAGCCGGATTATGCCGAAGCGCTGTGCAATCGCGGTGCCGCCCTTGCGGCGCTCGGGCGCAACGACGAGGCTCTCGCCAGCTACGACCGCGCGCTCGCGATCGCGCCCGATTTCGGCGAGGCGCTGTCGAACCGCGGCAACGTGCTCAAGGCGCTCGGGCGTCTCGACGAAGCGCTGGCGAGCTACGACCGCGCGTTGACGACGCGGCCGGACGACGCGCAGGCGCTCTTCAACCGCGGAGTGACCCTGCACGAATTGAAGTGCTTCGACCTGGCGCTCGCGAGCTACGATCGCGCGCTCGCGGCGCGCCCGGATCACCCCGAGACACTGTCGAACCGCGGCGCCGCGCTCCGGGAACTCGGCCGGCTGGAGGACGCGCTCGCCAGCTACGACCGCGCGCTGGCCGCGCGACCGGACTACGCCGAGGCGCTGTCCAATCGTGGCAATGTGCTCAAGGCACTGCGCCGCCTGGATGACGCGCTCGCCAGCTATGATGCCGCCCTGCGCCTGCGTCCGGACTATGCCGCGGCGCTGTCGAATCGCGCCGTGACGCTGCAGGCGCTCGATCGCCTCGACGAGGCGCTCGCGAGCTGCGACCGCGCGCTGGCGTTACGTGCGGACTCGATCGAGGCCTTGACCAACCGCGCCAGCGTCCTGCAGGAGCTGCGCCGCTTCGATGAGGCACTTGCGACCTACGACCGCGCCGCCGCGATCGCGCCGGACCACGCCGAGGCGCAAACGAACCGGGCAATGCTGCTGCTGCTCACCGGCGATTTCGCGCGGGGATGGCCAGCTTACGAATGGCGCCGCAAGCTGCCGAGCTGGGTCGAACGCGACTTCACGCAGCCCGAATGGTCGGGCGAGGACATTGCCGGCAAACGGCTTCTGCTTCATGCCGAGCAGGGTTTCGGCGACACTCTCCAGTTCGCCCGCTACGCCGCGCGGGCAGCCATGCGTGGCGCCGATGTCGTTCTTGAGGTCCAGCCGTCCCTCGAGCCGCTGCTCGGCGGACTGTTCGGCGTCGAGGTGGTCGCGGCCGGCCGCGATCGGCTCCCAGCTTTCGACCTGCACTGCCCTCTTCTCAGCTTGCCGCGCCTGTTCGCGACGACGCCCGCCACAATCCCGGGCGGCGTTCCTTACATCGTCCGCGCCGGCCGAACGGATCGCGGCATGGGCACCACGCCTGCCGGCAGACGGGGTGCGTGTCGGCCTCGCCTGGTCCGGCCATCCGGACAACGCGAGGGACCACGAGCGTTCGATCCCGTTTGCACGCCTGGCGCCGCTCATCGGCGTTCCGGGCACCCGCTTCGTCAGCCTGCAGAAGGACATCCGCGCCGCCGACGCGGACGACTTCCGCCGATGCGGCAACGTGATCGACCTGAGCGGCGAGTTGCGCGACTTCGCCGATACGGCGGCCGTGATCGCGCAGCTCGACCTCGTCATCACCGTTGACACCGCGGTCGCGCATCTCGCCGGCGCCATGGGCAAGCCGGTCTGGGTGCTGCTGCCGCGCGTCCCCGACTTCCGCTGGCAGCTCGATCGCGCGACAAGCCCGTGGTACCCGAGCGCGCGGTTGTTCCGCAAAGGCCAGGTGGACACGTGGGAAGCCGTCATCGCGGGTGTGGCCATGGAGCTCGCTGCCCATGTCGCATCCCCGGTGCGGCGCGCGCGATCGGCTTGACGCCGGGAAACACCGGACATCGCGCAAGCCGCGCCAATCAATCCGAATCTTGCGAAAGGGGAACCGCAAGAGCGCGCAAACTTTGGATTCCGGATACCGATAACTATTTGCAGGCGCGCAGCGCCTGGAGAAATGCGTCGCGGTCGACGCCATGCTCGCGGCAGGCATCGTCCACGGTGTGGAAGCAGGCGATCGGACAGCCGACGCAGCGCATCTTGAATTGAAGGAACACCCTGATCGTCTGCGGCGAACGGCTCATGACATCGTCGACCAGATCGTCAAGTCGAATGAGCATGCGCACCTCCGTTCCGAGGTGAAGGCTAACGCGGCTGTCCCGAAGCCTGTTTGTCCCGGCGCAAGTTTGCGGTGGGTTCCCGGTGCTCGCGCTCAGAAATCGAACTTGATCGTACGACTGATCGAAGTCCGCTCTGTCGCGATAGTGATTAAATTCCGCAACGCAACGAAATGCCGCGATATGCCAAAGCGGACTGCGCGCATTTCCAAAATAAAGAGGACGCCAGTGAGGCGGCATCCGAAGGATTAATAGAACGACGGCGTTACTGTTTTACGCCATTGACGGCGATAATGTTGTACTTCGCGTATTTCTCGCCCACCTTGAGCGCCGCTTGATATTCTGGCGAGTTGCGCCAACCCTGTAGTGCTTCCAGGTTCTCCCACCGGAGAATGACAACGCGCCCATTTGGAAGACTTCCAGCGACCTGCGTTCCCGGCCCAGCCGCGACGTAGACCCCACCGTGGTCCTTAATCGCCTTCTGGGCGGCCGGAAGATACTCCTTCGTGTAGCCCTCCTCGTTGCTCACCTCATTGATCGCGATCATGTAGACAGGCGGCTTGGCTTGCGCGTGGAGAGTTTGGATGGCCGCGCCACCGACTGCGATGCCTGCGAGTAGGGATAGTCCCAGTGTGTATGTCGCTTTCACAATTGATCCTCCGCTAGCTGTCACCCCCACGGAAGGATATGAGCCATTCACAAGTGTGAATAGGTCTCAAATGCCCGATCCGGGTCATTCGCGACCGGGTCGATCCGGCCATAAATCCCGGTCATGTCCGCTATGCCGGCAATAGCGGTGGTAGTCTCTGAGCATTGGCGGCCCGGCGACAGACCTTTGCGGGTTGATGGTACGGCATCAATTTCGAATTTGGCTGCGTGTCAGTGAGCCCAAGCGCTCAAACCGCCCGGCTATGAAGCTGCTTCGATCCGTCGAGATGCGCGTCGAAGGCGGCCGCGACGCTGCGGACCAGAAACCGTGAATCCTCCTTCACGGCCAGCGAGGTGCCGTCGAGTTCGACGACGCCGGAGGAAATCAGGTCCTGCAGGCGGGACGACGATTTCAGCATTTCTTCCGGCGCCGATCCGTGCCGCGCGCAGATCGGGGCGAGATCGACGCCGAAGTCGCACATGATGCGTTCGATGATCTCGGCGCGCAGCCGGTCGTCGTCGGTCAAGGCGTAGCCTTTGACCGTCGCCAGCTTGCCGGCGGCGATCGTTTCGGAATAGGCGTGGATGTTGACCTCGTTCTGCACGTAGCCCTGCGGCAAATGCCCGATGGCGCTGGCGCCGAAACCCAACAGGATGCTGCTGGTGTCGGTGGTGTAGCCCTGAAAATTCCTGCGGAGCGTACGGTCCCGCTGGGCCACCGCCATCGCATCGTCTGGCAGTGCGAAGTGATCGAGCCCGATCTGCAGATATCCGGCTTCCTTCAGCGCGTTGGCGATCGCATAGGACTGGTCAAGCCGCTCCAGACTGTCGGGCAGCCAGGCTTCCGCGATCTTGCGCTGATACTTCTTGAATGTCGGGACGTGGGCATAGCCAAAAACGGAAAAGCGATCGGGACGAAGCTCGACGCACCGCCTCACGGTATCGAGGCAGGAGGCGACCGTCTGATACGGCAGGCCATAGATCAGATCGAAATTGATGCCGGCGATTCCGGCTCGCCGCAGGCTTGTCACAGCCTCCGCCGTCTCCTCGAAACTCTGCACCCGGTTGATGGCGCGCTGGACAACGGGGTCGAAGCTCTGCACGCCAAGGCTCGCGCGGTTGACGCCGGCACGTCCGAGCGCGTCGATCATGGGTCCCGTGAGCGTGCGCGGATCGATCTCGACGGCGATTTCGGCCGAGGGAAGCACAGAGAAAGCGTGCCTGATCGAGGCGACCAGATCCTCGAAGAGTTCGGGCGCCAGGATCGTCGGCGTCCCGCCGCCAAAGTGGATATGATCGACCTTCATGCGCCGTTCGATCCGTCCTGACACCAGATCGAGTTCGCGGCGCAGTGCCGCGGCATAGGCCGAAATCGGCTCGTCGCGGCGGGCGATGGTGGTGTGACAGCCGCAATACCAGCACATCGACCGGCAGAACGGGACGTGCAGATAGAGGGAGGCGGTGGCGTCCGGCGGGATCGCCCTCAGCCATTCGGCATAGGTTTCAGGGCCGATGCTGGCCGAAAAATGCGGGGCGGTCGGATAGCTCGTATATCTCGGCAATCGCTCCTGTCCGTAGCAAGCCGCAAGATCAGACCTCATTTCGTACCGTCTTTTCGATGAATGGCGCCAAGGGAGGTTCGTCCGCCCCGGCTTTCCTGAATAACCCAAGGAGGGGGGCGCGGCTTTGCGCTCGCTCAAAGAGTTACGCCCATTTCCGGGCGATACTTAAAAATCAAAGCGACAAATCGGAGCCGGGGCCATGTGCCTGTTCGTCCTGGACACCATTCTCTGGATACTCGGGATCCGCGGCCATATCCCCGGACACGATGATTTCCATGGCGGTCCCAACAAATCGTCCTTCTTCAGCAATCCGAGCCTGACGTGGATTCTGGTTGTCTTTGTCCTCGTCGTCGCGATTCTATCGCTGGCTGTGTGGGCCGCCGTCTGGCTGGCCATCAAATCGCTGTAGGCGAAGATCCTCTGCAGGCGAAGATCCGCGGATTCCGATGCCGGCGCCGGTATCGGGCCCGCGGGATCGCGCATGACGATCGCAGCTTCCCGCAACGCCGACTCGTTTCCTCCAAGTCGGATCTGCAGACCTCCGTATGATTGCGTAGGAGATCGCCAATCACCGACAACCTTGTTGCAGATCAAACAGTTTTGCCGAAAGCGGCACAAAATGCATGCGTACAGAAAGCAGACAGGAAATGATCCGATGTTAACCCGCAGAGCCGCCATGTTCAGCGCCGCCGCCGCAGCCCTCATGCTGACGACACCCGTCCTCGCCGACGAACCCAAGCTGCCCCGGCAGCACGTCGATCTCGTCGCGCCGCCGTTCGTGCATGCGCACGAACAGGCCACCAGACAGGGCCCGAAGATAATGGAGTTCACGCTCACGATCGAGGAGAAGAAGGTCGTCATCGACGACCAGGGCACCACCTTTCAGGCGATGACTTTCAACGGCTCGATGCCAGGCCCCTTGATGGTGGTGCACGAGGGCGACTACGTCGAAGTGACGCTGGTCAATCCAGACACCAATTCGATGCCGCACAATATTGATTTCCATGCGGCAACCGGCGCGCTTGGAGGCGCCGAGCTTTCCCTGGTCAATCCGGGCGAGCAGGTGACGATCCGCTGGAAGGCGACCCGTACCGGCACCTTCGTCTATCATTGCGCCCCGGGTGGCCCGATGATTCCCTGGCACGTCGTCTCCGGCATGAACGGCGCGGTGATGGTGCTGCCGCGCGAAGGGTTGACCGACGGCAAAGGCAAGCCGCTGCATTACGACAAGGTCGTCTATATCGGCGAACAGGATCTCTACGTGCCGAAGGACGAGAAGGGCAAATACAAGTCCTACGATTCAGCCGGCGAGGCCTACACCGACACCGTCGAGGTGATGCGCAAGCTGATTCCAACGCATGTCGTGTTCAATGGCAAGGTGGGCGCCCTCACAGGCAAGAATGCCCTGACGGCCAAGGTCGGCGAGACCGTGCTGATCGTGCACTCGCAGGCCAACCGCGACAGCCGTCCGCATCTGATCGGCGGCCATGGCGACTACGTCTGGGAAACCGGCAAGTTCTCCAACGCCCCGCAAACCGGCCTTGAGACCTGGTTCATTCGCGGCGGCTCGGCGGGAGCCGCGCTCTATACGTTCCTGGAACCCGGCATCTACGCCTATGTCACGCATAATCTGATCGAGGCCGTTGAGCTCGGCGCCACCGCTCACTTCAAGGTCGAAGGCAAGTGGAACGAGGATTTGATGACCCAGGTGAAGGCGCCGGCGGAAATCCCGGTTCCGAAAACCAACTGAACGGGTCCGGCGCCGGCTTAAGGCCGGCGCCTCGAATGGAAATGAATCGAGACGGCCATGCTGATCGCATTCAAACTCAAGATCGCCTCCCTCAAAATAGCCATGGCCTGCGCGGCCGGGCTCGCCGGTCCGCTGGCGGTTACTCCCCTGCTTTCCGAAAACGTTCCACCCGTCACGGCTTTGCGCGGCGAACAAACCGTCGTGGACCTGCGATCCGGCACGGTGTCTTATCGGGTTGCCGGCGATTTCACCCGCGCCGGCAAGCCGGCCGAGGCGCCGCTCGTCTCGCTGCGTTTCGAGCGGCCGCTTTCGATCATGACGCACCAGGTCAGCGCCAGCGACTATCAACGCTGCGTCGACGAAGCCGCGTGCCGCCCGCTCGATGCCGGCGTTACAGTCGCGGCCGATCGTCCCGCGGTGCAGGTCAGCTGGCACGACGCGGCGGGCTATGCCGCCTGGCTGTCGCGTAGAACCGGCAGGCATTATCGGCTGCCGACCGACGAGGAATGGGCGTTCGCGGCGGGCAGCAACTACCGGGACGACGGACTGCCCGTCGACGACAATGATCCCTCGAAGCGCTGGATCGCGCGTTATGAGCGCGAATCCGAGCGAGCCATCGCCGACGACGCGGTGCGCCCGTTCGGCGGTTTCGGCGCCAACGAGAACGGCCTGCTCGACACGTCGGGCAATGTCTGGGAATGGACCTCAACCTGCTTTGTGCGCACCGCGCTCGATGACGCGGGGCAGCCGGTTTCGAAGACTTCGAACTGCGGCGTTCGCGTCGCGGAAGGTGCCCATCGCGCCTATGTCACCGACTTCATCCGCGACGCCCGCGCCGGCGGCTGCGCGGTCGGCGTGCCGCCAAGCCATCTCGGCTTCCGGCTGGTACGCGAGCGGGATTCCTGGATCGAGAACCTTTCGTCGGTTCTTCGCAAGCCGCGGGCGACCGCACCGTCCTGACCCGCGTCGTGTATTCATCCGCCCGGCTCGCAGACCAGTCGAACGTCGCCCCTGCGCTGCTCGCCGAGCGTACGCCTCGATGCCGCCCTGAATTGTCAGGCTACAGGCATGAATTGCGCCACGGCTACTTGCCGACCGCGAGGCGGCGGATGCAACGCAGAGGTATCATGGTTTCCGGGGCCGGCTGACTGCAAACCGACGCATGGTGATTGGCTCTCGGAAAGTCCGGTTTTGGAGCTAGTTCCGAAAATCGACGCTGCGCAGGACGATGCCAGGCGGACTGCCCTCGAACTCCATGGCAAGGAACTTGCGCACGGCGCGCTCTTCTATCTGATCGCGCAGTCTCATGAATTGCGCCTCGCGCTGGTCGGACCTGGTCCGCGCCGGCCTTTCAAGGTCGTCCAGGACGGATGTGCTCACGGCACATTGCACCTCCCTTTGACCATCAACCATCGAAAACAGGACCACCATCCGGTCAAATTCGTAACCGCCAAAGCTGCCGCGTGTCAGTGCCATTTGACTTGCCTCCTGCCAGGACGTTCCTGCCTTCGGAGCGACGTCTTGATCGACTGCGAGCCGCGCTCTGTCGCTTGCCCGAGGGCTACGCGGTGCGCGCGCCTTTCAAGTCTTTTGGCGGCGCCGGATCGATCTCTGCAATTTTACGAAGGCAATCGACTTCGGAATCGTGCGGGCCCGAGACAAACGTTCCGCTCACCTTGGTGCTGTACCAGCCCGACACAACCCCGAGCCGGAGCGACTCTTCTGTCTTGACGTGACGCGGCGAAAGATTCTGCATGAGATATACTTTCAGAAGGGCGCTCGATCATCGATCGGTCGCGGGGTGAGGCTTCCGGCTGTTCGGCGAACAACCATTCATTCAGCTCTCGCTGGAGAGCCGGGCGAAGTCGGCAAGTACGGCCGCTACGAGATCGCGGTGACGGGTGTCGGCCGGAGCCAAACCCGCCGCGTATAAATTCAGGACGTAACGCGCCTTGGCGGCTGCGTCCGGCCAGGAAGTCGCCGGAGCCGACAGAAGCTCGCTTTCGAGTGCTGTCTGCCGATCGCGCAGCTCCCTGGCGTTATTCTCAGCGCTGGCCAGAATACGCCTTATGTCGGTCGCCTTCTGCGCGGCCATGCCGCGGTGCTTGTCCAGATCGAGCGGTTCGTCAGTCACAAGGCGCGCCCGCGTCGTTGCGTTGCGCATCGGACAATTCGACTGAGCCGATGGAAATCATCTCCGTCGTTAAAGTGCGCGGCGGCGCCGCCGGCACCATGATCATGGTGGCAACGCGGCGGAATGCAGCAAACGACAATCCTTCAATCATCTCCTCATCCGTGACGACCTCGTAAGCCCCCGGCGGGAGCAGGCGATCGGTACCCTTGATCCGGAAGGGGTGTTTGAAAGTGATGATTTCCCGACGCGAGCGCACGGTCATGCCGGTTTGCCTATCGCAAACAGCCCGGCGCCTACTCTGTTGTTGTGCATGCCCTCACCGTGCGCTCTTTTGATCAGATTAGCTATCGCTTTCTCACGGAACTGGCGCCGAATAGCTCTTATATTGTCTTGTACTCGACCCCCTTCGTAGCCATCTCCGCAGTGCGGCGGAACAATTTTCAGAAATTCTCAGACCTGATTGAACGCGTTACCCGGCTCGCCATGTGGCCATGCGTTCAGGGCTGCAAGGTCCGCTCTTGAGCGATCTGCCGGCGGAGGCCATCGTCTATCTGGTTGGCAGCCGCTACTGCGAAACCGACCGGTTTTCCGATCTTGCATGGAAGCTGTTTGAGAAGACAACGCCGGGTTGGGCACGAGTCCAGGCGATTTGCGATTTCGTCCCCAACCACATCGCGTTCGGATACGAGCATGCGCGCGCGCCATGACGGCATGGGAAGCGTTCAACGAAGGCAAGGGCGTCTGGCGCGATTACGCGCATCTTGCCATCGCGTTTTGTCGCTGCATGAATATCCCCGCCCGATACTGCACGGGCTATCTCGGCGACATCGGAATGCCGCCTCCCTACGCCGCGGGAGATTTTGCCGGCTGGTTCGAGGCCTATATCGGTGGCCACTGGTACACATTCGATGCGCGCAACAACATTCCGCGGATCGGCCGGGTCCTGATCGCCCAGGGTCGCGATGCCGCTGACGTGCCGATTACCCAAACTTTCGGGCCGAACACCCTGGTCAGCTTTAAGGTCTGGACCGATGAGGTGGCGTAAACGGTCCAGCTTGCAGCGACCTCTGCCCATACTGGCTTGGCAACTGCAAACCAGTTGCAACGAAAAGCGATTCGCCTCGCTATTTGGCGAGGGGGCTGCTACGTTTCCAACATCACCGCGCTTCCCCGGCCGTTATCGGTGACTGAGAGTGTTGCGCTCCCGCCTCGACCAAAAAAGGCGGTCACATGTCTGATGCCCACAAATTCAATCTTCGCGTCTGGCTCGTGCCCCCGGTGTTGGTCCCGGTCTTTTTTGCCCTGCTGATCGCTGCGGCGGCCATGATCCAGCGGTAGTCCGCCTCCGTTGACATGTGGGCAACCGAATCCAAGCGGTTAATGGAGAGCAGGACCAGAAATGGCAAATACAGCGATCATCAGGGACGCATACGGAGCTCCGGCCATGTTCGTCGGTTCGAAAACCGGGCAGGATGATGCTGCCTTTGTTTTTGTCAGGGTCGGGGATGAGGAGCGCCGAATGCGATGGGCCGAATGGGATGCGCTTCCTGCCTGGCATGGCGCTCGTCCCTCATGGGCGGCAAAGCAACCTAAATGAGCGAGCGACTTGAAATTCTGAAAAAAGCCCGTCAGCGCATGATCGAGGACAGCGACACGCATGTGAAGGTGCTGGCCGCTCCTTTCGACCGCGACAAGGCGGAGCGAGCACGCAACAAATTCATGGAGATTCAGGCACTGATCGACGCACTGGACCGCGCCATAGGCGGAGAGGAAGTCAGCTCGTCAAAAAGCTGAGCCAGGACGGAAGGCGGTCTCCTTGTCCTCATAAAACCGGGGAAGCCGGATTAACTGACGCGATTGAAGCGTGCGACAAGATAGAAAATGCGGCGCGCTAAGCATCAATGTGAAATTCCACGTTCCATCGTTGAGTCGTCATCAAACCCAAAGGAGACCGGCATGGCCAAGGGCGAGCAAAAAGGCAATCGGGAGGCCAAGAAACCCAAGAAAGAGAAGATCAAGATAATTGCCGCGGCGCCAAGCCAAAAGACCGCGGGATGGCAGCCGAACTTCGCTTCCGGCAAGAAGAAATAGAAACGCATTCGCTGACGTCAGCATCTGACGGGTTATTCGGATAGCGGTTGATCAGCGACGTATCGGCGGCGCTTTCTTGCAGCGCACGATTGGTATTGGAGGCGACTGGCCTGCCACTTCGTGGACACGGCCTGTTTCGATTGCGGAAATGCGACGGGTAATGTCGCCCGAAAGGAAACCTGATGAAAATCGCCCTCGCGGTACTGGCGTTGTGCGCCTGCACGCAAAGTACTCTCGCCGCCGGACCAGACTGCCGCAAAGTCGACGGCACAGGCGAGCGACTTGCTTGTTACGATGCGGCGTTTCCTCCGAAAGTGGCAAAGCCCGCGGCCATCGAAAACAAGGTATCGCGAGCCGCCTACGAAGACCCATTCATCGAGGAGGAAGCGCGAACCGCTGCCAAGCTCAGGAATATCTGCCGCGGTTGTTGAAACGTGCGGAAGAACAGTTTTGCTTCGCTGTTCTCGCGAATGGCCTGACGGAAAAGACCGCGACGTGGGCATCCCACAGGCTTTGATCGGGTGACGGGCAAGTCCTGTCACACGGCGGGCGGGCCCCCTTGAGGCTTGCGTCGGCGTCGCTAGGTCAGGAAATCGCCGATCGCATCCAGAAACGCTTCCGGCGATTGCAATTGGGGGACGTGCGCGCAGCCCGCAAGGATCTTCAGGCGCGCGTTCGGAAGACCGGCTGCCAGTTCGCGCGACATCGGCGGGGGCGTCGCCTCGTCGTGTTCGCCGACCAGCACCAGCACGGGCACATTGACCCGCGAAAGCTCGCCCCGAAGGTCGAGTTCGGCAAGCTGCCCGCAGGCGGACTGAATCACTTCCGGGTCTGTCTTCAAAAATGCCTCGCGGCGATCCTGCATCAGATCGGGATGCTGCGCCTGAAACTCCGGCGCGAACAGCCGGCGCATCGCGACGTCGGTGATCGCGGCCAGCCCCTTGGCCTTGGACGCCGCCGCCATGTTGCGGAAGGCCTCACGCCCCGGTTCGGAAAACGCAGCGCCGCAATCGGCGAGAATAAGTCTGGTTGCGAGGGCCGGATGGCGGATCGCCATTTGCAGCGCCACGAACCCGCCATAGCCGTTGCCGAGCACGATGGTCTCGGCGCCGGAGGCGGCCTCCTTCACCGCCTCGGCCATTCGGTCGGCGACGGCGGCGAGGCCGCCACTGACCGCCTTTGATTTGCCGAAGCCGGGCAATTCCGGGACGATCACCCGGAACGACTGCGACAGCTTTGGCGTGACGGCGTCGAAACTCGCCCGGTCCGACAGCAGCGAGTGAAACAGGAACAGCGCCGGCGCTTCCGATCCTTGGCCGATTTGCGCCGCGTTGACCGTGCCATTGGCGAAAAGTCGGTCCATGCCGGTCTCTCTTTTTTCAAGGTTGGGGGCAGCCCTGTTGCCGGGCCGGGGGTAAGGCGATGCGGAGCGATTGATAAATCAAAATTCGGGTATTTCAAGCCTTTGTCGCTTGACGTGATATTTCACGACTGCAAGAAAGAAAACGAATTCCGAGGAAATTTCGATGCTGTTGCGCGATAACGTCTACGAAAACCTCCGTACTGATATTCTGACCTGCCGCCTTGCGCCGGGCGATGATATGCGCGAGCAGGAGCTGGCCGAGCGCTATGCCGTGAGCCGCCAGCCGGTGCGCGACGCCCTGTTGAGGCTGGAGCGCGAACACCTCGTCACGGTGCAGCCGCGCCAGGGCTACCGGGTCAATCCGATCTCGTTGTCGGACGCGCGCGACCTCCTGCGCTTCCGCTTCGCGCTGGAGCCGGCCTGCGTCGCCGAAGCGATCGAAAACGCCGCCGACAGCACGCTCCGATCGCTCGACGATTTCAGACACTTCGCGGGCGGCCACGAGGATTTCATCGCCTACAACCGCGCCTTTCACTCCGCCCTGGCGGATGCCTCGGGCAACCGCCGCATGGCGCAGGCCTTGTGCGACCTGATCGGACAGGCCGATCGGCTGGTGCGCGTCAGCGTCGCCAACATCCGGGACCACGATCCGACCCAATTGGTGGCCGAGCACGTCAGCCTGATCGAGGCGATGCAGCGGCGCGATGCGCGCTGCGCCGCGCGCCTCATCAAGGCCCATATCAGCCAGACCGAAAAGCGTGTGCTGCCGGCGCTCAAGCGCAACGCGGTGATCGTCGAAGGGAGAGACGCATGAACATTCCAACAAAAGCCATCGAGGTCGAAATCCACGGCAACTTCGTCGACGGCCGCGAGATCGAGGCGGGCACCGGCGAGATGCTGGACGTCCGCAATCCCGCCACCGGCGAGGTCATCGCGCGGATTCCGAACTCGACGACCGAGGACGTCGATCGCGCGATGAAAAGCGCGCGCGCAGCCTTCGAAGGCCGCGCCTGGGGCGGCATGGACATTCGTGCCCGCGCCCGGCTGGTCAACCGCCTCGCCGATGCCTTCGAGGCCAATCTGGAGCAGCTGTACCGGCTGGAGACGCTGAACAACGGCCGTCCGCTCAACGAGACGCGCGCGCAGCTGTCGCGGCTGCCGGATTTCTTCCGCTACTTCGCAGGCCTGGCGCTGGCGCGGCGCGACGCGGTCATCCCGGTCGAGGGCTCCTACCTGAACTACACGCTGCGCACGCCGATCGGCATCGTCGCCAACTGCACGCCGTTCAATCATCCGCTTGATGATCATGTGCAAATCGCTGGCGGCAGTGCTGGCAAGCGGATGCGTCACCGTCGTAAAGCCGTCGGAGTACACGCCGCTGACGACGCTGAAACTGGCGCAGATCTTCACCGAGGCGGGCCTGCCGCCCGGCGTGTTCAACATCGTGCTCGGCCTCGGCCAGACCACCGGCAAGTTGCTCGCCGAGCATCGCGACATCAACAAGCTGGTGTTGACCGGCGGCACCGAAGCCGGCCGCATCGCGGGCGCGGCGGCGGCGAAAGTGTTCGCCCATCAGACCATGGAACTCGGCGGCAAGACGCCGGTCATGGTGTTCGACGATTTCGATGTCGACCAGGCGGTGAATTATGCGGCGTTCGGCGCCTTCATCGGCGCGGGCCAGACCTGCGTCTGCGCCTCGCGCCATATCGTGCAGGCATCGGTCTATGACGAATTCGTCGAGAAGCTGAAGGCCAAGACACAAGGCATTCGCATCGGCGATCCCTTCGATCCCGCAACCCAGCTCGGGCCGGTGATCTCGGCGCGGCAGCGCGACCGCGTGTTGTCCTATTGCCGGTTCGGCCGCGACGATGGCGCGCGGCTGGTGGCCGGCGGGGCCGCAGCAAAGGTGCCCGGCCACGAGAACGGCTACTTCGTGCAGCCGACGGTGTTTGCGGATGTCAAATCCGACATGCGGATCTTCCAGGAGGAAGTGTTCGGGCCCTTCACCTCGGTGACGCCGTTCACGGACGAGGCGGACGCGCTGCGGCTCGCCAATGATTCACCGTTCGGGCTGGCGGCGGCGATCCGCACCCGCGACGTCGCGCGCGCCCATCGCGTCGCCGCAGGCGTCAAGGCCGGCATCGTCTGGGTCAACGACCATCACCGTCTCGACCCGGCCTCGCCCTGGGGCGGCATCGATGATTCCGGCGTCGGGCGCGAATTCGGCACCGAGAGCTTCGACGATCACTTCAACACCAAGAGCGTGATGGTCGCGACCCACAACCAGCCGTTCGACTGGTACCGCGACACGGCGACCCAGCGACGATTGAACTGAACGAATGGTCTTACTGCGTCATGGCCGGCTCTATCGCCTCATCCTGAGGAGCTTGCGCAAGCGAGCGTCTCGAAGGATGAGGCGACCACCGGGCCTCATGGTTCGAGACGGCGCAAAAGCGCCTCCTCACCATGAGGGTTCAGTGACGCAGTTTTACTAGAAGAAATTAGAAGAGATAAAAACGAACAAAGGGGGGAATTTCAAATGGCTCTCGCAGTAAACGCCGGCGCGCGTCTCGACCGGCTGCCGATCTCGTCGTTTCATTACCGGATTTTCGGGCTGGTCGGCGCCGGGATGTTTTTCGACGGCTACGATCTCTACGTCGCCGGCGGCGTGCTGGCGTCGGCGGTGCAGAGCAAGTTCTCGACCGTGCCGCAGAACCTGCAATTCATTTCTCTGACCTTTGTCGGCATGACCGTGGGCGCGCTGATCACCGGCTTTATCGGCGACAAGTACGGGCGGCGCTTCACCTACCAGATCAACTTGCTGATCTTCGGGCTGGCGTCGCTGGCGGCGGCGTTCGCGCAGGACATGAACCAGCTGATCGCCTGCCGCTTCGTGCAGGGCCTCGGACTAGGGGCCGAAATCGTGGTCGGCTATTCGACGCTGACCGAATTCGTGCCGCCGAAAACCCGCGGGCGCTGGCTGTCGATGATGGCTTTCATTGTCGTGGCGGGCTTCCCGGCGACCTCGCTGCTCGGCTATCTCATCATCCCGAACTTCGGATGGCGGCCGATGTTCGTGATCGCCGGCGTCGGCTCGCTGATCGTCTGGTACCTGCGCAAGAACCTGCCGGAATCGCCACGCTGGCTCGAATCGCAGGGCCGCGACGCGGAAGCCGAAGCCCTGATGCAGTCGATCGAAACGGAATCCGCCGGCGGCAAGGCGCTGCCGCCGGTGGTGGTGCCCGCCCCCGTCGCGCAGGTGTCCGCGGCCGACCTGATCAGGCCGCCGCTGCTGCAACGCCTGTTCGTGGGCTCCTGGGTGCTGATCACGATCAATACCTTGATCTTCGGCTTCGTGATCTTCCTGCCGCAGTTCTTCCTGCGCCAGGGACTGACGATCACCAATTCGCTGGCCTACACGCTGGTGCTGTCGGCCGCTTCGCTGGTCGGCTGCGCGCTCGGCGCTTATTTGTCCGACGCCATCGGACGGCGCTGGAGCATCATCGGCGCCTCGATCGTGACCATCGCCGCCGGCTACATCTATGCCCGCTTCAACGCGGCCTCCGATCCGGCGATCGTGCTCACGATCGGCTTTGTCCTGGTGGTTGCGATCTACGTGCAGACCGCGATCCTCTATGGCGTCTATACGCCTGAACTGTTTCCGACCGAGATCAGGCTGCGCGCCAACGGCATCTGCAACACCTTCGGACGCGGCGCCACCGTGGTCTCGCCGTTCATCGTGGGCGCGCTGATGGCCTCCTACCAGCTGCCGGGCGTGGTCTGGCTGATGATCGGGCTGGTGGTCGTTCAGATCGTGGTGGTGTGGGCCTGGGGCGTCGAGCCGCGCAACCGCGGGCTGGAGGAAGTGGCGACGGCGACGGGGTGAGGGCGCGACGTCAGATTAAGCCAGTGTTTAGTCGTCCCGGCGAACGCCGGGACCCATACGCCGTGTCGCTCGTTTTGAGAGACGCTGTTCAACGGCTTTCGCGAACGATTAAGGCCGGTGGCTATGGGTCCCGGCGTTCGCCGGGACGACGATAACCACTGGCGGGCCCTCACGCGTTCTTCAGCGCCACCCGGAATTCGGCTTCGGTCTTCGACTTGACCTCGTCGAGGGTGACGCCGTCGGCGAGTTCGATCAGCGCCATGCCGTCCTTGCCGTGCTTGTCGATGGTGAAGACCGCCAAATCAGTGACCACCATGTCGACCACCCGCTCGCCGGTCAGCGGCAGGTTGCATTGCTTGAGCAGCTTGGCGCCGTCCTTGGCGGAATGTTCCATCACCACCACGACGCGCTTGACGCCGGCGACCAGATCCATCGCGCCGCCCATGCCCTTGACCATCTTGCCGGGGATCATCCAGTTGGCGAGGTCGCCGTTCTGCGCCACCTGCATCGCGCCCAGGATCGAGAGATCGATGTGGCCGCCACGGACCATGCCGAAGGAATCGGCCGAGGAGAAATAGCTGGTCGACGGCAGTTCGCTCACCGTCTGCTTGCCGGCGTTGATGAGATCGGGGTCTTCCTCGCCCTCATAGGGAAACGGACCCATCCCGAGCATGCCGTTCTCGCTCTGCAGCTGAACGTCGATGCCTTCGGGGATGTAATTGGAAACCAGCGTCGGGATGCCGATGCCGAGATTGACGTAGTAGCCGTCGCGCAGTTCCTTGGCGGCGCGGGCGGCCATCTGTTCACGGGTCCAGGCCATCAGATTTCCTCTCCGGTTGCGGCCGCCGTTTCACGCTTGCGCGTGTTGCGGAATTCGATGCGTTTTTTGCCGGTGCCGACCTGGATCATGCGCTTGACGAAGATGCCGGGCGTGTGGATGTGGTCGGGGTTGATCTGGCCCGCCGGCACCAGATGTTCGACCTCGGCGACCGTGACTTTGGCCGCGGTCGCCATCATCGGATTAAAGTTCCGCGCGGTCTTGCGGTAGACGAGGTTGCCGGCGGTATCGCCCATCCAGGCGTGGACGATGGCGAGATCGGCGAACAGCCCGCGCTCCATGATGTATTTCTCGCCGTCGAATTCCTTCACTTCCTTGCCTTCGGCGATCAGGGTGCCGACGCCGGTCTTGGTGTAGAAGGCCGGAATCCCGGCCCCGCCGGCGCGGATGCGCTCGGCCAGCGTGCCCTGCGGATTGAATTCGAGTTCGAGCTCGCCCGCGAGGTATTGCTGGGCGAACAATTTGTTCTCGCCGACATAGGACGAGATCATCTTCCTGATCTGGCGGGTCTCGAGCAGGCGGGACAGCCCGATGCCGTCGACGCCGGCGTTGTTGGAAACCACCGTCAGGTTCTTCACCCCGGAGTCGCGGATCGCGTCGGACAGGGTCTCGGCGATGCCGCACAGGCCGAAACCGCCGGACATGATCATCATGCCGTCCTTGAGAATGCCGTCGAGGGCCGATTTGGCGTCGGGGTAGACCTTGTTCATGAACATGCGACCTGATGGAGGGAGGCGCGGGCCAGGACAGGCCAGCACGGTTTCGAGGGATTATTAGGCGAATTCTTCGCAATGCGTCAATGACGGGGGGCTGAGGCGTTTGTCATTCCGGGGCGATGCGAAGCATCGAACCCGGAATCTCGAGATTCCCCGATGCGCAATTGCGCATCTGAGGTCTGGTGCTGACGCACCATCCCGGAATGACTGGGGGCGAGATAGGGCATGAATGGCCAAGCGCCGCGAGCGAAAAGCGAGGTCGAATTGCGCAGCAATTCGGGTGAGGGGGACTATCCGCGAGCCTGAATCTGCGGAAAGCCCCCCTCACCCCAACCCTCTCCCCGCAAGCGGGGCGAGGGAGTCAGGGAACGGCCTTGAAAGCGTCATGAAATCCCCTCAGGTTGCCGGCGGCTGGCACGGGATTTCGTTCCCTGCCCGCCTTTTCAACAGCGGCCCGACGACAACAAGCCGACCTGGCTTCCACTGGACCTGGCTTTCGCTAGACTGGCTTCCACTGGATGCGGCTTCGACTGGACTCGGCTTTAACTGGAATCGGTTCTAGACAGACCTGGATATGTCATTGACGATGGCCCAAGGAATAAAGCGCCTCGGGATGCCGATAGCGGCGTTTCTCGGCGTGACGCTGATCGGCCTGGTCGCGACGTCCTGGTTGCTCAACCGGGATGCCCTGCGCCAGGCGGTGGAGGCGCAAATCCGCGCCGTGACCGGCCTCGATCTGGTGGTCGCGGGCTCGACCGAAATCTCGGTCTTTCCCGCAAGCTATATCTCCTTTCATGACGTCGGCCTGAAAGGCGGCGGAACTTCCGATCCGGCGCTCGCCGTCGACGTGCTGACCGCGAATCTGCGGCTGGTGCCGCTGCTGCTGCAGCGGTTCCAGATATCCGACGTCATGATGTTGCGTCCCCACATCCACGTCGTCCGCGACGCCAAGGGCGAGAGCAACTGGACGCCCTTCATCGCCACGATCGCGCGCACCATGAAGCCGGGCGCCGACAACCAGGTGTCGTTCTCGGAAATCAGGATCCAGGACGGCACGCTCGCCTACGAGGACGCCGGCCACCAGCTGACCGAGAAGCTCGACGATATCGACCTCTCGCTGGCCTGGCCCTCGATCTCGCGCTCCTTTGCCGCCACCGGCCAATTCGACTGGCGCGGCGAGCGCGTCGACGGCTCCATCAGCATCAGCGACTTCCTCGCGGCCTTGTCCGGCGACCGCTCCGGCCTGAAGGCGCGGATCGCCAGCGCGCCGATGAAACTGGCCTTCGACGGCAGCGTCGCCAACCGCACCAGCATGATGATGGAAGGCGTGCTGACCGTCGATTCGCCGTCGCTCCGCAACGCGCTGCGCTGGACCGGGCAGGCGCCGCCGGGCGCCGGCGGGTTCGGCCGCTTCGCGCTGAAGGCGCGCGCCAACGTCGTCGGCCCGTCGATCGCGCTGACCAACGTCAACGTCGAACTCGACGGCAACGTCGCCGAGGGCGTGATGACCTATGCCAACAACGGCGGCCGGCTGTCGCTGCAGGCGACGCTGGCCGCCGACACGCTCGACTTCACGCCCTATATCTCCACCTTCCGCCTGCTCGCCGGCGGCGGCGCGCGTGACTGGAACCGGCAGTTGTTCGACATGGATTCGCTGTCGACGACCGATCTCGACATGCGCCTGTCGGCGGCAAAGGTCACGGTCGGCCCGACCAAACTGGGGCGCACCGCGTTCGGCGCGAACCTGCGCGGCGGCGCGCTGGCGCTCTCGGTCGGCGAGGCGCAGGTCTATGGCGGCATCGCCAGGGGCTCGTTCGCGGTGGCGCGCGCCGACACGGTGGCCGACGTGAAGGCCCAGTTCCAGTTCACCGACGTCGATCTGCAAGCCTGCGTCGGCGAATTGTTCGGCTTCAGCAAATTGAGCGGCCGCGGCAATCTCGGCGTCTCGCTGGTGGCTTCGGGCTCATCGCCGTTCGGTCTGGCGTCATCGCTCGACGGCACCGCGACCCTGACCGGCCACGACGGCGCGATCTCTGGCTTCAATGTCGAACAGTTGCTCAGGCGACTGGAGCGCCGGCCGCTGTCCGGCGGCGGCAATCTGCGTTCGGGCTCGACGCCTTACGACAAGATGACGGTCGCGGTGAAATTCTCCGACGGCACCGCCACCGCCGAGGATATCCGCGTCGAGGGCCCGACGACGCGCCTGACCATGACCGGCACGGCTTCGGTGCCCGCGCGCGAATTCGACCTCAAGGGCACCGCCAGCCTGACCACGGCAAACGCCGCGCCCGGCTTCGACCTGCCCTTCGTGGTGCAGGGCCCGTGGGACGATCCCCTGATCTTCCCCGACCCCGAAAGCCTGATCCGCCGCTCGCCCGCCTCCGCGCCGCTGTTAGATGCGGTGAAGGACCGCAAGACGCGCGATGCCGTGAAGAGCGTGCTGGAGCGGTTTACCGGCGGCGGCAAGGCTGCGGTGCCGGCGGCGGATGCGGCACCGGCGGCGGATGCGAAGCCGAATTGAGGGCGGTGAGCCGGGGTGCGGTGCTCCCGCGATGCCCTTAGTCCCTATCTCAACCGCTGGCCTTCAGCTATAGCTCTGACACTCCAAGGTGGCGGGCTATGGCTGTTTGGGACCTTTATTCGAAGCGGAGAAAGCGTGAACTCGGTCAAGTGCCGGATGTTTTCACCTACGACCGAGTTCCAAACGAGCTTCGAACTCAGATTGTGCATATTTGGGGAGAGGCCATTGGCACGCCATATTACGACAAACACGACGCCACAAAGAAAATTCAACAGACTTATCAAAAAATCGTCCAGATCCTCCGCCGCGAATACGGCGTGTTTAAACTCTCGAATCGCAGCGATCCGCAGAACAAGCGAGACGCGCATGATGACCTGACTACTTGGTTTCTTTCAGAGCAGAATGATGAGCGAGTTTTGGATGCGATAGAGCTGACTTTTCGCATCATCGATAATTTTTGCAGCGATAACGGCTACATCTACGGCAGAAACAATCGCAAGATAGCCGACGATGCTGTTCGGGAATTGAACATTCGATTCAAAGAACACGGCATTGGCTATCAATTTACCGACAATCAAATAGTTCGTGTAGATTCTCAGCTCATCCACGCTGAAGCCGTTATTCCTGCCCTGCGGCTACTCAGGGACAAAATGTATGCAGGCGCGCAAGAAGAATTTCTGAGCGCCTACGAACATTATCGACATGGAAAGAAGGAAGAAGCGCTCGTTGATGCATGCAAATCTTTCGAAAGCACGATGAAGTCCATCTGTGATAAGCGCGGGTGGGGATACGATAAGAACAAAGCGACGGCAACGGACCTCGTAAATATCCGTCTCGGTGAGGGGCTGATCCCTATCTTCTGGCAGACCCACTTTGGGGCCCTTCGCGCCGTTCTCCAATCCGGCATTCCAACCGCGCGGAACCGTCAAGCCGGTCATGGTTCGGGAACACAGGCTAGGCCTGAACCTCCAGATGAATTGGTAAGTTACGTTCTTCATATGACGGCCTCCACAATCCTGTTTCTGGTGGAGGCGGAAAAGAGCTTGTCGGTAGCGCGCAGGGCGGATTAGCGCAGCGTAATCCGCCACTCATTGACAATAAACGGCGGGCCATGCCTTCCGCCTTCGCTCTTCGAGCTACGGCGGACAAGTCGGCTTACCCGTCCTGGCCGCTGGGCTACGCCGCCAGCACGGCCCTTCTGACGGCTTGCGGCAACGCGATCAAACGGAAGAATGCCATCGGATAGAGATAATCCTCGCCGGATTCATCGACGATCCGAAGCATATAGGTTTCTCGGATGCTGCATCTCGCAGCGCCACGTAGATTTTGCGTTTCTCGAGCGAGACCGCATAACCATCGTTCTCCGCGCAGACGACCAGTTATTTTGCTTGTGTCATTCATGATCTCAAAGCAGGCGCTTGATCTTGAATGGCGGAGTTAATTCACCGCTCGCTGACGGCAAGAACGGTGGGTTACGCCTTCGGCTAACCCACCCTACAGCGCTAACGCCCACCACGTCATTGCGAGGAGCGTAGCGACGAAGCAATCCATTCTTTCCTTTTGTGACTAGATGGATTGCTTCGCTTCGCTCGCAATGACGATTTCGGCTGCCAGACCGCTTTTCGGACTTGCGCCTAAAAACTAATTTCCCGAACCGGATCAGGCTGATGCTACCTGTCCAGTCCTTCCCGAAAAAATATTTCGCTTCGCGCTTTGCGCAAATCACATCCATATCTCCCGCCATCCCGTCCCACATGAGGGGCGTTTCGCGATCGTCACGGACGTTGGGTTACGGGATGCGGTGGACGCGGGTGCGACGCAAGACGAGCGGCGCATTTTCCGCCTTCGCTAAAGCTTCGGCGGGACTGGTACCAAGACCGCCGGGTGGCTTTTTCGGAAGGCGATCGCGGACGGCGAAGTCGTGTGGTCCTGACGCCCCGACGCTGGCGTCAAGTTTCGTGGGATGATCCGCGAGGCGATGGTGGCAAGAAAGCCCGGTCACCAAGGAGAGCGCGAAGGAAACCGTTAAAACCATTCGCGTGCGGGAATGCCGGGTGTTTTCGGTGTACTCGTGGTGACTAACGCGCGTGCTTTCTACCCACCACGCGCGGCTGCGGGTGCAACGGGCACCCGGCATTCCCCACGCCCTCAGTTTTCAGGGCGAACCGATTTTTCCATAACTCGGGCGCTATCCGCGCCGCGAGAATGTGGATGTGTGTCCGGGAATGCTCCCACATAGTCGTCCCTGCGAACGCAGGGACCCATAACCACAGGGTTGTGTTGTTGTACGAAAGCCGGCCGACACAGTGCCCAAAGAGAAGCTGCGGCGTATGGGTCCCTGCGTTCGCAGGGACGACGCCTGTGGAGGCGCTTCTCCGGGGATGACGACGATGCAGGGACGGCGGCGGAATACGCTGCTGCCAACGTCCGACAACATCCCGCTAGATCGCGCCGCGACCATGGTCTAGTCTTTCACCCAACCGGTGAAAAAACCGGCGAGAAAAAGGGAGAATGACGTGAGATCCAAGGGGAAGATAGCACGGAAGGTTGCGTTTTCGGTCGCGCTTGTCGCGGCCGGGCTGTTTTACGCGGCGGCGCCGGCGGCGGCCCAGGACAAGATAACGGTCTGGTGGAGCAAGGGCTTCTACAGGTCCGAGGACGACGCGCTGATCGCGGCGATCAAGAAGTTCGAGGCGAAAACCAATATCAAGGTCGAACTGTCGCAATACGCCATTCAGGACATGATCCCGAAGACGGTGGCGGCGCTGGATTCCGGCACCGTGCCGGATGTCGCCTTTTCCGACTCCTACGACGTGCAGGCGTCCGGCAAATGGGCGTTCGAAGGCAAGCTCGAGGACCTCTCGGACATTCTGGTGCCGATGAAAGCGGCGTTCGCGCCGAACACGCTGGAGACCGCGTACCTCTATAACGACGTCACCAAGAAGCGGGCCTATTACGGCTTCCCGATGAAGCAGCAGAGCATGCATGTGCAGATCTGGGGCGACATGCTCGAACAGGCCGGCTTCAAGCAGGCCGACATTCCGACCAAGTGGGAAGATTACTGGTCGTTCTGGTGCGATAAAGTTCAGCCTGCGATCCGGAAAGCGACCGGCCAGCGCATCTACGGCGTCGGCCAGCCGATGGGCGTGGAATCCACCGACAGTTTCCAGTCGTTCTACACCTTCATGGACGCCTACAACGTCAAGCTGGTCGATGACGACGGCAAGATCCTGGTCGACGATCCCAAGGTGCGGCAGGGCCTGATCCACGCGCTGAAGGATTACACCGACACCTACATCAAGGGCTGCACGCCGCCCTCCTCCACCACCTGGAAGGACCCGGACAACAACGTCGCCTTCCACAACCGCACCATCGTGATGACGCACAATTTCACGATCTCGATCGCGGCGAAGTGGTTCGAGGATTCCACCAATCCGGCGCTCACCGACGAGCAGCGCGCCGCCGGCAAGAAGGCCTATGAGCAGACCATCATCACCGCCTCCTTCCCCAACAAGCCGGACGGAACGCCGATAAAATACCGCTCCGACGTCAAGACCGGCTCGATCTTCACCGCCGCGAAGAACAAGGCGCAGGGCAAGGAGTTCATCAAGTTCATGATGCAGGAGGAAAACCTGCGTCCCTATGTCGAGGGCGCGCTCGGCCGCTGGTTCCCGGTGACCACCGCAAGCCAGGCGAGCCCGTTCTGGCAGGCCGACCGCCACCGCAAGGCGGTCTGGACCCAGTTCACCGGCGGCACCACGCCGTTCGACTTTACCAAGAACTGGAAGTTCACGATCCTCAACAACGAGAACGTCTGGGCCAAGGCGATGAACCGCGTGGTGAGCGAGAAGGTGCCGGTCGACAAGGCCGTCGACGAACTGATCGCCCGCATCAAGGAAGTCGCGGGGTGAGAGGTGATGCAACGGCTACGGCATTTTACAACTGGTCGTCCCTGCGAAAGCAGGGACCCATAACCACAGGCATCAGTTGTTGCGCCAAAGCCGGCGAACAGCATCTCTCAACACAGCCGACACGGCGTATGGGTCCCCGCTTTCGCGGGGACGACAACCTGGCGCCCTCCACTCCAACGTCGTCGCTGCGAAAGCAGGGACGACGGTTGGTTAAAGGGATGACCAACGAGTAACCAACCATGGCGATCACGCTCTCGGCATCCGACGTTCCCTCAGCCCCGCTCGCGGCGCGGCTGTCGCCGTCGCAGGTCTGGGGCATCGTGATGCTCGCGCCATATCTGCTCGTGTTCCTCGCCTTCGTGGTCTATCCGGTCTGCTACGGGCTCTGGCTGGCGCGGGCGCCGTCGAACTACGTCGCGCTCTACCATGATCCGATCTTCGCGCGCGCCGCGGTCAATACGCTGATATTCCTGGTCATCGGCATCAATTTCAAAATGCTGATCGCGCTGTTTCTGTCCGGCTTCTTCGTGCAGTCGCGGTCCTGGATCAAATGGCTGTCGGTGCTGTTCATCCTGCCCTGGGCGGTGCCGTCGATCCCGACCATCCTGTCGGTGCGTTTCATGCTCAATCCGGAATGGGGCGTGGTCAACCAGCTGATCTTCCGCTTCACCGGCGAGGACGGGCCGAACTGGCTGAACGATCCGGCGGTGGCGCTGACGATGGCGATCGGCATGCACATCTGGAAATCGCTGCCGTTCTGGACGCTGATCCTGATGACCGGCCGGCTCGCCATCTCGCAGGACCTGTTCGAGGCGGCCGAGGTCGACGGCGCGAGCTGGTGGCAGAAATTCCGCTTCATCACCTGGCCGTCGATGCAGACGCTCTACATCACCTGCACCCTGCTCTCGATGATCTGGACGCTGGGCGACTTCAACAGCGTCTATTTGTTGACCGGCGGCGGGCCGGCCGATCTCACCCACGTGCTGGCGACGCTCGGCATCCGCTATCTCAGGCTCGACCAGTTGAGCCTCGCGATGGCCTCGATCGTCTGCGCGCTGCCGCTGGTGCTGCCGCTGATCTATTTCATGATGAAACGGTTGTCGCGATGAAGCTTCCCGCGTTGCGCGAAATCAACTGGCGCGAAATCGGCACCGAAGCGAGGCTGCTGCTGATCGGCATCCCCGTGTTCATCTGGACCATGGTGCCGATCTACCACATGTTCCTGTTCGCGATCTCGCCGAAGGAAGACGCTTTTTCCGGCAAGCTGTGGCCCGCGCATCCGACCCTGCACAATTTCGAGATCGTGTTTCGCCAGCAGCATTATTTCCTCAGGGATTTCTGGATCCAGTTCTGGAATTCGCTCGTGATCGCGGTCGCCGCCGGCGCGCTGACGCTGCTGATCGCGACCGCGGCGGCGTTTTCGATCTCGCGGCTGCGCGTTCCCGGCGGCCGCTGGGTGATGAATCTGGCGCTGTTCACCTATTTCATCCCGGCGGCGTTCCTGGCCGTGCCGATGTACCGGACCATGGGCAATTACGGCCTGCTCAACAATCACTGGGCGCTGATTCTCGCGATGGTGACGATCGCCTCGCCCTACGCGATCTGGGTCCTGAAGCAGGCCTCCGACAAGCTGCCGGTCGAACTCGACGAGGCCGCCGTCATGGACGGCGCCACCACGCTGCAGCTGTTCCGGCTGGTCTATGTGCCGCTGATGGTGCCGTCGCTGGTCGCGATCGGCACCTATGCGCTGCTGCTCGCCTGGAACGAATATCTCTATGCGTTCCTGCTGCTGTCGAACGACCGCGACATCACGCTGCCGGTCGCGCTCGGCAACTTCCTCTCCGCCGACGATTCGCCGTGGGAACTCTTGATGACCACCGGCTTCATCTACGCGCTGCCGCCGGCCGCGATCTACTACGCCTTCAAGCGCTACATGGTCGGCGGGTTGACGGCGGGCGCGGTGAAGTCGTGACAACCCAAACGCCGTCGTTCCGGGATGGTGCGTTAGCACCAGACCCGGAACCTCGAGATTCCGGGTTCGATGCTTCGCATCGCCCCGGAATGACGTTCCTAGAGCGGAGCGGCGCTCTCGGCCCGCGCGTTCGAAAGCTTCGCGGCAGCCGAGGCCACCACGATCACCACCGCGATCAGGCCGATCACCAGCGCGCAGATGGCATTGATCTCCGGCTTCACGCCGAGCCGCACCTCCGAATAGATCCGGATCGGCAGCGTCGCCGAACCCGGCCCCGTGGTGAAGCTGGCGATCACGAGATCGTCGAGCGACAGCGTGAAGGCCAGCATCCAGCCCGCCGCGATCGAGGGCAAAATCAGCGGCAGCGTCACCGCCAGGAACGCGCGCAGCGGATTGCAGCCGAGATCCATCGCCGCCTCCTCGAGGGTCGAATCGAGCGCGCCGAGGCGCGACTGCACCACCACCGCGACGAAGCACATGGTCAGCGTGGTGTGGGCGATCGTCACGGTCCAGAAACCGCGCTCGGCGTTGAGCGCCACGAACAACAAGCAGCAGCGACAACCCGGTGATGACTTCGGGCATCACCAGCGGCGCATAGAGCATGCCCGAAAACAGCGTGCGCCCTCTGAAATCCGCGGCCCGCGACAGCGCCACCGCGGCCAGCGTGCCGAGCAGCGTGGCCAGCGTGGCCGAGGATACCGCCACGCGCAAACTCATCCAGGCGGCGTCCAACATGGCGCGGTCGTTGAACAGCTCGGTGTACCAGCGCAGCGACCAGCCGCCCCACACCGTCACCAGCCGCGAGGCGTTGAACGAATAGATCACGAGGATCACGATCGGCAGATAGAGAAACGCAAGCCCCAGCGCCAGCGCCGTGACGTTGAAGCGGGAGAGTTTGTTCGGTGCGACCGCCATCAGCGCGCGGCCTCCAGCTGGCGGCGCTGCAGGCGGTCGTAGAGCAACAGCGGCGCCAGCAGCAACAGCAGCAGCACGACGGCCGCGGCCGACGCCACCGGCCAGTCCTTGTTGGTGAAGAATTCCAGCCACAGGGTCTGGCCGATCATCAGCGA
This sequence comes from uncultured Alphaproteobacteria bacterium, assembly GCA_963786045.1. GTDB lineage: Bacteria > Pseudomonadota > Alphaproteobacteria > Rhizobiales > Xanthobacteraceae > Bradyrhizobium. The sequence continues at coordinate 90,744 of CAWAXR010000021.1, read as the reverse complement.
GTCGGAGCCCGCCAGGAGATCGGGAATCACGAATTCGCCGACGATGGGAATGAAGCAGAGCAGCGCGCCGGCGCCGGCGCCCGGCAGCGACAGCGGGAACGTCACCAGCCAGAACGCGCGGGCTGGCGACGCGCCGAGATCGCTCGCCGCCTCCAGCAGCGCCGGGTCGATTTTCGCGAGCGTCGCATAAAGGGGAAGGATCATGAACGGCAGATAGGAATAGACAATGCCGAGATACATCGCGCTGTCGGTGGAGAGCCACACCACCGGCACCGAGACCAGATGCAGCTTGAGCAGGATCTGATTGAGCAGGCCGTCGTGCTGCAGGATGTTGATCCAGGCATAGATCCGGATCAGGAACGAGGTCCAGAACGGGACGATCACCAGCATCATCGCCACGGTTTGCCAGCCGCGCGGCAGCCGCGCCATGCCGTGGGCGATGGGGTAGCCGATCGCCAGCAGGATCGAGGTCGAGACCGCGGCGACGGCAATGCTGCGCAGGTACGACAGCACATAGAGGTCGTCCGTGACCAGCAGCTTGAAATTATCCAGCGAAAGCGCGGCGAAGGCCGCCTTGATCGCCTCCAGACCTTCCGTGAAATCGAACACCGGCACATAGGGCGGCTGCGCGATCGCGGTCTGCGACAGGCTGATCTTCAGGACAAAAAAGAATGGCGCCAGGAAGAACAGCACCATCCACAGATAGGGCGCGATCGCGGCGAGCCGCGCCGGGCGCGTGAAGATCGATGGCGCGCTCATTGCTCCAGCACCACGCAATCGTCGGGCGTGAACCACGCCACCACGCGCTGGCCCGCGCTGTAGGCGTCGAGATCGATCCGCGCGGTATTGGCCATCGACGAGCGCAGCACGGCGCCGCTGTCGAGCTTCACCTTGTAGGTGGTGAGGCCGCCGAGATAGCCGACATCGGTCACGACCCCTTCCAGCCGGTTGAGCGCGTTCGCATCGTCCGACACCGGCCCGCGGCGCGACAGCTTGACCTTCTCGGGACGGATCGCGACGCAGATGTTGGCTTTCGTGATCGGCTGGCGCGGCTCCGCGACGTGGACGGTTCCGGCCTCGCGCGTCGCGATCGCCAGCCGCGGCGCCATTCCCGGCCGGCTGCTCTGGCTCGGTTCGAGCTGTCCCTCGAACAGATTGATGTCACCGACGAATTCGGCGACCCAGCGCGAACAGGGCGCCTCGTAGAGCTCGCGCGGGGTCGCGACCTGTTCGAGATGCCCCGAATCCATCACGCCGATCCGGCTCGCCACCGTCATCGCCTCTTCCTGATCGTGGGTGACGATGATGAAGGTCAGGCCGAGGCGCCGCTGCAGCTCCGTCAGTTCGAGCTGGGTGCTTTCGCGCAGCTTCTTGTCGAGCGCCGCCAGTGGCTCGTCGAGCAGCAAAACCCGAGGACGCCGCGCCAGCGAGCGCGCCAGCGCCACCCGCTGCCTTTGACCGCCGGAGAGCTGATCGGGCTTGCGTTTCTCGAGGCCCTGGAGCTTGACCAGCGCCACCATCTCGGCGACGCGGGCCTTGATCTCGCGGCGTGGCATGCGGGCGCGCTTCAGCCCGAACGCGATATTGTCCCGCACGCTGAGATGGGGGAACAGCGCGTAGTTCTGAAACATCATGTTGACCGGCCGCTCATGCGGCGGGATCTGCGCGAGGTCCCTGCCGGCAAGCAAAATGCGGCCTTCGTCGGGCGACTCGAAACCGGCCAGCATCCGCAACAGCGTGGTCTTGCCGCAGCCGCTCGGGCCAAGGAGGGCGAAAAACTCTCCGGCCCGGATGTCGAGCGAAAGCCCGTCCACCGCGCGAAATGCGCCGAATTTCTTCACCACCGCGTCGATGCGCAACAGCGGCACCTCGGCCGCGGCCTGCGGTTCCGGTTTTGGCGAAACCGTATCCGTTGCGGCCTTCGCAGCGTCCTCAGTCATGATGCCAGCCTGCCCCACCATGGCCGCAAGCTAGCGGCGGAACAGCCCCGGCTCAACCGCGGTGCTGTGGATGCCCCCGTTATTATCGGCCCGTCACGCCACCGTCGCCATGAACGCGGCCAACGCTTCGCGATCCTCCGGCCTCATGGTCAGGCCGAGCTTCGAGCGCCGCCACAGAATGTCGTCCGGGAAGCGCGCCCATTCGCGTGTCATGAGATAGCGCACCTCCGCACCCGTCAATTCCGGCCCGAATGCCGGGCCCAGCCCGGCCCGGTCCATGGCGTCCCCGAGCACGGAATCAAGGCGCGAGCCGTAGGCCGAGACCAGACGCCGGGCCTGATCCTCGGTCAGGAATCTCCAGCGCTCGCGCGCGCGATCGACCTCGATCTCGAATTGGGCCCACGGAAAATCGCCGCCGGGCAGCACGGCATCGGCGGTCCATCGCGGCGACATCGGATAGAAGGGCGTGAGTCGGGAGACGGCTTGCTCGGCGCGCAGCCGCGAAGTCGTGACCTCGCCGCCGAAAATTGTCAGCAGCGGCGCCTTGCCGCGCCGCGCGTCGAACGTCACCGAACCATCGCGCGCGAGGCGCTGGCCCGGGGGGCGAGGGATCGTGGTGGCGCCGGAAACGGTCCTGATCACATCGGAAGGATCGACCCGCTCGCGGAAGTACCGGTTGGCCGCGTCGCAGAGATAGGCGACTTCGTCGGCGCCCATCGATACTGCGGCGGGGTCGCCCCTGAACCCGTTCGTAACGGCGCCGATCAGCGTGAAATCGCGCTGATAGGGACTGGCGAAGATCAACCGCCGATCCCGGTTCTGGAAGACATAGACGTTGTCGGTCTCGAACAGCCGCCTGACGATGATCTGGCTCGTCTTGATCACGGCGGTCCGCGACGGCGGCGGCATGCGCAGGACGGTTTCCGCGACCGAGGCGGTCCAGGCGCCCGCCGCGTTGACCAGCGACCTCGCCGTGATCACCCGCCGATGGCCGCGATCGATCACCGCGAGCCGCCAGATATCGAGCCGGTCGGCGCGAACGCAGCGCGCGCCGGTACGGATGGTAGCGCCCCGCTCCGCGGCATCGACGGCACTGGCGATCACCAACCGCGAATCGTCCACCAGGCAATCGGAATATTCGAACGCGGTGCCGAACGGCCGCTTCAGCGCGTTACCGATCGGATGATGCGTGACATCGATCGCTGCCGACGCCGGCAGGCCGCTCCGCGGGGCGAGCCGGTCGTAGAGCAACAGCCCCAGCCGCAACAGCCACGGCGGACGCTCGTCGGAATGCGCGGGGATCACAAACCGGGCCGGGCGCACCAAATGCGGCGCGATCCGCATCCAGGTGTCACGCTCGGCCAATGCCGCGCGCACGCGCCGAAGCGCCTTCCGCTCCAGCACCCTGAGATCGCCATGGATCAGTCGCGGCGTGGCGCCGGAGGCGGCGCCGCCGAGGTCGCCTTGCTCGAGCAGGATGACCCTGAGCCCGCGCCCCGCGGCGTCGCGCGCAACGCTGACGCCATTCAAACCGCCGCCGATGATCGCAAGGTCATAATCCGCCATGCGCCAGCTATAGCGTTTTCGAGCGAAGCCTGTCCCGCGCTTGATGCGGGATGGGTACCGGTCGCGTTGGGAAAATACGTCAGATCGGAAGACTTAGCCGGTCTTGCGCGCCGGCTCCATCACATTGCCCACGGCGCGGCCAACCAGCGCGGCGTATTGTCCGATCGGGAGAGGCTTGCCGAGGAAATAGCCCTGCACCGCGTCGCAGCCCACCTCGGCAAGGAAAGCCAGTTGTTCGGGAGTTTCCACACCCTCGGCGACGATCGACATTTCGAGGCCGTGACCGAGTCCGATGACTGCCCGCACGATCGCCGCCGACTGCGGATTGCGCCCGAGATTTACGACGAAAGCGCGATCGATCTTGATCTTGTCGAATGGAAACGCCTGCAGGTAGCTCAGCGAGGAATAGCCGCTACCGAAATCGTCCATCGAAATACGCACGCCGAGTGCCTTCAACCGCCGCAGCAGCGCCAGACCGCGGTCGAAATCCTCGATCAGCACGCCCTCGGTGATTTCAAGCTCCAGCCGACCCGGCGCCAAACCGGTCTCGATAAGAATCGAGTGCACAAGGTTGACGACGTCGCCGTGCATGAATTGAGCCGGCGACAGATTGACCGCGACCTGCAGTGGCACCGGCCAGGAGGCGGCCTCGCGGCACGCTTCGCGCAGGATCCATTCGCCCATCTCGACGATCAGGCCACTCTCTTCCGCGAGCGGGATGAAGTCGGAGGGCGGCACGAAGCCGCGCACCGGATGCTGCCATCGCGCCAGCGCCTCGAAGCCGATGATTTCGCTGGAGGCGGCGGTCGGACCCGATTTCGCCTGCGGCTGATAGTACAGCGACAGTTCGCCGCTCCTGATCGCAGCCGAGAGGTCCTGGTGCAGCACGCGGCGGTCGCGAATCTGCTGATCCATCTCGGGTTCATAAATGCTGATCGAGCCGCGCGACTTCGCCTTGGCGCGAAATAGCGCCGCACCGGCGTTCGCAAGCAGGGAGGCCGCGTCGGCGCCATTGTGCGGGAAAATCGAGATACCCGTAGTCACGCCGGTGCGAACCGATTTGCCGTCGATCATGAACTCCCTGGCCAGGGTTTCGGCGAGTTGTTCGGCCAAGAGCATCCCGGCGACGGGCTGCTTGCCGTCGATGATCAATCCGAACTCGTCACCGGAAAGCCGTGACACGACCCCGCCGCGCGCCGACGCCTTGAGGCGACGCGCCACCTCGATCAGCAATTTGTCGCCGGTCGCATGGCCGAACACGTCGTTGATTTCCTTCAGGCCGTCGAGGTCGATGCAAAGCACCGCGAACTCCTCGTCGGTGCCTCCGCAGGCCTCGATCATCTGAGCAAGCGCCTGCAGGAATGCGGCGCGATTCGGCAGATCGGTCAGGCCATCGTGATACGCCATGTGGGCCATGCGCGACTTGGTCTGGCGACGGTCGGTGACGTCCTCATGAGTCTTGATGAGATATTGCGGCTCGCCCGCGTCGCCGAGCACCGTCATGCGGCGCGTCAGGAAGAGCCGCAGCCCGCCCCTGGTGCTGATTGGGTGTTCCTCGGTGAGGAGGCCGCGCTTCCTGATCGCCGCCTCGTCGCGCGCGACGATCAGCTTGGCTTCCTTCGGATCGAAAATATCGGCCGCCGTTAATCCGGTGGCTTCCTCGCGGCTGCGGTTGAGGATGGTCTCCGCACTGCGGTTGGCGAGAAGGTATCGACCGTCGCTGACGCGCTCGACGGTCAGCGAGACCGGAATGTTGTCGACGACCAGTTCGAGAAACTTCTTGGTACTTTCCAGTTCGTGGGAAAGCGACCGGCGTTCGGTAACATCGTCGAACAGCGCGATCAGGAATTCCGGCTCGCCCTTGTGGTTACGCGCGATAACGCGGTTGCTCGCAAGAATGCGCTTGCTCGAGCCTCGCTCGACGGCGAATTCGCTGCGGTACTGCCCCTCGGCCGCGTTGAGCGCCGCGCGGTCCGCCTCCACGATGCTTGCCGCCGTATCGGGCCGGAAGATCTCGTCGGCACGCTTGCCTATGATATGATCGCGCGAATAGCGCGAGAAGCGTTCGAAGGCGCGGTTGGCGAATATATAGCGGCCATCCTCGATGTTCTTGGCGGCCACGCATACCGGCACATTCTCGAGCACCGATTCCAGGAACTGCTTGGTTGATGCGAGCTGTCTGGAAAGCTTGCGCTGCTCGCTGCAATCCTCGTGCGTCGCCACCGCACCGCCGTTGGGCAGCAGAAAATGCTTGACCAGAACGGAGCGTCCGCTGGGCAACTCGGTAATGAAACCCTCAGAGGTGCTGGCATGGGCATAGAAATCCTGAACGCTGACGTCGAGGACGCCGCGCTTGAGCCGCAGTTCGAGGAGATCCGGGCCGGTCATGCGCGGGGTAATATCCGAACGCGCAAGGCCGTAGATCTCGAGATAGCGGTCGTTGAGGAACACGACCCGCCGTTGCGGATCGGTTATCACCACGCCCTGGTTGAGATTGTTCAGGGCGGAACTGACGAATGCATTCCTGCGCAATTCCGAACGCTTGACCTTGCGCAGCGCCGACAGTATCCACAGCGCGATCGAGACGAGAAAAGCGCAGGCGACGATGCCGCCAAGCAGTATTTCCCCTGGATCGACGGAGCTGAGATAGATGGCGAGCCCGGATTCAGGAATTTCCGCCCTGGCGACGTCGGACGGCGCGACGATGGCGAAAAGGCACAGCACGATGCCCGCGGGAATCGTCATCCTGCCGTCCGCCTGCCGAGTCTTGCCAGCCATCAATCACCTACGGATTTCTGCGGCGGAGTGTCTGGCTTGACGCGTTTGGATCGGGTAAATGCCTACCCGCGCCACCCGAAAATGCGAGCTGAATTACGGCAATTGCCCTGACATGATTAATGCGGCACTAATAAATGCGCTCGGCAGAGCTTCTAACGAATCCAATGGGTTGTGTGAGAAGCAAATCCTCAACCGAGGCGATAGTATGTGCGCGCGACGGTTCTGAACGCGCATAGACCAAGCAAAGCCCCTGCGGGGCCAACTCACCAACAATCCCGGATTCGAACCGCCAATGGACAAGGTCGAGTGCGTCGTTATCGGTGCGGGGGTGATCGGTCTTGCGGTCGCGCGGCGGCTGGCGCAGGCCGGCCGCGAGGTGGTCGTCCTGGAGGCGGCCGAGGGTATCGGTACCGTCACCTCGTCGCGCAACAGCGAGGTGATCCACGCCGGCATCTATTACAAGGCCGGAAGCCTGATGGCGCGGATGTGCGTCAGCGGCAAGCGGGCGATCTATGAATATAGCCGCGATCACGGTATCCCGCATCGTAACTGCGGCAAGCTCATCGTCGCAACGACGCCGCAGGAAACCGCAAAGCTGCAATCGATCCGGGCACACGCCGAAGCCAATGGCGTTTCCGATCTGCAACCCCTCTCCGGTGACGCCGCGCGGGCGTTGGAGCCGGCGCTGAATTGCGACGCGGCCCTGTTCTCGCCTTCCACCGGCATTATCGACAGCCACGCCTATATGCTGGCGCTGCGCGGCGACGCCGAAGACGCGGGCGCGGCTTTTGCCTTTCACACCCCCCTGTCGGGCGCCAAGGCGCACGACGGCCGCTTCCAGCTCGATACCGGTGGCGACGCGCCGATGTCGCTCGAATGCCGGCTGCTCGTCAACGCCGCGGGGATCGGCGCTCCGGGGGTCGCGCGCAGCATCGATGGCATGCCGATCGACATGATCCCGCCGGCTTATCTTGCAAAGGGAAACTATTTCAGTTGCAGCGCGCGAGCGCCGTTTTCGCACCTCATCTATCCGGTGCCCGAGCCCGGCGGGTTAGGCGTGCACCTCACCCTCGACATGGCGGGACAAGCCCGGTTCGGCCCCGACGTGGAATGGGTCGACAGCATCGACTACGCCGTCGATCCGGCGCGGGCGGAACGATTTTATCCGGCGATCCGGCGATACTGGCCGACGCTGCCGGACGATGCGCTGATGCCAAGCTATTCGGGAATACGACCGAAAATCGTACCGCCAGCGGTTGCGGTACAGGACTTTCTGATCCAGGGGCCGCGGGATCACGGCATCGACGGGCTGATCAATCTGTTCGGCATAGAATTGCCCGGACTGACCTCGTCATTGGCGATCGCCGACCATGTCGGTGAATTGGCGGGGATGTGAGTTCGTTATCCGAGCCGCCGGCATTGACCGGACATGGATACGTGACAGCTGGAAAAGTGGCAGGTGAGCAAAACAGACCTCCTCGGACCATACCATCCGGGTGGCGCACCGCGCGCCGACCCGCTGGCGGACGATGAAGGCGACAGGCCCGTGCTTCTAGCTAGTGCAGTGTTTCGCTTGCGGTATGTCTCAAGCGCTCGATCTCGTCCTTAACCATCAACTTCCGGCGCTTCAGCTCGACAATTTGCAGATCGTCGGTGGAAAGGTGCACGAGAGCTTCATGCAATTCGTTTTCGAGAACCTTATGTTTCCGTTCCAGTTCAACGAGATGCGACTGAATTGCCATACGAAACCTCCTCGGCTGGATTAAGACCTCAGATTCGATCAGGGCACGTGAGTGTACACGAAGCCCCACATCTGTCGATGGGTATCGAAAAGTGCGTTCTCATATTTGGACGCCATCTGTAACGAATCGTGAGTATGGAACCTCGGAGTATCGAAGCGAGACCTGTCCTGAACTTGATGCGGGATGGATGCCGGTTCGCGAAGAAGGTGCGCGAAAACAAAAGATCAGAGCCTCGATTCCGATTTATTCAGAAACAATCAGCCGCCGATGCCCCGAATCCAAAGCGCGCGCTCCGTGCAGCCCCGCCTTCGCAAGCTCCGGATTCGAAAGGACACTCAAAATCCATGGTTCCAGTGCGGTTTTGGTTCAAATTTCTCTGGACGAACTCGCCGCCCTGGCGAAGAGAACTTCGGAGCCACCACACTGGCCGGCGCCATGGAATCCCGGCTCGCCAAATCCGCTCTCCGCTTTGCGCAAACTTGCTTGCGGACCGGGCTGACAGGGAGGATATTCCCTGCTCGGATTCCGCAACCTTTCGCATTCTCATCCGCGTTTGCAATTAAGTACATCATGACCGACGAAGATGAGCGCGAACTCGAAACCGAGCTCGCCCGGCTGCAGCAGGAGCACCGCGATCTCGACGCGGCGATCGATGCCCTGCACCAATCGCCCGCGCCAGATTTGTTGCGGCTGCAACGGCTGAAAAAACGCAAGCTTCAATTGCGCGACCGCATCGCCTTCATCGAAGACCAGATCACGCCGGACATCATTGCCTAGCTCGGCCATTCCCGGAAAGCACCAATTGGCGGATCCTGGGGCGCGAACACGACAGGCGAGCCGGGACAGCTGAAATTCAGCCTTCCCCATCGGTCAGCTCATGCAGCACACCCGTGACTTCGAGCGGACTGTAGGGCTTCGACAGAAACCGTCCGCCATCAGGCAAATCCGTTTGCCCCAGACTGGTGCGGCCAGAGGTCGCGATGATCTTGATAGGCGGCCAGCGTCCTCGGATCGCCCGGGCAAGCTTCAAGCCGTCCATCGAGCCCGGCATCTGGATATCAGTGAAAACCACGGTGATGTCGCGACGAGATTCCAGAATTTCGATGGCCTGGTCGGCATTCGCGGCTTCGATAACCTCGAACCCGGCACCTGCGATCATCTCGACCGCATCCATTCTCAACAGAAATTCATCCTCGACGATCAGCACCACGGGTCTGTTGGATGTTGCAAGACCCATGCGTCCCGCTCCCAGCGAATAGGCATTAAGCGCTGGATATCGTTTTCGTTCCCGCGTCGCCCCGTTTGCGCTGCCGGCCGAACCGCGCCCCCGCCCTTGGCAAGAGCCGGTGGAAGCCGTGACGACCCGCTTGACTCAAAGAGAACAAAATAGGAACATCATCGCCATCGCTACCCTCCCAGGATTTCGTCATGTCCAAACCTGCTTCGTTGTCAGACATCGATCGTTATGAACGGGCCTGCGACCAGGCGATCGCGATGTGCGGCGGAAACCTGCGAAGCACGATCAAGGCGCTGATCATGGCGAACGAGTATCTGGAAATCGAATTGAGGGAATTGCAGGCGGCGGCCCCGGCCGACCTCGCTCCGGCAAGGTTACCGCCGGCAGGCGGCGAGGTGGCCTGATCGAACAGGACAGGAGCAACGCGAATGGCCGATGTCACCTACTACGTCGCACTGCCGTTTCTGCAGGATGAATCCGGATCGCCGGTCGCGGGAACCGCGGAAGAATGCCAGAGTTCGTCGGGCGCGCTACGCCGCGCGGAAGCCCTGTCGCGGGCCGTCGGCAGTATCGGCGCGGTGGCATTCAGCCGCACCGGCGATCCCATGATCGGCGAATTCGGCGATGCCCATGTGCTCAGGAAGTTCGGCCAAGTGCCGGACGATCTGGGCGGGCTGTAGCGCGCATAACCAGTCCCGAAAAGGCTGCCAGCGGCTTCATCGCAATTCCCTGAAAAAAGCGCGCACCTCGGAGGCCAACAACTCCGGCTGTTCGAGAGCGGCGAAATGTCCACCCCTCTCCATGACGCTCCAGCGACGGATGTCCTTGAACACGCGCGCTGCGACCGTGCGCGGGGGCTTGAGGATCTCGCGCGGGAATTGCGCGTAGCCGGTCGGCACCGCGATGGTTTCTCCGGCGGGCAGAATGGCCGAGCCGTGAAGCCTCGCATAATACGGCCAGAACGACGAACCAATCGCCCCGGTAAACCAGTAAAGCGAAATGTCGGCGAGCATGCGATCCCGGCCGATCGCGCGCTCGACGTCGCCGCCGCAATCGGACCAGGCGCGGAATTTTTCCACGATCCATGCCGCAAGACCGGCGGGTGAATCAGTAAGGCCGAAGGCGAGCGTCTGCGGGCGGGTACCCTGGATCCACTGATAGCCGGTTTCTTCGCGCAGCCAATGCGCCAGCTCGTCAAGGTAATGCTGCTCCTCCTCGGTCGGGTTGGAAAATGCTTTGGGATCGCGGCCCGCGGCCATCATCAGATTGATGTGGATACCGATCATCCGATCCGCATGCGCATAACCGAGCCGGCTGGTAACCGCGGCGCCCCAGTCGCCGCCCTGCGCGCCGAAGCGGGTAAAGCCGAGGATGTCATGCATAAGGGCGTCAACACAGGCCGCCATTTCTGGAACCCCGTACCGCTTCTGGCCGGGCTGGAAGGAAAGCCCGTATCCCGGCAAGGACGGCGCCACCACGGTGAAGGCATCGCGGGGGTCGCCACCGAAGCGCGCGGGATTCGTGAGACGCGGAATGATGTCGAGGAACTCGAACACCGAGCCGGGCCAGCCGTGCAGCAGGAGCAGCGGCATGGGGCTGGGGCCAACACCGGGCACGTGCAGATAATGCAGGTCGATGCCGTCGACCGGAACGCGGAATTGCGGAAACGCATTCAGGGCCGCTTCCTCCGCCCTCCAGTCAAAACCGTCGCGCCAGTATTCCACGAGCCCGCGCAGGTAGCCGACATCGGTGCCGTAGGCCCATGGCTCGCCGGGCGCGGAATCGGGGAGCCGTGAACGGGCCAGGCGATCCCGCAAGTCGGCGATGTCGGCGTCCGGGATCCGAAGCGTGAACGGCGTGGGCTTGATCATGGTCCTGCTCGGCTGGTTGGAGAGAGCGGTGAAACCCAACTATGGCGGGATCGTACCCCGCGCTTCATGGCGCCTTTGCGCCTTGCGCACATACATCGCGGCATCGGCCTGTTCCAGCGCGCGGCCTGCCTCGCAATGCGCTCCCAGAACGGCAACGCCGGCCGACGCTCCCGCGGCGACAGCGTGGCCGCCGAACACGAAGGTGAGGCGGTCGACGGCCTGTTCCAATTCCGCCGCCTTGGCATGCGCGTCGGTCTCCGTGAGGTTCCACAACAGCAGCGCGAACTCATCGCCGCCCAGCCGTCCGATCACGTCGGAGGAGCGGATCTGGCGCGAGAGCGCGACCGCAATGGCCTTGAGCACCTGGTCGCCGGCGGCATGCCCGAAGGCGTCGTTGATCGGCTTGAGGCGATCGACATCAAGCATGATCAGCGCGCCGCTCGCATGATAGCGCCTGATGTAGGCGATCGAGCGGTTGAGCTCGCGCTCAAAAGCGCGCCGGTTGGGAATTTCCAGCAGGAAATCGGTATCGGCCGACGCCTCCAGCTGTTCGATGCGCGCCAGTGCCTGCGCCAGCCGGGTCCTGAGCCGGCGAATCTCGGCTTTGGCCGCAGCGGCCGCCGCCGAGCGCCGGGACGCCGGCGTGAGGCTTTGCGGCGGGGTTTTGCGGTTTGCCGCGGCTCCCTTGCGGCGTTTCGCAGCCTTCGGCGGCGCCGTCCCGATTTTCTTCTTCATGAGCCTCACTGGGGGGCCTGATCCGGCGTCGAATCAAACCCGTCGCTTGTGTTCTTGCCCGAGCATGAACATTTCACGAAAACCGGCGTCCGCGCGCCTTGCGTTAACGCGGCCCTCGGCTTCGGATCATGCTCTAAGATGGCTTGCCGGTCCTTACCAAGACAGGATAGTCCATTCCGGACCCCTTGCCACGCCTTGCCGAACTGAGGGCCGATCCTATAATCCGGCCCATGTTTCTGGTTTTCCGAAAAGAATTGATCGCATGCGCGCCCCGATAGCTATCATCATGGGAAGCCAGTCGGACTGGGACACCATGCGCCACGCCGCCGAAACCCTGGAGATGCTCGGGATCGACTGCGAAACACACATCGTCTCCGCCCACCGCACCCCGGATCGGCTGTTTGCCTTTGCCAAGGGCGCGAAGGCGGCTGGCTACAAGATCATCATCGCCGGTGCCGGAGGTGCTGCGCACCTGCCGGGCATGACCGCGTCGTTGACGGAACTTCCGGTCTTCGGTGTCCCCATTGAATCGAAGGCGCTGTCCGGCATCGATTCGCTCTATTCGATCGTCCAGATGCCTGCTGGCGTGCCGGTGGGAACGCTGGCGATCGGCAAGCCCGGCGCCGTCAACGCCGCGCTCCTTGCCGCCAGCGTGCTGGCGCTGAACGACAAGGCGCTGTCTGGAAGACTTGCCACCTGGCGCAAGCAGCAGACAGCGGCGGTATCCGAGCGTCCGGAGGAATCTGCGTGACGGCGCCACATCAAGTGAAGCTGAAGCCCGGCGACACCATCGGAATTCTCGGCGGCGGACAATTGGGCCGGATGCTGGCAATGGCCGCGGCACGGCTCGGCCTGCGATGCCAGGTGTTTTCACCGGACCCGGATTCGCCGGCATTCGATGTCGCGCCGAATGCGACCTGCGCCGAATATGCCGATGTCGAGGCGCTCGAACTGTTCGCGGGCGATGTCGACGTCATCACCTACGAATTCGAGAACGTTCCGGCCGCCTCGGCGATGATCCTGGCGGCACGCCGTCCGGTGCTGCCGGATCGGATGATCCTGGAAACCACGCAGGATCGCCTCATCGAAAAGGATTTTGTAAAGCGGTTGGGCATCGGGACCGCCGACTATGCTGATGTTTCGTCGGCGGCCAGCTTGCGTGCAGCGATCGCCCGCATCGGCCTGCCTGCCGTGCTCAAAACCCGCCGCTTCGGCTACGACGGCAAGGGCCAGGCGATCATCCGTGACGGTGACGATCCGGACCGGATCTGGCAGGACCTCGGCACCAAATCCGCGATCCTGGAGGCCTTCGTTCCGTTCGAACGCGAGATCTCGGTAATCGCCGCGCGTTCGGCCGATGGTCAGGTCGAATGCTTCGACGTTACCGAAAATGAACACCGTGAACACATCCTGAAGATCTCGCGCGCGCCGGCCGCAATTCCCGATACGCTGGCGGCGCAGGCCCGCGACGTGGCGCAGCGCATCGCCAACGCCCTGAATTACGTCGGCGTGCTTGCGGTCGAGATGTTCGTGGTGCAGGAGAAATCCGGGCCGAACGTCCTGGTCAACGAGATCGCTCCGCGGGTGCATAATTCCGGGCACTGGACGCTGGACGGCGCGTCGATTTCGCAGTTCGAGCAGCACATCCGCGCCATCGCCGGATGGCCGCTGGGCAAGCCCGTCCGCCACGGCCCGGTCACCATGACCAACCTGATCGGGGACGACGTCAACGGCTATGAACAATGGCTGACGGTGCCGGGCGCCACCGTCCACCTTTACGGCAAGGGTGCTCCGCGGCCGGGCCGCAAAATGGGACACGTGACCCAGGTCCACGGGCCTCAAGCCGCGGTGCCGCCCAAAACCGCCTGAATCGGTCCCTGAGACCGGATTTTGCGGCGTTCGGCACGCCTATTTGCGTTTCCGCCGGTGGACATTCCCGCCTTTGTCTGATACATCCGCGCGCTCAAGGTCGCGGGCTAGGCCATTTGCCGGCTCTTTGACTTTACCAGAATCCAATCCGATCAATTGAAAGAGGATGCCGCGTGCAGGTTCTCGTTCGCGATAACAATGTCGATCAAGCCCTCAAGGCGCTGAAGAAGAAGATGCAGCGCGAGGGAATTTTCCGCGAGATGAAGCTCCGCGGTCACTATGAGAAGCCGTCCGAGAAAAAGGCCCGTGAAAAGGCCGAAGCCGTGCGCCGCGCGCGCAAGCTCGCGCGCAAGAAGTTGCAGCGCGAAGGCCTGCTGCCGATGAAGCCGAAGCCGGTGTTCGGCGCCGGTCCGGGCGCCGAGCGCGGCGGTCCCGGTGGCGGCCGTGGTGGTGCCGGCGCGGGACCACGCGGGCCGCGCTGATCGGCCGTCTTCCAGTATCTGAATTCGATGACGCGGGCCTATGTGCCCGCGTTGTCATTTTTGCGCAGTCCGGTCTTCCTTGCCCGAACCGGTATCCACTTCGCTCGAAAACGCTCCAAGGCGGATTTCGAGCGGAAGCCTGCGCCGGCTTGATCCGGGGCGGCCGACGGTTCGCTCAAAACACAGCTATTTCGGCAAGACCGAGTGGAACACCGATTTCGCGGCCGAGAGCACGTCTTCGGCGACCGATGTACGTTCTCGAGCGGGAGAATCCACCGCGTCAGCGCGCAAGTCGAGCGGCCGCGGGTCGGGAATATCGGCCGGCGGCGTCGGAGGAAGCGCATCGTCCGTCCGCGCCGTGGGCGAGTAAGGGGATTTGGCCGGGGATTCGGCCGGAGGCGTGGAGACAAGAATCGGAGGCGGCAACGGCTGAACAGGCGGCGCCGCTACCGGTGCGGGAACGGGCGCAGCCACGACACGAGACGCCTCCGGAACACGCACCGCTTCGCGGGCCGTTTCCTGGGAACGCGACGAAGTCTCAGGCGTGCCGCGCAGCCGCTCGATCGCCGCGCGCGCCAGATCGTTGGCATCCGGAGTGATCGCGGTTTCAACCGGCGGAACGGTATTTGGTGCGGCAACCACCGGTTCGGCGGGGGGCGGTGGAACCGCTGCGGGAGCGGTCCTGGCGGCGGCCTTTTCACGCGCCGTCGGCTGGTGCCGGCGGGTGTCCACCGGAGTGCTTGCGGGAGCAACCGGGGGGATACTTGCGGTCTCCGAAGGCTTGTCAGCCTTGTCGGCGGGTTTCTCGACGGCGGATTTGTCGCTGACGGACTTCTCGGAAATGCCCTTCGCCCTCACGCCGGGCTCGGGAATGTTGCCGAGGTCCGCGGATTTTTCGACCGGCCTGGATCCACCCTTGGAAGTGGCCTTTTTCGGATCGACCGACGATACCGCAGCCGCGGTGGCCGACGCATCCGCGCCGGGTTTGATGTTGATATAATGATTAACGATGTAGGCGCCGATGATGGTCGCAATCACCGACGGCAAGATATCCATGGTAAACTTGGAGATCAATTTCAGCATGCCGACCACTCCCGCGCGGGTTCTGATGCCGGAGCTTTGAGGCAGATCGGTGGCAATTCGGTAAACGGCGGGGTTATGGCTTCAACTCCACTTCCAAAAACACGATTTCGCTGGCGCTTTCGTTGAGCACGTCGTGTTCCACCCCCGCCTTGCGGAAATAGGATTTACCGACCCCGAGCTGCGCCCGGGAGCGATCGCCGTTAGGCGCCACGATGGTCATTTCGCCAGCGGTCACGGGAACGATGACGTAATCCATCTCGTGAATGTGATGTCCGGTGGCGCTGCCCGGGGGCAGCCGCCATTCGGTGACGCGGACCTCCGGCGTGTCGACTTGAACGTCGGATTTGGCACTGATCATTGCCTATTTTCTCCCGAGGGACTCAGGGCACAAACACCAGAAACACAAATACCGCAAAAACCACGAGGTGAACCAGCCCGAAAAGAATGTTGGTGCGACCGGTGCCCAGCGTCAGCATGCCGAGCGCGAGCGTCAACGCCAGAAGCACCATATCCCGGGCGGGAAGCCCCAGCACCAGCTGCTTGTCCAGCGCGTAAGCGGCCCCCGCCACCGCCGGGATCGTCAACCCGATGGTTGCGAGCGAGGAGCCGAGCGCGAGATTGATGCTCTTCTGCAGATCGTTCTTGCGCGCGGCGCCCACCGCCGCGACGCTCTCCGGCAGCAGGATCAGAAGCGCCACCAGAATTCCGGCGAAGGCCGGCGGCGCGCCGATCAGGGCAGCGCCCGCGTCGACCACCTGCGAGAACTTCTTCGCCAGCAGCACCACAGCCAACAGCGCAATCAACAGCAACACGATGCTGAAGAACATCATCCGGTTCGAAAGATGCGCCCCGCCCTCCGCGGCGCCGGTCAATTCGCTGACAAAATAACCCCGGTGTCGGACGGTCTGGGTATAGAGGAACACGCCGTAGAGCAGGACGGTGACGGCGCTGACGAAACCAAGCTGACCCGCCGAATAGACCGGGCCCGGCGTCGTCAGCGTGTAGTTGGGCAGGATCAGCGTGATCGTCGCCAGCACCGCCAGAACGCTGAGATACAGGCTGGAGCCGGCCACCTGAACATCCTGCTCGCGGTAACGCAGGCCACCGGCGAGGATACAGATGCCGACCAGCCCGTTACAGACGATCATCACCACCGCAAAGACGGTATCGCGCGCCAGCGTCGGCACCGCTTTTTCGCCCAGCATGATGGTGGCGATCAGCGCCACCTCGATGATGGTCACGGCCAGCGTCAACAGCAGCGTTCCATAGGGCTCGCCGATCCTCCCGGCGATCGCCTCGGCGTGATGAACGGCTGCGAACACCGTGCCGAACAGGATGACCAGCAGCACCGCCGCGAACGACAGCCCTGCGGCCGACGGTACGAAGGTGTAGCCAAGCGCGGTGACACCCGCAAAAAGCAGGACGGACAGTGCTGGAAAAATCCACGCCGATCGCGGCATTCGGTCCGTGCGCGCTCCTGGCCGGGGAGGACTCACATCCCCTTGACGATGTTCTCGGTCATCTTCTTGGCATCGCCAAGCAGCATCATGGTGTTGTCGCGGTAGAACAGGGGATTGTCGATACCGGCATAGCCCGACGCGAGCGACCGCTTGATGAACATCACGGTGCCCGCCTTCCACACCTGCAGCACGGGCATGCCGTAGATCGGCGAGGTCTTGTCTTCCTCCGCGGCCGGATTGGTGACGTCGTTGGCGCCGATCACAAAAGCGACGTCGGCCTGCGCGAATTCCGAATTGATGTCCTCGAGTTCGAACACCTCGTCATAGGGCACGTTGGCTTCGGCGAGCAGCACGTTCATATGGCCGGGCATGCGGCCCGCGACGGGATGAATGGCGTATTTCACCTCGACGCCTTCCTTCTTGAGATTGTCCGCCATCTCGCGCAGCGCATGTTGCGCCTGAGCCACCGCCATGCCGTAGCCGGGCACGATGATGACCTTCTGCGCATTCTTCATGATGAAAGCGGCATCGTCCGCCGAGCCGAGTTTCACCGGCCGCGCTTCGGCGGCAGCCCCGCCGGCGGCCGCGGTCTCGCCGCCGAAACCGCCGAGGATGACCGAGATAAAGGAACGGTTCATCGCGTGGCACATGATGTAGGACAGGATCGCGCCGGATGACCCGACCAGTGCGCCGGTAATGATCAGCGCCGAATTGCCGAGCGTAAAGCCGATGCCGGCGGCGGCCCAGCCGGAATAGGAGTTCAGCATCGAGATCACGACCGGCATGTCGGCGCCGCCGATCGGGATGATCAGGAGTGCACCGAGCGCCAGCGCCAGGACGACGATCAGCCAGAAGTCGACCGCGCTGACGGAGATCACCATGTGGACGATGAAAAACACCAATGCCAGGCCGAGCACGATGTTGATGACGTGGCGGGCGGGGAGGATGATCGGCGCGCCGCTCATGCGTCCCGACAGTTTCGCGAAGGCAATCACCGACCCGGTGAAGGTCAGCGCGCCGATGGCGACGCCGAGCGACATTTCAACCAGGCTCTGCGGATGGATGTGGCCCGGCGTGCCGATGTCGAATGCTTCCGGCGCATAGAACGCGCCGGCCGCGACCAGTACCGCGGCCATACCGACCAGCGAGTGGAACGCCGCGACCAGTTCCGGCATCGACGTCATCGGCACCCGGCGAGCAATGACGGCGCCGATACCGCCGCCGATGGCGACACCGAGCACGACCAGAAGCAACGCGATGCCGTCCGAGGGCGGGTGATTTGCGAGCGTCGTGCCGACAGCAATCGCCATGCCGGCCATGCCGAGGAAATTGCCGCGGCGGCTCGATGCCGGGCTGGACAGCCCGCGCAGCGACAGGATGAACAGCACACCCGCCAGGAGATACAGAACTGCAGACAGATTGGCGTTCATCTCAGGTCCCCATTTGTCTTCGTCACCCCGAGGTGCACGCCGCTCACTTGGCCTTCTTCTTGTACATCGCCAGCATGCGCTGCGTGACCAGGAAGCCGCCGAAGATATTCACGCAGGCAAAAACGAGGGCGACAAAGCCGAAGCCCCGCGCCCAGCCGCTGCCGCTCGAAACCAAACCGACGCCGACCGCAAGCAGCGCGCCGACCACGATCACCGAAGAGATCGCGTTCGTCACCGACATCAGCGGCGTATGCAGCGCCGGCGTCACCGACCACACCACGAAATAACCGACGAACACGGCGAGCACGAAAATCGACAGCCGGAACACGAAGGGATCGACGGCCTGCGCGATATGCTCCATGGCTTCTCTCCTTATGCTTTCGGCTGGAAGTTCGGATGAATGACGGCGCCGTCTTTGGTCAGGAGGGTGGCCTTGACCAGTTCATCGTCCCACTTCACCGCGAGCGCCTTGGTCGATTTGTCGACCAGCGTCTCGATGAAGGAATACAGATTGCGCGCATAGAGGCTCGAGGCCGAGGCGGCGACGCGGCCGGCGACATTGGTGAAACCGACGATCTTGATGCCGCCGACATCGGCGACTTCGCCAGGCCGGGCGCCCTCGACATTGCCGCCGCGTTCGACCGCGAGATCGACCAGAACCGAGCCCGGCTTCATCGACTTCACCATCTCCGACGTAACGAGGCGCGGCGCCGGCCGGCCCGGGATCAGCGCCGTGGTGATGATGATGTCCTGCTTTTTGATGTGCTCGGCGGTGAGCGCGGCCTGCTTGGCCTGATACTCCTTCGACATTTCCTTGGCGTAACCGCCGGCGGTTTCGGCCTGCTTGAACTCCTCATCCTCGACCGCGAGGAATTTGGCGCCGAGGCTCTCGACCTGCTCCTTCACCGCGGGCCGCACGTCGGTGGCAGTAACGACGGCCCCTAGCCGCCGGGCGGTCGCAATCGCCTGGAGGCCGGCGACTCCGACCCCCATCACGAACACCTTCGCCGCGGGGATCGTGCCGGCCGCCGTCATCATCATCGGGAAGGCGCGGCCGAAGGCCTCGGCGGCCTCGATCACCGCGCGGTAGCCGGCGAGATTGGCCTGGCTCGACAGCACGTCCATCACCTGGGCGCGCGTGATGCGCGGCATCAATTCCATCGCAAAGGCGGAGACGCCCGCTTCCGCCATCGCCTTGAGCGCGGCGTCGTTGCCGTAAGGGTCCATGATGGCGATGACGAGCGCGCCACGCTTGTAGTGGCCAAGCTCGGATGCTTCCGGCCGCCTCACCTTGATGACGATGTCAGCGTCCTTGACGGCGTCGGCGCTGACGGTGGCGCCGGCCGCGGTGAATTCCGAATCCGGCAAGCCCGACTTGACGCCCGCGCCCGGCTCGATGGCGACATCAACGCCCAACGCCTTGAATTTTTTCACCGTATCGGGCGAAGCGGCGACCCGCGGCTCGGACGGATCGATTTCCTTGGCGACGGCAATCTTCATGGGGCCTCCGGCGGCGCGGGAAGCTCGCGCACGCAACTAGCGCTTGTTTCGCAAGGATGAACCCGGTCTTGCGACCGGAAGGTGGTGTGTCTCTCAAGATCGCGCCGCCGGTTGGCGGCGCGGATGTTGATGCATCAGGTCAGGAAAATCGCCATCATGGCGACGATGAAGATCACGGCGGCGGAGCCGTACTTCACGAGCTTGATGAAGCCCTCATAGGTCTGCTCGTGCGCCGCATAATCGTTGCCGTCAGCGGTCGTGTAGGCCACTTCGCTATGTTCTGCCATCGGTCTCCCCAGTGAATTTTTGGCTCTTGCGTGGAATTACCGCAATCCAAAGGCGAGGGCAACGGCGGACGGGCGGCTTTGCCCTGCTTATCGGGTCATTCGGAAGGCCAATTGTCCCTGATCCAGCGGGTGAGGCTTTCCTCGCTGATTTCGCCAGCCGCGAGGGAGAGGATCATGGCGGTGGCGTGAGCGGGGTCGGGCTCGAAAGCAACGCCATTCTTGAGCAGAAAGACCATCATGACCATGAAGGCAATGCGCTTGTTGCCATCGACGAAGGCGTGATTTTTCGCCAGCCCAAATGCATAGGCTGCAGCAAGCTCAACCAGGCCTGACTGTTCATCACGCCATTTGTTGATCGGACGCTCAAGCGCGGATCGCAACATGCCACCGTCGCGCAAGCCGGGCGCTCCACCGAAGCGACGCAGCTCGCGGCCATGGATCGCGATGGCGTGCTCATAGGTGATCCAGAGCGGCTCTTGGGACTCACTCATTTGGCGCACCAATTATTTTGCGAGCGCCGCAAGCGTGTCCCGGTACTTGTCCATGGTCTGGTCTGCGATCTCCATGGTCTTCTCAAAGTCGGGATCGTAGGGCATGGCCTGAAACCCGCCGCCGGCGAGTTCGGTAATGTGCAGTTCCTGGCCTCGTTTGAGGTCGAGCCGCTGCATCAGTTCGCGGGGAAGCAGAAGCCCATCCGAGTTGCCGATTTTCTTGATCTCGATTTTCATGGCTGTAGTTCCCCTTCGATCTGCCCAAAGGAAAAGGGTGCGTTATACAAACGTATAACGCACCCTTCGGGGCTGTTCAACAAATGTTTTACGCCCGGACCCGCCTCATCCCATCGCTTCCAGTTCGTCGATCATGCCCGCGATCACCGACAGCCCGCCGTCCCAGAATTTCGGATCCTTGGCATCGAGCCCGAACGGCTTGAGCAGTTCGGAATAATGCTTGGTGCCGCCGGCGGACAGCATCGCCAGATAACGCTCGGCGAAACCTTCCTGGGCGTTTTCGTAGACCGCATAGAGCGAGTTCACCAGGCAATCGCCGAACGCATAGGCGTAGACGTAGAATGGTGAATGGATGAAGTGCGGAATGTACATCCAGAAGTTCTCATAGCCCGGCCGGATATCGATCGCTGGCCCCAAGCTCTCGCCCTGCACGCGGAGCCAGATCTCGCCGATGCGTTCGGCGGTCAATTCGCCGTTCTTCCGCTCGGTGTGGACGGCGCGCTCGAAGGTGTAGAACGCGATCTGCCGCACCACCGTATTGATCATGTCCTCGACCTTGCCGGCCAGCAGCGCCTGGCGCTGTTTGACGCTTCTGGTCTCTCCCAACAGCCGCCTGAAGGTGAGCATCTCGCCGAACACGCTGGCGGTTTCCGCCAATGTCAGCGGCGTCGGCGCCATCAGCGCGCCGTTCTTCGCCGCCAGCACCTGATGCACGCCGTGACCGAGTTCATGGGCGAGCGTCATCACGTCGCGCGGCTTGCCCTGATAGTTCATCAGCACATAAGGGTGCGCCGACGGCGTGGTCGGGTGCGAGAAGGCGCCCGGCGCCTTGCCCGGCCGCACCGGCGCGTCGATCCAGCGATCGGTGAAGAACCGCTCGGCAATGTTGGCCATCTCCGGCGAGAACCCGCGATAGGCCGTCAGCACCATGTTCCTCGCCTCAGGCCACGCGATCGTGCCGGTGGCGGCAAACGGCAGCGGCGCATTGCGATCCCAATGCGGAAGTTTCTTCTTTTTGAACCAGGCCGCCTTCAGCCGGTAGTAGCGATGCGACAGTTTTGGGTAGGCCGCGCGGACCGAGCCGACCAGTGCGTCGACAACTTCGCGCTCAACGCGATTTTGCAGATGGCGCGAATCCGCGACGTCCTGGAAACCGCGCCAGCGGTCGGAGATCTCCTTGTCCTTGGCCAGCGTATTGGTGATCAGCGCAAAGGTTCGCTCGTTGGCCTTGAACGTCTTCGCCAGCGCCTGGCCTGCGGCTTTGCGCTTTTCACCCGCACGGTCCTGCAGCAGGGTCAGGGTCGGCTCGATGGCGAGTTCCTTGGCCCCGACCTTGAAGCGCAAGCCCGAGATGGTCTGGTCGAACAGCCGGTTCCAGGCGGCGTAACCGCTCTGGGATTTTTCATGGAACAGCTGCTCGACGCGGTCCTCGAGCTGATACGGCTTGTCCTTGCGCAGATCCTCGATCCACGGGCGATAATGCGCGAGTTCCGGCGCCTGCATCGCACGCTCGATCACGGCATCGTCAATGCGGTTGAGTTCGAGCGCGAAAAACAAGAGGTGCACCGAGGCGTTCGTCAGCCGCTCGGAAACGTCGCCGTAGAATTTGGAGATTTCGGGATCGACGCTGTCGCCGGCATGAACGAGGCCGGCATAGGACCCAAGGCGCCCGGCGAGATCGTCGATCGCCTCATAGCGCCTGACCGCCCCGGCGAGCCATTTGCCGCCGTCCTCAGTCGCGGTCTGCTCCGCGAGCCTGCCCTTGTAGTCGGTCTCAAACGCGACGCATTCGGCATCCATCCTTTGCAGATCGGCCGTGACTTCCGGCGCGCCGATCCGGGAATAGAGGTCGGAAAGGTTCCATTCCGGCAGCTTCCCCGCCTTGGGTCTGGCGGCTGATTTTCTGGTGCTGGACTTGCGTTGGGCGGTCGATTTGCGGAGGGCGGACGAGGAGCGCGAGGTCATCTTGTTCGAAACCTGTGTTCAATCAGAACGGCTGCGGGTGCGAAGCGAAGGCGGGACGTCAAGGTTTAAGCGGGCGTTAATCGGCATCGGCCAGAGTGCCCCGATTCGAGACAGATAGTTGTAAAGAGTGGGGAACGCCATGGCTGCCAGCATTTTGATCGCCGACGACGACGCTGTCGCGCGCCGTCTGGTCGAGAATATGGTGCAAAAATGCGGCTATGAGACCACCGTCGTCGACTCCGGCGACGCCGCCATCGCCCTGCTGACCGCTCCGGACGCCCCCGTATTCGATGCCATGGTGCTCGACCTGGTGATGCCCGGCCTCGACGGCATGGGCGTGCTGGCCAAAATTCGCGAAGCGGGTCTTTCCATCCCGGTCGTGGTGCAAACCGCCCATGGCGGCATCGACAATGTGGTGTCGGCGATGCGCGCCGGCGCGCAGGATTTTGTCGTGAAGCCGGTCGGCATCGAACGGCTGCAGGTGTCGCTGCGCAACGCGCTCAATACCAGTGCGCTGAAAGGCGAGTTGCAACGCATCAAGCACAGCCGCGAAGGCAGGCTGACCTTTGCCGACATCATCACCCGCAGCGAGGCCATGGCCGGCGTGATGCGCACCGCGCAGAAAGCAGCCGCCTCAACGATCCCGGTTTTGATCGAGGGCGAGTCCGGCGTCGGCAAGGAATTGTTCGCGCGCGCCATCCATGGCAGCGGCGAGCGCAAATCGAAGCCGTTCGTTGCCGTCAATTGCGGCGCGATCCCCGACAATCTGGTGGAGTCGATCCTGTTCGGCCACGAGAAAGGCGCCTTTACCGGCGCCACCGAGCGCCACACGGGTAAATTCGTCGAAGCCTCCGGCGGCACACTGTTCCTCGATGAAGTCTCGGAATTGCCGCTCGCCGCGCAGGTGAAACTGCTTCGCGCGCTACAGGAGGGCGCGGTCGAGGCGGTCGGCGGACGCAAGCCGGTGAAGGTCGATGTCCGGATCATTTCCGCGACCAACCGCAAATTGCTCGACCACGTCAAAAGCGGACATTTCCGCGAGGATCTGTTCTATCGGCTGCACGTGCTGCCGCTGACGATTCCGCCGCTGCGGACGCGCCGCGAGGACATTCCGCATCTTTTGCGGCACTTTCTGGCGCGGTTCTGCGCCGAAGAAAACCGTCAGATCACCGGCATCAGCGGCGAGGCGATGGCGCACCTGTCGCAATTGGAGTGGCCGGGCAATATCCGGCAGCTGGAGAATGCGGTCTATCGTGCCGTGGTCATGGGCGAAGACGACCAGCTTGGGCTGGCAGATTTTCCGCAAACCGCTGGCCTGGCGTCGCCGCCAATATCGGAGGCCCCAGGCGAGCCGCTGATCGTCGGGCCGGCTTTTGATTCGACCATGCCGGCTGTGGTTTCAGGTAATGAAATACCTATCGCACCCCTGCCCTCGGCGGGATCGCTGACGATGCTGACGAATGCCGGAGAAATGCGGCCACTCGAAGAGCTGGAGGGCGAAATCATCCGCTTTGCGATCTCGCACTATCGCGGCCAAATGTCGGAGGTGGCGCGCCGGCTGAAGATCGGTCGCTCCACCCTCTATCGCAAGCTCGACGAGGCCGCGGCCGATCCGTCAGCCAGCGGAACGGATGAGGCGAGCTAAGCATTAACACTCGATTGTACCACCCGATGCCGCATGGCGGAGGCGGCCTCAAATAAGCCGTTTCGGAAGATTTGAACCGTTGCCCTGAGGTGACAGACAAAAACGAACACGCGTGGCAAAAAGCAGATGGCTCGATGCCAAATGACGTTCTGAAGTCAGTTTGTCGTGAGTCGCCCCCCGTGGCGCTGGCTGCATGGGGAGCGCGTGTGTATCGTCTGCGTATGAATCACTGCGGCAGGCGTGCCAAACTTGGAAATTGGGGGCACATTTTTGAATGCGCCCCGAAACCCGATCAGGCCGGCGCTTACGCGAATGCTGTGACGGACCAACCGAAAGCTGCTCCTTGCCGGGGCAGTTCACCCAAGGGGTGCGAATAATGCGTGACTGTTGGAAGAACCGTGCTGGATATGACCGCGTATTGATGGCCGTCGCGGCGACGTTCCTCACGGTGTCGGCGACCTCGGCCTTGGCGCAAGGCGATCAGGTCCGCAGCAGCGCGGCGGAGCTTGCGATCGACGCCGCGGTCCCGCGTCCCGAACCCGCGAATGTCCCGCCCCCAACCCCCAACGACTTCAAGCTGGATAGCGCGGCGGCACCCGGCGCGGCGCAGGTGACCGAGAAGCCCGCACCGGAAGCAAACCCGGCGACAAAGCCAGCCGATATCGCCACCGTTCCGGCCGCCGAGCCCGCCAAGAGCGAAACCAGCAAGGCCGACACGACGGACGGCGCCAAAAGCGAAACGACCAACAACAATTCCGCCACGACCGTCGCACCTGCGCAGCCCCCGGCTGCGGTCACCACAACTTCCCCGGAGCCCGCCAGGGAACCGGCCAAGGCGGCAAGCAATGTTGCACCGGCGGATCAGCCGGTCGCGGACAGGCTGCATGAAATGCTGGGCGCAAAATCGCTGCGCTATTTCGATCGCAAGACGGAACGGGCGGCGGTGGAGAAATTTTACACGGCGCGCGACTATGCCCCGGTTTGGACGCAAGCCGGCAAATTGACCGATAGCGGCAAGGGCGTCGTCGCACGCCTCAAGGACGCGGCCTCCGAAGGCCTGAACGCATCGGATTATCCGGTTCCGGATTTCGCACTCGCGACCACGCCGGATGCGCTCGCCGACGCCGACATGAAGTTGACCGCCAGCATGCTCGAATACGCCCGCCATGCCCAAAGCGGCCGGATGCACTGGTCGCAGGTCTCGGCCGACATTCAATATCCGGAGCATCCGACCGACCCGGCGGAAGTGCTTGGCAATGTCACGACCGCCAAGGACGCCTCCGCGGCGCTTGACGGCTACAACCCGCCGCAGAAGCTCTATCGCGAATTGAAGGCGAAGCTTGCCGAACTGCGCGGCCAGGGTGACGGACCTGCCATCGAGATCGCCGATGGGCCGGTTCTCAAATTCGCGCCGGCGCGCGGCAAGAAGCAGCCCGCGATCGAGATGGAAGACGAGCGTGTGCCGCAACTGCGCAAAAAGCTCGGCATCACGGCAAACGCCGACGACACCCATTACGATGCCAACGTCGCCGAGGCCGTGCGCAAGTTCCAGGCCGGCGCCGACCTCAAGCCGACCGGCGTGCTCGACGACCGCACCATCAAGGCGATCAACAGCCCGAAGCGCGACCGCCAGATCGACACCGTGATCGTCAATATGGAGCGCTGGCGCTGGCTGCCACGCGACCTCGGCGCGCGGTCGATCGGTGACGCCTATGTCATTCTCAACATCCCCGATTATACGCTCAAGGTGATGCAGAATGGCGCGCAGGTCTGGACCACGAGGGTCGTGACCGGCCAGCCCGGCGTTCATGCGACGCCGCTTCTGACGGAAACGATGAAGTTCATCACCGTCAATCCGACCTGGAACGTGCCGCCGTCGATCATCTACAACGAATACCTGCCAGCGCTACAGCAGGACCCGACCGTGCTGGAGCGCATGGGACTGAGGCTCGAGCACGGCCGCGACGGCAGCATCCATATCTCGCAGCCGCCCGGCGAAAGAAACGCGCTCGGCCGCATCCGCTTCAATTTCCCGAACAAGTTCCTGGTTTATCAGCACGACACGCCGGACAAGAATTTATTCGCCAAGGAAGACCGCGCGTTCAGCCACGGCTGCATGCGGGTGCAGAATCCGGATATGTATGCCTCGGTCCTGCTCAACATCACCGAGCCGAACGGGCATTACACGCCGGAGAAGATCCGCAGCATGTACGGGCAAAGCGAGATCGATCTCAAATTCCCGACGCCGATCCCGGTCAACATCACCTACCAGACGGCGTTTGTGGACGACGCCGGCACGCTGCAATTCCGCAAGGACGTCTATGGCCGCGACGCTGCCATGCTGGCTCTGCTTCGCGGCGGCAAGAACAGGGACCTGGAGAACGTGATCGCGCATTCCCAGCCGAACTACGTCCGCCCGGCCGGCAACCTGCCCGACGGCGTCCGATTTGCCAGCGACAATTCGTGGTCGTCAGGCCCGTCGTTCTTCGAGCGGCTGTTTGGCGCGCCGACGCCTCCTCCCGGTACCCCGGGCCGCCGCCAGCGCCGGTTGTTTGACCGCTAGTCGCCCACGGCTCCCAAGCGGGCTGGAATTTTCCGTAAAATCAAAGGCTTCGTCCGTCCGGACGGGGCCTTTGACATTAACCATTCTCCACCAGCCCTTAACCAAGGGGCTATTTTTCGCCACACTCAGCGGGTTAGCTTCGCCTTCAACTTGGGGGGAAGGGTTAAACCTCAATTAACCCTCCCGCGTTAAGGTTGTATTTACCCTCTTTCGCCACACGGGGTCGCGAAAGAGCAGGCTGATCGGTCGTCTTTGGGTGGGGTTTTCGTGCTGGCTGGTTTCGCACGCCGATTCAATTTGTCGTCGCTGCCCAAGGCCGGATGTCAATTCGGACTGACATCGCTGTTGCTCGTGGCCGGAGCCGGTTCAGTCCACGACGCGACCGCGCTGAACGAGACCCGCACCCTTTCGTTCCACCACACCCATTCCGATGAAGATCTCACCGTCACCTTCAAGCGTGACGGCCGCTATGACGAAGAGGCGCTGAAGCGGCTCAACCATTATCTCCGCGACTGGCGCAGCCAGGATGAGACCACGATGGATCGTCACCTGTTCGACATCCTCTGGGAAGTCTACCGCGACGTCGACGGCAAGAAGCCGATCCAGATCATCTCCTCCTACCGCTCGCCCGCCACCAACGCCATGCTTCGCCGCCGTTCGTCGGGGGTGGCACGGTTCAGCCAGCACATGCTCGGCCACGCCATGGACTTCTTCATTCCGGACGTTCCACTCGAGCAGATCCGCTTCGCCGGCCTTCGGCTGCAGCGCGGCGGCGTCGGTTTCTATCCGACATCGGGATCGCCGTTCGTCCATCTCGATACCGGCAGCATCCGTCACTGGCCGCGCATGACCCACGATCAGCTGGCCCGCGTATTCCCTGACGGACGCACGGTGCATATTCCCTCCGA
The DNA here is from genome assembly GCA_963786045.1 of uncultured Alphaproteobacteria bacterium. Taxonomy (GTDB): domain Bacteria; phylum Pseudomonadota; class Alphaproteobacteria; order Rhizobiales; family Xanthobacteraceae; genus Bradyrhizobium. The sequence goes on along the minus strand of CAWAXR010000021.1, from coordinate 62,955 downwards.
CGGCTCGCCGCTTAGGGGATATGAACTTGCCCGCGCCGACATCGAAAAGCGCGGCAACGGTGATGGCGCTTCGACGGTGAGCAAGCCAAGCCTGTTCGCCGCCTTGTTTGGGCGCAAATCGAACGACGACGAGGATGAAGGCCTGGCGGCTGCCGTTACCCGGGAAAAATCGGCGCCCGCCGAGCCGGTCGAAACGACCGCCAAACCCGCCGCGCCCGCGCCAATGCCGCGCGCAAAGCCGGCGGCCTCGACCCTTCAACTGGCCTCGGCCGACATGCAGACCGTGCAATCCGGAAAATCGAAACAGGCGGCAGCCGACAAGGCCGAAGCAAAACCGCAGACGCCGGCTGACATCATCAACGCCCGCGGCTTCTGGGGCGATACGCCCGCGACACCGAAACAGGCCACGCCCGCGCAGGTCGCCGCCATCGCCGCCCGCCAGGCGCTTGGCTCCGCCGATCCGCAACCGACCGCCAGCGTTCCCGCCGCATACGAGGCGATGGCCTATGCACCGGCCGCCGGCTCGCCGGTTGACCGCGCCAATATCGTCGCGGCCAGCGCGCCCATTCCGCACAACGTCCGGCCTGCATCGGCACCCCGCAATTCCATGGCCGTGACCGACCTTACCACTGTGGTCGCCAAGGGCGCCCAGGGTCAGAGGGACCTGGTGGCGATGTCGACGCGGATTTCGCCCGCCAGGGCCGACGACACCTGGATGCGCGTCATGATGCTGGCACCGAGCGCCAGCACATCGATGTCCACAACCGTGCTGGGCGATGCCGACATGACCCTGATGAGCGCACATTTCGTCAAGCCGCTGACAGTCGTCGCGATGGGCTTTTCGGACGATACCCAGATGGGCTTGAGCTGGGATCAGTTCAGCGGACCGGCCGTCGCAACGCTTGCGACCCAATCCTTCGTCATGCGAACCGCATCGCTGCGCTGAGCCCTTGCGATCCTTCCGCCAGCTTCCGGTCGGCCCGGGTCAACCCGGCAGGCCGGCCTTGAGCAGGCCAGCCTCGTGGCGCTGGCGGTCGACGTCCAGCCTGTAGTGCTGGGTGGCGAGGCAGGCGGCTACCGAAAATCCGGGCTCGCGCTTCAGGACCTCCGCCGCATGCGCGGCAGCCGCAACCGCGTTGCCCATCTGCGCGAACGTCGCGGCGAGGAACGCATGTTGGCTGTGGTCAGGCCGTGTAATCCTCGAGAAGGCGTCGGCGGCTTCGGCGTATTTTTCGGCGCAGTAGCAGGCACGCCCGAGGTGGTTCCAGAAGCGCTCCGGGTGGTACGGGTTAAGGCGCATCGCCTTCCTGATCCAGTCGATACCCTCCTCCGGCCGCCCAAGCCAGGTCAGAAGTTCGCCCTGCTGCACGACGACAAGGTCGTAGTTGGGGTTAAGCGCGAGCGCCCGCTCCTGATGGTACGCCGCCTTGCCATGGTCATCGCGGGCCAGGTTCACCGCGGCGAGGATCCGGTGCACGTCACTGTCATTGTCATCGAGCGCCAGCGCGATCGCCAGCTCAGCGACCACCTGCTGAAGGGTAACCTCGCTATCCACGCTCCACCCATAGGTCCACGACTGGCCCAGTACGCAAGCCTTCCAGGCATGAGCATGGGCATAGCTCGGGTCGAGCGCGAGGGCGCGGTCGAGCAGCCGCTGCGCTTCGACGTTATCGTCCCGGATCGAGCGGTGGTGCAGCACCTTGGCGGCCAGGACGCACTCGTAAGCCACCATGTTGTCGGTGTGCTTGCGCTTCGCGCGGTCATGCGTGGCGGCCTCTACGCGCCCAGGCAGCGTCGCGACGATCGCGCGGGTCATCTCGTCCTGGATGGCGAAGATATCCTCAAGCTCTCGATCGTAGCGTTCGGCCCAGATATGCCGGTCGGTTTCTCCGTCGATCAACTGAACGGTGACCCGAATGCGGCCACCGGACTTTCGCACGCTCCCCTCGAGGACATAATCGACGCCGAATTCGCGTGCGACCTCCTGCACCTTCACCGCCTTGCCCTTGTGCACGAAGGTCGAATTGCGCGAGATGACGAGTAGCTCGTGGAAGCGCGACAGCTCCGTAATGATGTCCTCGCTAAGACCATCCACGAAGAATTCCTGCTCCGGATCACCGCTCATGTTGACGAGCGGCAGCACGGCGATGGACGGTTTCCTGGAGACCATCGTCGCCGACGCGGCATCCTTCACGCGCTCTGACGGGATCGTCGGGCCTGGCTCAAGCCGGAGCCGAAAGACGCGGATCGGGCGTGAGATATTCTTGACGCTCTGGTCGCCGAGATCCTCGAATGCGACGTCGTCCAGTCGGTGGTCGACCTGATCGCGCACCGCGGCCGAGACGCAGATGCCGCCCGGCTCGGCAAGCATTTCGAGACGCGACGCAATGTTGACACCGTCACCAAAGATGTCGCCATCCTCAACGATCACGTCGCCGAGATTGATGCCGATGCGAAACTGCATCCACCGCGCCGGCGAGACGTCCGTGTTCCGTCGCGCCATCCGGCGCTGAACCTCTGTGGCGCACATCACCGCGTCCACAACGCTCTGGAACTCGACCAGCATGCCGTCGCCGGTGGTCTTGATAATGCGGCCGTTGTTTTTCGCTATAGCCGGATCGATGAGTTCGATCCGATGGGTCTTGAGCCGAGCGTGCGTTCCCCTCTCGTCGACCTCCATTAGTCGACTATAGCCGACCATATCGGCGGCGAGGACCGCTGCGAGCCTGCGCTCTGGTCCCGGAACGGACATCTCTTCGGTTCCCTTGCCGAAGCAGTCTAGCAGGCGAATGGCTTTTACCCAAGGCTGACAGCGCCGGAAACGCCCGCGGCTTGGGACCTCACAACATCCCCAGCGCCTGCATATAGGTTTCCAGGATCGTCTCCGCTTCCGCGCGCTCGTTGGCATCCTGCTTGCGCAGACGCACGATGGTGCGCAGCGCCTTGACGTCGTAGCCGTTGCCCTTGGCCTCGGCGTAGACGTCGCGGATGTCGTCGGAGATCGTCTTCTTTTCCTCTTCCAGCCGTTCGATGCGCTCGATGATGGCCTTGAGCTGGTCTTTGGCAAATTTCGTCGCGGGTTCTTCCTTGACGGCGGCAGCGGAAGTGGCCATCGGGTACTCCTGAATGAACTTGAGGGTTGAGGCGGAGGAAGCGCCGCACGCTTCATCACGCACCGCATCCTTGAAAAGACCCTCAAGACTGCGGCGCCTTGCGTCAAGGCGGCATCCCGCTCATCCACAGCGCGCCCACAGGAGAAAACGGAAATGCTCTTTCCGCTGTCGTTTCGGGGCGACGCAAGATATCGGACCCGCAACGACGGGACGATCGGTCAATGCCCCGGGTGGACCTTTTTCATCGCCGCGAGCTGCTCGGGGCTGGCCGTTCCCTGGTAGGTCGCCTTCCATGTCTCGTAAGGCATGCCATAGACGGCCTCGCGGCTCTCGTCCTTGCTCATGACCGCGCCCTTGGCGTCGGCTGCTTCCTTGAGCCAGTTGGACAGGCAGTTACGGCAAAAACCCGCGAGATTCATCAGATCGATGTTCTGGACATCGGTGCGGGCGCGCAGATGTTCGACAAGCCGCCGAAAGACGGCGGCTTCAAGTTCCGTTCTGGTTTTGTCGTCAATCGTCATGATCTGGTCTCGCTTTTTTTACCGCATGGTTCAGAAAAGGAGGATACCGGTTCCCTCAGGACAAACGCGAAGCGTTTGCCCGGAGATCATGCCTAAACAACAAAGAATGCCGGTAATAGGTCGGGAACTGCCATAGATTTTACTATATCGCGACCCAAACATAACCTCACGCGGCTGGATTCGGGCTACTCCAATGTCCTGAAATTGCCGCCTTGGTCGTTGACAGCCGCGGTGCGCGCAAGCGAAATCGTCAATAAATTGATATAGCCTGGCTGAATGACCCCAGAAGATTCTCATCGCCCCGCCCGATTTTCCAGGCTCATGGCGGCCGGGTTGCTGCCGGCGCTGGCGCTCGCGGTGACATGCCTGTGGAACGGCCCGGCCGCCGCGGACTTTCGTCTCTGCAACAACACATCGAGCCGGGTCGGGATTGCGCTCGGCTACAAGGACGCCGAGGGCTGGACCACCGAGGGCTGGTGGAACGTGTCCTCGCGGGCTTGCGAAACCCTGCTGCGCGGCACGCTGGTCGCCCGGTTCTATTATATCTATGCCCTCGATTACGACCGTGGCGGCGAATGGTCGGGACAGGCCTTCATGTGCTCGCGCGACAAGGAATTCACCATCAGAGGCGCCGATAACTGCCTGGCGCGCGGGTTCGACCGGACCGGCTTCTTCGAAGTCGACACCGGCGAGCAGCGTGCATGGACCGTGCAGCTCACCGAGTCCACCGAACAGCCCGCGCAGCGTGTGCCGGGCATTCCGGGCACGATCGGCCCAGGCGGAGCCGGAAACATTCCGGGCATGTCCAATTCGCCGGGCGGATTGCCTCCGGGCGCGTCTGGTCTGCCACCAGCCACGGCGCCCGGAAGCAAACCATGAGGCGTCTGCGTCGTATCAAGATCCTTGCCACCCTCGGCCCGGCTTCTTCCGACAGTGCGATGATCAGGCGGCTGTTCGAGGCCGGCGCCGACGTCTTCCGCATCAATATGAGCCACACCCCGCACGACAAGATGCGGGAACTGGTCAAGACCATTCGAAACGTCGAGTCCAGTTACGGCCGGCCGATCGGCATTCTGGTCGACCTGCAAGGGCCGAAGCTCCGGCTGGGGTCGTTCGCCGAAGGCGCGGTGCAGCTCAACAACGGCCAGAGCTTCGTGCTCGATTCCGACAAGGCGCCCGGCGACAATACCCGTGTCCAGCTTCCGCATCCGGAGATTCTCGCTGCCCTCAGGCCCGGGCACGCACTCCTGCTCGACGACGGCAAGGTGCGCCTGATCGCGGAGGAAACCTCCCCGGAGCGGGCTGTCACACGGGTCGTGATCGGCGGCCGGATGTCGGATCGCAAAGGCGTCAGCCTTCCCGACACCGACCTGCCCGTTTCCGCGATGACGCCAAAGGACCGTGCCGACCTTGAAGCTGCGCTCGTGACCGGGGTCGACTGGATCGCCCTCTCCTTCGTACAGCGCGCCGAAGACGTCGTTGAGGCGAAGAAGCTGATCCGCGGCCGCGCCGCCGTGATGGCCAAGATCGAAAAGCCGCAGGCGATCGACCGCCTCCCCGAAATCATCGAAGCGTCGGACGCGCTGATGGTGGCGCGCGGCGATCTCGGCGTCGAACTGCCGCTGGAACGGGTGCCGAGCCTCCAGAAGCAAATGACGCGGCTGGCGCGGCGCGCCGGCAAGCCGGTGGTGGTCGCGACCCAGATGCTGGAATCGATGATCCAGTTGCCGGTGCCGACGCGCGCCGAGGTTTCCGACGTCGCGACCGCGGTCTATGAGGGTGCCGACGCCATCATGCTGTCGGCGGAATCGGCAGCCGGCAAATTTCCGGTCGAGGCGGTCGCGACCATGAACCGCATCGGCGAGGAGGTCGAGCGCGACCCGACCTATCGCGGCGTGCTCAATGCGCAGCGCGCGGAACCGGAGCCGACCGTCGGTGACGCGATTGCCGATGCCGCGCGGCAAATCGCCGAAACGCTCGATCTGAACGCGATCATCTGCTGGACCAGTTCGGGATCGACCGCGTTGCGGGTGGCGCGCGAACGCCCCAAGCCGCCGGTCGTGGCGATCACGCCAAACGTGGCCACCGGGCGCAAGCTGTCGGTCGTCTGGGGCGTACATTGCGTCGTCGCGGAAGATGCCAAGGATCTCGACGACATGGTCAGCCGCGCCGGCAGCATCGCCTTCCGCGACGGTTTCGTGAGGGCCGGACAGCGCATCATCATTGTTGCCGGCGTGCCGCTCGGCACCCCCGGCACCACCAACATGCTGCGCATCGCCTCCGTCGGCCCGGACGACGACGCGGATATCTGATCTGTGAATGACCTGGCCGTCATTCCGTGGCGCAGCGTGAGCTGCGAACCCGGAATCCAGAGATTGCGGCGCGATTCCGATTCGCTCTGACGTGCGGCCCCGGCGACAAGCGCTATGCGCTTGCGCGGGGAGTGAGGCCGGCTACATCAACTTCGCTTCAAGCGAGATTTTGGTGTTCAGCAGCTTCGAGACCGGACAGCCCGCCTTGGCCATGCCCCGCAAGCTCCTGAAATTTCGCATTGTCCGCGCCGGGGATCTTGGCGGTCAGGGTCAAATGCACGGACGTGATGGCAAAGCCGTCGCCCTGCTTTTCCAGCGTGACGTCGGCCCTGGTCTCCATCTGCTCGGCGGTGAGTTTTGCTTCCCCGAGAATCAGCGACAGCGCCATGGTGAAGCAGGCGGCATGCGCCGCGCCGATCAGCTCCTCCGGGTTCGAGCCCGGCTTGCCCTCGAAGCGGCTGGCGAAACCGTAAGGGTAATCCTTCAGCGCGCCGCTCCTGGTCGAGATCGCAGCCCTTGCCGTCCTTGATGCCGCCTTGCCATTTGGCCGATCCGGATGTCGTCGTCATAGCGAGGCTCCACAGATTGGGGTGAACGATTGAACCTCGCTAAGCGACCAATGCAGCGGAATAAGTCAATTCACGAGCGCGACATGAGAGTCCGGGGCATTGCGAAGGGAACTCGAATATTGCCGCGAGCTACGCGCCGACCAGCGCTTTCGCAGGCAGCACCGCCTGCACCACAAGGCCGCGGGCGCGGGCGTCCATCACGCCGACGGCGCGCAGCGCGAGCAGCGTCACGGTTTGCACGGCGTCGCGCAGCCGGCCGGAATCGTCCAGATTGTCGGGAGCCAAAGGCCCGACCAGCAATTCATGCAACGCGCCGAGGAGCGCGGTCGAGGCCAATCCCGTATCCTGAGCGGGCAAATGCCCGGCGCGGACCGCGGCATCGATCCGGCTGGCGATCTCGCCGGCGATCTCGCGGCGACTCGCCAGCCGCGAAGCGGTGACGTCGACATCCACCGGTTCGGCCAGGATGCCCCAGGCGAGCTTGCGCTGCGACAGGACATGCACCGCGACCGTGGTGACGGCGGCCGCCAGCGCCGACGACGGCCCCGGGGCTGCGTCCGCGGCGCGGCGGATCGCGGCCAGTTCATCGCGCGAGACTTCCGCGATCAATTCGGAAATCAGATCCGCCTTGGAGGGAAAATAGCGATAGACGGTGCCGGCGGCGACATTGGCGCGGACCGCGATCGGCGCGATCTGGACGGCGGCCATGCCCCCCTCGGCGGCGGCATCCCGCGCCGCCGCCAGGATGGCGCTGCGGCGCGCTGCGAGGCGTTTTACAACTTGATGGGTCCGCCGATAGACCATTGATGCGCTTCTCGTCCCTTGCGCGCATTACGGGCCAACGGGCTCATTAAGGCGCTAGTTCAGTTCTTGGGCGATGACATCGCCTTGAAGAACTGAACAATAATTCAGGCCTGATGACAAGATGCAATTGGTCTGATTTTGGCGGCGCTAACCCCTGCCCGCGGCGGCGACTAGCGACGGGACCGATTCGTCTCGCCACCACGGACCGACCCGGCGTGCGATCAAGGCGGTGACGATCAGGGTCGCACCGAAGCCAGTTGGCGCGCCCAGTAGCGGATAGATCATCAGCAGTGCCGCGACCAGCCCGAGCGCCGGCAATTCAACCCGCGCAAAGCCGCCGTTCAAACCGATGCGGACCAGGAACGCCACCGGAATAGCCAGCACCATCAGGTCGTAGAGAAACAGATAGGGCGTCACCAATAGCGCGCCAGCCGCGAGGCCCGCGGCCTTCAACGGATAGCTGATTCCGCGGCTGCGCCACATCAGCGCCAGCAGGATCGCCACCACACCACTCATGATCCACTGGAACACCCAGGCGAGCTGCTCGGTACCGCCGAAATAGCGCACCAGCGCGAAGATGCTTTGCATCTTGCCCCAGGGCGCGCGGCCCTCGGTGAGGAACGCCTGGCTGAACATCGGCATCCAGTGAAAAAAGGCCTGCCAGCTTTCGGTACCGAAGGCGAGCCAGGACAGCGACGCCATCGAAATCGCAACGGCGCCGGCGGTAAAAAATACCTTCCACTGCGACGCGGCGATCAGCGCGAGAGGAAACAGCAATCCGTATTGCGGCTTGTAGCTCAACAGTCCGAGACAGATGCCGGAAAGCACCGGCCGGCTCGGCATCAGTGAGAGCGTGCCGCCGATCAGCGACGCGGTGAGGAAGCCGTTCTGTCCGACCAGCGTGTTGGTGAACACCACCGGAAACGCCAGGCCCAGCAACAGGCCAAAGCTGCGGCCGACAATCGCGCGCATGACGGCAAGATAGGGCACGAGGCTGACCGCGGCCCAGCCCATGAAGGCCACGGCGTAGGGAAAATGCGCCAGCACGGCGGCGACGAACAGAAACGGCGGCGGGTAATGCCAGGCGAAATTGCCGTCATAGCTCTGACCGAGCACGGCGACCTGAACCTGCTTCTGGATGTCCCAGTCATAGGCCGATGCGGGATGGCCATCGAGCACGAGGCGGCCGGCGGACCAGACGTTGACGAAATCGGTCGGGATGCCCAGACCTTTTTCGTCGAAGATCCACCAATGGGCGACGAACCCCGCCTGAAGCAGCGATGCGTTGATGACGCACAGGGCGAAGCAGGCGATCAATAGCGCGGGAGGGATCGCGCTGCGCTCCGGGGCAACCGTCGGGGCCGGTATGGGCGTGGCCATGCGAAGTCCTTCCGCGCGCCCTCGCGGCGCGCGCATGCTTCAGCAATAGGCCGGACCGGCTTGAGGAAATCTTAAGTTCCAGGATCCCTCAGGCAGGATTTTTCGTGGCGAAACCGCCTGACATCGACGACATTCCGGCTGCGGTGCATGACGCGGCGCATGAAGCGGGCCAGGAAGGAACCGGGGCGATGGGCTGGACACGACGGTCGGTATTGACAGGGGCCGCGGCGATGGGATCGACCCTGATCGTCAAGCCGACGCTCGCCGCCGAATACAGGTTCGCGCAATATCACAATCAGGCGGCTTCCGGCCCGCTGCACAAGAACCTCACCGCGATGTGGCAGGCGATACGCACCGAGACCAACGGCCGGGTCGAGACCACGGTCTACGCCGAGAACAACAAGCTGCCGGGCGGCGATCGCGATGCGCTGAAAATGCTGATCGGAGGAGAGATCGAGTTCTTCACGCTGATGGGCGGCATCATCGGCACCGTGGTGCCGGTAGCCGAAGCCCAGCAATTGCCGTTCGCGTTCGCATCCGCCGCGGAGGCGCACAAGGCGATCGACGGCCCGCTTGGAAAATATATCGGCGAGGAGATGGCGGCCAAAGGCATGCACCTGTTTCCCATCGCCGGCTTCGACAATGGCATGCGGCAGGTCGCCTCGATCTCGCGCCCGATCGCCGACCCGCAGGATTTCTCCGGCATGAAGATCCGCGTTCCGCCGGGGCAAATGATGCTCGACACGTTCGGCGCGCTCGGCGCCGAACCGGTGACCACCACGGCCAACCAGATCTACGAGGCGCTGCAACTCGGCAAGGTCGACGCGCAGGAAAACCCGCTGGCGATCCTGGAGGGGTTCAAACTCTACGAACTCGTGAAGTATGTCAGCATGACCAATCACATGTGGTCGGGATTCAACGCGATGGCGCACCGCGCAACATGGAACGCGCTGCCCGCCGACATCCGGGACGTCATCGAACGCAATTTCACCAGATATGTCCGCCTGCAGCGCCAGGACCAGGCCGCGCTCAATGCAGCCTTGCGCGAAGATTTCGTCAGGCGCGGACTTAAGTTCAACGAAGTCAACCAGGCCGCGTTCCGCAGCCGTCTTCCGCGCGTCTATGCGATCTGGAAGGAAAAACTCGGCACCAAATGCTGGTCGCTGGTTGAGGCTGAAGTCGGCAAGCTCGGTTAGCGGATCGCTACACCCTCACGCACGACGCCCGGCCGAGATATGGAAGACGGCGCTTCACGGCCAATCCGCCATGGGGGGACAGGCGCACCGTCGGCAAAAACGCAAAAGCCCGGCCAAATGCCGGGCTTTCGCGACTAACGGTTCGCCGGAATAACCAGCCATCGGCGGCGGGGCATCAGGCCTGCGGCTGCGGCTCCAGCCCGGGATCCGGATCGGGACGCGGGCGCTGCTTGCCGGCCGGCGGCACCGCCGAGGCGCGCGGCGTGGTCGGCTCCAGCACCGACTCGCGGTTCGGCTTCTTGCCCTTGAGCAGGTCGATGATCTCGTCGCCGCTCAGGGTCTCGAATTCGAGCAGGCCCTTTGCCAGCGCCTCGAGGTCGGCGCGCTTCTCGGTCAGGATCCTGGTCGCCTGATTGTAACCTTCCTCGACCAGACGCCTGATCTCGCTGTCGATCTTCTGCACGGTCGCCTCGGAGGCGTTCTGCGTGCGCGACACCGACATTCCCAGGAACACTTCGTCCTGGTTCTCGCCATAGGACACGGTGCCGAGTTCCTCGGAGAGGCCCCAGCGCGTCACCATCATCCGCGCCAGCCGGGTCGCCTGCTCGATGTCGGAGGCCGCACCGGAGGTTACCTTTTCGCGGCCGAACACCAGTTCCTCGGCGACGCGGCCGCCCATCATGATGGCGAGGCGCGAGGTCATCTGCTCCAGCGACATCGACAGCTTGTCGCGCTCGGGCAGCTGCATCACCATGCCCAGCGCGCGGCCGCGCGGAATGATGGTCGCCTTGTGGATCGGATCGGTCGCGACCACGTTGAGGCCGACGATGGCATGGCCGCCCTCGTGATAGGCGGTCAGCATCTTCTCTTCCTCGGTCATGACCAGCGACTTGCGCTCGGCGCCCATCATGACCTTGTCCTTGGCCTCTTCGAATTCGGCCTGCGTCACCATCCGCTTGTTGCGCCGCGCCGCGGTCAGCGCGGCCTCGTTGACGAGGTTCATCAGGTCCGCACCGGAGAAGCCGGGCGTGCCGCGGGCAATGGTCTTGAGGTTGATATCCGGCGCCAAGGGCACCTTGCGGACGTGAACCTTGAGGATCTGTTCGCGGCCGACGACGTCCGGATTCGGCACCACCACCTGGCGGTCGAAACGGCCCGGGCGCAGCAGCGCCGGGTCGAGCACGTCCGGCCGGTTGGTCGCCGCGATCAGGATCACGCCTTCATTGGCCTCGAAGCCGTCCATCTCGACCAGCAGCTGGTTCAATGTCTGTTCGCGCTCGTCATTTCCGCCGCCGAGGCCGGCGCCGCGATGCCGGCCGACCGCGTCGATTTCGTCGATGAAGATGATGCAGGGCGCATTCTTCTTGGCCTGTTCGAACATGTCCCTGACGCGCGAGGCGCCGACGCCAACGAACATCTCGACGAAGTCCGAGCCTGAGATCGTGAAGAACGGCACGTTGGCTTCGCCCGCGACCGCGCGCGCGATCAGCGTCTTGCCGGTACCGGGAGGGCCGACCAGAAGCACGCCGCGCGGAATCCGCCCGCCGAGCCGCTGGTACTTTCCGGGATCGCGCAGGAATTCGACGATCTCCTGCAAATCCTGCTTGGCCTCGTCGACGCCGGCGACGTCCTCAAACGTCACGCGGCCATGCGCCTCGGTCAGCATCTTGGCGCGCGACTTGCCGAACCCCATCGCCTTGCCGGCACCGCCCTGCATCTGCCGCGACAGGAAGATCCACACCCCGATCAGCGCGATAAACGGAAGCCATGAAACCAGGAGCGACACGAACCACGGCACGTTGTCGCCGGGCGGCTTCGCGGTGATCGAGACCTTGCCGTTATACAGGCGCGAGACCAGCGTCGGGTCGTTCGGCGCGTAGGTCTGGAAGCTCGATCCATTGGTAAACGTGCCGTGAATCTCCGGCCCCTGGATGACGACGTCGCGAACATGATTCTGATCGACCTCGGTCAGAAGCTGCGAGAAGGAGATGTCCTGCGAGGACGCGCGCTGACCAGGATTCTGGAAGAGCGTAAACAAGGCCAATAACAGCAAAACAATAATGACCCAGAGGGCGAAATTGCGCAGATTGGCGTTCATCGATCTTCCTTCGTGGTCGCGCGGATCGCGGCCTTATTTCCTTGGGTAGCCGCGAGGGAATCCATCCCCCGGTCGACTGCGTTACAATCTAGGTGCCGACGCGGTCGCTGCCAAGGGAACCACATAGGACTATTTAAGCTATCTTAGCGTGATTCCGGTTCAAATCATGACGCTGGAATGGGTGTTTTCCGGGGTGGTTAAGACCGCAAGGCGGATTGGCACAAGATGCCGCAGCCTCAACCGGGCCGGCGGCGGGGCGGCGCTGGCGCGATGCCGATCCGATCGCCGATCAGGCTGACCAGCGCGCCCGCCAAGGTCTGTTTGAGCCGCGGTCGGCGCCTCAGGCTGGATTCCGCCAGTGCCCGGTCCAGGACCGCCAGCAGGGCCTCAACCTTGCCAAGTTCCGCCGGCCCCTCGTGACCGAACCGGTCGATCGCACGCTTGAGCATCCGCAGACGGATTTCCTCCGGCATCGCTGCGAACGCCTTTGCATCGAAGGTCCTGGCGCCAAGGGTCTTGGCCATCCAGAGACGTGGCGCCGATCCCTTGACGTGACGTTTCGCGATCCTTCAACGCCAGATAGCGCTCCGCGCCGTCGACCAGTATTTCTATCGCCGTATTGGCCCGGGCCAGACGGGAGGCCAGCCGCGCCAGATTGCGCGCGTCGCCCCCCTCGGCGGCGAGAAGGGGCATCACCGCGCGGATGCGGGGCCGGGTGAAATTCCTGTCGCGATTGGTCGGATCGTCGGCGAAGCCGACCTTCGCCTTTCTGAGCGTCGTCATGAGCTGCGACTTCGAAACATCCAGAAACGGACGGGCCAAGAGCACACCCTCTCGCTCGGTGACCCGCGCCATCGCCGAAAGACCCGCGATACCGCTGCCGCGCAGCAAGCGCATCAGCAGCGTTTCGGCCTGGTCATCACGGGTATGCGCGGTGAGGATATGCGTGGCGCCGCTCTCCCGCGCGGCCTGGGCGAGCAGGCGGTAGCGCGCGGCCCGCGCCGCGGCCGGCAAGCCGGATTTTGGTTTGGCGCCGGTCCAGCGCATCGTGCGATGCGGCAGGTCCAGCGCACGCGCCAGGCGCTTGACGTCGCGTGCCTCGCCGGCCGCTTCGGGACGCAAACCATGATCGACCGTAACCGCCACGAGGCGGGGTCCGCGGCTCAGCGCTCGGCGCCAGCGGGCCGCAAGCCACATCAACGCGATGGAATCGGGGCCACCGGAAACGGCAAGAACGATCGCGGGCGCCCCCTTCCAGTCTGCGAAGAGACCTTTCGCATACCGGGCAGAGATCAGAGAGTTTTCATCGTCAGGCATGGGGCCGCCGGCTGATGTAAAAGCCCGTTTTAAGGACGCGCGCGGTGCGAAAATACTTTCAGTAAGGGTGGACGCAGATTCTGCGTCCGTTGGCATTCTGAAATCCAAACAGGCGCATATGATTTCCCCGGATCATCCGGCGCGAAAACCTAATTCGCGCTTTTGCCCGATGGCATGCATTCCGGGGATAAGGCCCGGGCATGTCATGCCCTAACTTGCCCTAGCACTTGACCCGCTTTTGCTCGCGCTCCACGGCCTGTTTGATGCCAGTCGACGCGCGCGGATATTTCCGCGTCACTTCGCCGAACGCCGCGCAGGCGGCCTCTCTCTCCTTCAGGGCCGCCAGCGACTGGCCGAGCCGCAGCAACGCATCCGGGGCTTTCGCCGATCTATCGAATTTGGTTGTCACCGCCAGGAAGGATTCCGCCGCGTCGCGATAGAGCTGGCGCTGGAAGAAACTCTCGCCCAGCCAATATTGCGCATCCGCAATCAGGGGATCGCTCGGGTATTTCCTCGCGAAGTTGCGCATCGTTTCTTCGGCCAATGCATAGTCCTTGCGCTGCATATAGCCGACACCGAGATCGAACTCATCCCTCGGCGTTGCCGACGGCGGCAGGGTGGTGAGCGCCCCGGTGCCGTTGGTATTGCGCGGTGGCGGCGGGGCTCCCGCCGCATTGCCGGCGGCCCCGCCGGTGTTGGCAAGGTCGAGCGGCTCGCCCGCGCCTCGTCCGCCGGGAGCGCCGATCGGCGCTTCGGCAGGTATCGGCAGCTGACCGCCACCGAGTGCGCGCGGCGCGCCGGGCGCGTTCGGGTTCTGGCTGGGATCGAAGGCATCGCCGCGGCGGCGGCCCTGCGGCACTCCCCCTGAGACACTCCCGCGGGCTCCTGGACGATCGGCGCCGGAGCGGCGATTTGCGGCTCGTAGCCTGCCTGTGGCTGTGGCTGCCGGAAGGGTGGATTCGGCTGCACCGGGGACGTCGCCGCAGTGTTGGGCAGGCCGGCGGGCTGGCCGCCGCCGGGAGCGGCTTGCGCGCCTCCCTGAAGCAGCCTCAGGCGCTCTTCGAGCTGCCGGTTACGGTATTGCAGTTCCTCGTTCTGCCCGGTGAGTTGCCGCAGCTGGTTTTCGAGCTGCTGAATCCGGATTTCCGGGTCGACATCGTCGGACTGCGCAAGCGCCTGCGTGCACAACACCAGCATCGCGAACAGCGCCGCGGCATGCGTAACTTTATGAAATCTGGATGACATTCTGACCCGGCAGACGAAATCGACGTGTGACCGAAACGGATCACCTTGAAAGAGGGAGTACGCCAAAAATGTGACTGAGACAAACGGCCCGACGCGATCGGTTCCGGTTGAATCGGAACCACCACTTTGTCTCTTGTTTCGACGCGTTTTGTTTCCGAACCGGTACCCACCTCGAAAACGCTGCAACGCAGGCAGCTAACGCAGGGGCTGGACCGGAAGCCGAGACTTCGCGCAAAGCCCACCAAAACAGGACCGGCGCCCCAAGGGACGCCGGCGACAAGCCTTGCTCAAAACGAAGGCCTCAGGAACTGGCGTTCAACACCGTGACCGCGCGGCGGTTCTGCGACCAGCAAGAGATGTCGTTGCAAACCGCGACCGGGCGCTCCTTGCCGTAGGAGATCGTCCGCATCCTTGAGGGATCAATGCCGCGCGAGGCGAGGAAGCTGCGCACTGACTGGGCGCGCCGCGCGCCGAGAGCGATGTTGTATTCGCGAGTGCCGCGCTCGTCGGCATGGCCTTCAATGGTGAAGGAATAGCGATTGTAGGTCTGCAGCCACTGCGCCTGCTTTTCCAGGGTCGTGATCGCCTGCGGCGACAAATCGGTCTGGTCGCTCTCGAAAAAGACGCGGTCGCCGACATTGACCACGAAATCCTGCTGGCTGCCCGGGGTGGCGGCACTTGCCATCGCACCATCGGCGAGCGGGTTCTTCGCGCAGGCGCCCATCGACAGCGCCACTGCCAGCACCGCAACCAGCTTGAATCCCTGGAGGATGCGCATCTGATGTTTCATTCCGGAGCCTCCACGCTCACGTTTTCGACTGTCATCCGGTCTACAGGGCGATGGTTAAGCGAACGTTCCGTCAACCTTGATGGGACGTTGCCAAACCCGATCAATTGCCCGCAAGCGGTGAAAAGCAACCGCCATGGTTAATGGGTTGTAAATGTGGCATGAGGGTGAAGGCAAGCGGGAAAGGCGCGGAAATCGTCACGTTTCGCGGCGCGACCAGGCATCGCCATTCGCGGACGCGAGCCATGTGAATGGGCTACCGCGGATCGCACGCCTCCGCCGCGCAACGCCCGGCGCAAGGTTGTCAGGAATGCGGGACCATCGATGCGCGCTCGAACGAGAATTCCGGCAAGTTCATCACCGGCGACCGCTCGCTGCCGCGCTCGAACAGCATCCGCCGCTCAAAAGCGCTTGAACGCATAATGGGAAAACGTGCCAGCACCTTTTCCCGGAGCGTCCGGAA
This sequence comes from uncultured Alphaproteobacteria bacterium, assembly GCA_963786045.1. Taxonomy (GTDB): domain Bacteria; phylum Pseudomonadota; class Alphaproteobacteria; order Rhizobiales; family Xanthobacteraceae; genus Bradyrhizobium. Next base: position 47,150 of record CAWAXR010000021.1, on the reverse strand, counting down.
ATCGGCCGCCATCAAGGCCAACGGTTTCGTAATGCCAGTCTGGATAACGCACGCGGTTCGGTGATGGTCTTGTGCAGAAAGACGCGGCGATAAAACGCCTGGTGATCGGTGCGCACGGTCGCGAGCCCCGATATCGGCATTGAAATGCTCGCAGGCCACGATAAGCGAGCCGCAACGTCAGATAGGGAAGTTCCGGAAACCGCTTGGCTTTTTCCGGGATCGGCGACGAAACGAGTCGGATCGATGAAGACTTCGCCTCGATCGAGGCGAGGCTATGGAGAACATCGCCGAACAATTCGGTTGTATAGGACGTCCGTCATTCCGACGTCAGCCACGCTGAAGCGGAGAGAACTGACAGAGTTCGCCATCAAGATAGATGCCGAAAATCCAGGAATTGGGCAGCATCGTCGAAGCGATCGCTGATGCGCCGATCGGACGCGGATCGATCCGCTCATGCAGATAGGCTCTGTATCGCAACCGGTAGACTGGCTTCCTTTTCCGCTGCCGTTTCCGAAGTCGATAGTCGACCCGATCAAGCAACTCAATCCTCCGTTTAACGGCCTGATCGCGATTCGGGTCCGGAGTCATCTGATGCCCCTCACACGCAGCGACGTACGCGAGTAACGAATAGAAGGTTAACTTGTCCTTAACGCAAGTGCAAAGCAATCGAGATATTAGGGTTAACTTTGGAGCCCGCAAACAAGGCTCGAGCCGCGAGCCAGGGAGAAAGAATCGCCACAAGAACAATCGGAGGAATGATCTTCAGGCGATCGATCGCGAGGGACAGCGCAAGATGCACCTCATCCGACCGCCGGCCGTGGGACGCGTTCAGCAGCTGGCGTATCCGGACCGCCGGCACCGGCCGGCTGAACAAGATAGCCCTGCGCCTCGGTCACCGCCCCGTCGGCGCTGATCAATTCCAGCTGTTCGTTGGTCTCGATTCCTTCGACCACGACCGACATGCCGAGATCCGCGCTGAGCCGCGCAACGCCGCGCAAGAGCGTCAGCGGACGATCGCTATCTATTCCCTCCAGGAACGAGCGATCGATCTTCACCTTCTGCAGCGGGAAATTATGCAGATAGCTGAGACTTGAATAGCCGGTGCCGAAGTCGTCCAGCGATATTCGCACGCCAAGCGCGCGCAATTGGGACAGGATATCGTGGGTCTGCTGCGTGTTGCGCAACAGCGACGATTCGGTGATCTCGATTTCGAGACGGCTGGCAGGCAATCCGGAAACCTCGAGCGCGTATCGAATCTCGCTCAACACATCGCGTTGATGGAACTGCTGCGGCGAAAAATTGACCGCGACGCTGACGGCTTCCGGCCATTGCATGCATTCCATGCAGGCCTTGCGCAGGATCCAGCGACCGAGGTCGACGATCAGCCCCATGTCCTCGGCGACCGGAATGATATCGATCGGCGAAACCGTGCCCCGCGCCGGATGATTCCATCGCAGCAGCCCTTCGCAGGTCGATATCCGCCCCGATTTGAGATTGACGAGCGGCTGATAGAACAGCTCGAATTCCTCGTTGGCCAGCGCCTTGCGCAGGTCGAGCTCCAGAATGCGGCGCGCCTCGACGGTTTGCGCCATCTCGTCGCGGAAGAAGCAGAAGGTGCCGCGGCCATCCGCCTTGGCGCGATAGAGCGCCATGTCCGCGTTCTTCAAAAGCGTGTCGGCGCTGATGCCGGCCGGCGACGTGATTGCGATCCCGACGCTGGCGCCGATCTCGACCAGGTGATTGTCGATCTTGTAACGCTCGCTCAGGTGATCGACGATGCGGCGGGCGAGACCGGCCGCCTCATTGGCCGATTTGATGTTCTGCTGGAACACCACGAATTCGTCGCCACCGAAACGCGCGACGAAATCCTCCGGGCGCAGCATGGTGCGCAACCGCTCGGCGACGGCGCACAACAGCTGGTCGCCACAGGGATGACCCAGGGTGTCGTTGACCTGCTTGAATTGATCGAGGTCGATAAACAGCAACGCCGACAAATGGTCGGCGTCTTGCGGGACCGCCAGCAGATGCTCGATTTCGTCGCGGAAATTGACCCGGTTGGGAAGCCCGGTCAGTTCGTCGAAACGCGCCAAATGCGTAATTCTGGCTTCCGCGTTGCGCCGTTCGGTGATGTCCTCGAGCAGCACCACGGCGCCGCCGCCGGCCATCGGCTGGAACGTCCATGACAGCGAGCGGCCCCTGACAACGTCAGGATCGGTGGTGATGATATCCCTGGCCTGCGAATTCTCGATTTCCGAGAGAATGATCTTTCCGCTCGCCGCCGAGATCGACCCGGCGCTCACGCAGGCGTCGACGATGTCGGACGCGCTCGCGCCGCTATGCACGAGATCGTCTGGCAGATTCATCATCGCGCTGAAGCGATAATTCATGACCGCGAGGCGTCCGTCGGCGGCGAACATGCACAGGCCATGCGGCATGTTGTTCAGCGCGGTGTCGAATTGGCCGGCGAGGGCCGCTTCGCGTCGCTTGAGATCAAGGCGTCCACGTAAATTCTGGCAGATGGCTGAGATTGCATGATTGCCATGAAGAAATGCGGCGCTCACGACTGACAAGCGCGATATAATAGGGTCTGCCGATGCAGCGCCAAGCGACACGGCCGCGCCGAACAGCATACCTGGAGATGAATGATCGATGGCCGTCCGTAACTTTCGCCCGCACCTCCCGCCACGATCCGGTGGTGACGGACGAGACAGATCATGTGGACGACCGCGTCGTCGCTGCCAACAGAGGACGGAGCACCACAAACCGAGCGCAGCGGCCTGCGATCATCGCCCCGATCTTGTAACGCGGCTCCCACATGCGCCGCTTCTGTCGGAAGTCAGCGGTCGTATTTGCGCGTCTGGTATCGCGCAAGTCGACGCCCGAATAGCGACGCCAGACGAGAGCGGCACACATGACCAGATCGACTGTCCCGTCTTCAGAGCGGTCATGGCGCGCAATGCCCGAAGATGATACCCGCCAACATCGGAATGAAATTCTCGAACAGCGAATCGACCAACGCGCCACATAGATCGCCGGCGACATCTCCTGATCGTCTTCTCTTGGGTGGTTCGCCAACTGCATCGGGCGCGCACGTCCTTTTCCGGCCGTAAGCTTTACGCGCCGCAGATGAAGTCTTTCTGAGGGAACATCGTTACCGAGGCGTTGTCTTTTGCCCGGTAATACAAAAATCTGCCCGCTAAATCAGCAGGCTAGGCAAGCTTTGCCGATTAACGCAGAGGCCAGCCACATCGGAACCGATCGATCTCACGACAGCAGAGGTGACCACGCCGGATCGGATGCGAAGCCGGGGGTTGGAACCCGCTGTTCGTTGCGCCCGGAAATATCCACGGTGAACAGGGATGGCCCGCCATTGCCGCCGGGATCGCGGAAGAACATCAGGACCCGTCCGTTCGGCGCAAACGTCGGACCTTCGTTGTGGAACCCGGAGGTGAGGATCCGCTCGCCCGAGCCGTCCGGCTTGATGATCCCGATGGAGAACTGTCCGCCGCCCTGTTTGGTGAAGGCGATGTAGTCGCCGCGCGGCGACCACACCGGCGTCGAATAGGTGCCGTCGCCGAAGGATATGCGTTGCGCGGGTCCGCCCGTCGCCGGCATCACATAGATCTGCGGCTTTCCGCCGCGGTCGGATTCAAAACAGATGCGCGTCCCGTCGGGCGCATAGGACGGCGAGGTATCGATCGCCGGCGTATCGGTGAGGCGGGTGGTCGATTTCGACCGCAGATCCATCACGAACAGGTTCGAATTGCCGCCCTGCTGCAGGCTCATGATCACCCGCTGGCCGTCGGGCGAAAAGCGCGGCGAGAACGACATGCCCGGAAAATTGCCGACGATCTCGCGCTGGCCGGTCTCGATATTGAGCAGATAGACGCGCGGGTCACCCTGGCCGAATTCCATGTAGGTGATTTCCTGGGTCGAGGGCGAAAACCGCGGCGTCAGCACCAGATCGCTGCCGCGCGTCAGATAGCGGACATTGGCGCCGTCCTGATCCATCAGCGCCAGCCGCTTGACGCGCCGCTCCTTCGCGCCGGTTTCGTCGACGAACACGACGCGGCTGTCGAAATAGCCCTTTTCCCCGGTCAGACGCTCATAGATCTGGTCGGAAATGATATGCGCGATCCGCCGCCAGTATTCCGGCGAGGTGAAATATTGCTGGCCGGTCAGTTGCTGGCCGGTGGCGACGTCCCAGAGGCGGAATTCGGCTTTCAGGCGTCCGTCGGGCTGGCGGGTCATGCGGCCGGTCACCAGCGCCTGCGCGTTGATGGTCTTCCAGCTCGTAAATTGCGGGGCAGTGTCGATGTTGACGACCTTCTCGATATAGGCGGCCTGATCGATCGGCGCGAACAATCCACTGCGCTTGAGTTGTTCGTGATGACCTGGGTCGCGCCAACAGCGACTTCTCCGTCCGACGGCGTGCCGGGGACGAAATTGGAAATCGCGATCAGCAACGGCGCGAAGTCACCTTCGGGAATGATCATGCGTTTCGGCGCCTGCGCGAAGGCATCGCGGAAGGACCACCCGCCAGCACGCCGAGCGAAGCCATTCCGGAAATAATTTGCCGGCGGCTCAGCGGAACAGCATCTTGCGCGATTGATCTTTGTCGGTCATTTGCAGGGGTTTCATTTCATGTCCGCGGGTCGCAACGGGCGACCGCCTTCAGGTCTTTCGTTCGGTGAATACCGGCGCAAAATACTTCCACTCGTCGAAATAGGCGGCGGGCAGATTATACGGCTGGCATTCGATGATCGCGCGCAGCGCGCTCTCCTGGTAGACGCGAAGATACGGCGTGGCCGGCGTACCTTCCGGTACCGGCATCCCCTCCAGCGTACCGTCGCGCTTTAGCCTGATCGTGAAAGCGGCCTCGGAATTCTGACTCTCGATCCCGCCATAGGGTTTCTTCCAGCAGCGCTCGACCTGGGACTGGAACATCGAGCCCCAGGTGGCGGAGTTGTCCGCGGCCTTGCCCTTGGACAGGCCGAGCGCGGCATTGGAATTCAGCGTGTCGCCGGTGGTGGCCTGCCGCGCCGGATCGCGCTTGTCGAGAAGAGCGGCGATCTTCGACTGATCGAAGGTGCGTTCTTTCGGCTTTTGCGGCTGCGGCGGTGGCGTCGCGGCCTGGACCGGCGGCTTCGGCGGCTTCTTTTCTTCCTTCTTCAAGGCTTCCGCGATCGGATCGACCTTGGGCGGATCCGGCTTCTTCTCGATCGGCTTCGGCTCTTCCTTCGGCTTGGTTTCGGCGACCGGCTTCGGCGGGTCGGGTTTTTTCTCGACCGGCTTTTCCTCGACCTTCGGCTGAGGCGGCGGCCTCGTGTCGGTCACGACCGGCGCCTTCTCGGTGATCTTGCCGACGGCATCCTCGACGGGCTTCGCCTCGGCGACCTTCTCCACCAGCGGCTTTGGATTTTCCTTTTTGCCGGACTTCATGCCGGCCATGACATGGGCGAGTTGGTCGGCGGAAACGACATCGACGGGAACCGATTCCTCCGGCGCCATTTCGAAGGCCTTGGTCGAGAACGACACTAGCCCCCACCCCAGCACGAGCACGTGCAGGGCAATCGACGCGGCCACTGTCTTGTCGATCTTGACCTTCACTTGAGCTTTCCCGCTCCGCCGTCAGCCATCGCTCGCCGCCCCCATCCTCACGAGCCCTGCTCCGGGAGGATGACGATATTCGCCTTGAAGCCGGCGGTCCGAATATACCCCAATAGTTTCATCATATCTGTGTAGCAGACGTCTCTGTCGCCGCGCAGATACACCACGCTGTCGGCCTCCGACCGCGTTTCCCGAATAGCCTTGATTTTGGGCAGAAGGTCGGGGCCCGAAATCAGGGTATCCCCAAGATAGAGCTCGACATTGGAATTCCAGCCCCCCGCGGTTCGCTTGACCGACAGCGTCAGCGGCGGCGCGTTCGAGGACAGCGACTTGCCGCCGCTGGCGACAGGCAGGTCGATGTCGATCGTCGACGTCATCAAGGGTGCCGCCACCATGAAGATGATCAGCAACACCAGCATCACGTCCACCATGGGCGTGACGTTGATTTCCGCCATCACGGCGCGACGCCGGCCGCGGCGTCCGCCGCCCGGCGAGCCTGCCATGTTCATCGCCATGTTTTGGTGCTCACGATGCGCTCACACTATATCGATCTCGACCCTTACGCACGCTCGTCGATCTGGCGCGACAGGATGGCTGAAAACTCGTCCGCGAACCCCTCCAGCCGCTGGGCCTGCCGGTTCACCTCGGAAGTGAACTTATTATAGAAGATAGTCGCCGGAATGGCGGCGATAAGGCCGATTGCCGTTGCAAACAGCGCTTCGGCGATGCCGGGAGCCACCACCGCCAGCGAGGTATTCTTGGACGCGGCGATCGACTGAAAGCTGGACATAATGCCCCAGACCGTGCCGAACAGGCCGACAAACGGGCCGGCCGAGCCGACCGTCGCCAGCACCAGCAGCCGGCGCTCCAGCCGCTCGATTTCCCGGGCGATGGAGACGTTCATGACCTTTTCGATCCGCATTTGAAGGCCTGCAAAGGATCGCGCCTGGCTTTCGAACGACCGTTTCCACTCGCGCATTGCCGCGACGAAGCAGGCCGCCATCGATTGCGTCGGCTTGGCCGAGAGCGCGCGATAGAGTTCCTCGATCGATTGGCCGGACCAGAATGCCTGCTCGAAGCGATCCATGGCGCGCTTGGTGCGCGAATAAAGGATAATCTTGTCAATCGCGATCGCCCAGACCCAGATGGAGCAGGAAAGCAGGCCCAGCATGACCGCTTTCACGATCCAGTGAGCCTGCAGAAACAGGGCGATCAACGAAACGTCAGCGGATGGGAGCGGCAGGGCGGACTGCGCCACGTCGGCCGGATTCATAAGCGGTGTCCTCTCAACGCAAGTATCCCAAATCCTCCGGGGGCCAAATGCTTCGGGAGCAATGGCTGCCGGTTTCACGGCCGCATGAAAAGCGCGGCGGTAAGCGCCAGCGCGAGAGCCGTGTCTTGTCGCATGGGAGGCCCGTCCAAAGCCGAGGCTTGCATCCCCTGCCAACGTGTCAAAACGAGGGCTGTCCGCGGGTCCTTACTTCACTAACCAGACGCTAATCATGGTTAACGTCCAGTTACCAAGGGGATTTTGGCTGCCGGAAATCCCGGCCACGGAAACCGGAAAACCGCCAGGAATAGGCCATTTTGCGGCCGACGAAGCAAAGCCGCCCGTCTGCTTTCGCAAACGGGCGGCTCTGTCGCCATCAGGGTCGCGGGGGCGGCTGCGCCCTCAAGGCTAAGTCGAGACCTCAGGCCTGGGGCTGACCGTCCGAGGGCGGCGGTGTCGGACGGGAGCGATGCTGCGCCATGAACTGGTCGAACTCTTCCTTGTCCTTGGCGTGGCGCAGGCGGTCGAGAAAATCCCGAAATTCGGTCTGCTCTTCCTCGAGGCGCCGCAGGGTCTCCATGCGGTATTCGTCGAAGGCGCGGTTGCCGCTGGACGGCGGACCGAAGGGGAAACCGCGGCGCTCCATACGGTTGCGCATCCGTTCCATCTTGTACTGCATCCGCTCCATCTTGCTCGACCAGCGGTCGTGATGACTCCAGCAACCCATTTTTCTGCTCCCGAGTGTGAAAAAGAGAAGGGCAAGGCCGATCGGCCACCAGATAATGAAACCAAGCACGGTCACCGCGATCCAGCCGGGGTGCCATGGTAAATCGAGCATATGGGGGCGGTAGGGCTCTTCAGCGGGGCCGCGCCATCGATTGACATCTGCGGTGTAGGCCATTTCCCTCTCCATGACGGCAACGCGCCGTTGTGAATGTAAATAACATTTACATACGTAAACCATCCCGGATTTTTGTCAAGCCGGGCGCCGGCCGCGCCCGTCAAATTATTTTGGAGTTCCCCAAGGACCTGATGGCTGACCTGATGGCTGACCGGCCGACTTTTTATCCGCCGGTGCCTCGCCCGACGACCTGCGGTCGGTCCGGAAGCCAAGCCCGCGCAGATAAATCAGCACTTCCGCTTCCAATAGATCCTCCGCCGACATCGGCAGCTTGCGGCGAGCCGCGTCACCACGCGCGAACAGTGACGCCACGCCGTGCGACATCGACCAGATATGCAGTGCCATCATCAACGCCGGCGGCCGCGGCGTACCGGGCGGTGCCAGCGCGGCGAGCCGTTCCGCGGCTGCCCTGATCACAGCGAAAGCGCGCTCACTCGCCGCCAGCAAGGTGGGATTAACGTCGACGGGAAGCCCGGATTCGAACATCGCCGAATAGAACGCCGGCTCCTCGCGGGCGAACGCTAGATAGGCCTTGCCGACCCGCTCGAACGCCGTGACGGTGTCCGGACGGCCGTCGTCCCAGGCCTGCGTCAATACGGCCTCGAATTGCTCGAAGCCGCGCTGGGCAATGCTTGAAAGCAACTCATCGCGGTCGCGAAAATGCCGGTACGGCGCCGCCGGGCTGACGCCCGCCATGCGCGCGGCATCGGCAAAGGTGAAACCGGCTGCGCCTTTTTCCGCAATCAGGCCAAGCGCTGCCTGCAGCAGCGCCTCCTTCAGATTGCCATGGTGATAGCCGCGCTCGGCGCGGCCCTGTTCCTTGCGCCAGCTCATGTGAAAGGCTTTTACATGAGCCGGCCGTAAAGGTCACTAACGCAAGTTTGCCCGATGTTAACGCCCGGGCCTGGCTTGCAATTCGGCAAACCCGGCCGCGGCCTCCTGGACGTCGGCAGGAAAGTCCGACATTTCCTGCACCTGACGGATTTCGATGATCTCGTTGTTGGAAGCGGGGCAACGCTTGGCCCAGGCGATCGCCTCCTCCCGCGAGGTCACGTCGATCATCCAGTAGCCGCCCAGCACTTCCTTCAATTCGGCAAAGGGCCCGTCGGTCACGACCGGCTTGCCGCCGGCGAACGAAACCCGCGCGCCCATCGAGGGCGGGTGCAACCCGTCCAGCGTGATCAGCACGCCTGCTTCCTTCAGCGCCTCGTTGTACTTCATCATCGCGGCCACCGCCTCCGCGGGCGGCATCGTGCCCGGCGCGGCGGTCTCGTAACCTTTCGGGATCATCAGCATCATGAATCGCATTCGTGGCTCTCCGTTCCTTGTTCAGTCGGCAGGCCCCGGACGAGCCGGTGCTCCGAGAGAAGACGATCGGGGTTTTGCAGCACCGACACTCCCGACGGAATTATTTCGGAGGTAATTGCTCCAGCATCCGGGCGTACAGGTTCACCCTCCTCCCGCGAGCGCTTGCGAGCGGTGGGGAGGGTCGACCGTCGTAGCGAAGCGCAGACGGTCGGGGTGGGGGCTCTTCTTTTTATTTCCCTGCTGAATGGCTCGAGAGACAGTCCCCCCACCGCCGCCCCCTCCCCGCCACTTCGCCGCGCGAAGCGGAAGGAGGGGAGATGAGAGGCACGGCTCAATCGTCAATGGCCTGATAGACGGAGGTCCAGAAATCCGAAAACACACGCGGCGGCTGCGGCGAATCCATCATCCGCTGCGTCAACAGAATGCCGGTGAGTTGCTTGCCTGGATCGGAATACCAGGAGGTTCCATAGCCGCCGTCCCAGCCGAACCGGCCGGGCTTGGCATGGAGATCGTCGCGCCCCTTGAAGACGGACATTCCGAAACCCCAGCTTCTGACATCGCCCAGGAACAACTGGGATTCCTGTTTGTTTTCCGACGAGATCTGGTCCGTCGTCATCAACTCCACGGATTTCGGCGACAGGATGCGTTCGCTTCCGAACTCGCCCCCGTTCAACAACATCTGCGCGAAGGCATTGAAATCGTCCGCGGTCGAGACCAGCCCTGCGCTGCCATTTTCGAAGACGGGCGGGCTTGAGAATTTGCCGGTCACCGGATAGTCGAAAACTTTCAGCTGTTTTGTCGCGGCATCGCGGCCATAGCTGGTCGCGAACCGATGATGCTTTTCTTGCGGGACGTAGAACGCGGTATCCTTCATTCCCAACGGCGCGCAGATGCGATCGCGCAGGAACTCCCCGAACGTGGTGCCGGCCACGCGCGCAATCAGGACGCCAAGGATCTCGGTTCCGGCGTTATACAGCCAGCGTTCGCCCGGCTGATAGATCAGCGGCAGGCTGCCGTAGCGCCGCATCAGCTCATCGGGCGGAAAGGACGGAAATACCGGCCCTGGCGCAAACCCCGCCTCGGCAATCGCCTTCTGGATCGGATAGCGATCGGGAAACACCGGGATCATGCCGTAGCCGCACCGGAACGTCAGCAGATCGCGAAGCGTGATCGCGCGTTTTGCCGGCACCGTGTCATCGACCGACGCATCGATCGCGCGCAGCACCTTGCGGTTCGCAAGCTCCGGTAACCATCGATCGACGGGATCATCGAGCAGCAACTTGCCGTCCTCGACCAGGATCATCGCGGCCACCGCGGTGACCGGCTTGGTCATCGAGGTGATGCGGAAAATCGTATCGCGCGTCATCGGCGGGCCATCGAATGCGAGGCGGCCGATCGCATCGACATGGATTTCCCCGCGCCGGCTGACCAGCGTCACCAGGCCCGGCATGTCGCCGCTCTCGACATGGCCGGTCATGACGGCGTGAATGCTATTGAGCCCCTTCATCGAAAATCCGCTCGTCATGCTGATAGCTCCGGTTCAATTTTCTTGTTGTCTCACGAAGGGCGCCGTTCTGATAGGTGGCTCCGAAATAGACGTCAATGCGCTTGATCCTGTCGCCTTCGAAGATGAAGAACTCGGTGTTACGAAAGCTTTTCCCGCCCCTGGCCACGCATTTGTAGGTCACAAAGGCCTCGTCGCCCTGAACAAAGATCTTTTCGAGCTCATGGCGCTCGATCCAGCCCGTGTCGCTCCAGCAGCGCGCGAAATAGGTGGCCCTGTCGATCCGGTCGTCATACGGGCTGGTGAAGTGGAAATCGTCCGCGAGTGCGTTTTCGACGGCCCTGCGGTCGTTCGACAGATAGGCGGCAAAGAGCGCGCGGATGATTTCGGACTTGTCGCGACCGGGCATCGTCCATTCTCCCGTCAGCTTGCCGGCGCGCAGCGGACGATCATGACCACCGCCGCACCGCCTCGGTCGCGCTTTCCGGCATGGCTTCAAAAACCGGCGACGCCAGTACCGCGTGAAGATGCAGTGTGACGTTGCCGGAATTGCGGAAGCCGTGCTGCCGTCCCGCGGGCACGATCAACGACTGGCCGGCGGTCACGACCAGGCGCACTTGATCGATCCACATTTCGGCTTCACCCTCGCGCACCGTCAGCACCTCCTCGACGGGATGGGAATGGGTCGGCGCGCCGTTGCCCGGCGCGACCCACTGTTCGAACATGCACAATTGCGCCGCGCCGTTGCGGGCCGAGACCAGCATGCGGGTTTTCACACCTGGCCGCCATTGTTCTATCGGGGTGTCCTCGGGATCATTGATGGTCATCGCATTCGGCCTTTTGTCTTCCGATGTTGCCCGGATCGTGCTCTAGAAAAGCAGACCCCTGCCTTCCGTGCCAGATACAACGCGACATTCAATAATGATGGACCGCTTATGACCCCTTCCTCGCAAAAAGTCGCTTTGGTGACTGGCGCCGCGCGCGGCATCGGGCTTGCCGTGACAAAACGGTTCCTCGAAGAGGGCTGGCGCGTGGCGCTGCTCGATATCGAAGGCGAACTCCTGGGAAAGAGCGTGGCAGCGCTGGCGGCCCCCGATCATACACTCTCCCTGCGGTGTGACGTCTCCGATGCCAAGGCTGTGGCGCGCGCGTTCGCGGAGATCGAGGGGCGATTCGGCCGGCTCGACGCGCTGGTCAACAATGCCGGGATCGCGGTATTCGCGCCGCTTCTGGAAACATCCGACGCGGATTGGAGCCGTGTGCTGGAAGTCAACCTCACCGGGCCGTTCCTGTGCACCAAGGCGGCCGTGCCCCTGATGCGCGAACATGGCGGCGGCGCGATCGTCAACATCACGTCCATTTCCGCGGTGCGCGCCTCCACGCTGCGCTCGGCTTACGGCACCAGCAAGGCCGGGCTCGCGCATCTGACAAAGCAGCTTGCGGTCGAACTGGCCGCGCTCGGCATCCGCGTCAACGGCGTCGCGCCCGGCCCGGTCGACACCGCTATGGCGAAGGCCGTCCACACTGCTGAGATCCGCGCCGACTATCACGACGCAATACCGCTCAATCGTTACGGCCTCGAGGAAGAACTGGCGGAGGCCGTGTTTTTCCTGTGCAGCGATCGTGCAAGCTATATCACCGGGCAGGTTCTCGCCGTCGATGGCGGCTTTGACGCCGCCGGCATCGGATTGCCGACGCTGCGCGGCGAGAGACGAAACGGGTAATGGTTCGGCTCAACATTTTCTCGGAATTTTTCGCTGGCGCAGCATGACCTTCGGGGCTCAGGCGCCTAAGCTGTGCAAGCGCGGCGATGGTCCGGGCGCCGTTCACAACGCTGAAACTTAACACCGGATCCGGGGAGTTTCGCGCCATGTCGGGAATGCTCATCAACCTCATCATCCAGATCATCAGCGGAGCCGTCGGTGGCAACGTCGCCGCGGGCGCTGCCAAGAACATCGATCTCGGTACAATTGGAAACACCGTCGCGGGCGCCATCGGTGGCGGCGCCGGGGGACAGCTCCTCGGCATGCTGATTCCGATGCTCGCCAATTCCGCCTCGACGCCGGATATCGGCAGCATCATCGGCCAGGTGGCCGGTGGCGGCGTCGCCGGCGCCGTTGTCACGGCGATCGTCGGTGCGATCAAGAACCGGGCAGCGGCCTGATCGAGTGCGATTTTGGGCTACCCGAGGACGAACCGATGCGCGCGCCAGCCGGGGCGCGCATCCGGAAACGCACGCGCCTCGACTTGCCGGCGTCACCCGCGGCGGTTGACCGCGCCGACGCGCCAGCCATTGTCGAGGCGATCGATCTGCGTCAGCGACAGCGGATCGATCACAAAGCGCAGCGCGGCATCGGGCGAAACGTCGAGCGCGATGGCCAGCACCGCGCGGATCGTGCCGGAATGCACGACCAGCACCACATCGCCCGCCGGCAGGGAAGCAAGGCCGTCGACCGTGCGGCCGATCTGGTCGACAAAACTCTCCCCGCCCGGCGGGCGATTGCTCGCCGGTGATTTCCAGAAGTCCCGGTAGGCATCGCCAAGCTCAGCAACAAGGTCGTTATGCCGCCGTCCGGTCCAGGCACCGAAATCCTGTTCGCGAAAGGCATTCTGCTGGACCGCATCGAGCCCGAGCGCGGCAGCGGTCTCCCGGGTCCGCCGCGCCGGGCCGCAAACCGCGTGAGCCCTCGCCGGCAATCTCGCCCTGAGCGAACCGAACGCAGCCGTTTCGCTGGTATCCGCCGGCGCATCCGGACCATGGATGACGCCACGCGGCCCGTCGACCGGGGCGTGACGGACCAGCCAGAGATTTGTCTCGGCCACCACGCTAGCCGAGCCGCGCGGCGAGCAGCAGCAGGATCGCGGTCTCGCCGAGTTGCTCGGCACCGCCGAGCACGTCGCCGGTCTGGCCGCCGATCTGCCGCTGCGCGAGCCATGCCATTCCGATCGCGCAGGCTGCCGCCACAAGCGCCGCGCCCAGCGCCTCGCGCCAGGGCAACGCCAGCACGGCAATGAGAAGCGCAAACGCGCCCGCGGTCATGGAAGTCGCCGAATCCGGCCGGCCGGCATTGGCCGCCAATCCGTCCCTGCGCGCGTAAGGCAAACTCAGCGCCATGAACGGCAATACGCCCCGCGCCAGCGCGTGCGCCGCGATCAGGCCCCGCACGACATAGCCATCCGGCAGCGCCGCGAGCGCGGAGACTTTGGCGACAAAGCTCACCATCAGGATCAGCGCGCCATAGGTGCCAAGCCGGCTGTCGCGCATGATCTCCAGCTTCGCCGTGACATCGCGGCCTCCGCCGAAGCCGTCGGCGACGTCGGCAAGGCCATCCTCGTGCAGCGCGCCGGTCAGGAGCGCGCCCGCCCCGAGCGCCAGCGCTCCTGCTGCGAGATCGGGCAGACCGAGTCCGCGCAGAGCGAGGCAGAGGACACCCACCGCGGCGCCGATGGCCGCGCCGACAAGCGGAAACATCCGGTGCGCGCGGACGAAATGCTCGGGCACGGCGCCTTCCGGGTGCGGCATCGGCAGCCGGGTCAGAAAGGCAACCGCGGTCCGGAGATCGTCGAGCCAATCATTCATGATCGAGAACCGGCGTGATAAGGAGTTTCGGAAATCGCGGATTCGCGGACGCGATCGAGAGGGGAATCGCATGCAGTTTGACAGTCTAGACGATATCCGCGCCTTCTGTCGCGACCTGCCCGGCGGCGATGCGCACGCGGCCCAAGCCGCCGCCCAGCGGCAACAACTGCTGACAAAACCGCCGCGAAGTCTCGGCCGTCTCGAAGAGCTGGCGATATGGCTGGCACACTGGCAGCGCCGCGACAATCCACGGCTCGATCTCGTCACGATCGCCGTCTTCGCCGGTAATCACGGCGTGGCCGCGCGCGGCGTCTCGGCCTACCCGCAGGAGGTCACCGAACAGATGGTCGCGAATTTTGCCCGCGGCGGCGCGGCGATCAACCAGATCGCGCGGCTGGCGCGCGCCGACCTGCGCGTGGTGCCGATCGAGCTCGACCGTCCGACGCGCGACTTTACGGTCGCAACGGCGATGAATGACGAGGATTTCCTGAACGCCGTCGATATCGGATACCGGACCGTGCCGCCCGACTGCGATCTGCTCGCGGTCGGCGAGATGGGCATCGCCAACACCACGACGGCGGCAATGCTGTGCGCGGCCTTGCTGGGCGGCGGCGCTGGCCGCTGGGCCGGCCGCGGCACCGGCGTCGATAATGCGGGGCTTTCGCGCAAACGCGCGGCGATCAATACGGCGCTCGATCATCATCGCGCCATTCTTGACGATCCGCTCAAAGTGGCGGCGGCGCTGGGCGGACGCGAACTTGCCGGTATAGCCGGCGCGATCCTCGCGGCGCGTCGCCATCGGATTCCCGTGCTGCTTGACGGCTTTGTCGCGACCGCGGCGATCCTGCCGCTGACGCGGCTTGATGCGGGCATCCTGGATCATTGCCATGCGGGGCACGTTTCAGCCGAATCCGGCCATCGTGCGCTCCTTGACGAGCTTGGCCTCGAGCCGCTGCTCGATCTCAACATGCGGCTCGGCGAAGCCTCCGGCGCGGGCGCCGCCATCCTCTTGTTGCGCGCGGCGCTCGCCTGTCATTCCGGGATGGCGACCTTCACCGAGGCCGGCGTTTCCGGCGCGGACAAGTGATGGAACCTTGCCGCCCGAATTGCCGTTGCTTATCTGGTCTATGCAAGGCTAACCGAAGACATCGCCGATGGCGCGCATGGCATTCCTGAAAGCAATCTTTCTTGCTGCGGTCACGGGCATGCTCGTCCTGTCGCCGGCGCAAGCCGAGGTGCGCATCCTTGCCAGCCCGGGGGGACAGGTCGGCCCGTTTCTCGACCTGTTCGAGCGTGTGCGCGATTCGGGCGAACGCGTCGTGATCGACGGTCCCTGCCTTTCAGCCTGCACGCTTGTGCTGAGTCTGGTGCCGAACGGGCGCATCTGCGTGACGCGCCGGG
This sequence comes from uncultured Alphaproteobacteria bacterium, assembly GCA_963786045.1. Lineage (GTDB taxonomy): Bacteria > Pseudomonadota > Alphaproteobacteria > Rhizobiales > Xanthobacteraceae > Bradyrhizobium. The sequence goes on along the minus strand of CAWAXR010000021.1, from coordinate 31,576 downwards.
CGGTGCTCGGGTTTCATGCCGCGCGGTCGATCGACCGCCGCGGCCGGACGTATGCCGAGCCGGAGGCCTCCGAACTTGTGCTGCAGGCCTATCCCGCCGCGGTGCGGGGCTGGATTCGCCACCGCGGCGGATTGACCTCGCGGCTGCTTCTGCTGCGCGGACGCGAACTCGCTGCGATCTATCCAACCTGCCGATGAGCGCGATCAGCAAAACGCCCAATCGCGCTCCAAACGAATAGGGAGCGCGATCAGCCCTCCAGCGGGCAGTTGACCATCCAGGGGATGCCGAACTGGTCGACACACATGCCGAAACCCTTGGAGAAGAAGGTCTTGCCGAACGGCATGTTCGCGCTGCCGCCCTCCAATAGCGCCTTGAACTTGCGCTCGGCGTCTGCGGGGTCCTTGACCGTCAGCGAGACCGAAAAGCCCTGGGGCTTGTGGAAGTGGTCGGGAGGCGCGTCGGACGCCATCAACACCTGGCCATCGATCGAAATCCGGGCGTGCATGATTTTCTTCTTGCGCTCCGGCGGCGTTGGCATCTCTTCCGGCGCCTCTTCATTTCTCAGCATCATCTCGATCCTGGCGCCGAGCACTTTCTCATAGAACTTGAACGCAGCTTCGCAATTGCCGTCATAGAACAGATAGGGATTGATCTGCATCTCTTCCTCCTTTGGTGATGAGCCCTTCGAATAAGTTTGGGCTATTTCTCGGTGAGCCGTTTCAGATTGGCGAGGCCGATTTCGAAATCCTTGCCGATCATGTTGTCCACATTCATGAATACCTGCATCACCTTGTGCATGAAGGGTGCGGGACCATGCATGACCCAGTTGATGTCAGTTGTTGCGCCGGCTGCATTGCCCTGCGGCAGCATGGTGAACTCGGCGGTATTGTGGCCCTCGAACGGTTTGAAGAAGTCGAGCTTGATGACGATTTTCGACGGCGATGAGGCGTCGAGAATTTCCATGCGGCCGGAGCCGACATTCTTGTTGCCCTCCCAGGCATAGGCGGCGCCCGTGCCGCTCGCGGCGCCGCTAAAGGTGCGCTTCATCGCCGGATCCTTGTTCTCCCAGGGCGACCAGCTTGCCCATTGATGAAAGTCGTTGATCAGCGAAAAGATTTTTTCCGGTGGCGCGTTGACCACCGCCGCGCGCTGGACGCTGAACCTATCCGGCTTGGTCGCGGCGAGGATCAGTACGAGCGCGAGCGCAAACACGATCACGATGGCGATGATGGCAATGATCTCGAACATGGGTCGCTCCCCTCCCCCGCAATTGTCAGCGAAACAAATCAGCTCCGCGGCGGCATCAATGCGCGCAGTTTTCGGCCGCGCAACCAGAGTCCGCCCCACACCATCACGGCAGAATAGAATCCGAACAGAATGCGGCTGAACAGCGGACTGCCCATCTCTACATGCGACGCCATCGCGCCGCCGAGATAGCCGGTCAGCAGCAAGGGCCCGGTGACCGGGGTCGGCGGGAGCGCGCAAAGACCGGCGCAGGAAACGGCGATAACGCCCAGGCTCCGTGCAAGGCTTTCGCCCGCACCATAGCCGATCCGATCCATTGTTTGCGTGACGATGCGCCACGGTGCCAGCTTGATGATGCTGTCAATCAGCAGGAGTAAAATCTGGATGGTTTGCATGTTCATCTCGTGCCCCTCGTCAACAGGCGGTCATGCCTTAGAGACGAACGGGGGGAGCGCGAACCGACAGGTGACGAATTATTTTTTTGAGGCTCTTGTTCCGCGCGGCTGGCTGTCGCGGATCAAGCGGTCCAGATGCATCCGGATATGGGCGGCTTCGGCGGAGGTATTGGCGAGCGCGATGGCGCGGTCGAACGCTACGCGGGCCTCCTCGTTGCGGCCCAGCTGCATCAGGAACGCGCCGCGCACACCAAAGAAATGGAAATAGTTCGAAAGCCGCTCGCCGAGAGGCTCGATCATTTGCAGCGCCGCCTCGGCCCCGCGCACCTTGGACACCGCGACCGCGCGGTTGAGCGTGACCACCGGCGACGGCTGCATGATTTCCAGCGCACTGTAGAGCAGATCGATCTGGGCCCAGTCGGTATCTTCCGGCCTCGCGGCGCGGGCGTGCAGCGCCGCGATCGCCGCCTGAACCTGATAGGGGCCGCTGCGGCGATGGCGCATCGCCTTGTCGATCGAGCGCCAGTCCTTCGGCGATCATTTTCTGGTTCCAGAGCGTGCGATCCTGATCGTCGAGCAGCACCAGTTCGCCGGCGGCGTCGAACCGCGCCGCGGCGCGGGCATGCTGCAGCAAGAGAAGCGCCGTCAGGCCCATGATCTCCGGCTCACTCTGGAACAGCCGCAGCAGCAGCCGAGCCAGGCGTATCGCTTCCTCGCACAGGGGGCTGCGAATCTCGGACGTATCGCCGCTGGCGGAATACCCCTCGTTGAAAATCAGGTAGATCATCGCAGCGACGGCGGACAGCCGTTCCGAGCGTTCCACCGCGCCCGGCGTCTCGAACGGCACGCCGGCGCCCGCAACCCGCGCCTTGGCGCGGGTGATACGCTGTTCCATCGCAGCCTCCGAGACCAGAAAGGCGCGCGCGATCTGCCTGACCGTCAGGCCGGAGACGATGCGGAGCGCAAGCGCGATCTGCTGCGTCGAAGGCAGGTCCGGATGGCAGCAGATGAACAGTAACCGCAGAATGTCGTCGCGATAATGCGAGCCGTCGAGCCGTTCGGCCAGCGCGTCCTCGGCATCGTCGAGATCGGAGATCGCCTCGTCGTCGGGCAACGCCTCCTGCTTGCGGGTCCGGCGCACCTCATCGATTGCGACGTTGCGCCCTACCATGATCAGCCACGCCGCCGGATCGCGTGGCGGGCCGTTTTGCGGCCAGCTCTTCAGCGCGCGAAGGCAGGCGTTCTGGAAAGCTTCCTCGGCGGTATCGAGATTGCGGAAGTAACGCAAGAGCGCGCCGACTGCCTGGGGACGCGCCGAAGTCAGCGCGGCATCGATCCAGGCGGTATCGCTCACGACTGCACGCTCCCGGGGTTGAACAGGCCGACGGGACGAATTTCGTAAGCCCCGCCGGGATTGGCGGCGCCGAGATCGCGCGCAACCTCGATCGCCTGGTCGAGGCTATCGCAGTCGACGACGTAGAAGCCAAGCAGTTGCTCCTTGGTCTCGGCATAGGGGCCGTCGAGCACCACCGGCGGATCGTCCTTGCGCAGCGTCGTCGCCGCGGTGGTCGGCAACAGCCGCGCCACCGGGCCGAGCCGGCCCTGTTTTTTCAGTCCGTCCTGCACGACGGCGAGCTTCGTCATGACGGAGGCGTCCTGTTCCCGTGTCCAGGAACCGACGAAGTCCTCGTCGTGGTAGCAAAGGATGGCATAGAGCATCGGCAAGCTCCGTTTGGTACTGGCGTCCCGAATTCGATGTTCGCTCAACGTTGCGGCATCTGCTTTAGCGAACTTCGAACTCGAAGGGACACCAGGAAACTATAACGATAGTGTGGTTCCGGTTCAGAAGTTCTCTTGACGAACTCGCGGCCGCCGTGAAGAGAACTACTGCCTCCACTATGACGAATAGAGTATGCCCGGAGCCGACAGCTAAACGGAAATATTTTGTGCCGGAAGCGCGTCCCGGTATGGTCACCCCCAATTCCCTGGATAGAAGGCAAAGATTGCGATGAATAAAGGTACGCTCGCCCTGCTCATTCACGGCGGGACCGAAAACTGGTCGCCCGAGCGGTGGAAGCGCCGGTTTGACGAGGTGTGCGGGGATCGCCGGGTCTGGATGCTGGCGGAAGGGAATGGCAACCCCGCCGATGTCCATTACGCCGCGGTCTGGAAGCCGGCCCCGGGCGAGCTTGCCGCGTTTCCGAACCTGCGCGTCATTTTCAATCTGGGCGCGGGCGTCGATGCGCTGATGGCGGATGCGAGCTTACCGAAAGTGCCGCTGGTTCGCGTCGCGGTCGGCGATCTCACCCATCGCATGACCGAATATGTCGTGCTGCATGTGCTGATGCACCACCGGCAGGAACTCTATTTGCGGGCGAGCCAGCGCGAAAAACGCTGGCAGCCGAAATTTCAATGGCCGGCCGCGGCCGTTACGGTCGGCATCATGGGCCTTGGCACACTCGGATCAGATGCCGCCGACGTGTTGAGACGGCTCGGCTTTCGCGTGGCGGGCTGGAGCAACAGTCCCAAGGCGATCGACGGTATCGAATGCTTTCACGGCAAGGCAGAGCTCGACGCGTTCCTGAGGCGGACCGACATCCTGGTTTGCCTGTTGCCGTTGACGCCGGATACGCGGCACATCCTCGATCGCGATCTGTTCGGCAAACTGAACCGAACCGGTCCGATGGGGGCGCCGGTCGTGATCAATGCCGGACGGGGCGGCCTGCAGAACGAGGCCGACATCCTGGCGTGCCTCGACGACGGAACGCTCGGTGCCGCCTCACTCGATGTCTACGCCACGGAGCCGCTGCCACCGGACAGCCCGTTCTGGACGCATCCGAAGGTCGTGCTGACGCCGCACAACGCCGCCGACACCGACCCCGACGAAATATCGCGGTACGTCGCGCGCCAGATCGCGCGCTTTGAAGCCGGCGGCGCGTTGGAGAATGTCGTCGATCCCGCGCGAGGGTATTAGCGACCGGCTGTCGTCCGTGAAGGCGCAAACGACGCCGGATGAATTCAGAACGGGCTCTCACCTAACCCCGGCACATCCGCCGGCCGCGGGCCGGGTGCGGGCCAGTGAAAGCGGCGGTCCTTTTCCGCGATGGCGACATCGTTGATGCTGGCCTCGCGCCGGCGCATCAGGCCGTGTTCGTCGAACTCCCACTGCTCGTTGCCGTAGGAACGATGCCATTGTCCGGCACCGTCATGCCATTCATATTGAAAACGCACCGCGATGTGGTTGCCGTCGAACGCCCAGAGATCCTTGATCAGGCGATAGTCGAGTTCCTTCCCCCATTTGCGGGTGAGAAAGGCTACGATCGCGGCGCGGCCTTGAAAAAATTCGGAGCGGTTGCGCCAGCGGCTATCCTCGGTATAGGCCAGCGCGACGCGCTCGGGATCGCGCGAATTCCAGGCGTCTTCCGCCATGCGGGCCTTCTGTGCGGCGGTTTCCCGGGTGAATGGCGGAAGCGGCGGGCGCGACATGGTGACCTCGGGTGTTGATGAGGCCTCAATTCTATCGCAGGGCGTCGCGGAGTCGATGGCCTTGTGCGTATCGCCCGATAGCTGGAGCCTATCGGCTCCGGCTTTTATTCTGACGCGTTTTCCTAACGCGAACCGGCTTCCACCCCCGGATCAAGTCCGAGGGCATGCTTCGCTCGAAAGCGCTACGCCAGATCAGCCTTCATCAGCGTTCGCAGCGATTTCGGGATCGGCTGCGCCCGCCCCTCGCTGATGAAGGCGACGCGCACCTGCGCCCTTACCAGCACATCCTCGCCGCGCCGCACTTCCTGTGCCAGCGTGCCGTAACATGTTCATTTCTAAACACGTTGCCCTTACGACTTTGCGAGGTCTGTTCTGCGTGGCGGCTTCTCCTGATCACGACCGAGATATCCCACAATGAGAGCAACCACCGCCACCAAACCCAGGACCACCACGCCCGTTTCAGTGCGAGCCGCTGCTATGCTTGCAAAGGCCCCAAAAACAACGGCCGATGAGTATGCCAAAAACGACTTAACCGGCAGGTTCGGGACCCTGAATGCCTGGAGACGGTGTGGCATACCGTCTCAAGGAATAATGATGTGGTCGAAAAATGCAGACGTTAATGAGCGTGCTCTAGCGCCTCTGCATCTCTTTCAACGCGGCCTTCGTTCAACTGATGGGTGGGGATCGCGACGTAGTCTAATGAGCTCTTGTTTATGAAAATGATTCGGTGCGAGCCTTCAGCTTCCAAGCGGATCATGCCGTCAGCCGAAATGCCGCCGTCGAAATCAATTAATTCATAGAAGGCGTCAAAAAGGTTTTCGGGTCCATCGACGTACACGCTTCGATGTTGTCCGGTGGATAGTTGGTAGGTTGTCTGAAGGGCCATGTTGAAAATCAGGTCCGTCTTAGCCTGATTCTTGCCCGCTCCCCTTCGAGGTCCTCGGGTTTGATGCGGCCATCGGCAACGAGCGCTTCGTACTGCTTGTCTGTTATCATGACCATATTGCGGACGCGTTCTACATCGGCCGGGTCAAAGCCCTCAATGTCATCGCCACCGGACGCAAGGCACTCGATGATTTCCCAATCGCGCGGATCCGGTATTTGTAGATCGATATGGTTCCTGTAGTTGCCGTGTTCCGGCCCATAAGTGTCGTATGCTTCGCTGGAAAAATACAAATCGGAGATAGCCTTGGTCCGGATAGCAACGGTCTGATTCGCCAAGCTTTCCACAGTGACAAATGCAGCTTCTCCCTGCATGTCTCGATGCAGACGAGTGAAAGCGCCTTCGGAGATCGAGAGTAACAGGGGTTCCCCACCCCACAAAAATGGACGGCTACTTCGCCATAATAATCAAGATCGTCACCAACGGAATCATCGTAGAAGCTCGCTCTGATGGGAGGGTGCCTGCCGAGCATCGCCTCAGGGCTTGTTTTCAAGACTTTCGCCAACTTTTTGAGTTTGGCTTCCGGAATCGGCGCGGCGCCAACTTCCCATCGATGGTAGTTCGGTTAAGTCACGCCGACAGCTGCGGCGACCTTCGCCTGCGTCATGCCAGCGGCCACTCGGAACTGCTTTAATTTTGTCTTCATAGGCGCCGCCCTTTTCTTATACGTATATAATACTTATAATTCGAAAGAGCAATCAATTTATACGTATACACTGCGTATAAAAATAAGGGTCTCGTATGTCTGATTTCGGAGGACTGTAGCAGCCCCCGGATTAAGGCTAGGGAGGCTTTCGGTCGAGAACGCTACGCCAGATCAGCCTTCATCAGCGTTCGCAGCGATTTCGGGATCGGCTGCGCCCGCCCCTCGCTGATGAAGGCGACGCGCACCTGCGCCCTAACCAGCACATCCTCGCCGCGCCGCACTTCCTGCGCCAGCGTGATCGAGGCGCCTTTCACCGCAATGGGCCACGTCACCACGTCAAGCACATCGTCCATCCGCGCCGGCTTGAGAAAGTCGATCTGCATCGAGCGCACCACGAAGGCAAACCCCGGGGTTTCCGCCTGCGCCTCCGCGAACAGCGCATGCTGCTCCGCGCCCATCAGCCGCAAATGATTGGTGCGGCCGCGCTCCATGAAGCGCAGGTAGTTGGCGTGATAGACGATGCCGGAAAAATCGGTGTCCTCGTAATAGACGCGAACCTGCATATGATGACGGCCGTCGCGGATCTCGCCGTCGAGGAACGACATCTCGTCAGGCATTTCCCGCGACCCTTCTTGTGGAGGCCAGCGGCAAAACATGGTCGCGTGTCAGCGGCGCCAGCTGGATATCGGGAGGCGCCGAAGGATCGATCCAGATCGTCTCGTCAATCTCGCGGCTCGGCGTGATATCGCCGGTCACATCGATCCCGTACAGGCAAGCCTGCACCCGAAAGCCCGGCTCATTCGCGGCGATGGCGTCGAACTCGCCGAGCGGCCGGATCGAGGCACGGACCACGCCACAACCGAGTTCCTCCGCGATCTCGCGCGAGAGGGCGGCGATGTCGTCTTCGCCGGGGTCGCGCTTGCCGCCCGGCTGCATGAACGCAGCCGTGCCGCGCTTGCGCACCAAGAGCACCCGGCCCGCATCATCGCATATCAGCGCCGCAACAATTTTGATCGTGCCGGTATCCATCACCCGTCCTCACTCCCGCTCCCGAACAATCCGAATTGCGCCGGATCGCGCGCGGGCTCGGCGAGGCCGAGATGCCGGAAGGCATGCGAGGTCAAAAGACGCCCGCGCGGGGTGCGTTGCAGATAGCCGCACTGGATCAGATAGGGCTCGATGATATCCTCGATCGCATCGCGCGGCTCCGACAGCGCCGCCGCCATGGTCTCGACGCCGACGGGGCCGCCGCCGTAATTCATCGCAATCGTCGTGAGGTAACGCCGGTCCATGGCGTCGAGGCCGGCGGCGTCGACCTCGAGCGCGCTGAGCGCATTGTCGGCAATCGCGCGATCGATCGAGGCGGCATCCGCGGCGGAAGCAAAATCCCGCACCCGCCGCAGCAGCCGTCCCGCGATCCGCGGTGTGCCGCGGGCGCGGCGGGCGATCTCGTTGGCGCCATCCGGCGTCATGCCGATCTGCAGCACGCGGGCGCCGCGGGTGACGATCTTTTCGAGTTCTTCTTCAGTGTAGAAATTCAGCCGCACCGGAATCCCGAAACGGTCGCGCAGCGGATTGGTCAGAAGCCCTGCGCGCGTGGTCGCGCCGACGAGCGTGAATTTTGCGAGTTCGATCTTGACCGAGCGCGCCGCCGGTCCTTCGCCGATGATGAGGTCAAGCTGGAAATCCTCCATCGCCGGATAGAGTACTTCCTCAACCGCCGGGCTGAGGCGATGGATTTCGTCGATGAACAGGACGTCGCGCTCTTCGAGATTGGTCAGGAGTGCGGCGAGATCGCCGGCCTTGGCGATCACGGGACCGGAGGTGGCGCGAAAGCCGACGCCGAGCTCGCGCGCGACGATCTGCGCCAGTGTGGTCTTGCCTAGGCCCGGGGGGCCGACGAACAGCACATGGTCGAGCGCCTCGCCGCGTTTGCGCGCGGCCTCGATGAAGATCGAGAGGTTCTTGCGCGCCTGCGCCTGGCCGACGAACTCCGACAACAGTTGCGGACGCAGCGCAGTGTCGCCGACATCATCGGTGCGGCGCTCGGGCGTCACGATGCGGGAGGGCGGGGTCATGGGGTAAGGATAGCACGAAGCTGCGCCTCCCTCTCCCCGCGTGCGGGGAGAGGGTTGGGGTGAGGGCGACTTTCCACAGATTTGGACTCGCGGAGTGCCCCCCTCACCCGGATCGCCAGAGGCGACGTAGCCGAAGCTTTGCTTCGGCGTTCTCTTCCGAGAACGGCCGCCGAAGGCGGCCTATGCTCTCCCCGCAAGCGGGGCGAGGTGAGAAGGGGACGTGCGCGCGGACCTGAAGTCCTGTGATTCACTTCGCCAGCTCCTTCAGCCCGAACCGAATGAGCTGCGCGGTCTCGGCATTTTCACCGGCGCTGCGCGAGGCCGCGGCGATCGCGGCCGCCGCCTGCGGCTGGCCGTAGCCGAGATTGACCAGCGCCGAGATCGCATCGGTGACCGGGCGCGGCGCGCGATCATTGTCGATCGCGCCTGACAGATGCACCAGCGCCGGATCGACATTGGCGAACTGAGGTGCCTTGTCCTTCAACTCGGTGACGATGCGCTCGGCCACTTTCGGACCGACGCCCGGCGTGCGCGTCACCGCGGCCTTGTCGCGCAGCGCGATCGCATTCGCGAGATCCGCCGGCGGCAAGGTGCCGAGCACCGCAAGCGCCACCTTGGCGCCGACGCCCTGCACCGTTTGCAGCAGCCGAAACCATTCACGTTCGATGTCGCTCTTGAAGCCGAACAGCTTTATTTGATCCTCGCGCACATAGGTTTCGATCGAGAGCACCGCGGCCTCGCCGGGCGACGGCAGCGCCTGCAACGTGCGGCCAGAGCAATGCACCTGATAGCCGACGCCGCCGACGTCGAGGATGACAAAATCCTCTCCGTAAGAGTTGATCAGACCCTTGAGTTTGCCGATCATGTTGAAAGCCCTGATCGCGCAAACTGATTTGTCGGTTCCCTCCCCCCTTGCGGGGGAGGGACATTTTGCTCGCGGCGTCTCATACCTCCACCACCCTCAGCCGCAGTGCCGTGCTCTGGCGGTGATGCGCATGCGTAATCGCGATCGCGAGCGCGTCCGCGGCGTCAGGAGATTTCGGCTCGGCCTTGGGCAGCAGGATCTTCAGCATCACCAGAATCTGGTTCTTGTCGGCGTGGCCGGCGCCGACCACGGTCTTCTTCACCTGGTTCGGGGCGTATTCCGCAACCGATATTCCGAACATCGCCGGCGCCAGCATGGCCACGCCGCGTGCCTGGCCGAGCTTCAGCGTGGCGACGCCGTCCTTGTTGACAAAGGTCTGTTCGACGGCGGCTTCAGCCGGCTTGAAATCGCCGAGCACGGTAGCAAGCCCCTCATGGATCGCCAGCAGGCGGCTTGCCAGCGGCAGGCCTTCCGGCGGTTCCACCGAGCCGCAACCGACATAGACCAGGCGGTTGCCGTCGACCTCGATGACGCCCCAACCCGTGCGGCGCAGGCCGGGGTCAATGCCAAGGATGCGGACAGGCTGGCGAATCGGCTGAGAAGTCATGGGCTATTGATAACGCCGGAGCCGGGCATACGAAATAGATACTGGCCGTCATCACCCGCGAAAGCGGGTGATCCAGTACGCCGACACTTCTCGATTTTATCGATAACTGCCCTGGAGTACTGGATCGCCCGGTCAAGCCGGGCGACGACAGTTAGTGGCGGAATGGCCCAACGGGGTCCCTACCCGCCCATCTTGGCGACCAACGCGTCCGAGACCTCGAAATTGGCATAGACGTTCTGCACGTCGTCGTGCTCGTTCAAAAGGTCGATCAGCTTCAACAGCTTCTCGCCGGTCTCGTCGTCCACCGAAACCGTGTTTTGCGGTTTCCAGGTCAGCGCCGCCTTGCGGGCCTCGCCGAATTTCGCCTCCAGCGCCTTGGCGACTTCGCGAAATGTTTCCTGCGAGGCGTAGATCTCGTGGCCGTTCTCGCTGGACACGACGTCGTCCGCGCCGGCCTCGATCGCCGCCTCCAGCATCGCATCGTCGGAAGCAACCTTGGCGTCATACTCGATGATGCCGGTGCGATCGAACATGAACGCGACGGAACCGGTTTCGCCGAGATTGCCGCCCGACTTGGTGAAGTAAGAGCGGATGTCGGACGCGGCGCGGTTGCGGTTGTCGGTCAGCGCCTCGACGATCACGGCGATGCCGCCCGGACCATACCCCTCATAACGAATCTCGTCGTAGTTCTCGCTGTCCCCGCCGATCGCCTTCTTGATGGCGCGCTCGATATTGTCCTTCGGCATGTTCTCCTGGCGCGCCGCGATCACGGCTGCTCGCAGGCGCGGGTTCATGGCCGGATCGGGCGTTCCGAGCTTCGCTGCGACCGTGATTTCGCGCGCCAGCTTGCCGAACACTTTCGATTTCTGGGCGTCCTGCCGGCCCTTGCGGTGCATGATGTTCTTGAACTGGGAATGTCCGGCCATGCGGTTTCTTTCGGGATTCGTCCGGGTTGGTTCGGGTGGAAAGCGCGGCGTTATAGGCCGGCAATCAGCCAAAATCAAAGATTCGACTGCATTTTCGGTACATTGGTAGTGCCAACTGCCTGCAAATGAGGCAACTGTTAACTCTGACTTCACGTCAAAATGTGAGGATCACGGTCTCGTTACAAGAGAGAGACCCCCATGGCGTTCGGTTTGTTTCAAAAACGTCCGCCGCAACCGCCTGCGCCGGCCGCCGTGCCGCAGGCGGCAAAGCCCGCTTCCGTGGCTGACGTTTCGGGGGCCTCGGACGCGGATTCCGCCAAGCAGATCCTGGAATTGCTCGAACTGGAACTCGGCGGAATGATCCGTCAGCTCGAGCGTGCGGCCGGTTCGGTCGCCGGCGGCGCCGAGGCGACCGCGGCGACGCTTTCCACCATTCGCCAGCGTACCGACACCCTCACCGGACGCACCAACGCCGCGCAAGGCACCGCGGCCACCTTCTCGCTGGCCGCGGAAAAGGTTACCCATTCGGCCGAAGGAATCGGGTCGCAGGTGCGCGACGCCGGCAAGCTCGCCGATCAGGCCAGCGCCGCCGCCCAGGAAGCCCGCCTCAACGTGGATCGGCTCAAGGAGTCCTCGGCCGCCATCGGCAATGTCGTCAACCTGATCTCGCAGATCGCGAGACAGACCACGCTGCTGGCGCTCAACTCGACGATCGAGGCGGCAAGGGCCGGCACCGCCGGGCGCGGCTTCGCCGTGGTCGCCTCCGAGGTCAAGGCGCTCGCGGTGCAAACCCAGGACGCCACCGAAGATATCAAGAAAAAGATCGACGCGCTGCAGAGGGACGCCGCCGGCTCGGTCGATGCGGTGCACCGGATCTCGCAGGCGATCGAGGCGATCCGGCCGGTTTTCGAAAACGTCAACGGCGCGGTAACCGAGCAGAACCAGACCACGAGCGAAATGTCCGAGAACGTCGCCAACGCATCGCATTTCATCGTCTCGGTCGGCGACAGCGCCGCCGAGATCGACAGCGCGGCCAGGGAAGCCGAGACCCATGGCGAGCACGTCGCCAACGCCGGCAAGGCCGTGACGATGTTCGCGCAGAAACTCAAGGCCCGATGCGCGGTGCTGCTGGGCCAGGACATGCGGGCGAGCGAACACAAGCGCGAACGGCTGCCGTGCAATCTCAGGATCGAAATCCAGACCGCGCGCGGCCCGATCGCCGCATCGGTCTATGAGATTTCCCTCGAAAGCATCCTGATCTGCGGACCGGAAGCGGAAACCTTGCCGCTGCACCAGACCCTCGATGCGACGGTGGAGAGCATCGGCGCGTGCAGGATCCGCACCGGCGAGCGATCGAAAGCGGGTGTGCAGGCAGGTTTCGAGAGGCCGGATGCCGAGCTCAAGGAAAAAATCGAAGACAGGCTGTGGTCGATCCACGACGAGAATACCGAATTCGTCACCCGCGCGATGGAAGCCGGCACTGCGCTGACCAGGATTTTCGAAGACGGTGTCGAAAGCGGCGCCATTTCGATCGACGACATGTTCGACACCGATTACGTCGAGATACAAGGCACCGACCCGGTTCAGCACCGCACCCGGATCCTCGGCTGGGCCGATCGCGCCTTGCCGCCGTTTCAGGAGGCCTTCCTCGCCAAGGACCCGCGGATGGTGTTCTGCGTGATGATCGACCGCAACGGCTACCTGCCCGTGCACAACAAGATCTACTCCCATCCGCAACGCCCGGGCGATGTCGCCTGGAACACGGCTAATAGCCGCAACCGCCGCATTTTCAACGATCCGGCCGGTCTCGCCGCCGGACGCAACCAGCGCGCCTATCTGATCCAGAGCTACGCCCGCGACATGGGCAACGGCAAAACCGTCATGATGCGCGAGATCGACGTGCCGATCCGCGTCAAGGGCCGGCACTGGGGAGGATTCCGCACGGCCTACAAGCTTTGAGCATGAATCATCGAATCCATTGATCCGAAGGAATTCAGCGATGTCGGTCGCACAGCCAATCAAGTTGGAAAGCGCGGCAGCCGTCCCCTCGGACGCCGAACACCTCGTCGATCAGCTGTCAAACCGGATCGGCGGCCTCGGCGTCGAGCTCGCGGACGTCGCAGGAAACCTGCGGGAAGTCGCCGGCCGCGTTTCCACCCAATCCGACCGTTTCGGGCATCTGCAGAAGACCGCCGAAACGATGGTCTCCGCCAACCACGATATCGCAACCGCGTCGCAGGCGGTGCAGACCGCGACATCCGCCGCCGTCGGCGAAATCACGCAATCGCGCGCCGTGGTGGAGACGGCGGTGCAGCATATCGGCGAATTGATCGAAGCGGTGGGCCGCATCGAACACCGTCTCGGCGCCGTCGGAACCGCGCTCGCGCAGGTGGCCAAGGTATCGGGTTCGATCGAGGCGATTGCGAAGCAGACCAACCTCCTGGCGCTCAACGCAACGATCGAGGCCGCCCGCGCCGGCACGGCGGGACGGGGCTTTGCGGTCGTCGCCAACGAAGTCAAGGCGCTGGCCGAAGCGACGCGCCAGGCGACGCATCTGATCGGCGATACCGTCCGCGATCTCGATGGCCAGGTCGGCAATCTGATCGGCGAGAGCGGCGACGCCTCGCTGCGGGCGAAGAACGCCGGCGAAGGCGCCGGACAGATCCAGGGCATCATCGTTCGCGTCCAGGACGGCTTCACTTCGGTCAGCCAGGAAATCGACGGGGTCGCGAAGGCAGCGACCTCCAACCTCGCCCATTGCGACATGGTGATCGACGAACTCGGCCACCTCGCCAAGGGCGTCGATCTGTCCTCGACCGACCTCAAGCACGCCGACGACCGGGTCGCCAAACTGCTCGACCTTTCCGAGCACCTCATCGAATTGATCGCCGACAGCGGCGTCGAGACGTCCGACGCGCCGCTGATCCGCGCCGTGGTCGATACCGCGAAACAAATCTCGGCGGCTTTCGAGACGGCCATCGATCGCGGCGAGATCCGCCTCGACCAGTTGATGGACGAGAATTACCGCGAAATTCCGGGCACCGACCCCAAGCAATATTTGACCTCCTATGTCGAGTTCACCGACCGGATCCTGCCGCCGATTCAGGATCCGCTGCAGAAGGCCGACCCACGCATCGTATTCTGCGTGGCGTGGGCCAAGGGCGGCTATCTTCCCACCCACAATCCGAATTACCGCCTGCCGCAGGGGCCGGACCCCGCCTGGAACAACGCGAACTGCCGCAACCGGCGGCTGTTCAACGATCGGGCGGTGAAGAAGGTGGCGGCGAACAAGAAGCCGTTTCTCCTGCAAACCTACCGGCGCGACATGGGCGGCGGCAATTTCGTCCTGATGAAGGATCTCTCGTCGCCGATCTACGTCCGCGGCCGCCACTGGGGCGCGTTCCGCATGGGCTTTCGGCAGTCGTGAGAAGTCCGCCGTCATCGCGAGCCATCGGTCGCGTGAATGCGCGCCCGATGACAGGCTCCGCGAAGCAATTCCAGCCTTTGCATGTCGAAGAGTGGGTTGCTTCCTCGCTTCGCTCCTCGCAATGACGATCCCATCCTCTTTATTTTCGTTGACGGCATTTTCGATCAGTTTCTGAGCAGGAAGGTCGGTGGGGCCCTACCCGGACTTGGCGCCGTCACCAATCGCGGGCGCGATCCGGTGGGCCGCCGCAAGACCGCCCAACGCAAGGATGGTGAACACCGCGCCGGCGAGGAAGGTGCTCTGGGGTCCGATGCGCTCCCACAATTCTCCCGCGAGCACGCTGGCGACCAGAAGCGCCAGTCCGCTGAGCAGGTTGAACATCCCATAGGCCGTGCCGCGCAACTCCGGCGGAGCGGTGTCCGCAACAAGCGTGGCAAGCAGCCCTTGCGTGAATCCCATATGCAATCCCCACAGGGCCACGCCCGCGGCAACGCCGGCGATACCGTTGGTGAACGCGAGCGCAAGGTCGGCCGCGACCAGGAAGCCGAAGCCCACGCTGAGAAGCGTGATGCGATTGACGCGATCCGACAATGCGCCGGCTGGATAGGCCGCGAATGAATAGACGAGATTCATCAGCACCAGAACCAGCGGCACGAGCATCACCGGCAGGCCGACGGCCTGGGCCCGAAGGATCAGGAAGGCTTCGCTGAACCGCGCCAGCGAGAACACCACCGCGATGGCGACAACAAACCAGTAGGCAAGGCCAAGGCGCCTCAGTTCAGCGGCACTCAAGGGCGAGCGCACCTTGCGGAGCCCGGCAGGCCGCTCCGGTTCATCGACCGCAAAGACCAATAGCGCCACACAGAGAAACGCCGGAATAACCGCGACCCAGAACACGCTGCGAAAATTATTCGCCGTGAGCCACATCAGGCCGATGGCGAGCGCCGGGCCGACAAACGCGCCCGCGGTATCCAGCGACTGACGCAGCCCGAAACTCGCGCCGCGCAAGTTCGCCGGCGTGACATCGGCAATCAGCGCATCCCGGGGCGCGCCGCGGATGCCCTTGCCGATGCGATCGACGAAGCGCGCGGCGACCAGCCAGTCGACCGACGGCGCGAGCGGGAAGACCGGTTTTGTCAATGCCGCCAATCCATAGCCGATGACGGCGAGCAATTTGCGCTTGCCCAGCCAGTCCGAGATCGCGCCCGAAAATACCTTGGTGATCGAGGCGGTCGCTTCGGCGATACCTTCGATAAATCCAACCGTCACCATCGAGGCGCCGAGCACCTGGACAAGATAGACCGGCAGAAGTGCGTGAATGATCTCGCTTGAAGTGTCCATCAACAGCGAGACGAAGCCGAGCGCCCACACTGCGTTCGGAATCTCGCGAAGCCGGGAAAACCGGGATTCTGCACTATTGCTGTTGTTGTTCGCCATGGCTTTCCGCGTGCCGAGGTTGAGGATGAAAAACAAACCGCAAGGCGCGATGTCGTCGTTCGTTCATTCGGGCTCTCTATAAACGCCGGAACTGACGAATGTACCAGTCGGGGGTTTGAAATGAGCGGTAAACATCCGGAGCCCGACGAGCTGCAGGCGGCCTAAAGGAACGCGGTAAAGTCCTGGATATCAGCCATCCGCAAGGAAGAGGCGCTTGCTTCCGTGAACCACGATGTGGCCGAGGTCGACCAGTGGGAGGCGGCGCATTTCGAAGAGGACGACATGCGCACCAAAGTAAAAGACGCGAAGGCGAAGTAGGAAGACGCATTGCGAGAGAGGTTCTTCGGATTCCAGCGTTCGGAGCCGGACGCGCTGGTTCCGATTCGGTTTTCAAGGAGCCACTCCGACCGTCATTCCGGGATGGTCCGAAGGACCGGACCCGGAATCTCGATATTCTCCAATGTGCAATTGCACATCGTAGTTCGATGCTTCGCATCGCCCAGGAATGACGAACACAAGCCTCCACACTCTCGCGGCGCGTAGCGCCCGAGTTTTGCATGATCTCTTCCCTCAAGAAACAAGAGGGCGCAGGAAACGCCGGGTGCTGACCGCACCCGCAGATGGAGTAACGGGCTTCCCGGGGGCCTTCCAACCAAGCCGCGCTAGCTACGGCGCTGTTTGGGGCGCGCGTCGCGCGGCTTGGTTGGAAGGCAGGCGGTCGTCCCTCACATTGATGGTGTGACGGAGTCAGAGGATGAGCCTCGCTCCAAACATCAAGGAGAGACGACCATGGATCATTATGCAGGAATCGACGTGTCATTGGAATGCTCGAGCGTGTGCGTTGTCGACGCGAGCGGTAAGATCGTCCGGGAGGCCAAGGTGGCGAGTGAACCGGAGGCGCTGATCGGCTGGTTCCGCTCGCTCGGGCTTGGGCTCGCCAGGGTCGGACTTGAGGCGGGGACGCTGTCGCAATGGCTCTATGCGGCCATGAAGCAGGCTGGCCTTGCCGTCGAGCTTCTGGAGACACGGCACATCTACGAAGCCTTCAAGTCGATGCCGGTGAAGTCCGACCGCAACGACGCACGCAAGATCGCGCAACTGATGCGGCTCGGCTGGTTCCGGCCGGTACACTGCAAGTCGATCGCGGCGCAGGAGATCCGCGCCATGCTGACGGCGCGCAAGCTGGTGCAGAACAAACTCCTCGACGTCGAGAACAGCCTGCGCGGGATCTTGCGCGGCTTCGGGCTGAAGGTCGGGTAGAGACAACTCGGACGAATTTTGCCGGACGCGTCGAAGAACTGGTGAGGGGCCATCCGAACCTTCAGGCGATCGGCGAGGCGCTGCTTCGGGCGCGGGCCGTTCTGCTTGCAGAGTTCAACAGATTTGAGAAGCGCGTGCGGGCGATATCGCGCCTTCATGAGAAGGCCAGGCTCTTGATGTCGACGCCGGCGGTGGGACCGATCGTCTCGCTCACCTTTGCCTGCGCGATCGATGATCCCTCCACGAATTCCACCTCCTCGAAACAGGTGGGGCCGCATTTCGGCTTGACGCCGAAGAAGTCAGCGAGTCCGGCCAGACCGACTACACCGGCCGCATCAGCAAGCACGGCGATGCGTCGGTGCGCGAGGCGCTTTACGAGGCTGCCCACATCATGCTGACGAAGCCGCTCAAGGGCTGCCCAGAACGTAAGAGCTGGGCAATGCGGATCGCCCGCCGCGCCGGCACCAACAAGGCCAAGGTGGCGCTGGCGCGCAAACTCGCCGTGATCATGCTCCGCATGCTCAAGGATAATGCGCCGTTTAATCCGTACTGCCAAGCCAGCAACGGCCTAACAACGCGGAGGACAAACCGGTTTTCGGGCGGGCCACCACACCGGGCTGTCCCCGAAGCGAAGTCCCTTCGCCGGGACGATGGACCAGGCCAGGCCGTCGCGAGTTGTCGACGCATCCAATGATGTGATCACGCCTTCCGCAGATTGGCCGACCTGTTCCTCTATGAACCCCATCAGGCGACGGCCCTGCGCCGATCCCGGACAGAAGCCAGTGCCCGGCGAGTGGATGACGTAAAAGGGATTGACTCTTCGACGCCCGTTACAGAAGCCTCGTGTGCAATGTAGAAAGCACACGAGTGTAGTCGCCACAGATTCGGCCGGAATCACCCGGCGTTTCCTGCGCAATGGCTTTAACGGCTTATTCCGCGCTCTCCCCGGTGACCGGGCTTTCTTGCCACCGTCACCTGCAGGTCACTACCTGCAAGCTTGACGCCAGCGTCGGGGCGTCAGGACCACACGGCTTTGCCGTCCGCGCACAGCGTCGTTCGTCTTCTCGACCCTGCCGCGTCCACCGCATCCCGCACCCAACGTCCGTGACGATCGCGACACGCCCCTCTTGAGGGCACGGGATGGCGTGAGATTTAGAAGTGATTTGGGTCAGCGGCGAAGAGAATTATTTTTGCGTAAGGGGCTGGACAGAGATTTTGCAAAATAGCCCGACGGGCAAATCAGGGGAGCGGCTTGCCTGGAGCGATCACGCGAACACGTCGGTTGTAATGACATCAGCGTATAGCGTCGAAGACTTTTGATTTAGTTCAAGCCGAGAGGCCACGCCTCCGCTAGCCTGCCAAAAAAACAACAATGCCGTGACCGCGTCCGCGCGGCCAAGCGCTGGAGTGTAAGGGAGGAAGCAGACCTATGGCCGAGATCACCCAGTTTACGGTTGTGCCTTTTGACTACGCCGGTGATGGCATCGTCGCTGGCGAACCCGTCAGGTGCCCAAGCCCGGCCGCCGCGATACAGCGTGCGCAAGACCTTTGGAAAACCTTTGGCCATGCCGGCGCGATAGCGTTCAGCCGCACCAGCGATTTCGAGACTGGCACATTCGACAACAAGCAAATCCTTCGGCGATTTGGACAAGTTCCCAGCGAATATTGATGAGCCGGCAACTAACGATCGCGATGCGCCCCTCTCTCGGGTGGGGGGGACGGCGTCGGATTAGAAGTGATTTGGGTAAGCGACGAGGAGAAATATTTTTGCGAAAGGGACTGGATACCGAAATCGCAAAACTGCCCGACGGACAAATTTGCAATTGCAGGGGATGTGCCGCATCGCGACGGATCATAACAACGCGCGCGAGCGCGGTGATATGCGCCTGATCAATACCCGTTTTGGACCCGCGGACTAAATCATACATTTCGCCACGTCTGAAACGTGTCCAACATCGGACATTGGCATTCAACTAAGTGGAACTCCAAAGCCCGAGCGGCGTTATTTCCGATCGTGATGTACGGTTGCAAGGCGAGCGCGAACGAAGCACCTTTGTTGTTTGGATTTGCCGCCCATGTCTCTGCGCTTGCGTCTATCCTGTCGGCTCCCGCGATGCCGGTCGCGAACCCCGCGGTGATAGTCCGCCGGACCCGTCATCCAGGTCAGAGGCGGGCATGGCCATGGGCATCGTTACGGTTGGGGCAAAGGACGCGGAAGGTACCGCGCGAGTTTGAGTCATGTCGGCAAAGAGCGGTCGCACCGTCACCGTATTCGGCGGAACCGGCTTTCTCGGCCGCCGCATCGTTCGCCGTCTGCGCGATCACGGATTTCCCGTTCGGATTGCGTCCAGGCACCCGGACCGGCGACACGGACATTTCGGGCGTGATGATCCGCAACTGCAATCCGTAGCGGCCGATGTTAACGACGAGCGATCAGTCGCGGGTGCGCTTGCCGACGCTTACGGCGTTGTAAATGCCGTCAGTCTTTACGTCGAGCACGGACAGGAGACCTTTCATTCCGTGCACGTCGAGGCTGCCCAGCGGGTAGCAGCGCAGGCGCACCGGGCGGGAGCCGAGCGACTCGTTCACGTTTCGGGAATTGGCGCCGATGCCAACTCACGATCGCGGTATGTCCGCAAGCGCGGCGAGGGCGAACAAGCGGTCCGGGCGGCTTTCCCCGATGCGATTTTCATCCGACCGGCGGTGATGTTCGGGCCGGACGACGCGTTCCTCACGACCATACTCAAGTTGCTCCGCCGGCTTCCGATCTATCCGATGTTCGGCCGCGGACTGACCAGATTGCAGCCGGCTCATGTGGAGGATGTTGCCGAGGCGATCGGCCGCGTCATGCCGCGAGGCCAAACGCTTTCAACGATCTTTGAGCTCGGTGGCCCCCGCGTCTACTCCTACGAGGAGTTTCTCAGAACCGTCGCGCACCAGGTCGGCCTTGCGCCGGCGCTGGTTCCAATTCCGTTTACCGTTTGGTACGCGCTCGCATGGGCCTCCGAAATGCTCCCGAATCCGCCCCTCACCCGTAATCAAGTGGAGCTGATGCAGATCGACACCGCGGCGTCGCCAGAGTTATCCGGATTTGCCGAACTCGAAATCTTGCCGCGCTCGGTCGAGATCACGCTCCAGGAGATGCTGTCGAAGTGCGATTGAACCCGGTCTATCCGCTTCGGATGACAGCTACGCGCTGCATCTGCTCACGCAGGTCAAATCTGCGAGCCAAGTCGGCGAATTAAGCCGGCGCGGCAAGTTTCGAACTGACGTCATCTGATACCGTGTATAAAGTGCACAAGCTGATCGATCACAAATGTCTGATCGCTGATCGTTTCTTTCACCAGATCCCCGATGGAAATCATTCCCACGACTTTTCCATGTTCGATAACGGGGAGATGGCGAACGGCCTTTTCGGTCATGATGGCCATGCAGTCTTCCACGGATTGATCAGGCCGCGCAAAAACAATGTTCGTTTCCATAATGTCGCGGACGGGAGTCTTGGGTGACGCCCGGCCTTTCAAAACCACGTTCCGGGCATAGTGGCGTTCCGTAATGATGCCGACGAGCTTGTCACCGTCCATCACAGCCAAAGAACCAACGTTCTTGTCCGCCATCTTTTTGATGGAATCATAAACAGTCTCGTCCGGGCGAACTGAAAACACCTCATGGCCCTTTTTGTCGAGCAGTTGCCTAATGGTTGCCATGCGACGACCCTCAATATCGAACCTCGCCGATCGCAAAGTGGCCAGCAGAACGCGTTGAAGCGCTCCTTGTTCGGGCGCGAAGGGCGAGAAAGCTTGGGGCTCAGCAAGGAGGCTGCGTAAAGGTAAGCATCCCTGTACTTGTCGCTATTATTTGTTTCGATTGCCTGAGGGGCATTGATCTGGATCATTGTTCCCGGGGCGATGGGAGGATTTTATTGTTTCAAACTCGGCCGCGCGCGTTCTGTGAGGCGGGCGCTTATGTGAGGTTGTCATAAAGGCCTGCGTGGATGCGAGGCGGCATGCTGCGACGGAGGTCCATCATGTCCATAGCTCCCACTTTTCAGCAATACCTGACTGCGGAAAACATCAAATACGATTTGATCCCGCATGAACCCACCATGTCGTCCACGCAAACCGCCGAAGCCTGTCGGATTTCGGAGGATTGTCTGGCCAAGGGCGTCGTGCTGCGACGCGGTCGCGATCGCGGTTATCTGCTCGCCATCCTGCCGGCCTCACATCACGTCCGGCTTTCGGATTTGAGAGATGAGTTGGGTGAGAACGTCGAGATGGCTGAGGAAGCCGAGGTCGATCGGTTGTTTTGGGATTGCGCGCATGGTGCGGTTCCTCCTGTGGGCCGATGCTACGGACTGCCTGTGGTCGTCGACGATTGGATCGATGCGCAGCCGGAGATTTATATGGAGGCAGGCGATCACAGGACGCTACTCCACGTAGGTCATGCGCAGTTTGCGCACATGACAGCCGGCGCACGGCACAGCCGCTTCAGCGAGAGACTGCCAGAAAACAAAATGGCGTCCGTCGTCTGGGGGTAAGCGACCGCGGGAAAGGTTGAATCATAATCTTGCCGTGATCTGCGAGCGAAGCGAGCCTCGAACGCAACCCACGACGCGGGGTCGAACTGACCCAGCCCGATGTCATCCGCCAGTTTTACTGCGTCATAACCAGCTTTATCACCTCATCCTGAGGAGCTTGCGTAGCAAGCGTCTCGAAGGATGCGGCCCGAGAAAATGAGCACTGGGGCCTCATGGTTCGAGACGGCGCTTACGCGCCTCCTCACCATGAGGGTTTAATCTTGAGCTGCAGTACGACTAGAGCAGGATCCGGAAAAGTGGGAACCGGTTTTCATGCTCAAACAAAGAGATGAGACCATGATCCGATTCGACCTACTCGGATCATGATCTAGGCATTTTCTAGCGTGAAGCCGACTTTCAGCACTACCTGATAGTGATGAACGCTGCCGTTCTCTATGTGGCCCCGTGTTTGAACGACTTCAAACCATCGCATGTCACGGATCGTTGTCTTTGCGCGCGAGACGGCGTTCTGAATTGCCTCTTCGATGCTCTTGTCCGAAGACCCAACGAGTTCGAGAATCTTATAAACATGGTCTCTCATTTTCGATCTCCTCTCCTCCGCTTCAGTTTTCCGGCGATTTTTGTCTTTTTGTTTGAGCATGAGTTCCGCGCAACCGCTTCGCGTTTGTCGCGAGGGAATACCGGCGTCCACTTTTCCGGATCACGTTCCAGAGCCCGGTCGCGAAGCGCGCCATCAACACTATCATGGCAACCTGCATCGTGCCCTGGATCGCCACCACGCGGAATAAGTGCTTCATCATGACGCCAATCCTTGCCAGGTCAGGCTCCGGCTTCTGTAACGTAGATTGGTCGGCAGCAAGATTCCAAGCCCTTGTACGGCGAGCACCGTGAGGATCGCCAGCGTCCTTCGAGCCGCCACCTACGGCAATGCCGCGCGGCAACTCGGTGGTTGACTGGTCGAGACGGCGGCGGCTGAGGCACCAGATTATTTTGGGGTACTCGCTGCCAATCAAGTACCGATTTAAAATCGAACCCGCGCCTGCTTGGGATCGAAAATCGTGTGAGCATGGGTGTGAGTGCGAATTACTCCAACACCGAAATCTCCTCTAAATCTCTCCTCTATTGTCGTCCTTTTCGCTGACTGTTCGATTCCAGCCAGGCCGACCTTCTACCCTACCCAAAACCCCGGCAGCGCCGGCTCCAGCCTTCCGCCGATCCGCACCGGCGCGATCCGCAGCGCCAGCCCCGTCGCATCGTCGGTCTCGACCGCGACACCGCTGAACGTCGCAGCACCCAGCGCCGGCTCGAACCGTCCGGAGGGAATGCCGGACGTAAAGCGCCGCAGCGGCTCGTCCTTCTGCATGCCGATGATCGAATCGTAATCGCCGGTCATGCCGGCGTCGGTCATGTAGGCGGTGCCCGAGGGGAGAATCTGATGGTCGGCGGTCGGCACATGGGTGTGGGTGCCGACCACGAGACTGGCGCGGCCGTCGCAGAAAAATCCGATGGCCTGCTTTTCGCTCGAGGCCTCGCCATGGAAATCGACCACGATCGCGTCCGCCGCCATGCGCAGCGGACAGGCGTCGAGTTCGCGGGCGAGAATCGCGAACGGATCGTCGAACGGCGTCATGAAGACGCGGCCGATGGCGTTGACGATGAGCGCGCGCTTGCCGTTCTTGGTGTCGACCAGCGCCGCGCCACGGCCCGGCGTTCCCCTCGGAAAATTCGCCGGGCGAACCAGCCGCGCCGCGCGCTCGATGAACACCAGCGCCTCGCGCTGATCCCAGGCGTGATTGCCCAGCGTGACGGCATCGGCGCCGGCGTCGATGAATTCCTGGTAGATCGCCTCGGTGATGCCGAAGCCGCCGGCGGCGTTCTCGCCATTGACGACGACGAGATCGAGAGCCCAGTCGCGGATCATGCCGGGCAGAAGCTCCGAAACGGCTGATCGGCCGGCCCGGCCGACGACGTCGCCAACGAAAAGAATGCGCAAATCACGAACTCCGGAAATCGAACACTGTCGTTTCCGTTAGCACATAATCCAGCGCCACGTCGTGCTGCAGCGCCGGAACGGCCTTGATTTCCTGCGTCGGCGAAGGCAAGCCCGACGGCCGCGATGGGTTTCACCTTGCGCAAATGCGCCAGGGTGTAGTCGTAATGGCCGGCGCCATATCCGATGCGGTGACCCAGGCGGTCGAACGCCGCCAGCGGCACCAGTATGATGTCGGGAATGACCTCACTGGCGGCGGGCGACGGCTCGAGAATGCCCAGCGGTCCCAGCACCAGCCGGTCCTGAGGCGACCATGCCCTGAATGCCAGCGACTTGCCGCGCGACAGGACGGCCGGCAGCGCGAGCCGCGCGCCCTGCGCGGCAAGCGCGAGCATCAGGGGACCAGGATCGATCTCGCCGCGGATCGGTGAATAGCCGGAGACGATCGCGCCGGGCGTGAACTCAAACGGCAGCCCACGCGCGGCGATGGCTGCCGCGGCCTTGATGCCCTGTACTCTGCTCAATCTGTCGCGTGCAGCCAACGCCGTGGCGCGAAGTTGGGCTTTCGATGGGATATCGGACATGCGACGCTGGATCTCGTTTCGCTGTCGTCACCCGCCTCGCTGTCACCACCCGCGAAAGCGTGTGATTCAGCATTCCAGAGCACTTGCATTAGAACCGCGGTGACTCGGCGCAGGCGTACTGGATACTCGCTGGAGCCTGCCATCGAGCTCGCCGAAGGCGAGACCCGGTGGCGGGGTATGACGGGCGTGCCGGATGAAGCCTTGAGGAATTAACTCGACGCAAAACAAAAGCAAAAGTGCGAAGCCGCGATGGCCGTTGGAGCGCTCGATCCCGGAGTTCCCTACGAAAGTAGGTGGGCACCATATGTCCGGGTCCACGGACCCGGCCAGGGACAGTTCCCTAAAGGATCGATAAGGCCCCGGGGATATATGGCTCCTGACGCGCGACACAGCTTCGCCCCGGCAATGTAACCACGACAGCGCCAAACCGCCAGCTTTAACGCGGGCAATAGTCAGCCAATCGCCACCCCGACGCCGATGGCACGGTTCAAAGCCTGCCACCCCAGCGTCATTGCAATGACGGATGGGTTTGCAGGTCGTGCACTTCGGTTGCGGGCAATGCGCTACCCGATCGCGACGCCGCCGCCGATCGTGCGGTTCAGCACCTGCGTGGTCTTCTCGATCCGGTCGGCGGCGGCGTTCAGCGCATTGGCCACCGCGATCTGCGTCGCCCTGGAGCGATCCGCCGCGACCACGCGGACGTCGCGCAGCGCATCGATCTCCCCTTCGAGGGCGCGGATCCGATTGTTGGCGTCGAGCAATTCGTCGCACACCGTCAGCGCCGCCATCACGGTCAGCCGCGCGTCGCCGATTTCCCCGAACTTGCCGCGCAGGCTTTCGATTCTCGCTTCGAGACTCTCGGCGAGCCGCAGCAGCCGCACCTCCTGCCCTTCCTCGCAGGCCATGCGGTATTGCCGGCCGTTGATGGTGACATTGATATGATTCATCAACTTCCTCCCGCATCGAGCACCGCACGGATGGTGCCGATCGCCGCGTCAAGTCTTTCGGCGATCTCGCGATTGGCGCGCTCCAGCCTGCGCGACTTAACCAGCGATCCGTCGAGTTCGTCGGCCAATCGCGATCGATCCACGCCGAGCGCCTGAATCCGGGCCGCCAGCTCATCCTCGTCACGGTCGGCCTCGCGCCGCCGCTCGACGGCTCTTTCCAATGCGTCGAGCGCCGCCATCAGCCGGCGCGTCGCGGCATCGAGGTCGACTGAAGCCGGCTCGGCATTGCCGGAACCGTTGGCGGGATGATCGCTCACAGCGCGCACCTTCCGTAAGCCGGACGCACAGCAAAACCGGCGGTTCGGCAAGCGTTTAGACAACGAAATTTACGTGGCAAGCGAGGCCAGCGCAACGCCGCTTCGGAACTATGCACCGCAAAGCAACGTTTTCCCCGCCGCAGGGCATTTCACTGCCTTGGACTCCGGGAAGTGAGGTGCTATCCAGCCCTGACTTCCTTAGCCAGCAGGCGCGTACCGAGGCAGTTCGCTTCCCTGCGGATCGTCACCAAACATCTCATTTCAGGCGGATTTCATCATGACGCATGTCGATCACACCCGTATGGCCAATGCGATCCGCGGGCTGGCGATGGACGCCGTCGAGAAGGCGAAATCCGGGCATCCCGGCCTGCCGATGGGCGCCGCCGACATCGCCACGGTGCTGTTCACGCAATTCCTGAAATTCGACGCCGCCGATCCGAAATGGCCGGACCGCGACCGCTTCGTGCTTTCGGCCGGCCACGGCTCGATGCTGCTCTATGCGCTGCTGTATCTCACCGGCAATGCCGACATGACCCTCGACCAGATCAGGCATTTCCGCCAGTTGGGATCGCTGACGCCCGGGCATCCGGAGAATTTCCATACCAAGGGCATCGAGACCACCACGGGTCCGCTCGGCCAGGGCATCGCGACATCGGTCGGCATGGCGCTTGCGGAAAAGATGCTCGCCGCCGAATACGGCAAGAAGATCGTCGATCATCACACCTATGTGCTCGCCTCCGACGGCGACCTGATGGAGGGCGTATCGCAGGAGGCGATCGCCATGGCCGGGCACTGGAAGCTCAACAAGCTGATCGTGCTGTACGACGACAACGGCATCTCGATCGACGGTCCGATCTCGATCGCCAACTCGGTCGATCAGGTGAAGCGCTTCAAGTCCGCCGGCTGGCAGGCCGAGCTGATCGACGGCCATGGATCCCCAGGCGATCGCTGCCGCGATCACGCGCGCGCAGAAATCCAACAAGCCTTCGCTGATCGCCTGCAGGACGACGATCGGCTACGGCGCGCCGAACAAGGCCGGCACCGCCAAGGCCCACGGCGAGGCGCTCGGCGCCGATGAACTCAAGGCCGCCAAGGAAAAACTCGGCATCTCGCTGGAGCCGTTCTCGGTGCCCGACGACGTCCTGAAAGCCTGGCGCGAAGCCGGCGGCCGGGGCGCCGCGGCGCGCAAGGACTGGGAAGCGCGGATGGCCACGCTGTCGAACCGCAAGCGCGCCGAGTTCGACCGGCGCCTGAAGCACGAGCGGCCGCCCGCGCTTGCGAAAGCCTTCAAGGCCCACAAGAAGGCGCTGCTCGAGACCCCGCAGAATGTCGCCACCCGCAAATCGTCCGAATCCGTCATCGAGGCGATCGCCGCGGCGATGCCGATGGAATTTTTGGCCGGCTCCGCCGATCTCACCGGCTCCAACAACAACAAGGCGAAATCGGCGGTGGCCTTCTCGGCCAAGACCCCGAAGGGCCGCTTCATCCATTACGGCATCCGCGAGCACGGCATGGCGGCGGCCATGAACGGCATCTTCCTGCACGGCGGATTCGCGCCGAATGGCGCGACCTTCCTGGTGTTCACCGACTATGCCCGTCCGGCGATGCGGCTCGCCGCGCTGATGGGCACGGGCGTCGTCTATGTGATGACCCACGATTCGATCGGGCTCGGCGAAGACGGGCCGACGCACCAGCCGGTCGAGCATCTCGCGGCGCTGCGCGCCATCCCCAACATGCGGGTGTTCCGTCCCTGCGACGCGGTCGAGGTCGCCGAGTGCTGGGAACTCGCGCTCAACCGGACCGACGGGCCGACGGTGCTGGCGCTGACCCGCCAGAACGTTCCGCAATTGCGCACGTCGGCGCCAACGGACAATCCCTGCAGCCACGGCGGCTATGAACTGGTCGCCGCCCAGGGCGAGGCCAGGGTGTCGCTGTTTGCCACGGGTTCCGAGGTCGAGATCGCGGTGGCCGCGCAGAAACAGCTGGCGGAGCGCGGCATTGCGACGCGGGTGGTCTCGGTGCCCTCGCTCGAATTGCTGCTGGCGCAACCGGCCGACCGGCGTGAGGCGATCATCGGCAAGGCCCCGGTCAAGGTTGCGATCGAAGCCGCGGTCCGGTGGGGATGGGACGCCGTTATCGGCCAGGATGGCGAATTTATCGGCATGCACGGTTTCGGCGCCAGCGCGCCGGCCAAGGATCTCTACAAGCACTTCGGAATTACCGCGGAGGCCGCGGTTAACGCAGTTCTGAAACGCCTGGGCTAAAGGTTGAGCTTGACCGGAAAAAGGGCTAGCTAAAAACCATCTAGTCCGTCCTCGTCCGGCCGAACCGGGCGATCCGCCGTCCAAATCTCCGCGGGCCGTGCGTCCCGCGGGGACGGCATCAGCTTTAGAGGAGAAACGAGCATGGCAATCCGGGTCGCGATCAACGGATTTGGCCGCATCGGCCGCAACGTGCTGCGGGCGATCGCCGAGTCCGGCCGCAAGGATATCGAGGTGGTCGGGATCAACGATCTCGGCCCGGTCGAGACCAACGCCCATCTGCTGCGCTTCGATTCCGTGCACGGCCGTTTCCCCGGCACCGTCACCGTCGATGGCGACTCGATCAGCGTCGGCAATGGCAAGATCAAGGTCTCCGCCGAGCGCGATCCGTCGAAACTGCCGTGGAAGGAACTCGGCGTCGACATCGCGCTGGAATGCACGGGTATCTTCACGGCGAAGGACAAGGCCTCGCTGCACCTGACCGCCGGCGCCAAGCGCGTGCTGGTCTCGGCTCCGGCCGAAAACGCCGATGCGACCATCGTCTACGGCGTCAACCACGACAAGCTGACCAAGGAACATCTCGTCGTTTCCAACGGTTCCTGCACGACGAACTGCCTCGCCCCGGTGGCGAAAGTGCTGAACGACACCGTCGGCATCGAGACCGGCTTCATGACCACGATCCACGCCTATACCGGCGACCAGCCGACGCTCGATACCCTGCACAAGGATCTCTATCGCGGCCGCGCGGCGGCGCTGTCGATGATCCCGACCTCCACCGGCGCGGCCAAGGCGATCGGCCTGGTGCTGCCGGAACTGATGCGGCAAGCTCGACGGCGTCGCGATCCGCGTTCCCACCCCGAACGTCTCGGTGATCGACCTGAAGATCGTGGCTTCGCGCAAGACCGACGCCAAGGAAATCAACGAGGCGATGAAGCGCGCCTCGGAGCAGCAGATGAAGGGCATCCTCGGCTACACCACCGCGCCCAACGTCTCGATCGACTTCAACCACGACCCGCACTCCTCCACGTTCCACATGGACCAGACCAAGGTGCAGAACGGCACGCTGGTGCGGGTGATGTCGTGGTACGACAACGAATGGGGCTTCTCCAACCGCATGGCCGACACCGCCGTGGCGATGGGGAAACTGCTGTAAGTCTCTCACCGTCATCCTGAGGTGCGCGCCACTTGGCGCGCCTCGAAGGATGGCGGCACGATCACCCTTCGAGGCTCGCGGCTGGGCCGCTCGCACCTCAGGGTGACGATCCGGAGTGAAGATGCCTAACTTCCGCACCCTCGATGACGTCGACGTGAAGGGCAAGCGCGTGCTGCTGCGCGTCGATCTCAATGTTCCCATGGAGAATGGCCGCGTCACCGACGCCACGCGGCTCGAGCGCGTCGCGCCCACCATCACCGAAATTTCCGGCAAGGGCGGCAAGGTCATCCTGCTCGCGCATTTCGGCCGGCCCAAGGGGCGCGATCCCAAGGAATCGCTGAAGCCGGTCGCGGCGGCACTGTCGCAGCTCATCAACAAGCCCGTCGCTTTCGCCGAGGATTGCATCGGCGACGTCGCGCAAAAGGCCGTCGCCGCGATGAAGGACGGCGATATCCTCTGCCTGGAAAACACCCGTTTCCATAAAGAGGAAGAAAAGAACGATCCGGCCTTTGTCGCCGAACTGGCAAAGCTCGGCGACCTCTGGGTCAACGACGCCTTTTCGGCGGCGCACCGCGCGCACGCCTCGACCGAGGGCCTCGGCCACAAACTGCCGGCCTATGCCGGGCGCACCATGCAGGCCGAACTCGACGCGCTGAACAAGGCGCTGGAGGCGCCGACGCAGGCCGGTGATCGCGATCATCGGCGGCGCCAAGGTCTCCACCAAGATCGACCTTCTGGAAAATCTCGTCAGCAAGGTCGACGCGCTGGTGATCGGCGGCGGCATGGCCAACACCTTCCTGCATGCGCAAGGGATCGGCATCGGCAAGTCGCTGGCGGAGAAGGACCTCGCCGCGACCGCGCTGCGCATCGTCGAAAAGGCGAAAGCCGCCAATTGCGCCATCATCCTTCCCGTCGATGCCGTGGTGGCGTTTCAGTTCGCGGCCAATTCGCCGTCGCATGCCTACGGCCTCGACGCCATTCCCGCCGACGGCATGATCCTCGACGTCGGGCCGCAGTCGGTGGCGCGGATCCGAGCGGCGATCGACGACGCCGCGACGCTGGTCTGGAACGGCCCGCTCGGCGCCTTCGAGATAACGCCGTTCGACCGTGGCACCATGGTGGCGGCCAGGCACGCGGCCGAGCGGACCAGGGCGAAGAAGCTGATCTCGGTCGCCGGCGGCGGCGACACGGTGGCGGCGCTGAACCAGGCCGGCGTGGCCGATGATTTCACCTATGTTTCGACCGCGGGCGGCGCGTTCCTCGAATGGATGGAAGGGAAACCGTTGCCCGGCGTCGAGGTTTTGAGAATACGCTAGATTAATTTTAGCCCGGACGGGCATTGCAGCCCCAACACGGAGAAAAGGACCCATGGCTCGGATCACGTTGCGTCAATTGCTCGACCACGCGGCGGAGCACGATTACGGCGTGCCGGCTTTCAACATCAACAACATGGAGCAGGCGCTCGCCATCATGGAAGCCGCCTCCAGCCTGGACGCGCCAGTCATCATCCAGGCCTCGCGCGGCGCGCGGTCCTATGCCAACGACGTCATGCTCAAGCACATGATGGATGCGGTCACCGAAATCCATCCGCAGATTCCGGTCTGCGTGCACCTCGATCACGGCAACGAACCCGCCACCTGCATGACCGCGATCCAGGCCGGCTTCACCTCGGTCATGATGGACGGTTCGCTGAAGGCCGACGGCAAGACCGCCGCCGACTGGGACTATAATGTCGGCGTCACCAAAAAGGTCACCGACATGGCCCATCTCGGCGGCATCTCGGTGGAAGGCGAACTCGGCGTGCTCGGTTCGCTCGAGACCGGCATGGGCGACAAGGAAGACGGCCATGGCGCGGAGGGCAAGCTCTCGCACGACCAGCTCCTCACCAATCCGGACGAGGCCGTGAAGTTCGTCAGGGAGACAAAAGTCGACGCGCTGGCGATCGCGATGGGAACCTCGCATGGCGCCTACAAGTTCACCCGCAAGCCGGACGGCGACATCCTGGCCATGAACGTGATCGAGGAAATTCACCGCAAGCTGCCCAACATGCATCTGGTGATGCACGGCTCATCCTCGGTGCCGCAGGACCTGCAGGACATCATCAACGCCAATGGCGGCAAGATGAAACCGACCTGGGGCGTGCCGGTTTCCGAGATCCAGCGCGGCATCAAGAACGGCGTCCGCAAGATCAATATCGACACCGACAACCGGATGGCGATGACCGGACAGATCCGGAAGGTGCTGAAGGACAATCCGGAAGAATTCGATCCGCGCAAATATCTCAAGCCCGCGATGGAGGCGATGACCAGGCTCTGCAAACAAAGGCTGCAGGAGTTCAATACCGCGGGGCAAGCGAGCAAGATCAAGAAAGTGCTGACCACGGCCGAGATGGCCAGGCGTTACGTCAAGGGCGAACTCGACCCGAAAGTCGCGTGAACGAAAGCCGTTCCCGGGCTAGCAGGCCGGCCTCCC
>CAWAXR010000020.1:0-271041 GCA_963786045.1 uncultured Alphaproteobacteria bacterium | reverse complement strand
TTCAGCTTGACCCCGGTGAAATTCGTCGGTTGAGTCCCCGCAAGGTCCAGTAGACAACCGTCGGGATACTGAGCTTGTGAGGCTCTTCCAGAATGCGCGCTATTATCCTTCGCTGCGCCCAAAGATTCTTGAACTGACCAGGGATTGCCCGACATTTGCCGGCAAAATAAACGCATTTCTGAATTTTCGGGAGTCGGCGGCGCATATCCTTCTGCCGGTGGATCAGCGCGCCGAATGGGCATTTTTCGCAAACGGCGACGATCGGGATGTCCAGAGAGTTTGGGCACGCGAGCATGGCTTGAAGTCGAGTGCCTCGTTGGACGAAATCCTGCGTGCGCAGATTGAAGAGCACCGAGCGGACGTATTTTACAATCTTGACGCGACCGGCTGGGAAGCAGGCTTCATGAAGCGCCTCCCGGGCTGCGTGAAAAAGACCATTGCCTGGCATGCCGCGCCGTTCCGAAATGTATCGTTCTCCGGCTATGATCTCGTCGTCTGTAACTTTCCGTCCATTCTCGCGGCGCTGAGCGAGCAGGGATGCCGCACCGAGTATTTCTTTCCCGCTTACGATCCGGAGTTCGAGCCGTTCGCAAGCCGCCAGGACCGGCCGGTCGACGTGTTGTTCGTGGGGGGATATTCGCGCCATCACAGGCGGCGGGCAGCGGTGCTGGAAGCGGTGGCAAGGCTGGCCGGCGAGTATAATGTCGTGTATCGGCTGGATCGATCGCGCCTGTGCCGGCTGGCGGAATCGCCGTTCGGGTCACATTCTGCCCCTGGCAAGCCATCGCAGACCTCCGGTCATCAGGGCAATCGCACAGGAACCGATATTCGGACGGGACTATTATGAGGCGCTTTCGGCGGCTAAAATCGTGCTGAACGGTTCAATCGATATGGCTGGCGCGGACAGGGGCAATATGCGTTGCTTTGAAGCGCTGGGGGGCGGGGCGCTGCTGCTCTCGGACGACGGCAACTATCCTGAAGGCATGAGGAATGGCGAGACGATCGCAACGTACAACTCGCCGGAAGATGCCGTGAGGCAGATCAGAACCTTGCTCGAGGTTTCCCGGAAAAGATTGGAAATCGCGCGTGCGGGCCACGAAATGGTATCGACCCGCTATTCAAAGGAAGTCCAGTGGCGGCGCTTCGAGGCGCTCGTGGCCTCGATTTAGAGGGTCGACAGTGTCCGACAGTTTTCTTCCGATTTCGAAACCGTTCATTGGATCACGAGAAAAGGAACTCGTGCTGGATGCGCTTGATTCCGGATGGGTGTCGTCGATCGGGAAATACATCGACGAGTTCGAGGCAGGCTTCGCGCGCTATTGCGGGACCGAATACGCCCTTGCCGTGAGTAACGGCACGACCGGCCTTCACCTGGCGCTGGCGGCGCTTGGGCTGCAGCCGGGCGATGAGGTGATCGTTCCCGATCTGACCTTCGTGGCGACGGCGAACGCGGTCGCCTACACCGGCGCGACGCCGGTTCTGGCCGATATCGACCCCGATACGCTCTGTATTGATCCCGCATCGGTCAAATCGCGGATCTCCGAAAGAACCAGGGCGATTATCCCGGTCCATCTCTACGGTCACCCGGCCGATATGGACACCTTGCTGGAAATTGGCAGGGCACACGGGGTGGACATCATCGAAGATGCGGCCGAGGCGCACGGCGCTGAATACAGGGGTCGCAGGGTGGGCGGGCTCGGTAAATGCGGCGTTTTCAGTTTCTATGGAAACAAGATCATTACGACCGGTGAAGGCGGCATGCTGACCACCAACGACCGGGCGTTTTACCTGCATGCCAAGCGGTTGCGCGACCACGCCATGAGCCCGCAGCGGCGGTATTTTCACGAAGAGCGTGGGTTCAATTATCGCATCACCAATCTCCAGGCGGCGCTAGGCGTTGCGCAACTGGAACGCATCGAGGAGTTTCTCGCCCGCCGCACGGAGATCATGGGCTGGTACAATTCGGAGATCGCAACCACGGACCATGTGCGGCTCAATCGGGTAAAGAACTGGGCGACAAGCGCATTCTGGATGGTCTGCCTCGAGGTCGACTGGTTTGACGAGGGAAGACGGGATGCCTTCATGCAGGCGCTCAAGGCGCGTGGCATCGACAGCCGTCCCTATTTTTGCACGCTGTCCTCAATGCCTATGTACAGGCAGCCGCCGCTACCGATCTCGGCACGCAAGGCGCAGATCGGCCTGAACCTGCCGTCCTATTTCGAACTGACGAAGCCTGAAGTTCAACGGGTCGCGGCGGATGTGAACGAGCTTCTTGCGACGATGGGCCCTGCATGAACGCGTATGCAAATTTTTGTGCGGCCGTCGAATTGGTTCGGCAGGTAGGAACATAGGCGGCATTCTGCGGATGGCGGACGTGACGATCAAGCTCGGCGTTCTCGCGCTCGCTGAACCGGATAACGGCGGAACGTACCAATATACCCTGTCCATGTTGCAGGCCCTGCGGCACACCAACGGCCTGCAGATCACGCTGTACGGGGATCCGCAAAAATCCGGATTTTGCCGAACTGGGCTACCCGATCCGTCGCTTCGCGGA
Source organism: uncultured Alphaproteobacteria bacterium (assembly GCA_963786045.1). Taxonomy (GTDB): domain Bacteria; phylum Pseudomonadota; class Alphaproteobacteria; order Rhizobiales; family Xanthobacteraceae; genus Bradyrhizobium. The sequence goes on along the minus strand of CAWAXR010000020.1, from coordinate 268,487 downwards.
ATCGCGGCGCTCAGCAATTGGCCACTCTGATCGCTCACGAGATGCATGTCAGGTTGCCGGATCCTTTCGCCTCACAGGATGTCCTGCTGTCCCCGATTTATTCGCTCTCATTGCTGCACACGTCGAAACCGTTTGCCTACACGCTGCACGATCTCCAGGAGAACTACTTTCCTGAAAATTTCCCGTGGTGGCAACGCGCCTGGCGACATCAGGTTTACGCACAATTGTGAGGACGGGCCCGGCGCGTCATCTGCGAATCCCGGTATGTGAAAACGGACATTGTCCGCTTTTTTGGCGTGGCCGAGGAGCGGATCGCCGTGATCGCCGCTCCTCCGCTGCGACCATTCGTGATGGATGAACCGGACGACCGGTTACAGGCCGTGCGGGATCGGTTGCAATTGCCCGGCAAATTCCTCTTCTATCCCGCTCAATTTTGGATTCACAAGAATCATTTGCGGCTGCTTGAAGCATTTCGCGAGGTTGCAACCGAAATGCCCGACTTGAATCTGGTTCTCACCGGAAAAAAGCGCGACGAATACGATGCCGTGATGAGCGCCGTCAGTAAATTCGGCTTGAGCGAAAAGGTCCGTCATCTCGGATATGTGGAGCAGGATGATCTTCAGTCGATTTATAAACTCGCCACGGCCCTGGTCATGCCGTCGCTGTTCGAAAGCATCAGTATTCCGATCTACGAGGCATTTCAGGCCGGGACCCCGGTTGTGGCGTCCAACATTCTTGCCATCCCTGAGCAGGTTGGCGATGCCGGCCTGTCTGTTCGATCCAAGATCCGTGGCTTCGATCAAGGACGCCATTGTCAGAATTGCAAAAGACCCGGCGGCCGCGCGTCAGCTTGGCAAAAGAGGGAAAGACCGGATGTTCGCGATGACGCCGGAGCGGTACGGCGCGCAATTGCAGGATTTGTTGAACGGGATGCGATAGCGATTTTCCATCGGTCAATGATGGAACGGTTAGAATTCGAAGGTAAAATCGGGAAATTGCGGATAGTTGGGGCGATCGAGTCCCGGTGCCGGGTATGTCAAGCGGGATGGCCCAGGCGCGGATTTGAAAAAGCGCTTGTTGAGAAATGTGATTTCCGGGGCGATCGGAAAATTGAACGATGCGATGCCACCCATGTTGTTGCCGTGAATATGCACGACATGGAAGTCGCGCTTGATCTTGCCGACGAACGAATTGAACATTTCCGGGACGATATCGACGTCGTGGAATTCGATGGCCATTGCGACGATATTTTTGGAGTGGCTGAGCAGGTCGTCGAGGACACGGTATTCGCCCCCTTCGATGTCCATCTTCACGAAAACCTGGCACCCGGCCGGCAGGCGGCTGAAGACGTCCTCGATGGTCGCGCTGTTAAATTGTCTGTCGCGCCAAACCCTTTGTTTGAAGTGTTTCCTGTCTGCGCGGAAAAAGAGCAGATAGTCGATCCACCTGAAGGCTCTCCGCAACGCGCTTGCCCTGCGCTGCACGATGAAGCGCAGCAACTGGCCGAACGAGTATTGAAAGGCTGTGAGGAGGGAAACCGTATGATCGTAGCAGTGAATGACGGCGCCGGGGTTTCGCTTCTTGAAATCGCGCTCGAAGGTCCAATCGTGGGAGAGGCCGAACGAGATCAACGCGCCGGCGGCCGTTACCGCCTCGATCGGGACGACGTACCCTCCATCGTTTGAGCTTCCGATACGCGCCAGCGATTCACACGCAACCGGATGAAAATCGGAGAGCTGAACTGGAGCCCCAATCTCTGATTTGACTTTTGCGTAGGAAAGGGGCGGCGCCATTGTCTCACTTGTCCGGTCATTTCATTTCAAAGGTCGTCTAGCAGATTTTAAACCGCGACCCGAGACCCGTAGTTTTGATCGATCCATGCCTTGTAAGCGCCGCCTGTGACCTCGCGCCACCAGTCTTCGTGGTCAAGGTACCAGCCGATGGTCTGGCGGAGGCCGGTCTCGAAATCAACGCGGCATCGGTAGTTAAGCTCGCCTGCGAGCTTTGTCGCGTTGATCGCATAACGGTGATCATGGCCCGGCCGGTCGGTGACGTAGGAGATCAGCGCGCGGCAACTGGCCCCCGCAGCCGCGGGACACGACGGAAAGCGCGACGCAAGGCTTCGATCGGCTGACAAAGGCCTGGTCGATAGCGTTGCAAATCAAGTCAACCACGCCGCGGTTGTTGCATTCGTTGCCGCCGCCGACGTTGTAGGTTTCCCCGATACGGCCCCGCTCGATCACGCGCATCAACGCTTCGCAATGATCGGAAACGTGCAGCCAGTCACGCACATTGGAGCCGTCGCCATAGACAGGCAAAGGCTTGCCCTCCAATGCGTGAATGATCATCAGGGGAATCAATTTTTCCGGATGCTGATAGGGGCCATAATTGTTCGAACAGTTGGTGATCAGCGCCGGCAAGCCATAGGTTGCACCGAACGCCCGCACCAGATGATCGCTCGCCGCCTTGCTCGCGGCATAGGGCGAGTTGGGGCGGTACGGCGAGGATTCCGAAAAGGCGGGATCGTCCGGCTCCAGCGAGCCGTAGACCTCATCGGTCGACACGTGAAGAAAACGTGCGCCATCGATGCTGCCTGATGAGCGCCATGCGTCCAGCGCTGCCTTGAGCAAGGTGAAGGTACCAAGCACGTTGGTTTGCAGGAAAGCTTCGGGATCGGCGATCGACCGATCGACATGGGATTCGGCGGCCAAGTGTACAACGCGGGTGAATTTGTGTTCGTCGAACAGTCGCCGTATCAGCGCCGCGTCCCTGATATCGCCCCTGATGAACTGGATGGCGTGATTTTTGATCAGCGGCTCCAGGCTTCGAACGTTTGCCGCATAGGTCATGGCGTCGACCACGGTCAGCTTGTCGTCGGGACGCGCCGCGCGCCATGCGTGCACAAGATTCTGGCCGATGAAGCCCGCGCCGCCGGTAATCAAAACGCTGTGCATTGGGGGTCCTTGGTTACCAGACACCCGAGGAGGCTGCCCTGAAAGGATAGATCGTCGCCATTTCCCCGGAAATCAAGCGATTTTAGCGGCCGGCTGAGTACTTCTCGAGCTGGTCGTCGATCGCTGCTTCCTCGGTGGATTTCTCGCATGCTTCCGTCCGAAATCGTGCGTGGCGTGATATACGAGAGCAGAAACAGGAGCGCTCGCTCCGTGCGTCAGAAGGGTCGTCGTCAACGGCACGGTGAGCAAAATCTGGGGAAAGATCGCACCGGCCTCCTCACCCCGTGCTCGTGCTTTTTGAGTCCACACAGGCCGAATGTGTCTGCCGCGAAGGCGCCCTGATTTTGCGGCGGCTTCCGCAAATATAAACATTTGGTCTATATTGGGCCCGTCTGCCATCCTGCCTTTCAGTCGGGTGCGATATGATCGCGAGCCTAGCAAGGAAGTCTTATGATTAGATTCGGTCTGCTCGGATGCGGGCGCATTGCGAAGCGCCACTCTGAGTTGTTGGGGGGTGGTCATATCGACCGGGCCAGTCTTGTCGCCGTTTGCGATCCCGTGCGGGCGCGCGCCGACGCCATTGCCTCGAAGTTCGGCGTTCCCGCGCATTATGACATCGATGATTTTCTCGCGCGGAAGGATATCGACGCGGTTGCGGTCCTGACGCCGAGCGGAATGCACCCCGAGCACGTCATCGCCTGCGCCAGGGCCGGCAAGCACGTCGTCGTCGAAAAGCCGATGGCGCTGCGGCTGCAGGACGCCGACGACATGATCCGGGCCTGTGACGAAGCCGGCGTCAAGACTGTTCATCGTCAAGCAGAACCGCTTCAACGTTCCGGTCGTCAAGGCACGCGAGGCGCTTGAGGCAGGGCGGTTCGGCCGGCTTGTTCTGGGCACCGTGCGGGTGCGCTGGTGCAGGGACCAGGCCTATTACGATCAGGACAAATGGCGCGGCACCTGGGCCTATGATGGCGGCGTGCTCACCAACCAGGCGAGCCATCACATCGATATGCTGGAGTGGTTTTTTGGCGATGTCGTCAGCGTTCATGCCCGCGCCATCACCGCGCTTGCCAGGATCGAAACCGAGGACACCGCGGTTGCGACGCTGAAATTCCGCAACGGGGCGCTGGGCATCATCGAGGCGACGACGGCCGCGCGGCCGACCGATCTCGAAGGCTCGCTCTCGATTTTGGGAGAGAAGGGCACGGTCGAAATCGCGGGCTTTGCCGTCAACCAGATCAGGCATTGGCGTTTTGTCGACGAGCTTGCCGTCGGACAAGGACGTGGTCGAGAAATTCTCCGTCAATCCGCCGAACGTCTACGGCTTTGGCCATCAGGCCTATTACCAGCACGTGATCGACTGTCTGGTCCATCAGCGCGCGGCGCTGGTCGATGGCCTGGAGGGGCGCAAGAGCCTCGAATTGATCTCCGCGCTTTATGAATCGATCGAAACCGGCGAGGAGGTTGCGCTCCGTTTCACGCCGCGGTTGAGCCGGCTGGGTGTCGCGTCGTGAGCCGGCCCGAGGTGCATCAGAGTGGCGTGCGCGATGTCGAATTCGGCGCGCGGGTCAAAATCGTCGAGCCGTGCAACCTGTATGGCTGCAAGATCGGCGACGATTGCTTCGTCGGGCCGTTTACCGAGATCCAGAAGGGTGCGGTGATCGGCGCCCGCACCCGCGTGCAGTCACATGCCTTTGTCTGCGAGCTGGTGACGATCGGCGAGGATTGTTTTGTCGGCCATGGCGTGATGTTCATCAATGACACATTCTCCAGCGGCGGCCCCGCGCGCGGCCGCAAGGAGCTGTGGCGCGAGACCGTGATCGGCAATCGCGTGTCGATCGGCTCCAACGCCACGATCATGCCGGTGCGTATTGCCGACGACGTCGTGATCGGGGCGGGTGCCGTCGTGACCAAGGATATCACGACCGCCGGCACCTATGCGGGCAACCCGGCGCGCCGCCTGCCGTCGCGAGCGCTGAGAGAGACGATCGATGCCGGTCCCCTTCGCCGATCTGCAACTGCAATACCAGAACATCAAAAGCGAGATCGACGGCGCGATCGCCGCCGTCATCAGCGACAACGCCTTCATTCGCGGTCCCTATGTCGATGCGTTCGAGCGGGAATTCGCCGCCGCCGTCGAGGTCGAGCATTGCGTTTCCTGCGCCAACGGCACCGATGCGCTTTATCTCGCGATGGCCGCACTGAAAGTCGCGCCCGGCGACGAGGTCATCACCACGGCGCATTCGTGGATCTCGACGTCGGCGATGATCACCCATGCCGGCGCGACCGTCGTCTTCGCCGACACCGACGGGGCGACCTTCACGATCGATCCGGCGGCGATCGAGGCCGCGATCACGCCGCGGACGGTCGGCATCATTCCGGTGCATCTGTACGGACAGCCCGCGGATATGGACGCGATCATGGCGATCGCGTCCAGGCACGGACTGTGGGTGGTGGAGGATTGCGCGCAGGCGCATCTGGCGCGCTACAGGGGACGGCAGGTCGGCACTTTCGGCGCGGCCGCGACCTATTCGTTCTATCCGGGCAAGAATCTGGGGGCGATGGGCGATGCCGGCGCCGTCGTCACCAATGACGCGGCGCTCGCCGAGCGCATGACCATGCTGGCGCGTCACGGCGGTCTCGTGAAACATCAGCATCGCATCGAGGGCATCAACAGCCGGCTCGACGGCCTGCAGGCGGCGATCCTGTCGGCCAAATTGCCGCATTTGCCGGCGTGGACCAAAGCGCGCCAGGAGGCGGCGAAGATCTACGACGCCGGTCTCAACCAGATCGAGGATGTCGTGGTGCCCTCCGTTGGGGCCGGACCGCACCCACGTCTATCATCTCTACACCATCCAGCATCCGCGCCGCGACGCGCTGGCGGCGCACCTGAACGCCCATGGCGTGCAGACCGCGATCAACTACCCCACCGCGCTGCCGTTTCTGGAAGCCTACAGCCGGCTGAAAGCTCGTCCCGAGCAGTTTCCCAATGCGCACCGCGACCAGGGCAGGATCCTGTCGCTGCCGATGTTTGCGGAGATCACGCGCGAGCAGCAGCGCAGTGTTATTGAGCTTGTCCGAACTTTTAGTTCGATTTGAAACTAACTGTTAGCCCGCTCGGCGGGCTGCATGCCGGCGGCTGGCATTTGGGCAACAAACCCGATGAGCTATCTGGTTCGGATTTGGCTTTGTCTGGTTCCAAGTCAGACGCCTGGTTCCTGCGAACTGTCTCGCTGCTCGGAAATTTTGAAAAACGAAAACGGCGATACGAAAGTTCGATCAGAGACTACTCGAAGTAGGGGGTACTGAGCGCACAGAGACCGAATTTTGCAAAAAATGATGCGAAGTCGTTGCGACGCCGGAAAATGTTCTAAAAGTTCTTCCGATGCCGAGCGCGGCGGAACAACGTATGCCAGCGCCCCGTTCGCTGAAAACGTTAGTATCCGCCACCGCGCTGCCGTCCGGAGTTTAGCGGGTATCAACGCAACCTTGGTCTTGCCCATGGCTTGCGCTGTTCGAGGCACCGCAGCGTGAACAGGATCTGACAGGCCTGGCGCCACAGCGTGGCCTCATAGCGGCTCAGCCGGTCGAGGGGATAGGTCGGCAGGTTGGCAAGACGGACAAAGGAGCGTGTGAGGTCGTCCGATTGATCCGCAGGCTCCGTGGTCGATCGGGGGGCAGCCTCGAGACCGCCGGTGATGTCGTCTTCATTCTGTCGCATGTCGTCCTCGGTCGCGACGGCGTCCCGGTACATGCTGTCGATGATCTTCTGGCGCGCTTGATGATCCTGGCGTCGTTGCCGGAATTGCAGCAGGTGCCGGGCCTGTATCTTGAACAGGCCGGTCTCGATCGCGGTGGCACGACGCAGCCGCCACAGCAGACTGGCCAGTCTCAGAACCAGTTCCCGCTCGACGGCCGACTGTGCATCATAGTCGGCAGTGACAGCCATTTCGAAAGCCGCGTAGTCCTCGGCATCTTCCAGCGCGTCGATCACGGTTTCCGCGGTGAGTCCGTGACGGACGGCATTTTGCCGCGATCTCCTTTTGCCCTCTTCGGTGACGGGCCCCGTGCTGAGCCGCGCGTTGCGGCGGTTGGCCTCGATTTGGCGGAACGACGTCATTCTGCCTCCGGGGCGATAATTGGCTTCGTTTCGCGATTTTGAGTCCGGCCCATGGCGCCGGCTTCGCTGCCGGAATGCCGTCCATTGAGCTTTCTGTTGACCCCGGCGGGTCGATCGCCCGGGATGCTCGCGGCAGCTGGCGCGGCCGCATGCGTCCTGCCCCAGAGGGTTGCGGCAATACTCAGGGGATCTATCCCCCGGCTCTCCCACCAGGCGCGCTCGTTGCCACGCCGGTGGAGTTCACGATGGTGCAGCCTGCAGACGGGAACCGTGAATCTGTCGCTGACTTTCCGTCCCATCGCCCGCGGCTCTGCAAACTTGACGTGATGGGCATCGGACGGTGTTCGGCCGCAGGCAAGACAGGGCTGAGCGGCCACAAACTTCAGGTGTTCGCGGTCGCGCTCACGCACGGGTTTGCGAATGACCGTGACGGTTTGCTCACGGCGATCGACCGGTAACGGCTTATTGCCACGGCCATTCGGCTCCGGATGTTTCGGGGCAACCGGCTCAGATTCCCCGAACCGGCTCAGTTTGGCAGCGAAGGCTTCCTCGATTGCCCGGGCATCCGCCGTCGCGAGCTGGTTTTTGAGGGGAATGGCCCGATGTGCCCAGCCGGCGAGAGCCTCGGAGTTTTTAAGCTGCTCAAGCTCGGTGAGCAGCTGTTGCCGAAGCTTGACCGAGGCTTCCGGCGACAATGGTGGCGGGGCGGGCCTCTCCGAGCGGGCCCGTCTTGGCGGGTTCTGCAAGGGCGGGGCGGCCGCTTGCGCAAACGCGAGGCTTTGCGATCCACCCGCGTCCGCCCTCGCAGGACCATTTGGTGAGACGGCATCGCCATCCGCTGACGAGAGGTCGGGCGCATCAAGATCGTCCTCGCCGGCAATCCCGACCAGGGTGAAAAGCGCATAGCGGCGGGCATAGGTGAGGGCAGCACCCAGCCGATGCGGCGCTGCCGTCTCGCTGACCGGGCAGACCGGCCAGTCCGAGGACACCCATTCGCCGGAGGCGTGCACGAGCGTGGTGGTGAGTTTGATCAGACCGCTCTCGCCGTCGATTGCAGTGGCCTGAACGGTTGCGATCTCGTGCTGGCCCAGGCACTTGCGAACTAGATCGAGGCCGGAGGACAGCGGCGCATAGCGAAATGTCCGGCTTCCTTCGCGCGGAAACGGCGAGACGATCGTCGCGGTCAGGGACTTTTCCGGGTTGGCGATCTCGGCCTGGGCCTTGGCGAGGGCTGCCGCCAGCGCTCCGACGCTAGTGCTGGAGTGCTGCATGACAAATTTCCTCTGCCAACACGTCAAAACTGATCGCGCCGGATTTCGATCGCTTGGCCCGGACGCCGTGTCCTGAGGCCTCCCTGGCGTCCTCAGGTACCAGGGCCTTCAGCTCGGCCTTGGCCCGGTCATGGTCGAGGGCAGCGGGCCTGGTCAGCCGATACAGGTCTGCAAACTCAGCCCAGGCGTTCGAGCCGCTCATGTCGACGGTTCTAATCGCTTCAACCCTGGGCCGTGGCGGCTCGATGCCGAAGAGGTGAGGGGGCTCGCCGGTCTCCACGCAGCGCCAGAATTTCCGTTCCGCGGTCAGGAGCAGATGTTGGTACAGCGAATCGGCCGGAATGGTCATTTCCACCCATTTGCCGCCGCCGGTGATGATGGAAAGCACCGCCGTTGGGGACGCGGTGACCCACATATTGTGCTGCAGCTGGGCCATGTGCTTTTCGGCGGCGGCTTCTTCCGAGAACGTCCAGGGCAGCATGAATTTGGCTTCGAACACGGCGCCGCCGGGATCGACCAGGCCGTCGAGGGTCGCCGCCATCCACCTGTGGACCGGATGCTGCATCCTCCGCTGCACATGCTTGATCGTCCGGCCGGTGTTGCGCTCATACCAGCGCCGGTTGAGGTCCTCGGTCACGGTGCCGAGCTGGACGATGAGGTTTTCGGACAGGTCCTCCGGCTCGATCTCGCCGCGTTTCTCGCGCCAGAGGCGGAGCAGGGCCTGCTCGTCGTCGCCCATGATGATCCGGGCGTCCGAACCGCCGATGAAGCTGCGCCTGTCTGGTGAATCGGCTAACAATCCGCTGTGCATGCTCACGGTTTTCTCCAAGTCAGGTATGAACCTATGCAATTCGTATTTTTGTACCAAAATCAGTACACTGTTACGATATCTTATCAAATCAACGATTTCAACTGAAATCGGAACATTGTTATGATTATTTTTTTGCCTGTCCAATGTCGCATGGCTCGTGCGGCTCTGGGATTAGGTGTTCGAGAGCTCGCTGCCGCGGCCAAGGTGTCGATCGATACGGTTGCAAGGTTTGAGCGAGGAGACGAATTGAAGGAGCGAACGGTCGAAGCGCTGCAACGGGCACTCGAGGCAGCCGGTGTCGAGTTTACCAATGGTGGTAAGCCTGGCGTTCGTCTTACTAGGTTTGTAAATACTGCCGAAGCTCTTAAGCCTGCAGCGAAGGCAGGACGCGGACAAACCGCAAATGCCCGAAAGAAGCGATAGAATTCGGCAACGAGTGCTGAATTTGGTTGTCGGGAGAAACGTCCATTTTCTTCGACGAGAACGGGGGCGGAACCGGCGTTCGCCAAAAGCGATAAAGAAATTCCCACTCCCGCAGCGCCGGGAGGGAGCGGCGCTTGTTTTGCGAAACGAACCCGAATTCCGCGGACATCGGGTTCCTCAACGACCCGATGTGCGGCTTCGAAGGTCGGGAAAGTTCGAATGTCGGGAAAGAATGTCGAGTCAAAGCCCGCGATGGATAAAACGCCTCGCCGCGTTGCGCACGGTCCCACGCGTCGCGTATGAAAATTGGCGAAGAGAACGAGTACTGCGTTCAACCGCGCTCGTCGGCGATCACCTTGCCGTCGTTAGGCAGGCTTCCTGGCGCAGTCAGTTCCACATCTCCGCCGAGCTTCGCCACGGCGACCTTGCCATCGTTCGGCAGGCTTCCCGGCGTCATCAGTTCGACGCCGCCGCCGAGTTTCGTCACCGCGCGCAGCGTCGCGGCAATTTCATTTTGAAGCGTCTCGTCCGGCGAGCCGCATTCGCACCTGAGCGTCATCACATCCGGTCTCGCCCGCGCGCGTGACGACCAGGCGCAACCGCCCGAGCTCGGGATGGCGCTTGCCGATTTCGGCGACCTGCTCGGGCCGCACGAACATGCCCTTGACCTTGGTGGTCTGGTCGGCGCGGCCCATCCAGCCCTTGATGCGCATGTTGGTCCGCCCGCAGGGGCTTGGGCCGGGCAGGGCGGCGGTGAGATCCCCGATCGCCAGGCGTATCCAGGGGTGATCGGGATCGAGCGAGGTGACGACGATCTCGCCGACATCGCCCTCGGCGACAGGATCGCCGGTGCCGGGCCGCACGATTTCCAGGATGAGATCCTCGTTGACGACCATGCCTTCGCGCGCCGGGCTCTCATAGGCAATCAGCCCGAGATCGGCGGTGCCGAACGCCTGACAGGCATCGATGCCGCGCGATTTTATTTCGTCCTGCAGCGACTTCGGAAATGCCGCGCCGGATACCGACGCGCGCTTGATCGAGGAGATGTCGCGGCCGGCGTGCGCAGCCGCATCGAGCAGGATTTTGAGGAAATCGGGCGTGCCGCAATAGCCGACCGGGCGATAAGCCTCGATCAGCTCGAATTGCGCCTCGGTATTGCCGGGGCCGGCCGGAATCACCGCGCAGCCCAGCGCGCGCGCCGCGGTATCGAAGATGAAGCCCCCGGGCGTCAGATGATAGCTGAAGGTATTGAGCACCACGTCGCCCGGGCGGAACCCTGCCGCGAACATCGCCCGCGCCCCGCGCCAGGGGTCGGCGTGGGCGGGCTCGGGCTCGAAGATCGGACCGGGCGACGTAAACAGCCGCCCGAACGAGCCAGGAAGGCCAGGGACGAAGCCGCCGAACGGCGGCGCCGCCTTGTGCAGGGCAGGCAGATCGGCCTTACGGAGCACCGGCAGGCCGGCCAGCGCCGCCCGGCTGGCGATGGAAGCCGGATCGACCCCTCTGAGCCGTTCGGCATAGCCAGGTGCCGCCATGGCCGCGCGCAGCACCCCCGGCAGCCGCGAAAACAGCTCCGCCTCGCGCCGGGCGGGGTCGCGGGTTTCAAGGGCGTCGTAGTGGTCGGTCATAGTGCCTCGCATTGCTTACCTCGCCCCGCTTGCGGGGAGAGGTCGGATTCGCGCGATGGTCCGGGTGAGGGGGACTCACCCCGAAATCGCATCTGTCGAACTCGCCGATGGCAGCCCCTCACCCCAACCCTCTCCCCGCTAGCGCGGCGCGGGAGCGCACTGCCCGGCTGCGACACTCACAGCCACCGCTTCCGCCTTTTAAAGCTCTTCAAGTTCTTAAAACTCTTGCGCTGGTCGCCGGCGCCGCCGAGGTAGAATTCCTTGACGTCCTCATTGTCGCGCAACTCGTCGGCGGTACCGTCGAGCACCACCTTGCCTTGTTCCATGATGTAGCCGTGGCTAGCTACCGAAAGGGCCGCGCGCGCGTTCTGCTCCACCAGCAGGATGGTGACGCCGAGATCGCGGTTGATCGCCTTGATGATCCCGAACACTTCCTTGACCAGCAAAGGCGACAAGCCCATCGACGGTTCGTCCATCAGGATCATCCTGGGGCGCGCCATCAGCGCGCGGCCGATCGCCAGCATCTGCTGCTCGCCGCCGGAGAGATAGCCGGCGAGCCCCGTGCGCTCCTTCAGGCGCGGGAAATATTTGAAGACCATGTCGATGTCGGCGCCGACCTCGTTGTCGCTGCGCGTGAAGGCGCCGAGCCGCAAATTCTCCAGCGACGTCATGTCGGAGATGATGCGGCGGCCTTCCATCACCTGGAAGATGCCGCGGCGGACGATCTTGTCGGGATCGATGCCGTTGATGCGCTCGCCATTGAAAATGATTTCGCCGCGGGTGACTTCCCCGTCCTCGGTCTTGAGCAGGCCGGAGATCGCCTTCAGCGTGGTCGACTTGCCCGCGCCGTTGGCCCCCAGCAGCGCCACGATCGCGCCTTGCGGCACCTCGAGGCTCAGGCCGCGCAGCACCAGGATGACGTCGTCATAGACCACCTCGATGTTGCGCACGGTGAGCAGCGGCGCGGCGGCCGTGGTCGCGCCGGGCGCTGGACGCGTCGTTTCGGCGGTCTCAGTCATGTCCTGGTACCCTTGCCGTCATCACCCGCGAGAGCGGGTGATCCAGTATTCCGGAGGAGTTTGAGAAGAATCGAGACGCCACGGCGTACTGGATCCCCGCTTTCGCGGGGATGACGACGAAGTGTGCAGGGTCTGCTTGTGAACAAGCCGCTACCTCACCACCCGAACCAATCCGCCTTGCGCGGCAGTTCGACGGTCTTGACCTTCTCGAGCTTGATGGTGCCTTTCGCCATCAGATCGTTGATGTCGCCATCGGTAGGGCCGGAGATCTTCGCGCGATAAAGATCGACCTTGAGCGTGCCGCGATGGTCCTTGTCGGTCCAGGTCGAGGCATTGCAGACGCCCTCCATGCCGGCCGGCACCCAGTTGGCCTTCTGATAGAAGCCCTTCGCGACGTTCTCTCCGGTCGCGCCGCCGTTCTTGGCGGCCCAGTCCAGCGCTTCCTTCATGTAGAGGGCCGAGCAGACGGCGGCGATGTAGTGCACCGGACGATAGACCTTGCCGGTCGGGTCGGACATTTTGGAAATTTCCATCACGGTCTTCATGCCCGGCGCGTTGCCGCCCCAGCCGACCGCCGTGCGCAGCGGGAAGATCACGCCGTCGGCGGCATCGCCCGCGGTCTTGGCGGCGTTCTCATCCATGCCCCAGACGTTGCTGAGGAACTGAACGTCGACGCCCGCGGTCTTGCAGGCCTTCATGACCGAGATGTTGGAGGCGGCGGTGTTGCCGAGATAGGCATAGTTGGCGCCGGCGCTCTTCAGGCTCAGGCACTGCGCGCTGTAGTCGCCGGGCGCGAGCGCGAACACCAGCGGCGGCAGCACCTCGAAGCCGAGTTCGGCTGCGAGCGCTTCGCCTGCCGCCTTCGGCGCGTTGGGATAGGGATGGTTGGCGCCCATATGCACGAACTTCGGCTTGCCGGGCTTGCCCTTGGCCTTCCAGTCCTCGGCCGCCCAGGTGAGTTCGGCGCGCAGCGCGTCGGAGTAGGTCGGTCCATAGAAGAAGTTGTAGGGCGCGGCCTTCGCCTTGCCGCTGGTGCCTTCCGGATCGGAGAGCGCGGCGGCATAGGAGCCGGATATATCCGGGATCTTGTCCTGCGCGAGGAAGCCGGTCAGCGCCTCGGTATCCGCGGTGCCCCAGCCCATGATCGCCGCGACCTTGCTGTCGGGGGCCGACCACTTCTTGTAGAGCGCGATCGCGCGCGGCACCTGGTAGCCATAGTCGTTGCTGTCGACGTTCAGCTGCTTGCCGCCGACGCCGCCGTTCTTGTTGACCCAGGCGAGCGTGTCCGCGACGCCTTGTCCATAGGGCGTGCCGACGTCGGAGGTGCCGCCCGACAGGTCCTCGAGGTGGCCGATGGCGATCTGGGCCTGCGCCGCGGACGCAGCAGTGCCGAGCAGCAGCGCCAGCGAGACGGTGCCGAGCAGGGATTTCATGGTCATGGGCTTTCCTCCGGTTTCTTCGTTAAGTTCCATTGTAGTCCGTCCCGTCCCGACCTCAATGCGAAAACGGGTAGAGTTTCCAGTACGTCTTGATCTGCCGCCAGCGATGCGCGAGCCCGTCAGGCTCGAACATCAGAAACGCGATGATGATCAGCCCGATCGCGATCTCGCGCAGGAAGGTGATGTTGTTGTTGAGCGACAGCGCCTTGTCGACGGCCGAGCCTTTCAGGCCCGCGCTGATCCACTCCATGGATTCCGGCAGCAGCACGACAAAGGCGGTGCCCATCAGCGTGCCCATGATCGACCCGGTGCCGCCGATGATGACCATCGCCAGAAACAGGATCGAGCGCTCGATCCCGAACCCTTCGTTCGAGACCACCAGCTGGTAATGCGCATAGAGCGCGCCGGCGATGCCAGCGAAGAACGCCGCGAGCCCGAACGAAAGCGTGCGGTATTTCGTGAGATTGATGCCCATGATCTCCGCGGAGAGATAGTGATCGCGGATCGCGACCAGCGCGCGGCCGTCGCGCGTGCGTATCAGATTGGTCACCAGGAGGAAGCTGACCACGAGATAGGCCAGCACCACGTAGAAATATTGTTTGTCGCCGCGGAAGGTGTAGCCGAAAATCGAGAACGGATTGGCGCTGGCCGGCACCGAGCCGCCGGAAAACCAGTCCGCGCGCGAGAAAAAATCGAGCAGGATGTATTGCGCGGCCAGCGTCGCGATGACGAGGTAAAGTCCCTTCAGCCGCGCCGCCGGCACGCCGAAGATCAGGCCGACCAGCGCGGTCACCACGCCCGCGAGCGGAATGGCAAAGAAAACCGGGATCGGCAGGTTGTTCGAGAGATAGGCCGAGGTAAAGGCGCCGAGCAGAAAGAACGCGGCGTGGCCGATCGAGATCTGGCCAGTGAAGCCGACGAGGATGTTCAGGCCGAGCGCCGCGATCGCGAAGATGCCGATCTGGATCGAGATGCTGAGCCAGTAATTGGTGAGTATCAGCGGCGCGAAGCAGACGGCGATGACGCCGGCGATCGCGAAGTTGCGGCTGGTCGTGGTCGGAAAGATCGTGGTGTCGACCGCATAGGAGGTGCGGAAGTCGCCGGAGGGGATGAGGGAAGGGCTCGCCATGATGAATTACACCCGCTCGATGTCTTTGGTGCCGAACAGGCCGTAGGGTTTGATCATGAGAATGATGATCAGCACGTAGAATGGCGCGATCTCGTAGAGATTGCCCCAGTGCAGGTATTCGCTGTCGACATATTGGGCGATGTTCTCAAGCAGCCCGATGATGATGCCGCCGAGCACCGCGCCGCCGATCGAGTCGAGTCCGCCAAGGATGGCGGCCGGAAATACCTTGATGCCGTAGGCCGACAGGCCCGACGACACGCCGTTGACGACGGCCACCACCACGCCCGCGACCGCCGAAACCGTCGCCGAAATCGCCCAGGCCATCGCGAACACGTTCTTCACGGAAATGCCGAGCGATTGCGCCACCTGCTGGTTGAAGGCGGTGGCGCGCATCGCAAGGCCGTATTTCGAAACCCGGAAGAACCAGGCCATCCCGATCATCATCGCCACCGAAACGACAAGGCTCATGACATAGACGGTCTGGATCTGCAGACCCAGGAAGCTGACCGACTGGCTGGTGAACACGCGCGGAAAGGGTTGCGGGTTGACGCCGAAAATCCATTTCAGCGCGGCCTGAAACACGGTCGACAGCCCGATCGTGACCATGATCACCGAAATGATCGGCTCGCCGATCATCGGCCGCAGGATCACGATCTGGATCGCGATGCCGAACACGAACATGAAGACGAGCGTCAGTGGCATGCCGATCCAGAATGGCACCTGGTACTTCGTGAGCAACGCCCAGCACACCCAGGCGCCGATCAGGAGCAGTTCGCCCTGCGCGAAGTTAACGACCTGCGTGGCCTTGTAGATCAGCACGAACGACATCGCGACCACGCCATAGAGCGTGCCGACCACGAGGCCGTTGACCAGAAGCTGGATCAGGAACTGGAGGTTCATGTTATCATGCGAGTGCTAACCTCTCCCCGCGTGCGGGGAGAGGTCGGATTGCGCAGCAATCCGGGTGAGGGGGAGTTTCCGCTTGCGAAGTGCCAACGAGGTCAAAACCAAGCGTGCCAGACGCCTGCGCAGGGACGCCACGGGCGCGGAGAAAGCCCTGTGGTATCGACTCCGATCGCGGAGCCTCAATGGTCACAAGTTTGTCCGGCAAGAGCCGATCGGTCCGTACACAGTTGATTTGATCTGCCGCGAACGTCGTCTTGTCATTGAACTGGATGGAGGCCAGCACGCCGACAGCACTCGAGATGCGGTTCGTGACAAATGGCTCCTCGGTCGCAACTACCGAGTGCTGCGGTTCTGGAACAACGATGTGCTTGGAAATATGTCGGGCGTTCTTGAGACCATCGCGACCGCCCTTGCGGAGAGCCCCCCTCACCCGGATCGCTAGGGCGATCCGACCTCTCCCCGCAAGCGGGGAGAGGTGACCAGAGCGGCCGGCGCTCGTGAAACCGTCAGCCCTCATTCCGCGGCCTCCGCGACGGGTGTTTCCTGCGCGAGGTCGACCACCCTGAGCGTGGTGCGGATGCGCTGGGTGGTGCCGTCCTGGAAGCGGATCACGGTGTCGACCGGAATATCGCGCTTGCCGCCATAGATGGCGTCGATGATGTCGGCGTATTTCTCGTTGATGACGCTGCGGCGGACCTTTCGGGTGCGCGTGAGCTCGCCGTCGTCGGCGTCGAGCTCCTTGTAGAGCAGGAGGAAGCGGGAAATGCGCTGTGCCGGCGGCAGCGTCGCGTTGACGGCCTCGACCTCTTTTTGCAGCAGCGCGTAGACTTCGGGGCGCGAGGAGAGATCGGTGTAGGTCGTGAAGGCGATCCGGTTCTTCTCCGCCCATTTCGAGATGATCGAGAAGCGGATGCAGATCATCGCCGCCAGCGTGTCGCGGCCGGCGCCGAGCACCACCGTCTCGGCGATGTAGGGCGAGAACTTCAGCTTGTTCTCGAGATATTGCGGCGAGAAGCGCTCGCCGCGCGCGGTCTCCGCCAGATCCTTGATGCGGTCGATCACGACGAGCTGCTTGTTGTCGTTGAAATAGCCGGCGTCGCCGGAGTGCAACCAGCCGTCCTTGATGTCGGCAGCGGAGGCTTCCGGGTTCTTGTAGTAGCCGAGGAACATGTTGGGGTGGCGCACGAGAATTTCGCCGACGCCGTGGATATCAGGATTGTCGATGCTGATTTCGATGCGGTCGGACAGCGCCACGCCGGTCGTGTCGGGGTCGACGTGTCCTTCAGGGTGCAAGGTATAGGCGCCAAGCGTTTCGGTCTGGCCGTACAGCGTGCGCAGCGGCACGCCCATGGCCTGGAAGAATTTGAAGGTGTCGGGGCCGAGCGCCGATCCGCCGGTCGCGGCCGATCTCAGCCGCGTGAAGCCGAGCCGATCGCGCAGCGCGCGGAACAGCAGTGTGTCGGCGAGGGGCGAATGCCTGGACCGCGCCAGCGCCGAAAGGCCCGTCTTCATGCCGAGTTCGTACAGGCTCTGCTTGAGCGGGGAAGAATCCATCACGCGGGCGCGAACGTCGGCGGCAATGGATTCCCAGACCCTCGGTGCGAACAGCACGAAGGTCGGCGCTATCTCGCGGAAATCGTTCATCATGGTGTCGGGCTGTTCGACGAAATTGACCTTCATCCGGCACAGCAGCCCCTGGCCGAGCACATAGACCTGTTCCATGATCCAGGGCAGCGGCAGCACCGAAACGTACTCATCATCCGGTCCCTTGGGATCGAAAGCGAGGTAGGTCGCGCAATGCCGCAGCATTCGCCCTGCGGCGAGCATCGCCAGTTTCGGATGGGCTGTCGTTCCCGAGGTGGTGCAGAGGATGGCGACGTCGTCGCCACGGGTCGCGTCCACGAGGCGGTCGTAGAGGCCCGCCTCGCGGGCGGCGCGCTCGCGCCCCATGCCGGCAAGCTTGTCGGCGGCCATCAGGCGGGGATCGTCGTACTTCCGCATGCCGCGTGGATCGGAATAGACGATGTGCTTGAGGTTGGGCACGCGGTCGGCGAGCGTCAGCAGCTTGTCGACCTGCTCTTCGTCCTCGGCGAATACCAGCTTCGCCTCGCCGTAGTTCAGCAGATAGGCGGCTTCCTCGTCCAGCACGTCGCGATAAAGACCAAGGCTCATGGCGCCGATCGCGTGGGTAGCGATTTCGGCCGACACCCAGTCCGGCCGGTTGTCGCCGATGATGCCGATGATATCGCCCCGGCCGAGGCCGAGTTCGACCAGTCCCAGCGCGAAGTCGTGTACCCGCCTCTGATAGTCGTTCCAGGTGAAAAGTTTCCAGAGCCCGAAATCCTTTTCGCGCAGCGCGATCTCGCCGCCATATTCCCTGGCGTTGAGACGCAGCAGCTTCGGATAGGTATCGGCCTGCGCGACCCGGCCGGCATAATCCATCATGCCGCAGTCTCCGCGGGCGTAGGCCGGTCTTCGGGATCGACCAGCACTTCGTCTTCCTCGCCGAGATAGGCGCGCTTGACGTGGGGATCGGCCAGCACCGCGGCGGGATCGCCTTCGGCGATCTTGCGGCCGAAATCCAGCACCATGACGCGGTGGGAAATATCCATCACCACGCCCATGTCGTGCTCGATCATCATGACGGTCATGCCGAACTCTTCGTTGAGATCGACGATGTAGCGCGCCATGTCCTCCTTTTCCTCGAAATTCATGCCGGCCATGGGCTCGTCGAGCAGGATCAGTTGCGGCTCCAGCGCCATGGCGCGCGCCAGTTCCACGCGCTTGCGCAAGCCGTAGGGAAGGGTGCCGGCGGTGGCCTTGCGCACCGACTGCAGATCGAGGAAATCGATGATCTCTTCGACCTTGCGGCGATGCTCGAGCTCCTCACGCCTCGCGCCGGTCAGCCAGTACAGCGATCCCGTGATAAAATTGTTTTTCAGCAAATGGTGCCGCCCGACCATGATGTTGTCGAGCACGCTCATGTGATGAAACAGCGCCAGGTTCTGGAAGGTGCGGCCGATGCCGAGCCGGGGCCGCGCGTTGGGATTGAGCGCGGTGATGTCCTGCCCACGATAGAACAACTGGCCCTCGGTCGGCCGGTAACGGCCCGAGATGCAGTTGACGATCGAGGTCTTGCCGGCGCCGTTGGGGCCGATGATCGAGAACAGCTCGCCGGCGTTGACGCCAAAGCTGACCTCGGTGAGCGCTCTCACGCCACCAAAGCGCAGTGACACTCCGCGCACTTCCAAAGCGTATTCCACGCATTCCCTCCGTAGCGCGCATCGTCGCAAAAGTGGATATCGGTCTTGCGAGCAGACTACGCGTAGTTCAACCAGGGCGCTTGCCGCGCTCTTTTCTATCGTTTGTTATCACCGATCTTATATCGGCCCTCCGAGCTAAGCCATTCCACTAAGGATGCTCCTCGGAGCATCGCGCACCTCTGTGTTTGCGGGATTCACCCGCCTTTTCGGCATAAACCGGTTGCACCCGAGATCATGCGCGGTAACGCCGCACCCAGTTTCTGCCCGTTATCCAATCGCCCTTTAGGCCCGCGAGCCGGGCCCGCGCGCGATGGCCCTCAATAGGGTAAAGCGCTACTTTGAAATGTCTTGAGCCTGACAATTCATCGGCAAATTTCGTCAATGGCGTTTGGGCGGGAAGGACGACGCAGCGGCGGTGCCAAGACCGATGCTGCGATGCAGCATGGCAGGGTGTTGCGGGCGCTTGATGGCGGCCGCTCTCGGGTGACGGTTCAGCGGATAATGATTGCAGCAGATTACCTAAAGCGCATCGCGGTCTGGTCGCTCGAACTGGACGAGCGAGAGATAGAGGTCGCGCGCGCCGGCATTGTCGAGAAATCCTACCGCGCCAATGAATTCGTCTTTATGCGCGGCGACCATTTCGAATACTGGACCGGCGTCGTCACCGGTCTTGCCCGGATGGGCATCGTTTCCCGTGGCGGCAAGGCCACCAGTTTTGCCGGGTTGACGGCCGGCGCATGGTTTGGTGAGGGCACCGTGCTCAAGAACGAGGCCCGGCGCTACGACGTGGTGGCCTTGCGTGATACGCGGCTCGCAATGATGGACCGCACGACCTTTTTCTGGCTGTTCGAAAACAGCGCGGGCTTCAATCGCTTCCTGGTAGGGCAGCTCAACGAACGCCTCGGACACTTCATCGCGTTGCTCGAATACGGCCGAACCCTGGATGCAACGGCTCGCCTAGCGCGATGCATCGCCTCCCTGTTCAACCCCATCCTCTATCCGGACCTGACGCGCCACCTGGAGATCACCCAGGAGGAGATCGGCGCGCTGTCCGGCATCTCCCGGCAAAATGCCAACCAGTGCCTGAAGCAACTGGAGAAGGAAGGATTGCTCAGGCTCGAATATGGCGGCGTGACGATCGTCGACCTCGAGCGATTGCGCCGTTATGGCGAATAGCTCGAAGTGTTTCTCAGCGGCGGCAGATCGCTTGGATCCATTGCGAAATTAAAATCATTTCCCCCGGGAAAAACGCACAAATCCATCCCTGTTCGGCATTCGCACCGCGGGCAGCGTCTGTGCATCGATCGTATCGTTCTCTCCGATCACGCCGTTGAGCTGGAGGATGTAGGCGACGACCGCATATACCTCGTCATCGCGGAGCGATTTGGATTCGTTCAGCGGCATGGCGCGTCGCACATAGTCGAAGAGGGTCGTGGCGTAGGGCCAGAAACTGCCGACGGTCTTGACCGGCGCCTGGCCGGGTCCGAGCGATCCTTGCCCCCCGACCAGTTGATCGTTCGGCTTGCCCGAGCCTTTCTCGCCGTGACACCCGAGGCATTTGGCGAGATAGACCTGCTCGCCCTGCTGCGGAGTTCCGCTGCCGGGCGGAAGGCCTGCGCCGTCGGGGCCGATGCTGATGTCCCAGGAAGCGATTTCCTCGGGGCTGGCGGCTTTGCCGAGATCGGGGCTTTCCGCCAGCGCGGCGCCACACCCGACAACGAGTACCGAACAGGCTGCAAGCAGCGTGTTACGCGTAGACATGTTTGACCTCGCCGCCCTGTGCCACGCCCCAGCTGGCGATCCCGTTGAAATGGTAGATGGCCCTGGTTCCACGATCGGCGATGAGCTTCGAGCGCGACGGCTGCACGTATCCGGAATCGTCGGTCGCACGGCTCTGGAGCACAGCCGGGCCGCCCTCCCAACGCCACGGTGAGCGGAACCGCGTGACCGCCATCGGCAGCACCGGCTCCTGCAGCGAGGCCTGCGCCCAGCTTGCGCCGCCGTCGGCGGAGACCTCGACCTTCGCGATCTTTCCATAGCCGGACCAGGCGAGACCCGCGATCTCGTACAGGCCGGGCGCTCCCATGGTCAGGCCGGGAGAGGGGCGCGTGATCACCGACTTGGCCTCCTGTGCGAAGCAGAACTGCAGCGATTTTCCATCGTTCTGCAGGATTGTGTATTTCGAGGTTTCATCCTTCGTCATCGTCGGTCCTTCGGTCAGCTTGATGCGCCGAAGCCATTTGACATTCGCGTTGCCTTCATAACCCGGCAACAGCAGCCGCATCGGATAGCCGTTCGACGGCCGCACCGGTTCGCCGTTCTGGTAAAGGGCAACCAGCGCGTCGCCCATCGCCTTTGCAAGCGGCACGCTGCGGCTCATGCCTGATGCGTCGGCGCCTTCGGCAAGAATCCACTGCGCGCGCGGGTCGACGCCGGCGTCCTCCAAAAGCGTCGCCAGCCTCACGCCGGTCCATTCGGCGCAAGACAAGAGGCCGTGGAGAGGTTGGACGCCGAGCGGGGCTGGTTCCTTTTGATAGAGCTGGGCGCTGTTGCCGGCGCACTCGATGAATGCGATGCGGGACTCCATGGGGTAACGCATCAGCGCGTCGAGCGTGTAGACCAGCGGGCGCTTGACGAGACCGTGGATCAAGAGCCGGTGCGCCTCGGGATTGATGTCGGGGATGCCGCTGTGGTGGCGCTCGAAATGCAGTCCGTTCGGCGTAATCATGCCGTCGAGCAGGTGATGCGGCGTGCGCGAGGAGCCGGTGCCGGTCGTCCCGGGCGCGCTCGCGAAAATTCGCGCAACCTTGCCGGCATGTCTCGACGGCTGTCCGTAAGGCACAAAGGGCGAGCCGGGCGTTTTCATCCACGGCTCGACCGGCAGCGCTTCCGCCGCGAGTCCATTGTCCGGCAGCGCGGCGCTTCCGATCGCCGCCGCCGCACCGCCAGTCAGAAAGAGACGGCGGTCGAGAACTCCATTTCCGGCCGCCTGTTCCGGATCGCCTGGCATCTGCCGCTTGTTGTTCCGCATCGTCTCCTCCGAATGGGCAAAAGGTTAAGTGCCGCTACTCCGGCCCAAGTCGTGCGCGGATAGCGTCGGCGATGGCATCGGGTGGCAGACCAGGCGGCAGGAAGCCGAGATACCGTCCGTCCTTGCCGACCAGATAGATGAATCCGGTGTGGTCGACCGAATAGTTGCCCGGCGTGGCAGCGCTGTTTTTGACGAAGAACGTCTTGTAGGCGGTCGCGGTTTTCCGGATCTCCGCAAGCGAACCGGTCAAGCCGATCAATCGCGGGTGAAACGAGGAGACGAAATCGGCAAGCCGTGGCGGCGTGTCGCGCTCCGGATCGACGGTGATGAACACGGGCTGCGCCGCGTCGGCCGCCGCGCCAAGCTCGTCGAGCGCGAGCGAGATCGATTGAAGCTCGGTGGGGCACACGTCGGGGCAATACGTATAGCCGAAATACAGTACGACGAGCTTGCCTCGAAAATCCGCGTCGGTGCGCCGTTGGCCCGTCTGATCGGTGAGTTCGAAGGGACCGCCGACTGGCACGCGGCCAGACAGCAAGCCTTCGATCAATTCCGTTGCCGAGGGTTCGGAAGCATCGTTCGCGGCGACGGGCGCGGAGCAAAGAACGCCCGCAAGCGCCAGCGAAATGCGCAACACGCTCAGGCACCGCGCCAAGATGACGCCGGTAAGCGTTTCTCCGCCGGACAACGCCACTTCTCCGCTCCCGGAAAGGGACGCCTTCTCGCGGGAACCGCGAGAAGGCGTGTTGGTTGCATTCAGCCTCAGCCGGCGATCACTCGACATCACTCGACGATCACTTGCCCATACATCCACGGATGCGGCGTGCAGATGTAGTAGTAGACGCCCGGCTTGTCGAACGTGACGGTTTTCGTCTCGCCCTTGGCCAGCGCGCCGGTGCTCCAGCCTTCCTTCTGCATGGCGCTCGCGTCGTGCGGAATGTCGCCGACATTGGTGAAGCTCACCGTCGTGCCGCTTTTGATCCGGGTGCGGGCCGGAGAAAAGCTGTACTCGGTATTATTGGCGCCGATCTTGATCGCATCGCCGCCAGCGGCGATCGGCCCGGTCGGGCCGGCCACCGTTTGCGGCGCAGGCGGCGGCCACAGCGGGCCGAGCTGACCCTTCAGCGAAAAGGTCCAGACCGCATCGCCGTTGGCACTGCCCTGCAACTGATTGCCGCCGGTCGCGATTGCGATGAACTCCTCGCCATCCACCTCGTAGACGACGGGCGGAGCGTCCGCGCCAAATCCGGTCTGGAAGCGGAGCAGTTCCTGGCCGGTCCTGGCATCGATCGCGAGGAAATTGCCATCCGGTTCGCCGCGCAGGACCAACCCGCCCGCCGTAACCGTCGATCCGCCGCCGCCGCCGATGCGGTAGGGCGTCTTGTGCTGCCAGGCGATCTTGTTGGTCCTGGCGTCGATGGCGGTGAACGTGCCGCTCAGAGTTCGAGCCGATCGGCGCCGTCTGTCCGCCGCCGGTGTAGCGCCGCCCATTCGTGTAGTTGCTGTCATTGCGCACGTACGCGCTGGTACGCACCGTGCCGGGTACATAGAAATAGCCCGTATCCGGACTGTACGGCATCGGTGACCAGTTGGTGCCGCCGTTACCGGAAGGCTGAATCAGGACCGGGGATTCCCAGAACGGGGTGTAGATGCAACCAGCCTGGTCGTAGCCCGGAAGCTTCTCCGCGCACTGCGGCACAGTCGCATCGCCGACTGGAATTGGCTGCGTCGCCGCCGTTTTCTGCCGCGGGTCCTGCGGCACCGGTTTCTCCTCGATGCCGACCAGCGGTTTTCCATTGGTGCGGTCGAGGATATAGACCCAGCCCGTGCGACCGGCCTCGGCGATCCCCTTGCGCGGTTCGCCATTGATCACGGTGTCGAACAGGACAACCGGGCTCGCTGCATCGTAGTCCCAGATGTCGTGGTGCACCTGCTGGAAGTGCCAGGCGTATTCTCCGGTCTTGGCCTTCAGGGCCACCAGGGACGCGCAGAACAGGTTGTCGCCTTCACGCATCGAGCCATCGTAATCCGGCCCGCAATTGCCGACCGCGAAGTAAACAAGGCCGAGTTCGGGATCGATCGCCGGCGTATTCCAGATCGGGGCGCCGCCGCGCATCGAATGGTCGGTGCCGGGCGGCCAGGTTTCGCTGCCTTTCTCGCCGGGAGCCGGCAGCGTGAACCAGCGCCACATGATCTCGCCCGTTTTGGCATTGAGCGCGGTCAGCCGGCCGCGGACGCCAAACTCGCCGCCCGTCATCCCGGTGTAGATCACGCCGTCATAATAGAGCGGCGCGCTGGTGATGCCGTAGCCGTTCTGCCACTTTTCGATCGGCGTCTTCCAGGCGACCTTGCCGGTTTTCATGTCCAGCGCGACGACGTTGGCGTCGAGCTGGCCGACGTAGATTTGTCCGTCTCCCATTGCAAGACCGCGACTGACCCAGCCGCAGCAGATTGTCGATATGGTTTGATCGATGCCGGACCGGTATTCCCAGACGATCTCGCCGGTCTTGGCGTTGAGGGCGAAGACGTCATCGTTGCCGGTGACGACATACATGATGCCGTCCTTCACGAGTGGAGACGCCTCGAAAGAATATTTGCCGCCGGTGCCCGAGCCCTTCAGGCGCGTCATCCACGCACCCTTGAGCTTCCCGACATTCGTGGTGTCGATCTGCTTCAACGTAGAATAGCGATTATTGGTGAGATTGCCGCCATTCGTAACCCAGTCCTTGCCGACCGGGCTGCGAAGTATTCTGTCGATCTCGGCATCAGAGGCCCGGGCGGGCGAGTGCGCGGTGATCAACAGAGCGAAAACGATCAAGGTGGAAACCGTCCACCACGCCTGACGCAGCATTACCGCCTCCCCGATTTTATGTTTTATGCTGGCGTTCGGCCAGTCAATGTCAGGCTACCGCCGACCGACGGATTTAGCTAGGCCGTTTGAAGAAACCAGAACTGCAGAAGCTTCTATTCAGGGTTTTCGCTCGAGGAATCTCGTCTTGCTGCATTTTCCAGACGATGTCCGACTTGAGTCCGGAATGCGCTCCAACGCGGACATTCGCCAGCGTCTTTGAATTTATGGGCTTAAGCCCTGATCAGAAATCAGGCTCTCAAACCTCCAGCCACTCCTTGCGCACGGCCGCATTGGCCTTGAGCTCGGCGGGCGTGCCCTCGAACACGATGCAGCCATGGCCCATGACGTAGACGCGGTGCGATATCCGCATCGCGATCGACAGTTTCTGCTCCACCAGCAGGATCGCGACGCCACGGCGGGCGATTTCGGCGATGAGGTCGCCGACCTGCTGCACGATGAGGGGAGCGAGCCCCTCGGTGGGCTCGTCGATCATGATGAGTTCGGGGTCGCCCATCAGCGTGCGGCAAATGGTCAGCATCTGCTTCTCGCCGCCCGACAGCACGCCGGCCGACGTATCGGCCCGCGCGGCGAGATTGGGAAACATCGCCAGCATGTCCTCCAGCCGCCACTTGCCGGGGCGCCTGGTATCCTTGATGCCAAGCAGCAGGTTTTGCCGCACGGTGAGGCCCGCGAAGATATCGCGATGCTCGGGAACGTAGCCCAGGCCGAGACGCGCGATCCGGTGGCTCGGTAGCCCTGCGATGTCCTGGCCCTTGAACTTGATGGAGCCCTGCGGCGGCACTTCGCCCATGATCGCCTTGACGGTGGTGGATCGTCCGACGCCATTGCGCCCAAGCAGGCTCACGACCTCGCCGGCGTCGATATGCATATCGACGCCCTGCAGGATATGGCTCTTGCCGTAATAGGCGTGCAGACCGGCGACCTCCAGCATCAGGCCGCCTCCTCGCCGAGATAGGCTTCGCGGACTCTTGGATTGCCGCGAATTTCTTCCGGCGTTCCCGAGGCAATGATCTGGCCGTACACCAGGACAGAAATCCGGTCGGCGAGGCCGAACACCACGCTCATGTCGTGCTCGACGATCAGGAGCGTGCGGCCTTCGGTCAGGCGCCGGATCAGCGCCACGGCGCGCTCGGTTTCGGCGTGGCTCATGCCGGCGGTCGGTTCGTCCAGCAGAATGACGTCGGCGCGGCCGGCGACCGTGATGCCGATTTCCAGCGCGCGCTGCTCGGCGTAGGTCAGAAGGCCCGCAGGCACGTCGCGCCGCTCCGTGAGGTTGATGTCGGCCAGTATTTGCGCGGTGCGCTCGCGCACCTCGGGCAGGTCATCGATATTCTTCCAGAACGCGTAGCGCTGGCCGGTCGACCACAGTACCGCGCAGCGCAGGTTCTCCCACACGCTCATATTGGCAAAGACGTTGGTGACCTGAAAGCTGCGCGACAGGCCACGTCGGTTGATCTGATAGGGCGGCAGGCCGGAAATCACCTCGCCGCGCAGCAGCACGCTGCCCGAACTCGGCGCCATATATCCGCTGATCAGATTGAAGGTGGTCGATTTGCCCGCGCCGTTCGGACCGATCAGCGCGTGGCGTTCCCCCGGCGCCACGCTCAGATTGATGTTTCTGAGGATCGCAATGTTGCCGAAGCTTTTTTCGATCCCGCGCAGCTCGATGGCGGCGTTCATGCGGCGATCCCCTTTTCACGCGCTGCGCTGGTGGCGCTGTCCCAGGCGTGTCCAACCCGGGTCCAGGTCTTGCGCGCAACCCAAAATCCGCCGAACAAAAGAATGGCCGACATCGCCCAAATAGATGGACTGGCGGCGTCGAAACTGACGCCGAACGCCTTGATGTGGGAATCGTCGCCCGGGTTGACTGTGAAGTGCACGATCGTTTCGATCGCCAGACACGAGGCCGGCGATCATCGCCAGCGTCGGCACGAGGGCGACCAGATAGCTCGGCAGCACCTTCACCAGCATGCCCGCTTTCAGAAGCGGACGATGCATCATCATAAGTCCGGTGATACCGCCCGGCGCAAACAGCACCACGGCGATAAAGATCAGTCCGAAATAGAGCTGCCAAACCTGGGTCAGATCGCTGAGGCCGAGCGACAGGAAAGTTACGAAGATCGCGCCGACGATGGGACCGATGAAGAAGCCGATGCCGCCGATATAGGTGGCGAACAATACCGTTCCCGACTGCTCCGCGCCGAGATAGGCCGAGTTGGCGATCTCGAAATTGATCGCCGCCAGCGCGCCCGCGATCCCCGCGAAGAATCCCGCGAAGCAGAACGCCAGATAGCGGACGACGTGCGGATTGTAGCCGACGAACTGGACGCGCTCGGGATTGTCGCGCACGGCGTTGCACATCCGTCCCAGAGGCGTGCGGGTCAGCGCGTACATCGCGATCACGGCGATCAGCGTCCACGCCGCCACCAGATAATAGATCTGGATCTGCGGGCCGAAATTCCAGCCGAACAGTTTCAGCAATTTGGTCCGGTTGGCGGAGACGCCGGCCTCGCCGCCGAAAAAGCTGCGCAGGATCAGCGCGGAGGAGGCGATCAGCTCGGCAACGCCGAGCGAGATCATGGCGAACGCCGTCCCGGAACGCTGGGTCGAGACCCAACCGAGCAGGGCGGCGAACACCAGTCCGGTCAAGCCGCCGATCAGCGGAACGACCGGGAGCGGGATCGGCAGTTTGTTGGCGCCGATGATGTTGATGGCGTGGATCACCAGGAAACCGCCGAGGCCGTAATAGACCGCGTGCCCGAACGACAGCATGCCGGTCTGGCCAAGCAGGATATTGTAGGACAACGAAAAGATGATGGAGATGCCGATCAGGCTGAACGTCGTCAGCGAACCGCCGGAACCGAAGATCTTGGGCAACAGCAGAAGCGCGACCGCGGCCGCCAGCCATATTCCATAGAATTTGAGTTTTTCGGTTGCGGTCGGCAGCGGCGGCGCGGCGCGAGAGGCGATGTCGCTCATGTGTCGCGCGTCCCGAGCAGCCCCATCGGGCGGAAGATGAGGATCAGCACCAGCAGCACATAGGGCACGATCGGCGCGATCTGCGCGATCGTGACGCCCCAGATGTCGGCGAGCCAGGTCGAGGCATAGGCGGGACTGAGCGGACCGAACGCACCGGAGAGTGAGCCGTTCATGGAGACCGCGAAGGTCTGCACCAGACCGATCAGCAGCGAGGCAACAAAGGCGCCGGACAGCGAGCCCAGCCCTCCGACCACGACGACCACGAACAGGATCGGACCCAGCAGCCCCGCCATGTTCGACTGCGTCACCAGCGCGGGTCCGGCGATCACGCCGGCGACCGCGGCGAGCGCGGTACCGACGCCGAACACCAGCATGAAGATGCGTCCGACATTGTGGCCGAGATGGCCTACCATGTGCGGATGGGTCAGCGCCGCCTGAACGATCAGGCCGATCCGCGTCTTCTTCAGGACGATCAACAGCCCGACAAAGATCGTGATCGACACCAGCAGCATGAACATCTTGTAGGCGGGGTAATTGGTGGAGAAGATCGTGAAGGCTGGAAAATCGAGCAGCGGCGGAATCCGGAAATCGACCGGGCTTTTGCCCCAGATGATCTGCACGACTTCCTCGATCACGAAGGCGAGGCCGAAGGTAAACAGCAGTTCGGCGACGTGGCCGTTCCTGTGCACGCGGCGCAGCCCGTAGCGCTCGACGGCGGCGCCGATCGCGCCTCCGAGCAATGGCGCGATCAACAGCGCCGGCCAGAAGCCGAACCATCGGCTGATCTGGAAGCCGAAGAAGGCGCCGAGCATGTAGAAGCTCGCATGCGCGAAATTGAGAACGCCGAGCATGCTGAAGATGACGGTCAGGCCGCTGGCCATCAGGAACAGCAACATGCCGAACAGGACGCCGTTGAGCGTGGATATGACGATCAGTTCAAGCACGACGCCCCCGCCGGAATTGAGAAACGCATCCGTCCCGAGTGCCCTTCGGGACGGCCGCGTTGCGCTCGCGAACGATCAGTTCGGCCGCTCCATCTTGCAGGTGGTCGGCAGTACGGTTGCGGGCGTATCGATCTTCGCAACGAGCCTCCAGCCCCAGCCGGTCTTTTCCTCGTCGAACGGTTCTTTCTCGGTTCGATCGCCGAACGAAGCAATATAGATCGGCTGGAAGAACTGGTGATCGTCCTTGCGCATGTAGCCCTTGCCGCCGTCGAATACTTCGAACTCCATGCCTTCGAGCGCGGCTGCGACCTTCACCGGATCGATCGACTTGGCCTTGTCGGCTGCCGCCGCCAGCATGCGCATTTCGTTGACGGCGCGCGGATAGAACAGGCTGAAATCATACTTCGCGCGCAGCGCCTTTTCGAATTCCTGCGACGAGGGGTGATCGAGATTCGGGATGCCTTCGCTGACCTGGAATACCTGATGATTGAGGTTGGCCTGCTTGATCGCGGTGGGGCCGCCGGTGCCGCCGGCGTAATAAGTATACCAGTTCACCTTCAGCCCTGCGTCGGCGGCCGCCTTCAACAGCAGCGCGAAATCCTGGCCCCAGTTGCCGGTCACGACGGTGTCGGCGCCCGATGCCTTGATCTTGGCGATGTAAGGCGCGAAATCGGTGACCTTCAGCAGCGGATGCAATTCGTCGCCGACGATCTTGATGTCCGGCCGCTTGGCGGCCAGCATGGCCCTGGCGGTGGAGCGGACGGATTCCCCGAACGAGTAGTCCTGATTGATCAGGTAGACGTTTTTGATCGAGGGCGCCGTCTTCATGTAGTTGGTGAGCGCCTCCATCTTGATGTCGGAGTTCGCGTCCCAACGGAAGTGCCAGAAGCTGCACTTGGCGTTGGTGAGGACCGGGTCGACCGCGGCATAGTTGAAATACAGGACTTCCTTGCCGGGATTACGCTCGTTGTATTTGGTCACGAAGTCCGACAGCGCGCCGGCGACCGACGAGCCGTTGCCCTGGGTCAGGTAACGCACGCCGGCGTCGATCGCTTTCTGCGCCTGGATCAGGCTTTCCTGCGGGTTGGTCTTGTTGTCGAGCGGAACGATCTCGACTTTCCTGCCCTGGATGCCGCCCTTGGCATTCGCTTCGTCGGCGAGAAACTGGAAGGTTTTAAGTCCGACTTCGCCGATGCTGGCGCCGCCGCCCGACAGCGGGTCGATATACCCGATTTTGAGCGTTTCCTGCGCCATCGCGCTGCCCGCGAGCATCGGCAGCGCAAAAGCAGCAGCCATCAAGAATTTATGCATGTCATTCCTCCCTGGATTCGCTTTTTCCTAGCTGCTTTGGCGAGGATTGTGGGCCAAGGTTTCGAAACCCGCAAGCCCGCTGCGCGACCGGTCGAAGAGTCCCTGGCCGGGCTCATTGCTTGGAGGAACAGGGTCATGATAGGGGTTTGCGAAAGCCAAGGTCTTGCGCCCCTGGGGCCAGGTATCGCGGGCAGGTTAAGTGTGATGTCCTAGTTTCGTCGCCGTTGAACTGCTTTTCAGGCGGCCCGGCGTGTTGTCGGAGTGAATATGGCGGCTCAGGATTCGAAACGGCGCGTTGCGCTGCTTACCGGCGTCACGGGGCAGGATGGCGCTTATCTCGCCGAATACCTGCTCGGCCTCGGCTATACCGTGCATGGCGTCAAGCGGCGGTCGTCTTCGTTCAATACCGCGCGCATCGATCATCTTTACGAAGATCCGCACACCGGCAATGTGCCGTTCCTGCTGCATTACGGCGACATGACGGACTCGACCAATCTGATCCGGCTGATGCAGCAGATCCGGCCGACCGAAATTTACAACCTCGCCGCGCAGAGTCATGTCGGCGTCAGCTTCGAGAGCCCGGAATATACCGCCAATGCCGACGCGATCGGCGTGCTTCGCTTGCTGGAAGCGATCCGGATTCTCGGCATGGAGAAGGAAACGCGCTTCTACCAGGCCTCGACTTCGGAACTGTACGGCCTGGTGCAGGAGGTTCCGCAAAAGGAAACCACTCCGTTCTATCCGCGTTCGCCCTATGGCGTCGCCAAGCTGTACGGCTACTGGATCACGGTGAACTACCGCGAGGCCTACGGCATGTTCGCCTCGAACGGTATCCTGTTCAACCACGAGAGCCCGATCCGCGGCGAAACCTTTGTGACCCGCAAGATCACGCGCAGTGTCGCTCGCATCGAAACCGGTCTCGAAGACACGCTCTATCTCGGTAATCTCGATGCCAAACGTGACTGGGGCCACGCCAAGGATTATGTCGAGGGCATGCACAGGATATTGCAGGCGGATCAGCCTGACGATTTCGTACTGGCAACCGGCGAAACGCGTTCGGTGCGCGAATTCGTGGAACTGGCCTTCGCCGAAGTCGGCCGCGGCATCGAATGGCGGGGCAGGGGCGTCGAGGAGACCGGCGTCGACAGGAAATCCGGCAAGACCGTCGTTCGCATCGATCCCGTTTATTTCCGCCCGACCGAAGTCGATCTTCTGATCGGCGACGCCAGCAAGGCGCGCCAAAAGCTCGGCTGGGAGCCGAAGACGAGCTTTGCCCAGCTCGTCAAGGAGATGGTCGCGGGAGACCTTGCGATCGCGCGGCGCGAGGTTGCCAATGGCAAGCACCCCGTTTGATCTGAAGGGCAAGACGGTCTTCGTTGCCGGGCACAAGGGCATGGTCGGCGGGGCGCTGGTGCGTCGCCTCGCCCGGGAGGATGTCGAACTGCTGACGGTCGGACGCAGCGAGGTCGATTTGCGCGACCAGGCCGCGGTGTTCGACTGGTTCGCCAGGAAGCGCCCGCAGGCGGTCTTTCTGGCGGCCGCGAAGGTCGGCGGCATCGTTGCCAACAATACGCTGCGCGGCGAATTCATCTACGACAACCTGATCATCGCAGCCAATGTGATCCATGCCGCGCACGTCAACGGCGCCGAGAAGCTGATGTTTCTCGGCTCATCCTGCATCTACCCGAAATTGGCGCCGCAGCCGCTGCGTGAGGATTCCATGCTGACCGGACCGCTCGAGGTGACCAACGAGCCCTATGCGATCGCCAAGATCGCCGGCATCAAGATGGTCGAAGCCTATCGCAGCCAGTATGCGTGCGACTTCATCAATGTGATGCCGACCAATCTGTACGGACCGGGCGATAATTATCACCCCGAATACAGCCACGTCGTCGCCGCCCTGATCCGAAGGTTTCACGAGGCGAAGATTGCGGGCCTCCCCAATGTCGTGGTGTGGGGCACCGGCACGCCGCGGCGGGAGTTTCTCTATGTGGATGATCTCGCCGACGCCTGCGTCCACCTGATGAAAATCTATTCCAGCGGCGAACTGGTCAACATCGGAACCGGCGAGGATATCACCATCGCCGAATTCGCGCGCATGGTGGCCGCCGTGGTCGGCTATACCGGCGGGATCGGCTTCGACACCTCTCGGCCCGATGGCACGCCGCGCAAATTGCTCGATGTCAGCCGGCTGGCCAAACTTGGCTGGCGTGCGCGCACCTCGCTTGAGGATGGAATCAGGCTCGCCTATCAGGCCTTCCTGAAGGAAACGCGGCAAGCGGCGGAATAAGCCAGGCGTTGTCTGCAAAGTGGTTGGCGCGTGACCCAAGGTTTTGATTCAAGAGGCGGGTTGACCTTGTGAAGTTCGCGGTCTCAGCGATGCCCGAGGCATCTCCCGCTCGAAGGGGTCTGCGACCGTCTCTTTCTATTTTTCTGCGGGAACGATCGTGCGTTCGCCGAACCACATGCGACGGAAAAGGCCGTCTTTCAGCACGAATTGATGATAGAGCGCGGCGGAGAGATGGCCTGCGATCAGAATGGCCAGCAGCGTTGCCAGAGCCGCGTGGGCCCGGAACGTCGGGAACACGGTGAAAGTGTCGGGCAAAGGTTCGCCATGGGGCTGGAACGCGCCGCTAATGAGCCATCCGGTGGACCATCCGGTGATGATCATCAAGAACACGAGCCCATACAAGCTGTAGTGCGTAATCGAGGCCAGACGGTCGAGCAGGGACGAATCGGCCGTTGCCGGTGCCGGACGAGCGCTCCATATACGGATGACAAGGCGCAGGATCATCAATACGAGCACGAACATGCCGCTCGCCATGTGCCACACCAGAATATCGAGTTTTCCTGGATCGGTGTTCGGCATATTCGCAAGCACGAAGAATCCGAGGCACAGAAGGCCAACGATCATCAGCGCGAGCAACCAGTGCAGCGCGATGAGCACGGGCTGGTAGCGCGAGGCGATGGCGCGGCTCACGACAGGCCTCCCAGCACGCGTTCGAGGCTAGCGAAGAATTTCTGCCAGCCGTATCTGGCGCCCTGATAGGCCTGCTGCTGATCCGGCCGGAAGCCCGACTGCTCCATGCGCAGGTGGGTCCCCGTGCTCGTAGGGGTGAGAGTCCAGGTGACGACACTATCGAGACCATGGGCTGCCCACGTGTAAGATAGCGTTTTGTTCGTCTCGACTGCCAGGACCTGACAATCAACAGCGCCCCAGTCCGCGCGAAGATTGAAACGGTGGTCGACGACGGGCCTGAAGTCGTTCTTCATGAGCCACTCCTCGATCAGGTGTGGTTGCGTGAGCGCGCGCCAGATCCTTTCCGGCGGATAAGGTACCTCACGTTCGACGACGACGGAGCGCGTTTCGGTCATGGTGTTGCTCATTGGTCCATCCTCTTGAGTAGATCTTCGAGGTGATCGAAACGGCTCTGCCAGAACCCGGTCATCTGGCTTGTCCAGTCCATCAGCGGGGCCAAGGCACCGGGCTGCGGGCTATAATGCGTCTGGCGGCCTTCATGGCGGTCGCGCACCAGCCCGGCCTGCTTCAGGACCCCGAGATGCTTTGAGACGGCCGGTTGCGAGACCCCGGACTGGGCTGTCAGGGCCCCCACTGTCTGCTCTCCTTCGCGGCACAGTCGTTCGAAGAGAGCTCGCCGAGTCGGATCGGCGAGCGTTCTGAAGAGCACATCGTGAGCGTTGGGCATCTGCGATCGATAACCTGCTGGCTATTGATTTATGTATAACTACTGAGTTATATATAAGTCAAGCGGACCAAGCTCGACGCGATGTGACAGGCCTTAATTTGGCGGCAGATCCGACGCGCAAACCCGGTCCGTGTGGTCGAGTAGCTTCTGCGGCGTCGCGCAGACATGGTGCGCGCCCGCGTCGACCAATTCCGCTTGGCTGCCGTAGCCATACAGGACGCCCACGGCCGTCATTCCGTTGTTGCGAGCCCCGATCATGTCGTGGCTTCGGTCTCCGATCATGATGGCGCGCGCTGAATCAACGCCCGTGGCTTGCAGGGCGTGGCGCAGAAGCTCGGTCTTGTCGGCGCGCGTGCCGTCCAGTTCGGAGCCGAACACACGTTCGAAAAAGCCGCTCAGCCCGAAGTGGTCGATAATGCGCTCGGCGTAGATGACGGGTTTGCTGGTCGCAACGAACAGGCGCCGTCCGGATTTGGCCAGCGCAGATAATATCCCCTCGATCCCGGGGTAAACTTCATTCTCGAAGAGACCGATGTCGCCAAAGCGCTCCCGATAAAGCAACAGAGCCTTGTCCGCGAGATCGTCGGTTCCAAGCAGCTTTTTCAAGCTGGCGTGGAGCGGGGGACCAATGCACCACGTCAATTCGTCTTCCGATGGAACGGCGCGATCAAGCTTTCCGAGGGCATATTGGATCGAACGGGTAATGCCTGGCTTTGGGTTGGTCAGCGTCCCATCGAGGTCAAAATAGATTGCGGTCATGTCAGTCCGATGCCCGGTGGCGGTTTGCATTGATGCGCGAGTCCCATCAGGTGCGGGCGCTTGCCCGCGGCGGACTCTTTCTCAGCGCCGCCGCCATCGCCGAGATCAGCGGCTTCATGAAGAACGCGTCGTTGGCGGGGTAAATGTCGGTGCGCAGGCCGTGCGATTCGAGTTCGCCGGAAACCGCCGGTCCGACGGAGGCGATCGGCGTTTTCGCCAGGCCCTCGCGCAGGCGCGCCTCATATCCATGCGCCCGTGCCACCTCGATCAGGCGGCGAACCTGCCCCAAATTCGTGAACGCGATCGCATCGACACGGCCTTTTTCCATCTCCTCGATCGCGGTGACGATATTGGCATCGGCCGCCTGGGCGTCGTAGACGTAAGGCGAGACCGGATCGACCTCGGCGCCTTGCGCCGTGATGGCGCCGATCAGTCCGCTGTGATCCTTGTCGGGATAAAGCTGCAAGCCGACGCGATGGCCTTTCAGATCGAGCCGCGCGAGCATCTCGGCAACGCCTTCGGAAGTCGGCTTCTCCGTCGTTAGCTGCGGCTCAAGGCCAATCTCGCGCAGGGCACGACCGGGTTTTGGCCCGCGGGCCAATTTTCGTGCCTTGCCGAGCGCGGCGACGAAATCCTGGTCGACGTTGATTCGCCGCGCGACCGTCATCAGGCGGCGGAGGCCTTCGCCTGTCATCAGCACCAGATCGTCGAACGGCGTTTCGATGAAACGACGGATCCAGGCCTCGATCGGCGCCGAATCGGGCGCGTCGTGGATCGCAAACATCGGACATTGCAGCACGTCCGCACCCTGTTCGGCGAGCAGGCGGGAAAACTGCGCTTCCTCGCGTGTCTCCAGGATCAGGATGCGGTAGCCGTTCAGCCGGTCAGCCATGATGTGATTCTGGGTTAACGGTGATTGCCGTCGGTTTGTTCATCTTGATCCCTCCGACGGGATTGGCGCAAGGCCGTCGCGGGTGATAGAGCAGGGCCGCAAATCGCTGTTCCCTGCCTGAATTGTAGCCAAGCCGCGCCATGCCCGATCATCAGTTTGTGTTGACATTGTCCTGTCCGGACCGTCCCGGCATCGTATCCGCGGTGTCGACGTTCCTTGCCCATAACGGGCAGAACATCCTCGACGCCCAGCAGTTCAACGACGTCGAGACCGGTCATTTCTTCATGCGGGTGGTGTTCAACGCCGCCGATCTCGCCGTCAACCTGGCGGCGCTGCAGACCGGATTCACCGCGATCGCGGAACGCTTCGGCATGGACTGGCAGATGCGCGACCGCGCCAGCCGCCGCCGCGTGATGCTGCTGGTCTCGAAATCCGATCACTGCCTTGCCGATATCCTGTATCGCTGGCGAACCGGCGAACTCGAGATGATCCCGACCGCCATCGTTTCCAATCACCCGCGCGAGACCTACGCCAGCCTCGATTTCGGCGACATACCGTTTCACTATCTGCCGGTGACGAAGGAAACAAGGCCGCAGCAGGAGGCCGCCATCCGGGACCTGGTGGGAAAAACCGAAACGGACCTCGTCGTGCTGGCCCGCTACATGCAGATCCTGTCGAACGAGATGTCGGCGAAGCTGTCCGGCCGCTGCATCAATATCCATCATTCGTTCCTGCCCGGTTTCAAGGGCGCGCGACCCTATCATCAGGCGCATGAGCGCGGCGTCAAACTGATCGGGGCCACCGCCCATTATGTCACCAGCGACCTCGACGAGGGGCCGATCATCGACCAGGACGTCGAGCGCATCAGCCACCGCGATACGCCCGACGATCTCGTCCGCAAGGGCCGCGATATCGAACGCCGCGTGCTGGCGCGCGCGATACGCTACCATCTGGAGGACCGCGTGATCCTCAACGGCCGCAAGACCGTGGTGTTCATGGATTGAAGCGATTTGCCTCGCTCTTTTAATGGACGGGATCCAGAGACTGCGCTGAGGAGGCCGACGACGGTGAAGCCGATGCTGGAGCCGCGGCATTCGCGTTTGCCGCCGGTTCAAGCCGCTTCCTCTCCCGTTCCTTCATGTACTCGTCGTATTGCGGCGTGCCGCGCCGGGGCGGCGCATCCGCCGGCAAGCCGCCGGCCCACTGCGGGATGTAATCGCCCATTCCGGCCGCGAGCTTCTCGTTGATGGTCCCGCAGCCGCCCAGACCGCAGGTCAAAAGTGCACAGGCAAGAAGGGTCGCAATCTGGTGACGGTGGACGTTCATTTGTGGAGCATCGAATCCCAAGAGATGGCCCGGAGACTGGCCGAGAGCCTGTTTCCTAACAGATAAAATTGGCTTATTCGGGCGCGCTTTTGGTATTATAATACCGTAGAACGTTCAGAACGGCAGGCCGACGTAGTTTTCAGCAAGCTGCCGCAGCGCGGTCTCGGAGGAGAAGAGATAGGAAAGCTCCGTCTCCTGCAGTTTGTCGTCGTAGGCAAGGCGGTCGGGAAAACGGTGCAGCAGCATCGTCATCCACCAGGAAAAGCGCTGCGCCTTCCAGATCCGAGCCAGCGCCTTCTGCGAGTATCCGTCCAGCCCGGAATCGTCGCCTTTCCGGTAGTGGGCGACCAGGGCATGATAGAGATAGTAGATGTCGGAGGCGGCGCTGTTGAGCCCGCGCGCGCCGGTCGGCGGCACGATGTGTGCGGCGTCGCCGGCCAGGAACAGCCGGCCGTAGCTCATGGGTTCGGCGACGTAGCTGCGCAGGGGCGCGATGCTCTTCTCGATGGACGGGCCGGTGATCAGCCGATTGGATACCTCGGCCGGCAGCCGGCGTTTGAGCTCGGCCCAGAAGGCGTCGTCGGGCCAATCCTCGGGCGAGTCCGTCAGTGGCACCTGGATGTAGTAGCGGCTCAGTGCCTGCGAGCGCAGAGAGCACAGCGCAAAGCCGCGCTCGTGCTTCGCATAGATCAGCTCCGGGGATACCGGCCGGGTCCGCGACAGCACGCCAAGCCAGCCGAAGGGATAGACCTTTTCATACTCGCGCAGCACGTCTTTGGGGATCGACTTGCGACTAACGCCGTGGAAGCCGTCGGCTCCGATCACATAGTCACAATCGATCCGCAAGGTCTCCTTTCCGGTTCGGCAGGTCACGTAAGGTGCGTCGGAGGCAAGCTCATGCGGCATCACGTCCTCAGCGTCGTGGACTATTTTGCCGCCGAGCCGGTCGCGCGCCTCGTAGAGGTCGCGCGTCAGCTCGGTCTGACCGTAGACGATCACCGAGTTGCCGCCAGAATGTCGGTGCAGGTCGACGTGGTCGAGCACGCCGTCATGGGCAATCTCGAATCCCTTGTGGATCTCGCCTTCGCAGTCCATCCGTTCGCCACATTGTGCCTCGCGCATCAATTTGGCGAAGCCATGCTCCAGCACGCCGGCGCGGATGCGGGCCAGCACGTGATCGCGGCTGTACTTCTCCAATACGATGGTGTCGATGCCCTGCAGATGCAGAAGCTGGGACAGCAGAAGCCCCGACGGGCCACCGCCGATGATGCAGACCTGTACTTTCATCTTTCCGTCCTCCCTGACGGTCGACATTCCCTGATTTGACGGAAGAAACGGATGGAGGGATCGGCCTTTGTCTTGTACAATTCGAACATGGGAGCAACGCGATCGAAATCGGCTATCCAGGTCTTCAATCTCTTCGGCGAGTCCGGAGACCTGCCGGACGTCGTGCATTGCGAGACCATCGCCTCGCGCTCGGTGCTGCATGACTGGGTGCTTGCCGTCCACCGTCACGCGCGGCTGCACCAGGTTCTCTTGATCGACAGCGGGGGTGGACAGGCGGCGCTCGACGGCCGTGTGCGCGGCTTGCGGCCGATGCAGGTCGTCAACGTGCCGGTCGGCCACGTCCATGGCTTCAGCTTCCAGCCGGGGACGCAGGGATGGGTTCTCACCGTTGCCGCCGAGATCCTGGATGAGACCCTGCTTGCGTCGGAAGGTCTCCGCGGCGTGCTTTCGCAGTGCGCCGTGATCCGCGGAACGCCGCAAATCCGCACCACCATGAAGCAGATATTTGCCGAATATGCGGGACGGAATTTCGGTCGCGCCCATATTCTGCGCGCGCTGTCGGCCGCCCAGATCGGGCTCGTGGCGCGCGAGCTTGTCAGCGACCGGCGGGAAAGCGGCGCAACCGATTCCGACCTGTTCCGCCGCTTTGAGATGTTGCTGGAACAGCATCATCTGGAACGCTGGAGCGTATCCGGTTATGCCTCGGCGCTATCGGTGACGCCCACGCACCTCAACCGCGTGACGCGCGCCGCGACCGGCGATACCGCCTCTCACCTTATCCTCAATCGAATGATCCGCGAGGCGCGGCGAAATCTCGTCTACACCAATATGCCGATCGCCACGATTGCCTATGCGCTTGGTTTTGACGATCCGGCGTATTTCAGCCGGATCTATGCCGCAGCGACGGGGCTATCGCCGCGCGCCTTTCGCGCCCGGCTCCACGGCGAGGAGGCTTGATGCCCCCTCACACGTCGAAGAATACCGTTTCGTCCGGTCCCTGCAGGTTGATCGTGAAAGTGTAGACGATCCTGCCGCTGCGCTCGCTGCGTTTGGCGATGAGAGTCGATCGCCGCTGCGGCTGCTCGATCAGGTTCAGTACCGGATCGGCGGCATTCGCGGCCTCTTCGTCCGAGAAATAAATCCGCGTGTTCAGGCCGATATTGATTCCGCGGGCCACGATCCAGACATTGATGAGGGGCGCGCATTTCCGTCCCGTCTTATCGGAAGTGGCGCCGGGCTTGACCGTCTCGAAGCGTGATCAGTCCGGTTTCAAAATCCGATCCTGCGCGGCCCCAGCCGCGGAAATCCTCCTCAAGGGCGCCGGATGAACGGTCGGCCGGGTGGTTGTAGCGGCCGGCTGCATTGGCCTGCCAGATCTCCAGCAGCACGTCGCGCAGCGGCGTGCCGGTGCCGTCGAGCACGCGGCCTTCGAGAAGGATGTGCTCGCCCTTGGTGTTCGGGCCGGCCAGGACATTGGTGAAATTCTTCTCGAAGATGTCGAAACCGGCCATGCCCGGGATCAGACCGATATGCACGTAAGGTCCGGCGGTCTGCGAGGCGGTTTCCTTCAGATAGGACAGCGGCTGCACCATGGGTCAGTTTCCTTCGGGGCGATTTTCGAAATAGGTCGAGCGGCAGCCGCGCAGCACGATGTCGAAGCGGTAGGTAAGCGAATCGAATGGCGAACTGGCGTTGAGGTCGAGCGGAGCAACGAGCCGACCGAGCGCTTCCGGATCCGGCACGGTCGCCAGAATCGGGCAGATCGGAATGAGCGGATCGCCCTCGAAATACATCTGCGTGATCAGCCGCTGCGCAAACCCCGAGCCAAATACCGAAAAATGGATGTGCGCCGGCCGCCAGCTGTTGACGTAGTTGCGCCACGGGTAGGGCCCGGGCTTGACGGTGCGGAAGTAATAGTAGCCGGCCTCATCCGTCAGGGCGCGGCCGCAGCCGCCGAAATTGGGATCGATCGGCGCAAGATAGGTGTCCTTCTTGTGCCGGTAGCGCCCGCCGGCATTGGCCTGCCAGAACTCGACCAGCGTGTTCGGCACGCCGCGTCCGGTTTCGTCGAGCACGCGGCCGTGCACCACGATGCGCTCGCCGATCGGGTCGCCGTCCTTGGCGTAGTTGCGGATCAGGTCGTTGTCGAGCGGGCCGATATCATTGTGGCCGAACACCGGTCCGGTGATTTCGGCGATCGAGTTCTCCAGCGACAGCAGCGCGTTGCGCGGCGAGCGCAGCACCGATGATTTGTAGCCGGGCGCATGGGCGGGCGGGTGGATCGAGCGGTCGCGCTGGAAGAAGCCGCCATCTCCCATGGGCGGCGTCAGCGGCTCGGGGCGGTTGATGCGGACGGCCTGCGCGCTCATCGGCGTTGTCTCCCTTGTTGGCCCTTGTCTGCCGCGCGGGGCACGGCTTGCTGCAGCAGGATGACGCCGGCTATTCTAAAAATAAATAGATGGATTATAATGAATTGCATGAAAGAAATCGATCATTTGGCGCTCGACGGCCATGCGCTGGCCCTTTTTCTCGCGGTGCTCGAGGAGGGCTCGGTAACCGGCGCGGCGACGCGGCTCGGCCTGACCCAGTCCGCCGTCAGCCACGGTCTGCGAAAGCTTCGGCGAATCGTCGGTGATCCGCTGTTCGCAAAATCGGGACGCGGCATCGTCGCGACCGCCCATGCCCACGCTTTGGCCGAAAAGGCGCGCGCCCTTATCGACGAGATGCGAAGCTTCGCGGTCGGCACGACTTTCGATCCCGCCGTCGCCCAATTGACATTGACGATCGCCGCCAATGATTTCCAGCGCGACCTCCTGCTGCCTGGTTTCTTTCGACGGGTGGCAGACAAGGTACGTACCCTCAA
Organism: uncultured Alphaproteobacteria bacterium; assembly: GCA_963786045.1. Taxonomy (GTDB): domain Bacteria; phylum Pseudomonadota; class Alphaproteobacteria; order Rhizobiales; family Xanthobacteraceae; genus Bradyrhizobium. The sequence goes on along the minus strand of CAWAXR010000020.1, from coordinate 227,553 downwards.
CTTGCGCGTCATTCCGTCGCAATCTCCTTCGCCGGCGATGCTGCGCGAGAATCGCTGCGACCTCCTGATTACGCCGCTACCTCCATCGGGCGTCGACATCGTGCAAAAGCGGCTGCTGCAGGATCACTACGTCTGCTACTACGATGCCAGATCGCGATCGGCACCGGCCACGCGCGCCGCCTACCTCGCAGCGCGGCATATCACCGTCGTCTATACCGACAATGAGCGGCTCGATTTCGATCGCAGGCTCGCCGTTTCCGGCTTCCACCGCGATATCGCCATCTCCGTGCCGAGCTTCAGCGGCGTTTCCGCCTTCCTGCGTGGTTCGAACATGCTGGCGAGCATGCCGAGCCTGCTGGCGCAAAGCTTGATGCGCGATTTCGCGCACGTCCGCATCCCCCTGACCAACCCGATGCGGGCCACGGCCGTCCTGCCGATGTTCATGGTGTGGCATCAGCGCTACCAGAAGGATCCTGCACACCGCTGGATCCGCCAGCAACTTGAGGCAGCCGCAGCCACCGTGGCGACGACTTGAACACGTCGCCTTCTCGCGGCGGCCGGTCGTGCGGCTTCTTCGCTGCGAGCCTGGCGGTAGCAGCTACGCCGAACGATCCGTCCTCGCCGGCACTGTCGAGGCAGGTGAGTTCGGAGTTGCATGCATCTGCCTGATTTCATCATGTTTGAATTGTGCAAAAGAAAGCTTGAATTATCCATCTACTCCGGTGCCTTGCGTCGTACACTGGCAGAGTGTGAGGTGCGTACCGTTGGTGTAGAGGCGGAAGCCGGAGGGGCCTTTTCAGCGATGCGCCCGCAGTGAGTTCGCGACATGCCGATCGATTGCAATCCTGCGGGGCCATCCGACGGCCGGGCTTGCTACGGAGTGCTTCTTTGTTGACAAGACCAGTTTCTTTGTACAACCGTACAAATGTGTACCAGTCCAATGGCGGGAAATTCCAACGTGCGGGATGCCCTCGTCAGCAACCTTGGTCTGGGACGTGATCCTGTCGAACAAGGCTTGCGGTTTGAGGTATCATGAGATTGGGATAACGGCCCCCCGGTCGTTGCCGCTGGGGGAGTGGCCCTGCGAGGGCTCGGGCGGGAGGCGCACCATTCGTCCAATTGACGGCAAAACTGCCGAGGATGCTATGTGACCAAGCTACCGGCAGCCGAAAAATCTGGGCTATGGTGGTGCAAGGGCCGGAGACTCGGTTCAAGGAATGAGGGGGAGGCGTTGATGTTCACTAGAATTTTGTCACAGGCCAGAGCTGGCATTGCCGTGGCTGGCGCACTCGCCGTTGTAGCGGCTCTGGCGCCCGCGCAGGCGCAGGACACCGTGAAGATAGGTCTGATCCTGCCGATGACCGGCGGCCAGGCATCGACCGGCAAGCAGATCGACAATGCGGTCAAGCTGTACATGCAGCAGCACGGCGATACCGTCGCCGGCAAGAAAATCGAAGTCATCCTGAAGGACGACGCCACGCTTCCCGACAACACCAAGCGCCTCGCGCAAGAGCTGATCGTCAACGACAAGGTCAATTTGATCGCCGGCTTCGGCGTCACCCCCGCGGCTCTGGCGGCGGCGCCGCTCGCGACGCAGGCGAAGATACCGGAAATCGTGATGGCGGCCGGCACCTCGATCATCACCGAGCGTTCGCCCTATATCGTTCGCACCAGTTTCACGCTCGCGCAATCCTCCACCATCATCGCCGATTGGGCGGTGAAGAACGGCATCAAGAAGGTCGCAACCCTGACGTCCGATTACGCGCCCGGCAACGACGCGCTGAACTTCTTCAAGGAACACTTCACCGCCGGCGGCGGGCAGATCGTGGAGGAGGTCAAGGTGCCGCTCGCCAACCCCGACTTCGCGCCGTTCCTGCAGCGAATGAAGGATGCCAAGCCTGACGCCATGTTCGTGTTCGTGCCGGCGGGGCAGGGCGGCAATTTCATGAAGCAATATGCCGAGCGCGGGCTCGACAAGGCAGGCATCAAGGTGATCGGCCCCGGCGACGTGACGGACGATGACTTGTTGGGTGGCATGGGCGATGCCGTGCTCGGTACCGTGACCGCGCATTTGTATTCGGCGGCGCACCCGTCCGCGATGAACAAGGCGTTTGTCGCCGCCTACAAGAAGGCGTTTAGCCAGCGCCCCGGCTTCATGGCGGTGGGCGGCTATGACGGCATGCACCTGATCTACGAGGCGCTGAAGAAGACCGGCGGCAAGACCGACGGCGATGCGCTGATCGAGGCCATGAAGGGGATGAAATGGGAAAGCCCGCGCGGCCCGATTTCGATCGATCCGGACACCCGCGATATCGTGCAGAACATCTACATCCGCAAGGTTGAGAAGGTCGACGGCGAACTCTACAACGTCGAATTCCAGACCTTCGAGGCCGTCAAGGACTCCGGCAAGACCAAGAAGTGACGCCGATTTCGGCGTCCTTCCGGGGCGCTGGCGCAGCCAGCGAACTCCGGTGTGCAATTGCACATCGGAGAATCTCGATACGATGGCAAAAGATTCCGGGTTCAGCGCCTTGCGCCGCCCCGGAATGACGAACCCTAACTGAGGTCCGCAAGCTTCTCATGACCACGCTGTTCACCATCCTGTTTGACGGCGTCGCCTACGGCATGCTGCTGTTCGTGCTGGCCTGCGGCCTTGCGGTCACGCTTGGATTGATGAATTTCGTCAATCTCGCGCATGGCGCATTCGCCATGACCGGCGGCTATGTCTGCGCGGTTCTGGTCAATCAATCCGGCTGGCCGTTCTTCGCCGGCCTGCCGCTGGCGTTCATCGCAAGCGCTCTCATCGGCGTGTTGCTGGAGCGCACACTCTACCGTCACCTCTACACGCGAAGCCATCTCGATCAGGTTTTGTTCAGTATCGGGCTGGTCTTCATGTCGGTGGCAGCGGTCGATTACATCATGGGGTCGTCGCGGATCTTCATCAAACTTCCGGCCGCGCTCGAAGGTCAGATCGATTTCTTCGGCGTCGGCATCGGCCGTTACCGGCTGATGATCATCGTGATCTGCGGCCTCTTGACCGCGGGGCTGCAATTGGTGCTGGCACGCACCCGGTTCGGCAGCCGATTGCGGGCCGCGGTGGACGATCCGCGCGCGGCAAGCGGTCTCGGCATCAACGTGCCCCAGGTGTTCGCATTCACGTTTGCTTTTGGGTGTGGCCTCGCAGGCCTCGGCGGCGCGCTCAGTGCGGAGATTCTCGGGCTCGACCCGTATTTTCCGCTGAAGTTCATGATCTATTTCCTGATCGTGGTGACCGTCGGCGGTTCCTCCAGCATCACCGGGCCGTTTCTGGCCTCGCTGCTGCTCGGCATCGGCGACGTCGCCGGCAAATATTACGTGCCGAAGATGGGTCCATTCGTGATCTATACCATCATGATCGTGATCCTGATCTGGCGTCCGAACGGCCTGTTCGGCCGTACCGCTGCCCGTTGAGCCCGCCATGACCGCGCAAGCCGACGTCGGACGTTACGCGAGGCAGCACGCGCGCTGGCACCGGAGCGAGATCGCGTTCTGGATTCTGGCGCTCTCCTGCGCGTTCCTGTTTCCCTCCCGCTTTCTGATCATGACCGACATCGTGCGGCTCGCGCTGTTCGCGCTGTCGCTCGATCTGATCCTCGGCTATGCCGGTATCGTTTCGCTCGGTCATGCGGCCTTTTTCGGCGTCGGCGCTTATTGCGCCGGTCTGCTCGCGCTGCACGGCATCGTCACGGAGCCCCTGGCGGCACTGGTGATCGCGGGTCTCGCCGCCATGACGGTCGGCTTCCTCACCAGCTTCCTGGTGATCAGGGGTGTCGACCTGACCCGCTTGATGGTGACGCTGGGGATCGCGTTGCTGCTGGAGGCGCTGGCCGAGCGCTTTTCCAACATCACCGGCGGCACGGATGGGCTGCAGGGCATCGAGATGGCACCGATCCTCGGCCTTTTTGCTTTTGATATGTTCGGCAAGGTCGGCTTCTTCTACTCCCTTGCCGTCCTGTTTGTGCTGTTCCTGCTGGCGCGGCGGATCGTGCACTCGCCCTTCGGCCTGTCGCTGCGCGCCATCAAGAACAACCCGCTGCGCGCCGCCGCCGTCGGCGTCCCCGTCAACCGGCGCCTGATCGCGGTGTACACGCTGGCCGCCTTTTATGCCGGGATATCCGGAGCGCTGTTCACCCAGACCACGGCCCTGGCTTCGCTCGATGTGTTCGCGTTCGAGCGTTCGGCGGATCTGATGCTGGTTCTGGTGATCGGCGGCAGCGGCTATCTCTATGGCGGGCTGATAGGGGCCGTGGCATTCAGGATGCTGCAGGAGTTCTTTTCCAATATCACGCCGCAATACTGGCAATTCTGGATCGGCCTCGTGCTGGTCGTGATCGTGCTGGTCGGCCGGGCGCGCTTGCATCGCTGGGCGCTGTGGGCGCCGAACCTGATCATCGGGTTGATCGGTGGCCGCAAGGCCGTCGTCACCGTTCCCGAGGGCGAGGCGTCATGAGTATCGCGCTTGAAACAAGAGGGCTTGAAAAGCAGTTCGGCGGGCTCAAGGTCACGCGCGATCTCTCGCTGAAAATCGAGCAGGGCGCCCGCCACGCGCTGATCGGCCCGAACGGCGCCGGCAAGACCACCGTCATCAATCTGTTGACCGGCGTGCTCAAGCCCAATTCGGGACGGATTCTGTTGCAGGGAAACGACATCACGGATTTGCCGGTGCACGTCCGCGTGCTGCGCGGCCTGTCGCGGACCTTCCAGATCAACCAGCTCTACGCCGATCTGACGCCGATCGAAACCATCGGGCTTGCGGTGTCGGAGCGGCTCGGGCGCGGCGGCGACTGGTGGCGGGTGATGGGCACGCGCGACGACGTCAACGGCGAGATCACGGAGAACCTGGCGCGCTTCCACCTTCTCGACGTGATGAACGAGCCGACCGCGACCTTGCCTTATGGCAAGCAGCGCCTGCTCGAGATCGCGGTCGCGATCGCCACCAGGCCGCGCGTGTTGCTGCTTGACGAGCCCGCCGCCGGCGTTCCCGAAAGCGAGCGCCACGATATTCTCGCAGCCGTCGCCGCGTTGCCGCGCGATGTTACCGTGCTCCTGATTGAACACGACATGGACCTGGTGTTCTCATTCGCCGACCGGATTTCGGTGCTGGTCAACGGTGCGCTCTTGGTCGAAGGCGCGCCTGGCGAGGTCGCACGGGATGAAAGGGTCAAGGCGGTCTACCTCGGCGAGGCCGCCGATGTCTGATCTGCTGGCGATCGAGGGGCTGCGCGCCGGCTACGGCGAAGCGGTGGTCTTGCCCGGCATGTCGCTGCGCCTGCCGGAAGGCCAGGTGCTGGCGCTGCTCGGCCGGAATGGCACCGGCAAGACGACGCTGATCAATTCGATTGTCGGGATTACCCGCCGTTTCGGAGGCACCGTCAGCCTCGGTGGCCGCGATCTCACGCCAATGCGGCCCGACCAGCGGGCGCGGGCGGGCATTGGCTGGGTGCCGCAGGAACGCAACATCTTTCGTTCGCTGACGGTCGAGGAGAACATGACGGCGGTGGCCCAGCCGGGCCCCTGGACCGTGGAGAAGGTCTATGAGATGTTTCCGCGGCTGAAGGAGCGCCGCAGCAATTTCGGCAACCAGCTTTCCGGTGGCGAACAGCAGATGCTGGCGGTCGGCCGGGCGCTCACCCTCAATCCGCAGGTGTTGCTGCTGGACGAGCCGACCGAGGGGCTGGCCCCGATCATCGTCGAGGAACTGCTCCGGGCGCTCGGCACCATCACCCGCGCCGGCGGCATCTGTTCCATCATCGTCGAGCAGAATGCGCAAAAGATTCTGGGGCTGGCCGATCGTGTTGTGATATTGGAGCGCGGTACGATCGTCCACGATGCGGCAAGCAGCGCATTGAAGGCCGATCCCTCGACACTGGAGCGTTTTCTCGGTGTAGCGGGCAAATCGTGATGCGTCTTCCACCGTCATTGCGAGGAGCGATAGCGACGAAGCGATCCAGCTTCTTGTCGTCCGCGGATTGCTTCGCGGAGCCCGTCATCGGGCGCGTTTTTCGCGCGACCCGTCGGCTCGCAATGACGAGTCAAAAATGCTCTAATCACCGGATGATAGGTCCGCAGGAGTAAAAACCATGCAAAGAACAAAAGCCCCCTTCCGCGCCGACGAAGTCGGCAGCCTGCTGCGGCCGCCGCGGATCAAGGAGGCCCGCCTCAGGCTGGAGAAGGGCGAGATTTCGGCCGATGATCTGCGCAAGGTCGAGGACACGGAGATCGAAAAGGTCGTGCACAAGCAGGCCTCGATCGGGTTGAAACTCGCGACCGACGGCGAATTCCGCCGTTCCTGGTGGCATTTTGATTTTCTCGCGAAGCTGACGGGCTGTGAACTGTTTCACCCCGACGAGGGCATCCAGTTCGCGGGCGTCCAGACCCGGCATGAGGCGGTGCGGGTGATCGGCAAGCTCGATTTCCCCGACGATCATCCGATGCTTGCGCATTTCAGGTTTTTGAAAAAGCAGTGCGAGATCGCCCATGTGATGCCGAAGATGACGATCCCGTCACCGGCGGTGCTGCATTTCCGCGGAGGCCGCAAGTCGATCTCGAAAGAGATCTATCCCGATATCGACGTGTTCTTCCAGGATCTCGCAAAGACCTACCGCAAGGCGGTCAAGGCGTTCTACGACGCCGGCTGCCGCTATCTGCAATTCGATGACACCGTGTGGGCCTATCTCTGCTCGCAGGACGAGCTCGCCAAATTGCGGGCGCGCGGCGAGACTGCCGATAATCTGCAGGAGACCTACGCCCGCGTGATCAATTATGCGATCGCCGAGCGGCCTGCCGACATGACCATCACCACCCACGTTTGCCGCGGTAATTTCCGCTCCACCTGGATTTCGTCCGGCGGCTATGAGCCGGTGGCGGAGACCTTGCTCGCGGGCACCAATTACGACGGCTATTTCCTCGAATACGATTCCGAGCGCGCCGGCGGTTTCGAGCCGCTGCGTTATTTGCCCAAGGGCAACAAGATCGTGGTGGTCGGCGTCATCACCTCCAAGAGCGGCCAGCTCGAGAAGAAGGACGACATCAAGCGGCGGCTGGAGGAGGCGTCCAGATACGCCTCGCTCGATCAGCTCGCGCTGTCGCCGCAATGCGGCTTCGCCTCGACGGAAGAGGGCAACATCCTCACCGAGGAAGAGCAGTGGGCCAAGCTGCAGCTCGCGGTGGACGTGGCGAAGGAAGTGTGGGGAGGGTAGGTCGCTTCCGGGCGCGAGCTTAGCGCGCCGACCCAGCATCCTGGGGGCAAGGCCAAATGCATCGCGCATTTTAGGTTCCTGCTAACCATCTGAACGAATTGCCTTGTTGTCGCGCCGGGCTCTGCCCGGCCGGACGACGGCGAAAATGCGGGAGTCTTGCTTGCCCGGAGCATGGCTTTCCGAAGTCGTTCTCGCTTGCCATGCGAACTTCCCCGCGCTGCCAAAACCTCATCGCGTTTATTTGATTGGAGGCGTAGCCGTTCGGCGCGGAACATGCGCAACCTGTAGTAGGCCATTAACACATCCTTCAATTTTGCGGACGACACTCAATTTAAAGATGTATTGCTGGTGCTCTTCGCCTTTGTAGGCGGTTCATTTCAGCGGCGCGCGCGGGGGCCCCGTGATCAGCCTGGGTGATCAGTTAGACAAACACCGCGGTTTTGGACCCGGGTTCGACTTTCTCCGGATTTTCCTCTCGCTCGCAATCGTGGCCTGGCACTCTTGCAATCTTGCCAGAGATGGACTTCCCGTCGAGCATATCCAGGTCGCGTGGTTCGCCGGCTACGGACTTCTCTGCGTCTTCTTTGCCCTAAGCGGTTTTCTGATTGCTGGCAGCGCTCAGCGGCTCAGTCTGTCCAATTTTCTTGTAAATCGAGGCCTGCGTATCTTCCCCGCCCTCGTTGTCGAAGTTTTTCTTTCGGCGCTCGTCCTGGGGGTCCTGTTCACTAACCTTTCGACAAGCGAATATTTGTCGAGGTTCGACACCTATCGATATCTGACCAACATTGTTGGCCTGATGAACTTCACCCTTCCCGGCGTGTTCGAGGGCAACCCGCTTCGCGTCGTGAACTATTCACTCTGGACCGTGCCCTACGAATTTGCCTGCTACCTCATCGTGTCGGTTTTTATGCTGTTTGATGTTCTTCGCAGGCCGGCGCTGATCATCATCTTCGCCGCGGTCGTATCAATCGTCGGCGTTGCCATGATTCATGGTGTCGATCCACATCAAGCTGATGGAGGATTTATCGGAACTGCCTGCTATTCATTGTTCGCCGATCGCGGGTCCCGGCTGTTCGTGGCATTCATGCTCGGAATCGCGGCTTACCAATACAGGTATCGGATACCCTACAGCCGAGCGATTTTCGGACTTTGCATCCTGCTCTTGTCGGGTCTCTCGGCGTTGGGGCCGCGCGATTGGCTGAGCATTCCGCTGCTGAATGTTGTCGCTTCGGTGCCGCTTGTCTATGTCATGGCTTATCTGGGGGCTTCGAACGTGCCGATGCCCCCGATCTTGCACGAGCGTGACTACTCGTATGGAATCTACCTCTACGGGATGCCCATCCAGCAGATGATGGTCAGCCTCTTTCCGGGAGTGACCAGTCCGGCCGGTCAGCTAAGCCTGGCTGTTCCTGCCATCGTCGGCTTCGCGGCACTATCCTGGCATTTGATCGAGCGGCCGATCCTGCAGCAGAGGCGACGCTTCTCGTTTGTCGCGAAAGTCCGAGGTGTTGACGGAGGCGCGCAAGGGATCCCGGATGCAGTCAAGGGGATGGCCGGCACCGCGCAAGTCTAAGCTTCGCGTTTCGAGAAATCTCGACGCTCAGGTTCGTCGCGGCTTCTTCATCCGCGGGCGTCGCCGCACGCCGCCGCCGAAATCCGGTTCTCGATAATTCACCATCAAACGGCTTTAAGCTTGCGATAGGCGAACCACACCATTTTCAGGAGCAGCCAGCCGTCCCGGAATCGCGAGATCTGGGTTTCGCCGAACGTGCGCGCCTTGTAGTGGATGGGCGTCTCGATGATTTTGAGATTTTGTTTGGCGGCGCCGAAGATCAGATCGAAATCACCGAACGGATCGAAGTTTCCGAAATAGTCGCGCTCCCGCGCCAGGACTTCGTAATCCTTGCGCATCAGAACCTTGGTGCCGCACAGCGTGTCGGTCAGCCGGGTGTTGACGAGATAGCTGAACAGATAGGCAAAGAAGCGGTTGGCGATGAAATTGAGCGGGCGCATCGCCTCGTTTTCCATGGGGTAGACCAGGCGGGTGCCGTTGACGAACTCGGCCTTCCCGGACTCGATCACCGAATGATATTTGGGCAGCGCTTCCGGCGGCATCGTCAGATCGGCATCGAGGATCATCAGCACCTCGCCGGTCGCGGCCGCAAAACCCTTTCGTACCGCGTCTCCCTTGCCCTTGCCGTCCTGCTTGAGCACCTTGATATCCCAGCTGTCCTTGTAGGCATCGCGGACGCGTTCGCATTCCTCGAACGTTCCGTCGCTGGAATTGCCCTCGACAAACAGGATCTCCTGCGAGGTGCCGAACCTTGGCATCCGCAGAATTGCGTTCTCGATATTGCCCTTCTCGTTGCGGCAGGGGATCAAAATGCTCGCGGAGAATTTCCGGTCCGGGAACAGCCGTACCGGGCGACCAACGAGATAGGTACGCAGGCACAGCTTCCTGATCCCCGGCAGTGGCGCGATGAAGCGGTTGACGAATGGCCCGATTCCGAACCAGCGCACCGGAATCAGTTGCCGTTGCTCCGCGCTGATCACCTCGAAATCCGCGAGATCCATCAGGTTGAGGAAGTCGGCGGTGGCGATATAATTGATTTTCGGTTGCCTGGCGCGCAGATGCAGCGCCTCGGCGAGCTTCAGCACCGGCTCCCACAAATGCGAGTAATAGGAGATGATGATCCGCGTCGACGGCGCGCACAACTGATGCACCAGTCTCAACGTGCTGTCGATATCCTCGAACATTCCGATGGTGTCGGCGATCACAATGTAGTCGAAGGGTCCCTCGATCGCGGCGAGCGTTGCGGGATCCTCCACGTCACCGAGAACAAAATTGAGATCGGGATGCAGCTGGTTGGCCTTGGCGATGGTCCTGGCGCCGAAATCGACGCCGACACCGTAGGACGGCTGCAGCGCCGCGAGCAAATCTCCACGACCGCAGCCTAGTTCCAGCACCCGTTTGCCCGGCGGAATCAAAAACCGCATGAACTTGCGGTCGTCTTCGTGATAGGCCGCATTGAACTTGCGCCAGCGATCCAGCTCATCGCCGTGGGTCTCGAAGTGGTCGAGCAGGTCACGCTTCCGCCGACTTGAAAGCTGCAGTGAAGCAGTGGAGTCGGATTGCTTCAGATACATTTCATCCTCAAGGCGGGAAACGGGAAGTCCTCTTAACCGAGCGGTCTTGGGGTGTAAATTGGGCTAATTCGCGGGTTCAGCCCGGTGGAGTGCGTCTATCGTCCCGGCGTGCCGATATGGCACGACAGCGCCGCCGAGAACGGACTGTTGGCGTCTTCGTCGTCAAGCGCGACCTTATCGGGGCGCGGTCGCGAATGCGATCAGCGTGCCGGCGCGAGCGTCGCGCCGGGACCTGGATAGCGGACATTTTTCAGCGGGATCAGCCGGCATATGCCTTGTCGAGGTCCGCGATAATGATCTTTTGCATTTTCATCATGGCCTGCATGGCGCGACCGGCCTTGTTGCGATCGGGGTCGCTCAGGTAACGGCCGAGGACCGTGGGCACAACCTGCCAGGACAGGCCGAATTTGTCCTTGAGCCATCCGCATCTCGATTCCTCGCCGCCGTCGGCGATCAGCCTGTTCCAGAAATAGTCCACCTCTTCCTGGCTCTCGACGCTGATGAAGAAGGAAACCGCCTCGTTGAACTTGTATTTTGGGCCGCCATTGAGGGCATTAAACCTCTGCCCCTCAAGTTCGAAGGTCGCCATGAAATCACTGACCGTTTCGACCTTGGCATTGGGAAACACTGATTTGTAGAAGGCGACCGCCTCAGGAACGTTGTTGTCGAACCAGAGGAATGGCGTGATGGAAGTCATCAGGAATGTCCTTGTGGTTGGCTTCAGATGAGCCGGTATCCTTCGTGCTTTGTCTCGAAGGCTGCGGTGCGGGCGGGATCGGGGACGTGCAGATTAGCGGGAATCGTTGGTCATTATGGCCCCCGTTTGCGTGCGCTCGCCCAGAGGACGAACGGGGGCAGGGGAGTCCGACAAACGCCTGATTTTCTTGTAGTCCGATTTTGCGGTGCGCAATGGCCGCGGCGGGAGCCCGGAGGTATGTCTGGCAGGTGTTTCGAGACGCCCGCAAAAGCGCGCGCCGCGAGGGGGGTACGCCCGGTGGGCAGAAAGTGGTAGGACACCTGCGACATCCGCCGCTGCCCACCCAGTCATCCCAAATCCGGGCTCAAACTCTCCGCGATGAAGAACGACCAAATTCTGAGTCAGATTTCCGAATTCTGCCGCCAGGCCGATATGGCGGAATCGACTTTCGGCCGCCGGGCTGTCAACGACGGCAAGCTGGTGCATCGCCTGCGCGAGGGCAAGCGCATCACCATCGACACGCTGGAGCGTATCCAGGGCTATATCGCCGCCGCCATGCCGGGCGGCGTGGCGCCGCCGCGCGGCCTCGAAGTCCCGCCCGAGAAGCGCGACCCCCGCGGCAATTTCCGGTTTTTCGAGAACCGGCAGAAATACCTGCTGTTCGTCCATACCTGCAGCGAGAAGCGGGTGATCGCGGAACGGGTGGCGCTGGAGCTCTCCAGCATCCACCCCCGCCCGCCGGCGCTGCGGGTATTCGACGCCGGCGTCGGTGACGGCACCGTGCTGGCACGGGTCATGCGTACCATGCACAGCCGCTTTCCCCATATGCCGTTCTATATCGCCGGCAAGGAACTCAGCCTGGAGGATGTGCGGCTGACCCTGGACAAGGTGCCCGACCGGCTGTTCGAGCACCCGGCGACCGTTTTTGTGCTGACAAACATGTACTACGCCGAGGCGCCCTGGCTGACCCCGGCTTCGCCGGCGGCGGCCGCCGGCATGATCTGGCATGAGGTGCCCCTGAGGGGAGCCTCTTCGGGGGATTTTGAGGCCCAGATCGCCGAATTAGGCCCGTTTCTGGAGCAAAACTGGCGCGCCAGTGTCAGCCCGCGCTCGGGGATGCCGGTCTATGAGCGGCCGGTCGCGATCGTGCTTTACCGGGAAGACCACCGGTTTTTGCTGGATTCGATCATTCCCCGGGCCGGCCGCTCCGAGGCCAATTTCGATCTGGTGATCGCTTCGCAGCCCTACAGGGCCAAATCGTCGGTTAATTTCCGTGCCAAACGCATCATTGCGCCGCTTGGCCGGGCACTGCGGGCCGGCGGCCGGCTGATCGGAATTCACTCCCACGGGCAGGACCCGGGCCTGGAGATTATCCAGGCGGTCTGGCCCGGAGAAAATCCTTTCGCGGTGAGCCGTCATGAGCTATTGCGCGCGGTGAAATACGAGCTGGGCTCGGCCGGGCGCGACCTCAATTTTAACGCATATGCCGATAACCGTTCGATCTTCCGCTATGATATGGAAGCGCTGCCAAATGAGGTCACCGGCTCGATCGGAACCTCGACGGCCTTTGCAGCATGGAACGCGGCGGTGTATGTCGCCCAGATTGAAGATGACCGGTTGACGGAAATGACCCAGAGTGGCCGTTATCTTGATGCCGTCAGAGAGGTTCTGCGCAAGCATAACGGGCTCTGGTTCTACGACGAATCCTACGTCATTTCGCGCCGTCGCGACTGACAATTCAGGACACATTTGAGAAAGGGCCGCCGAGGTCTGGCGGAAAAGGGGTTGGTTGATGCGCGCGTCTTATTTGTTCACCTCAGAGTCAGTTTCCGAAGGTCATCCGGACAAGGTCTCGGACCAGATCTCCGACGCTATCCTCGACGCCTTCATCGAGAAGGACGTCAAGCTCGGCATTGCCGACGATAGCCTCGTCAATACCAGGCTCGGCTGCGAGACCCTGTGCACGACCAACAAGATCGTGATCGCCGGCGAAGGCCGCGGCCAGCTGTTCCGCACCATCCACGGCGTCTCCGTCGTCGACCGCGAACTGATCAGCGAGATCGCCCGCGGCGTGGTCAAGGATATCGGCTACGACCAGAACGGCTTCTCCTATCACGGCGCCGACATCGAAGTGTTGCTGCACGGCCAGTCGCCCGACATCGCGATGGGCGTCGACGCCAAGAAAAAGAAGAGCGGCGAAGAGGAAGGCGCCGGCGACCAGGGCATGATGTTCGGCTACGCCTGCACCGAGAGCGAAGTCTACGAGAAGGGCTCCTTCATGCCCGCGCCGATTTTCTTCGCGCACAGGATCCTGAAGGTGCTGTCCGAGAAGCGCCGCAACGGCCAGCTCGCCGACCTGCAGCCCGACGCCAAGAGCCAGGTCACGGTGAAATATGTCGACGGCAAGCCGGTCGGCTGCACCAAGGTCGTGGTCTCGACTCAGCACAACGAGAAGAGCCGCAACAACAAGAAATACTCGCCCGGCCTGATCAAGGACATGATCTCGACCGCGGTGGAATCGGCGCTGCCGAAGGGCTGGATGCCGCAGAAGCCCTCCGACTTCCTGGTCAATCCGACGGGTAACTTCGTCGTCGGCGGACCGGATGGCGACTGCGGTCTCACCGGCCGCAAGATCATCGTCGACACCTATGGCGGCTACGCGCCGCACGGCGGCGGCGCCTTCTCGGGCAAGGACCCACCAAGGTCGATCGCTCGGCCGCCTATGCGGCGCGCTATCTCGCCAAGAACGTGGTGGCCGCCGGCCTTGCCGAACGCTGCACCATTCAGGTCGCCTACGCGATCGGCGTCGCCGATCCGATGTCGATCTTGGTCGACACCCACGGCACCGGAAAGGTCGACGAGAAGAAGCTCGAAAAGGTGCTGCCGGAAATGTTCCGGCTGACGCCGACCAACATCCGCCGCTCGCTGAAGCTGAACCGCCCGATCTATCGTCGCACCGCGGCCTACGGCCATTTCGGCCGCGCGCCGGAAAAGGACGGCGGCTTCTCGTGGGAACGAACCGACCTCGCCGACGCGCTGAAGCGCGCGGTCTGATTACTCGACGTCATTCCGGGATGCGCCGTCTAAGTTGGCAAAAGCTGACTTAGACGGCGCAGAGCCGGAATCTCGAACTTCTGGATTCCGGGTTCGCGAGTTTCACTCGCGCCCCGGAATGACATGGACAGGAACAGGACTCTCACATGACCGCTACCGCCACGAAGCCCGCCTTCACCGATTACATCGTCAAGGACATCTCGCTCGCCGAATTCGGACGCAAGGAAATCTCGCTGGCCGAGACCGAGATGCCCGGGCTGATGGCGACGCGCGAGGAATACGGACCCAGGCAACCCCTGAAGGGCGCGCGCATCGCCGGCTCCCTGCACATGACGATCCAGACCGCGGTCCTGATCGAGACGCTGGCGGCACTTGGCGCCGACATCCGCTGGGTTTCCTGCAACATCTATTCGACGCAGGACCACGCCGCCGCCGCGATCGCGGCGGCCGGCATTCCCGTGTTCGCGGTGAAGGGTGAAAGCCTCGCCGAATACTGGGATTACACCGCGAAACTGTTCGACTGGCATGGCGGCGGCACGCCCAACATGATCCTCGACGACGGCGGCGACGCCACCATGCTGGTGCATCACGGCCTGCGCGCCGAAAACGGCGACGTCAAATTCCTCGACAAGCCGGAATCCGAAGAAGAGGAAGTGTTCTTCGCGCTGATCAAGAAGCTGTTGAAGGAAAAGCCCAAGGGTTACTTCGCGGAGATCGCAAAGAACATCAAGGGCGTCTCGGAAGAGACCACAACAGGCGTGCACCGGCTCTACAATATGGAGAAGGAAGGCAAGCTGCTGTTCCCGGCGATCAACGTCAACGACAGCGTCACCAAGTCGAAATTCGACAATCTCTACGGCTGCCGCGAATCGCTGGTCGACGGCATCCGCCGCGGCACCGACGTGATGATGTCGGGCAAGGTGGCGATGGTCGCGGGCTTCGGCGACGTCGGCAAGGGCTCGGCCGCCTCGCTGCGCCAGGCCGGCTGCCGCGTGATGGTGTCCGAAGTCGACCCGATCTGCGCGCTGCAGGCGGCGATGGAAGGCTATGAAGTCACGACCATGGAAGACGCCGCCCCGCAGGCCGATATCTTCGTCACCGCGACCGGCAACAAGGACATCATCACCATCGAGCACATGCGCGCGATGAAGGACCGCGCCATCGTCTGCAACATCGGTCACTTCGACAACGAGATCCAGATCGCGCATCTGCGCAACCTGAAATGGACCAACATCAAGCCGCAGGTCGACGAGATCACCTTTGCCGACGGCAAGCGGATGATCCTGCTGTCGGAAGGCCGCCTGGTGAACCTCGGCAACGCCATGGGGCATCCGAGCTTTGTCATGTCCGCATCGTTTACGAACCAGACGCTGGCGCAGATCGAGCTGTTCGCCAACAACAAGGATGGCAAATACGAAAAGAAGGTCTACGTGCTGCCGAAGTCGCTGGACGAGAAGGTGGCGCGGCTGCACCTCGCCAAGATCGGCGTGAAGCTGACCAAGCTGCGGCCCGACCAGGCCGACTATATCGGGGTGAAGCCGGAAGGCCCGTTCAAGGCGGATCACTACCGGTATTGAGGTTTAGCGCCGTCATTCCGGGATGCGCGAAGCGCGGCCCGGAATCTGAGATGCTCCGATGTGCAATTGCACATCGTAGTTCGCTCGCGCTGCTCGCGCTCCGGAATGACGATGGTAATAACAAGCGGTCCCGGAGCAATCCGGGGCCGTTTCGTTTGCCGTTGATTTTTGGCCGGCTTTGCGCGCTAATCGACCCATGGAAACGACCACACCATCAGAACATTTCGACGTCCTGATCGTCGGCGCCGGGCTGTCCGGCATTGGCGCGGGGTTTCACCTGCAGCAGAAGTGCCCCGGCAAGACTTACGTCATCCTGGAGGGCCGCGACTGTATCGGCGGCACCTGGGACCTGTTCCGCTATCCCGGCGTCCGTTCCGACAGTGACATGTTCACGCTCGGCTATTCGTTCAAGCCGTGGACCGAAGCGAAGGCGATCGCGGACGGGCCGCGGATTCTGAACTACGTCCGCGAGACGGCGGCCGAGAACGGCATCGACAGGAAAATTCGTTTTCGTCATCGCGTGAAGCGCGCGTCGTGGTCGACGCGAGAGGCGCGCTGGACCGTGGAAGCGGAGCGAACGTCAGGCGAAGGCGCCACCGAAATCGTGCGCTTCACCTGCAATTTCCTGTTCATGTGCTCCGGCTATTACCGATACGAGGAAGGCTACACGCCGGAATTCGCGGGCCGCGAGAATTTCACGGGTCCCATCATTCATCCGCAGAAATGGCCCGAACATCTCGATTACGCCGGCAAGCGCGTGGTGGTGATCGGTTCCGGCGCGACCGCGGTGACGCTGGTGCCGGAGATGGCGAAGACGGCCGCGCACGTCACCATGCTGCAGCGTTCGCCGACCTATGTGGTGTCGCGCCCGGCGCAGGATCCGCTCGCCAACAAATTGCGCCGAAACCTGCCGGCCAAACTCGCCTATCATCTGATCCGCTGGCGCAACGTGCTGCTCGGCATGTATTTCTTCCAGCTCGCAAGGCGCAAGCCGGCGCGGGTCAAGCAATTGATCCTCGGCGGCGTGCGGATGGCGCTCGGGCCCGACTACGACATCGCGACCCACTTCACCCCGCGCTACAATCCCTGGGATCAGCGGCTCTGCCTGGTGCCCGACGGCGACCTGTTCAACGCCATCAGGCAGAAGCGCGCCTCGGTGGTGACCAATGAGATCGATACCTTCACCCCACGCGGCATCCGGCTCAAGGATGGCAGCGAGCTGGAGGCCGACGTCATCGTCACCGCGACCGGACTGGTGTTGCAGGTGCTCGGCGGCATGGAAGTTGCCGTCGACGGCCGCGCGGTCGATTTTGCCAAAACGCTGAACTACAAGGGCATGATGTATTCGGACGTGCCCAATCTCGCCTCCGCGTTCGGCTACACCAACGCATCCTGGACGCTGAAATGCGACCTGACCTGCGAATATGTCTGCCGCCTGATCAATTACATGGACCGGCACGGCTGCAGGCAGTGCATGCCGCACAATGTCGATCCCTCGATCCAGGAAATGCCGTCGCTGGATTTCTCCTCCGGCTACGTGCAGCGCGCGATCGCCAAGATGCCCAAACAAGGCTCGAAGCGGCCGTGGCGGCTCTATCAGAACTACGCGCTGGACATCGTCACGCTCCGGTTCGGCAGGGTCGATGATGGCGTGATGAGGTATTCGTGACGGTTAAAGGCCGCGTCACCTCGGTGAGCGGCAACGGAAGGTTCCTCCCGGCAGGTTTTTCCCGGCCTGCGCGTAGTCGGGCAGTTTTTGCACGGCGGGCTGCGTCCCTAACCATGCAAAACCACAGGTTTTCGCGGCCGGGCCTCTGGCATGTCCTTTGCTCAACTCCGGGAATCCAATCCGGAGTTTGGCATGTCGGTCTCATTTTCAGGCATCCTTCCAACGCCCTCACCAACGCCCTCCCTCAGTCAGCAGAAATCGGTAAGTCTCGTAGCCAAGCCTCCTGACTCGGCGGTGCAGCAATTCCTCCAATATGCGAAGATGACACCCGCGGAGCGTCTGCATGCCCAGATGCTTGCCCAGCTGGGCCTCACCGAGGACCAGTTCAAAGCGATGAGTCCGGCCGATCAGCAGAAGGTCGAAGACAAGATTCGGGAAATGATCAAACGACAGGTTGCTAACAGCGCCGACAAGCCGACCGGGGTTATCACCGACAAGTCTGTCTGAGCGAGGCGTGCGTCTCAACGCGGCCATGCGTTGTTTCACGTATTCGCGGTTTTTCCCGAATCGGCCATCGTGTCGGCACGGTTAACGCCGTATTAATCGGCGAATTCTACGCTGTCGCGGCTGGGGGCTAAGACAGTATGAGGAAGCCCATGGACGCCCAGAGAATTGCCGTTGATGCCCTGGTTGCGTTGACCGATTGCGACCGCGATACGGCCGCTGCCTTTATCCGCAGGCTTTATCTGGCCGGCGTGAAGGATCCCAAGCGCCTGACCTTCAAGGGGCTGCAGGCGTTGGCGCGGGTCTGACGGCGGTTTCTCGGTCATGGCCGGGCTTGACCCGGCCATCTACGCCCTTCTTTCAGCATCGCTGAAGACGTGGATGCCCGGCATCGCAGACAAGTTTACGCAGTCTGCGCAAGGCAGATTGCGTGGGCCGGGCATGACGACTACCGATGACGGAAGGATCGATAACGATTTGCTCGGCCCGCTATTCCGGCTTGCCGATCGTCACCTTCAAGGTGCCGACGCCGTCGACGCCGCACTCGATCTTGTCGCCGGGGTGAAGCTGGGAGACGCCGGCCGGCGTGCCCGTCATGATGATGTCGCCGGCGGCGAGCGCGACCTGCTGCGACAACTGCCAGATGATTTCCGGCACGTTCCAGATCAGTTCGGTGAGGTCGCCCTTCTGGGTTTCGGTGCCGTTGACGGTGAGCCAGATCTTGCCCTTCGTGGGATGACCGATTTTCGAGGCCGGCTGCAGCGCCGAGCAGGGCGCGGAATAGTCGAAGGACTTGCCGACTTCCCAGGGCCGCTCCTTCTTGCGCGAGGCGATCTGCAGGTCGCGGCGGGTCAAGTCGATGCCGACCGCATAGCCGTAGACGTGGTCGAGCGCCTTGTCGGCGGGGATGTTGAGGCCGCCGCTCTTCATGGCGACGACCAGTTCGACCTCATGGTGCAGGTCCTTGGTCAGCGGCGGGTAGGGGATCGTGGCGCCGTCCGGCACCAGCATGTCGGCGTGCTTGGCGAAGAAGAACGGCGGCGCCCGCTCGTCATTGCCCATCTCGCGGATGTGCTCGAGATAATTCCGCCCGACGCACCAGATGCGGCGCACCGGATACGATTTGGTCTCGCCGACGACGGGAAGCGAGGGCTGCGGCGGGGCGGGTATGACGTAGGAGGTGGCGTTCATGAAGGGGTCTCGGCAGGGTTTGGGTTGGAAATTCGCAGCTAGCTTTACGCGCTCGCGCTGATCGGCGCCAGCGTCAGCGGCCCGGCTTCGCGGTGTTGCAGGCGGAAGAACGACGCATAGCGCCCATTGCGGCGCAGGAGGTCGTCGTGCCGCCCGCGCTCGACGATCTCGCCGCCTTCGACCACCAGGATGGCGTCGGCATGCATGATGGTGTGGAGGCGATGGGCGATGACGATGGTGGTGCGGTTCTGGCAGAGATGCTCGATCGCTTCCTGCACCTGCTTTTCGGATTCCGAATCGAGCGCCGCGGTCGCCTCGTCGAGCAGGATGATCGGCGCGTTCCGGAGCAGCGCGCGCGCCACCGCGACGCGCTGGCGCTGGCCGCCGGACAATTGCGCGCCATGCTCGCCGACCGGCGTGTCGTAGCCAAGCGGAAAGCCCATGATGAATTCGTGGGCGCAGGCCGCCTTCGCCGCCGCGACGATCTCGGCCTCGGTGGCGCCTGCCTTGCCGAACGCGATGTTGGCTCCGATGGTGTCGCGGAACAGGTACACGTCCTGCCCGACATAGGCGGTCTGCTGGCGCAGCGATTTTCGCGAGACGGTTGCGATTGACTGCCCGTCGATCAGGATATCGCCGCTGCCAGCCTCGTAGAACCGCAGCAGGAGCGCCAGCACCGTCGACTTGCCGCCGCCGGAGGGCCCGACCAGCGCCGTGACTTTTCCGGGCTCTGCGACAAAATTCATGCGGCTGAGCACCGGCTCGTTCGGACGATAGGCGAAGCTCACGTCGCGCAATTCGACCCGCGCGTCGGTCAGCCTCAAGGCCGGCTTGTCGTCGTCGTCGGGCTCGCTGGCCGGGCTGTCGACGATCTCCAGCAATTTGCGGGCGCCGATCAGGCTGGAGTTCAATTCGATATTCAGCCGCGCCAGACGCTTGGCCGGCTCATAGGCCAGCAGGAACGCGGTCAGGAACGAGAAAAACTGGCCGGGCGTCGCGCCCAGCGCGACGACGCTGTAGCCGCCATACATCAACCCGCCCGCCACCGCCAAACCGCCCAGCGTTTCCATCAAGGGGCTCGAACGGTTGGAAACCCGCGCCATCTTGTTGGCGTTGAGTTCGACCGCCGTGATGCTGGCGTCGATGCGCATCCGCATCGTCTGCTCGAGCGTGAAGGCCTTGACCGTGCGGATGCCCTGCAGCGATTCCTGCATGGTCTCCATGATGTCGGCGGTGCCGGTGAACTGGGTATGGGCGAGGCCCTTGATCCGCTTCACCAGTTTGCGCAGCACCAGCATCGCGGGCGGGGCCACCGCGAACCCGAGCAGCGCCATATAGGGATCCTGCATCACCATCACGGCGATGAGCCCGATCAGCGACAACACATCGCGTCCCACGGCATTGATCAGCAGGTTGAGGACTTGCGTGACGGAATTGGCGCCGGCCGTCAGGCGCGCCAGGAATTCCGACGAATGCCGCTCGGAGAAGAAGGCGACGCTTTCGCTCATCAGTTTGGCGAACAGCCGGCGCTGGTTGTTGGCGAGGATGGCGTTGGAGATCTTCGACAGGATCACCTGATGACCGTAGGTCGCCGCTCCCTTGAGGATGAAGATGACGACGGTGATGCCGGACAGGATCGCGATGCCGCGGATGTTCTTGTCGACATAGGCCTGGTTGATGACCTGGCCGAGCAGGTAGGCCGAGCCTGCGGTGGTCGCGGCCGAGATTGCCATCAGCCCGAACGCCAGCAAATAGCGGCGCCAGTAGGCCGCTCCCTGTTCCCAGATCAGGCGGCGAATCAAGATCGCCGCGCCATAGGGATCGTCCGTGATCTTCTTCGGAAGTTCGGTCATCCGCGTTCCATCGACAGCGCTGGGCGGTGCTCTGCCCCGCGTGTCAGGGTTGCTCCGAAACGTCCGTTTCCTTGCCTGCTATATCACGGATTTTCAAGCCAAATCAGGGCTTGCGGCGGATGAGATTTTCAGGCCGATATCGCGTGCTCGAGTTCGCCATGGCGGTCGCGGAGCAGTTTCTGTTCCCAGGCCAGCGCGTGCCCGGCAATGGTTGCGAGATCATCATATTGCGGCTTCCAGTCCAGGACGCTCTGGATGCGGCTGGTATCGGCCACCATGGTCATGATGTCGCCGGGTCTGCGGGCGGCGTGCTGAATCGCGAAATTGCGTCCGGAGACCCGGCGCACCGCCTCGATGGTCTCCAGCACGGAGTAGCCGCGGCCGTAGCCGCAGTTCAGCGTCATGGACATCCCGCCGCCGCGCAAATACGCCAGCGCCGCGCGATGCGCCTGCGCCAGATCGCTGACATGAATGAAATCACGGATGCAGCTTCCATCCGGCGTCGGATAGTCGGTTCCGAACACGTCGATCTTGGCGCGCTGCCCGGTGGCCGCCTCGACCGCGATTTTCAACAGATGCGTCGCGCCCGCCGTCGCAAGCCCGATCCGCGCCTGCGGGTCGGCGCCCGCCACGTTGAAGTAGCGCAGCACGACATAGTTCATGCCGTGCGCGGAGGCCACGTCGTGCAACATGATTTCGGTCATCAGCTTCGAGGAGCCGTAGGGCGACAACGGCCGGGTCGGAGCATGCTCGGGAACGGGCACCTGTTCCGGATTGCCGTACACGGCAGCGGTCGACGAAAAGATGAATCGGTTGACGCCGCATTTGACCGCGGCGTTCAACAGGCTGCGCGTGGTCATGGTGTTGTTGCGATAATAGTGGAGCGGATCGCGCATCGATTCCGGCACCACCACGGAGCCCGCGAAGTGAATGATGCTTTCCACCTTGTGCGCCGCGATCACGCCCTCGATGAGGTTCTCGTCGGCGGCGTCCCCGATGAACAGCGGCACGCCTTCGGGCAGGAACGCGGAAAAGCCGGTGGAGAGGTTGTCGACCACGACGACGCTTTCGCCGGCTTCCACCAGCGCGTGAACCATGTGACTTCCGATATAGCCGGCGCCGCCGGTAACAAGCACGGTCATGAACTCATCCGCTCCGAAATAAAGATGGGAGCGATGCTATCGGGATCGCGGTGAAGAGTGGGTTTCGGCGCGGGCGAACTGGCCACTATGCTTAATGTTGCGTATAGGAAATGCGCGAAACCGAACCTGGCGTGTGAATCGTGAACATATCCGCCGACAATCTGCAGCTGATCGTGCCGAATCTGCACAGGCGCTATTCCGGCGTTACCGCGACCAACCGCATGGTGGCGCCGAAGCTCGCCAAAATGTTTCGTGCGGCGTGGCTGGGCCCCAATGCGCCCGCCGGCATCGCGCGCATCGGGTTTGCCGATCTCTTGAAGTTGTGGCGGAGACCAGCACCGCTGATCTGGCACGCGCGGCGCAACAACGAGATGATCGTTGGCGTGCTGCTGAAGTCGCTCGGCTGGCCATTGAAACTGGTGTTCACCTCGGCGGCGCAACGGCATCACAGCTGGATCACGCGATGGCTGATCGGAAGGATGGACGCGATCATCGCCACCAGCGAGATCTCGGCATCGTTTCTCAAACGCAAGGCGACGGTGGTCTTGCACGGCGTCGATACCGATCGCTACGCGCCGCCGGCCGATCGCGCCGCCGCGTTCGCGGAAACCGGCTTGCCGGGCCGCCATGCCATCGGCTGCTTCGGCCGGGTGCGGGCGCAAAAGGGCACCGATGTGTTCGTGGAAGCGATGTGCCGGCTGTTGCCGGGTTATCCCGATTTCACGGCCGTCATTGTCGGAGCGATCACGCCTGAGCAACAGGGCTTTGCGAACGATCTGAGAAAGCGGATCGAGGCTGCGGGCCTCACCTCGCGCATCCTCATGACCGGCGAGCTTCCGATCGAGGACGTGCCGCGCTGGTACCAGCGGCTGACGATCTACGCGTTCACCTCGCGCAACGAGGGTTTCGGGCTGACGCTGATCGAGGCGATGTCGGCAGGGTGCGCGCTGGTGGCCTCGCGCGCGGGGGCGGCAGAGGTCGTGGTCGAGGATGGTGTCACTGGAGTGCTGACGTCTTCAGGCGATGTCGATGCGCTTGTGGCGGCGCTGGAGCCGCTGATGCGCGATCCGGGCTCGGCGAGCGCCATGGGCGAGCGGGCGCGGGCGCGGGTGCTTGAAAGATTCAGTCTCGATGCCGAAGCAGACGGGATCGCGGCGGTTTATCGCACGCTGACCTGATCCATGATATCGGCGACGAACGCATCGAGGTCGCCGCCCGCAAACAGAAAGCCCGGCAGCCCCGCGGCCTTTGCCGCCTCGATATCGGTTGGGCGGTCGCCGATGACAAAACTGCCTTCGCGCCGCACCGGCCAATGCTCCATCAGGTCGTGAATCATTCCGGGGCTCGGCTTCCGCCAGTGATGGTCTTCGAGATAGCCCTCCACCGATCCGTCGGGATGATGCGGACAATAGCGGATGTCGTCGATGTGGGCGCCTTCTGCCGCGAGCTCGGCGCACATCCAGTCGTGCAGCGTGTTGAGATCGTCTTCGGTGAAGAAGCCGCGCGCCACGCCGGATTGATTGGTGAAGAAGAACACCAGATATCCGGCGTCGTTGAGCCTGCGGATCGCCTTCGCGGCGTTCGGCATCCAGCGAATCCGTTCCCGCGTGCCCATGTAGCCGTCGTCGTGATTGATGACGCCGTCGCGGTCGAGGAAAGCGGCGGGCCTCGATGCGGCGCGAGCGGAACCGGTCCCGCTCATTTTCCGCTCGGCTCGCGCATCAGCGTTTGTTCGACCCCGTCGCAGATGCCGTGCGCCACGGCGAGATGAATCTGCTGGATGATCGCGGTATCGTCGCTGGGCGCGACCAAGAGATGATCGCAGAGCATGCCGAGCGTTTCGCCCTTGTTGCCGGTGAAGCCGATCGTGACCAGCCCGCGTTCCCGCGCGGTGCGCAACGCCGCCAGAATGTTCGGCGAGCGGCCCGAGGTGGTGAGGCCGAGCAACACGTCACCCTGCCTGCCGAGACCCGCGACCTGACGCGCGAACACCTGTTCGAAGCCGTAGTCGTTGGCGATCGCCGTCAGCGCCGAGGTGTCGGTGGTCAGCGCCATCGCCGCGCAAGCAGGCCGGTCCTGTTTATAGCGGCCGACGATTTCCGCCGCGATATGCTGGGCGTCGGCCGCGCTGCCGCCATTGCCGATGACGAGGAGCTTGTTGCCCGCGTGGAGCGCGCCGACGATGACCTCCGCGATTTTCAGCGCGACGGCGAGCAGGCTTGCGTCCTGCGTCGCGCGCTCAAGCGCTGCGAGCGAAAGCGCCAGATGGGTTCGGATCGGGTCTTTGGAAGTTTGGCTCAAGCGACACCGTGCGAGGTTATGGTTGCATCTTTGGTAATGACCGCGCCGAGGCTCTGCAAGCGCGCAAGTTCAAGGCGCTGCGCCGGCCCCGGCCTCGGCCAGCACGCGCTGGGCGATATCGGCCACATCGGATGCGGAAATATCCCGCATGCAGCGATGGTCGTTCATGGTGCAGACCGGGCGGTGGCACGGCTGGCACGGCACGACCGTCCTGGTCTGAACCGTCGCCGCCAGGCCGTTGAGCGGCGCCCAGTGATAGGGGCTGGTGGGGCCGAAAATGCCCATGGTCGGCGTTCCCAGGGCGGCTGCGATATGCATCAGGCCGGAATCGTTTGAAATCGCGGCCTGGGCCGCTGCAACGGCCAGAATGCCGTTGCGCAGGTCGGTCCCGGTGAGGTCGCGCACGCGGGGGCCGCCGGCGGCCACGATTTCCGAGGCCAGGGCCTTTTCGGCGGGGCCCCCGACCACCCAGACATCAAGCCCGCGTTCGGCCAGGAGCCGCGCGGCTTGCGGATAGTAAGTCCAGCGTTTGGACGCCCCGACCGAGCCCGGGGCCAGCGCCACAGCCGTGCCTTGGCCGAGCCCCTGGGCTTGCCGGAAGCGGTTTGCCTCTTCGGTCGGCACTCGCAGTTGGGGCACCGGCCATTCCGGCGGCAAGGGGGCGCCATCGGGCAGTGCCAGTGCGGCATTCTTGTCGATGAAGCGGGGCAGGGCCTTTTCGCCCCAGCGCCAACGGTTGATCAGGCCAAATCTCGCCTCGCCGACAAAACCAACACGTTCCGGGATACCGGCCAGTGCCGGCGCTATTGCCGATTTCCAGGTGCGGGGCAGCACGATCGCGGTGCCGTAGCCCCTCGCGCGGAGGAGGGCGGCCAGCCCCCATTGCCTGGCCACCGCCAGCCGGCCGCGCGGCAGGTCCCAGACAATGCCGGAGCGCACGCCGGGCATATAATCCACCAGGGGAGCGCAGAGGGTGGTGGTGAGCAGATCGACGGGGCGGTTGGGCCAGCGCTGGTTCAGCACCCGCACCACGCTATGGCCACGCACGAAGTCACCGATCCACATATAGGGAACAATCAGGATCGGGCGGGTGTCCGCCGCGTCCTCCATCGTTACAATATGTTCTGAATCAATATTCATACTTTGGTGGCTGCGCGGCTTTTGATTCGGAGCCTGTCGGTAACTGCTCCTCGCGGCGGGGTAAAGCCGGCAAAACATGGTGCGGCCGTCTGTTCGCCAAACCGCTTACACTTTGGCGGATCATGCGCTAGGCAAAGCTGACGCCGCACAATCAGGGGCAGGGTAATACGTCATGTTACTGGTGACCGGTGGCGCCGGTTTTATCGGATCGAATGTCGTGGCCGCGCTCAATGAGGCGGGCCGCGCCGATGTCGCCGTGTGCGACGTGCTCGGGCACGACGGCAAATGGCGCAATCTCGCCAAGCGTCAGCTCGCCGACGTCGTGCCGCCGCCGGAGCTGGCGGGCTGGCTGAACGGCCGCCGGCTCGACGCCATCATTCATCTCGGCGCCATTTCCGAGACCACGGCCACCGACGGCGATCTCGTGATCGAGACCAATTTCCGTCTCTCGATGCGGCTTCTGGACTGGTGCACCGCGAATGCGACGCCGTTCATCTACGCCTCCTCGGCCTCGACCTATGGCGACGGCGCGCAGGGGTTCCGCGACGACCAGTCGGTGAACGCGCTGAAGGCGTTGCGGCCGATGAATTTGTACGGCTGGAGCAAGCATCTGTTCGACATGGCGGTGGCCGAGCGGGCGGCCCGGTCCGACAAGCTGCCGCCACAATGGGCCGGCCTGAAATTCTTCAACGTGTTCGGCCCCAATGAATATCACAAGGGCGCGATGATGAGCGTGCTGGCGCGGCGCTTCGATGACGTCAGGGCCGGCCGGGTTGTGGAACTGTTCAAGTCCCATCGCGATGGCATCGCCGACGGCGATCAGCGGCGCGATTTCATCTATGTCGACGATGTCGTGCGGGTGATGATGTGGCTGCTCTCGACGCCGTCGATCTCAGGCATCTTCAACGTCGGCACCGGCAAGGCCCGCAGCTTCAAGGATCTGATGCTTTCGGCCTATGCCGCGCTCGGCATGGCTCCGAATATTCGCTATGTCGATATGCCCGAGGCGATTCGCGGCAGCTACCAGTACTTTACCCAAAGCGATGTCGGCCGGCTCACGCGCGCCGGCTATAACGGCGGCTTCACGGAGCTGGAGGAGGCCGTCGGCATCTACGTCAAGGGCTACCTCGACCGCGCCGACCGCTTCCGCTGACGGTGCAACGGATAAAGAAAACCGATGTTCGATTTTGAAGCGCTGACCGATGCGATCGCCCGCCAGACCGTGCTCTGCGTCGGCGATCTCATGCTCGACGAGTTCGTCTATGGCGAGGTGTCGCGGATTTCGCCGGAAGCGCCGGCGCCGGTGATTGCGGTGCAGCGGAGCGAAACCAATATCGGCGGCGCCGGCAACGTGGCGCGCAATGTTGCCTCCCTCGGCGCGCGCTGCATCTTCGCAGGGCTGATCGGCGAGGACGACGCGGGAACGCAACTCAAGACCGCGCTGGCGAGGGAAAGCGGAATCGAAAGCGTCCTGGTTTGCGATACCACGCGGCCGACGACGCGAAAGGTGCGTTTCGTCTCCGAGCATTTCTCCACCCACATGCTGCGCGCGGACTGGGAGCTGGCCCTGCCGGCCGCGGCCGACGTCGAACAGAAACTGATCGACGCGATTTTGCCGCTGTTGCCGCGCGCCGACATCGTGCTGCTGTCCGACTATGCCAAGGGCGTGCTGACGGCGCGCGTGATCCGCAACGTCATCGATGCCGCGCGCAAGCTCGGCAAAGCCGTGATCGTCGATCCCAAGAGCGCCAATTTCGCGATCTATCGCGGCGCGACGCTGCTTACCCCCAACCGGAAGGAGTTCGCGGAAGCGACCCGCAGTCGCGCGGATTCGCAACAGAGCATCGCGGATGCCGCGCAGGATGCGATGCAGCTTGCGGACTGCGAGGCCATCCTGGTGACGCAAAGCGAGCACGGCATGACGCTGGTGCCGCGCAAGGGCGAGGCGATCCATGTACCCGCCCATCCGGTGAAGGTGCGCGACGTCTCGGGCGCCGGCGACACCGTTGCCGCGGTCCTTGCGGTGGTGCTTGCGGCTGGAACTGACTGGGAAACCGCCTTGCGGATGGCGAACGCGGCGGCGGCGGTCGCGGTCGGCAAGAAGGGCACCGCCAGCGTGACGTCGGCCGAATTGCGCCGGAGAATCCTGCCGCACGCCTTCCTCGCAGCGGAAGAAAAAATTGTCAGCGATGCCGGCGATCTTGACGCGCAGCTTCTGGATTGGCGCAAACAGGGCTTGAGGGTCGGCTTCACCAATGGCTGTTTCGATATCCTGCATCCCGGCCACGTCAAGGTCCTGACCGCGGCGCGTGCCGCCTGCGATCGGCTGGTCGTCGGCTTGAACAGCGACGCGTCGGTGAAACGGCTCAAGGGCGAGGGGCGTCCTGTCCAGGATGAACGCGCGCGCGCGGAAGTGCTGGCGGCGCTAGAGGCGGTCGACCTGGTCGTGATCTTCGAGGAAGACACGCCGATCGGGCTGATCAGCGCAATCAAGCCGGGCGTGCTGGTGAAGGGCGGCGACTATACCCGCGAGCAGGTCGTCGGCCGCGAGATCGTCGAAGCCCATGGCGGCGAAGTGCTGCTGGTCGACGTTCTGCCGGGTTTCAGCACGACCTCGCTGGTCGATCGCGCGCGGGGCAGGGCGTGAGCGCCGGCACGGCTGCGCCGGCAGCCGTCGTGGTGCCGGCGTGGCGCGATCCGGCGGCCTGGGCGAAGACGGCGGATATTTTCGCGGTTCTCATCGCGCTGTCGCTTCCGTGGTCGACATCGCTGGTCGGCATCTTCGTGGTCGCATGGATCGTGACGGTTGCGCCCACGCTGGATCCCCGGTTGTTTCTGGAATCACTGAAGCGTCCGATTTGCGCACTGCCGATCGCGCTGGTTGCGTTGGCGGTCCTCGGAACATTGTGGTCGGACGCGCCCTGGCACGCCCGTCTCTATGCGGTCAGCCCGACGGCAAAGCTGCTGGTGCTGCCGGTGCTGTTTTATCATTTTGAGCGGTCGGCGCGCGGTCTCTGGGTGTTTGTCGCGTTTCTCGTTTCCTGCAGCCTCTTGATGGCGATGTCGTGGATCGTGGCGTTCTATCCGACCCTCTCGCTCAAGACCTTCGATCCGCAGCGAGGCATCTTCGTCAAAAACTATATCGACCAGAGTCAGGAATTCACCCTGTGCGCGGTGGCGCTTGCCTATCCCGTCATTCTGCTTCTGCGCGCCAGGAGAATTTGGCTGGCGTTGTTGCTTGGCGCCATCGCGCTGAGCCTGGTCGTCAACATGGCGTTCGTGATCGTTTCGCGGACGGCGATGGTCACCATGCCGATCATGTTGGCCGTCTTCGCGCTGCTGCATCTGAAATGGCGAACCAATGTGATCATATCATGCGCCGTGATCGCGCTGGCGGCGCTGGCCTGGGTGGCGTCGCCGCAGCTGCGCTGGACCACCGAAACCTTCGTTCGGGATTATCAACTGTACACGGAGAAGAACATCCCGACGTCGATCGGCCTGCGGCTGGAGTATTGGCAGAAGTCGCTGCGGCTGTTTGCCGAGGCTCCGGTCATCGGGCACGGTACGGGATCGACGCGCGGGCTGTTCGAGCAGGCCGCCGCCGGCCAGGTCGGCGCGGCCGCCGATGTTGTCAGCAATCCGCATAACCAGACCTTGAACATCGCCGTGCAGTGGGGTGTGGTTGGAATCGTGGTGCTGTATGCGATGTGGCTCTTGCATCTGCTGTTGTTCCGCGGCGAGGGTTTGGCCGCCTGGATCGGTTTGCTGATCGTCGTGCAGAATATTTTTACCTCGCTGTTCAATTCGCATTTGTTCGATTTCCACGAGGGCTGGATGTACGTACTGGGTGTCGGTGTCGCCGGCGGAATGGTGCTGAGGAGCCGGGCTCGCGAAGCGTCGCCGGGGACGGGGGGTCTCGCCGGATCATGACGGCTGGCATGCGCGCGCGAGATGGGCTATCAGCAGCCTCGCACCAGCATAATCCAAGCACTCCTTGTTACCGGCCAGCGACATCATGCGCCTCCCAAATCTGACCCTGCGCAACGCGCTGATCGCAACGCATGACGCGCTGGCGACCGGGCTTGCGCTGCTGGCGAGTTTCTATCTTCGTTTCGAAGGCGATCTTCTGACCGATCGCCTGCCGCTGTTGTTCCGGATCCTGCCTTATTTCATCGTGTTCAGCGTGGTGGTTTGTTACGCCTTCAACCTGACCACCACGAAATGGCGGTTCATTTCGCTTCCCGATGCGCTGAACATTTTGCGCGTGGCCGCCGTGCTGGCCGTCGCGCTGCTGGTGCTCGACTATATTTTTGTCGCGCCCAACGTTCACGGCATGCCGGTGGCGCCCAACGTTCAGGGCGCGTTCTTTTTCGGCAAAGTGACCATCATTCTCTTCTGGTTTCTCGAGGTTTCCTTTCTCAGCGCCTTGCGCTTCGCCTACCGGTATTTCCGCTATACGCGCGTGCGGCGCCATGCGAGGTCGGAAGACGCGGCCGCGACCTTGCTGGTCGGCCGTGCCGCGGATGCTGAAATCCTGCTGCGTGGAATCGAAAGCGGGGCCGTCACGCGGATCTGGCCGATAGGCCTGTTGTCGCCGTCTCCCGCCGACCGCGGTCAGCTGATCCGGAACATTCCGGTGCTGGGGGGCATCGACGATATCGAGGACGTGATCGCTGACTTCGCAAAACGCAACAAGCCGATCTCGCGGGTGGTGATGACGCCGTCGGCATTCGAGCCCGAGGCGCGGCCCGAATCCGTCCTGATGCGGGCGCGCCGGCTGGGGCTGATTGTCAGCCGCCTGCCGTCGCTGGAAAGCGGGGATGCGCCGCGATTGACGGCGGTTGCCGTCGAGGACCTGTTGCTGCGCCCCAGCGAAAAAATCGACTATGCGCGTCTCGAAGCCCTGGTGAAGGACAAGGCCGTCATTGTCACCGGCGGCGGCGGTTCGATCGGTTCGGAGATTTGCGAGCGCGTCGTGACGTTCGGCGCCGCGCGGCTGCTGGTGATCGAGAATTCGGAACCTGCGCTTTATGCAATTACCGAAGCGCTCGCGGCACACGACAGCAGCGCCGTGATCGAGGGGCGGGTGGCGGATATCCGCGATCGCGAGCGAATCCTGCGGCTGATGAACGAGTTCAAGCCGGATATCGTCTTTCACGCGGCGGCCCTCAAGCACGTCCCGATTCTCGAACGCGACTGGAGCGAAGGCGTCAAAACCAATATTTTCGGGTCGGTGAATGTTGCCGATGCGGCGCTGGCGGCGGGCGCCGAGGCGATGGTGATGATCTCGACCGACAAGGCGATCGAGCCGGTATCGATGCTGGGTCTGACCAAGCGGTTCGCCGAGATGTATTGCCAGGCGCTCGATCACGACCTCGCGGCGCTGCCGGAAGGCCAGCCGCGGATGCGGCTTATTTCCGTGAGATTCGGCAACGTGCTGGCCTCCAACGGATCGGTGGTGCCGAAGTTCAAGGCCCAGATCGAGGCGGGCGGGCCGGTGACGGTCACCCATCCCGACATGGTCAGGTATTTCATGACGATCCGCGAAGCCTGTGACCTGGTGATTACGGCCGCCGCGCACGCGCTGGCGCCGAAGCGTCCGGACGTCTCGGTCTATGTGCTCAACATGGGACAGCCGGTCAAAATCGTCGAGCTGGCCGAGCGCATGATCCGGCTTTCCGGCCTGCAGCCGGGCCACGATATCGATATCGTTTTCACGGGAATGCGGCCGGGAGAGCGGTTGAACGAGATCCTGTTTGCCAACGAGGAGCCGGCCGTCGATATCGGTGTCGCCGGCGTCATGGCGGCCAAGCCCAACGAACCGCCGATGCAGTCGCTGCGGAACTGGATCGCAGCGCTCGAGCAGGCGATTGCGAGAGATGACCGGGCCACCATCAAGGCCGTGCTGAAGGATGCGGTTCCGGAGTTCGGGTCGAATGCGTCGACCGAACGGGCGGTATCCTCAGGAAAATCCTGATTTCCGGATCTGAAAAATCCGCCTGGCAAAACGCAGGAAAAACGCCGCGTCGATGATGGGCGCGTTCAAATGCGCGCGCCGCGACCGCAGGCAATCGAGGTTTCCCCGCAAGGTCACGCGCCAGCCTCTCGTGCTGATGCCGCCCATCTGAAAATCCGCGATAACGCGGGGGAGGTAGCGCACGCGAAAGTCATTCAGCGCAAGGGCTCGCAGCATATAATCGTAGTCCGCGGTCGTGACGTAGCTCAAATCGTATTCGCCGACCCTTTGGGCCACTTCCCGGCGCATGTAAAAGGTCGGATGGGGGGGGACCCAGCCAAGCTGAAATGAATAGCGGTGGAATTTTCCGCCCCGCCATGAACGGGCCAGGCGCTTGGTGCGGTGATCGGTCACCATATTGAGGTCGCCATATGCGATATCGGCGCCCTGCAGCGCGGCGGCGATGTCTCCAAGCACGTTGGAATCGTGAAACGTATCGTCTGAATTCAGGAAACCCACGGCGTCGCCCTGAAACAGACGGAAGCCCTTGTTCATGGCGTCGTAGACGCCTTTGTCCTTCTCGGAGAGGACGCGTATCGCGTCAGAACCAAATGACTCGACAATTTTCAATGTGGCGTCGCTGGACGAGCCATCGATCACCAGCATTTCCTTGTCTGAATGTTTCTGCGCGAGAAAAGATTCAATGGTAAAGCCGATTGTTGCCTCGGAATTGTAACTGGCTGTTACGACACTGATCTTCATCGGGATTTCAAGGCGGCACGCTGGTTATGAAGGTCGAACAAACGGCGCATCTCTTCCAGCTCATCACATAGCGGCGCTTTCCGTTCGTCAAGTAAACAGATTGCCGCGGCTGTGAGCGGCGGTTACTCCGGCACCTCGATCGACGCCGCGTCCTGCGCGGCCTTTTCGGCGGAGAAAATCCACACCAGTCCGCCAAAGGCGCCGACAATGAACGACACCGCGCCATACAGCAGTGAAATATTGATGCCCTCATTCGTCATCAGTCCGGCATATCCGAACGCCAGCCCCATCGTGGCCTCGCGGACGCCCCAGCCTGCGATCGAGATCGGCAGCATGGTGATCAGCATCACCGGCGGAATCAGCTGAAAAATCTGGCCGAACGTCACCGGTGCGGCAATCGATTGAACGACGCACCAGGCGATCGCCACGGCGAGAACGTGAACAAGCAATGACAGCACCGCGATCGTTGGTCCGCTCTGCCGGCTGAAAATGACCCGGTTCGCGATCACCGCGCAGGCGTGAATATGATGCGTTCCCCACCAGCGTCTCAGCCATGGCCAGGGCAGCACGCCGAGCACGAGAAATCCCGCCCCGCCGGCGAGCGCGGCGAGATCGACCAGCAGCAGCGCCGAGCGGCCGTAGGGGTCGGTGATCAGGTTGTAGCTCCAGGGCAGGCTCGCGACGATGACGATCGCAAGCGCGATCAGGCCGATGGCGCGGTCGACGAAGATCGAATAGGTCGCCGCGCGCCAGCCGGCGCCGCCGCGCGCGACCAGCCAGAGCCGCACCGCGTCGCCGCCGATCGAGGACGGCAGCGTCTGGTTGAAGAACGTTCCGATCACGTTGAAGCGCATCGCCTGCCGGGTCGCGAGCGGTGCTCCGCATTGCGCGCTGACAATGCGCCATCGCAAGACGCCGACGAAGATCTGAAGGAATGTCACGGCGACCGCAAGGCCGATCCAGCCGAGGCTCGCAACGTCGATGCGCGAGGCAAGGTCGGAAAAATTCGCCTTGCGGAGCGCGAGAAAAAGCAGCGCCGCGGAGACCAGTACCTTTATCGCTGAAAGCAGGATACGGCGCATTTCGCCCGCGCTCGCCAAATCTGGAGGACGTCAAAAGACGGCGCAACTCGACACCGCGCGCCGAACTTCGGCGCCTTGGTATGGTTTTAAAGCCTATCTGGCAATAGTCGCTTAACCGGGTATTGCCGACCCCGCCAAGGGGCGGCTAAAGAGGCCTGTCCGGCGCGGGTCCTGGCGTGTCGGTAATCACCAACCGGAAGAGTTAACCCATGGCGCAGACTTCCCGGAGAAGGGGTTGGGTCGCGCGGAGGTAAAGGATATGTTGCCCCGATCCAGTTCGATGGCGTTGTGGAAGCCGTCGTCGATGCCGGAGATTTGATGCACGAACCGGTTTTGATTCGGCATCTCGCATTGGGGAACAGGCCTGGTTTTTGCGCGGTATCCCGGCCGCTGGAACGTGTGAGGCGTTGATGGGCAGAAGAATTGTTCCACTGATCATGTGCGGCGGCGCGGGGACGCGGTTGTGGCCGGCTTCGCGAGAGGTTCGCCCGAAGCAATTCCTGCCCCTGTTCGGCACCCGTTCGACATTTCAGGACACGATCCTGCGGGTATCGGACGCGACGCTGTTTGAGCGTCCCATCGTCATCACCAACGCCGCCTATCGCTTCATGGTCCTGGAGCAGCTGGCCGAGATCGGGCTTGAGGCCGATATCCTTCTGGAGCCGATGCGGCGGGATTCGGGACCTGCGATTGCAGCGGGCGCCGCGTTTGCACACATGCGCAGCAGTGAGGCGGTGGTGCTGGCGCTTGCCGCCGATCACGTCGTCCGCGATAGCGCGGCTTTTGTCGCGGCCTGCCGGGAGGGGCTGGTCGCCGCGGATGCGGGACGCATTGCGACGTTCGGCGTCAAGCCGGAGCGCGCCGCCACCGAATACGGCTACATCAGCCCGGGCGAAGTGGTGTCGGGCAAAGTCCTTGCGGTGAAGAAATTCGTCGAGAAGCCGGATCCGGCAACGGCTGCCGAATACATCAAGGCCGGTTATCTCTGGAACAGCGGCAACTTCATGTTTCGTGCGGCCGTTCTGCTGGACGAATACCGCAATGTCGATGCCGAAAGCGTGCAGGCGGTCAGCGACGCCGTCGCCAAGGCGGGACGCGATCTCGGATTCGTGACGCTTGATGCCACCGCATTCGGATCGGCGAAAGCCATCTCGATCGACTACGCCGTGATGGAAAAGACCTCGCTCGCCGCGGTCGTGCCCGTTGCGTGCGGATGGTCCGACGTCGGCTCCTGGCGCGCGGTATGGGAACTGTCGGATAAGGACAGCCAGGGCAACGCCGCGCAGGGCACGGCGGTGTTCGAGGATTCCCGCAACTGCAACGTTTCGACCGACAAGGCGCTGGTGGCGCTGGAAGGCGTCGACGATCTGGTCGTGGTGGCGACGCAGGACGCCGTGCTGGTGTCGCGTCAAAAGGATGCCAACGGGTTGAAGCGGCTGGTGGCGAAGCTGAAGACGGTCGCGCCGCAGGTGACGGAGGATCACCTCAAGGTGCATCGCCCCTGGGGTTCGTATCAGTCGGTGGACATGGGAGACCGTCACCAGGTCAAGCGTATCGTCGTGAAGCCCGGCGGTCGGCTCTCGCTGCAGAAGCATCACCATCGCTCCGAGCACTGGATCGTGGTGCGCGGCACCGCGCGCGTGACGGTCGACGAGGCCGTCAAGATCGTGCACGAGAACGAATTGATCTATATCCCGATCGGCGCCGTGCATCGGCTGGAAAATCCGGGCAAGATCCTGCTGGAACTGATCGAGGTTCAGACCGGGAGCTATCTCGGCGAGGACGACATCATCCGCATCGAGGATGACTACCAGCGCTCGTGAGCCGTCCGGAGCGTCCGGACAGCATGCCCGATTCGCTGGACGTCCCACCGCAGAAATTCAACGGGAATCGATGTTTCCCGCCCGGCGTCGGGCGTGTAATTCTTTGAATCAAAACGTGTTTGGGTCCGTTACCCAATCATTCGCCACCCCAGTGGCGACGTGCTAGAGAACCTGCGGCGCAGGGCTGTGGGGCGAGCGCCACCGGGATGTTGGGGTTGAATGATATGGTTTCCAAGGGGTCCGCATCGGGTCTGAGCACCGAGGCGAAACGCGAGGTTCGCATCGGCGTGATCGGCGCCGGCATCATGGGCAGCAATCACGCCCGCGTGCTGGCAGGCCTGCCCGGTGCCACGCTGGTCGGGATCGTCGATCCGTTGCCGGAGCATCGCTCGCGCGCCACCGAGTTTGCGGGCTGCCGTGCCTTCGCAAGCCTCGATGAGCTGATCGCCGAAGGCGTCGATGCCGTGACCGTGGCCGCGCCGACGCATCTCCACCACGAGATCGCGCTCGCCTGTATCGCGCGCAACATTCACCTCATGGTCGAAAAGCCGATCGCGTCCTCGGTGGAGGAGGGGCAGGAAATCGTCGCCGCCGCGCGCCGTGCCGGCGTGACGTTGATGGTGGGGCATGTTGAACGCTTCAATCCCGCCGTCGCCGCGATCAAGAAGGCAATCTCGGGTGAAGACATTCTTTCGATCGCGATCACGCGCGTCGGACCGTTCCCGCCGCGCATGTCGAACGTCGGCGTGGTTATCGATCTTGCCGTGCATGACATCGATCTGATCCGCTGGTTCACGGAATCGGACATCGTGGAAGTGCAGCCGCAGCTCTCCAGCGCCGTGGCTGAACGCGAGGACATCGCGCTCCTGCAGTTCAGAACCGCCTCGGGCGTGCTCGCCCATATCAACACCAACTGGCTGACGCCGTTCAAGGCGCGCAGCGTCACGGTTGCCACCCGCGGCAAATATGTGATGGGCGATCTCCTGACCCGTCAGGTGACCGAATGCTTCGGCTTCAAGCCGGACGGCAGCTATTCGATGCGTCATTTGCCGGTCGGCCATGACGAGCCGTTGCGCGCCGAGCTGATCGCGTTCCTCGGCGCCGTGCGGAGCGGCGACGTGCCCGCGGTGACCGGCGACGAAGGCGTGGCCAGCCTCGAAATCGCGATCCGCTGCCTTGAAAATCCCGCCAAGGCCGCCACGGCGTCTGCCGCCCGCAAGGGACCGCGGCGCGTCGTCGGCTAGGCCGCATCCCGCGCTGATGTCCCGCTCCCAATCCTCGCAAGGCTCCATGAACCAGCACCTTCGTCCAGATCCCGTTCCCTTCATCGATATCGCCGGGCAGCGGCGCAGGCTCGGCCATTCCGTCGACGAGGCGGTGTCCCGCGTGCTCGCCCATTGCCAGTTCATCAACGGTCCGGAGGTGACCCAGCTCGAGGCGGCGCTTGCCGCCTTCAGCGGGGCCAAACATGTGGTGACCTGCGCGAGCGGCACGGATGCGCTGCTGATGGTGCTGATGGCGAAAGGTGTCGGCCGCGGCGATGCGGTGCTGTGTCCGTCATTTACATTTTGTGCGACCGGCGAGGCCGTGGCGCTGGCCGGCGCCGTGCCGGTGTTCGTCGATGTCGACGAAGCGACCTTCAACATGGACGTGGCTTCGCTCAAGCGCGGCATCGCGACCGCCAGACGGCTCGGCCTCATGCCGCGGGGAGTGATCCCGGTCGACCTGTTCGGCCAAAGCGCCGACCATGACGCCATCGGCGCGGTCGCGGCGGCGGAGGGCCTGTTCGTGCTGGATGACGCGGCGCAGGCATTCGGCGCAAGCTACAAGGGCCGCCGCCTCGGCGGCCTCGGCTACATCACCGCGACCAGCTTCTTCCCCGCAAAACCGCTCGGCTGCTTTGGCGATGGCGGGGCGATTTTCACCGATGACGCCGAATTCGCCGAAACGCTGCGCAGCGTCCGCGTTCATGGTCAGGGCTCGGACAAGTACGACAATGTTCGCCTCGGACTGACCGGCCGGCTCGACACCATCCAGGCGGCGGTGCTGCTCGAAAAACTGAAGATCTTCGAGGATGAAATCGCGGCGCGAAACAAGGTCGCGGAGCGCTACGCGCGGGGTCTCGGCAATGTCGTGACCGTGCCGCGTCTCGAAAGCTGGGCCACCTCGGTCTGGGCGCAATACACCATCCGGCTGCCGCAAGGCGCCGACCGCAATGAATTCGCCTCAGCGCTGAAAGCGCAGGGCATTCCGACCGCGATCTACTATCCGAAATCGATGCATCAGCAGACCGCGTATCGGGATTTTCCGGTCGCCGACGGCGGCCTGCCGGCCTGCGAACGGCTGTCCTCCGACGTCATCAGCCTGCCGATGCATGCCTATCTCGACGAGCCGACGCAGGAGCGGGTCATCGAGGCTGTGCGTGGCTTCTTTGCAACCTGATTTGGCAGTTTTGAAGCGCGGGCGCTTGCGCTAGAAACAGCGCATGCTCGGTCGTATCTTCACCGTCGGCGGCTACACGCTTCTTTCGCGGCTGACCGGATTTGCGCGCGACATCATGCTCGCGGCCATCCTCGGCGCCGGGCCGGTGGCGGATGCTTTCTTCGTCGCGCTGCGCCTGCCCAACCATTTTCGCGCCATCTTCGCCGAAGGCGCCTTCAACGCGGCGTTCGTGCCCGCCTATGCCCATGTCCATGGCGAACGCGGCGAAAAATCGGCCAGCCTGTTCGCCGATCGTATCTTCACGCTGTTGTTTTTCTCGCAGCTCGTCCTGCTCGCGGCTGCCTGGCTGTTCATGCCGCAGGCCATGAGCATTCTCGCGCCGGGCTTCACCGATGATGCCGAGCAGCGGCGGCTGGCGATCGAACTGACGCGGATCACCTTTCCCTACCTGCTGCTGATCACGCTGGTGACGCTGTATGGCGGCATGCTCAACGTGATGCACCGCTTCGCCAGCGCCGCGGCGGCCTCGATCTTCCTCAACATCTCGATGATGGCGACGCTGGCAGCTCGCGGTCTTTTTTCCGACGCCCGGCCATGCCGCGGCCTGGGGCGTGTTGATCTCCGGCTTCCTGCAATATTTCCTGCTCGCCGGCGACCTTGCCACCCATGGCGGCTTGCCGCGGTTTGCGCCGCTCAAGCTCGATGAAGACGTCCGCGCCTTCTTCCGGGCGCTGGGACCGGCGACCCTCGGTTCGATGGGCACCCAGGTCGCCTTGTTCGCCGATACCATCATCGCGACCTTCCTTCCGGCAGGCGCGATCTCGGCGCTTTATTACGCCGACCGGCTCAACCAGCTTCCGATCGGGGTGATCGGCATTGCGATCGGCACGGTATTGCTACCGGAAATGTCGCGGCGCCTGACATCGGAGGATCACGCCGGCGCGCAGGCCGCGCAGCGGCGGGCTTTCGACTTTACGCTGCTTTTTTCGGTGCCGTTCGTCACCGCGTTCCTGACCGTTCCCGATGTCATCATGCGGGCGATGTTTGCGCGCGGCGCGTTCTCGAAGGGCGACGCCGCGGCCGCGGGCGCCACACTCGCGGCCTATGCGGTCGGATTAATTCCGTTTGTCATGATCCGCAGCGCGGTCGCCACTTTCTACGCCCGCAAGGATACCGCGACGCCGGTGAAAGCGGCCTTGACCGGGGTTGCCGCCAATGTCGGGCTGAAGATTGCGCTGGTGGGGTCGCTCGCGCAGGTCGGTCTCGCCTTCGCGACCGCGGTTGGCGCCTGGATCAATCTGTTGCTGGTGATCGCCTTTGCCGTGCGGGCCGGCTACCTCCACATCGACCGAACATGGATGCGGTCGCTGGCGAAGTTCGCCGCTTCGGGCGTCTTGTTGGGCGCAGCGCTTTGGCTGGCGGCAAGCTTCGCAGCCACTCGGTTTTCCGGGCTGGGCGCGTTGCGCGACGAGGCCGCATTTTTATTGCTGATCGCCGTGGGTACGCTGGTCTATGCGGGATCGATATTGCTGCTGTTCGGCAGGCGCTGGCTGAGCACGCTGGTGCGCGGCTAAAGCATATTCGAGCCAAGCGGTTAGCGGCACGTGCAAAGAAAGCGCGTCAAGGCAAAGAGGCGTTTGCGCTGTCTTGTGATCCGCTGCAATATGGCTGGAACCTGCCGGCGCAAGAGCGGCCAGGGCGGTCGGGCCCTGCGAGAAGATCGTGCGCTGTTTCAATAGTTTAGAGCGCGGTCATCAACCGGCCGCGTGAGGGGGAAATGGAGATACGATGGCTGCCATCAAATTCGGCGTCGGTCAAAGCGTGCTTCGCAAGGAAGATGATGCGCTTATCCGCGGCAGAGGCCGCTACACCGACGATTTCGCGCCACAGCCTTCGCTGCACGCGCTGGTGTTGCGCTCGCCGCATGCCCACGCGAAGTTCACCCTCAACGCCACCCGCGCCCGCGGCCTGCCCGGGGTAGCGGCGGTCCTGACCGCCGAGGATGTCAGGGATCTCGGCGACCTGCCGTGCCTTTTCAACCTGGAAGTCAATCCATTCACCGGCCCGCCCTATCCGATCCTGCCGAAGGATGAGGTGCGTCATGTCGGCGACGCCGTTGCGTTCGTCGTCGCCGATACCGTCGATCATGCGCGCGATGCGATCGAGGCGATCGAGGTCAAGTGGACGCCGCTGCCGGCCGTGGTCGGCGTCCTCCATGCGGTCAGGCAAGGCGCGCCGCAGGTCTGGGCCCAGCATCCCGGCAACGTGCTGTTCGACGTGTCGCTCGGCGACAAGAAGGCGACCGAGGCGGCGTTCGCGAAAGCGCATGCGGTGGCCGAAATATCGATCGTCAATCCCCGCGTCGTCACCAATTTCATGGAAACGCGCGCGGTGGTCTGCGAGTACGATGCCAAGCGCGATCATCTGACGCTGACGGTCGGCAGCCAGGGCAGCCATCGGCTGCGCGATATCCTTTGCCAGAATGT
Source organism: uncultured Alphaproteobacteria bacterium (assembly GCA_963786045.1). Classification (GTDB taxonomy): domain Bacteria; phylum Pseudomonadota; class Alphaproteobacteria; order Rhizobiales; family Xanthobacteraceae; genus Bradyrhizobium. The sequence continues at coordinate 187,489 of CAWAXR010000020.1, read as the reverse complement.
CCTGAAGATTCCGGTTGAGAAGATGCGGGTGATCTGTCCGGACGTCGGCGGCGGCTTTGGCACCAAGCTGTTTCCCTATCGCGAATACGCGCTGGCTGCGGTCGCCGCGCGCAAGCTGGGCAAGACGGTGAAATGGACCGCCGACCGTGCCGATCACTTCATGGGCGACGCGCAAGGGCGCGACAATGCCACCACCGCGCGGATGGCATTGGCCTCCGACGGCAGGTTCCTCGGCATGGACGTCGATCTGCTGGGCGATATGGGCGCCTATCTGTCGACCTTCGGGCCCTACATTCCGCATGGCGGTGCCGGCATGCTGCCCGGCCTCTACGACATCCAGGCCTTCCATTGCCGGGTTCGCACGGTCTTCACCAACACCGTGCCGGTGGACGCCTATCGGGGCGCCGGACGCCCCGAGGCGGCTTACGTGCTGGAGCGGCTGGTCGACGCGGCCGCGCGCAAACTCGACATGACGCCGGATGCGGTCCGGCGCAAGAATTTCATCCCGCCGCGGGCGATGCCCTACAAGACGGCAACCGGGAAGGTCTACGATTCCGGCGACTTCGCCGCGCACATGAAGCGCGCGATGGAAATCGCCAACTGGAAGGAATTTCCCCGGCGCGCCAAGGCCGCGAAGAAGCAGGGCCTCGTGCGCGGCATCGGGCTTGCGACCTATGTCGAGGTTTGCGGCACCATGGGCGAGGAGACCGCCAATGTGCGGCTCGATCCCAATGGCGACGTTTCGATCCTGATCGGCACGCAGTCGAGCGGGCAGGGCCACCAGACCGCCTATGCGCAGCTCGTCGCCGAGCAGTTCGGGCTGCCGCCGGAACGCGTCCACATCCTGCAGGGCGACACCGACAAGATCGCCACCGGTCTCGGTACCGGCGGCTCGGCTTCCATTCCAACCGGCGGCGTCAGTGTCGAACGCGCGACCCGCGAACTCGGCAACAATCTGCGCGAGATCGCCGCCGAGGCGCTGGAAGCAGGCCACGGCGACCTCGAGATATCGGAGGGAACGATACGGGTCGCGGGCACCGACCGCTCGATCAGCTTTGCCGATCTGGCGAAGCGGCCGGGCGTCGATCCTTCGAAGCTGAACGCGAGCGCGACGTTTACCGCGGCCGACGGCACCTTTCCGAACGGCACTCATCTCGCCGAGGTCGAAATCGATCCCGCCACCGGCATCATCGGGATCGTCAACTACGTCATCGTCGACGATTTCGGGGTGACGCTGAATCCGCTGCTGCTCGCCGGCCAGGTGCATGGCGGCGCGATGCAGGGGATCGGTCAGGCCCTGATGGAGCAGGCGGTCTATAGTCCGAAGGACGGCCAGCTCGTCACCGGAACCTTCATGGACTATGCGCTGCCGCGGGCGGCCGATGGTCCGTCATTCGTGTTCGAGACGCATAATGTGCCGTGCAAGACCAATCCGCTGGGCGTCAAGGGCGCGGGCGAGGCGGGAGCGATCGGCTCGTGCCCGGCGGTCGTCAATGCGATCATCGAGGGGCTGTGGCGTGAATACAGGATCGACCACATCGACATGCCTGTCACGCCGGAGCGGGTCTGGATCGCGATCCGCGAGCACCAGCGCCGGCATAGCCTGTGATCTTCCGCGCGCGGGAATGAAGCCCCGCGCGCGGTGTTGGAACGATAGTTGCAAGCTTGTTGGGTAATGAGTTCACCGTGCACTTTAAAAAATCAAAAGGGGTCACACTGATGATGCGCACTGTATTGGTTGTTGGAACGTTGTTGCTCGGCGTCGGCGTGGTGGCGGCACAACAGGATCAGGTCAAGACGACCCAGGCCGTGATGAAGGGCAACGGCAAGAACGCGGGTGCTCTGGCGGCGATGGTCAAGGGCGAAAAGCCCTATGATCAGGCCACCGTCGATGCCGCGTTGGCCCAGTTCGAGGACACCGTCAAGAAATTTCCAACCCTGTTTCCCGACAGCATCAAGGGTCTGAAGGCGGAAGGGGATTACAGCGCATCCGCAAAAGTCTGGGAAGACAAGGCCGGCTTCGATGAGCACATCAAGAGCTTCGCCAAGGCGGTCGCCGACGCCAAGGGCAAGATCACGGATCTGGACACGCTGAAGGCCACCTTGCCCACGATCGGCAAGCAATGCGGCGGTTGTCACGAGACCTACCGCGTCAAGAACGGCTAAATCCGGCTGATCAAGGAAAAAGGCGGGCGTCCGATGCGCCCGCCTTTTTTTGTTCTTCCATGTCTTGTTCTGGCGCGCGGGATTTATTTCGTCACCTGACCGCGGATTTCGCCGGTCGGATTGGCCGCGGTGTGGACGTTGATGTAGTACTTGCCGGCCGTCAGGTCGGCGGCCTGGGCATCGGTCAGCGTGGCGCTGCCCTCGGCCGGGCTCGCGGTCGCATTCGGGATGGCGACGGCGACGCCGGCGTTCTTGCCGGGCTCGGCCGGCCCGTGGAAGTGGGCCGCGGTTGCGGGGCCGGAGAGCCCCGAATAGGTCAGCTTCCAGCTCAGCTTTTTGGTGGCGGCATCGTAGTCGATATCGGCGGTGCCCGTGCCGGCGCTGGCGTTCGCGGGTACTTCGGATTTGCCGCTCAGCGTGGCTTTCATCTTCTCGGCGAAAGCCGGTCCGGAAAACGCAACGGTCGCTCCCAGCGCAAGCATCGCAAGCATGGTCCTGGTATTCGACATGGTCTTCTCCCTTTTGGCCGTCAATCGACAGCCTGTTTCAAAACAGCGGGGCTCCGGCTTTATTCCGGAGACCGGCTACAACGCGTCAAATTTTCAGGCAGCCTGTGGCGGCAATAACCGTCATACTGGCCGCTGGTGGGATGATCAGTCACGGATCGGTGAATGCTGCGACGAATTTTTCTTGGCTCCGTTGTGGTCGGCTCCCTCGCATTCGGAGTTTTCTGGTGGCTGACGATACCGGCCGTCGTCTCCTCGGATCTGCTGCCGGCCTACACGCCAAACCTTGCCAACGGCCTCACAACGTTCAATGCCGGAGGATGTTCCTCCTGCCACGCCGTGCCCGGTCAGCCTGATCGCCTGAAGCTCGGCGGCGGCCTCGCAATACCCTCGCCATTCGGGACGTTCTACGCGCCGAACATCTCTCCTGATCCCGTCGACGGCATCGGGCGATGGACCGAAGCGGATTTCGTGACCGCTCTGGTTAAGGGTACTTCACCGTCCGGAACTCACTACTTTCCGGCGTTTCCCTATACTTCCTACCAGCACGCGAAAGTCGACGACATTCGTGACCTCTTCGCCTACCTGAAAACGCTCGCTGCCGTGCCGGGCAAGGTGCGCGATCACGACGTGCCGTTTCCTTTCAATATCCGGCGCAATATCGGGATCTGGAAATGGCTGTTCATGGACGGCCAGCCATTCAAGCCGGACACCGCGCGCTCGGGCGGATGGAATCGCGGCGCATATCTGGTGGGCAGCCTCGGCCATTGCGCCGAGTGTCACTCGCCGCGAAACTTCCTCGGCGGCATCATCACAGCCCAGCGCTTCGCGGGCGGCCCCAATCCCGAAGGCGAAGGCTGGGTGCCGAACATCACGCAAAGGGGACTGGGCGAATGGAGCGTCAACGACTTCGCCTATTTCCTGGAAACCGGGGAACTGCCCGATGGCGACTCCGCCGGCGGCGCGATGGCGCGCGTGATCAGAAACACGTCGCAATTGCCGGCGGAAGATCGTGCTGCGATGGCAGAATATCTCAAGTCGCTGTCGCCGGTGGAGGGACCGCCGCGGCCCAGGAAGGCGGCAAAGGAAGGCGGCAAGTCGTGAGGCCGGGGCGTGAACCGGTGCCATCGCTGTCTTCAACCGGCACAACCGGAGCACGGGCATTTCCGAGATTACCCCCTTAGCGGATATGCCGCGGACATGCCAAAATCGATGCCAGAGCGGGATGGATTTTCCTTAAATCGCCATCCCGCTCTGGCTTTTTCGTTTGAGCACGATCTTTCTCGGAAAACCGGTGCCCACTTTTCCGGATCATGCTCTAAATGACCCCAAAGCGGACCTTCGCCTCCCAAGGCTGTCTTCAGGGCAAAAACGACTTGGTGAGCGTGCAGGAGCGCGATATTGGTCCTGCTCGAAATTTGCGGGATCATGTTCCGTGCCTGTGGTTCGGTGGCGAGAGGTGGCCATGCCTGCAATTTCCGACATGGGCGACGTGCGCGGGGCCGCTTCCCGTGTTGACGAACCCTCTGAACGGCTTTAGCAGCGCGCTAAATTAAATCGGGGAACCAGTGATGTCCGACAATCCCAAAGTGATTTTACTTCTGGCCTTTGGCGTAATATCGGCCTTGCCGATCTCGCCGCGCTTTGCCTACGCACAATCCGCCGACAGAGACAGCACATGGGCCGTACTTGACGTAACCGCGGCGATAAACAGCGCGATAGAAGAAAGCAAGGAAGGCGTCGAATTGCGCGAAAAAGTAGTGCGCCGCATTTCTGAATGCTCGCTTATGTATGGGGGTCTTTCAACACTTGCTTCCAATGCTGAAGCCAAAAAAAATTACGTTCAGGCCCAGACAGCGACCATGGAAGTGGAATCGACGATTGCCAAGCCATTGCAATCGGAGAAGAGACTGGAGCTTGAAGAAGCCGCCCAGAAATCAGTGGCGATGATGTTGCGTGCCATGAAGGCGCACGGCGACAAGGAAGTGGGCCCGCTTCTCAAGAGCTGCAAAGCGTTAAATAATTTGAAGGAAATCAAAAATGCTTTGCGGGAACTTCCACCCCGGTGAAGCCAGATGGCAGGGCCTCCTTCGAGTTAGCCTCACCGAATTATGGATTCACGCCTGGCCCGCGCCGAACGCCTTGAAGGTGATGATGGTGTGGGTGTCCTGGATGCCGGGGATGATCTGCACCTTCTCGTTGACGAAGTGACCGATGTCGGTGTCGTTGTCGACGTAGAACTTCACCAGCAGATCGTAATGGCCTGCGGTGGAATAGATTTCGGAGGCAATCTCGGCCTCGGCGATCGCGTTGGCGACCTTGTAGGATTGGCCGAGCTTGCACTTGATCTGAATGAAGAAGGGAACCATCGCTGTCGTCTCCGAAAAAGGCGTTTCGCCCGAGGGCAATATAACCGCCAGGAACTTGCTGGCAACAACGCCCCGCGTTAGGACAAGACATGCGCAAGACGCGACCGTCCCTTTCCCCGCGAGCCCTGCGATGACGATACCGATCGCGCTCACCATCGCCGGCTCGGATTCCTCGGGAGGCGCCGGAATCCAGGCCGACCTCAAGACGTTTGCCGCGCTCGGTGTCTATGGCGCCTCGGTCATCACCGCCTTGACCGCCCAGAACACCCGCGGCGTGAGCGGGATCCATCCGGTGCCGGCCGCGTTCGTGACCGCGCAGATGGATGCGGTGTTCGGCGATCTCGACGTCAAGGCCGTCAAGATCGGGATGGTGTCGCAGCCTGAAACCGTGGAGGCCATCGCGGCCGCGCTTGTGCGATGGAAGCCGGCGAATATCGTGCTCGATCCTGTCATGGTCGCGACCTCGGGCGACCCTTTGCTTTCGGCCGACGCCGTAGCCGGACTGCGCACAAACCTCATTCCGCGCGCCGCGCTGATCACCCCGAACCTGCCGGAGGCGGCCGCGCTTCTGGATGAGCCGGTCGCATCCACCGAGGCCGCGATCGCGGGCCAGGGGAAGCGGCTCCTGGCGCTGGGCTGTCCGGCGGTGTTGATCAAGGGTGGCCACGGCGAGGGCGCCGAGAGCATCGACTATCTGTTCACGGGCGATGGCACCGTTGCACTGCCGGCGCCGCGCATAAGCACCAATAATACCCACGGCACCGGATGCTCGCTGTCATCAGCTATCGCAGCCTTTCTCGCCAGAGGCGAGGCGCCGGAAAGTGCCGTTCGCGAGGCCAAGGCCTTCATCACCGCGGCGATCGCGGCGGCCGACCGCCTCGAGGTCGGGCACGGCCATGGGCCCATCCATCATTTCCATCGGTTTTATTAGAAGGCTAAGGCCAGCATCCCGGCGGTTTATAATGAGGGTCACGCAAGCAAGCATTGTCGAGCTGGCTGTCCCAGCCGCCTCGGGATCGCCATTGGCTCCAGGCTATGTAATCGCAATACTTGCTGAAGGGATTTCCCGCTTCCCTGGTCGCGCAATAGATGCTCTGGGCGTTTGGGCTGGAAATGATGTGCCGGGCCATGGCGGGCCCCGCTGCCACGGCAAGAGCCGCGGCAGCGCCGAGAATTCTGAAATTCATCAAGCGCTCCTTCATTCGGTTGCTGTTACGCGAGAAAGAAACGGACATCTCGATAGAGATATCGCTTCCTGTTCCGAGGAGCGTTCAATTCATTGAGACTGCTCAACGCATACCGCAGCCAGCCGCCCAGATCCATTTCTCTGTCAGAATTTCAATCGGCCAGCCGCCAGTTCTCAACGAATCGGGCTGTTTTCCGGGGCATGGCGGACGCACGCGCATGGCGATCCATTCGCAATCGCTGAATCCGCAGCATGATTCGAGGCTCCGGTTTAGGAGCTCGAATCATCACATCCCGAAATGATCGCCCCCCAACATCCTGATGGGCCGGTCGAGTCAAGCTTCCGGGGGCGATCCTGAACCGCGCGGCTTAGTTGCAGGTAACGCCGGCGGCGCAGTGCCGCACCGCGCGCCGCGTGGTTCTGCGCGCCACGCCGGCAACGCTGCCGGGCGTCGCCGGCCGGCCGATCCGGGCTTCCGCGGTGTCCACCGCCACTGAAACGACTGCTTCCTGCGAGACGTGCAGAGAGAAAGGGACCGCGCACAGCATCGTGCTGCCGATGAGCGTTGCCCCGATGATAGCCAGCTTTTTCATGAGACCCTCCCGTTACGTCCTTTACCGATGAAGGCTGCGAAGATTACGGCGTTCGATCTGGCGAGCCTTGATCGATATCAATCCGCCATGAGTGATCTCATGCCGAGGCGTCTGAAGTTGAATTCCGCATCCGACATGCCGCAAACGCCGGATCCTACCTGATTGGCTCCGCCGGACCTTTGTCCAATGGAGGATGCGGGCGGGCCAGCCCGATCGTTCCCGGAGGAAAATCGTTGCTGGTTTGTCTCGTATCGATGCCGTGAATTGTTGCCGCAAACGCTGCGATAATTGCAACCGCAACGATGCCGGCGAAGATTCCCAAAATGAGATGGCTGCTTCGTCGGTTGCTCCGACCGAGATCGTCGTCCATGGACAACACTCCCAGGATTGCAATCAACGCCGCCGTACAGAGCCGGTTCCACCGTTGGCTGGAACGACGGACACGCGGCCTCGTGAAAGAAGTCCGGAAAAACAAGTGAGGGCTGCTGCCATATCGTCATGGCCGCGGCGTTGGGAGTGCTTGACAGATCGGAAGGGGCTGCACACCTTTTCTTTGGCCAACGATCATGTTGGCTTGAAGCAGAAGGGAGATGCGATGACTCCACCTGCAAGATTTGCCGCGTTGACCGCCGCTGCAACGTCCGGGCATCAGCGTAGCGGCTAACATACGGACAACGTTCCGGGAGCGGCTTATGGGCCTCATCAGTCAGGCAAGGACCAACCTAGCCCCTCCCGGAGCGATTAGGCACTTGCGTTCGGTGTCTATGGCGCCTCCATCGCTGCCCTGATCGCGCAGAACGCCGCGCCGTGAGCGGGATTCGCGCTGTGCCCGCAAAAATCCGATTTGGCGAACGACGAAAGGAGGGGAGCCCTGCGGCCGCCTTTTTCGGAGCATTTGCCCTTGCTCTGGACGTCTAGCGCCGGCGGCATCCGGGTGGCACATAACGCGGGTTACGCCAGCAAGCATCGTCGAGCCGGCTGTCCCAACCGCCTCGGAATCGCCATTCGGACCAGGCCTGGTAATCGCAATATTTGCTGTAGGGATTTCCCGCTTCCCTGGTTGCGCAATAGATGCTCTGGCCTTGGCTGGAGCTTGCGTGCCTGGCCGTTGCGGGCCCTGCTGCCACGACAAGAGCGACGACAGCGCCGATAGTTTTGAGTTTCATCATGCGTTCCTTCATTCGCGGGCTAGTAAGACATAATATTCCGAGGTGGGGTTCGAATAATTGAGATGGCTCAACCCGTGACCGACTTGATGGGTTCACGCTGCGCTTCTTGGCCGCATGCGCTGCGGCGTGCTCCGGCTTGCCTGCATCATCGCCGCTGATTTTACCTGGCGGGACGATCGGGTGATCATTTTCTGCGCGGCGATTCCGTCGCCAGCCCCGAAGCGCTGTAAAGCGCGCGCCAAGCATTTTCTGAAGCGCATCAATCCGATTTGGGATGCCCGGTCTCTCCTTGCAGGAATATTCGGCTTCTCGACGCGGATGACCCCCAAAGCGGATATTGACCTGGATCAAGCTCCCTTTGCCCGAGATGGGGATGGTAAAGGCAGTGGAGACAGCACCTCGCTGCCTGTCCAGCGATTTGCAACGTCATCAAGCTGGAACGGAGGCGAACATGAAGATCACGCGAGACGTTTTCCGTAAGGCCGTCTCCATCGCAGGTGCCGGTGCGCTATTCCTCGGCACCGTCGTGCCGCCCGCCAGGGCCTGCACCGGCATCCGCCTGACGGCGAGCGATGGCACCGTCGTTCACGCGCGCACGCTTGAATTCGGGATCGACCTCCATTCGGACGCGATGATGTTTCCGCGCGGCTACGCGCGCATTGGCACCACACCCGACGGCAAGGAGGGGCTGAAGTGGAAGGCCCGGTACGCCAGCGTCGGCATGAACGGCGCGGGGCTGCCGGTGCTGTTCGACGGGATGAACGAAAAAGGCCTGGCCGCGGGCACCTTCTACTTCCCTACCTCCGCTGGGTACATGCCTTACGCCGCGGCGGATGCGGCCAAGACGATCGCGCAGTGGGAAGTTGGATCGTGGATACTGGACAATTTCGCCAGCGTCGATGAAGTAAAGGCGAATATCGGCAGCATTGTCGTTCCAGCCGTCGTGTTCGGCGGATGGGGCTTTGCGCCTGAGGCGCATTACATCGTCCACGACGCTACCGGCAAAAGCATCGTGATCGAATATGTCGGCGGCAAGCTCAACGTTCATGACGATCCGTTTGGCGTGGTGACGAATTCGCCGACGTTCGATTGGCACATGACGAACCTGCGCAACTATCTGAACTTTTCGGTGACAGACGCTGCCCCCGTGCAGCTTGGGAGCGTCAAGTTGCTGCCGACCGGCCAGGGCACGGGTATGCTTGGACTGCCGGGCGACTTCACGCCGCCATCGCGCTTCGTTCGCGCCGTTGCGTTCAGCCAGTCGGTCTTTACGCCGAAAACGGGCGAGGACGCGGTGATCGAGGCGTTTCACGTTCTCAATCAATTCGACATACCGAAGGGCGCGGCTCGCGACCGCGAGAAGGACGCGCACGGCAACGTGGTGGCGGACTACACGCTCTGGACTTCGGCAAGCGATTTGAAGGCAAAACGCTACTACTTTCGAACCTACGAGAACAGCCAGATCCGGATGCTGGATCTGATGAAGATGAATATCGACGGCAAGGACGCCGTGAAAATTCCGACGACGGGCGGAGAAATGATCAAGCCGCTCTGATTTTGAAGTCGGTCAGGAAAAATCCGGGCGCAAGGCGGACGGGCCTGCCGTCCCTGTGCTTGCCGATTGTCGGGTTCCCGAAGCGGATATGCTGGCATAGAGCGAATTTTCCGCCATAACTGTGTGCTGCTTCACATCACGTCACTGCCGTTCGGTATATTTTGCCGGCCTGTTTGGGACGCGTGTGCGAGCGACGCGCAGCGGACGTCTCGATTACGCATCCCCCATTCAATTTGCAATGCCTTAGCCGGGCAGCGCCAATCGTCCGAGCGTCGCCCGCTGTATGGGAGCGCATGACATGACCATTATCCAGGAAATCGTTACGAGGAGCGAATGGATCATTGCGGTGCTGGCGCTCTACGTGGTCGCCTGGACGCGCTTCAACTCACCACCTACCAACCGGTCCGGTACGACCTTCGCGTTGTTCTTCTTCGGCGTCGTATTTTATTATGCTTTGATCGTAGCGCTCTGGGTTCTCGTCATGATCGGTCTTGTCCAGGGCAGCATCGGCTTCGACTGGGTTGGCAATGCGCTGACAAAAGTGAATCCGGAGGCGCAGATCCAACTCGCTCAATACGCTCCGATCGTAGCAGCGCTCATCATCGTTGTTGCTTCGCAGTTCCCCAAGGTGTCGCAGATCGATTCGGCGGCACGGACATTCTGCGTCAAGTTCGCGGCGATTCCGCGCGAAGCCGATCGGCTTGCAATCGAACTCGCACAAGGCGCCGATTTTCAGCCGGCGGCGAAGCTTCGGAGGCAAGTCGCTAACATCATTTCCGGGAATATCAGTCCGCAGGCATTGAACTTCAGCAGAGATGGCACGCTTCCCGCGCGTTTCACCAGGGCCGTTGCACTGTACAATCTGTTTGTTGGGCCCAGGAACAGCGGTACGGCACTTGAATTTGCCGGGAGCGGGTCTAGCCGATCCGCCTATGCGAGGATCATGCAACTCGGTGAAACGGTAGCCGCTCGCGCGGATGCCCGTTACGAGGAACTGATGCACACGGGCCTTGCCTTTTTCACGTCGTCGCAACCCACCCGGGAACTAAAAGAAGCGCTGAATTGCAACATTGTGGAGGTTTCGAATCTCACTTGCAGCCTTGTTGCGCGCTATGTGCTTTTTTGCGAAAGGACCCACAACGGGCGGCTCCAGCGTCTCGCGGCTATGGGTTTCGATGCCCGCCCAACACCATCATTCGGGCCGGACCAATGGGCGACAACGATCCTTCTCGTCATCCTCCTGAGCGTCGGCATGATGGTGTTCATGCCGGGGATGCGGTCGATCGAAGCAGGCAAAGTCCTGGCCATTGCAATCACGTTCGGCGTCTCGATCGGATTTGCGGTCCTGGGCGCAATCGTGGTCGCGCAGCGTTTCATTGAACGCCAGGAAGGAGAACAGCTGGCATTTCCCCCTGTCGCCGAGTTGATACTGGCGGCCCTCATCGTTGCCGGACTGTCGATCGCTGTGCGAATTGGTATTCCGCTTGTGCCCGCCCTGATGCAAGGCGGGGGATTTCAGGACGTCCTCAATAATTTCGTTGAACGGTTGCCCGGAGTTATCACTCCCTTCGTTTGCACCATCTCCCTCGGGCTTCTTTGCTCCTACCTCGGATCCATGGACTGGAGGTGGTACCGCGTGTTGGGTGTTGGGGCGCTCGGAAATGGGCTCGCACTCATGGGCGCGGGGTGGCTGGTTGGATATCTCCTTGGCGGCACGGTGCTGGCGCAGTTCTACCAGAATCCGGAAAACGCGGTTCGAATTATCGCGCTGAGCACGGGGGCAACCGGCTTCGTGGTCGGTGCCATGGTTCTCGCGATGTTCAACAAGTCCGAGCGCGTACGCAAGGATACCGCCGAGCGCGCGGCCGAGGACCAGCACACGGATCTGCGCTTGCGCACCGCGCCCTCGCTCGCCGAGCACCTCGAGATCCCCTTGTCATCCAGATCCGAGGCCGCCGACGATCTCGGCCGCTACACTCGCGCAAGCGTCGACGCGTTGGAGGGGCGCTATGTCTGCTTCCGGCCGGCCTTCTCGTCCGCCGATGTTATCAATGCTTACCTTGTGTCCGTTCATTGGGACGAAACCGCATCCAGCCTCATGTTCGAGGAACGAGAACGTATCGATGCCGGACATACGCAAAAGGGTCGGGTCTACATCCCGGACGGGCGCCCGTTCATGAGCTTCGTGACAGTCGAGAAGGGGGCCATACGCCTGATCATGGTGTCCCGCCCCGAAGGCAGCGAGCCTGCACGTGGTCTGATCACGACGTTGTCAAACCCGGGCGGCGCACATTTTACGCCGGCGAGCGCGCCGATCGTACTCAGACGTGTGGTCGATCACACGCCCCAGCTTGGTTTCGTTCGGCCTGGCGCGCCCGACTACGAAACCTACCGCCGGGAACTCGAGATGGTGATGCCCGCTTTCGGCTTCTTCGCGACGGCTCCGCAACCAATTCCGGACGAGTCCCAGCGGGACGTTCGCCTGACCATCGCACGGTGACGGTCTCGTAGTCTGCGATAGCGTTGACCGGTTGTTCGGGCGTCCGGGCCGACGCGTTCTTTAACGTTTGCGGATGGGCGCCGGCTTCGGCCGGAAAGGCGATTGATGTCGTTCGGTTGTCGCATCGCGCTGCTATCGCGGGTTCAAATGGGATGGGTCCGATTCGTGGTTAACGAGAGCGCAACGCGGCGCTTCGGCGCTGGCCGGGGTCGGCGTGATCAGGGCGTTTTCGAGCGAAGTGGATACCGGTTCGCGTAAGGAAAACGCGTCAAAAGAAGCAGTCATCGCACTGTCATGGGAATCTGTTAGGGGCACGCATGGGAAGTGACTCGATGAGCGAAGAGTTGCCGGAACGGCGTTTTCGCACTTTGTTTATCTCCGACGTCCATCTCGGAGCCCGCGGTTCGCAAGCCGACCGATTGCTGGACTTTTTCCGCAGCCACGACGCCGATACGATCTACCTCGTCGGCGATATCGTCGACGGCTGGGCGCTGCAATCCAACTGGTACTGGCCGCAATCGCATAATGATTTCGTGCAAAAATTGCTGCGCAAGGCGCGCAAGGGCGTCAAGGTCATCTATGTGCCGGGCAATCACGACGAGTTTCTGAGGAACTATTACGGCACGCATTTCGGCGGCATCGACGTCGTGGAAAACACCGTCCATGTCGGCGCCGATGGCCGGCGCTACCTCGTCATCCACGGCGATATCTTCGACCTCGTGGTCCAGAACGCGCGCTGGCTCGCCCATCTCGGCGACAAGGCCTATGACTTCGCGATCCAGATGAACAGGCTGGTCAATTTTTTCCGCCGCGCGTTCGGCGTGCCCTACTGGTCGCTGTCGCAATGGGCGAAGTTGAAGGTCAAGAATGCCGTGAACTATATCGGCGCCTTCGAACAGACGCTCGCCGCCGAGGCGCGGCGTCATGGCGCCGACGGGGTGATCTGCGGCCACATCCACTATGCCACGATCCGCGACGAGCACGGCGTGCGCTACATGAACTGCGGCGACTGGGTGGAAAGCTGCACCGCGCTTGTCGAGCACGAGGACGGCCGCTTTGAAATCATCACCTGGGCCGATCCGCAGCGCCGGACGGTCCTCGTCGCCCCGGTCGCAGCGCGCGCCGCTTGATGCATATTCTGGTCGCGACCGATGCGTGGCATCCTCAGGTCAACGGGGTGGTGCGAACGCTGGCCATGACCGCGGAAGCTGCGAAGCCACTCGGCGCCGATGTCAGTTTTCTCACGCCGCAGTCGTTCCGCACCTTCGCGATGCCGAGCTATCCGGACCTGCGGCTGGCCTTGCCGAACGGCGCGAAGATCGCCCGCCTGATAAGAGACGCGCAGCCTGACAGCATTCATATCGCCACCGAGGGCCCGATCGGGCTTTTGGTGCGGCGCTATTGCCGCAAGCATGGCGTGCCGTTCACCACCAGCTTTCATACCCGCTTTCCCGAATACGTCTCTGCGCGCCTGCCGGTTCGCGAGTCATGGATCTGGGCCGTGCTGCGCGCCTTCCACGGCGGCAGCCGGGCTGTGATGGCGGCGACCCCGGCCCTGGCCGGCGAATTGCGCGCGCGTGGCTTTCGCAATGTGGTGCTGTGGCCGCGCGGGGTCGATACCGGCCAGTTTCATCCGCGCGCCGCCGACCTCGGTTTGCCGCGTCCGGTGTTTCTCTGCGTCGGCCGTGTCGCGGTGGAAAAGAATCTCGAGGCGTTTCTCGATCTTGAGTTGCCCGGCACCAAGGTCGTCGTCGGCGACGGCCCGGCGCGGGCGGCCTTGATGCGAAAATATCCGCAAGCCGTATTTCCAGGCGCGCAGCAGGGCGAGGAACTGGCGAAGACCTATGCCGCCGCCGACGTCTTCGTGTTTCCGAGCAAGACCGACACCTTCGGCCTGGTGCTGCTCGAGGCTCTTGCCAGCGGCGTTCCGGTTGCCGCCTTTCCCGTGGCCGGTCCGCGCGACGTGCTCGGCTCGGCGCCGGTCGGTGTGTTGAACGACGACTTGCGGCTGGCGTGCCTCGCGAGCTTGCGGATCTCGCCGCAGGCCTGCCTCGATTTTGCCGCACATCATAGCTGGGAGGTTTCGGCCCGGGCCTTCATCGACAACATGGCCGATGCCCGTTCCGTCGAATCGGGATGCGACGCAACGCGGTTTTCGGCCGAGCATCCTCGCTTCGTCGCCTGAAGATCCTTGCCGGCCCGTCGGGGTCCGCGATACAAGTCGCGCATGAATGAATCGTCATTGCCTTTACCGGTCAGTTCCGCGGATGTCGACGCCGCGGCGCGCGTGCTCGCACCGTTCGCGGTGCGAACGCCGCTGTTGTCGCCGCCTGTTCTCAGCGAGCGCGTCGGCGCGAGGGTTTTCATCAAGCCGGAGGTGCTGCAGCGGACCGGATCGTTCAAGTTCCGCGGTGCCTTCAACAAGCTGTCGTCGATTCCGGCAAGCGCGCGCGGCGGCGGCGTCGTCGCGTTCTCCTCCGGCAATCACGCCCAGGGCGTGGCGGCGGCGGCCAAAATCCTCAACATGCCGGCGACCATCGTGATGCCTGCGGATGCGCCGCTCTCCAAGCGCGAACGCACCAAGTCCTATGGCGCCGAGGTGGTGCTGTACGATCGCGACCGCGAGGACCGTGAAGCGATCGCGCGCGCCATTGCCGGCAAACGCGGCGCCACGCTGGTGCCGCCTTACGACGACCCCATGGTGATCGCAGGCCAGGGCACGGTGGGGAGGGAAATCGCCGAAGACATGGCGGCGCTTGGCATTACCCCCGACATCGTGGTGGCGCCGGCTTCCGGCGGCGGACTGATCGCGGGCGTCGCGACCGCGGTCAAGGCGCGCTTTCCGCAGGCCATGCTGATGTCGGCCGAACCCGAGGCCTTCGACGACCACGCGCGCTCGCTGCGCGCGGGCAGGCGCGAGCCGCACGGTCCCTCCGGCCGGACCATTTGCGATGCACTGATGGCCGCAATCCCCGGCGAAATCACCTTCGCCATCAACAGTCGGCTGCTCACCAAGGGCGTCACCGCGTCGGACGCGGAAGTGGGGACAGCGGTCGGATTTGCCTTCCGCGAGCTGAAGCTCGTGGTCGAGCCGGGCGGGGCGGTCGGCCTCGCGGCACTATTGGCCGGTCACATCGATATCGGCGGCAAGAATGTCGTGATCGTGTTGTCCGGCGGCAACGTCGACGCGGATTTGTATGCGAGATTGATCGGCTGACCGCAGCGGATTGAAGGAGGTGGTGGCCGCGCCCGATTTCAATTTCCCGATAACCCTGGCCGTCTGCTACAGTTCCGGTGCCCAGCCCTGGCAAAGGGCGGGTTAAACAAAACCGGGAGGCGTTCAATGCACAGGCTGCTCGTGCTCTACAATGAGCCCAAGGACCCCGCACATTTCAGGAAGTACTACGTCGAGACGCATGTGCCGCTTGCGATCAAGATGCCGGGCGTCAAGGCTGCGAGCTATTCGTTCGACGTGAAGCCCATGGGTCCCGGCAAGGCGGCATATTTTTGCGTCTTCGAAGCCGACTTCGAAAGCGAGGCGGCAATGATGAGCGCCTTCGGATCCAGGGAGGGACAGGCGGTTGCGGCCGACGTGCCCAACTATGCTTCCGGCGGTGTCACCATGGTGCATTTCCCGGTCTAGTGACTGCTCCCGGCCTTTCCTGGCCGTGTGTTGGAGCGGGATGAAATCGCCATCCCGCTCTACCTTTTTGTTTGAGCATGATCTTTTTCGAAAAACCGGTGCCCGCTTTTTCGGATCAGGCTCTTACGAAAAGAACGCGATCTTCTCGGTCTGGCTCATGCGGCGGATCGGGGCCAGCGGATCGGGCCTCGATGTCCGCGGCTTTTGCACGATCCCGTTCGCGATCAGGCTCGAACCAAGAGAGGGTTCGGGCGCAGGCGCGGCGGAAGGCTGAGGTAATGGTTGAACGGCCGGCGCCGCCACCGGCTCGGGCTGCTCTGCGACAATGATGGGCTCGGCCGGCGTCAACCCGGCGGCCTCGACTTCGCAAGTTTCGTTCTCGGGCGGATCGTAGGCCGCGTCATCGTCTGGCGCGGCCATTTCAAGCGCGACCATTTCCAGCAATGCCTCGTCAAAGGCATCGGCGGCCTCAGTCGGTACGTCCGTGGATTCGGGCATTGCCTCCGCAGCGTCAGCCATAGCCGTGATTGGTTCAGCCGGCATCGCTGGGCTGTCCATCGCCGCCTCGGCCTCGCTTGCGGAAACCGCCACGTATTCTGCCTCGACCACATCGGTCGTCGCCTCATCGAGCGAGGTTCGGACGGGCGAGGAGAGCGTTTCTCCGGTGGCGTGCGCAGAAGAGGGGTCTTCATCGACGGCTTGCGACGAAGACGCTGCCGCCTCCTCGGCCGGCTGTGGGGCCGATGAATCGCCGTCATCGAAGGCCGCGATCCGTCCCTCGATCAGAGCGAATGCGGCGCTCAGGGCAGTCGAAGGATCGATCGCGGCTACTTTTCCGCACGCCGCTTCAACGGCGCTGACCTGGGAATCGATCAGGTCGCAAATCCGGCCGTCGGCGCCGATCTCCCGCAAGCGCCATGCGATTTCCCGGATCACCCGGGCGCCCTTGCGCGCGGGCGCCAGATTTTCCTCGAGCGCAAGATCGCCAAGCGCCGCGGATGCCGCGGCTTGCGCCGCATCGAGCGCCGCCCGGATTGCGGCCAGCGCCTCGGCGAGCCCGGAGGCGGGAGCCGGCTCCTTCTGTGCGGCAAGCGTTTCTTCGATCCGGGCCACCGCATCGAGCACCATCCTGGTGTCCGCATTGCGGTTGCGTTTGGCGTACTCGCCGAGAAACCAGCGGCCCCGCGAGGTTTCCATGAACGCTTCCCTGATCGCGTCGTAATCCTCCTCGCTCGGCTGCGCCGCGCGTGCGGAGATCGGTGACAGGGCAAATGCTTCGTCGGCCATGGCAAACTCATCGCGCAAATCATCACGCGTTACGCTAACGATCACCACGATCTCGACCGAATCGCAATTGAATTGATGACATCCGAATCACAAATCCCCATCGGATATTCGCGTGCGCCGCGGCGATTCGCGGGCCGGCTGGCGCTGTTTTACGGCGCGGTGTTCGCATTGATCGGCAGCCATCTGCCGTTTTTTCCGATGTGGCTGCGGGCGATCGGTATCGACGCATCCTGGATCGGGATCATCGTGGCGGTTCCTGCGGTAACGCGATTTACGGTCCTGCCGTTCGTCACCGGTCTTGCCGAGAGCCGCAGGGCGCTGCGCGGCGCCATGATCATCACGGCCTTCATGACCACGCTCGGTTTTTCGCTGGTCGGAATCCAGCACCAGCCGGTACTGGTATTTCTCGCCTATGCCGTCACCGCCTCGATGTGGACGCCGACGGTCCCGCTGACGGATGCCTATGCGTTGCGTGGCGTCGCGCGCTACGGCCTCAAATACGGGCCGCTGCGGCTATGGGGCTCGGCCGCCTTCGTCGTGGGGGCGATCGTGTGCGGGCTGCTGGCGGATGTCATCGCCGCACAGCACCTGATCTGGGTCATCGTTGCCACGGCCGGGCTCGGTGCCGTGGTCAGCCTCGGGCTTCGGCCGCTCGACCATCCGGCGCCGCCGCCGACAATGCAGCGGGGCGCGACCGCATTGCTGCGCGAGGGTGGTTTCCTAGCGATCATCTCAGCCTCCGCGCTGATCCAGGGCAGTCACGCCGCCTACTACACCTTTGCCTCGATAACCTGGCAGCTGTCCGGCCTCGGCGGGCTGACGATTGCCGGGCTGTGGGCCTTGGGCGTCGTGGCCGAGATTGTGGTGTTCGCGCTGTCGCCGCGCTTCACGCTGCAGCCCTCGATGCTGGTGGTGATCGGGGCGCTGAGCGCGGGGACCCGCTGGCTGATCACCGCGCAGGAGCCCCCGGTGGCCGTGCTCGCGGTGGTGCAGTTGGCGCATGGACTGAGTTTTGGGCTCACTCAAGTGGGCACCATGGGGCTCCTGGTGCGCCACGTGCCCATCCATGTCATGGCGAGAGGGCAAGGTTATCTCGCTGCCTGTGCCGGCATCGTCGCCTCATGCGCGTCGATCCTGTCCGGGGCGATCTACGCCCGCCACGGGCAAGGCGTCTATTACGTCATGGCGGCCATGGCGCTGTCGGGCGCTGTCGTGATGTGGTTGGCGCGGCGACACCTCCATGGTCACCCCCAGAGCGCGGCGTCCGGCGGATAGATCAGGCTGCCGTCGTAGCGCAACCCGCCATCGCGGTCGCGCGCCAGCAGGAGCGGACCGTCGAGGTCGACGAAGCGGGCTTGTCGCGCGAGCAACATCGCCGGCGCCATCGCCAGCGAGGTCGCGACCATGCAGCCGACCATGATCTCGAACCCCTGCGCGCGCGCCGCGTCCGCCATCGCCAACGCCTCAGTCAGGCCGCCGGTCTTGTCGAGCTTGATATTGACGGCATCGTAGCGTTCGCGAAGCCCCTCCAGCGAGGCGCGGTCGTGCACGCTCTCGTCGGCGCAGACGGCGAGTGGCCTGCTGATGCGCTTGAGCGCTTCATCCTGGCCGGCCGGCAGCGGCTGCTCGACCAGCGTAACGCCGGCCTTTGCGCATGCGGCGAGATTTTGCTCGAGATTGGCCGTCGTCCACGCTTCGTTGGCGTCGACGATGAGCTCGGATTCGGGAGCTGCTTGCCGCACGGCGGCGATGCGCGCGCCGTCGCCGTCGCCGCCGAGTTTGATCTTGAGCAGCCGCCGGTGGGAGGCCTTGGCGGTCGCCGCCGCCATCGCTTCGGGGGACGCAAGCGAGATCGTGTAGGCAGTGGTGCAGGGGCGCGGGGCAGGGCGTCCGAGTAGATCCCAGGCGCGCCGGCCGCTGGTCTTGGCTTCGAGGTCGAGCAGGGCGCAATCCAGCGCGTTGCGAGCGGCACAGGGAGGCATCGCCGTCTGCAGGGCTTCCCTGTCGAGTCCTCGGCCGACAGCTTCCTGCACCGACAAGACAACGGCCAGTGTGGCTTCCGGGGTTTCGCCATAGCGGGGATAGGGAACGCATTCGCCGCGCCCGACATGGCCGTCCTGGATAATCTCAGCCACGACCGTCACCGCCTCGGTTTTGGCGCCCCGGCTGATGGTGAAGCTGCCGGCGATCGGCCAGCGTTCGATTCGCGCGGCCAGCGTTGGAGATTTGCTGGAAGTCATTTTAATATCTGGCAGCTCCCAAACCGCGTGCTTGCCCGGTGCAACCAAGTGTGGCTGGTTAGATGTGGGTTCTACAAGGTAATCGCGGTATTGTCGGGTTTTCCTCTTCGATGAACAGGGGAGAATCGGCACAGGAGCTGGGATTGTGAACGGCGACCCGACATTGGAACGGATTGCAAGGGGCGATGGGCTTGCACTATGCGCCGCGGGCGCATGGATCGCGCGCTTTGCGCCGGTGCTTGAGGAGATGGTGGCGGATGCCGAAAAGTTGACCGGAGGCCGGCCCAACGTCTTCATCGATGTGTCGCAGGTCTCCAAGCTCGACACCTTCGGCGCCTGGCTGATCGAGCGGCTTCGCCGCAGCCTGACCCATGGAGGGGTGGAGCCGAGGATATCGGGGCTTTCGGCTGACTATTCGAGCCTGGTCGACGAGGTGCGCCGCGTGAAGGCAACGCCCGCTGCCGATACCACATCGGTAACGATTACGGGCATGCTGGAACAGGTCGGCCGCAGCATGGCTGGCATCGCCGAGACCGTCGTCAGCCTGATCGACATGCTCGGCGCCGTGCTGGCCGCGAGCGGGCGGGTCTTGATTCATCCCCGGGCCTTCCGGCTGACCTCCACCGTGCATCATCTGGAACAGGTATGCTGGCGCGCGGTGCCGATCGTCGTGCTGATTACCTTTCTGATCGGCTGCATCATCTCCCAGCAGGGCATCTTTCACTTCCGCAAATTCGGTGCGGATATCTTCGTGGTCGATATGCTCGGCGTGCTGGTGCTGCGCGAAATCGGCGTGCTGCTGGTGGCGATCATGGTGGCGGGCCGCTCGGGGAGTGCCTACACCGCCGAGCTCGGATCGATGAAGATGCGGGAGGAGATCGATGCGCTGCGCACCATGGGGTTCGATCCGATCGAGGTGCTGATCCTGCCGCGGATGCTGGCGCTGATCATCGCGCTGCCGATCCTGGCCTTCCTCGGCGCCATCGCGGCGCTGTATGGCGGCGGGCTGGTGGCGTGGCTTTATGGCGGCGTCGATCCCGAAGCATTCCTGCTTCGGTTGCGCGACGCGATCTCGATCGATCACTTCACCGTCGGCATGATCAAGGCGCCGGTGATGGCGGCGGTGATCGGGATCGTCGCCTGCGTCGAGGGGCTTGCGGTGCAGGGCAGCGCGGAATCGCTCGGTCAACACACCACCTCTTCGGTCGTGAAGGGAATTTTCTTCGTCATCGTGATGGACGGCGTGTTTGCAATCTTCTTCGCCTCGATCGGAATGTGACGATGGCGCCTGAGGTACAAGACGCCATCATCCGGGTGCGCGATATCTCGGTGCAGTTCGGCTCCACCAGGGTTCTGGACGGTCTCAATCTCGACGTGAAGCGCGGCGAAATCCTCGGCTTCGTCGGGCCGTCCGGCGCCGGCAAATCGGTGCTGACGCGCACCATCATCGGGCTGGTTCCAAAGATCTCGGGGCGCATCGAGGTGTTCGGGGTCGATCTTGACGCGGCGAGTGCTGCGGAACGGCGCGGGGTCGAGCGGCGCTGGGGAATCCTGTTCCAGCAGGGCGCGCTGTTTTCCTCGCTGACCGTGCGCCAGAACATCCAGTTTCCGGTGCGCGAATATCTCAACGTCAGCCAACGTCTGCTCGACGAGATCACGGTGGCGAAGCTCGGCATGGTGGGATTGCGTCCGGAAGTCGCCGACCGCTTTCCCTCCGAATTGTCGGGCGGCATGATCAAGCGCGTGGCGCTGGCGCGCGCGCTCGCGCTCGATCCGGAACTGGTGTTCCTGGACGAGCCGACCTCGGGCCTCGATCCGATCGGCGCCGGTGACTTCGACGAGCTGGTCCGGACCCTCCAGCGCACTTTGGGCCTGACCGTTTTCATGGTAACCCACGACTTGGACAGCCTTTATACGGCATGTGATCGCATTGCCGTTTTAGGGAACGGTAAGATCATTGCCGCAGGATCGATGGCCGACATGCAGGCCTCGCAGCATCCC
Organism: uncultured Alphaproteobacteria bacterium; assembly: GCA_963786045.1. Taxonomy (GTDB): domain Bacteria; phylum Pseudomonadota; class Alphaproteobacteria; order Rhizobiales; family Xanthobacteraceae; genus Bradyrhizobium. The sequence goes on along the minus strand of CAWAXR010000020.1, from coordinate 166,274 downwards.
TGGTTGAGGGCCTATTTCCACGGCAAGCGCGCCCGCGCGGTCATGGGCTAGCTGGTTTGATCGGTACCGGAGTTGGTTTGAATGGAAACGCGGGCGAATTTCGTTCTGATCGGATCCTTCACCTTGGCGGTGATTGCCGCCGCTTTCGGCTTTGTGCTGTGGTTCCAGAGCCTCCACACCACCAAGGCGCGCAGCCCGCTGCGGATCATCTTCGAAGGTCCGGCCGCGGGCCTGCGCAATGGCGGCAGCGTGAATTTCAACGGTATCCGGGTGGGGGAGGTGGTCTCCGTGAAGCTCGACAACCCGCGTCGTGTGGTCGCACTCGCGATGGTCGAGAACAACGCGCCGCTGCGCAAGGACACCCTGGTAGGGCTCGAATTTCAGGGGTTGACCGGCGTTGCCGCGATTTCGCTGAAGGGCGGCGAGGAGGCCGCGCCCGCGGTTCCCCTCGACCAGGACGGGATTCCCGTGCTGAAGGCCGATCCGAACGCGCTGCAGGACGTCACGGAGGCGATACGCGGCACGCTGCAGAACATCAACAGGGTCGTCGCCGACAACCAGCAGGCGGTCAAGAGCTCGCTGCATAATCTCGAGACCTTCACCGCGTCGCTGGCGCGCAACGCCCAGAAGATCGACGACGTCATGCTGCAGGTCAATGGCGTGATCGGGAAGGCCGACAATCTGATGCTCGGCCTCAATGCGCTGGCCGGTGGCAAGGACGGCGGCGAACTGTTTCTGACGGTGAAATCCATCAAGGAATTGGCGGAGGATTTCGACAAGCGCTCCGGCGCCCTGATGGTCGACGGCCGCCGCACGCTCGCCGATATCAGCCGCGCGGTGAACAATCTCGACCGCAATCCGACGCGCCTGTTGTTCGGCGCGGGCAGTTCAAGCACGCCGGCGGCCGCTTCCGCATCGACCCCCACGCCGCCACCCGCGCCGGTGCCGACCGCTGCGCCCAAACGGCAGTAGGGTAGCGGGACTTAAAGCGTAGCCTTTTGCGTCGCATAGTCTGACACCTCACGGCTGCGTCGCCTCATCGCACTTCCATCGCCAAAACGATATGTCGGGCTAAGCGGTCGGGACAGATTGCAAAGCGACATTACCATGCCGGCCCCCAAGAGGATGGGTACCCGCACTGCGGGCGCCTATCTGCCCCGCAATGATTAGCTTGCCTGCCCTAAAAATAAAAAAACGGAGGCATCGCTGCCTCCGTTTTCTGTTCACCGTGCTTCCGCCTCGCGCCTTACCCGAGCCGTCCCGCCGCGTGCGCGAGCAGCGTATAGACGAGACCCGTCTCCGAGGTGAGGTGGCCGCGCAGCGCCGCTGGCCCGCGATCCTCACGCGCGACTTCGTCGAGCAGGCGTTCGAACTCGGCGATGTAGCGGTCGACCGTCTGCTTGAAGTTGCGGTCGGCGCGGTATTTGCGGGCGACCTCGTCGAACGCCTTCTGGCCGGCCGGCGTATAGAGCCGCTTGGAGAAGGCCTTGCTCTCGCCGCGCTGATAGCGATCCCACATCTCGGCGGCGAGGTTGCGGTCCATCAGCCGGGCGATGTCGAGCGACAGCGTCTCCAGCGGGTTGCCGCCGGTTGCCGGCTGTGCCGGGCGGGGGACGGCACGGGGGATTTCGCGGTTGCCTGCGCCGGCTCCCGCGCCGCCATCGGTGCGGCTCAGGAGATCGGAAAGCCAGCCATCGCGTCCCTGGTCGGAACTTGCCGGCGAAACCGGCGGAGCCTCGGTGCGTCGCGAGCCAGGCAGCCCGAGATCCGGCGGCGGCAGGTTCGATGCGCTGCCGCCCTCGCGCATGCGCGGCGCGGCCCGCGTCTCGACGCGTGCGCTGGCGGCGGCCAGCATCGGCTCTTCCTCGCTGTGCATGCTGCTTCGGCCGCTGGCTACGACGTCGAGGCCGTGGCCGTGGCGTGCGACGATGCGGTTCAGCTCGGCCAGCGCCTCGATCTGGTCGACGATGACCTTGCGCATCTGCGCGGTATTCTCGGCAGCCTCCTGCGGCATCTCCAGCACGCCGCGGCGAAGCTCGGTGCGCGTGGTCTCCAGCTCCTGCTGCATTTCCGAGGCCATCTGTTTCATGCTCGTGACCATCGCAGCGAAGCGATCGGCGGACTGCTTGAACATCGCTTCCGCTTCCTGCGTGCCCTGCTGATAGATATCGCTCATGGCGTCCGTCGTCAGGCGACGTTCCTCTTCGGCTGCCTCGCGAACCGCCTCGAACTGCCGGCTGATCGCGGCCGAACCCGCGCCTGCCGTTTCCGCCACCACGCGGGCGATATCGCGCGCGCGCTCTTCCGCCGCCGCCAGCGATTCATCGAGCAAGCCCGTGAAGCGTGACAAACGTTGATCGAGATCGGTCGTCCGCAGGTCGATCGTGGTCACCAGCGATTCCAGCAATGCCTTGCGCTCGGCGATGGATGCGGTGGTGCTGCGGTTGGTGTGTTCGACCATGGCCGCGGCATCGACGAGCGTCTTGCCGTGGGCCTCGAACTGGCTTGAAAGCGAACCGAGGCCTTCCAGCGCCTTCGAGGTCTTCAGGTTGAAGACGTTCAACTGATCTTCCAGGATCTGGGTGGCGGTACCGTTGCGCGAGGTGACGTCGTTCATGGCGGACACGAAGTCGGCCACGCGGGTGACCAGCGCGCGCTCGAGCGAATTGAGGTTGTCGTGGGCGCCGGTCAGCACTTCCTGCAGCAGGATATTGCCTTCGCGCAGGCGTTCGAACAGGGCGACCGTATCGGTGCGCAGGATCTTGCTGGTTTCCTGCATCTCGGTCACCGCCGCGATCGAGACCTGGCGCGACTGGTCGATGGCCGCCCGCGAAGCCAGCTCCAGCTCCTTCAGCGACTTGTTGACGGCGCTGGTGGCGAGTTCGCCGGCGGAGGTGATCGTCCGCGCGACTTCATTGCCGTTACCCAGCATGGATTGCGAGAAGATCTGCCCGCGGGATTCGACCGATCTCAGCGCCTCCGACGTGACCCGATCGATATCGACCGTGAGCTGGTTGGTCTTTACGCCGATGGCCTCGACCAGCGCTCCGCGCTTGCCGTCGATCATCTGCGACAGACGATCCGTCTGCTGTTGTACATAGGTGACGATTTCGTCGGTCTTGCCGGTCATGGTGGAACCGAACGTGCCGCTGGCAGCGAGGACCGAGCGCTCGAGCTCGGCGGCGGTGGACCTGACCTTTGAGCTGACTTCGTTGGACGTGGTGACCAGGGTGTTCTGCGCATTTTTGGCGCTGGCCACAATATTTTCGCTGGCGCTGGCAGCAACGGTGCCGAGCGATTGCTCGATATCCGTCGAGATCGCCTTGATCCTGGTGGCGGCATCCGCGGACGTCGCCGTCAGCGAACTCTGGGCCTCACGCGCGCTGTTCAGAATGGAGGCGGCAGTGTCCGCGCCGACTGCCGTCAACGTCCGTTCCACGTCGGTCGTCAGCGATTTGACGTGGTTGGCCGCTTCCGATGAAGCGCTGACAAGCGTGCTCTGAACGTCACGCGCGCTGTTCAGAATGGAGGCGGCGGTGTCCGCGCCGACTGCCGTCAACGTCCGTTCCACGTCGGTCGTCAGCGATTTGACGTGGTTGGCGGCCTCAGATGAAGCGCTGACAAGCGTGCTCTGGACGTCACGCGCGCCGGCGAGGATCGAGGCGGCGGTCGCCTGACCGGCGGCGGAGAGCGAGCGTTCGACCTCGGCAGCCAGGGACTTGACCTGGCTCGCCGCATCCGCGGAAGCCGAGATCAATGTGGTCTGCGCCTCGCGCGCACCCGTGACGATTGAACTGGCGGCCGTCGAGCCGGCGGCCGAAAGCATTCGCTCCACGTCGGCGGAGAGGGATTTCACCTGGTCGGCGGCCTCCGCGGAGGCCGACACCAGGGTGGCCTGCGCATCGCGGGCGCGGATCACGATCGACTCGGCTGCAGAACCGCCGACGGCAGTGAGCGTACGGGCGACTTCCGCCGACGTCAGCTTCAACTGGGCGTCGACGTCGGAGGAAACCGTGAGCAGCGCCTGCTGGGCGGCGCGGGCGCCGGTCTGGATGGTCTCGCTGGTGTTGACGACAAGGTTGGTCAGCGAGCGTTCCGCATCCTCGACATGGGACTTGATGCCTTTCGACAATTCGTCGGCGCGCGCAATGAGACCTTCGCTGGCCTGCCGCCCGCTGCTCTCGATGCGGCCGGCCACAGCTTCGACGCGCGAGCCAAGCAGGTCTTCGAACTGCGCGACGCGCGTGTCGATATCGGAGGCTACCGCGCCGACACGGGTCTCGAGGCCCTGATGGATTTCCTGGAAGCGCGCCGTGATGGTTTCGGTCAACTGGGCGCTGCGGCCGTCGATGGTCTGGTTCACGTTGGCGATGCGCCTGTCCATCGCTTCGACGGCTTGTATGGTGCCATCCGTCAGCGACGTCGTCAGCAGGGTAAGGCGCGAGTCGATCGATTGGATTGCCTGCGCGGCGCCGTCGGTCAGCGAGGAAGCGAGCGAGCCGAGGCGGCTGTCGATGGTTTCGGTGACCGACTTCGCCCGCGTATCGAACGTCAGTTCAAACGATTTGAGACGGCCGTCGACTGATTCATCGAAGGATCTGATCTTGTTCTCGAGCGAGGTATCGAGATGGGCGACGCTCGTTCCGAGCGTCGTCTCGAATTGCATCAGGCGCTGGTCGAGCGAGGCCGTGATCTCGCCGCCATTCGAGGTCAGCCGCGTGTCGAATGTGTCGACATAGGCCTTCAGGGTTTCCGCGATGTCCTGGGTGCGCTGGCCCATGCGTTCGACGATCTCGCCGCCGAAGGTTTTGACGGTGCGGTCGAACTCGGAAATGTGGCGGGTGATCAGGGCGCCGAGGGTGCCGCTGTCGCGGGCGAATTTTTCCGCGAGCTCCCCGCCCTGGTTTTTCACCAGTTCATCGAAGGAGCCCATTTGCAGACTGAGGGAGTCGTGCGCGCTTTCCGTCTGGCTGACGACCTTCGCGATCAGCGAGTTCACCGTCACATCAAGCGCTTCGCCCGCCTTGTCGCCCGAGGTGAGGATGTTCGACGCCAGCCGGTTGCCGGCTTCGTCGATCTTGCTCACCAGATCGCCGCTGCGCAGTTCAAGCTCGAGCAGAAGCGAGTCGCCCGAATTCTTCAGCGAGTCGTGAACCTGCTCGGTGCGTTCGGAAATTCCATCCACGATCGTGGCGGAGCGCTGCTCGAATTCGGATGTGATGCGGTCGATGCGCTCGTTCAGCATCTCGTGCACGCGGTCGGCCAGTTCGACGAACTCGTCATGGACGTGGCCGGTCTTGAAATTGAGGCTGGTCGTCAGCCGCTCGCTCGCGTCGAGCACGGCGCGCGTCGTCTCGGCGCTCGCTTCCTCGAGGCGATCGAGCAGGTCGCCGCCGCGTTCGCCGAGCGCCAGAATCATGTTGTCGCCGGCATTGCCGAGGGCGCTGGTGATGTGGGCGCCGCGCTCTTCGAGCGCGCCGGTGATGCTCTTGGCAACCTCGTCGACCCGGGACGCGATCGCATCCGATATCAGCGCGATGTCGTGTCGCAGGTCGATCTGTACGCCGGAGATGGCGCTGCGAACCTGTTCGGCCTGTCCGACCAGATTGTCGCGCTGGTGGGCGATGTCCTGCAGCAAAGCGCGGATCCGCACCTCGTTGTCGCTATAGGCGCGTTCAAGTGCCGCGACTTCATTGGCCACGAGAGTCTCGAGTTCACCGGCACGCGCGATGGCGCGTTCGACACCATCGCCCATGGCAGCGACTTCGCGGCGGATCGCCTGACCAACCGTCACCATCGAATCGCTGGTGGCGCCCTCAGGCTCGGAGAAACGGATGGCGACCTGGGCCATCGATTGCGCGATCAACCGCATTTCCTGGCCGCGCCAGGCAAGGCTCGCAAGGAAATAGAACAACAGGACCGGCACCAGGAACAGCGCCGCAAGGCCGCCCAACACCAGCACGCCGCCGCTCTGTCCCATCGCGGCCTGAAGCGCGGGCAGGAAGCTGACGGTCAGAAGAATGCAGCCGGCGATCCAGAGGCCGGCGACCGCAGTCGCAAACGTGTAGACGCGACGCGCGGGTCGTCCCTTCTGAATGGCTTGAAGAATCTGGCCGATGGTTTCGCGGTCGTCGTTGGCGGCGCGACGGGCGGTGCGTGGTTCGTCGATGGGTTCGAAGACCGGCCGCTCGCCGCCGGGTCGGGTGTCGAATGAAGGCTCGCTGTAGGCAGGCGTGGCAGAAGCCGGTGCCGCGTCGCCGCGGTCCGATCCCCCGGTGTTATCGGTTGCGGAAACATCGCTGATGTTCAAGGCTTCCTGGATCGCAGAAAGCGCGACTTCGGTAGGGTCTTTGACCTTTTTGGGATTGTTTGCCATGTTCAGTCTGAGCCCTCGTTTAATTTCTTCGCATCCCGGACAAGTCTTGCGCGCGCGCAGGCAAGCTCGAAGCCGGCGTCATACCCCGTGCAGCGCCAAAGCGCCCCCATGGAGGTCGGCTTGTCCGCTCGTCCGGCGAACATCCTATTGGCTAGGCGGCGCGAATGAAATGGCTGCGATTAATACAATCTTAATCATCGTTAACAGCGCTGTGCCGTAAGGCATTAACAGTCTTGGAAATTCTCGCGCGTGACGGTTAATTGCGGCGGCTCTCCGCCGAAAACAAGGCGAACTTGCGGCGGGTGGTCTAACGTTGCGTTAACTTTTTGCGTGTTTGGCTGGCGACCATTTCGCCGCCTGGTCGCTCAGGCGGGGAGCACCTCGGATTATCACCATGCCGCTTCACCTGGACGGGATCGACTGGATGCCATCGCCGCCACTTGCTCCCGATGACGGTCCCATCGATATCGTCCATCTTCGGCGAATGACGCTCGGCGATACCCGCCTCGAGCATGAAGTGCTGGCGATGTTCTCGGCCCAGGCCATCGGTCTGGTCGGCGCGCTCGCCACTCTACCCTCAGACGCCAGTGCGCTCGTGCACACGCTCAAGGGATCGGCGCGCGCGATCGGCGCGTTTGGCGTCGCCGATGCGGCCGCCAGTCTGGAGACGCTGATTCGCAGCGGCGGCGATTCGGCCGAGGCGATGGCCGATCTCGACGATGCCGTGGCGCAGGCCCGCACGGCTATCGACGCCATCCTGCACCGGTCCTGATCGGAAAACGATCAGCCGCGCGGCAAGGCGCTCCGAGGATGTGCGAGGGACGAACCACACCCTCAAATCCTGGGTTTGGGTACGGTTACAGGCTTCGGCATTCGCAGCCGGACTCGCCGGACGCCGTTGGCGGGAATGCCAAATCCCACGCACTAGCGTAGAGCGGATCGACCCGTTATAGGACAGCCCGGACCTTCCTCATTCGGCAGCACGAGCGAACATGGCCAAGATTCACTTTGTCGACCATACCGGCGAAACCCGCACCGTTGACGTCGAAAACGGGGCCACCGTCATGGAGGCGGCGATCCGCAATTCGATTCCCGGCATCGAAGCCGAGTGCGGCGGCGCCTGCGCGTGCGCCACCTGCCATGTCTATGTCGATGAGGCCTGGCGCGAAAAGGTCGGCCCACCGTCGCCAATGGAAGAGGACATGCTGGATTTCGGGTTCGACGTGCGGCCGAATTCTCGCCTGTCGTGCCAGATCAAGGTGAGCGACGAACTCGACGGCCTCGTGGTCTCGACGCCGGAGCGGCAGGCCTAGAACCCTACGGGTTCTGATGGAATCAGAACCGGGCTTCCGATTCCTCGCCATGACCGTTTGCTTTACGCAAACCGCAATCCACCCCCGGATCAAGTCCGAGGGCATGCTTCACTCGAAAACGCTTTAAAGCTTCGGCTGTTCCACTTCCATGCCGCGGCGAAGCCACGGTTGAAAATTCCTGACAATCTCCGGTGTCAGCGGCGTCGGCTTGCGGGTGGCCTCGTCGATCAGCACCGTCACGCCTTGCGCCGAAGCCACGCACCGGCCTTGCGAAAACACCACCTGATCAAAAGTGACGGATGTTCGGCCGAACTTCGAGACGCCGAGTCCCAGCTCGATGGTGCCGGGCCAGCGCAGTTCGGCGCGGAAGTGGATATCGAGCCGCACCATGATCCAGGCGAGGCCTTCGGGCATCAGTCCGTAACTGCGGTCTTTCATCAGGGTGACGCGGCCGGTCTCGAAATAGGTCGCATAAACCGCGTTGTTGACGTGCTGATTGGGATCAAGATCGGCAAAGCGCACATTGTCGGTCAGCCGGTAGGGAAAATCCTCAAGACGCGGTGTTGAATCGAGACGGGCAGGGGCGTTCACGGCGACGATCTCCAGACTTCATGTCCTTACACCGCAGTTGTCGAGCGCCCGCAAGGGGTTGCCGCGGCCACCGCGGGCCATATTATGGCTTTCCTCTCTCTTCCGTGTTGGCTAGACAGACGCAGCCACAACGCGCCTGCCGGCCCTGTTCAACCGAGAAGAAGCGAAATGAGCGAAGCGATCAAAACCGACGTTCTGATTATCGGAGCGGGCCCGTGCGGGCTGTTTGCCGTTTTCGAACTGGGCCTTCTCGACATGAAGGCGCATCTTGTCGACATCCTCGACAAGATCGGTGGCCAATGCGCCGAGCTCTATCCGGAAAAGCCGATCTACGACATCCCGGGAATTCCCCTGGTCACCGGCCAGGGGCTGACGGATGCGCTGATGGAGCAGATCAAGCCGTTCAATCCGACCTTCCATCTCAACGAAATGGTGGAGACGATCGAGAAGATCGGCGATCCCGCCTTTCGGGTCACGACCGATGGCGGCAAGGTATTCGAGTGCAAGGTTGTGGTGATCTCCGCCGGCGGCGGTTCGTTCCAGCCCAAGCGCCCGCCGGTGCCGGGCATCGAGGCCTATGAAGGCACCTCGGTGTTTTACTCGGTGCGCAAGATGGAGCAGTTCCGGGACAAGGATCTCCTGATCGTCGGCGGCGGCGATTCCGCGCTGGACTGGACGCTCAATCTGCATCCGATTGCGAAGCGTGTGACGCTGCTGCACCGGCGCGACGAATTCCGCGCGGCGCCCCACAGCGTCGAACAGATGCGCGCGCTGGTGGCTTCCGGAAAGCTGGACCTCAAGATCGGTCAGGTGACGGCGCTGGAGGGTGAGGGCGGTGTGCTGACCGGCGCCACGGTAAAAGGCAACGACAACGTCGTCTCGAAAATCGCGTGCGATACCATGCTGCCATTCTTCGGCCTGACCATGAAGCTGGGGCCGGTTGCGAACTGGGGCATCGCACTTGAGCACAACCTCGTGCCGGTAGAGACTTCGGCCTTTGAGACCAGCGTGCCCGGAATCTTTGCGATCGGCGACATCAACACCTATCCCGGCAAACTCAAGCTCATCCTCTGCGGCTTCCATGAGGGATCGCTGATGGCCCAGAAGGCGCACCGCTACGTCTATCCGGACAAGCGCCTCGTATTCCAGTACACGACCTCCTCCTCGAGCCTGCAGAAAAAGCTTGGCGTCAATTGAGTGGCGGAACGCGGCTCCCGCGCTGGTCGCGCAAATGTTGCGACGTATTCGTGGCGGTGCCGGGTCGCTGCGGAAGAGCGATCGAGATGCGATGCCCAGGTACTGGAAGCCCCGGCGAAATAGCCGTATTCTCCGGCATCGTTCGACAGCTGATCAGGTGATGACGATGTGGAATGTTTTATCCAGATTGCGACTGAAGCTCCCGATCGTGACCGCTCTTGCCATGTTGTTCGCGACCGCGATTCCGGGACGGGCCGCTGATCCAACCGCCGCGGGGTTGTGGCAGAAGCTCGAGGATGGCAAGCCCGTGGTGTGGGTGCTTATCGTCGATCATCACGATGGCTCCTTCGAAGGCCTGATCGCCAAGACATTTCCAAAGCCCGGCGAAACTCCGCATGAGATTTGCTCGAAATGCACCGACGATCGCAAGAACGCGCCGGTGCTCGGAATCTCCTTTATCCGGGACATGAAGCGCAACGGCCTTGAATATGAAGGCGGCAACATACTTGATCCGCGCGATGGCGAAGTATGGAAGGCGAAGATGACCGTCAGCGCCGACGGACAGGATCTCATCCTGCGTGGCTATGTTCTCACTCCGATGTTCGGCAAGAACGAAACCTGGCACCGTTTGCCCGACACCGAGCTCGCTTCGGTCGATCCCGCTATCGTGGCCAAATACCTGCCGGCACAGGTCCCGGCGGTGAAGCCGCCGCCCGCCGCCAGCACGAAAAAGCCCGCTACGCCCGCGCGCTGAGACGGATTCTTCCGGGGACATGCCGTTCGTGACATGCGCGCGGCGCTTGATACCGGCTGAATCCGGGTCGCGGCGCGTTCAAACTATTGACGTGAGCGACGGCGGGAGCGGTGTTCGAAAGGCAGCGTGGCGTTTACCTCGGCAGGCCTTTGGCCGGGGGCGAGGCAAGCCTCGCTCAGTCGGCGGCGTTTCTGCCAGGGCAGCACCACATTGAGCCAGAGTTCGCGGGTGCCCATGATCGAGATCGCGATGCCGAAGGGAATCATGAAGTAAAGGATGCGAAACACCACCAGCGTCGCCAGCAATTGCTCCTTGCCAAATTGCGGCAGCGCAACCAGCATCGCGGCATCGAACACTCCGATCGAGCCGGGCGCATGGCTGGCGAAGCCGAGCAGGGTGGCCAGAATGAACACCACCGCCAGCGACATAAAATCGATCCCCGGCTGGGCCGGCATCAGCAAATACATCGCGAACGCGCAGAATCCGAGATCGAGCACGCCGATCAGGATCTGCACCAGCGTCAGTGGTGCCGAGGGCAACCTCACTTTCCAGCCGTTCTGCCCGAGCTCGCGCCGTTCCTCACCGAGGCTGAGCCAGACAAAGTAGGCGACGATGGCGCTGATGACGCCGATCGCGATCAGCCGGTTGATTGCGGGCGGCAGCTGGTCCATCGCGGATGCGGCCCAGGGGTGCCAGGCCATGCCGATGCCGAGCACGAAGGCGTTTCCGAGCCAGAATGTCAGGCCGGAGAGGAAGCAGATCTTGGCGACGTCGACGGCGCTCAAGCCGTAGTCCGAATAAATCCGGAAACGTATCGCACCGCCGGTAAACACGGTGGCGCCGATATTGTGGCCGATTGAATAGCTCGTGAAACTCGACAGCGCCGCGATCCGGTAGGGCACGGATTTCTTGCCGATCGTCCGCAACGCAAAGAAATCGTAGAACGTCAGCGTGCAGAACGCGCCGACCACGCACATCGCAGCAAGGGCGATGTGACGCGGAGGTATTTCAGTCAGCGCAATCAGCATCACGCCGGTATCGATGCCCTTGAGGGTCCGGACCAGCGTCGTGATCGCAAAGGCGATGATGACGAGGCTCGCAGCGATACCGAGCCGTTTCCAGCCGATCCGTTCCTTGAAGCCACGCCCGAGCGTGGTCAGCAGTCGATACATTCGTCCTCCCGGCAGGGCGGCAACCAGTGCGAGGCGATCGTCGGCAAGAGGCCTAGATCGCCGTGGATGCGAAGACCCATAAGGCAAAAACGTTCCGTTGTGCAGTCCTTGACAACGCGAGCTTCGGTCCCGGATCGGCGCCGCCGTCATATGCCTTACATATGACGCGGCGGGCAGGAATCGAGCCCCGATTCGCGCGCTGGCGTTGGCGGTCCGGCTTCGCTCCACTGGACGATGCTGGCGGAGGGAGGGCAAGGTCGATCTTCGCGCACCGAGCGATCCTTCGGCCGCAAGCCGGGTCGGGACAAAACGTCGCGTTGGCCGCGTTCGCCTGACGTCCTGGATCGGCGCGATTTCGGGGGAAATGCGAAATTGTTCCAAATCGCCAGCGTCGCCCGATCCTGCAATATTCGGTTCGGCGATCGGCCAGGGATCGTGTACAAGAGAAAGTGATATTATGCGGCAGGACATCGGATGACGAAAATTGGCAGCCCCGGCACAGGTTTCGTCGCGGCGCGGGAATCGGCCCTGCCGCTTCCGGCCGGTGCAAGCGAACGGCGGATCAATTGGCGATATGCGTTCGCGGTTGGGACCTACCACCTGCTGGCGTTGTTGGCGTTCGTCCCCTGGTTCTACAGCGCGACTGGCGTGGCGCTCATGATAACCGGAGTCTACTTCTTCGGCGCTTTCGGAATGAATCTTTGCTACCACCGGCTGCTCACTCACCGGAGCTTCAAGTGCCCGCTCTGGCTTGAGCATACCTTTGCAATCATCGCGGTCTGCTGCGTTGAGGACACGCCCGCCCGATGGGTGGCGACGCATCGCATGCACCATCACCGTTCGGATGAGCGGGCCGACCCGCACTCTCCGCTGGTCAACCTGTTCTGGTCGCACATGGGCTGGTTGTTTCTGGAAAATACCGACCTCGGCCGCAACGTCGCCTATGACCGGTATGCGCGCGACATCATCCGCGACAGGTTCTATCGGTGGATCGAACGCACCGTGGTGTGGATCACGCTGGCCCAGTCGGTGGTGTATTTTGCCGCTGGTTTTCTGATCGAATTGTCGCTCGGCGGCTCGACCACCGAGGCGGTTCAATTCGGCGCGAGCGTCTGGCTCTGGGGCGTCGTCGTCAGAACCGTTCTGGTCTGGCATATTACCTGGAGCGTAAACTCGTTTTCTCACGTGTTCGGTTACCAGAACTACGAGACCAACGATAACAGCCGCAACAACGCATTTGTCGCCATCATCACCAGCGGCGAAGGCTGGCACAATAATCATCACGCCGAACCCGGCTCCGCCTCGAATCAACGGCACTGGTGGGAGATTGATCTGACTTATTTGTTATTGCGCTTGCTGGTTCTGTTCGGTCTCGCCTGGGACGTCCAGCTGCCGCAACGCCCTGCCAAGGCGCCGGTGACCTGAGCCCTGCAGGCCGTGCGCGGGTCAGGCCTTGCGCAGCGCAAAATGTGCGCCGCAGAATGCCATCACCGCGCCAAGGCCAAGCGCCGCCAGCCCCGCGAATATACCCGAGACCGTCGGAAGCGGACTGGGCGCCGAGGCGGTCTGGCCGGCACCCGCCAGCACAAGCACGCCGACCGCGATCAGGAACTGCCGCATCCGCCGCGGAATTTGGCCCGATACCGCGCTGTCCATCAGCGTCGCGGTGAAATAGCCGCCGCAGAACCCGACGGTTGCGATCAGCCACCACGCCAGCGCCGCGCCCGCAGGCATGAATTCGCGCGTATCGGATCGCCACAGACCGCCAAGATCGAGCCCGAAGCGCGCGCCGAGCATGTGTACGGCCAGCGCCAGCAGCACTCCTGAAATCGCGGCGCCGCCGAGGATCAGGCGGCGCGGAAAATAGGTCGTCTCGGCCATGCGCCGCTTGTAAGATAAAGGCGGTGATGTGCGCAAGCCGACCCGAAAGCGCGGTCCGCTTGGGCTGATCATGCGGAGCCGTGACCGGAAAGCAGCGGATTGCCAGAGCCGCCACAGGATCAGACGATGATCTCGGAGCAGGGCGCGCCCGCCGCCCGCTACGCCTACAAGGCGTCGCTGGTCGGCGCGGCGCACCAATTCGAACTGACGGAGCAGGGGCTGTCCTGGCGCGTTGCCGGCCGGTCCGGCGTGTGGCCTTACGCCGACATCGCAACCATCCGCTTGTCGTACCGTCCGGTGTCGATGCAGTCGCGCCGGTTTCGCGCCGATATCGAAAAGGCCGATGGCGCACGCATCGCCATTCTCTCGACCAGCTGGCAGACCGCCGCCCTGATGGCGGCGCAGGACCAGGATTACCGCGCCTTCATCACACAGTTGCATGTACGCATGGCGAGGGCCGGAAGCAGGGCGTTGCTGGTTGGTGGGCTCAAGCCGCGGGTCCATGCCGCGGCGATCATTTGCGTGACGCTGGTCGCCGTGGCGATGGCCGGACTTTTTGTGCGGTCGCATCGCAACCGGCGAATGGGCGGGGGCGCTGTTTCTGGTCGGCTTCGCCGCCTTGTTTGCGTGGCAGGTAGGCGGCTTCATCACGCGCAACCGGCCGCTGGCCTACACCTTCGATCGTTTGCCCAAGGCGCTGTTGCCCTGAAAGGCGCTGTTGCCCTGAACCGCAATCGCTCGTCTCTGTAGGGCATGATCTCCGGGCAAACGCTTTTCGTTTGTCCCGAGGGAATCCGCTTCCCGCTTGTGTGGATCATGCTCTAATGGCGCACCACCAGCACCGAGCATTTGGCGTAGCGCACGACATGGCCGGCGTTGGAGCCGAGAAAATAGGTCCGCATCGCCGGCCGGTGCGACGTCATGACGATCAGGTCGGCCTTGATCAAGGCGGCTTCTTCGAGGATCTCGTGATAGATGCCGCCCTGCCGCACCACAGTGGAGATGCGATGGGCGTCAATGCCCGATTCGCGCGCCACGATAGCGAGCGCCTCCTCCGAGGTCTGGCGCTGCTGGGCATCGAAATCGGCGGGCACATACTCGGCCAGCATCACCGGCGTCATCGGCAACACGTTGAGAAGGCGTACCGTGCCGTGCCAGGTCTGCGACAGCGTCGCCGCGGTGGCGATCGCGGGTTTCGCCAGATCGGTATCGGCGAGGTCAAGCGGCACGAGAATGGAGTTGAACATCTGCACCTCCGTGTTGACGATCGGCCTGGCGCCTTTTCGATTCAGCTTGGACCAGAACCGAGGGCTCCAATCTTTTGTTTTGACTCGTTTTTCCTGTTTCGCTCGAAAACGCTTTAACACAAATTGGGCCTGATGACCGCCGGAGGTCAGTCGCCCGAGGTTTGCTTCAACAGTTTGGGGCTGACGAACTGCACCAGACGCCCGCGACGGAATGCCACGTCGGTCCAGTCGTCGATCTCAAAGTCGAATATCGCAAGACCGGAGGTCGGCAGATTGTCTGTGAGCGCCTTGCGTCCGGCGGGATCCCCGCCGCCGGCAAGCGCGAGCGCCAGTTCGTGCATTCCCGGATTGTGTCCGACCACCATCAGCCGTTGCGGATCTGCCGAACATGCGTCGCGAATGGTTTCAAGCAGCTGCGACACGTCGGCGCCGTAGAGCTCCGGCGTCAGCTCGACCTGCGGCTCCGGAACCAGCTCTTTCATCGCCTCCCAGGCGATTTCCCAGGTCTGGTGGGCCCGGACCGCGTGCGAAACCAGCACCAGATCGGGAAAAGGCGGATGCCGGCCGATCCAGCCTCCGATCTCGGCGGCGTCGCGACGACCGCGGTTGTCGAGCCGGCGGTCCTGATCGCGGCCGCTCGGCGCGTCATTTTCGGTCTTGGCGTGCCGCAGCAGCATCAAACGGCGCATGGCGCATCTCGATTCGGTTCAAGGCTGCGGATTAATGTACAGACTGAGGCTTTGGACAAGGTGACAAGCGCCGGATCGGTCCGTAAGAAAACGATATGAACGAGATTTCTACAAGCACGACCAACGGACAAGGCGGCGGAACGACGCGCGAGCGCTCGCGGCTTTCGTTCGATCTCGACGTCGACATCTGCGTCGTCGGCGCGGGCCTTGCCGGCTTGACGGTCGCTCTGGAGGCCGCGCGCCTTGGCGCGAGCGTCGCCGTGCTCGAGGGCCGGCATGTCGGATGGGGCGCATCTGGCCAACAGCTCGGCACGGTGATGCCGGGCTATGGTCTTCCGATCAAGGACCTGGTCGCCCGCGTCGGGTTCGAAGACGCAAGGGAGCTCTGGGCGCTATCGAAGGAAGGCGCCGAATATGTCCGGGCCAACGCGTCGGAGCAATTGATTCCGGGGATTGCGTTCAGCGAGGGGGCGCTTGAGGTCTCCAACGTCGATGTCGGCGATCGGCTGATCAGCCAGCTGCAGATGCTGACGGAGGATTTCGAAACGGAAGTCGAGGGCTGGCAGGTCGATCGCGTTCGCGATCACCTCAAGACCGATCGTTATTTCCACGGTGTGTATTTCCCGGGGGCCTTCCAGATCGACGGTCGCAAATATGTTCATGGCCTGGCGGCGCTGGCGAGGCGCGCGGGGGCGCGCATCTTCGAGGATACGCCGGTGGTGAGCATCGATGCATCCGGCATACGCAAGCGTATCGTTACGCCCTCGGCGCGGTTGCGCGCGTCCCACATCGTGCTCGCCGGCAACGTCCATCTCGGCGCGCCCTTGCGGCGGTTGTCGGAAACGCTGCTGCCGGTCTGGCGCTACGCCGCGATAACCGCGCCGCTCGGCGAGCGTCTCGCCGAGACGATCGCATTCAAGGGATCGGTGACCGACACAGATGGCATCGATCATTTCCGGATCGTGAACGGCGACCAGTTGATATGGGCGAACCCCGAAACCACCTGGGACGCCCGGCCGTCGCGTTTCGCGTCCGCCATCGCGCGCCGGATCCGCACGATTTTTCCCCGGCTCGGGCCGGTCGAGATCGCGGATGTGTGGGGTGGCGCGGTGGGTCAGACCGTGCATGGCATGCCGCAGATCGGCCAGCTGCGTAAGGGCCTGTGGGTCGCGAGCGGCTTCGGCCGCCAGGGGTTGAACACAACGGCGATGGCAGGGCAGTTGATTGCCCGCAGCATTTTCTGGGGTGACGAGCGCTGGCGGCTGTTTTCGCCGTTCGAGCTGGTGTGGGCGGGTGGCGTGACCGGCCGGGTCGCCGGACATGTGATCGGGATGTGGGGGCGGGGGAGTTCCGCCGCCGCCGGCGCATTGGCCCGTTACCGCGAGAGGGCGCGGACCCAGCAGCGGATACGCGATGCGCGTCTGGCCGAGGCCAACCGGCTGGCCGGAACCCGGCCACCGCGGCCCTTTCCCGCGCCGGGCCGGCCGGGTTCGGAAACTTCCCGGCCGGAGCATTCTCGCGCGGAACATCTCCGGCCTCCCGCGGCGGCGAACGCGGGTGAAGGCGACGGCGCTCCTTGACCTCCTCGCCCGTTTTGCGGTGCGCCAGGCGAAGAATGGCGGCAGGTAGGTTACTCGCAGGAAAGTGAGGCGCTTCCCCCGCGCTCCGTGTAACTTTCGCGGTCGCGCCCCGTATTTGACAGCGAACGTCCCGCGGTTTGCTTCGCACGGAGACCATCATGATTGACCGCCGTATCCTTCTCGCCTCTACCGCTGGTTTGCTTGGCTTTGCGGCGCTGCGCTGGCTGCGAGGCACACCTGCAAGGGCGGCGGGGAAATTCGAGATCGAAAAGACCGACGCGGAATGGCGCGCCCAGCTCACCCCGCAGCAATATGAAATACTGCGCAAGGAAGGCACCGAGCGCCCGTGGTCGAGCCCGCTGCTCAAGGAGCACCGCAAGGGTACCTTTGCCTGTGCCGGCTGCGATCTGCCGCTGTTCTCCTCGGAGACGAAATTCGAGAGCGGCACCGGCTGGCCGAGTTTTTATCGACCGCTCGCAAATGCCGTTGGCACGACCGAAGACCGCACATTTGGGATGGCGCGGACCGAGGTGCATTGCCGCCGATGCGGCGGCCATCTCGGCCATGTCTTCGACGACGGGCCGAAGCCGACCGGCCTGCGCTATTGCATGGACGGCTACGCTCTGGTGTTCCATCCGGCGGCGCCGTCGGCGAGCTGATTTTGCGACCTGGCTCCCGGCAATTGTTGCCCGCCCGGCAATTGTGCCCCGGCTCCATGACCGCGGTATTTCATTTAAGTATTTGAAATAACTGGATTGTCGTATTTGGCACGACGATTGCGACGTCTTCCCTCGATGACGGCCATGCCTGGCCATGCCGGCTGGCCGATGAAATCGAATGTGGAGACAACGTTATGGGTATCTTCGACGCGCTTAACACTGCGGTTGGCGGCCTGCAGGCTCAATCCTTCGCGTTGCAGAACATTTCCGGCAACATCGCGAATGCCTCGACCACCGGTTACAAGGGTATCGATACCACCTTCGAGGACCTCATTCCGGACTCCACGACGCCTGACAAACAGGTCGCCGGCGGCGTGACCGCCTTCGCGCAGCAGACCATCACCACCCAGGGCACCGTCACGGGCACGACCGTTGGCACCAACATGGCGATCAACGGCGACGGATTCTTCTCGGTGCAAAAGCCGTCTTCGGTGGTCGACAACGCGCCGGTGTTCAACGGCGTTACCGACTATACCCGTCGCGGCGACTTTCAGGTCAACGCCAACGGCAATCTGGTCAACGGTGCCGGCTACTATTTGATGGGTGTCGCCGTCGATCCAAAGACTGGAAACCCGCTCGGCAACGTTCCCCAGGTGCTCCAGTTCCAGAACAATTTCGTCCCGGCACAACCAACCAGCGCCATTCAATACGCCGCGAACCTTCCAACCCAGCCGCAGACGCAGTCCAGTTCCACGGCGCTCGCCGGAACTATCACCGCGCAGGGAGGTCTCAACCCCTCCGATTTCGCATCCAATCCCTTGCCGGTCGGCACGCCGGCGCCGCCCGTCAACGCCGCCATCACAGGCACTGCCGTCAATAACCAGATGGCACCGGCGGTTCCGATCACGGCCACCACGGCACTGTCGGGCACCGCCCCAAGCGACTCGCTGGCCGTGGGGTTCGCCAATGGCGACAGCATCACGGTTGACGGCACGACCATCAATTTTGTGACTTCGGGCGCCACCGGCAACCAGCTTAACATCACCGACAATGTGGGAGCGCTGCTCAACAAGATTTCAGCGATCACCGGTGCTACGGCCACCGTGTCCGCAACCGGTCAGATCACCCTGAACACCGGCACCGCGCAGAACCTGAACATCGTCGCCAACACGGCCAACGCCACGAACGTCCTCACCGGGCTCGGTTTCGCCACGGTGCCGATCACGCAGGCGCGCGCGGCCGGCACCAACATCGGCACCGGTATCGTTACCGCCAACGACCTGCAGACCTTCACCAACGAATCCGTCAGCGGTGGCGCTGTCACGGCCTACAATGCCGCTGGAACGCCGGTAAACCTGCAATTGCGCTGGGCCAAGACCGATAGCGTTGCGCTCGGCTCCGGGCACCAGGACACATGGAACCTGTTTTATCAGACCAATACCGCCGCGACGGGCACCCAGACGTCGTGGGTCAATACCGGCACGACTTTCGTCTTCAATGCCAGCGGAGCGCTGGCGTCTCCTACCGGTTCGTCGATCGCCGTTCCCAGTGTGACCGTCGACGGGCAGGCGCTCGGCACGCTCTCTCTCAACATCTCCGCCGGCGCGCTGACGCAATTTGCAAGCTCGAGCGGGGCCGCGACCATCAATGGCATCACGCAGAACGGCTTTGCAGCCGGCCAGCTGCAATCGGTGGCGGTCAACAACAGCGGCCTCGTGGTCGGCACCTTCTCCAACGGGCAGAACATCGATCTCGCCTCCGTCACGCTGTCGCACTTCAACGGCACCAATTACCTCAAGGCGCTCGATGGCGGCGCTTACGAGGCTACCGATCTTTCAGGCGTATCGATCCTCGGCGCGTCGGGCTCGATCAGCGGTTCCTCGCTGGAAGGATCGAACACCGATATCGCCGACGAATTCACCAAGTTGATCGTGACCCAGCAGGCCTATTCGGCAAATACCAAGGTGATCACCACGGCCAACGACATGGTTCAGAGTTTGCTGAACGTGCTGCGCTGACCGGCGCCGGCGGGAACAGGAATCAGTGTAACCTAATTCAAGGCGGACAATTGAGATGGGTTTGAGTTCAGCCCTTGCCAGTGCGATGTCCGGCCTGCGCGCCAACCAGATCGCGCTTTCGATCACGTCGTCGAACGTCGGCAACGCCAATACGCCCGGCTACGTCACCGAGACCTACAACCAGATCGAAGTGCCGAATGGCGGCCCCGGCGCTTCGGTACAGGTCACCGGCGCCAACCGCGAACTCGATCTGTTCATCCAGGGCCAGTTGCGCACCGAAACAGCCGGCGGCGGCTTTGCCGACCAGACCTCGAATATTCTCGGCCAATTGCAAAGCCTCTATGGCACGCCCGGTGGCGTCGGAACGCTGGAAACCGCGTTCAATAATTTCACGACGTCGTTGCAGGCGCTGTCGACGAGTTCGGGCGGCCTGTCGACGCAGACAACCGCGCTGGCGGCGGCGCAGGCGCTGGCGCAGCAGCTCAATTCAACCTCGCAAGGCATCCAGACGCTGCGCTCGAACGTGGAACAGGACATCGGAACGTCCGTGACCCAGGCCAACACGGATTTGAAACAGATTGCGGCCCTCAACACTCGACTGCAGGGCCTGCCGCCGACCGATCTCTCCGCCACGTCGCTGATGGATCAGCGCGACAACGCGGTCAACGATCTGGCGAAATTGATGGATGTTCGAACCGTCAGCACCGGCGCCAACCAGATCAGCGTGTTTACCAATGCGGGCATTCAGCTCGTAGGTGCCGGCCAGGCCTCCCAGTTTGGCTTCTCGTCACCGGGGACGCTGAACCCCAGCTCGCTCTACAACGCCAATCCGTCCAGGTCCGGCGTCGGGTCGTTGACGGTCACGCTTCCGAACGGCTCCAGCATTGACGCGGTGGCGAACAAGGTGATCACCTCGGGGCGGATCGCCGCCGACCTGCAGCTGCGCGACCAGACTTTGGTGCAGGCCCAGACCCAGGTCGACCAGTTCGCCGCGACACTCGCCAGTTCGCTCTCCGATCAGACCACGCCGGGCACGGCGGTGACGTCGGGCTCGCAATCCGGCTTCGATCTCAATGTGGCCAACCTGCAGCCCGGCAATAGCATCAACCTGACCTATACGGACAACGCGACCGGCACCCAGCAACAGGTATCGATCGTGCGCGTGGACGATCCGACCGCCTTGCCGCTGCAGAATGTGCCCAACGCCAGCCCAAAACTGATCGGGGTCAATTTTTCCGGCGGAATGGCCTCGGTGGTTACGCAACTGAACGCGGCACTTGGGCCCAACCACCTGCAATTCTCGAATCCGTCCGGTTCCACGCTGCGCGCGATCAATGACGTGACCCTGGGGGCGACCGTGAATGCGGCTTCCGTCACCGCCACGGTTTCGTCGCTGACGAGCGGCAGTCCGCAAGTGCCATTGTTTACCGACGCCAGCGCGCTCTATACGGGCGCGATCACCGGCAGCGGTTCGCAAATGACCGGCCTGGCCGGACGCATCACGGTCAATTCCGCGCTGCTCAACAGTCCATCGAACCTCGCGGTCTACAGCACCTCGCCGCCGACGGCCGCCGGCGACACCACGCGTTCGGACTTTCTGTTTTCGCAGCTGACGACGGGAACGTTCACCTACTCGCCCAAAACCGGACTCGGTTCAACCACGGCGCCGTTCAGCGGCACGATCGGCAACTACCTGCAGCAGTTCGTGAGCTTTCAGGCCAACGCGGCCACGTCGGCGACGCAGTTGCAGCAGGGCCAGAGCGTCGTGGTCAGCACGCTGCAGCAGAAATTCGATTCCACGGCCAAGGTCAGTATCGACAACGAGATGTCGAACCTGATCGCGCTGCAGAATTCCTACGCCGCCAATGCGCACGTGATGTCGGTCGTTCAAAGCATGATGTCGACCTTGATGCAGATCCAGTTGTAAGGCGAGTGAAATGGCAATCAATGGAATCATAGGCCCCGGTGGCTCGCTGTTCGGTCTGGCGGTGCAAAATCTCAATACCCAGCTCACCAACCTTTCGACGCAGCTCGCGACCGGCCAGAAATCGACCAACTATTCCGGTATGGGCGTTGGCGAAGGCTTCGCGATCGCGGCACGGTCGCAACTCGCCAGCATTTCCGCGTTCACCGATACGATGACCAACGTCAGTACAACCATCAATGTCGCCAACACCGCGCTGCAGTCGCTTTCGCAGATCACCGGCCAGGTGCAGAGCGGTGCGGCCTCCTCGCCGCAGGACATCAACAGCACCGGACAAACCATCGCGCAGACGAATGCGCTGGCCGAGTTGCCTGCGCTCGTGGGAATTCTCAACACCCAGGCCGGCGACCGCTTCATCTTTTCCGGCAGCGCGATCAACACGCCTTCAGTCGCTCCCGTCGACAACATCCTGAACGGCAGCGGCACCCAGGCCGGCTTGAAGCAGGTGATTGCCGAACGGGCGCAGGCCGATGGCACCGGCCCCACGGGCCTCGGTCGCCTGGTGGTCACGCAACCGACCCCGACGTCGGCCTCGGTCGCCGAAGATGTCGCCGGTTCGCCGTTCGGCCTGAAACTGAGTTCGGCGTCTTCGTCGCTGACGGGCGCGACCGTGACCGGTCCATCGGGTTCGCCGGCTGCGGTTTCGATCAGCCTTGGCGCCACCAATCCCAACGCCGGCGATCAGGTAAGCCTCACCTTCAATCTCCCTGACGGCACCACCGCTTCCATTCAGTTGACGGCATCGAGTGCGACGCCGCCGCCCACCGGCAGTTTTGCGATCGGCGCGACACCGACGGCGACCGCCGCCAATCTGAATGCGGCTCTGAACACGGCGATCGGCACGCTTGCCAATACGACGCTGGTGGCGGCTTCCGCGGTTGAAGCGGGGCATGACTTCTTCGATCCCGCCGGAACTGCCACGGGAAGCGTGGTCAACAACCAGGCTGCGCCTCCCGCGCCGATCACCGGCGCGACGCTCTTGTCCGGCGCCGCGGGCACGGATTCGCTCTCGACCAGTTTCGCAGCCGGCGACACCATCACCGTCAACGGCACGCCGATCACGTTTGTCAATTCCGGCGCCACCGGCAACCAGCTTAACATCACCGACAGCGTCCAGACGCTGTTGTCCAAGATCGACTCGATCACGGGCACATCGACACCCTCGACCATCAGCGGCGGCGTGGTCACGCTGCACACCGATAACGCCGCAAGCCTGAACGTTACGAGTTCGAACGGGCCTGCGTTCGCCGCGCTCGGCTTCGGCCCGACCGTAACCGCGACCCTGCCGCCGCTGCGGGTCTCGGGCTCGCCTTTGAATACCGCCACCGCGCTGGCGAACGGCTCGGCCAATACGGTGTCCTGGTATACGGGCAATTCCGGGCCTTCGCCGCGGGCAACCTCGACGGCCCGGATCGATTCATCGATATCGGTCCAATATGGCGCGCAGGCCAACGAGCAGGGGATCCGTACGCAGTTCGAGGCGGTCGCGGTATTCGCCGCCGTCACAGCGTCCCCTACGGCAGCCAATTCGGCCGCGCAGATCTCGGCGCTCAGCGAACGCACCGTGACCAACCTGACGCCGCAGCCGGGTCAGCAGACCATCTCGGATATTCAAACCGACTTCGCGGCCGCCCAGAACATCATGAAGGAGGCGGGCGCCCGGCAAACCCAGACCCAGACCATGCTGCAGAACATCGTCGACCAAACCGAAACCGCTTCGACGCAGCAGGTAGCCAGCGAGATTCTCGCGCTGCAGACGACTCTGCAGGCATCCTACCAAACCACCTCGATGCTTGCCGGGTTGACGCTGACCAAATTCCTGCCGGCCGGCGGTTAAGTCGGGCTATGCCCGGCGGCGGAAAGGGCGGTCGCGCGCGTCACCCCGAATAAAGCTTTCGTTAACCATACCTGTTTACTTCTTGGAAAGCGGGCTAACGCCGCGTTGGCTGCCATTGGAGCCATTGTGTCGCACCGGCCATGCACGGCGGTTTGGGCGTGGGGTCTAGGCAATGCTTAATGGTGGCGTTCGGTCCCAGGTGGCCGAGAAGGCGAACTCCGGTGAACAATCCCGTTCCGCGTCCGCCATGGCCGAACTGTTCGCGCCGCTGGATCGGCTGCTTGGCAGCGGCGGCGATCCGCGGCTGACGATCAATCCGGCCAGCGGGCTCAATGAATATGGCTGTCAGCCGTTTCCCTGTCCGGACACGCTGAGTTTCTCCTCAAGCACGGCGACGTCGATATCGCAGCGGGCCTACGACCGCGCGCAACGTGCGCGGGACGCGCTGATGCAGTCCGCGATAGCGGTCGGCATCGAGGCTGCGTTCGACGCACGCATCGAGGCGATGCGGGATGAATTGCGGGCCTGCCTCGGGCTTTCCCAAACCGAGGCCGATGTTGTCTTTTCGCCGTCGGGCACGGACTCGCAGCTTCAGGCGCTGTTCCTCACCCGCGCGCTGCTCGGCCCCGCCCTGACCACGATCGTCGTGGCGGCCGATCAAACCGGGAGCGGAACCGTCAATACGGCGCGCGGGTATCATTTCAGCGCCGCGACCGCGAACGGAAATCAGGTTCGCAAGGGAGAGCCCATCGCGGGGCTCGCTCATTCCGTCGACAGCGTGGCGCTGCGGCTGTTCGATGAAGCGGGCCATGCCCGCCCGCAAACAGTGAGCGACTCGCTGGTTTTCGACGCGGTCGAAAGATCGGTCGCGAGCGGAAGCAACGTGCTTCTCCAGGTCATGGATTCTTCGAAATTCGGCTGGCGGGCCCCGAGCGACCACTGTCTCGACGAAATCTCGGCGCGCTGGCCCGGCCGGGTCCAGATCGTCGTCGACGCCTGCCAAATGCGCCTCGGCCGCACGCGGTTGCGAAAATATCTCGATCGCGGATTTATGGTCCTCATCACCGGGTCCAAGTTCTTCACCGGCCCGCCCTTCAGCGGCGCGCTGCTGGTACCCTCGGCGCTTGCCGATGATCTCGACGCGGCCACCGACGCCGCGCCGGGGCTTTTCGAATACAACAGCCGCAGCGACTGGCCGCAAAGCTGGCCGAACCTGCGGTCGCGTTTCCCGACACGGGCCAATTTCGGCCAATGGCTTCGCTGGGAAGCGGCGCTTGAGGAAATCGACGCCTATTATCGTGTGCCCGACCAATTTCGCATGATGGCGCTGACGACGTTCGGCAAGGGGGTCGAGCGGATCATTGCATCCTCACCCTCGCTCCGCCTGCTGCCGCCGCAGCAACGGCAAGGTGACGGTGGCGTCGACGATGACGAGCTGGCACAGCGGACGATCTTCTCGTTCGTGATCCGGAAGGGGGCAGGCGTCCTCTCCCTGGACGATTGCAGGACGTTGTACCGCGCGCTTGCCGCGCCCGCCGATGAGCCGGAGAACGCGGAGAAACCTTGCCTGATCGGCCAGCCCGTCGCGCTGGGCGGCGACAAGAGCCGTCCGGTCGCGGCCCTTCGCATCAGCGCGAGCGCGCGTCTCGTTTCGGAAGCGTGGTCATCCGACCAAGACACGGCGCGCGGAAACCTGCAGCGCGTGCTTGACCAGGTCGGCACCGCGGTCGCGAAGCTCGAGCGCTTGCTTGCTCACACCGACGGCCTTGAAGCGAGGGATTCCCATGGAGCTTGAGAACGGCGCGACGATCCGTCTTGGGCGCTACCCGAGCGCCGACCGGATCGGATTTGCCAGATTGACGACGATGGCATTCGAGGGTGGCGATCTCCGCCCGCTGCGGGACGAACTGGTCTCGAAGCTTGCCGCCGGCACGGCCGGAGCGGGCGAGGGGCTCGACCTGTCGCTGATCACGCAGCTCCTGGGCGACAGGCGCGCGGGAATGGCCATTCAGGCGGAAGTGCTCGCCTTTCATCAGTTGTACCGGTCGCCATGTTCGTCGGAGAAGCCGAAGCTGCGTGTTCTCGCGCTCGCGGCCGCCATCGACATGGGTGGCAACACGCCAATCGAGTTCCTGCTGGAAGATTCCGGCATCGAGCTGCAGACGCTCTACGTCGTCGCCGGAATAGATTTGCCGGTGCCGCTGCCCGAGCACGACGTTGCGATCGTGATTGCGTCGGATTCGGAGGAATGTCTTGAGGCGCTGCGCAAGATCGATGCGATGGCGTTGCGCTGGCCGCGGCCGCTTCTCAATCCGCCGCGACTTGTCCGTAACCTGGATCGCGACAAGCTGCATGGCCTGCTTCGCGGCATCGGAGGACTGGATATCCCCGCCACCGCTTGCGTGACGCGCGCGCGATTGTCCGAAATCGCGCGTTCGAACCTGGGTCTTGCAGACGTGGCGGCCGAGTTGGAGTTCCCGATCATCATCCGGCCGCGCGGCTCGCATGCGGGCGTCGGCCTCGCCAGGATCGACGATGGCGCCATGGTCGAGCGATATCTGGCCGATCGGCCAGAGCAGGAATTTTTCGTCGCGCGTTTCGTCGATTATGCAGAGAGCGACGGCCTGTTCCGCAAATACCGCATCGTGTTCGTCGACGGCCGGCCCTATGCCTGCCACATGGCGATCGCCGATCGCTGGGATATCTGGTACCTCAACGCCGGCATGGCCTTCAGCGCGGAGAAGCGCCTCGAAGAGGAGAGCTTCATGCGCGACTTCGACGGCGATTTTGCCGTCCGCCATCAGGCCGCGCTCGCCGCGATTGCCGAGCGGGTGGGTCTCGACTATTTCACGGTCGACTGCGCGGAGAACAAAAAACGCGAGTTGCTGATTTTCGAGGCCGACAACACCGCGGTCGTCCATAACATGGATACACCCGAGGTGTTTCCCTACAAGCCGCCGCAGATGCGCAGGATTTTCGAGGCCTTCGCCGAGATGCTGCATCGCCGTGCCCGGCTCGGCCGGGAGCGCGCGGCGTAACGCTGCGCCGCAAGGGCCGAGGACCGAGGCCCGCGCACGATCCAGATCCTTGCATAACCCTGACTTGCCGGTGTTGCCTTCGCGGAAGGCGGCGCCTTGCCGATCAGGTATTTGCCGCTTCGGGCGCGGCTATCTCGCCGCTGGGCTCGCGGGCGATCGCGTGTCTCGCCTCGACGCGATCGGCATTTTTCATTTGATAAATGGAATGGAAAGCTGAACACTCGCCGACGCGACTTAAAAAAGAAAAGGGCGGGAAATGGCCGGGCCGGTCGAGCAGGATGGTATGCTCATCGAGTGGGACGTCGGCATCGTCATGGACGACGGCGTGGTGGTGCGGGCGGACGTGTTCCGGCCGAAGGCCAAAGGGGAATGGCCGGTTCTTCTGACCTACGGTCCCTATGCCAAGGGGCTCGCATTTCAGAAGGGCTATCCCAGCGCCTGGCAGGCCATGGTCGCAAACCATCCGGACGTGGCTTACGGATCGACCAACAAGTATCAGAACTGGGAAGTGGTCGACCCGGAAAAATGGGTGCCGCACGGCTATGTCTGCGTGCGCGTGGACTCGCGCGGCACTGGACGATCCCCCGGCTTTGTCGATCATTTTTCGCCGCGGGAAACGCGCGATTTCTATCAATGCATCGAATGGGCCGGCGTCCAGAGCTGGTCGAACGGTAACGTCGGCCTCAATGGCATCTCCTACTACGCCATCAACCAGTGGCAGGTAGCCTCGCTGCAGCCGCCGCATTTGAAGGCCATGTGCATCTGGGAAGGCGCGGCCGACTGGTATCGTGACATGACGCACCACGGCGGCATTCTGTCGACGTTCTGGGCGAACTGGTACGACATGCAGGTCAAGACCGTGCAGTTCGGGCTCGGGGAGAGGGGACCCCGCAGCGTCGTCACCGGCGCGCTCGTGTGCGGCGACGAAACCATGGCGGATGATGAACTGGCGCGCAACCGGTCCGGTTTCGGCGACGACATTCTCGCTCATCCTCTCGACGACGATTACCACAAGGCGCGCTCGCCGAACTGGGACAAGGTCACCGTGCCGTTTCTGTCGGCGGCGAACTGGGGCGGCCAGGGGCTGCACACGCGGGGAAATTTTGAAGGTTTTGTCCGCGCTGCATCAAGGGAGAAGTGGCTGGAATGCCATGGCCTCGAGCACTGGACGCATTTCTATACCGACTATGGACGCGAGTTGCAGAAACGATTCTTCGATTTCTATCTCAAGGGCGAGGCGAACGGCTGGGCGGAGCAACCGAGAGTGCAGCTGCAGGTCCGCCACGTCGATCGTTTCGTCGAGCGGCATGAGGCCGACTGGCCGCTGCCGTCAACGGAGTGGACCAGGTTTTATCTTGATCCCGGAGATCAGACGCTTTCCCTGGCTCCGCCCGCGGACGACGCGCAGATCAGTTTTGCGGCGATGGGCGACGGATTGACCTTCATGTCGCGGCCCTTGACGGAAGATACCGAGATCACAGGTCCGTTGGCGGCGAATTTGCGAATTTCGTCCAGCACCGAGGACGCCGATATATTCGTCGTCTTCCGCGTCTTCAGTTCCGACATGCGCGAGGTGACATTCGCGGGTGCGATCGATCCGCATACGCCGGTCGCTCAGGGCTGGCTGCGCGCGTCGCATCGCAAGCTCGATGAAACCCTGTCCCGGCCGTACCGTCCCTACCACGCTCATGACGAGACACAGCGGCTACAACCGGGCAAGCCGGTCGATCTCGCCATCGAGATATGGCCGACTTCGATCGTTGTGCCCAAGGGGTATCGCATTGCGTTGACCGTTCGCGGAAAGGATTATGCGTGGCAGGCAACGACGGGTGCGAAACTCTCCAATTTCAAGAACGAATTGCTGGGATGCGGGCCGTTCCTGCACGATGATCCCCGCGACCGGCCGCAGAAGCTGTTCGCGGGAACGACGACACTCCATATCGACAAGAAGGGTTTTTGCCACGTCATGGTTCCGGTTGTCAGAAGTCACTAAGACAAAACGACCGGTCGGTCGGAACCAGAAAAAATATCAGGGAGGACATTATGGGAATTTCACGTCGTGAATTCGTAAGCGGAGTTGCGGGAGTGGGCCTGTCGAGTGTCGTGGCGCCCTATCACGCGCGTGCGGCCGACGGGCCGATCCGCATCGGCCTTTTGACGGTCAAGACCGGAGCGTTGGCTTCCGGCGGTATCGATATGGAACGCGCGCTCATCATGTATCTGAAGGAGCGCGATTACATGATGGCGGGCCGAAAGGTCGAACTCGTGGTCGGCGACACCGCGGGTGTTCCGGCGACGGCGCGCAGCAAGACCCAGGAAATGGTGGAAAAGGACAACGTCCACTGTCTGATCGGGCCGCTCGCCGCGTTCGA
Source organism: uncultured Alphaproteobacteria bacterium (assembly GCA_963786045.1). Taxonomy (GTDB): domain Bacteria; phylum Pseudomonadota; class Alphaproteobacteria; order Rhizobiales; family Xanthobacteraceae; genus Bradyrhizobium. The sequence continues at coordinate 137,566 of CAWAXR010000020.1, read as the reverse complement.
GGCATTGGCGATCGACGATTATATCCGTCAGAACAAGATTCCGACGCTTTCGGTTGCCGCCGCCGAGGACATGACCCAGCGCCACGCCAATCCGTGGTTCGTCCGCGCAACTTCCACCTCCGCCCAATGCGCGCATCCCCTCGGCGAGTATGCGGCCAAGGAACTCAAGTACAAGAAGATGATTACGATCGCTGACGACATCGCCTATGGCCAGGAGATGTGCGCCGGCTTCCAGCGCGTCTTCGAGGACAATGGCGGCCAGATCGTCCAGAAGCTGTTCCCGCCGCTCACCGTGCCCGACTACGGCAGCTACGTGGCGCAGCTGAAGAATGCGGACGCGATCTTTCTGGGCTTCGCCGGCTCGAACGGATTCCGTTTTCTGCGGCAATTCGTCGACTATGGCCTGAAGGACAAGATGCAGGTGGTCGGTGGAATGACCGCGCTCGACGAAGCGGTATTGCGCAACATGGGCGACGAAGCCCTCGGTATCATCACCACCTGCTGGTATTCGGCCGAACTCGACGCCGGGCCGAACCAGACTTTCGCGCCGGCTTTCCGCAAGGAGTTCAAATACGATCCGGGATTTTATGCGGCGAGCACTTACGTGAACGGGGCGGTGCTCGAGGCCGCCGTCAAGGCCGTCAATGGCAAGGTGGAAGACAAGGTTGCGTTGATGGCCGCGCTTCGCGCCACCAACGTCGAAACGGCGCGGGGGCCGGTGAAATTTGACGATCTCGGAAACGTCGTCGGCAACGTCTATCTGCGCAAGGTGACGCGGAAGGATGGCCGTCTCGTCAATTCGGTCTTCAAGACCTATCCCGACGTCAGTCAGTTCTGGACCTACGGCAAGGAAGCCTTTCTCGCGAATCCGGTTTATTCGCGGGACTTTCCGCCGTCGAAATATCTGGAGAAGTAGGGCGCTCCGGTTTTCACTGCATGCTGACAAGCGTCAGATCGATGAACCATGATTGAGGCGAGACGAACCCCTTGACCTTCGGGCTCATCGCGCGCGGGTTCAGGTCGTGGACGATATAAAGCCACGGCGGGTTGTCGACGAGCCGTTCATGCGCCTTGCGCAGCGAGTTCGAAATCACCGCCGGGTCATTTGCTTCCGCGAGTGTCGTCAGCGCATTGTCGAACGCGTCGTCCTTCCACTGCTCGAAATTGAAGCCGTTGGGTGAAAAATTCGCGGAGGAAAAATAGCGGGCCATGACGCCGACGTCGGACGACGGCGAACTGATATTGAGCGCCAACGCTCCCTTGAGGTTCGGACTGTCAGGCGTGGCGCGCGCCGCATTGAGGAGGATCTGCCACTCGACGACGTCGAATTCGACTTCGACCCCGCAGGCCTCTTTCAGATTTTGCTGGATGAATTCGTTCATCGGCAGAGGCAGCATCTGGCCTGAGCCAGAGGTGGAGATCATGGCCTTGAAGCCAAGCGGCTTTTCGGGCGTGAAGCCGGCCTCCGCGAGCAGCTTCTTGCCTCTGGCGGGATCGAACGTGTAGCGGTTTTCCGGAGTTCCGAAATTCGGATCACTGGCCTTGAGCCAGCCTGCGGATGGCTCCGCCGTTCCATTGAGCAAGGTCACCAGCCCGTTGCGATCGATGCAGTAGTTCAGGGCCTGGCGCACTTTCACGTCCTTGAAGGGACTGCCTGACGCGCCGATGTTGTAGAACCAGGGCCAGACATGCGGGTAGGAGCCCGTGGTGACGGCAAAGCCCGCCGCTTTCAGCGAGGCAATGCCGTCGGGTGGCGGCACTTCGATCCAGTCGACCTGACCCGAACGCAAGGCCGCGAGCCTGGTATTGGCTTCGGGAATCGGCATCAGCACCACATTGTCCACTTTTGCTTTCTTCGCGGCGTCCCAGTAGCCGTCCCATCGAACGAGATCGACTTCCTGGCGCGGGACGACTTTCGAAATACGGAAAGGTCCGGTGCCCGCCGCGGGCAGCGTCGCCACCTTCGCCCAGTCGCGTCCGGCCTTCTCGAAGGAAGCGGGCGAGGTGAACAGAATGTAGACGGCCATGAAGGGGAAATAGGAGGCGGGCTTCGTCGTTGAGATCGCAACCGTATGATCGTCGATTTTCCGGTATGCCCCGACCAAAGGCGCCCGCGCCCGCGTCATGGCGGAACTGGCGACTTCGTATTGCGGGCTGTCGCTCTTGAAATAGCGGTCGAGATTCCAGACCACGGCGTCGGCGTTGAAATCAGTTCCGTCGTGGAATTTGACGCCGTGGCGCAGGTGAAAGATCCATGTCTTGTTGTCGTCGTCCGCCTGCTCCCATTTTTCGGCCAGTCCGGGACGCAGGTCCGCGAGACGATCCGTGCGCGTCAGGTCCCACAGCACGAGCCCTTCGAAAATCGGATAGCCGAGAAAACGCATGCCCTCGAAGCCGTTATTGGGAAGGCCGGTCGCGGTCGGGATGTCGGACGCGGTCATCGCGATACGAAGCGTGCTCTCCGCGCAGGCAGGCTGCTGCGAACAGAGCACTGCAACCAGGGCCGAGGCGCAGGAAATCTGGAAGAATTGCATTTGGATCACCCATGTCACGAAAGCGTCAGGGATCGTCAATGCAAGTTGCGGACCAGATGCGCTTGCGGGTGAGACGGGAACATCTCGGCTCCGGGCGGATTCCAGGCGGAAATGATAGCCTGCCGGGCGGCGGTTGATTCGACAGCTCTCCCGGCCTCGGCGTGTTTCGGGGGCCATCGGGCTTTCGGACGCTCGGTGTTCCCTGGAGATGCCAGTTGCCGGCGAAATGGAAAAATGCCTCCGTGCCGAACCTGTCTCGCATGCAGCGGCAGGCGATCAATTCGTTTCAGGAAGGCAATCTCGACAAGGCCGAAAGGCTGTGTGCCGGGATTCTGGAATACCGGCCCGACGATTTCGACGCGCTCCATCTGCTTGGCATTGTCAACTTCCAGCGCCGTCGCGTGGTCGAGGCGCTGCGCTTTCTTTCGCAGGCGCTCAAGGTCAATTCCGGATCTGCGGAGGCGATGACAAATCTTGGGCTCGCGCTTCACGCGACGGCACGCTTTGAGGAGGCCACAGCACACTATCGCAACGCCTTGATGCTTGCGCCGGACCATCCGGAAATTCTCTACAATCTCGCCAACGCCTGTCTCGAACTCGGCCGCATCGATGAAGCGCTCGCGAGTTATGATGACGCGCTTGCGAAAAATCCTTCCCATGTGGGCGCGCTCGTCAACCGCGGCAATACGCTTCTCCGATTCAACCGGCCTGCCGACGCGATCGCAAGCTACGACAAGGCGCTCGCGGCGATGCCGGGTCATCCGCAGGTCCTGACCAATCGCGGTCATGCCCTTCGCCGCCTCGACCGGCCGCTCGAGGCGCTCGCCGATTTCGAAGCCGCGCTCGTAAAGGGGCCTGAGTTTCCCGAAGCCCATTTCGAGGCCGCGATGACGCGGCTGACGCTGGGCGATTTCGATGCCGGCTGGAAGGCGTATGAGTGGCGCTGGAAGACCGGTACGTTTGCGTCGCAGCGCCGGCAGTTTCGAGCCCCGCTGTGGCTGGGAGATGCGCCGGTTTCCGGCAAGACCCTTCTGCTTCATGCCGAGCAGGGACTGGGCGACACCATCCAGTTCATCCGTTATGCGCCATTGCTTGCCGGCCGCGGCGCGAAGGTCGTCTGCGAGGTTCAGCCGGAATTGCGGTCATTGCTGTCGCAATTCGACAACATCCAGATCGTCGCCCGGGGCGAGCCGCTTCCCCCGTTCGACCTGCACTGTCCCTTGCTCAGCCTTCCGCTCGCCTTCGCGACGAAGCCCGGGACGATCCCGGCGGCTGTCCCCTATCTCGCGCCTGCCGCGGAACGGCTGGCGCACTGGCGCGATCGCCTGCCGGAGCAGCGACCGCGCGCCGGATTTGTCTGGTCCGGCTCACCCTCGCACAAGAACGATCGTAACCGGTCGATCCCGCTGGCGCGGCTCGCCGCGTTATTCGAGGATCCGCCACTCCGCTGCTTCAGTCTTCAAAGCGAGCTGCGCGACGCGGACAACGAAGTATTGCGTGGTCTGCCGAACCTTGTCCATCTCGGCGCCGGGTTGCGCGATTTCGCCGATACCGCTGCCGTTATCTCCTTGCTCGACGTCGTCATTTCCGTCGATACGTCGGTCGCGCATCTGGCGGGCGCGCTGGGCAAACCCGTCGTGATCCTGCTTCCCTACGCGGCCGATTTTCGCTGGATGCGCGGTCGCGACGACTCCCCATGGTACCCGACTGCGAAACTGTTGCGGCAGCCGGCCTTCGGCGACTGGGACAGCGTGATCGCCCGGCTGGGCGATGAATTGCGGCGCTTGAGCTAGCCTCGCCTCGACGGACAATTTCCCCGGCATCTATGCCAGCTCAGTGTTGCTGTTGCGGCACGCCGCACGCGCGTGCGCGCCAATCTGATGACGGGTTGTTTCTCGACGTCCCGCGGCGGCGGCGCCGAGTTCCGTCAATTGCATCGGATAGTCTTCATCCTTTTTAAAGGACGAGTTTTGAAGTCGGCCGGGTGCGAGGCATCCGCCAAGTCAGATTCAGGTTTCGTTGAGCATTTGCTCCGAGGGTCCCTGCGTCCTGCCATAAAGGCCGACAGTTGCGTAACGCCAGAAAGGTTGTTCACATGTCCTTGTCCAACATTACCCTCTCCGCCGCAGTCCGCCAGAACCTGCTCTCCCTGCAGGGCACCGCCAACCTGCTCGCGACCACGCAGGAAGCCCTTGCCACCGGCAAGAAGGTCAACAGCGCGCTCGACAACCCGACCAACTTCTTCACCGCCGCCGGCCTCGACTCCCGCGCCAGCGACATCAGCAACCTGCTCGACAGCATCGGCAACGGCGTGCAGGTCCTGCAGGCCGCCAACACCGGCATCACCTCGCTGTCGAGCCTGGTCGATACCGCCAAGTCGATCGCCAACCAGGTGCTGCAGCAGCCTCTTGGTTATGACACCAAGTCGACGATTACTTCGGCCGCCGCCCTGCCTGCCGGCGCCACCTCGACCAATCTGGTGGACGGCACCGCGATCAAGAGCGGTGAGACCCTCGCATTCGCCGCGAGTGGGGGCCTTCCGGCGCTCACCGTCACCTTCGGCGCCACCGAGTCGCTTGCTCAGCTGAACACGGCTTTGGGCGCCGGCAATCTGCAAGCCAGCCTGGACAGCTCCAATAACCTCGTCTTCACCACGACCAACGACAATGCTTCGTCCACGATCGGTGCGGTTACCGTCGGCGGCACTACCGGTTCGGCGACGTTCGGAGCTGCGGCCGCGCCGGTTGCCAACGCGGTGTCTCAGGCCGCGCGCTCGTCGCTGGTCACCCAGTACAACCAGATCATCACGCAGATCACCACCACGGCGCAGGATTCGTCCTTCAACGGCATCAACCTGCTGAACGGCGACTCGCTGAAGATGGTGTTCGACGAAACCGGCAAGTCGACCTCGACGATCACGGGCGTGACCTTCAGTCCGGCCGGTCTCGGCCTGAAGTCGCTCACCACCGGCACCGACTTCCTCGATACCGCTTCGGCCAACACCGTGCTGACGGCGCTCAACACCGCCAGCACCACGCTGCGGTCGCAGGCCTCGGCCTTCGGCGCCAACCTGTCGATCGTGCAGATCCGCCAGGACTTCAACAAGAACCTGATCAACGTGCTGCAGACCGGATCGTCCAACCTGACGCTGGCCGACTCCAACGAGGAAGCGGCCAACAGCCAGGCGCTGTCGACCCGCCAGTCGATCGCGACGTCCGCGCTGGCGCTCGCCAACCAGTCGCAGCAGAGCGTTCTCCAGCTCCTGCGCTGATCCCGGCGAAACTTTCGAAAAACAGAACGGCGGGACTTCGGTCTCGCCGTTTTTTTGTGGGCGCCGTATCAACCAGCACAGCGGCCCGGCGCCGGTGACGGTTGTTTCTCCACGCCCTGCACGGCGGAGCCGAATGCGCCAGGTGCTGTGGATGGTCTTTACGCTTTTTAAAGCACGAGTTTTGAAGTCGTCCGGGTGCGAGGCATCCACCAAGTCAGATTCAGGTTTCGTTGAGCATTTGCTTTCAGGGTTCCGGCGTCCGGCCACGAAGGCCGACAGTTGCGTAACACCAGAAAGGTTGTTCACATGTCCTTGTCCAACATTACCCTCTCCGCCGCAGTCCGCCAGAACCTGCTCTCCCTGCAGGGCACCGCCAACCTGCTCGCGACCACGCAGGAAGCCCTTGCCACCGGCAAGAAGGTCAACAGCGCGCTCGACAACCCGACCAACTTCTTCACCGCCGCCGGCCTCGACTCCCGCGCCAGCGACATCAGCAACCTGCTCGACAGCATCGGCAACGGCGTGCAGGTCCTGCAGGCCGCCAACACCGGCATCACCTCGCTGTCGAGCCTGGTCGATACCGCCAAGTCGATCGCCAACCAGGTGCTGCAGCAGCCTCTTGGTTATGACACCAAGTCGACGATTACTTCGGCCGCCGCCCTGCCTGCCGGCGCCACCTCGACCAATCTGGTGGACGGCACCGCGATCAAGAGCGGTGAGACCCTCGCATTCGCCGCGAGTGGGGGCCTTCCGGCGCTCACCGTCACCTTCGGCGCCACCGAGTCGCTTGCTCAGCTGAACACGGCTTTGGGCGCCGGCAATCTGCAAGCCAGCCTGGACAGCTCCAATAACCTCGTCTTCACCACGACCAACGACAATGCTTCGTCCACGGTCGGTGCGGTTACCGTCGGCGGCACTACCGGTTCGGCGACGTTCGGAGCTGCGGTCGCGCCGGTTGCCGACGCGGTGTCTCAGGCCGCGCGCTCGTCGCTGGTCACCCAGTACAACCAGATCATCACGCAGATCACCACCACGGCGCAGGATTCGTCCTTCAACGGCATCAACCTGCTGAACGGCGACTCGCTGAAGATGGTGTTCGACGAAACCGGCAAGTCGACCTCGACGATCACGGGCGTGACCTTCAATCCGGCCGGACTCGGCCTGAAGTCGCTCACCGCCGGCACCGACTTCCTCGATACCGCTTCGGCCAACACCGTGCTGACGGCGCTCAACACCGCCAGCGTCACGCTGCGGTCGCAGGCCTCGGCCTTCGGCGCCAACCTGTCGATCGTGCAGATCCGCCAGGACTTCAACAAGAACCTGATCAACGTGCTGCAGACCGGATCGTCCAACCTGACGCTGGCCGACTCCAACGAGGAAGCGGCCAACAGCCAGGCGCTGTCGACCCGCCAGTCGATCGCGACGTCCGCGCTGTCGCTCGCCAACCAGTCGCAGCAGAGCGTTCTCCAGCTCCTGCGCTGATCCCGGCGAAACATTCGAAAAACAGAACGGCGGGGCTTCGGCCCCGCCGTTTTTTTATGAGCTCCGTGTCAACCAGCACAGCTTGGCGCCGGTGACGTTGGCTTGACCTCGCGAAAAATCTTTATGCTTTTTTTACCATGATTTTTCGAAACCGGCCGGGACGGGGGCGTCTCCCGCGCGGATTCATATTTTGTTGACCATATAATTCCTAGGGTTCGCCCATGTCCGGCCTCGAAGGCCGGCTGTTGAGTTAAACCAGAAAGGTTGTTCACATGTCCTTGTCCAACATTACCCTCTCCGCCGCAGTCCGCCAGAACCTGCTCTCCCTGCAGGGCACCGCTGCCCTGCTTTCTTCCACGCAGGAAGCCCTTGCCACCGGCAAGAAGGTCAACAGCGCGCTCGACAATCCGACCAACTTCTTCACCGCCGCCGGCCTCGATGCCCGCGCCAGCGACATCAGCAACCTGCTCGACAGCATCGGCAACGGCGTGCAGGTCCTGCAGGCCGCCAACACCGGCATTACTTCGCTGTCGAGCCTGGTCGATACCGCCAAGTCGATCGCCAACCAGGTGCTGCAGCAGCCAAGCGGTTATTTGACCAGGTCGACGATTACTTCGGCAGCCGCTCTGCCTGCCGGCGCCACCTCGACCAATCTGGTTGACGGCACCGCTATCAAGAGCGGTGAGACCCTTACATTCGCCGCGAGTGGGGGCCTCCCGGCGCTCACCATCACCTTCGGCGCCACCGAGTCGCTTGCTCAGCTGAACACCGCTCTGGCGCCCGGCGATCTGCAAGCCAGCCTGGACAGCTCCAATAACCTCGTCTTCACCGCGAATAACGACAACGCTTCGTCCACGATCGGTGCGCTTACCCTCGGCGGCACTACCGGTTCGGCGACGTTCGGAGCTGCGGTCGCGCCGGTGCCCGATCCGGTGTCGCAAGCCGCGCGCGCGTCGCTGGTCACCCAGTACAACCAGATCATCACGCAGATCACCACCACGGCGCAGGACGCGTCCTTCAACGGCATCAACCTGCTGAACGGCGACTCGCTGAAGATGGTGTTCGACGAAACCGGCAAGTCGACCGTGACGATCTCGGGCGTGACCTTCAATCCGACCGGTCTCGGCCTGAAGTCGCTCACCGCCGGCACCGACTTCCTCGACAACAATTCAACCAACTCCGTGCTGACGGCGCTCAACACCGCCAGCATCACGCTGCGGTCGCAGGCCTCGGCCTTCGGCGCCAACCTGTCGATCGTGCAGATCCGCCAGGACTTCAACAAGAACATCATCAACGTGCTGCAGACCGGATCCTCCAACCTGACGCTGGCCGACTCCAACGAGGAAGCAGCCAACAGCCAGGCGCTGTCGACCCGCCAGTCGATCGCGACGTCCGCGCTGTCGCTCGCCAACCAGTCGCAGCAGAGCGTTCTCCAGCTCCTGCGCTGATCCCGGCGAAACATTCGAAAAACAGAACGGCGGGGCTTTGGCCCCGCCGTTTTTTTATCTGCCGTTATCAGCCGCCGCAGCGTCCCGTGCGGATATGATCCCGCAGCCGTCGCTCTCCCACAGGAATTTCTTGCGAAGGGATGTAAAAAAAGCGGCGAGGCAAGCCCGCCGCCATAACGTCCCGGCTATATCGTCGCCGAAGCCAACGTCGATGGAATCAGCGCAGGAGTTGGAGAACGCTCTGCTGCGACTGGTTGGCGAGCGCCAGCGCCGATACCGCGATCGACTGGCGGGTCGACAGCGCCTGGCTGTTGGCTGCTTCCTCGTTGGAGTCGGCCAGCGTCAGGTTGGAGGATCCGGTCTGCAGCACGTTGATCAGCTTCTTCGAGAAGTCCTGGCGGATCTGCACGATCGACAGGTTGGCGCCGAAGGCCGAGGCCTGCGAGCGCAGCTCGACGCTGGCGGTGTTGAGCGCCGTCATCACGGTGCCGGTCAGGACGTTGTCGGTGAAGTCGGTGCCGGGGGTGAGCGCCTTCAGGCCGAGACCGGCCGGATCGAAGGTCACGCCCGCGATCGTCAGGGTCGATTTGCCGGTTTCGTCGAAAATCATCTTCAGCGAGTTGCCGTCCAGCAGGTTGATGCCGTTGAAGGACGCATCCTGCGCCGTGGTGCTGAGCTGCGTGATGATCTGGTTGTACTGACTGACGAGCGTCGCACGAGCGGTTTGTGACACCGGGTCGGGCACCGCCGGAACGACGGTACCGCCGGCACCGCCACCAGCGGCGTTGGCGCTGATGTTGATCGCGTCGAGCGCGGTGGGAGCGGTCGCAGCGGCGGTCCCGGTGATCACCTGACCCGCACCATCATTGGTCGAGGTGAAGGTCAGGCTGTCGGTGCCGGTAATCACCGCTGAAAGGTTCACTCCCGCGTCGGCGAGCGCCTGATTGAGCTGGTCCAGTGATTTGACCTGCGCCGTCTTGGTCAGGGGATTGAAAGCCGAAGGCGAGGTACCGACGGTGATCGTGACAGCGGTGCCGGCGGAATTTGTAAAGGTGAAAACCCCGCCGTTGAGCTTGCTCGTGGTAAGGTCGGCGGCGGTCGCTACACCAGCCGCGCTGGGAACGCCCGTACCGGTGAACTGGATGCTGGACTTCGTGCTGTAGCCGGACGGCTGCTGCATCGCCTGATTCGCGATCGACTTGGCGGTATCGATCAGTTGCTGCAGCGAGGTGATGCCGGTATCGGCCGCCTGCAGAACCTGCACGCCGTTGCCGATGCTGTCGAGCAGGTTGCCGATGTCGCTGGCGCGGGCATCGAGGCCGGCGGCGGTGAAGAAGTTGGTCGGATTGTCGAGAGCGCTGTTGACCTTCTTGCCGGTAGCGAGGCGTTCCTGTGTGGTCGAGAGCAGGGCCGCGGTATCCTGCAAGGAGAGCAGATTCTGGCGGACGGCCGCGGTAAGGACGATATTGGACATTTGAATGCCTTCCTTAAGTGTGCATCGCAGGCGGCCAGTTCCGGACCAACGCGCTACCTGTTTTTCAGCCAAAGGAAGATATGAACAAAAGCTTTTAAAATGTGGTTAACAGCTGCTTAGCAGACACGGTTAACGAAACCTTAAGCCGATGGGCAAGCCGCTGGATCGCGTGTCCTCCAGGAAAGCAGGCACGGCATTTTGATAGGAATGCGTCCAAGCCGGTTGCACCGCCGCGCCGATTTGCCCGGTTCCAGTTGGCGGACGCAAATCCGTTTTCGCGATCGCGGCAGTTCCTTCGCGAAAAGGATGGGCTTCGTCATGGATCCGCGCGATCGGTCGGCAGATTCCACAAGCAAACAGAAGCCGTTAGTAAGTTAATTTTAAGCGGTCGTCTTTAGGGTCCCCTAAAGAAAAACTGGAAGCCTGTCAGACGGAAAAGGCGTTGCCGAGGTGAATAATGTCTAGTGCTGCCGCACAAGCCTACGCCCGCGTTGCGAATACCACCGCATCCCCCCGTGAAAATGAAGCCAAGGCGCTGTTGATGGCGGCCAACAAGTTGCAAGCCGTAATGGCCAATGCCGACGCGACATTTGAACAAATGTCCGCCGCGCTGGTATTCAACCGCAAGCTCTGGACGATCTTTCTCAGCGAAGCACAGCGTGACGAAAATCCGCAGCCGCTGAACGTGCGGCAGAACATCGCCAATATCGGCGTCTTCGTGCTGTCCCATACCGCGGCGTTGCAGATCAGCCCGCAGCGCGATCACTTCAAGCCGCTGATCGAGATCAACCGCAACATCGCGGCCGGCCTGGGCGGGCGTGCCTGAACAGCCTCGTTTCCGTCACTAACCCGGCAACGGGCGCCACTGCGGTCGACACGGCTTTTGCCGGTCGTGCCTGGCGGCAGCGTGCCCGGCAGTTAAGGTCTCGTTAACCAAACCAATCTACCGTTTTGAAGCAGAAGGCCACGGTCTGCCCTTGCCGCAGGACCAATCATGGCCGCCTGACAGCATTTGTGGTGGATACCGCCGTCGTGAACAAGATGGATTCGCCGGAGCTGTTTCCCCGCAAGTCATCGCACATGCGCAGGACTTTCGAGGCGCCCGCGGCGATGCCGTGCCACCGCGAGCGCGCGGCGTGACCAGGACATTGCGCGAAGCGCCGCCGCAGACCGGTTCGAACCAGACGCTCGATCCGCAAAGCTGGGACGACATCCGCGCGCAGGGTCATCGCATGCTCGATGACATGATCGACTACATCGCCGACATCAGGGATCGCCCGGTCTGGCGTCCGATACCGGAGGAGGCTCGCGCCCGGTTTCGCGCCGAGCTTCCGCGTCAGGCTTGCGATCTCGGCGAGGTCTACCGCGAGTTTGCCGATTACATCGTCCCTTATGCGACCGGCAACGTTCATCCCGGCTTCATGGGATGGGTGCATGGCGGCGGCACCGCCGTCGGCATGCTGGCCGAAATGCTGGCGGCCGGATTGAACGCCAACCTCGGCGGTCGCGACCATATTCCGATCGAGGTCGAACGTCAGATCGTCGAATGGACGCGCGCGATGTTCGGCTTCCCGCGCGAGGCGAGCGGGATCTTCGTCACGGGAACGTCGATGGCGAACCTGATGGCGGTATGGGTGGCGCGAACGGCGGCGCTGGGACAAACCGCCAGGCAGCAAGGCGTCGGCGGCGAGGGCGCGCTGCTCACGGCCTATGCCTCGACGGCCGCGCACGGCTGCATCGCAAAGGCGATGGACCTCGCCGGTTTCGGCAGCGACGCGTTGCGAAGCGTGGCGGTCGATCGATCGCACCGCATCGACGTGGCGGCGCTGCGCGCCCAGATCGCACGCGATCGCGAGATCGGCCTCAAGCCGTTTCTGGTGGTCGGTTCGGCCGGAACGGTGGATGTCGGCGCGATCGATGATCTCAAGGCGCTGAGCGCGCTGTGCCGCGAGGAGAACCTCTGGTTTCACGTTGATGGCGCCTACGGCGCGCTCGGGGTCCTTTCGCCGGCGCTCGCGCCGCGACTCGCCGGACTGGAAGACGCCGATTCAATCGCGCTTGATTTTCACAAATGGGGACAGGTGCCCTATGACGCCGGCTTCCTGATCGTTCGCGACGGTCAGCAGCACCGCGATGCGTTTTCCGCGCCGGCCGCATATCTGCGCCGGGAAACCAGGGGCCTCGCCGCGGGCTCGCCCTGGCCATGCGATCTCGGGCCCGATTTGTCGCGGGGCTTCAGGGCGCTCAAGACGTGGTTTACGTTGAAAGCCTACGGCACCGAAAAGCTGGGAGCGATGATCGAACGCACCTGTACGCTTGCCGGATATCTGAAAGCGCGGATTCTGGCCGAGCCGCGGCTGGAATTGATGGCGCCGGTCCAGCTCAATATCGTCTGCTTTCGCTATCGCGCCGCCAACGCCAACGTGGTAAATGGCGATATCGTCATCGACATCCAGGAATCCGGGGTCGCGGCGCCATCGACCACGCTGCTTGACGGCCAGCTCGCGATACGAGCGGCGATCGTCAATCATCGCACGGACGTCGGCGATATCGACGCGCTGATCTCCGCGGTGCTGGATTTCGGGGCGCGGCGGACGTCAGGAGACGGTCCGGCGCCGGAAGTGGGGTAGTCTCCGTCACCGGCGACGCAAACGATGCCGCTCGGATTGCGGTCGATGCGAATGAGTGCCGGCTTTGGCCCGCGCCGTACAAGGGAAGGCCCCGCGCGGCTCGCGCGCGCAGGGTTGGCCGCCAGCGACAGGCGTTGCACATGTTGCCGCGAATGCCGTTTTGTGTGTAGTTTCGAGTTTGGATCGGCGGTATCTGGGGACACGGATTTTCAATCGCTCCTCGGCTGGGTGAACTCAAGGGAGGGCGGCGATGGCGCTCAAGGTTGTACTGAAGCCGTTCGAGCGGATCATCATCGGCAAGAGCCTCATCACCAATTCGGAGACGCGGACGACGTTTCTGATCGACGGCGAAGCACCGATCCTGCGCGAGAAGGACATCCTGACCGCAGAGACAGCCAACACGCCGGTGAAGCGGCTCTATCTCTGCATCCAGATGATGTATCTGGAAAACGATATACCGAAATACCAGGACCTTTACATGGGCTTCGTCAAGGATTTGCTGGAGGCCGCGCCGAGCTTCAGAACGTCCATCGAGACCGCAAGCAAGCTGATTTTGAGCGGCTCCCTTTACAGCTCGCTAAAGGAAATACGGAAGCTGATCGGGCGGGAAGAGGAACTTCTGAGAGGTTGAATACCTGTTGCTGCTGCTCAAGTCCGGCGAATCGCCGCAGCCAAAATTCAGCAGAACATCACCGGCATCGGCACGCTCGTCATGAAGCAGGCGGTCGCGGCTGATCCACATCGACCGCCATCTCGCGGCCGGCCTGGCGGGCAGGGCCCGAAGGCCGACAGGGCCATGCTTCAGGCCTTCAGATCGGTCGCCAGAGGCCGCTCCGGCGCGTTCCTGGCCAGATCCAGTGAGTGGAAATAGGCGCGGCGCCGCAGGACGGCCTCGTCGGGAAATTGCTGCACCACCTGGTCGGTTCTGTTGTCGACGATCTGAAACACGACCGACGCCGCGGCGCGGTCGAAAAATGCCTGATGCGAGACGAAGTCGCTTGAGTTCTGCAAATCGTTGCGGCTGCCGGCGCTCGCATCGACGGCTGTGACGCTTTGGCTTGGCGGCAGTTGCGTTGCGACGGCGCCGCTGGCTGAGCTGCCCGCGGCTGACACAATGGGCGTAGCAACCGGCGCTCCCACCGGCTTGATGCTGAAATCCGTACTCATGGCAGCCTCCTGGCTTCCCTCGAGTAAAATCCCAACCCCCCTCAGACGGCAATTATGAACTGCACCTCTCAACGATTTGTTAGGGAACGCACTGAACGCCGCACTGATTTCGGAACGAAAATTTGGCTAAAAACGTTCATGTCGCGCCAAACGCCACGGAATCCGGTAGAGCGCATGATCCGGAAAAGCGGGTAATGGCGTTCCCTCGCGTCAAACGCGGAGCGTTTGCGCGGACATCGCGCTCAAAGAAAGAGGTGAGATCGCGATCCGATTCAATCCGATCGGATCATGACCTGGCACCGCCGAGATTACGCTGCCGTCACAAATTTCGTGACAGCCCGGCGCATTTCATCAACGGCGGAATGCCATTCACGCGTCCGGCCTTGTCTGAAAAGACGAGCCGTCGGATACCAAGGCGAGTCTTCACGATCGAGTAGCCAGCGCCAATCGGGAACGTATGGCAGCAAAATCCAGACGGGACGAGCGAGGGCCCCGGCGAGGTGGGCGACGCTGGTGTCGACCGAGATCACGAGGTCGAGATGTTCGATCAATGCCGCAGTGTCAACGAAGCTTTGAAGTTCGGGTCCAAGGTGAAGAATATCGCTTCTTTCCCGAAGAATGGCTTCATCGCTGGAACGAACATCCTTCTGAAGACTGATGAACTGCGCATCAACGTCGAGGAGCGGTAGCAGGGATCTTAGCGGGACAGAGCGGTTGCGATCGTTATGGTGGTCTGGATTTCCCGACCAAACGAGTCCTATCCGCGGCCGATTTCGTGAACCAAGCCGCGCTCGCCAGTCGGTGGCATGTACGCCGACTGAAATATACGGCACCGCCGATGGAATCGTGTCGAGTGTCGTGTCAAAGGCGAGCGGCAGACTGGTCAATGGGCAATGGAAATCGAAGTCAGGTGGCGTCTCTCCCTTGGAGATACAGTGCGAGACGCCGGTTAGTCCAGAAAGAAGCTCCTTCAGCGGCGCGTCGATTTCCAGAACAACGCGGGCGCCACGCGCTGCCACGAGAGGAACGTATCGGCAAAACTGAAGTGCGTCACCGAGGCCTTGCTCATTGTGTAGCAGCAGAACCTTGCCATCGATTGGCTCAGCGCCAATCCATAACGGCTGCCCAAAGTGCCGCTGTTTGATCCGAAGAAATCTAAGCTTCCATCTCCACTCGTGTTCGACCCAGCCGGTCTTCAGATCGCCGGCGCGAAGACGATTGAGGGCGGTGCCCCAGTGTGCATCGACATGGTCTGGCTGCAACGCCAGAGCGTCCTTGTAGCTCGACAGTGCTTCGTCACATCGGCCCATTTCATCCAGGCAATTTCCTCGATTGCTGTAGGCTTTGGCGTAATCAGGCTTGAGCGCAATCGCGCGGTCATAGCTTGCAAGCGCTTCATCGAAGCGCCCGAGATTTTTCAATGCGCTGCCCTTGTTGTTGAACAATTCCACCATCTCGGGGGCGATTGACAGCGCGCGATCAAGGATCGTCAGGGCCTCTTCATATCGCTTCAGAAAAATAAGGGCGATGCAGTAGTTGTTGAGGGTGTCGACAGAATCGGGTTCGAGCTCGATCGCCTTCCGGAGATCCATCAAGGCCTCGTCGCCCCGCCATAAATCAACCAGCAACAGGCCCCGATTTCTCAAAGCAAGGAGGTGATCGGGGTAAATCCTTAGCGCCTCACCGTAGCTAATACAGGCCTCTTCGAGCCTCATCAGATGTTGGAAGCAGACGCCCTTTTTGTAAAATGCTTCTGCCTGCTTCAGATTTTTTTCGGTCCCGGTATGAGGAGGGGCAATTTTCGACGCGTGATCATAGGCAAGAAGCGCTTCCTCGAAGCGTTCCTGCCTCTGCAGGACATGGCCAAGCTTGATCCATGTATCGATGAAGTCCGGCTTTAGTGAAAGCGCCAGATCGAAACTCTTGAGCGCTTCTTCAAATCTGTCCTGGCGCTGCAGCACCGTTCCAAGATTTGAAAAGTAACCTGCGTTATTCGGGTTTTTCCTGATGGCCTGAGCGAAGTGCTCTATCGCTTGATCGCATCTGTTCGTCTCGGCAGAGATCAGGCCGAGCAGATGCAGCGCTTCCGCATGATCGGGATCATCAGCGAGGATTTCGCGACAGCATTCTTCGGCTTCGGAAAACCGCCTCGACTGCAGGTATCGCAGCCCGAGTTCGAAGAGGGTCGCGGGCGATCGGTTTGACGACTCGCCGGCCCTTGCCTCGGCGCGGCGTTCTTGATGATTCATCTTGATTTGCCTGCTCCAGAATCACCGCTGGACGTCCGGCCACGCCGCGGACTTGCGAGTTCAAGGGCTGTCAGAGCGAGCGGCTCACCGCAAGCGGCGTGATGTGCCGCGGCCCCGGCGCAACCCGTCGTCCGGCCGAGGTGTAGGTGTTGGGGATATTGCGGCGCTGAATCTCGGTATTGACGCCACGCACGATGCTTTCGGACACCGCGTGTGCGGTGGCGAGCACGGTGAGGTTGACCTGCAACATGGCGCGAAACACGTCGTGATGACGGTGCAGCGTGGTCAGCAGCTCCGGCGCGGTCGCGGCCAGATATTTGTGGCTGGCCTTCAGATGCGTGACCGCGCCGACGTAGCGACGGGACAGCTCCGATTTCTTTGACTCCGACGCCATCGCCTCGCGAATCTTGCCGGCGCGAACCAGTTCGGTTTCCTGCTCGATGACGCCAAGCAGGGCGCTCATCACGTCGATCATGTTCTCGGCAAGCTTGCGCGCCTCGGCCGGCGTCGATGCCGCCGGAACCGGCGCCGGTGACGGCTGCGGCTGAGGCTGAGGATGCTGGTTCATGCCTGTTTTCCCTGGGTTTGGCCGGCGCGGTTGGCTTGCTGCAGAATCAGCGTGCGATACACCTCGTTCGAGATTCCAACGCCTCCGGCCTTCGCGAAGGACTTCGAATATTGCTCGGTCAGCATGGAGCGCCACACGCCGGTGCCCGGCGTATTGCCGAACGGGCCTTCGCCGTTGAGGCCACTCGTCATCTGCGAGAACATCGAGTTGAGAAACATCGCCTCGAAATCCTGGGCCGTGGCCTTGGCCTTGGCCTGCGCCTGCGGCGAGACCTTCGTCAGGGCGGCGGCGAGGTCGTAGTCGGGCCGGCCGTTGATGGAAGGGATCGGCGCCTTGGCGAGGGCGCCTCTTTGGATGCTGTTGGCCATGCCGGCGTACATCACATCACCTCGATGTCGGCTTCGATCGCGCCCGCGGCCTTGATAGCCTGCAGAATGCCGATCAGGTCGCGCGGGCCGATGCCGAGTCCGTTGAGGCCGTCGACGAGCTGCTGCAACGATACGCCGTTTTTCACCAGCGCGAGTTTCTTGCCGTCTTCGCTGACGACGACGTTGGAGCGCGGCGTCACCACGGTTCGCCCGCCGGCCAGCGCATTAGGCTGACTGACCTGCGGACTTTCGGAGATCGAGACCGTAAGGTTGCCTTGCGCCACGGCGACGGTGGCGACGCGCACGTCGCGGCCCATCACGATGATGCCGGAGCGCTCGTCGATGATGATCTTGGCGACGAGGTCCGGCTCGACCTGCAATTGCTCGATCTCGGTCAGGAAGGCGACGACATTGCCCTTGAATTCCGGGGGGATCGAAAGCTGCACCGTGGAGGGATCGATCGGTTCCGCGGACTTGGCGCCGAGAAAGTCGTTGACCGCGGCCGCGATGCGTTTCGCGGTGGTGAAATCGGCATTGCGCAGCGCGAGCCGCACATTGGGCAGGCGGTTCAGCGCGAACTCGATCTCGCGTTCGATGATGGCGCCGTTGACGATGCGGCCGACGGTCGGCACGCCGCGCACGATCTTGGCGGCTTGACCCTCGGCCTGGAAGCCGTCGATCGCGAGCGATCCCTGGGCTACCGCATAGACGTTGCCGTCAGCGCCGAGCAGGGGCGTGACGAGCAGGGTGCCGCCTTGCAGATTCTTGGAGTCGCCGAGCGCCGACACCGTGACGTCCATGCGGGTGCCCTGGGTGCCGAACGCAGGCAGGTTGCCCGTCACCATCACGGCCGCGACGTTGCCGGTGCGGATGGTGGCACCGCGGATGTTGACGCCCATGCGCTCGAGCATCGCCTGCAGCGATTGCTTGGTGAAGGGGATGTTGTTCAGCGTGTCCCCGGTGCCGTTGAGGCCGACGACGAGCCCGTAGCCAACCAGCTGATTCTGCCGCACGCCCTCGATATTGGCGAGATCCTTGATCCGGGACGTCGCGCCTGCGGGAAGCGCCGATAACGCCAGCGCCACCAGCGCGGCGCAGGCCGCCTGAAACACTTTTCCCGAACACACGCTTGGCATCCTCTGCTCCCCGCTGAGGTATTGGCTGGATCCGCACATCACTCCCATGACGGCGATCCGGCATTAACTATGCGAGCGCCGTGCCATGCCCATTTGTAAGTTTAATTCATTGATTTTATTTGAGAATTTTTGAAGCGCCGCATTCCGGCCCGGGCCGCCGCCATGGCGAAACTGCCTCCCGGCGGCAGATTTTGCCGGGTCATTTACGTTGCATTAACCATGGCGGGTGATGCTGTGCGCGACACTGGCGAGAACCAACGATGCGCATCTACGGACCGAACGGCACCACTCTCGGGTCTCAGGCGGGCAACGTCCGGCGCACCAGCTCGAGCGGCTTTGCGCTACCCGACGCCGCATCCACCCCCGAGACCCGCGCCGCGGTGGCGCCCAAGGCGACGGCGGGCATCGACGCGCTCCTGGCCATGCAGGGCATCGAGGATCCGGTCGAGCGGCGCAAGCGCTCCGTGCAGCGCGGCAAACGTGCGCTCGACGTGCTGGATGACCTCAAGATCGGCCTGTTATCGGGCAATTTCGATGCTTCGACGGTCAGCCGGCTCCGCGACGCTGCCGCCAACCTCAAATCCTCTTCCGGTGACCCCGGTCTGGATTCGGTCTTGTCCGAGATCGAGTTGAGGGTCGAAGTCGAACTGGCCAAGGCCGGACAGTTCTGATCCCGGCCGGTTATGGGCGGTATAGGTCCTGGATCTTGCGTTTCCGGCAGGGGGAAACCCCTGAGCCGCGCCGTTTACGCCCGGCGGCGATATTGTTTGTCACAACTTGCCACTATATAACGCGCCCGCGGGCGGACCTTTTCTGCCCGACTGGCGCCGCGTCGAGTTTCCTGCGGTATTTCCGCGAGTTCGAGCAGGAACTTCAGATCGAAGAGCGACGCCGGGAAATTCAATTGGTAGTGCTCCTTTGTCTACGAAGTTCGTGTAAGAGGATGCCGCAAGGGATCATGGAATTCGGAAACGGGCACTCGAACGCATAGATGGGCTGGCCTTGGAAAAGTTGAAGAATTATCGACCCTCCGAAAAAGAGCCTTTCATGAACGATCGCCAGCGCGACTATTTTCGCGCCAAGCTGCTGGCGTGGAAGGACGAGATTTTGCGGGAATCGCGGATCACGTTGCAGGCGCTTCAGGAAGAGAACGTCAACCATCCCGATCTTGCCGACCGCGCATCGTCGGAGACCGACCGCGCGATCGAACTGCGCGCCCGCGACCGGCAGCGCAAGCTGATCTCCAAGATCGACGCGGCGCTGCAGCGCATCGAGGACAACACCTACGGCTATTGCGAGGAGACCGGCGAGCCGATCTCGCTGAAGCGGCTGGAAGCCCGCCCGATCGCAACGCTGTCGGTGGAGGCGCAGGAGCGCCACGAGAAGCGCGAGAAGGTCTATCGCGACGAGTAGGGTAGGGACGGGGTCAGCCGCCGCGCGGCGCTGACTGGAGCGCTGCCGCCGCCGACCGCGCCCGGGGGCATCGGTGCCGATGCGACGGATATCGCCGGATTTTAGCTGAAACTCGACGGACTCGAGGCCGGACACATTATAGTGCCGGAACTCCGGCGCCGTCCTGATGCCGGACGAACCACGATCGCGGTTCGCGTTACGTATGACGGTAGGCCATAACGCCGCCTTCCGGCCGTCTTCGCTGCATTTGCCAATGCAGCGAAGCAAGCGGTGTCTGGTGAGGGGCTATCGAATTTCCTTCACCTCAGTTAGCCAGCGGGTCCGGACGCATCTGCACCTTGAAGACTCTGGGCATAGCATCCTTGCCACCTTCGCTGTGGAAGTAGGCGCGCGTGCCTGATGTCGTCCACAGCGCACGGCCCTTCCAACCGGCCTTGGGATCGTCGATCCGGCCATCGGCATTCTTCGAGAAGAAGCCGAGCGGGTAGGGGATCCGGATATCGACGAACTTGCCGTCGACCAGAGCGAGGAGAGACTCGCTGCCATTGGCCATGGCGACCGGCACGTCCTTTCCGAGTCCAAGGGTGTTGTGAAGGTCGACCCAGATATAATAGCCGTGGTTGGCGCTGCCCTTTTCGTCGATCCCCTTGAATTGAGGTCCGGGCATCCGGAACAGCGTCCAGCCCTCGAAGCATTGCTTGCCTGTGGCGGCGTTGGGTCCCGAGAGCGGTTCCTTGCACTTGGAACGATCAAAGCTCGCCAAGTGGCCGCTGGAGAGCACCGTCCAGGCCACGCCCTTCGAATCGACGTCGACGCCGCGCGAACCAAACGTACCCTCGGGCGACTGGAAAATCTCCGAGACGGCCGTCTTCGTCGGGTCGCTTCCCGGAATCATCCGGATCAGCAGGGCCGGTTGCGCTGTGCGCGAGAAACCCGGCCCCATCGCCTGACCCCAGATCACGTCACCCTTCGGGCTCGGCATGACGCCGTAGAACGCGGCCTTCACCCATTTGTCCTTGGCGGGATCGGTCGGTTGATCGGCGTTAACGAAGGCCTCGCGCTTGCCGGTGCCGCTGACATTGGTGACGGTCGGCGTCCAGCCCTGCGACTTCATCGCATCGCCGGTGGCATCGAATTGCTTGGTGTTGAGCCACCCGACCACGCCGCTGTAGGGCTGACCCTGGCTGAACCAAAGCGTGTTGTTCTTGTCGTAGCCGAAGACCAGATGATGCGTGTTGAAGCACGTATCGATCAGCGTCCACTTCTCCGTCTTGGGATCATAGAAGGAAGCCTGCCGGGCCGAGTCCTTCAGCGGTGCCACCTGGGCTGACGGAAGATCCGACCCCTCCTTGCAGCTCGCTGGATTCGGAGCCCGGCGAAGCCTCGCCGTGAACCAGACCCGGCCTTTCTCGTCCATCATCGGATTGTGGATGCTGGTGTGGCCATCCCAGATCGGCTTATCGCCCCAGAACACCGACGGAGCCATCGGGTCATCCGCAGCGCTCGGCGTCTGCGGGTCGATATAGGGATGCTTGATGAGCTTCGTGGTGTTGTGAACGGGATCAAGCACCGGCACGAAATCCGAGCTTTCTTCCGGCGAGCCGTAGATCGGTCCGTTGGCATTCACCGTCGGGTCACGCTTGTCGGTCGAAACCTCATCGTGCAGGTACATTCCGGGCTTGCCCCATTCCCACGACGTGATCACGACGTTGCGCTCGACACCCTTGGGGCGTTGCGGCTTGTCGAAGGGAAGCTCGCCCTTTGCGACCCGATCGGTCCAGTCCGCGAACATTTTGTAGGCGCGGTTCGGCCCAAGGCGGCCCAGGGTCAGCGCCATGTTGTTCATGGCCTGGCCGGATTGCACGCGGCGTTCCCACATGTCCTCTGAATTCTTGAACTCGCCGAGCTCCTTCACGTGGGGGGAGCGAATATTCTGGCTGCCGAGCGCGTGGCAGGACTGGCAGGAGTTCTTGATGCTATCGATCCAGGTGGCTTGCGAATCCATGCCGGCCGGGATGCCGTTCGGGTTTTTGTCCGAGCCCGGAAACTCGCCGGCGGCGGGAATCTTGAGCATGGAATACCAGTACATGCCCGGATAGTATTCCGCGGCCGCCGCTGCGCTCGGCGCGGGCTTTGCCGTGAGATTGATGGTCTTGCCGGGGACAACGTCCTGCTTGTCGGAATCGACCAACCCGTAGCCGCGCGCCCAGATCTTGTATTTTGCCGCGGGCAGCTGCGGAATAACGAACTGGCCCTGATCGTTGGTGACGACCATCTTGGCGTATTTGGTCGGCAGGTCGGTGGTTTCGGCGATTACCCAAACGCCGGCCTCGGGTCCCTTGGCGCCGGTGACCTTGCCGCCGATCGCATCGGCGGCAACAACCAGCGCCGCCTTCTGCTGAGCATTTAGCGGGCTACAACATCCCATCATGATTGAGGCAATGGCAAGCGCGTAAAAACTGACGCGCCGATGGCGATGAAGGATCATGCTATTCGCTCCCGTTAACCGCGGAACTTTGACGTTCCGGCGTTATGCGACAATGTGAAATGAAGTCTTGCAGTCTCAAAATACCATCCGATGAATGCGGCTTGCTGTCAACGTTTCCAGCCTCCGGTCAACGCCCCGGCGCAGGCACAACAGGGCCGCGGCGCCTTGACGCCCCGTGTTCGAAAACTCAAGCCTCAGCGGTCGGGATGCAACTCGATTGCCGCGCAATTTCTGCTGCGCGGCAGCATGAAATTTTCCTCGCGCGAGATATCGGCCCGCGCATCGAGGAGGAGATAGCCAAGCACGAGTGCGGTGGCAAGCGCGGCGCGCATCGCCAGCGCAGCGTCGGAGACGGGTCGCAGGCCTCCGCTACTGTCCGGGCTTCGACGGCCGTCGGATGGCGCCGAGCGGCCGCCTCCATCTTTCATCGACATTGTCCCGGGCCTTCAATCGCGACGGCCGGATGCGTGGGGAGGAAACGTCCCGGTAGGGTGGCCCGAGCCTGCTCGAGAACGAGCCTGTTGAATAGCTGCAATGAACGTGATCATCCGATCCCGCCTCGCGCCGGGACGCGCGCGCTGGCTTTTCGCAGGGTGTTCGCTTGGTTCGAACGGTGGACACCACAACCTTGGCCTGTCACGAGAGCGTTATCTGAATTTATTGAAGAAGGCCGCCTTTTTGCATCCCTTCTGTTATTTTTTTCGGAATGATTCTCCGTCGCTCCCGCTTCGTTCATCAAGTGCCGGTCGGCAACGACCGTACGCTGATCGTGCACGCGATCAGTCACATGCGGTTGCCCGCCGATAACGACATCAGCGCCCTTTTGGAGCATTTTTCCGAGCCGCGTCGCATTCCCGGGGATTGCGATGCGATGACTGCCCTGTTCACGAAAACGGGCGAGGTTTCTGCGGATTTGCGCGATGCGGTTGAACGCACCGTAATGGAATTGCTGTCGCGCCAGATATTGACCGAGATGACACCGGAGGAGGAGCTTGCCGCCATTGGCGTCGAACTCGCTGCCAGGCATGGGCGCGATCCTGCCGAGATGCTTGAGCGCTACCGGCGCAAGTTGAAGGAGGGCGGGGCAGCCTACTGGGCGGTCGGCGCCTCCTACGGCCTCGACGATTTCAGCGCCACCCGCCTGCGCGTCGATGCCCTGCTGTTCGGCGATTGCGATATCCAGATGGAAGCCGATTTTCTACGTCGCGAAGCGGCGCGCCGCGGAATCGATCTGCATGTGTCGGCGACGTTTCCGGACGACATCCGTTTTGCCGGCGAGCACAGGCACGATGTGGTGTTCGTCGGCGCATTGCGGGCGCGGCATCTTGTTGCCGAAGACCTGGGCAACGGGCTCAACCCCCATGCGGCCTATATCGCGCACGCTACCGAGCTTCTGACGCGGCTGCGCGAAACGACGTCAGCGCCCATCCTGATCGACAATCTGCCCGAACCGACCGTGCAGCCGCTCGGACTTGCTGAACGAGGCGTGAAGGGACACCGTACCCGGTTCCGTTTGACGAATGTTGCGTTCGCCGAGCTCGCAGCCGCGTTTCCCGACGTCTATGTGATCGATGTCGCGGCAGCCCTCGCCGCGGCCGGGTCCGAACGGCTGCTCGATGACGGGCAGGTAGGGTTCACCCATTTCGGCTCGCCGGGATGGATACTGCAACGGCCGGAAAGCGAAAAGGCCGCGGTCCACGGCATTTTTCCTGATACCGCTCCGCTGGCCCACGCACTGGGCGGCGATCCTTACGGCCGCGAGGCGGTGATCGCCGAAAAGCATATCGACGCGATGGTCACCGTGTTGGGGATCGGGCGCAAGAAGTGCGTCATCCTTGATCTCGACGGCACGCTGTGGCCGGGCGTGCTGGCGGAGACCGGCAGCCCGTTCGCATGGACACCGGAAATCAGCGGCGCGTTTTCCTTCGTCGGGCTGTATTTCGGCCTGCATGAAGCGCTCAAATGTCTCAAGCAGCGCGGCATCGTGCTCGCCTGCGTGAGCAAGAACGACGAAGCAACGGTCCGCGAGCTCTGGAAGTATCCGGATCATTACCCGGCGCAACGGCTGCTTGCGCCTGACGATTTCGTCACATGGCGCGTCAACTGGGACGACAAGGTCGGCAACATCCGTTCAATCGCCGACGAGTTGGGTTTCGGGCTCGAAGCCTTCCTGTTCATCGACGACAACCCGGTGGAACGCGACCGGGTCCGGCAGCGATTGCCCGAAGTCGAGGTCTGGGGTGAGGACCCCTTCAGCCTGCGCCGGCGCCTGCTCAACGATCCGCGCTTGCAGATTCCGGCCATTACCGCGGAGTCGGCTTCCCGCAGCGCGCTGGTCAAGGCGCAGATCGCGCGGAAACAGCTGCGCGCGGAGACGCTCGGGGAGGCGCAGTATCTCGAACAGCTGCAGATAAAGTGCTCGGTCGAACGTCTGACCGCGTCCTCGGCGAAACTTCAAAGGGTAGAAGAGCTGTTTCAGCGCACCACGCAGTTCAACACCACGGGACAAAAATTCTCCGTCGGCGAACTGGCGGCGCTGGCGGAAAACCCTGACGCCGGCCTGTTTGCGATCGAGGTATCGGACCGCCTCGGCGACTACGGCATGGTGGGCGCTGCCGTCGTTGCCGACCGCGAAATCCTGGGCTTTGCGATCAGTTGCCGGGCGCTCGGAATGGGCGTCGAGCATGGTTTTTTGCGCCATGTCCTGAACGACATGAAGCGTGGCCATGCCCCCTTGCGCGGGCGAATCGTCCCGACACCGCGCAATATCCCGGCTCGCAACATCTACCGGGACAACGGGTTTGCGGAAGTCGAGCCTGGACTATGGAAATTCGCAGAACCGGCGTCGAACTGAAGCGGACATTTGTCTGCGATCATGAACCCGCAACACGAATTATGTTTCAAGAGTTTTCCGGCGCGGACCTGCGCAATATGATGAAACAACTCCGGGCGGCCGGTACGAGATTTCGTTAAGATTCCCAACCTATCGATCGGGCGAGGACAACTCATACCGAGATTCCGTCATGCGCAAAATTCCGGCGGGCTGCGATCGCATCGTTCTGGGAGACCCGGCGCCGTGGTTCAGCGCGTCGATTGTTGCCGGCGGTTCGTTCGATCTGCACGTCAGTGCAGGTCGCTGGGTGGTCTTGAGCTTCCTGGGCTCTCCCGCCAACCCGCGGGCGATGGTCGAGCTCGCTGAGCTGGCGCGCGAGGATGCCTTGTTCGGTGACGATCACCTCGTCGTGGCCTGTATATTCGCCGGGCAACCCGATGATCTCGGCAGTCTTGCCGGAATCAGCGGCAAGCTGACCTTTCTCGCCGACTATGACGGCGCCATCAGCCGGTCGTTCGGGGCGCTGGAGACGCCGCGCACTGTTGTGCTCGACCCGATGCTGCGCGTTGTCGCCGATATTTCCTGGGATATTGCGCAAGGGCACGCTGAAACCGTCCGCAATGTCCTGCGAGGTCTTCCGGCCGTCGATGATTCCGCGGGTGTTCCGATGTTTGCCCCGGCGCTGATGGTGCCCCGCGTCTTCGGTTTCGATATCTGCGATCTTTTGGTTCAGCTCTACGAATCGCAGGGCGGCGTGGAATCCGGCTTTCAGTTCGACTTTGCCGGCAAGACAACAACGCTGTTCGACTGGCGGCTCAAGCGCCGCAAGGATGTGGCGGTGGCGGTGCCTGAGGTCCGCGCTCTCGTGCGCGATCAGATCGTGCGCAGGCTGCTTCCCGCGATCGAGCGTTATTTTCAATTTCGGGTGACGCGGATGGATCGCTGCATCGTCGCCTGCTATGACAGCGAGGTCGGCGGCCACTTCCATCGGCATCGCGACAATGTCAATGCGGGTGCCCAGCACCGGCGCTTCGCGGTCTCGATCAACCTCAACAATGATTTCGAGGGTGGCGACCTGGTGTTTCCGGAATTCGGTCGCAGGACCTACCGGCCATCGGAAGGCGGCGCGCTGGTGTTTTCATGCGGAGCGCTGCATCAGGTAACGCGGGTCGCCAGAGGGCGGCGCTATGCCTTCCTGGCGTTCCTGTACGGCGAGGAAGACGCGAGGAAGCGCGAAACCAACAATGCGCGTCTGCATGTCGGCGAGACGCAATATGTGAGCGGACAGGACCGGCTGTTTCCGGAGAACGCTGTGTCCCAGGACGCGGCGTCGGTTGCATAGCCGGCCTCAACCGAAAGCATCGGCGCGCCGATCTCGATGCTGCCCGCGTTCGCTGCGGGCGAGGGTGCGTTCGCGTCGGCTCCTCCATTGGGCGTGAAGCTGGCACCATGGCCTGCCTTGATATGACGGCAGTCAGAGCTGTCCGACTCCAGCTATCATTCGGAGGTCCCGACGACAGAGACCGGCCGGGCCGGCGGGATTGTTCCTGTTTGCAATATTGCCGTTGCCGCGCCGGCGGACAACGGCCTGCAATAGTAATAGCCTTGAATGTTGCGGCCGTTGAACGATTTAATCAGCTCGAGCTGTTCTGCGGTCTCCACGCCTTCCACGACGACATCGAGTCCGAGTTCGTGCGCCATACCGATCGCCGTTTTCACGATTGTCGCGTTGCTCGATCCGGCTGACAGGCCGAGCATGAAGCTCTGCGCGATCTTGATGCGGTTGACCGGAAGGCGGCCGAGATATTCGAGCGACGAGTAGCCGGTTCCGAAGTCGTCGATGGCAATATGAAGCCCGACACCACGCAGCCGCTGGAGCACGTCGTCGTGCTCGCGGGATACCTCGACGAGAACGCTTTCCGTCAGCTCGAGCTCCAGAAGCCCCGGCGGCAGAGTGGTCTCCGCCAAGATGCCTGCAATGTCCTGCTCGATCTCAAGCGCGTTCTTGAACTGCCGGCCCGACACGTTCACTGCAATCAGGGGCGGAGCGATGCCGGCATCGAGCCATTCCTTCATCTGCCGGCAGGCCTCGTGCAGTACCCAGTGCCCGAGTGGCACGATCAGTCCACTCGTTTCAGCCACCGGAATGAATTCGCCGGGCGAGATCAGGCCGCGCGCTGGATGGTGCCAGCGGACCAGGGCTTCGACGCCGACGACACGGCCGGTGTGGACATCGACCTGGGGCTGATACATCAGAAACAGCTGCCCGAAGGCGACGGCTTCACGAAGCTCGGCAGCGAGCGTCACCCGTGCCTGCATCTCCTTGTCCATGGCATCGGTGAAGAAACGATAGGTCCCCCGTCCGTCCGACTTGGCCCGGTACAAGGCGACGTCGGCGTGTGACAGCAGGGTCTCCGGGTCCAGTGTGTCCACCCCGTAAACCGCGATGCCGACACTGGCGCCGGTCCTGATCTCACGGCCCTGGATCGCGAAGGGTTCGCTGATCGACTTCAACATCCTGTCGGCCAGCACGGCGGTATCCGCGGGTCCCAGGATATCGGTCTGGAGCAGTGCGAACTCATCGCCTCCGAACCGCGCCACGATATCGGTTTCGCGGACGGTCGCCCGCAGCCGCTTCGCGACCATTTGAAGCAATAAATCGCCGAGGGGACGACCCAGGGTGTCGTTGACGTCCTTGAAGTGGTCGAGGTCGAGATAAAGAACGGCAAGGCTCTTGTCGTTGCGGCTTGCCGGCGTGATGTTGCGCGCCAGCGCTTCGACGAATGCGGCGCGATTGGCGAGACCAGTCAAGACATCGTGGTGCGCGGCATAGGATATCTGCTCCAACGTACGCTTGCGCTCGGAGATGTCGCGGATATTGGCATAGATCAGCGTGCCGTCACCGTGCGCCACCCGGGTCAAGAGTATGTCGGCGGGAAATTCCACGCCGTCGGACCGCCTGTGTCTCCACTCGAAGAAATGAGAGCCGTTGCGCATGGCCACTTCGATCATCGCAAGCGCTTTTTCGGCGGACTCGCGTCCGTCCGGTTGCCGTTCGGGAGAGAAGTCCCACGGCTTCAGGGAGCGCAATTCCTCGTTGTCTGCGATCCCGAACAAGCTCAGGGCACTGGGGTTGCCAGCGACGACCCTCCCGGAAGAGGATTCCAACAACATGATGGCGTCGCGCGTCGACTCAAACAGGTCGTGGTATTTCCTCTCGCTCGCCCGCAACTCTTCCTCGGCCTGCTTGCGATCCGAGATGTCAATATATGTGCCGAGTAAACCGACGACCTCCCCGCTTGAATTCCGCATCGGGATTTCGCTCGTAAGAATGGTGACTGCGTTCCCTTCGGGGGTTGTCCGGGACTCTTCGATGAGAAGCCTGCTATTGCCGCTTTCGATAATCTGGCGATCATTTTCCCGATAGGTGTTCGCCTGATCCCGCCATCCCATCTGGTAATCGTCCTTGCCGACGATTTCGTTCGGGTGGGAAAATCCCGCATCGCGCGCGAATGACAAATTGCAGCCCATGTAGACGAGATGCCGATCCTTCCAGAATATCCTGACGGGCACCGTATCGAGAATGTTGTTGATAAGCAGCTGCGAATCTCTCAGCGCCGTTTCCGTCTGCCGGGCTTCCGTGACGTCGAATCCGATCCCGAGAATGCCGGCTCCTTCGTCCAGCCTGACCCGCTGCGCCACAATCGAAAACTGGCGAATGACGTTCGCCGCGTGATGAGGTACGCCGACTTCCAGTTCGGCATGTCCTGTCTCGAACGCCTCGCGCATCTTTGAACGAACCAGGGCATGGTCTCTCGGCACCACGTTGTTCAGCGCCTCCATGCCGGCCAGTTCCTCGCTCGACCAGCCGGTGACGTTCATCAGGTTCGCATTGAAGCGAACGTTCTTCCCATTCGAATCCAGGACGAAAAACAGGCCCGGCAGGGCGTCAATCATCGCGGCGGAAAAATCTCGTTCGTGCCTCAATGCATTTTCTGCATTCTTGCGTTCCGTAATGTCCTGGATCGAGCCACTTGAGCGCAACGGCTTGCCGTCACTGCTGTAAAAATTCTTCCATCTCTGCTGGACGAAGCGGAGCGTGCCGTCGTCACGAATGATGCGCTGGTCCAGAGTACAGGGGACGCGATCTCTCCAATGACCGCTTGGTGATTGCTTACGAGCGTATCGCGGTCATCGGGGTGAACGCGGGCGAGATATGCGTCAAAAGAAGGAGCGAACGTCGCGGGGTCCAGTCCCAGTATCCGGAAGCATTCGTCCGACCACGTTACATGACCGTTCTGAATGTTCCATTGCCAGCTTCCCACCTGCGCCACGGATTGCGCTTCGATGAAAGCTGCCTTGGCATCACGAAGTTCATTTTCCAGCTTTTTTTGCCCGGTAACATCAAGCACGATGCCGATCGACCGAACCGGATGACCTTTCTCGTCATAGACCATCCGCCCGCGTTCGTGAACGAACTTTATGCTTCCGTCATCCAGGACTATGCGATGTTCGATCGAAAGAACCTCGTCACTTTTTTCCCCGGCAAGGGCTGCGACTGCGTCCGCGTAGGCCTTTCCCAGCCGTGCGCGATCTTCGGGGTGCGCGCGCGCCAAGACTGCTTCGTAAGATGGCGTGAAGGTTTGCGGATCAACGCCAAATATCCGAAAGACCTCGTCCGACCAGTTGAACCGCCCCGTACGCTGGTCAATTTGCCAGCTCCCAAAGAGAGCCGCTTCTTCAGCCTCTGCGGAAGATGCCTCGTTCTCGTCGTTGCCTGTTTCAATCGGCATGACGTGCTCACCGGCAAAACGTTGCCCAAATGAATCCTGGCTCGGGATAGCGCGCATCGAAGCATGCGTGTCCGCCTCGCAGACGGACACGCGGTATCCGATTTTGTAGAGTGGGGATGGTCGACGTGTCTTGATTTGAATCAAGCCGTAGAGGTTGCGTCTATCGTGGTGCCATGATGCACCTCGATCGTTTGCAATGGGCTGCTTTTCGCGGTCCCGGCACGGCGAAAAAAGCGAATGCCCATGTTTTCATCGTATTTCCGGGCGTGGGCAAAAACGATCGCGGCCTCCGCCAGGGGAGCTGACGGAGGCCGCGTAGAACATCTCACCGCGCCTAGGTTCGCGATGCGATGTGGGAGCTCGTTTTATCCGGGCATCGGCTGAATTCCGAAATCGGGATGGATGGCTAGAACGGCAGCAGCACGTCCATGACCTGTTGGCCGTAGCGTGGCTGCTGGATGTCGGTGAGCTGGCCGTGGCCGCCATAGGCGATACGGGCCTGCGCGATCTTGCTTGAATCGATGGTGTTGTCGCTCTGGATGTCTTCCGGCCGCACGATGCCGGCGACGATCAGCTCGCGCTTTTCGAAATTGACGCGGATCTCCTGCTTGCCTTCGACCACGAGATTGCCGTTCGGCAATAGCTGCGTGACGACGGCGGCGATGTTGGTCTGCAGGGTTTCCTGCCGCACGATCGAGCCCTTGCCGTCGCTGTTGGAGGTGGCGTCGGCGGTCAGCAGGCGGCCGGGGAGGGCGGTTGTCCTTCCAGCCAGCAGGTTGCTGCCGAGGAACGCGGTGATGCCGGAGTCTTCGGTGACGATGCGGCTGCGCTGGGTTTCGTTGGCGAAATTGGCCTGGTCGGTGATGTTGACAGTGACGGTCAAGAGATCGCCGATCTGATGGGCGCGCTGGTCCTTGAAGAACGACCGTGAACCGTTTCGCCACAGAGAATTGGCGTTGTAGGAAACCGCTTCGGGTTTCGGCATCGGCATCTGCACCGGCTTGTAGCCGGGCGCCGCCGTCGGATTGTCGATCGACGATAGTCTCGGTTGCTCGCCGGTCTGCGAAAGTCGGTCGATCGACGAGCAGCCGCCTGCGATGCTGACGACGGTCAGCAGGGTGCCGGCAAGCGCGATACGATTGATACTGGCGGTCAACATTTACGTTTACTCGGCTTTTGGAGACACTTGCGCATGATTGCTGGCGGCGATCGAAACCGGCGCAGCCGTCTCGGCTGCTCCGGTCGCGGAGGATGCGTCGGCGGCGGCGGAAAGCCGCGGCGTGGCGATCGAGATCGCGACCTGCGCGCGGCCGACGACGACGCCGTACACGGTGCGCTTCGATTGCAGGTTGAGGACGTTGACCGTATCGCCCTCGGTGCCGTTTTCCAGCGCCTTGCCGCGCATGGTGAGATAGAGTCCGGTGGATTCGTAGATCAGCGTGACATTTTCGTCGCGCTGCACCAGATCCGGCTTGGAGAGATCGGGTCCCCTCAATGCCTGGCCCACGCGAAGCTGCCTTCGCGCCTGCATGCCGACGGCGCGGTTGCGCGCCGCGGCGTCGCCGCCCACTTCTGCTTTCGGGCGCCGCTCCGTGATCACGTCGGAGGACTTGAGGATTTCGTTGCGCTCGACGCTGCGCGTCAGCACGGCTACTTCCACGGTTTCGATCGCGACGCCGGTAAATCGCAGTTTCGTCCGCGCTCCATTGGTCTCGTTGGCGATTTCGAAGCTGACATCGAAGCGCCCGTTGCGCGGCTCGTACCAGACCGAAGCCGGCTGCAGGGAGCCGGTGTTCCACGCCTCCAGCCTGACTTCATGCACGTCGTGGTCGAATGTCAGGCTGAGATTGGCCGCGTCGCCGAGGCCCTTGCGGTGTTCAAGCGCGCGGGCGACCTGAGACTCGATCTCCTTGCCCTCGATCGTGCGCGCAAGCCGGGTGACCGAGACCTCCCTGATGTCCCTGGTGTTGACGCCGATCACCTTGTGGGCCTGCAGGGCCGCGATCACCTGCGCGGTCGGCAGCGAGCCGGTGGTGCCGAGATCGGGCGCGCGATAGATCGCAACCAGCGCCTCCGTGCCGGCGTTGTCGATCACGTCGCCGATCCGCACCACGTCGCTTTCGACGGTGACGTTGGCGCGGAGCACGGGAGCAGCGATGGCGTTCTCGCTGGTCTGCGCGAATGCCGTCGCGCAAGTGGCGGCGAGCAGGGCGGCGGCGAGGAGAAGCGAGCGGGCGGTCATCATCGGCTCCCTCAGCGGAACAGCGCGGTGGTGGATTGCATCATCTGGTCGGCGGCGCTGATCACCTTGGCGTTCATTTCGTAGGCGCGCTGCGCGGCGATCAGGTCGGACATTTCGGAGACGACGTCGACGTTGGCCTGTTCGAGGCTGCCTTGCGTGATGCTTCCGTAGCCTTCGAGATTGGCCAGACCGTCCTGCGGCGGACCGGATGCCGGCGTATCGATGAAGAGGTTATTCCCGACCGGCTGCAGACCGGCCTTGTTGATGAACCGCGTGAGGGTGAGCTGGCCGACGATGGTGGAGGTCGTCGTCGCGGCTCCCGGCAATATCACCGAGACCTGGCCCTGGGCGTTGACCGTCAGGCCCGAAGCATTCTGCGGTATCGTAATCGTCGGTTGTACCGGATTTCCCTGGGCGTTCACGATGCGCCCGGTGTTGTCCATCTGGAACGTGCCGTCGCGGGTGTATTGGAAGGTGCCGTCCGGCATCAGGATCTTGAAGAAGCCTTCATTGGTGATCGCGAGATCGAGATCGTTGCCGGTTTGCGAAAGCGTTCCCTGGGTCATCGATCGCGGGGTTCCGACGGTCTGGACGCCGCCACCGATATCGATGCCTACCGGAAGGATGGTGCCCTGCTCCGAAGACTGCGCGCCGATCCGGCGGACATGCTGGTAGATCAGATCCTGGAAGGCGGCGTTCTGCTTTTTGTAGCCGGTGGTGCGAAGGTTCGCGATGTTGTTGGAAATGACCTGAACGTTAAGTTCCTGGGCCGCCATTCCGGTCGCGGCGGTATGAAGGGCTTGCATGGATAGTCTCCTGAATCGCCGCTAGGCCGGAACGTCGGCGAGTTGCTGGATTGCGGTCTTCTGCAGGTCGCTCTGCTGCTGCAGCATCGTCGAGATTTGCGTGTAGGTGCGCGTGACCTCGATCATGCGGCTCATCTCGGCAACGGCGTTGACGTTGGACTTCTCGATGAACCCCTGGCGAACCACGGATTTCGTGTCGGGCTGCGCCAGGCCTTCGCCGGCGGCGTAGAGGTTCAGGCCTTCCTTCAGCAGTTTCTGCGCGTCAGGGAAGCTGACCAGCCGAAGCTTGCCGCGGATCGAATCCGTCCTGCCGGAGCCTTCCACCACGGTGATGGTGCCGTCGGGCGTGATGTTGATGTCGTGATCGGTCGGCTGAAAGACGATCGGGCCGCCGGTGCCGAGAACCGGATTGCCCGCGACCGTCACGAGCTGGCCCTGGTTGTTGAGCAGCAGGCCGCCGTCGCGGGTGTAGCGTTCGCCGGCTGGCGTCTGCACCACCAGAAAGGCGGAGCCGTCGACGGCAACGTCCAGCGGATTTTTGGTCTGCTCGGCGGCGCCTTGCGAGAAATCGCGGAAGGTGCCGCGGTCCTGGACGTAGCTGAGGCGACGGTCGCTCCCCACGAAGTTGTCTTCGTGGGCGACCGGCATCAGAAATTCCTCGAACAGCGAGCTGTCCGTCTTGTAGCCCGCCGTGTTGACGTTCGCGAGGTTGTTGGCGACGACGTCGAGCTGCCGTTCCAATATGGTTTGCCGCGAAAGTCCGATGAGAAGCGCATTCTCCATCGCCCGTTCTCCCCTGAACGATCCGCGGCCCTTGCCCTCCCAGGCTGACTGCGGATCCTGCAAACCGCCGGGCTCTCCCAAGCCGCGGTTCGCAAAAGATCACAGCGAAAGCCGTGCCAACTTGGGAAGTTTATATTTTTCAATGGCTTGGATGTTTTGAAGGGATGCCGCCCCACCGGCAATAAGGTCTTGTTGACCATGTTTGCCCGGCAACTTTTTCCTAGCTGAGGGGCAAAAGAAAGGTTCCATTAACCATTGCTGCCTTAGCGTCCGGATCGAGAGCGCAGTCCTGGCGGCATTTGTATCGCGTCATGAGGCCGACTGCCGGCATCGAGTTCACTTCCAGACCGGACCGGGCGGGCGATGGCAGACAACGATCAGGCGGAAGGCGTCGCGGAAGCCGCGGACGTCGTCGCGCCCAAGGGCAAACTCAAGCTGATTATCGCCGCGGTCGCCGTGCTTGCCATCGTAGGCGGAGGGGCGACCTGGTTCCTCTTTCTGCGCCATGGCGGCGAGGAAACGCACGCGGAGGCGCCGCCGGCGAAACCGCCATCCTATGTCGAGGTGCCGGACCTGCTGGTCAATCTGGTCAGCTTGCCGGGCGAGCGCGTGCAGTACCTCAAGGTCAAGATCGTGCTTGAGGTCAAGGAAGAAAAGCAGGTCGAGGCGATCAAGCCCACGCTGCCGCGCGTCACCGACATTTTTCAAACCTATATGCGCGAATTGCGCGCGAGCGACATCAGCGGCTCGGCCGGGTTGTTTCGGCTGAAGGAAGAATTGACCCGGCGCGTCAATGCGGCGCTATCGCCAAGTCAGGTCAGCGCCGTGCTGTTCAAGGAAGTCGTCATTCAGTGACGAGGCAGATTTAAGATCATGGCGGGCAACGATCCAGTCGACCAGGACGCAATTGCAGCCCAATGGGAAGCGTCGCTGGATTCCGAGGACCCGGCGGAAGCCGCGGAAGCGGCTGCGGCCAATGAACTCTCGGAGACGATGGCGCTGCAATGGGCCGCCATGGTCGAGGACGGCAGTCGCGACTTCAGCGGCGGCAAGAACGGCGGCGAGCGGGTTCTGTCGCAGGAAGAGATCGACAACCTGCTCGGCTTCAATGTCGGTGAGGTCAACCTCGACGACAATTCCGGCATTCGCGCGATCATCGATTCGGCGATGGTCTCCTACGAGCGTCTACCGATGCTCGAAATCGTTTTCGACCGGCTGGTTCGGCTGATGACCACCAGTCTGCGCAATTTCACCTCCGATAACGTCGAGGTCTCGCTCGATCGCATCACCTCGGTGCGGTTCGGCGACTACATGAATTCGATCCCGTTGCCGGCCGTGCTTTGCGTGTTCAAGGCCGAGGAGTGGGAAAATTTCGGCCTGGCGACGGTGGATTCGAGCCTGATCTATTCGATGATCGACGTTCTCCTCGGCGGCCGGCGCGGGCAAACCTCGATGCGCATCGAGGGCCGGCCCTACACGACCATCGAAACCAATCTCGTGAAGCGGCTGGTCGAGGTGGTGATGGCGGATGCCGAGCAGGCCTTCCGGCCGCTGTCGCCGGTGACATTCACGATCGACCGGCTGGAAACCAATCCGCGCTTCGCCGCCATCAGCCGGCCCGCCAATGCCGCGATCCTGGTGCGGCTGCGCATCGACATGGAGGATCGCGGCGGCAATATCGAGTTGCTGCTGCCGTACGCGACCATCGAACCGATCCGCAACGTTCTGTTGCAGATGTTCATGGGCGAGAAGTTCGGCCGCGATCCGATCTGGGAAGGTCATTTCGCAACCGAAGTGGCGCAGGCGGAAATTGCCGTCGATGCCGTCCTCTATGAGGCCGACATGCCGCTCAAGCAATTGATGACGTTGAAAGTCGGCGACACCCTGCCGCTCGATATGCGGGCCGATGCGCTGGTGGCGGTGCGCTGCGGCAGCGTGATCCTGACCGAGGGACGGATGGGCCGGGTGGGGGATCGCGTCGCCATCCGCGTCACCAAGCCGCTGCGCAAGCCGAACACCACCTTTGCGATGTTCGAAAAAGCCGATGAGCAAACTAAATTGATGGAGGCCCAATGAGTCACTTATTAGGAGTCGCAATCGAGAGTCTTGTAGCGATTTTGCTCATGCTCACGATAGGTTATTGCATGCTGTTGAATACCCGGTTGAAGCGTCTGAAGGCGGATGAACATTCGCTGAAGGCGACGATCGCGGAGCTGATCACCGCCACCGAGATCGCCGAACGTGCCATCGGCGGCCTCAAGCATACCGTGCGCGACGTCAACGAGAATCTCGGCAACCAGCTGGCGACCGCGCACGAGATGTCCTTGCAGCTGAAAAAGCAATTGCAGGAAGGTGACAATGTTGTTCGGAGGCTGTCCAGGATAGCGATCGCCGCGCGGCCGCCGGAGCCGGAGGCTGCGAACGCCCCGGTGTCGGCCGCCAAGGCCGTTGCCGCGGCAGCGCAGGCGTTCTCCGAACGCAGAAGGCCCGATGGCCTCGCAGCATGAAATCCTTTCGTAATATTCGCGTGCTTCCGGTCGTCCTGGTTGCGATCTTCGGACTTGCCTTGCTGAAGATCGCCGGGCTTGTGATCGACGGCGGCTATGTGTTCGACTATCGGCCGGACTCGCCAAACCATCCTGGGCGCAGGAAGTCTTCAACTTCCCCGGCGACCGCAGGGATATTACGGGTTCGGTCCAGGAAAAGCCTAAAGACGAAAAGCCCAGGGACGAGAAGCCCAAGGAGGAGGACGCCGCCAAGCCTGCCGCCAGCCCCGAAGTAGCGAAGGCGGACGGCGTCGTGCATCTCGAGCAGGGCCAGTCGGTGTCGCCGTCGGAACGCGCGATCCTCGAGCGGCTGCAGTCACGGCGACAGGAACTCGAAGCCCGCGCGCGCGAAATCGACATTCGCGAGAGCCTTTTGAAGGCAGCGGAAAAGCGGGTCGAGTCGCGTGTCGAGGAGTTGAAGGCGGTCGAATCGCGGATCACGACGGCGACCCAGCAGAAGAATGAAGCGGATGCGGCGCACTTCAAGGGCATCATTACGATGTATGAGGGCATGAAGCCGAAGGACGCGGCCAAGGTGTTCGACCGTCTCGAAATGCCGGTGCTGTTCGAAATTGCTTCCCAGATCGCCCCGCGCAAGATGGCCGATATTCTCGGCCTGATGTCGACGGAGGCCGCCGAGCGGCTCACCGTCGAAATGGCGCGGCGCGCCGGGACGGATAAATCAGCCTCCACGGCCGATCTTCCTAAAATCGAGGGCAGGGTGCTTTCGCCGCAAAAGCTGAATTAGCGAGGATATTTAACAAGTCCTTAAATCGCCAATTCTAGATTCGCATGGGTGAGATGGGCGTATGGCGCCCCGTCGGCGATCGGATCGTTGAACTGAAAGACTAGATTGGAATGGCGCGAACGGCTGCCGCTGGATCCTGGTCGCGAGTGTGCATTGGCGCGCGGACGGTCCGGCGTTGCCTTGAGCGGCCGTTGCGGCTTGCAGCCGGATCATCGTGGCTCGCCGCCGGGATTGCCCTGATCGTTCTCGCGTTTCCCGCTGCCGGCCGGGCGCAACCCGTCAAGGGTAGTGCCACGTTCTCCGCCAGCGGCGGCTACGCGCGGCTGGTTCTCAAATTCACCGAGGATGTCGACACGCAAGTGACCACGGCCGGCACGATCATCGTGATCCGGTTCAAGCGTCCGGTCGATATTGCCATCGACAGGCTGCCCGAGGCGGTACCCGACTATATCGGATCGGCACGCAGCGATCCGGACGGTACCGCGATCCGGCTGTCATTGGCGCGAAGCGTGACCGTCAACACCATGTCCGCCGGCGAAAGGGTGTTCGTCGATTTGTTGCCGGATTCCTGGACCGGCCCGCCTCCCGGTCTTCCCTCCGAGGTGGTTCGCGAACTGGCCGAGCGTGCACGGGTCGCCGAGCGCGAATTGCGTCAGCAGCGGGCGCTTTTTGAAGCGAAGAAGCGTCCCCCGATCCGGGTCCGCGCCTCCCTGCAGCCAACCTTCGTGCGCTTTTCGTTCGAAATGCCTGACGGGGTCGGTATCTCATCGGTGCTGAACGAACAGAAGCTCAGGCTGCAGTTCAACGCCTTGCTCGTATTCGATCTGGCGGACGCCAAGCTGGCGGCGCCGTCGAACATTGCGTCGATCAACCAGAAGGTCGAAGGCGAATCCTCGGTGGTGGAAATCACCATGGTTGGCGATGTCGATGTCCACTCCTTCCGCGAGGAGAAGAACTACGTCATCGATGTCGCGTTCCAGGAGGCCGAAAAGTCTCCGATGCTGCCGAAGATGTCGGATGCCTCACATTCTCCGGCGCCAGCCGCGCCGGCGACCTCCAACAAGATGTCGTCCGACAAGGTCGCCTCCTGACAAGGCCGCCTCCGATAAGGCCCCGGCCAGGGCGGCGGCGCCGCCGCGGGCCAGCGAGATCGTGCCGCCGACGTCGGAGACGATCGCCCAACAAGCCAAAATCGAGGTCAACCCCGAACAGGCACCGCAGACGCCTCCCGCGCCGGAGGCTCAACCGCCCGCACAGCCGTCAAAGGAGCCGCCGGCTCCATTGATGGCTGCGGCGACGGAGGCCCGGCCACAGGAATCGCCGGCTGCCACCGTCGAGGCCCCGCCGAAAATGCCGGCCATCGCCGAGGCTCCGCCAAAAATGCCGATCGCTCCGCCGGCGCCGCCGGCGGAAATCAAGTCCGCCGACAGCCCGGCCGGCGTGATCGCCAGGCGGGACAGTGATGGCCTGCGCGTGACGTTTTCATTTCCGGCGGCGACGCCGGCGGCGTTGTTCCGTCGCGCCGATACGGTGTGGCTGCTGTTCGATTCCACGAAGCCGATCGATGTCGAGCCCATCCGCGGCCAGGCCGGGTCCGTCATTGCCGACGTCAGCGTGATACCGCTGGAAAAGGGACAGGCGATCCGCATTCGTCTCAACCGTCCGCAATTGCCTTCGCTCGCGGCCGGGGATCAACCGGGCGGCACGAACTGGACGGTCACCTTCGCCGACGCCATGCTGACGCCGACGCAACCGCTCGTGGTAATACGAAACATCGCCGATCCCACGCTGGCCAATGTCAGCGTGCCGTTGCCGAGGGCCGGCGTTCTGCACCGGCTGGTCGATCCGGATGTCGGCGACACCCTCATGGTGGTCACGGCGATGCCGCCGGCGCGCGGCTTCATCAAGCGGCAGGATTTTGTCGAGCTGTCGCTGCTTGAGTTGATCCACGGCGTGGCCATTCATCCGAACTCCGACGAGGTCACGGCCGAAATTGCGTCCGACAAGATCATCCTGGGCAAACCAGGGGGCTTGACGCTGTCACCGGCCGACACCGGAGCGGAGCGGGCGCCAACGGCGGTGCGGCCGATTTTCGACCTCGGCGAGTGGCGCAGGAATCAGGAAGGCAGCTTTACGGCGCGGGAGGATGCCCTCATCGACGCCGCGGCGGCGGCCGCGCCCGATCAGCGCACGCCGGCCCGGGTCGATCTTGCCCGTTTCTATTTGGCGCGCGGGCTGTTTGCGGAGGCCAAGGGCGTCCTCGATCTCGCGCTCTCCGAGGCCAAGCCCGGTGCCGAAGACCCTGCCGCCCTGATCGTGCACGCGGTCGCGGGCATTCTGATGGGTCGCCCGGAACTGGGGTTGAAGGACCTCGCCAACGCGGCGATCGGGACCAATTATGATTCACGTCTGTGGAAGGCGATGGCCAATGCGCGGTCGGGAAAGTGGGCGGAAGCGCGCGAGAAATTCAAGAGCGAGGAATTCGCCATCACCTCGCTGCCGATCGAGTTGCAGCGCATTGTGATCGTCGATGCGATGCGTGCGGCGATCGAGGTCAGGGATTACCCGGGCGCTGCCAAGCGCGCCGCTGAGCTCGAAGTCATCGGCCCGCCGCCCGAATTGAAGCCCGCGGTTGCGGTGCTGCGCGGCAGGCTCGCCGAGGCGCTCGGGCACGACAAGGACGCGCTGGATGAATTCAGGAGCGCGGTGCAATCGCCGGATCGCGCCGCGGCGGCCGAGGCCAAGCTGCTGGAGATTGCGCTGAAGCAGAAACGCGAGGAGATCAGCCAGGCGGACGCCTTGCGGGAACTCGAGCTGCTCGCGGTGACGTGGCGCGGCGATGCGCTCGAGGTGCGGACGCTGGAGATGCTGGCGCGCATCTATGCCGATACCGGACGCTACGGAGATTGTTTTGCGGCGGTGCGGATCGCGAACCGGCTGGCGCCCAATTCGGAAATCGCGCGGCAGGGGCAGGACGCGGCGTCGGCGCTGTTCGCGCAGATCTTTCTGGGGCCGAAGGGCGACGACCTTCCGCCGATCGACGCGCTCGCCATGTTCTACGAATATCGCGAATTGACGCCGATCGGGCGGCGCGGCGACGAAATGATCCGCCGCCTCGCGGACCGGCTGGTCGCGGTCGATCTGCTCGACCAGGCCAGCGAACTTCTGCAGTATCAGATCGACAAGCGGCTGGAAGGCGCGGCGCGCGCGCAGGTGGCGGCACGCCTGGCGATGGTCTACCTGACCAATCGCAAGCCGGATCGCGCCATCGCGGCCCTTCGCTCCACCCGCATCGCCGATCTCTCCGGCGAATTGCGCCAGCAACGGCTGCTGCTGGAGGCGCGCGCGCAAAGCGACATCGGGCGTCACGACCTCGCGCTCGACATCATCTCGAACCTCGGCGGCCGCGAGGCGATCCGGTTGCGCTCCGACATCTATTGGGCCGCGCGGCAATGGCGCGAATCCTCCGAACAGATCGAATTGTATTACGCCGATCGCTGGCGCGACTTCAAACCGCTGAATCCGGTGGAGAAGGGCGATGTGGTCCGCGCGGTGGTGGGATATGCGCTGGCCGAGGATGCCATCGGTCTGGCGCGGTTCCGCGAGAAGTATGCGCCGTTGATGAGCAGCGAGGCCGACCGCACCGTCTTCGAGGCCGCGAGCAGGCCGACCGGCTCCAACAGTGCCGATTTCGTAGAGATCGCCAGGATGGCGGCCAGCGTCGATACGCTTGACGGATTTCTGCGCGATATGAAGACGCGATTCCCCGACGCGACCGCGCGCGCGACGATGCCGCCGGAAACGCCGAAGGCCGATCCATTCCCCACCGGTTCGCTGCCGGCGATCGTCGGAACAAGGCCGGCCCGCGCGGCGAAATAGCCTCTGGCCGCCCCCGAAGATGCCGCTACCCGCCGTAACTCTGCACCAGGCTGCCGGCCACCAGCGACCAGCCGTCGACCAGCACGAAGAAGATCAGCTTGAACGGCAGCGACACCACCACCGGCGGCAGCATCATCATGCCCATCGACATCAGGACCGAGGCGACCACGAGGTCGATGATCAGGAACGGCAGAAACAGCAGGAAGCCGATCTCGAATGCTCGCTTCAGCTCCGAGATCATGAATGCCGGCACCAGGATCCGCAGCGACATCTCGTCCGGCGTCGCCGGCGGCGGCTCGCCCGACAGATCCATGAAAAGCTTCACGTCCTTTTCGCGCACGTTCTTCAGCATGAAGCCGCGCAACGGCACCGAAGCACGTTGCAGCGCGTCCTCGACGCTGATCTGGTTGGCGACCAGCGGCTTGATGCCGTCGTCGTAGGATTTCTGCAGCACCGGGCCCATCACGAACGCGGTCAGAAACATCGCCAGCGCGATGATGACGGAGTTGGGCGGCGCGCTCGCGGTGCCGAGCGCGGTGCGCAACAGCGACAGCACGACGACGATCCGGGTGAACGACGTCATCATGATCAGGATCGACGGCGCGACCGACAGCACCGTCAACAGCGCGATCAGCTGGATCGCGCGCTCGGTGACGCCGCCATTGCCCTGGCCGCCGAGATTGATGCTGATATCCTGCGCGAACGCGGGCGCCGCCAGCGTTGCGGCGGCTATCAGGGTGGCAAAAAATAAAACTCTACGCGGGAAAGCCGCCGGCCTCACGAAGGGTTCTTCGGGCGGCCCAGCAGTGACGCCATCTCGTCTTCAAGATTCTCGAACCCGCTCTTGGCCGGTGGCTCCGCAACCGGCGGGGCCATCGGGGGCTCGTTGCGGGGCGCCGGGCGGCCAGGAGGCGGTTCGGGCGCCACGGGCGGCGCCATCGTATTGTCGCCGGCCGGCCGGCGAAGGGCGGCTTCCAGCCGTTGCGCCATCTCGGCGAGATTTTGGTCCGCTGACGAAACCGACGGCGCCGGCGTGGGGGACGGGGGCGGGGGTGGCGCGACGGTGCGCTCCGGCGCACGAACCGGCGGCGGCTTGGGCGCTTCGCTCGGGCGCGGGACGCGGGGCATCAAGGGAGGTTCGTTGCGCGACGTCACCCGCGACGGCATCGGCTCGCCGCGCAGTTCGGGGCGGGGGTCGGGGCGGCCGCCCAGCGGTTCCGGCGCGAATCCCGTCAGGGGGTCACGATCGATGCGCCGTTCCGGCGCCGCCGGTCGGCGTACTTCGTCGGCAAAGGACGGCCGGGCCGGGCGCGGGGGCGGTTCGGGCATCTGGGGTTCGGGATGATCGAAGGCTTCGGCGCGGAGGCTATCGACGTCGCCCCAGCTTCCGGCGTCGGGAAGGGGCGCGATGCGAGCCTGCGGCTCAGAAGGGCTGCTGACGGCCGGCCGCGATGGCAGCTGATCCCGTCCCGGCATGGCGCGCACGATATTGGATTCCACGACGATGTCGGTCGGACCGCCGATCATCAGGAGATGCTCGATGTTGTCGCGCCGTACCAGCACGAGCCGCCTGCGGCCGTCCACGGCGGCGGCATCGATCACCGCCAGGCGGGGCATCCGGCTGCGATTGGGATTGGCGCCCAGCCGGTTGCTGGCGAATCGGCGTACCAGCCAGGCGGCGACGCCGATCAGCGCCAGGACCGCCACAAAGGCGAAGAAAAATGTAAGTGCCTGCATGCTCTGTCCCCGGCAAATAGCGTTTTCTTCAAGTTTCGATTCGTCGAACGTGGATCGAAAACGACACCCCGAACGCCAAACGAAGCCTGAGTTTGACCCAAGCTATTAATTCCCCGCGGCAGAAACTGCCGCCTCGATACCCTAATAACCCATGAATCGGCTGGGCCAAAACGACTTCTCGCGGTCCCAAAGGCAATGATTTCGTTGGTTAACGCAGCTTTCGTGGCGAAAATGCGCTCGAATCGATTCTCCGAAGGCAAACCCGCTGCCGGAGATGCGATGCCGTTCGCGGTCACGATCTTAACCAGCCGTTAACCATACACGCGGCAAATTCTGCCTATCGGAAGCGGCACCGTGCCGTGGAAGCGGGGGAGAGCGGCGCGATGTCCATCAACGATCTTCCGGCCCTGTCGGTGTTGCGCACCAAGATGCAGTGGCACCAGGAACGCCAGAGCATCCTCTCCGAGAACGTCTCCAACTCCGACACGCCCAATTTCAAGCCGCGCGACCTGGTCGAACCGAAATTCGACAAGGCGGGCGCCAGTGCTGCCGGATCGGCGGGAGCGCTGGCGATGGCGCGCACCAGCCAGGGCCATATTTCCCCGTCGGGTGCCGAGCCGAGCTTCGATCAAAACCGCAGGGCAGGGTTTCAGACCAAGCCCGCCGGCAATGCCGTCAACCTGGAAGATGAGATGCTGAAGGTCTCCGCCAACCAGATGGACTACGCGGCGGTGACCTCGCTCTACAGCAAGAGTCTGCATCTCCTGAAGGTGGCGATCGGCAAGGCATGATCCGGCTAAATCAAAGGGCCGGATGGCGACAGACAAGGGGACGGCACGATGGCAAGCGATGCGAATGATTTCATGCGGTCGATGGGCATTGCGACCTCGGGCCTGCGCGCGCAGGCCGGGCGGATGCGGGTGATCTCGGAAAACATCGCCAACGCGGATTCCACGGCGCCGACCGCCGGCGGCGATCCCTACCGGCGCAAGGTGCCGACCTTCTCCTCGGCGCTCGATCACACGCTGGATGCGAACGTGGTCACGCTGGGCAAGGTCCGGCCCGATAAAACGGCGTTCCGCGTCAAGCACGAGCCGAGCAATCCGGCGGCGGACGCGGCCGGCAACGTGAAATATCCCAACGTCAATCCTTTGGTCGAAATGACCGACATGCGCGACGCGCAGCGATCCTACGAGGCCAATCTCAACATCATCAGCGCCACGCGCCGGATGATCCAACGCACGCTCGACATCCTCAAGGCCTGAAAAGGGAACTTCGCACCATGGCTTCACCGACGGTCGCTGCAAACGCCTACGCCGCACTGGCCCGCATCATGGACACCGGCGGCGCCGGTAAAGGCTCGGACGCCGGCGGGCAATCCTTCGGCGCCGTGCTCAAGGAGGCGATCGGAGGCGTGCTCGACGTCGGACGCAAATCCGACGCCCAGACGGTCGCGATGGCGTCGGGCAAGGCCAATGTCATGGACGTGGTGACGGCGGTCGCCGAAACCGA
Source organism: uncultured Alphaproteobacteria bacterium (assembly GCA_963786045.1). Classification (GTDB taxonomy): domain Bacteria; phylum Pseudomonadota; class Alphaproteobacteria; order Rhizobiales; family Xanthobacteraceae; genus Bradyrhizobium. The sequence goes on along the minus strand of CAWAXR010000020.1, from coordinate 93,459 downwards.
CGTCGCGGTCTCGACGCTGGTATCGGTGCGCGACAAGGTCATCCAGTCCTACGAAGACATCATGAGGATGGCGATCTGAAATTTTGAGACACTGTCATTCCGGATGGTCCGCCAGGGCCAGCTCAGATGCGCATTGCGCATGGGAATCTCGGGGTTCTCCGATGTGCAATAGCACATCGTAGTTCGATGCTGTGCATCGCCCCGGAATGACCAAAACAAGCTGGAACGAGCGAGCGACAAAATGACCGGTGCTGAAACCCTCGACGTGGCGCGCGATGCGATCTGGACCATCGTCGTGGTGTCGTCGCCGCTGATGATCGTTGGCCTCGTCGTCGGCGTCGTGGTGTCGCTGTTTCAGGCGCTCACGCAGATCCAGGAGCAGACGCTGATATTCGTGCCGAAAATCATCGCGATTTTCGTCACCCTGCTGCTGGCGTTGCCGTTCATGGCCGACTCGCTGCACAGTCACATGCTGCGGATATCGTCGCGAATCATAGGCGGTTGATGGCATTGTGCGTGGCAAATGCGCATCGATATTTCACTGCTGCCCGCGCTCGCCGCCGCCTTCATGCTGGTGTTCGCCCGCGTCGGCGCGATGGTGATGCTGCTGCCGGGACTTGGCGAGTCCAATATTCCGGCCCGCATCAAGCTCGCGACCGCGCTGCTGCTGACGCTGATCATCCTGCCGCTGCACCGCGCCGCCTACCACGTCGACACGGGTTCGCTCGCGCCGCTGCTGATCCAGATGCTCTACGAGATCATCATCGGTATCGTGCTCGGCGCCACCGCGCGGGTGACGCTTGCGGCGCTGCAGGTCGCGGGATCGGTGATCGCCCAGCAGCTCGGCCTCGGATTCGTCACTGCGATCGACCCGACCCAGGGTCAGCAAGGCCTTCTGATCGGGAATTTCCTCACCCTGCTCGGCGTGACCATGCTGTTCGCGACCGACAGCCATTATCTCGTCATCGCCGCGCTGAACGACAGCTACTCGATCTTTTCGCCGGGCGAGCCGATGCCGAGCGGCGATATCGCCGCGCTCGCCACCCGCGCCTTCGCCGCGGCCTTCAAGATCGGCATGCAGCTGGCGGCGCCGTTTTTGGTGTTCGGCCTGGTCTTCAACATCGGCCTCGGCGTGCTGGCGCGGCTGATGCCGCAGATGCAGGTCTATTTCGTCGGCGTGCCGCTGTCGATTCTCGCCGGTTTCCTGATCTTCGCCGCCGTCCTCGCGGCGATGATGGGCACCTTCCTCGATTACTTCATCTCCGTCATGCACGACATGATACCGCTCAAATGAAAGCCTGAACGATGGCGGACGAGGACGACGCAACAGAACGCTCGGAAGACCCCACGCAAAAGCGTCTCGACGACGCCCACGACCGCGGCGACGTCGCCAAAAGCCAGGAGGTCAATACCTGGTTCATGATCGCCGGCGCCACGCTGGTATTCTCGACATTTTCCGGATCGATCGGCGGCATTCAGGCGCCGCTGCGCGGCCTGATCGCCAACTCATGGATGATTCGCACCGACGGGCCCGGCTTGCTCGCCCTGGCGCAGCATCTCGAATATGTGCTGATGGCGGCGCTCGGCGTGCCGTTGCTGATGCTGGTGCTGGCGGCGATTGCCGGCAACATGCTGCAGCACCGGCTGGTCTGGTCGGGTGAATCGCTCAAGCCCAAGTTCAGCAAGATTTCGCCGGCCGCCGGATTCAAGCGGATATTCGGCAAGCAGGCGGCGGCGAACTTCGCCAAGGGCATCTTCAAGCTGGTGGCGCTCGGCGCCGTGATGATGGCGATCCTGTGGCCGGAGCGGCACCGCCTGGAGGCGATGCTGCGGTTCGATCCGGCCGCGATCCTGGGCGTGGTGATGAGCCTGACGCTGCATTTGATGGGCGCCGTCGTGGCGATGCTCGCGGCGGTCGCGATCGCCGACTATTTTTTCCAGTACCGGCAGTGGTACGACCGGCAGAAGATGTCGCTGCGGGAGATGAAGGAGGAGTTCAAGCAGTCCGAAGGCGACCCGCATATCAAGGGCCGGATCCGGCAATTGCGGAATGCGCGCATGAAGAAGCGCATGATGGCCGCGGTTCCCAAGGCCTCCGTCATCATCACCAACCCGACCCACTACTCCGTCGCCCTTTCCTACGAACGCGGCATGTCGGCGCCGGTCTGCGTGGCCAAGGGCGCCGACAACATCGCGCTCAAGATCAGGGAAGTCGCCCGCGCGCACGATGTTCCCATCGTCGAGAACGTGCCGCTGGCGCGGGCATTGTACGCCACCGTGGAAATCGACGACGAGATCCCGGTGGAGCATTATCATGCGGTCGCCGAAATTATCGGCTATGTGATGGGTCTGAGGCGCGGGCTTTCCGGCCGGCGGGTATGATGTCCGGAAACGGTGGGCCCGCTTGGGCCGGAAATGGCCGCAACGACCGAAATAACTGCGTGACGGACTTGCGCTTGCGGGCCCGATTCAGGCACTCAGGAGGGGGCGCGCGGACGGCGCGCCAAATCCAGCGCGCGCAAGCGCATCGAATCCATGTCGACAGGCCGTGTCCCCGGGTATGACCGCCGAACTTGACCATGTTCCATCAAGAGAGCCGATGACCACCCCCGAGCCGGCGCGGCGGAGCGGCAGCATCGTCCTGGTGCTGCTGGTGGCCGGCGCGATCGTCGCGGCGGCGGTCGCGCTGACGACCATCGGCCGGGCGGAGGCGCAGCCCTTCATTCTCGGGCTGCTGGCGCTGCTGGCGATGGTCGGCCTGTTCAGCCTGTTCGCTTTCGCGGCCGGAATCGTTCGTTTCACCGATCGCTCGACCGACGATCCGGTCGTCCGCCGCATCGCGGATCTCGCCTATGACGGCCTCGCGGTCACCGACCCCCGCGGTCATGTGGCTTATTGCAACGCGGCCTATCTCGCGCTCACGGGGGCGGCGACCCCGCACGAGGTCCGCCCGGTGGAGCGGGTCTTCATCGGCAATCCCGACGTTTCGGAAGCGGTATTCCGGCTCCTCAAGGCGGCGCGCGAGGGCAAGCGGCAGCAGGAGGAAGTCCGTATCGCGGGCCAGGACGGCAGCCACGGCCGCTGGCTGCGGTTGCGGGTTCGGCCGCTCGGCCGCGGCAAGCGCGAGGCGAAATACGCGGTGTGGTCGATCGCCGACATCACCCGCGACCGCGAACGGCAGGAGGACGTGTTCCAGGAACTGCAGCACGCGATCGAATACCTCGATCATGCGCCTTGCGGCTTCTTTTCGGTCAATGCCGCCGGAGACATCGTCTATGTCAACGCGACGCTGGCCAACTGGCTGGATTACGATCTGGCGGAGATAGGATCGGGCGGTCTGAAGCTGGCCGACGTCGTGTCGGGCGACGGCGCCTCGCTGCTGACGTCGATTCCGCCGGTGCCGGGCGAGGTCAAGACCGAGGTGTTCGACATCGACCTGCGCATGCGCGGCGGCAAGACCATGCCGGTTCGTCTCTATCACAAGCTGGCGTTCGGAGCCGACGGGGCGGCAGGCGCCTCGCGCACGCTGGTCATCAACCGTGCGCGCGACGACCGCTCCGATCCGCAGCGGGCGGCCGAAGTCCGCTTCATGCGCTTCTTCGACCATACCCCGATGGCGATCGCGACCGTGGACCGGTCGGGCGCGGTGGTCCGCGCCAACGCGCGTTTCGCCAAGCTGGCGCAAAGCCTGAGCCCTGACGGTGCCGCCGGCAAGTCGATTTTCAATACGGTCAACGCGCGCGATCGCCACCTTCTGGTCGCGGCGATCAACCAGGCGGCGGACGGGCAGGGCGATATCCCGCCGGCCGAGGCCATGCTCGACGGCGCCAGGGAGCGCTGGGCGCAATTCTTCGTCACCTCGGTCGAAGAAGACGAGCGCGAGGCCGAAGCCGCGATCGTCTATATGCTGGAGACGACCGAACGGCGGACGCTGGAGAACCAGATCAACCAGTCCCAGAAGATGGAAATGGTCGGTCAGCTCGCCGGCGGCATCGCGCACGATTTCAATAACGTGCTGTCGGCCATCATGATGGCGAACGACTTCCTCCTGAACGCGCACAAGCCGACCGATCCCTCGTTCCAGGACATCATGCAGATCAAGCAGAACGCGACCCGCGCGGCGACGCTGGTGCGCCAGCTGCTCGCGTTCTCGCGCCGCCAGACCCTGCGGCCCCAGGTGCTCGATCTCGGCGATGCGCTGTCGGATCTCACCATGCTGCTGCGCCGCCTGATCGGCGAGAAGGTCAAGCTCGACCTGGTGCATGGCCGCGATCTCTGGCCGGTGAAGGTCGACGTGTCGCAGTTCGAACAGGTCGTCGTCAATCTCGCCGTCAACGCCCGCGACGCGATGCCCGACGGCGGCAAGCTGACGGTGCGAACCGCCAACCTCAGCACCGAGGAGTCCGGCCATCTCGCCTACAAGGGCATGCCGGCGGCGGATTATGTCCGGATCGACATATCGGACACCGGCACCGGCATTCCCGCCGAGATCGTCGACAAGATCTTCGAGCCGTTCTTTTCAACCAAGGAAGTCGGCAAAGGTACCGGGCTCGGCCTTTCGACGGTCTACGGCATCGTCAAACAGACCGGCGGCTTCATCTACGTCGACTCCGAACCCGGCAAGGGCACCTCGTTCCGCATTTTTCTGCCGCGGCACCACCCCGAGCCGCAGGTCCAGCCCGACACCCCGGCCGCGAATGTCGCGACCAAGGAGCAGCCGGCGGACGCCAGGCCGCGCGCCGATCTCACGGGGCAGGGCACCATTCTCCTGGTCGAGGACGAAGAGGGCCTGCGCTCGCTGAACGCGCGCGGCTTGCGCTCGCGCGGCTACAGCGTGATCGAGGCGTCGAACGGAATCGAGGCGCTGGAGGCGCTGGAGGAAAAGGACGGCGCGGTCGATCTCGTCGTCTCCGACGTGGTGATGCCTGAAATGGACGGCCCGACCCTGCTGAAGTCGATGCGCGGCCGCAATCCCGATCTCAAGATCATCTTCGTGTCGGGCTATGCGGAAGATGCCTTCGAGAAGAGCCTGCCGGAAAACCAGCAATTCGCGTTCCTGCCGAAACCATTCACGCTGAGCCAGCTGGTCGCGGCGGTGAAGGAAACCATGGCGCCATCGTGAGGGCTCGTGTCCCGGACGCGGTGCCGGCGGCGCCTGGCGCCGCTTCCCCGCGACCGAGGGCCGCAGCCACCCTCCCTCGTAACGGCTTCACTTTTGGGCAACCCTGCCCATGTTAGCAGCGTTTTCCCCCTGTCGGGGATTTGAGGACATTGACATGAAACCCACGCCACGCGCCCGCGGCCTCGTCAAGGCGATCGCCGTCGTTTTGTCGCTCGCGTTACCCCTGATATCGGCGGTCTCGTCGGCCGACGCCCGGATCGGCGGGGGCACCAGTTCGGGTTCACGGGGAGCGCGCACGTTTTCGGCGCCGCCGAGCACGCCGACCGCGCCTAACGCGGCACAGCCGTTCAACCGCACCTTCGCCCAGCCGGGCAGCCCGGGTATGGGGACGCCGGCCGGTGGCGGATTCTTCAACCGGCCCGGCATGGGCCTGTTCGGTGGCCTCGCCGCGGGCTTCCTCGGCGCCGGCCTCCTGGGCATGCTGTTCGGCGGCGGGATGTTCGGAGGTCTCGGCGGATTGTCCTCGATCATCGGCCTGATGCTGCAAATCGGCCTGATCATCATAGTGGTCAGATTCGCGATGTCATGGTGGCAGCGCCGTCATGCAACCGCCTCCGCGTATGCCGGCGGGCCTGCCGCGCCCGCCGCTTCCCAGAGCTTCCGGGCCAACGCGACGGGCTTCGGGCTGGGATCGGGCAGCGCGCCGCTCGAGATTCTGCCAAGCGACTACGAAGCCTTCGAGCGGTTGCTGAACGAGATTCAGACGGCGTGGAGCAACGAGGATGTCGCGCGGCTGCATACGCTGGCGACCCCCGAAATGGTGTCGTATGTCACCCAGGATATCGCGGACCACAAGGCCCGGAACATCGTCAACACGGTCTCCGACGTCAAGTTGCTGCAGGGCGATCTGGCCGAAGCCTGGCGCGAAGGCGATACCGACTTCGCCAGTGTGGCGCTGCGCTATTCGCTGATCGACAAGACCGTCGATCGCGCCACCGGCCGGCTGGTCAAGGGCAGTGAGCAGCCCACCGAGGCGACCGAGGTCTGGACCTTCCTGCGCTCGCGCGGCGGCAACTGGGAGCTCTCGGCGATCCAGCAAACCTGATCGTCGTCCACGAGGCGACAACAAGGCAAGGCGCTGCGGTTCATTCCGCGGCGCCTTTTCATTTCGGCGTCGCCGAACCGGAATAATATCGGCTGGAGCGTTTTCGAGCGAAAGTCTGTGAGATCAGTGAGTCGCTTGTTGCCCATGCTTCGAGACGCTCGCGACGCTCGCTCCTCAGCATGAGGTTGTTTTGTTTCAATACCTTAGACCTCATCCTGAGGAGGCCGCGAAGCGGCCGTCTCGAAGGATGGGCTACAATACCGATCTGTGATTCCGGGTATTGGAGCGTCGGTTCTGATTCAATCAGAACCGATCTTGCTCTAGGATGGGTTGATTTCAGGCCGGCCGGCTCATGCTCGAGCCGTTTAAATCAAAAACAATTTGGAGGAATAGATGCCCAATCCCGCTCAAACCATCTCGCGTGTGAGTCCCATCATTGCGGTCGCGGCCCTCGCGGTTGTCGCGGCTCAACCGGCGCAGGCGCAATCGGCCAATACGACCTTCTTCGTGACCTCTGTCGGGATCGGCAATGGTGGCAACCTCGGCGGTCTCGCCGGCGCCGACAATTACTGCCAGACGCTGGCGCAGGCCGCGGGTGCCGGCGCCAGGACCTGGCGCGCCTATCTCTCGACGCAAGCCGCCGACGGCAAGCCGGCGGTGAATGCGCGCGACCGCATCGGCAAGGGACCTTGGCAGAATTCCAAGGGCGTCGTGATCGCCAAGGATGTCACTGAGCTGCACGGCGCCAACGGCCTGACAAAACAGACCGCGCTGAGCGAGAAGGGCGACGTCATCAACGGCCGCGGCGATATGCCGAACCGTCACGACGTCCTGACGGGATCGCAACCGGACGGCACGGCCTTCGCCGCGGGCGAGGATCGCACCTGCAAGAACTGGACGAGCAGCACGCAGGGCGCGGCGATGGTCGGACATTCCGACCGCATCGGTCTGCGCGACGATGACGCCTCGAAATCCTGGAACAGCTCGCACCCCTCGCGCGGGCCGGACGGCGGCTGCTCGCAGCCCGACCTCAAGAGCACCGGCGGTGACGGCCTGATGTACTGCTTCGCGGCGAACTGACGTCTTGTCATTCCGGGGCGATGCGGCAGCATCGAACGACGATGCGCAATGGCGCATCGGGGAATCCGGAGATTTGCGGATATGGTGCTGACGCACCGTTCCGCAAATGACGAAGGGGATCGGGCCCGCTGATGCGCTACGAACTCTATTACTGGCCGGGCATTCAGGGCCGCGGCGAATATGTCCGCCTCGCGCTGGAAGAGGCCGGCGCCGATTATGTCGATGTCGCGCGCACCGCGCGCGGCATGGCGGCGATGATGCGGATGATGGAGGGCAAAGGCGGCACGCCGCCGTTCGCGCCGCCCTTTCTGAAGGCCGGCAAGCTCGTGATCGGCCAGACCGCCAATATCCTGTTCTATCTGGGATCGCGCCATGGTCTGGCGCCGAAGGCGGAAGCGGGAAAGCTGTGGGTGCACCAGCTGCAGCTGACGGTGACGGATTTCGTGCTGGAAATTCACGACACCCATCATCCGCTTGGGCCATCGCTCTACTATGAGGATCAACGCACCGAGGCGAAAAAGCGCACCGGCGAATTCTGGAACGAGCGTGTGCCGAAATATCTGGGCTATTTCGAAGGCCTGCTGGAGAACAATGGCGGCGCCTGTCTCACCGGCCGCAGGCTCAGCTATGTCGACCTTTCGCTGTTCCAGATCGTGGAGGGGCTGCGCTACGCTTTCCCGAAGCGCATGAAGGCCTTCGAGCGGGAAATTCCGGGCCTGGTCGCTCTGCACGACCGCGTTGCGAAGCGTCCGAATATCAAAGCCTATCTCTCCAGCGACCGCCGCATCGCCTTCAACGAGGACGGCATTTTCAGGCATTACAGGGAGCTGGATCTCTAACTTCGTCATTCCGGGATGCGCCACTTGGCGCAGACCCGGAATCCATACTCCCGATCGTGGTTATGGATTCCGGGTTCGCTCGTTTCACTCGCGCCCCGGAATGACGGTGGTTGTCTCTACCTGTTGCGCCCATCGATCGGCGTCATCGCGAGCTTGGCCAGTTCGATCCCGTCGATGCAGCTGACGTTGAGCGCCACCACCTCGGTGCCGTCGGGCTTGCTGCCGCGCGCGAACACCTCGACCCCGCAGTCGATGCAGGACTGATGCCGGATCGCGTGCTTGTTGAACAGATATTCCCTGAGATTGTCCTCGCCGGCGCGCAGCTGGAAATCCTTCGGGGCAAGGAACGTGAAATGCAGACCCTTCTTGGTGCAGATCGAGCAGTTGCACGCGGTCACCGTGGCGAGATCGGTGGTGCATTCGAAGCGCACCTGGCCGCAGTGGCAGCCGCCGGTGAAGGTCTTGCTGTGGGGCATCGGTCCGCTCCGTTCCTGGCATCGTCAGCAGACGAGCCATTTCGGGCGAACTTGCGGCGGTTTTTCTTCGCAGGCCGGATGGGGGACGGCCGTGGTCCCGGCGAGTGGTTCGCCAGGACCGGCCTTGCTCAGACGAGCTGATTGACCCGCGTTCCCTGTCCCGGCGGCAGCGAAGCCTGAACCGGCGGCTGGGCCGCGCCGGCATCGTCGGCATCACCGTCGACCGCCGGATCGGGCGCCTTGGGTGCGCTGGCGGCGGGAGGGTGAACCGGCGGCGACGACGGAATGCTCGAAATGCTGAAATGCTCATGGACAGGATCCTCTTGCGCTTGTCGTCCGACTATGACGAGGCGGAGGCAAATGCTTGATGAATCCAATCCGTAAACCGGGATCTATCCCGGCCGCCGCCGCCATATGGTGAACGGCAGGCCCGATCATCCCGGTAAATTTTAGCGATTGCGGCCGGCGGCTTTGACTACTCGTCCCTGCCGCGCGAGATCGCGATCGAGATGTCGGTCTTGGTCCGCGAGCAATTCATGTCGAGGCGGCGGTAACGCGATTTGACATCGTCGCCGCGAAAGATCCCCATCTGCGAGAGGCAGCGCGAGGCGCCCTTCTGCATGTCGTCCTTCGGCAGCGTGAAGACGAGGGCGGCGGCGCTGGCGACGAGGTCGACGAATTCCTTCTTCGCCTTGCGGCCATCGGCCTTGGCGTAGAGTTCGTTGCTGTAGGTGCGGTTGGCGCAGCCGAGCGAGAGCTCCTTGGCCGAAGGGTGCGACAGATAGACGACGTTGCCCGCCGTGATGCCGACCTTGAGGCCGTCGATCTGGTTCCTGAGCTGGTTCGCGATATCGTCGCAGCGGTCGGCGCGCGCCGGGGTGGCGGCAGATACCGCCAGTGCGATCGCCGCCAGCGGCGCCAGTGCCGCGGCAAGCATGGTCGATCTCAAAACTTCTACGTTCAATGCCATGGTGAATGCCCCTTTGCGCCATTGAAGCGTCCACGAGCGCTTCGCGCAAGGGTGGGGTATCAGACCCCGGCCATCTTGCATTTTACGCAAGGACTAATCCGCATTGTGCTCCCTTCCTTTTGCCCGAAAAGTGCTTAGAACGGTGCCATCGCCGGGGCGGCGTCTCGAAGCAGGCGCTTCCGGTTCCCAAACACGCGAGCAGTCCCCCATGAACGCCCCCACCGCATTCCCCGATCAAAAGCCCGTCCCGCCCTACAGGCACACGCCGCTGTTTCCGCTGGGGCCGGACACCACGCCCTACAGGAAGATCACGGCCGAGGGCGTGCGGGTGGAGAAGGTGCTCGGCAAGGACATGCTGGTGGTCTCGCGCGAGGCGCTGCGGGCGCTGTCGGAGGCGGCGTTCGGCGAGATCAATCATTATCTGCGCCCCGGCCATCTGAAGCAGCTGCGCGCGATCCTCGACGACAAGGAAGCCAGTGACAACGACAAGTTCGTCGCCTTCGACTTCCTGAAGAACGCCAACATTGCCGCCGGCGGCGTGTTGCCGATGTGCCAGGATACGGGCACCGCGATCATCATGGGCAAGAAGGGCGCCCGCGTTCTCACCGATGGCGAGGACGAGGCGGCGCTCTCGGAAGGCGCGCGCGACGCCTATTTGCGCCGTAACCTCCGTTATTCGCAGGTCGCGCCGTTGTCGATGTATGAGGAGAAGAACACCGCCAACAACATGCCGGCGCAGTGCGAGATCTACGCCGAGGGCGATGACGCGTACAAGTTCATGTTCATGGCGAAGGGCGGCGGCTCCGCCAACAAGAGTTTCCTGTTCCAGGCGACGCCGTCGGTACTGACCAGAGATCGCCTGCTGGCGTTCCTGAAGGAGAAGGTGCTGACGCTCGGCACCGCTGCGTGCCCGCCCTATCACCTCGCCATCGTGATCGGCGGCACTTCGGCCGAACTCTGCATGAAAACCGTGAAACTCGCATCCGCCCGCTATCTCGATGCGCTGCCGACCCACGGTTCGGCCGACGGCAACGCCTTCCGCGATCTCGAGATGGAGCAGGAAATCCTCAAGATGACGCAGTCGCTCGGCGTCGGCGCGCAGTTCGGCGGCAAATATTTCTGCCACGACGTCCGCGTGATCCGGCTGCCGCGCCACGGCGCCTCGCTCCCCATCGGGCTCGGCGTATCCTGCTCGGCGGACCGTCAGGTGCTGGGAAAAATCACCAGGGACGGCGTCTACCTCGAAGAGCTCGAACATAACCCGGCGCAATATCTCCCCGCAGTCGAGCAGTCGCTCGGCGGCGAGGTCGTCAAGATCGATCTCAACCAGCCGATGAAGGACATTCTGGCGACGCTTTCAAAACATCCGATCAAGACCCGGCTGTCGCTGACCGGCACCATGATCGTGGCGCGGGATTCGGCGCACGCCAAACTGCGCGAGCGGCTGGAGAAGGGCGAACCGCTGCCGGATTATTTCAAGAACCATCCGGTCTATTACGCCGGTCCCGCCAAGACGCCGGAAGGCTATGCCTCCGGCGCGTTCGGCCCGACCACCGCGGGGCGGATGGATTCTTTCGTCGATCAGTTCCAGGCGGCGGGCGGATCGATGGTGATGGTGGCCAAGGGCAACCGCGCGGTCGCGGTGCGCGAGGCCTGCAAGAAGCATGGCGGGTTCTATCTGGGTTCGATCGGCGGAGCGGCCGCGAACCTCGCCGAGCACTGCATCAAGAAGGTCGAGGTGGTGGAATATCCCGAACTCGGCATGGAAGCGATCTGGCGCATCGAGGTCGAGGATTTCCCGGCCTTCATCATCATCGACGACAAGGGCAACGACTTCTTCAAGGAATTGAATCTGGGGTAGGGGGTCGTCCCGGCCAAGCGAAGCGCGAGCCGGGATCCATAACCACCAGCGATCATTGTTGAAGGAAAACCATCAACAACCGTGTCCAACGGCACCGCTGCGGCGTATGGGTCGCTGCTTTCGCAGGGACGACAGCTGCGGGCGCCCTTGCGTCCTTGTCGTCCTGAACGGAAAGCCGCCCAACGGGCCGATAAGGCTGCCGCCCGCGACCTTGCCGGTGAACTCGTGCGTCGGCGTCCTCCTCGTTTAATTTCTGATTTTCAGAAATTTCGCTTGACGATCGGGTAGAAGCAGCAATAGAGAGAATCATCCCGTCTCTTTCGAGGGGCGTTTCGCGATCGTCACGGACGTTGGCGGCGGGATGCGATGGACGCGGGCGGCGCTGCTGACGAGAGCGCCCGCCGCGCGGACGGCGAAGTCGTGTGGTCCTGATGCCCCGACGCTGGCATCAAGCTTCTTGAGAAGCAAGCTTCTCAGGGGCGACGGTGGCAAGAAAGCCCGGTCACCGAGGAGAGCGCGAAGGAAACCGTTAAAACCATTGCGCGGGGAATGCCGGGTGATTCCGGTGTGACCGTGGTGACTAACTTGCGTGCTTTCTACCTTTGCACGCAAGGCTGCGGGCGCATCGGGCGCCCGGCATTCCCTGCGCCCTCTCATCCAGAAGGGCGGGATGTTCAAGAGCAAAACTCGGACGCATCGCGCCGCGGGAATGCGAAGTTGCGGCTGCGAATTGGGGCTGTTTGAAATTCGAATCCTTGAGAGCATGGCGTGCGAACGCGCCTCCACAACCCGTCGACCCGGCGTTCGCAGGGACGACGCTCGTTTGGTGTCCTTACGCCCGTGTCCCCTTGAACGGAAAGCTGCCCATCGGGCCGATCCCCATTTCGCCGGAAATGCTGTCGCCCGAAACCTTGCCGGTGAAGTCGAGGGTCAGCGGCATCGGATTGGTGATGGCAACCTTCCAGGCGACGTCGTCGCCGTTGACCTTGCCGTCGAAGATCTCCGCGGAATCTCCTTCGGCGGTCATCGTCCCCGTCAGCGCGCCGCCGGCACTCTTCAGCGTCAACGGTGCGTTGCGATCGCCCATCGGCGTCGACATGGTGATGTTCCAGGTTCCGTCCACGGCCATTCTCGCATCTCCTCGTTTGAACTTCGCAAAACCGGAATGGTTCTGGGGTCTGCCCAAGCTTCCGGCGGCGGTATAGCGCATCTCGCGGCCGATGCCCAATGGCGGGACTTGCGGCTTTTTTGCCGGACGCGTGCTCCTGGTGCGTCGTCGCCGGGCTTTGCTCGAAGGCGCGTTGGTCAGGCGCTGGCGGCGTGGCGCCTGCCTGCGGGGACCGACGCCGAAACCCTGCTGGATGCGATGCTCAGAACCACCGTCGCGCGGGCGCCGGCGTCTTGAGCGCTGGCGGGAAACGCGCCTGATCGAGCCGCCTCCGTTGCGGAACCAGGTCTTCGACGTGCGCAATCTGGGGAAGGTTCATGCAAACGGCGCGAAAGGCCTGACATTTGCGCGGAATCGTCCTAGAACGTCGCCTTCGCGATCCGTCGCCTTCACCAGCGTGTCAGTAGCCTCATCGTCATGCCTGCCATTTCGCCGAACAAACCCTATCGCGTCGGCCGTTCCCGCACCGGACTCGGCCTCTTCGCCACCCAACCGATCAAGAAGGGCACCAAAATCATCCGGTATTTTGGCCCGCTGCTGGATTCCAGGAAGAAGAAAGACGACGCGATCGAGAACAAGTATCTGTTCGAGCTCAACAACCGCTGGACCATCGACGGTTCGGTGCGCAAGAACATCGCCCGCTACATCAATCACGCCTGCAAGCCGAACGCGGAATCCGACGTCAAGCCGCGCAAGCGCAAGGTTTTCATCCGCGCGATCAAGAACATCTCACCCGGCGAAGAGATCAACTACGATTACGGCACCGATTATTTCAAGGCGTATCTGAAGCCGATCGGCTGCAAATGCGACGCCTGCGAGAAGAAGCGCAAGAAGAAGCGTGCCGAGGCGAGGGCGGAACGCTTGCGTCTGAAAGCCAAGGCGGAGCGGAAGGCCTTGAGAAAGGCCGAGAAGCAGGCGGCGAAGGCCCAAAAGGAAAAGCTGAACCGCAAGGCCGCAGGCGCCAAAACGAACGGCGCGCGCGCCAACGGCAGGCACTTCAACGGCATTCCTTCAAACGGGCACGGCCGCGCCAGGGCCACCGCAACAACATCGGCAGCCGCGAGGCCCAAAGCTTCCACGAAGCTTAGGACCCCTGCGACGGCGATGGGTCGGGAACAGCAGGCCTCGGCCTAGATCGAAAGGGCCTAGACCGCCAGCGTTCCGCCGCTGCGGCGCAGTCCGATATATTGCAGCTCGGCGAGAGCGCCGACCACGATCGCCTGCATCGTGATCGCGGCTTCGCCCAACAAATTGGGCGTCACCGCGCCGCTGAACAGCAGCGCGATGCTGGCCAGCGTCCACGCCGCATTGCCGCCAATCACGATTGCAACCAGGGCCTTCGGCATCGATTGCCGCGTGCCGAGCCAGCCGACCAGCGCCGTATAGGCAATCAGGAACAGGCCGCTCTCGCGCAACAGCGCTTCGGGCAGGCTGAGGAGGGTCGCGAACTCTCCGGCGCCGAAGGTGAGCAGCACCGCCGATATGCCGCTGAATACGGCGTCGGCCTGGATGGCACGGCGTAGAAACGAGGACGGATTGATCATCATGGTTCTCCTTGATCGAGAGCGGAGATGGATCAGCGCGTCGACCGCCGACGCGTCACCTCCTGTGGCCGCGAAGATGATCCGCCGGCAAACGCCGATCCATTACGTCCGAGGTAATGGAAGGCGTGAAATTCGCATGGTAGGTTTTCCTGCCATGAACGCACACACCGCCACGGCAAGCGCCGAACGAACCAGGCCCGCCCATATCGGCGACCACTTGCGCCAATGGCGCCAGCGCCGCCATCTGAGCCAGCTCGATCTTGCCGGTGACGCCGAAATTTCCGCGCGTCATCTCAGCTTCGTGGAAACCGGCCGCGCGGCGCCGTCGCGCGACATGGTGCTGAAACTCGCAGAAAGGCTCGATGTGCCGTTGCGCGAGCGCAACGTGCTGTTGGTGGCGGCGGGTTTCGCGCCGGCGTTTCCGCAGCGTTCGCTGGATGATCCCGCGCTGAAATCGGCCCGGGCCGCGATCGATCTGGTGCTGCGCGCGCATGAGCCCAATCCGGCGCTGGCGTATGACCGGCACTGGAACCTGGTCTCGGCCAACCGCATGGTGATGCCGCTGTTGCAGGGTGTTCCGGAACGGCTGCTCGGCCAGCCCATCAATATTCTGCGGCTGGCCTTTCACCCGGAGGCGCTGGCGGCGCGCACCGTCAACCTCGCCGAATGGTGCGGGCATCTGCTCGAGCGTCTGCATCGCCAGTGCGAGACGACCGCCGATCCCGAACTCGTCAAACTCTATCACGAGCTGAAAGCCTTCCCGATTCCGGCGCGATCCGCGCCGCTGCCGGCGGACAATGTCGCCATCCCCTTCAAGATGCGGTTCGGCGGCGACGTCCTCAGCTTCATGTCGGCTACGATGATTTTCGGCACGCCGGTCGATATCACGCTGTCCGAACTGGCGCTGGAGACGTTCTTTCCCGCCGACGAACTCACCGCGGAGCGGATGCGGGCGATGGCGGCCGGTTTGCAATAGGTCCCTTGTCCGGGCCCGGCTTGCGGCCTATGTCTGGAATTTCCGAAAAGCGAGGACATGCCCGATGAGCACCCTGAAGCCGCTTCAGATCGACATCGTTTCCGACGTGGTGTGCCCGTGGTGCTACATCGGAAAGCGCCGGATCGAGAATGCGTTAGCGCTGGCGGCGGATGTTCCGGTCGAGGTTCACTGGCGGCCGTTCTTTCTCAATCCCTGGGTGCCGCGCGAGGGCATCAGCCGCGACGAATATCTCACCGCCAAATTCGGCTCGGTCGAGGCCTACAAGGGCATCGCCGGGCGCGTCGTCACCGCTGCCGGCGAAGAGGGCCTCACGTATCGGCCTGATCTCGTCAAGCGCCAGCCGAACACGATCGATTGCCATCGCCTGATTTATTGGGCCGACGCCCAGGGAAAATCGGCCGAGATGAAACAGCGGCTGATGGAATTGTATTTCCGCGATGGCGGCGACCTCACCGATATTGACGTGCTGGTGCAGGCGGCGACCGATTGCGGGCTCGATGCCGACGACGTGCGCCGGCGTCTTGCGACCGAGGAGGACGTCGCCCTGATCTCGGCGCAGGCCAAGGACGCTTCCGACAAGGGCATCTCCGGCGTGCCGACATTTGTGTTCGCGCAGAAATACGCGGTGTCCGGCGCGCAACCGGCCGAGCAACTTGCCCGCGCCATACGCGAGGTCTCGGCGGAAGTGAACGCAGAGGCGGCGGAGTAGGGCGTTCGCTAGCGGCCGCGGATGAAACGCACGAGGTAGCGGGCAAGCTCGCGCGCCAGCCGGTGCGTCGTCATCGCCGCATGGATCAGCGACACCACGGGATCATTCCGGCGCAGCGGAATCAGCATGTCGCCGATCTTGAGCCGTCCGCGCCAGATCGGATCGATCATCGGATGACCGGCGTTCGCGGTGGAGTCGGCCGACGAAAGCGCGGCATCGGCGCACAGATGCCGCGTCAGGTCGAGCGTCAGCTGCACGCCGGGCGAAAATTTCGCGAAGCGCTCGTCGATGCCGAGCTTGAAGTAGAAGGCGCGGTCCTGGTGCCGAAGCACGATCGCGGCAGCCACCGGCGTATCGCCGGCGTGCAATGTGACGATTTCGCACTGGCCCGTCTCGGCGAGTTCCCTGGTGGCGCGGCGGATAAATCCGGCATCGCCTTCGTCCTGCCCGAGCGCGGTGCCACGTTTGCCCTTCCAGCCGCTCGCTTCGAGCGCCAGGAAGATCTCGATTGCCGCCGCGATCGTTTCCCTTGTCCGCGCCACGTCGAAGCGGACCGCGCCGTGCTCCCCAAGCCGGTTACGCTGCCGGCGCAGTTCCTTCAGCTTCTTTCCGCCGAGCGCGTCACCCAGCAGATCATCCGCATCGCGGCTTGCATCCAGGCAGGCGCGAAAATGCGATTGCAGGAGCCGGGGACGCAGCCCGTCCTGCCGCATCACTTCCGTGAAGGCTCTCATGGCGGCGCCGTCGAGCGAGACGTCGCGCAGGATCAGCGCACGCGCGCCTTTCGCGCGCGCTTGCGCCATCAATCGTCTCGCGGCATCGCCCGCGATGTCGCGGTCGAGCAGCGGCGTGCAAAGCGTGCCATAGGGGCTGGCGCTGACCAGGGCGGGCAGGGGGATCTTGCAGTCGCGCCACATCGAAACGACAGGTAACAGTCCGATCAGCCGCACCTCACCGCCTTGCGCCGGCGGCGCTTCGCTCCACGCGCTCAGCGCGGAGACCCCGGTCCGGCCGCGCGCGGAGGCGTTCACCGCCAATTCCCAGGCAGGCAGATAATAGCCGTTCGGCTCGACCGCGCGTTCGGCCAGCGCGCGCCATTCACCCGCGGGAATTTCCACGAGCGGCGCGAACGCAATGCCATGCGGGGAACTCGCCGCGGTTGGCGCGTACTTGCCCGTGGCGCCGCCGACCGATGCGCGACGGACTACCGCTGTATCCGCAATGTCGACCACGGCCCCGTTTCCCCGTTCGCGAGCGTTGGCGCTGCCGTAGCGCGCTCCACCGCTTTCTCGGAAAGACGGTACTGGAAAGTCTGGAAAATACCGTTGGCCCCCGGATTCAAATTGAGCGGTAATGTTAATCTGGCGTTTAGATTCCAGCCTGAACTGCGGGAATCACCGGCTGGGCGGAACGAAATGGTCGCGCTCCGTCGCGGTTTGCCCAGTGGCGGTGTCGGTCGCCTTGACTTCGACGTCGACAGGGCTCTGAGGCACCATGCTGCTCTTTACCTGCACGGAGAGGCGGATTTCGCGCGTCTGGTCCTGTCCGACGTCGACGACAAGCCTGCCATCCGCGCCGCGTTGGGTGCCGGGGACGTGCAACTCGGCTCCCGGAAGGCCGGACACGTCCAGCGCGAAGGTCCGCTCCAGGCCCTTGTTCAGAATGCGCACGGTGTAATCGTTGCGGACGCCGCCATCCGACAGCTGCACAAAAAGCGGATTGCGGTCATGGAGCACATTGATGCCCATGGAACTGCGGGTTGCCAGCGCATACACCATGATGCCGCTGACTAGCGCGATGATTCCCGTGTAAAGGAGCGTCCGCGCCCGGATCAGGCGATAGATCGGTGGCTTGCCGGCCTTGCGGCGCTGGCTGTTGATGTCGGTATCATAGGCGATCAAGCCCGTCGGGCGACCGATCTCGCTCATGATGGTGTCGCAGGCATCGATGCACAGGCCGCACTGGATACAGCCGAGCTGGACTCCCTCGCGAATATCCACCCCGGTAGGGCAGACATTGATGCATTGGTGGCAATCGATGCAGTCGCCGGCCGGTTCGCCGTGCGCGCGCAGTTGTTCCGCCTTCTTGACGGATACCCGCGGCTCTCCCCGATCGAGGCGATAGGTGACGTTGAGCGCCCATTCGTCGGTCAGAGCGGCCTGAATCCGCGGCCACGGGCACATATAGATGCAGACCTGCTCGCGGGCGTGGCCCGCGAAGGTGTAGGTGGTGGCGGTCAGGATGGCGATCCACAGATAGGCGACGAACGGCGCCTGAAGCGTCGCGAGATCCTTCACGAGCGTCGGCGCGTCGGAGAAGTAGAGAACCCAGGCGCCACCGGTCCACCACGCGATCATCAGCCAGATGAAATGCTTGGTGACCGCCTGGCGAATGTGCGTGAACGTCCATCCCCGCTTGTCGCTCAGGATCCGTTCGCGGCGGTCGCCTTCGACGAGGCGCTCCACCGCATAGAACAGATCGGTCCAGATGGTCTGCGGACACATGTAGCCGCACCATACCCGGCCGGCCACGGCATTCATCAGAAACAGCGTCATCGCCGCGATGATCAACAGGCCGGTAAAATAATAAACCTCCTGCGGCCACAGTTCGATGAAGAAGAAATAGAACCGGCGATGCGGGAAATCGATGAGGACGGCCTGGTTCGGCAGGCCGGGTCCCCGATTCCAGCGTACGAACGGCAGCAGATAATAGACGCCGAGCACCACGCCGAGGATTGCCCATTTGATCCGGCGAAACCTGCCGTGAACGGCCTGCGGATAGACCTTCTTGCGGGCTTCGTAGAGTGGGCCTTCGATGATGGTTTCGTCCATGGCTGTCGGCGATCCACAATGTTGACGCGAAACCCGCAAGGGGCCTGGAGGAGAGGGGAGTGACCTTCAGTACCCCTCGCTCAAAGCCTCGCCTTGCGGTAGCTCAAAAGGACCGGCGTGCGCGGCTGGTCACGAAAACGCGTTGCCGCCTCGCAATCCGAGCTTCTTGAACACGATCGCCGCCGGGCAAAATCCGGTGAACGACGACTGGATCATGTTGAACCCGGCAAAGGCGGTCAGCAGGTACCAGTACGGGTTGACCCACCAGCCGAGCGCGAGGCTAAGCAGCACGACGCATCCGGCGAATCTGAGAACAGCTCTATCGATATTCATGACTAGTTCCTCTTCTGGTTTAAAATAATCATCACGCCGCAAGCCCGGCCATCGTCCATGCGACGATGGCTTTGGCGTCCATCGCGCCCGAGGTCCGCGCGATCTCGCGGCCGCCCTGCATCAGGAGAAGTGTCGGGATGCCGCTGATCCCCAGGCGCGAAGAGACGGCGGGTGCCGTATCGGCGTTGAGTTTCAAAAGACGAACCTTCGGTTCGAGCTCCCGGGCAGCGCGCTCGAACATCGGCGCCATCGCGCGGCAGGGGCCGCACCACGGCGCCCAGACGTCGACGAGAACCGGGATGTCGCTGTGGGCCAGAGTGACGACCGAAACCCGCCTCGTCGACCTCGATGGGATGGCCGCTGAAGATGGGCTGGTGGCAGGATCCGCAGCGCGCGTCGGTCAAGCTCCGCTCGGCGGGCAGCCGGTTGATCTGCCCGCAATGTCCACAGACGATCTGTCGGCTTGCACTCATGTTCCCGTCTTGACCTCTTTGATTTTCGTGATGTTGAGCCGCTCGAGCAGAAAGCGCTCGTAGAACGGTTCGCTTTCGCCGCGGCGGATTTTGCGCAGGAAGTACTTCTCGAAGGCGACCTTGGCGAGATGAACCCATTCGCCCTTGGAGGACCAATTGACGTTGCGGGGAGGAATCTGCGGCTGCGCCAGGAAGGCGACGCCGGTATCGCCGAAATCGGCGAGGCAGATCGCGTTCCAGGTCGGCTGCGCCGATGGAGTCTGGCCCCGCAGCAGGGACCCGATATTCATCGCGGTTGCGGTCACCATCGATTCGATCATGAACCCGGTCTTCGGTACGCCGACCGGAACCGGGGTCGCACCGACGGGCGCGATCGCCACGCAAACGCCGATCGCAAAGACGTTGGGGAACGCCGGATTGCGCTGGTGCTTGTCGACAATCACAAATCCGCGCGGGTTGGTCAGTTTCTCGATGCCCCTGACGGCGCCGACGCCGCGGAACGCGGGCAACATCATTGAGTAGTTGAACGGCAATTCATGGGTCTTGCGGATCGAGCCGTCGTCGGAGAGTTCTTCGACGGACATCTTTCCCGGTTCGACATTCTTGACGCGGGCGTTGGTGATCCACTTGACGTGCTTCTCGCGCATCTCGCTTTCGAGCAGCCCTTTGGTGTCGCCGACGCCGTCGAGCCCGAGATGCCCGATATAGGGTTCGGAGGTGACGAAGGTCATCGGCACGCGGTCACGAAGTTTGCGCCGCCGCAACTCGGTTTCCAGGATGAACAGAAACTCGTAGGCCGGTCCGAAGCAGGAGGCGCCCTGCACGGCGCCGATAACGACCGGACCCGGATTAGCCGCCAGCTTTTCGAAGGCTTCCTTGGCGTGTGCGGCGTGGTCGACATGGCAAACCGATTGCGTGTGGCCATCCGGCCCCAGCCCGGGAATCTCGTCGAAGGCGAGTTCCGGACCGGTGGCGACCACCAGATAATCGTAATCGATCGATGTGCCGTCGGCGAGTTCGACGCGGTTTTCGGTCGGGTGCACGCGTTGCGCGCCTTGGGTCAGCAGGCGAATGCCCTTGCGCTTCATGATATCGACCAGATCTACTTCGATATCGCTGCGCTGGCGCCAGCCGATCGCGACCCAGGGGTTGGAGGGGACGAAGTGATAGACCGGTCCTTGAGAGACCACGGTCAGGCGGTCGTCCTTCCTCAATTGCGGCAGCAATTCATAGGCCATCAGCGTTCCGCTGAGACCGGCTCCGATAACAACAACTTCCGCCATGTTCGTCTCCGTCTGCTGCATTCCCTGAAGTGCGGCTTTGCCATTCTTAAGCGTGGGTCAATTCATCGCCTTGCTTGACTATATATTCAAATAGTCGTATATACGCAAGTATGAAAATAGACAGTATCGTCATGGAAGCTGCGGCCGATCAGGCGAGTGACCTGTTGAAGGCGCTCTCCAACCGCCATCGGTTGCTGATCATCTGCCAGTTGATCGACGGCGAGCGGTCCGTCGGTGATCTCGCCGAGTTTCTGAAGCTTCGCGACTCCACGGTGTCCCAGCATCTTGCGCTCCTTCGCAAGGATGGCCTGGTGTCCGCGCGGCGCGATGCCCAGACGATCTACTATTCGATCGAGAGCGACCCGGCACGTGAACTTCTAAAGACGCTCTATCAGGTCTATTGCGCGCCGCCAAAAGCCACCAAAGCCACCCGCAAATTATAAGGATGCGCGCGGCGACACCTTGAGGCAGGTCAAGGTCCTCATCACAAATTTCAACCAGACATCACAGCAGCGCCGCAGGCGGCGTTGACGGTTACAGGCAAACACATGCGTAAATTGATCCTATCGAGCCTTGTCGCAGTTGCAGCGTTGGGCGCGGCCCCGGCCGGCGCCGAAATCCTCACCGTCGCTTCGCGGACGGTCGCCGACGAGAAGGCAGTATTTGCCACCGTCGAGAGCATCAGCGTGGTCCCGGCGCGTGGACGCATCGGCGGCATCATTGTCCAGCTCAACGTCAGGGAAGGCGATTCGGTCACGAGCGGCCAGGAGATTGCCGCCATCGGCGACGAGAAACTTGCCCTGCAGATGAAGTCACTCGATGCGCAGATCGGCGCGTTGCAGGCGCAATCGGATCAGGCACAGACCGATTTCGATCGAACCCAGGGGTTGGTGGACCGGGGCATTCTCCCTCGCGTCAAACTGGACGAGGCCCGGACCGCGCTCAATGTCGCGCAAAACGGGCTGCGGGCGCGGACCGCCGAACGTGCGGTGATCCAGCAACAGCTCAGTGAAGGGCAGGTGCTTGCGCCCGCCGGCGGGCGCGTATTGAAGAAGCTGGTGGCGGTCGGTTCCGTTGTGCTGCCCGGCGACCCCATTGCGATGATCGCGCAACAGGATTTCAAACTGCGTCTTCGGGTGCCGGAGCGTCATGCCCGGTTCCTGAAAGCCGGTGACCGGATCCTCGTCGATGGCGCCGAATTCGGCGACCAGACCCCGAGGTCGGGAGTGATTGATCTGGTTTATCCGCAGATCGAGGACGGCCGCGTCATCGCCGATGCCACGGTTCCGGGGTTAGGGGAGTATTTCGTCGGCGACCGGCTCAGGGTCTGGATATCGGGCGGCTCGCGGACCGCCTTCGTGATCCCGTCGAATTACGTGACGACCCGCTTCGGGATCGATTACGTGAAGATCCGTCAGGCCGACCGAACCATCGATGTGCCGGTGCAGCGCGGCCGCGATCTGCCTTCTCCCGATATTCCCAACGGTCTTGAAATTCTGTCCGGCATACGCGCCGGCGACCAGCTGGTGCAGCCATGAATCTCGGACTGTCCGGGCGGCTCACCCGGGCGACGATCAATTCGCCGCTGACGCCGCTGTTCCTGCTCGCCTCGCTCGTGGTCGGCCTCATCGCGCTCGCCGTTATTCCGCGCGAGGAAGAGCCCCAGATCAGCGTTCCCCTGGTCGATATCCGCATCAACGTCGACGGGTTGCGCGGGCCCGACGCGGTCGAACTCGTGACCAAACCCATGGAAGCGATCGTCAAGGGCATCGATGGGGTAGAACACGTCTACAGCCAGACCGAAGACGATCGCGTGATGGTGACTGCGCGCTTCCTGGTTGGAACGAAATCCGACGAGGCGATCCTTCGCGTTCACGAGAAGATCCGGGCCAACCTGGACCGGATTCCCGTCGGCATTCCCGAACCGCTGATTGTCGGGCGCGGCATCAATGACGTCGCCGTCACCGTGCTGACACTTTCGCCGAAGCCCGCCGCCGCAGATCGCTGGACCGACAAGGATCTCTACGAGCTCGCCGACAAATTGCGCGCCGAGTTGACGAAGGTCGACAGTATCGGGCTGACCTATATCTCCGGCGGCGCCGCCCAGCAGATCAGGGTGGAGCCGGATCCCGAGAAGCTGTCGCTGTTTGGCGTCACGCTGCAGCAACTCGTCGCCAAGGTGAAGGACGCCAATCGTTCGTTCCTGGCAGGCCAGGTCCGGGAAGCCGGGATCGTCCGCGGCGTCGCGGCCGGCCAGACATTGTCGGGTATTCCCGACATCGGTCTGATCCTGATTTCGACGCGGGACGGGCGGCCGGTTTATATCAAGGACGTCGCGTCCGTGGTCATTGGACCCAACGCGACCGAGCACCGGGTCTGGAACGATGCGCGCGACGGCAAGGGCAAGTGGGAGCGTGTTCCCGCGGTCAGCCTGGCGCTGGCCAAGCGGGCAGGCGCCAACGCGGTGGTCGTTTCGGAGGATATTTCGCACAGGCTCGAGGGGTTGAAGTCACGGCTGATCCCCGACGACGTCGAGGTCACGGTGACCCGCGACTATGGCGAGACCGCCAACGAGAAAGCGAACGAACTCTTGTTTCACCTCGGGCTGGCGACGATCTCGATCGTCGTTCTGATCGCGATCGCGATCGGTTGGCGCGAAGCGCTGGTCACGCTTGTGGTGATCCCGACCACCATTCTGCTGACGCTGTTTGCCGCGAATCTGATGGGTTATACGATCAATCGCGTCAGCCTCTTTGCGCTGATCTTCTCGATCGGCATCCTGGTCGACGATGCCATCGTCGTGGTCGAGAACATCGCCCGTCATTGGGGGATGAAGGACGGGCGGCCCCGCCTGCAGGCGACGATCGAGGCCGTTGCCGAGGTCGGCAATCCGACCATCGTCGCAACATTGACCGTGGTTGCCGCGCTGTTGCCGATGCTGTTCGTGTCGGGACTGATGGGCCCCTATATGGCGCCGATTCCGGCGAACGCTTCGGCGGCCATGCTGTTCTCGTTCTTCGTCGCGATGGTGGTGGCGCCCTGGCTGATGCTGCGGCTGGCCCCGAAGGAGGGTACCGCGGGAGCGAGCCATGCCGCGCACGACGAAGGAGTGCTCGGGCGCATCTACCGGCGTTTCGCGACGCCGATCGTCCAGAGCAAGCGTTCCTCCTGGATCTTCCTGATCGGGGTCGGCGTCGCGACGTTGCTTTCGATGATGCTGTTCGCGACCAAGTCCGTGACCGTCAAACTGTTGCCGTTCGACAACAAGTCCGAGATCGCCGTCGTGGTCGATCTTCCGGAAGGCGCAAGTCTCGAAGACACCGAGCGCACCCTGTTCGCGGCCGCCGACATCGCGCGCGGATTGCCTGAGATCACCTCGGTGCAGTCCTACGCCGGCACGCCGGCGCCGTTCAATTTCAACGGCCTCGTCCGCCACTACTACGTGCGCGAAAGGCCCGAACTGGGCGAGCTGCAGGTCAATCTGGCCGCGCGCGGAGACCGCAAGCGAGCGAGCCACGACATCGCGCTCGACCTGCGGCAGCGGCTCAAGGCGGTCAGCGTTCCGCCGGGCACCAGCATCAAGGTGGTCGAAGTGCCGCCCGGGCCGCCGGTGCTCGCGACCTTGCTCGCTGAAATCTACGGGCCCGATGCGGCAACCCGCCGTGCGGTCACGGGCGAGCTCAAGAAGATTTTCGCCGAGGTGCCTTTCATCGTCGATATCGACGATTCAATCGGCGAGAAGCGGCCCCGGCTGCGATTGTCGATCGACCAGGACCGGCTTGAATTTTTCGGAGTCGAGCAGCGCGACGTCTACGACACGATTCAGACGTTGTTCGGTGGCGTATCGGTCGGCTATTCCTATCGCGGTGAAGACCGCAATCCGATCGAGATCGCGGTCAAGCTGGCGAAGCACGATCAGGCATGGACCGAGGCGCTGGCCTCGACTCCGGTGCCGGCGAACACGTTGCCCGGCAGCAAAACGGTTGTCGAACTCGGACAGGTCGTCAAGGCCACCACCGAGGAAGGCTCTCCGACTATCTTCCGGCGGGATGGCCGCTTCGCGGATATGGTGATGGCCGAACTCGCGGGCCGTTTTGAGGCGCCGCTCTACGGCATGCTCGAAGTGGCGAAACGCGTCGATGCTCACGATTGGGGCGCACTGCCGAAGCCCGTCATCAGGATGCACGGGCAGCCGACCGACGAGTCCGCTTCGACGCTGCTCTGGGACGGCGAATGGGAAATCACCTATGTGACATTTCGCGACATGGGCGCAGCCTTCGGCGCGGCGATCATCGGCATCTATGTGCTGGTCGTGGCGCAGTTCGGCAGCTTCAGGCTGCCGCTGGTCATCCTGACGCCGATACCGCTAACGCTGATCGGGATTCTGATCGGCCACTGGCTGTTGGGGGCTCCGTTCACGGCGACCTCGATGATCGGCTTCATTGCGCTGGCGGGTATCATCGTGCGCAATTCGATCCTGCTGGTTGACTTCATTCGTCACAGCGGCGGACAGGGCAAGACGCTCCGTGACGTGGTGCTGGAAGCCGGCGCCGTGCGCTTCAAGCCGATCCTGTTGACCGCGCTCGCAGCCATGATCGGCGCTGCCACCATTCTGGTGGATCCGATCTTCCAGGGCCTGGCGATTTCGCTGCTGTTCGGCCTGGCGTCCTCGACGCTGCTGACCGTCCTCGTCATCCCCGCCATCTATATCGCGCTGCGACAACCGTCGCCGCCGACATCGCCCGGTACTTGAGGAGTCCTCTCATGAAAAAGAGCTACCACGACATCACGAGGCGAATTTCCGGCGACTTGCGTAAACTGCGCCAGGACATTCCCGACACCATGAAGGCCTTTTCGGCGCTGGCGCAGGCCGCGACCCGCGACGGCGTGCTGGACAAGAAAACCAAGGAACTGATCGCGCTTGCGATCGGCATTGCAACCCGTTGCGACGGCTGCATCGGCTTCCATACCGAGACCCTGGTCAAGCTCGGCGCCACCCGTCAGGAAGTGGAGGAGACGCTTGGCATGGCCGTCTATATGGGCGGGGGCCCGTCGCTGATGTACGCGGCGGACGCGATCTCCGCGTATGAGGAATTTGAGAAGCAGTTGAACGTGGCGGCCTGAATCAGCGGGTCCCCCGGCTCGTCCGAACGAGGCCGGAGAAATTTCAGCTGGAAGGAGCACGCGCGCCGGTCCGATTCCCCGACCCGGGGCGCCTTCGAATTGATCCAGGTTAAGAATGCAGATCAAGGCGAGGCGCCGGAGGGTTAACTCAGACATTCCATAAAGCGCCAATCGGGGACGAGTCCGACGGCTCGGTCGATGTTTCAATGCAATTTTAAATAAGCCCAGGTGAGATGAGTTTCATCAAGAAGACCGTATGATGAAACTGTTGAAAAGACATTTGGGGCTGCCCCGTTTAGGCCTTCGCCGGCTCACTTTTGGCGCGCGCCCGGAATCGGTGCAGACGCAGTCGGAGATGCTGTTGAGGACGGCGATCGAAAGCACGCCGCACGGTCTGTGTATTTTCGATGCAGACCTCAGGGTTCTGGTTAGCAATAGCCAATATGCCGAAATGTACGGGCTTGCACCGGTGCAGACGAGAGCCGGGACGCCGCTGCACGACATTCTCAACAGCCGTGTAGCCGGGTCTTATTGTCCGCTGAATGCGACAAAATACGTCGCCGACTGCCTGAGCAATGCCGCGTCCGGGCAGACCCATCACGCCACCGACGAACTCAGGAATGGGACGATCATCTCGGTCAGCCGCCATCCCATGCCCGACGGCGGATCGGTAGAGATCCACAAGGACATCACCGATGCGTCGCTCGCAGAAGGACGCGCCGAAACTGCCAGGCAGGAACTGCTGGAGAAACAATATGCAATCGATCAGGCCGTCATCGTCGCGGTGACCGATCTGCGCGGTTCCATCACCTATGCAAACGAAAATTTCTGCAAGATCAGTGGATATTCCCGTGCGGAATTGCTGGGGCGCGACCACCGCGTTCTGAATTCCGGCACGCATTCGAAGGCGTTTTTCCGCGAGATGTATCGCTGCATCGCAAGGGGCGGAGTCTGGCGCGGTGAACTTTGCAACAAGGCCAAAGACGGGTCGCTCTATTGGGTCGATACGGTCATCACCCCGCAACTCGACACTAACGGCAAGCCGATCGCCTATATGGCCATCCGGGTCGATATCACCGCGCGAAAGCGCGCCGAAGCCCAGATTTCCTATGCCGCCACGCATGACGCGTTGACCGGCCTCTTGAACCGGGCGGCCTTGCGGGAGCAGATGGATCGGGCGCTGGCTCACATGCAGCAGCAACAGCAAGGCACGCTAACCATCCACATACTCGATCTCGATGGATTCAAGCACGTCAACGATACTCTGGGGCATGCCGCAGGAGACAACCTGCTGAAGGAGCTCGCTGGCCGTTTGAAATCGTCGCTTCGTGAGACCGACATCGTCGCGCGTCTTGGCGGCGATGAATTCGCGATCATCCAGACCGATACCAGGGATCAGAGGGAAGAGGCTATCGCGCTGGCTGTAAAGACGCTGGAAATCGTGGCAAAGCCGTTTGTTCTGGACGGGCAGGAAGTGTCCGTGGGAACCAGCATCGGCATCGCGCTTGCCCCTGCGAATGGCACCGATGCGGCGGAGTTGCTCAAGAAGGCCGACCTTGCGCTATATCGCGTGAAGTCCGAAGGGCGTAACAGCTTCAGTTTCTTTGAGGAGGATTTGAGCGAGAAGGCCACAACGCGGCTCCAGCTTATCAACGATATGCGAGCGGCGCTATCGCGCAACGAATTTGAACTGCATTACCAGCCGCTGTTCGACACCAGAACGTCACGGCTCTGTGGAATGGAAGCATTGGTCAGATGGCGCCATCCCCTGGCGGGATTGTTGTATCCGGACCAGTTCATCGGCATCGCTGAAGAAACCGGACTCATGGAGCCGCTGGGGCAATGGATTCTGCAAAAAGCGTGCGCGGATGCGGTTTCCTGGCCGGAGAATATCAAGGTCGCGGTCAACCTGTCGGCCGGCCAATTCCGCTCGGGTGCGCTATTTGACCTTATTCTGTGCGCATTGGTGGATTCGGGGCTGCCGCCGGAACGGCTGGAACTGGAAATCACCGAATCGCTGCTCTTGCAGGGAAAGGAAAGCAACGTTCTGGTCATCCAGCAACTCAAGAACATCGGCATCACGATTGCCCTCGACGACTTCGGAACCGGATACGCATCGCTCAGTTATCTGCTGTTGTTCCCATTCGACAAGATAAAAATCGACAAGTCCTTTACGCAAGGGCTGCTGACGCGATCGGAGTGTGTCGCCGTGGTGGCGTCGATCTTCACGCTGGCCCGCGGGCTGGGAATTGCCGTGACCGCCGAGGGTGTGGAAACAGACGCTCAGCTTGAGTTGCTCCGGGTCCAGGGCGTCAACTACGTTCAGGGTTACCTGTTTGGCCGGCCGCGCCCGCTGGCGGAACTCGATTTTTCTGCGCTTGAACTGATCGTGCGGGCAGATGAAGCGGCCTGAGCAGAATTCGTTCCCGTGCGGGATGCGATCGGGTGGGCTTCTCCGGGGGCATGAATCGTGATCGCGAGCCAATCGCTGATCGACGAGCTTGAAGCGGCGGTAGCAAGTAGCGATATCGGGCGCCGCGCCTCGATATTGCGGCGCGTCGCCGATCTCTTCGTGTCGACATCCGCAAATCTTTCGAGCGAACAGACCGCGCTGTTCGACTCCGTCATGCATCAGCTCGTCGATGAAATCGAAACGTCCGCGCGCGTCCATTTCGCGGAGTTTCTGGCGAACAGCTCCGCCGCGCCGCCGCGAATATTGCGCCGGTTGGCGCTCGACGACGCTATCGACGTTGCCCGTCCAATACTTTCGCACTCGGAGCATCTGGATGAAACGACGCTTGCGGAAGGTGCGAGAAGCAAGAGCCAGGCTCATTTACTTGCCATATCGACCCGCAAGGTTGTCCCGCAATCCGTGACCGACATACTCCTGGAGAGGGGGGACCGGGAGGTTGTCTTGAGCACGGCGGGAAATCCGGGCGCGTCGTTCTCCGAATTTGGCTATTGCTCGCTGGTGCGACGGTCGTCGAGCGACGATGATCTGGCGGCTTGCACCTGGTCCAGAAGCGAAATTCCGCGGCGACATCTTTTGAAGCTTTTCGCCGATGCCTCCGACTCGCTGAGACAAAGACTCGCGAAAGAGGATCCGCGCAAGGCCACCCAGATGGCCGAAATCGTCACGCGCGCGGCCAGTCATCTGCAGACGCAGACCAGGGAAATGTCGGCTGAGTTCGCGAAGGCGCGCGATCGGGTTCAGTCTCTCTGCGACGCCGGCAAACTGGACGAAGCCGCGCTTTTTGGTTTTGCCAGCTCGGGGAAGTTCGCTGAAACCGCGCTTGCGCTGTCGGTTATCAGCGACCTTCCCGTTGGCCTTGTGGAGCGCGCACTCGTTGAAGAAAGGTCGGAGCAAATTCTCGTCCTGACCAAGGCCGCCGGCTTGACCTGGAAAACGACCAAGGCGATCCTCTTGCTGCAGGCGCGGGCAGAGCGGTCAGCGGGCGATCTCGACAGGCTGCTTGAAACCTTCCTGCGACTCAAGCCGGAAACCGCCAGGAAAGCCGTCCAGTTCTATCGGTTGCGCGAGCGATCCCTGTCGCCGCGCCCGAATTGACCGTTTTCGGGATTGCTCCGGGCGGAGCAGTCATTGCAGCGACCCGATCCTCTCCAGTTCCGGAAGGTTGAAAACCTGCAGGACGCCATCGGACAATGTGACGATGCGACGATCGCGAAAGAGACTGAATATCCGGCTGACGTGGACCGAAGTCAGTCCGACCGCGTCGGCGATGTGCTGCTGACGCAACGGAAACGGGTAGCGTTGTTCGCGGATCACGTTTCGGGCCGCAATGCGCGGCATCAAATGCAGAAGCAGATGGGCAATGCGTTCCTCGGCCGATCGTTGGCCCAGTGAAGTAAGAAGCTCAGTCGCATCACGATGGTCGGCAATGCAGGAACTCGCGATGGCCGATTGAACGCCGGGACTGGTGAGGCACTTGGTGTTGATCTCGGAACGAGCGAATCCGCTTAGCTGAACTTCGGTCAATGCCTTGACCGAAAACTGGAACGTCCCTTCGAAGATGGCGATAGAGGAAAAGAGATCTCCAGGCAGCAGGAACTTCAGGATTTGCCTGCGGCCATCGGAAAGCTGGAAGTATCGGAAAGCCCAGCCCGCGCAAAGTACGAATACGTCGTCGTACGGCTGATTTCGAACGACGATCTGCTCGCCGCCGCGGGCTGTAGTGAAGTGCCGCCAGCCGGACTGGTTGTCTGCTTCCAAATCTCCCGAAGGCGACTTGAACAGCGTACCGCAAAAACCGGCCTCGCGGTGAGGGCAGGTTACGCAAGTTGAAGCGAGAGTTGTTGTCGAATGTCTGGCCAAACGAGCTCGCAAGGTTTCTTGTTTTTCGTCCTCTGCCAAGAAGTTGCAACTGCATCTATCAGAACGAACCAATTTAACAAAATCAAAATGCAAATCTCTCTCAATTTTGGACAGTCGCTGCCTGTTGGCAGTCTAGCTGCGCCAAGGCCTGCAACTTGAACAAGATCGGTGCCGCGTCAGCGGGCTTAATGTAGATCAACAACCTGGATCAAGTTGCGGCGCTCAGAACTTAACGAAAAATCGATTTAACGTTTAACAGTGCTCCGGCGGCGTTGCGTTTCCCGGATCAACAATCATCCGACCAGAAAATTTTCCGAATTGAATTTTAGAGGGAATGCACATGGCAGAACCAGTTGTGACCGGCGGCAGTCAAGATCGCGAGACCCGGATGCGTTTCATGCGCATCGACGTGAGGACGGGTGAATTGTTGCGCGAATTCTGGAAAGTCGTGGAGCCGGCGCTGCCAAGAATTCTCGAGGGCTTCTATCAGCATGTTACCGGGGAGGCTCAACTTGCACGCATGATCGGCAACAATATTCCGCGTCTCAAGGCGGCACAGGGATCCCATTGGGGCCGCCTGTTCAATGGCCGTTTCGATCATGAATACATGCAGGGCGTGCGCACGATCGGCCTCATCCACAACAAGATCGGACTGGAGCCGCGCTGGTATATCGGCGGCTATAATTTCGTACTCAGCCAGCTTGTGGATCTCGCTGTTCGTCAATACCGCTGGAAACCGGCGCATCTCTCGGCGGTGCTCACGGCGCTGAACTGCGCCGTTATGCTGGACATGGACATCGCGATTTCAATCTATCAGGAAGCGATGCTGACGGAACGCCAGCAGCAGCAGAGCAAGATTACTGCCGCGATTCAGGATTTCGACGGCCAGATGAAGATCGTGCTGAATACGTTCGGCGGTTCGGCGACAAATCTGCAAAGCGCCGCCAACGCCCTGGCCGCCAGTGCCGAGGAGTCGACGCGGCAATCGACCGTCGTCGCCGCGGCCTCGGAAGAAGCGTCGACCAACGTGCAGGCGGTCGCCTCCGCCACCGAGGAATTGACTTCGTCGGTCAGGGAAATTGGCCGTCAGGTCACGGAGTCGACCCGGATTACCGGCATGGCGGTGGAGCAGGCCAGTCGCTCCAGCACCACCATCCAGGATCTCGCCAAGGCGGCGCAGAGAATTGGCGATGTCGTCGAGCTCATCAACAGCATCGCCGGTCAGACCAACCTGCTCGCCTTGAATGCCACCATCGAGGCGGCGCGCGCGGGCGAAGCCGGCAGGGGTTTTGCCGTGGTGGCCTCCGAAGTGAAGGCGCTTGCGGAGCAAACCGCGAAGGCGACCGGCGAAATCGGCCAGCAGATCCTTGCGATCCAGGATGCGACCAAGGAATCCGTCGGATCCATCCAGGAAATCGGGACGACGATCGCTTCGGTGAATGAGATCGCCACGGCCATCGCGGCGGCGGTTGAAGAGCAGGGCATGGCAACGGCCGAGATCGCGCGCAACGTCCAGGAGGCCGCACGGGGTACCCAGGGGGTTTCGAGCAACATCAGCGGCGTTAGTCAAACTGCAAGCGAAACCGGTCAAACGGCCACGCGACTGCTGTCTTCGGCCAATGAGCTCTCGCAGCAATCGGAGACACTTCGCACCCAGGTTGAAGGTTTCTTCGCAGCTATCCGGGCCGCCTGATACCGCCGCAATCTCGTCAGGCCACGATGGCTATCGCGCTGGATCCTGGGCATTGGGTTTAGCGTCGCGGCGAATCCATACCCGCTCATATCGCCTGGTAACTTTCAAAGGTGCAGGTGTCCTCGGGTTCGGCGCGCTGCCGGTCGGTGATGACGCCGCTATTGATGGTGATGCGATAGGTTTCCTCGCCCAGCGGTTTGCCCATGGCGGATGTCAGGTCGGCCCTGACGCACGCCGTCCAGCCGAGGCCGCGGAGATCGTGGCGGGGCGACGAGACCTGGACCTTTTGCGGATTGGACGATGCGACGAATATCGAATCCAGTCCCGCGCGGACGAGCTGCCGTACATCAGGGGGCGGCTCCGGCGGCGGCGGATCATTGGCTTTGGCGCGCATGAACTCCGGTAACGGCGCATGGCTATCGGCGAGGCCGCAGCCCGCCAGCGCGAGCGCTCCGCCCGTCATCAACCCCACGTGAACAAGGATCCATCGCATCCGCCGATCTTATCCCGCCACGGCGAAAAATGGGTGCGGTCAGCCATCAATAATCGCTGAAGCGGGCACGCGGCGAGGGTGCCGTGCTCGAGCACCCCGTGTCGGGGGCCGTTCGCTTCTCGTTCATTGCTGGAAATCCCGAAGAGGGTCGATTTCCCGGTTCGGATAGCAAACCCGAATTGCCGGCAATTGAATCGAATGTGCGTCGCATCTGGACCCGGATTCAGGTTTCGTTAACGATGGCTTATTTTGAGGGGCGTTGTCTGGAACATTGTCCTGGGCGTTCTCCCGGGCGCTCTCAAAGCATCGCGAAAGCGCTGGATACCATCGCCACCGGCTTGTTGTCGGTGGCACTGAACAGGGTGACGCGGCCGAAGCTCATGGTGCGCCCGAGCCGGACCACCCGGGCCTCGGCCAGCACATCCGACTGCGCAACCGCGCGCATGAAATGGGTGGTCTGATCGACGGTCGTCATCGGCCGATAGCCGCGGTTCGCGGCAAGGATCGCGATCACCATGGAGGTGTCGGCGAGCGCCATCAGCGCCTGGCCGCAGACGACGCCACCGTGCCGGCAAAGACGCTGCGAGAAGGCCATGCGCAGGATCGCGCCCGGCTGCCAGTCGGCTGCCGCCCCCGGCGGCGGCGCGCATTCAACGCAGTCGATCGACAGCCCAAGGTCCTGCACCCAGGGTGCGAATACATCGCCCAGCACGCGCCTGGCTTCCTCGACGTCGAATGCTTCAGCCTTGGGTTCGTCCTGCATGGTGCTCACTTCCTGGCGAGGGGATTGTCGATGATGGTTGTTCCAGAGCCCATCCGGCGAATTGGCCCGGGCCCTGCTGGCTTGAAAAGGCCGGACTTTGGACCTACTGATAGCCGGTGTTTGGGGAGTGCGTGGGTCATGTTCAGGCGGTTGGCATTGATGTTCAGCGTTGTCCTCCTGGGCCTTCTCCTCAATGGTTGCACCAGATGCGGCCCGATCTGGGATGATTGGATGCAGTCGCCGAAATCCTGCAAGTCGGACCATTTTTAGCCCGCAAGGTGTGCGTTTGGCGTAACCAGGCGCGCTTGGCTGGGCTGCCAGCGCGATGATATCTTGCCTGAAATTACAGGGAGTTTCCTCATGAGAGTTTTCCGTATCGCGGCCGCCGTCGTGTTGCTGGCATCACCCGCTTTCGCCCAGATTCCCCCGGTGAATTTGTTGCAGGACAAGCCCGGCAAGACGCAAGAGGAAAAGGACGCCGAGGCGGTGCGCGACAAGGCCTATCAGGACACACTGAAGAAAATACCGGACGCCAAGGCGCCCGCCGATCCCTGGGGCAACGTGCGCAGCACGGATACGCCCAAGGCCCCCGCCAAGGCAGCCACTTCCGCGAAGCCGAAAACCAAGACCGGCACCGCCGCCAATTAAAGCGCGCGGGCCGTGCGCTGCCGTGCATGGCCAGCGCCTCCGGATCCTGCTGTTTCCGCCGATCCGGGATGAATGTTGAGACAGGGCGCCGCGCGCGGTATCAGGCCAGGACGGCCGATTGATCCACCAGCGTTTCGTAGCATTCGCAGGACATCCGCAGCAGGGCGGGTCGATCCAGGATCTTGATCACGCCGCGCGAATAGG
Source organism: uncultured Alphaproteobacteria bacterium (assembly GCA_963786045.1). Taxonomy (GTDB): domain Bacteria; phylum Pseudomonadota; class Alphaproteobacteria; order Rhizobiales; family Xanthobacteraceae; genus Bradyrhizobium. The sequence goes on along the minus strand of CAWAXR010000020.1, from coordinate 59,410 downwards.
TGATCACGCCGGCATTTTGCACCCTGGTTGCGACTTCCGTCACCGAGGTGCGTCTCACCCCCAGCATTTCAGCAAGAAATTCCTGCGTCAGCGGCACGGTATCGCCGCCCGCCCGGTCCGCGCTTTGCAGCAGCCAGCGGCAAAATCGAGCCTCGATCTGGTGCAGCGCGTTGCAGGCGGCGGTGACCCGCGCCTGCGACAACAGCACCTCGTTGTAGCGGATGCAGAGATCGCGAACGGGCACGCTGGCGCCGACGGCGGTTCTGAAATGCTTTGCCGGGATCTTGCTGCAGGCCATCGGCATCTGCACGACGACGCGCACCAGCGATTTATAGAGGCCAAGGCCCGCCATCGCCCCGACGACGCCTTCGCGGCCGACAGTGGCGATCTCGATCGCCTTGCCGTCGCGCAACACGGACAGAAGCGACAGCATGCCATCGTGCGGAAAGTAAACCTGATCGACCTCGTCGCCGGCCTCATACAGAACGACTCCCTGGCTGAGGGAGATCATCGTCAGGTGCGGAAGCAGCCGATCGAAGTGGCCGCCGGGCAGCGAGGCAAGCAGTCTGTTGTTCAATGGAAGACCGGCATATGAAATGGACAATACGTGGTCCTGCCCGGTCGGTCGGGCCGATTTCGCCGCAGGGGTGGGAAGGGCGCTCCGAGTGTGCGATCCGCGGAAAAACGCAATATAGGAAGATGCAGGCCGCGCTGTCGGTCCGGTAGCCGTCATAGCGTCAACGCCCGGCAGCGTTTTCCCCGCCTGATCGGCAACCGGGACGCGGCCGCCCGTGCGGCCGAGGTGTTTGCGTGGAATGGCCGGAAAACGGACTCCGGCCGATGACGGCTGCAGTCCTCGGCTTAACCCACGTCGCTTATAAGCCGATGTTTTTTGTCCCTCCTGGGCGCCATCGCTGTATCACCAAGCAGCCGGTCGAATTCCAGCCGTGAGATCTCGTAGCATTCGCAGGTGCGTTGCTGCAGCGCATCAAGATCGAGAATCGTAACGTGGCCGCGCCGATATTGAATAAGCCCGGCCTTCTGCAAGGCCCCCATGACGTCAGTGACCGTGGTTCGCCGCACTCCGAGCATCATTCCCAGGAACTCATGGGTCAGCAGGAAATCGTCCGAAGGCATTCGGTCGCGCGTCATCAGCAACCAGCGGCAACAGCGCTGCTCCACCCTGTGCAGGTGAGCGCAGGCGGCCGATTGTGCGACCTGGTTGAAGAACGCATGGACATAGCGGAGCATGACCAGGTTCAGGGCAGGGCGGCGTTCGAGTTCGCCGCGGAAAAGATCGGCGTCGATCCGCAGGCCCTTGCCCGGGACCTGGACGTAAACCGACGAAGGCGCTTCGCGGTCGCCAAGACAGATCGGCAATCCCACGACGCCCTCGTTGCCGATCGTTCCGACCTCCACGCTGCTGCCATCCGATGTCGTGATCACCATCGAAGCCACTCCGTCGATCGGAAAGTACACATGCTCGATCGGATGTGATGCTTGATAGAGGTCTTTTTTGTATTCGAGATCGACGAGCGACAAATGCGGGCGCAACCGCTCATAGTCGTCATCCGACAAGAGCGAGAGGAGCCGGTTCGTTCGTTGAATGGGCATGCCCTGCTTCCCGTATGTGGCGGGCTGCGGCGAGCGCCAATGGTTGTAATCCGGTGAGCAAGCACCGCAACCTGTGGGCCGCTTCCGGCGAGGCCGCTATGGTAGCCGTTTTATGTCGAGTAGGCGACCTAATTTCCTTTCCTCCGGGCGGCGCGGGGACTCGGTTTGGCTGCGGCGAGCCCTATATTGGGCTGGTCGTCAGATGTCGGAGTTGCGACATGGTCCTGCGCCCGCGCGATCTCGCAAGCCGGATGGCCGGCCACAAGCTGGACGATGGCTATTTGCGCGAGACGTTTACCCTGCCGCGCGACAAGGCGCGGATAAAGGCACGTGATTTCCTCACCCGCTATCCCAGGCAGGCCTATATGAGCGGCGTCGAAAGCTGGCGCGAGCTGCCTGACGGCGACATTGAATTCACGATGCGGCGGTTGCGAAGCGCCGACTAGAAATGGCCGGTTCCGAGGCCCGAAGGAGAAACCGGGGCGCGAATTACTTCTGTCGCCGTGGTTGTTGCTCGCCGAGCAGCTTGCCGTCGCGCGCTCGCGCTTACTCGCTCTCCGTGATCCGGATCAGGCCGTCCCCGGTGACGACGGGGCCCTTCGCGGTCTCGATGACGTAGCCAAGGCCGATCAGCTTGGTCAGGTGAAGCGCCGGTATCGTCGGGCCGGGAGAGGTGATCGCGATTTCGATCAGCGAGGCGAACTCTTCGGGCGTCAAAAGCTTGGGCGCATGGACGGTCATTTTCAACTCGCGATCAAATCGGGCAGGGCCCGTCATCCCGGAAAGCCGCACCGATCGAGAATGGTGCCGCAAGAATCATAACATCCATTTCGGAAAATTTGACAGGCCGAGCCAGTAACTTTTGCTGGCGGCAGAATCGGCGAAGCGGCCCCTTGGGTTGTCCGAAACCGTGGCGAAAACCAGGCGCGCGAAGTGGCATCCGGGGCGGCTGCATGAAAAGAGCCTCCAGATCCGGGAATCCGGAGGCTCGATGTCAACGTCGCAGCTTCCTTGTGGGGCAGTTCGGCAATGACGAATCACAATAGGGCGGATTGCCGTCGGCCGCCTTGAGTGAGATCAAGGCCGCGTGCCCTGTGGTGAATGCACGCGCCACTTGAAAAAGTGCCTGTCCGGATTTTTCGGATGAAGAGCAGAGCGCCGCAGGCATTCGTCACCTCGGCTGCGGAGCGCGGCAATGGCTTCTGAGCCGGCCTTACTTTGCCTTTGCCTGGTCGCCTAACAGCTTGCCCGTCGAATTATGAATGAAGTGCGTCTTGCCGCACGCCGCGCAAGCCACGGGCGAGTGGTTGTCTTTTGCATCCTCTGGCGCGTCCGCCAGCCAGTGCTGTACGTTCATCCCGGTTTGGGGACATCTGAATAGGATATGTTGAGCCATGGCGTGCAATATGCCAACAGCCGCCGCTCATCAAAACTCCGGATGTTTACTTAGGTCTCGTGGCTTCACGGTATGTCCGTTGGCGGACATTGGGCAGGCAAAAATCCGCCGCCAGCCGAGGCGGCTTACGGCCTTTCGGGATTATCTTCTTTGTAGCTGCAGGAGCCGCATACTGCCGTTTCATAGCCTTTTGGGCCTCGTAAAATAAGAGATAAAATAAGAAGGCGGCCAGCTGAGGCGGCCTTAGTCTGTTTCGGGAGATTTAGTTCTGCCTAGCTCACCGACAAGCCAGCCTATTGCTTGAGGACCTTCTTGAGGGGGTCGGGACCCTCGCAATCCGAGCACCGAAACGTGCGCAGACCCTTGCCGCCGGGGGGCAGCGCCAAAGTCAGATACGCCCCGCAATCGGGGCAAGTTGGTCGCCGTGCTTGTCCCATGGATCAATCGTGCCGCTGTCCCGAAATTTCGTCAATCAAAACGGGCTGAGAAGGCTGACGTTCCACAAGACAAAGCGAATTAGGACACTGGCGGATTCAATTAGACACCGGGGCCAATAGCGGACAGTACCGACCAAAAGAACATATTGCGAACAAGGAACAAATAGGGTACATTATTTCCAATCGCTGATTTTGCCTTTCCGCCCGTTTGTCCCGCTAGCGAATCCCCGCCATAAGGAGCACCACCCATGTCTGCCACTGCCCTGCGTATCGTTGAAGGATCCTCCATGGACAAGACCAAGGCCCTTTCCGCCGCGCTCTCCCAGATCGAGCGTCAGTTCGGCAAGGGCTCGGTGATGAGGCTGGGCAAGAACGACCGCTCGATGGACGTCGAGACCATTTCCTCGGGCTCGCTCGGGCTCGACATCGCGCTTGGCGTCGGCGGATTGCCGAAGGGCCGGGTGGTTGAGATTTACGGCCCGGAATCGTCGGGCAAAACCACGCTGGCGCTGCACACGGTCGCCGAGGGCCAGAAGAAGGGCGGCATCTGCGCCTTCATCGACGCCGAACATGCGCTTGATCCGGTCTACGCGCGCAAGCTCGGCGTCAACATCGACGAACTCCTGATCTCGCAGCCCGACACTGGCGAACAGGCGCTGGAGATCTGCGACACGCTGGTGCGCTCCGGCGCGGTCGACGTGCTGGTGGTCGATTCGGTGGCGGCGCTGGTGCCGAAAGCCGAGCTCGAGGGCGAGATGGGCGATGCGCTGCCCGGCCTGCAGGCGCGCCTGATGAGCCAGGCGCTGCGCAAGCTCACCGCCTCGATCAACAAATCCAACACCATGGTGATCTTCATCAACCAGATCCGGATGAAGATCGGCGTGATGTACGGCTCGCCGGAAACCACCACCGGCGGCAACGCGCTGAAATTCTATGCCTCCGTCCGCCTCGACATTCGCCGCATCGGCGCCATCAAGGAACGCGACGAAGTGGTCGGCAACACCACCCGCGTCAAGGTCGTGAAGAACAAGCTGGCGCCGCCGTTCAAGCAGGTCGAATTCGACATCATGTACGGCGAGGGCGTCTCCAAGATGGGCGAAATCCTCGATCTCGGCGTCAAGGCCGGCATCGTCGAGAAGTCCGGCGCCTGGTTCTCCTATGACAGCCAGCGGCTCGGGCAGGGCCGCGAGAACTCGAAAGCGTTCCTCAAGGCCAATCCCGACATGACCGCGAAGATCGAAATGGCGATCCGCCAGAACTCCGGCCTGATCGCCGAACAGATCCTCGCCGGTACCCCCGAACGCGACGCCGACGGCGATGAGCCGGCGGAGGAGTGACGATTTCATGTCCCGGCTCTACGGTGCAGCGTAAAGGACGCTGCATCGCTTCCGGGACACGAGGCGTTGCCCTCTACTCCGCCGCCTCTGCGTATTCAGTGACCGGCGGGCATGAACACACCAGATGGCGGTCGCCATAGACATTGTCGACCCGCCCCACCGGACTCCAGTATTTATCGACCCGCGAGGTGCCGGCGGGGAAGCAGCCCTCGGCGCGGCTGTAGGGCCGCTGCCATGCATCATCGGCGATGTCGTGCACGGTGTGCGGCGCGTAACGCAGCGGCGAAGCCTCGGCCTTCCAGCGGCCGTTCTCGATCTCGGCGATTTCGTGCCGGATCGCGATCATTGCATCACAAAAACGATCGATCTCGGCTTTGGATTCGGATTCGGTCGGCTCGATCATCAGCGTTCCCGGCACCGGGAAGCTCATGGTCGGGGCATGGAAGCCGTAATCGATCAGCCGTTTGGCGATATCGTCGACGGTGACGCCGGATGATGCCTTCAGCGGCCGCGGATCGACGATGCATTCATGCGCGACGCGCCCTCTTTCATTCCGGTAAAGCACCGGGAAATGCGGGTCCAGCCTGGCCGCGATGTAGTTGGCATTGAGGATCGCGGTTTCGGTCGCGCGCGTGAGGCCTTCGCCCCCCATCATCAGGATGTAGACATAGGAGATCGTCAGGATCGACGGCGATCCGAACGGCGCGGCCGACACCGGGCCGACCGGCGTTCGGCCGCCGGATGCGGGATGCCCCGGCAGGAATGGCGTCAGATGCGCCTTGACGCCGATCGGGCCCATGCCGGGGCCGCCGCCGCCATGCGGAATGCAGAAGGTCTTGTGCAGGTTGAGGTGGCTGACATCGGCGCCGTAATCGCCGGGCCGCGACAGCCCGACCTGCGCATTCAGGTTGGCGCCGTCGAGATAGACCTGTCCGCCATGGCCGTGCACGATGTCGCAGATCTCGCGAATGTGCTCCTCGAACACGCCGTGGGTCGACGGATAGGTGATCATCACGGCCGCGAGGTCTTTGGCGTGCTGCCCGGCCTTTGCGCGCAAATCATCGACGTCGACGTCGCCGCGCGTGTTGCACGCCACCACCACGACTTCCATGCCGGCCATGTGGGCGGACGCCGGATTGGTGCCGTGCGCCGAGGAGGGGATCAGGCACACCTTGCGATGCGGCTCCTCGCGCGCGGCGTGATAGCCGCGGATCGCCAGCAGTCCGGCATATTCGCCCTGCGCGCCGGAATTCGGCTGCAGCGAAATCGCGTCATAGCCCGTGATGTCGCACAGCCATTGTTCCAGCCGCGCAAACAGCGCGTGATAGCCCGCGGCCTGCTCGCGCGGCGCGAACGGATGCAGGTTGCCGAATTCGGGCCAGGTCAGCGGGATCATTTCCGACGTCGCGTTGAGCTTCATGGTGCAGGAGCCCAGCGGGATCATCGCGCGGTCGAGCGCGAGGTCACGGTCACTGAGCTTGCGCATGTAGCGCAGGAGCTCGGTCTCGGAGCGATGGGCATGAAACACCGGATGGGCAAGGAACGCGCTTGCCCGTTTCAGGTCGGCGGGCAGCGCCTCGGCTGCTTCGGCTTCGACCTCCGCGTAGGCGAGCTTGCCGCCGAACGCGCGCCATACCGCTTCGACAACGGCCGGCGTCGTGGTCTCGTCGAGCGCGATGCCGAGCGTGCCTTGTCCGATACGCAGGTTGATCTTCTCGGCCAGTGCGCGGGCGATGATTTCGCCCTGCGTCTTGCCCGCATTCACGGTCACGGTATCGAAAAACGCTTCCGACCGTGGCGCGAAGCCGAGCCGGCGCAATCCCGCTGCCAGCACGGCGGTGCGGCGGTGTACCGTGCGCGCGATGTGGGTCAATCCTTCCGGCCCGTGATAGACCGCGTACATCGAGGCGATGATCGCCAGCAGCACCTGCGCGGTGCAGATGTTGGAAGTCGCTTTCTCGCGGCGGATATGCTGCTCGCGGGTCTGCAGCGCCAGCCGGTAGGCCGGCTGTTTCCGTGAATCGATCGACAGGCCGACGATGCGCCCCGGCAGCGAGCGCTTCAGCGCGTCGCGCACCGCCATATAGGCCGCGTGCGGCCCGCCATAGCCCATGGGAACGCCGAAGCGTTGCGCCGATCCGATCGCGATGTCGGCGCCGAGTTCGCCCGGCGAGGCCAGGAGCGTCAGCGCCAGCGGATCGGCGGCCACGATGGCGAGCGCGCCCCTGGCGTGCAGCGCCGCGATCGCCGGGCGCAGGTCGCGCACCGCGCCCGAAGTCGCAGGATATTGCAGCAATCCGCCGAACACGTCCGCCTTGTCGAGATCGCTCAAGGGATCGCCAATGACAAGATTCCATCCCAGCGGCTCGGCGCGGGTGCGCAGCACGGCCAGCGTCTGCGGATGCACCTCGGCGTCGACAAAGAACGATCTTGGCCCTGCTTGCGCGGCGCGTTCGGCAAGCGCCATGGCTTCGGCCGCCGCAGTCGCCTCGTCGAGCAGCGAGGCGTTGGCGACATCGAGGCCGGTGAGATCGCAGATCATGGTCTGGAAGTTGAACAGGGCTTCCAGCCGGCCCTGGCTGATCTCCGGCTGGTAGGGCGTATAGGCCGTGTACCAGGCCGGATTCTCAAGGATGTTGCGCTGGATCACCGCCGGCAGGAATGTGCCGGAATAGCCTTGGCCGATCAGCGACGTGAAGACCTGATTCTTCGACGCGAGCTCACGCATATGCGCGAGCGCTTCGGTCTCGCTGAGCGGCGCGACAGGATCAAGCGGCGCCTTCTGCCGGATCGACGATGGCAGCGTCTCCGCCATCAGGGCATCCAGGCTCCTTGCGCCCACGGTCTCCAGCATCGCCGTGATGTCGCGGGGGGAGGGGCCGATATGCCGGCGCACGAAGGTGGTGGCGGCCTCGTCGGAGTGGCGGAGTGGCGCGTTCATGGGGTGTCCCTCGCGTTCACGCGATATGTTTCTGGTAGGCGGCCTCGTCCATCAGGCCGCCGAGTTCGCTCTTGTCGGCAATCCTGAGCTTGAAAAACCAGGCCTTGTCGGCGGCGTCGGAATTGACCAGCGCGGGTTCGGCCGACAGCGCGTCGTTGACTTCCGTCACTTCGCCCGAAATCGGCGCGTAGACGTCGGATGCGGCCTTGACGGATTCAACCACGGCGGCGGCCTCCGCCTTCTTCAGGCTGCGGCCGACCTTCGGCAGTTCGACGAACACGACGTCGCCGAGCTGCGACTGGGCGTAGTCGGTGACGCCGATGGTGGCCACGTCGCCCTCGATGCGGAGCCATTCGTGATCGGCGGTGTAGAGCGTCGTCATGACAAATCCTTCAGCGTTGTGAGTTCGGCGTTTGCAAATCAACGTTTGTAGGTATTGGGAACGAAGGGCATCGGCGATATCCGCAGCGGCAGGCGCTGGCCGCGCAGTTCGGCGAACACCAGGCCGCCTTGCGTGGCCTTTGAAGAGGGCAGATAGCCCATGGCAACGGGCGCGTTGAGGCTGGGGCCAAAGCCGCCCGATGTCACCGCGCCGATCGGCTCCGATGACGCAGCGTCCGCGAATAACGGCGCGCCTTCGCGCACGGGCGCTCGGCCCTCGGGCTTGAGGCCGACGCGGCGGCGTGGGGCGCCCTGCTCAAGTTGCGCCAGGATCAGATCCGCGCCGGGGAATCCGCCGGCGCGCGCGCCGTTCCGGCGGCGGCTTTTTTGAATGGACCATTCCAGCGCGCCCTCGACCGGCGTCGTCGACGTGTCGATGTCGTGGCCATAGAGGCAAAGCCCGGCTTCCAGCCTGAGACTATCGCGCGCTCCAAGCCCGACCGGCAGCACGTCGCTGTCGGCAAGCAAATCCCTGGCAATCCGCTCGGCGGCATCGGCAGGGACCGAAATCTCGAAGCCGTCTTCCCCGGTATAGCCCGAGCGCGAGACGAAGCATTCGAGGCCGCCAACGCGGCGCGGACCGGCGTCCATGAATCGCATCGCGGTAACGTCCGGGCAGAATTTCGCCAGCACCGCTTCCGCCCGTGGTCCCTGCAGGGCGATCAGCGCGCGGTCGGGGAGGGGCTCGATGACGCAAGCGTCCGAGAGGCGGGCGCGCAGATGTGCCTCATCCTCGGCCTTGCAGGCGGCGTTGACGACCAGAAACAGAAAGTCGCCGAAATTTGCCACCATCAGGTCGTCGAGAATGCCGCCCAATTCGTTGGTGAACTGGGCGTAGCGCTGCCGGCCCGGTGCAACCGCTAAGATGTCCTGCGGCACCAGCCGCTCCAGCGCGCGGCCTGCGTCCTCCAGCTTTCCGGATTTCGGCCGCAGCACGATCTGCCCCATATGCGAGACGTCGAACAGGCCGGCGCCGGTGCGGGTATGCAGATGTTCCCTGAGTACGCCGGTGGCGTACTGCACCGGCATTTCATAGCCGGCAAAGGGAACCATTTTGCCGCCGCTTGCGATATGCAGCGCGTGCAAAGGGGTACGTTTCAGGGAGGAATTGTCGTCGCGCGCAAGCATCATCGGGCCCTCGCGGTTCCCGGGGATGATTCCCCGCAAACCCGTCGAAGCCCCATCTGTCGCTTTGCCTGAGAGTATTATCCCGTCGGCGGACACGTCCGGGCGGCTTAAGCCCTTCGGTGCCTCTTTCCAGATGCTAGCAAGTCACGCGGTCCGTTTGCCTGAGAGTTTCCGGGGCGGTTGCTCCTTCGGCGCCGGCGTCTAAGCCGATCTCTCCCGACGTGACTGTCTTGAACAGATAGGAGGAAAACACAGGCAAGCCAAGGCTGTCAACGAGGCCGCGGCGTCTATCAACGGGTCTTGTGCTGGTGCGGCAAGCCCCTGATTCCTTGCACGGTTTCTGGACAGCGCCAGCCCCCTTGTCTAAAAGCGGTTCGCGGGACGGTTGCCCATTTTCCGGCTGATCCCAGATGGTTTTGCGATTGGACCAAAATGAGCGGCGTTAACGAGATCAGGTCGACGTTTCTGAAATTCTTTGCCGACAACGGCCACGACATCGTGCCGTCGTCGCCGCTGGTGCCGCGCAACGACCCGACCCTGATGTTCACCAATGCCGGCATGGTGCAGTTCAAGAACGTCTTCACCGGCGTCGAGAAGCGCCCCTATGTGCGCGCCACCACCTCGCAGAAATGCGTACGCGCCGGCGGCAAGCACAACGATCTCGACAATGTCGGCTACACCGCGCGGCATCACACGTTCTTCGAGATGCTCGGCAATTTCTCGTTCGGCGACTATTTCAAGGATCGCGCCATCGAATTGGCCTGGAAGCTGGTGACCAAGGAATTCGGCCTGCCGAAGGACAAGCTCACGGCCACCGTCTATGTCGACGACGACGAGGCGTTCGATCTCTGGAAGAAAATCGCGGGGCTCCCCGAATCGCGGATCATCCGCATCGCGGGCTCCGACAATTTCTGGCAGATGGGCGACACCGGTCCGTGCGGGCCATGCTCGGAGATCTTCTACGACCACGGCGACAAGATCTGGGGCGGCCCGCCGGGCTCGCCGGAGGCCGACGGCGACCGCTTCATCGAGATCTGGAATCTCGTATTCATGCAGTACGAGCAGGTCTCCCCGGGGGTCCGCAACCCCTTGCCGAAGCCATCGATCGACACAGGCGCAGGCCTGGAGCGCGTCGCGGCCGTGCTGCAGGGCAAGCACGACAATTACGACATCGACCTGTTCGTAGCCCTTGATCCGCGCCATCTCCGAACTGACCGGGGCCGATCCGCAAGGCGAGCAGAAAGCCTCGTTGCGCGTCATCGCCGATCACCTGCGCGCGTCGTCGTTCCTGATCGCCGACGGCGTGCTGCCCTCAAACGAGGGCCGCGGCTATGTGCTGCGCCGGATCATGCGCCGCGCGATGCGCCACGCGCAGTTGCTCGGCGCCAGGGACCCGCTGATGTACCGGCTGGTATGGGCGCTGGTGCGCGAAATGGGCCAGGCCTATCCGGAACTGGTGCGGGCCGAGGGCTTGATCGAGGAAACCTTGCGGCTGGAAGAGACCCGGTTCCGCAAGACGCTGGAGCGCGGGCTTTCGATCCTCGACGAAAAGAGCGCGTCCTTGAAAAAGGGCGACATGTTCGACGGCGATACGGCGTTCACGCTGTACGATACCTATGGCTTTCCGCTCGATCTCACCCAGGATGCGCTGCGCAACCGTGGCATCGGCGTGGATATTGCCTCGTTCACCGACGCGATGGACCGGCAGCGCGCCAAGGCGCGCGCGGCCTGGGCGGGTTCCGGCGATACCGCCAGCGAGAGCGTCTGGTTTCCGCTGCGCGAAAAATTCGGTGCCACCGAATTTCTTGGCTACGAGACCGAAACCGCCGAAGGCGTGGTCGGCGCGCTGGTGAAGGACGGCAAGGATGTCGAGCGCCTCGCCGCGGGCGAGAGCGGCGCCATTATTCTGAACCAGACACCGTTTTATGCGGAGTCCGGTGGCCAGGTCGGCGATACCGGCGTGATGACAGGCGAGGGGGTGCGGTTCCGCGTCACCGATACGCAGAAGAAGGCCGGCGATCTCTTTGTGCATCTGGGCACCGTGGAGCAGGGTACGCTCACGTCAGGCACGGCGCTGCAGCTCGAAGTCGATCATGCCAGGCGCTCGTCGATCCGCGCCAATCATTCGGCAACGCATCTGCTGCATGAGGCGCTGCGCCAGGTGCTCGGCGATCACATCGCCCAGCGCGGTTCGCTGGTGGCGCCGGACCGCCTGCGTTTCGACTTCGTGCATCAGAAGCCGATCACGGCCGAGGAGTTGAGCCGGATCGAGGATATCGCCAACGACGTGGTGCTCGGGAATGACGAGGTCACGACGCGTTTGATGGCGGTGGACGATGCGCGCGAGGCCGGCGCCCGCGCGCTGTTCGGCGAGAAATATGGCGACGAGGTCCGCGTGGTCTCGATGGGCAAGACCGCACGCGAGCATGGCGCCAACGCGCTCGGCTGGTCGGTGGAATTGTGCGGCGGCACGCATGTCAGGCGAACCGGCGATATCGGCCTGATCTCGGTCACCAGCGAAAGCGCGGTTTCATCGGGCGTTCGCCGTATCGAGGCGCTGACCGGACGCCATGCGCGAAAGCACGCCAACGATACGATGCAACTCGCGAAACACGCGGCCTCGGAGCTGCGCACGCCGATTGAGGAGATGCCGGCGCGGATCGCTTCGCTGATGGAGGAGCGCAAGAAGCTGGAGCGCGATCTGTCGGACGCGCGCAAGAAGCTCGCGATGGGTGGCGGCGCGGCGGCTTCCAACGGATCGGCGGCCGGAGCCGCGGGCGTCCGCGAAATCGGCAACGTCAAGCTGATGGCGCGCGCGGTCGAAGGCATCGAAATGAAGGACCTCAAGAGCCTTGCCGATGACGGCAAGAAGCAGCTCGGCTCCGGCGTGGTGGCCATCGTCGGCGTCACCGGGGACGGCAAGGCCGGCGTGGTGGTCGGCGTCACCTCCGACCTCACCTCGCGCTACAACGCGGTCGATCTGGTGCGTGTGGCGTCGGAAGCGCTCGGGGGCAAGGGCGGCGGCGGACGGCCCGACATGGCGCAGGCCGGCGGGCCCGATGGCGCCAAGGCAAACGCGGCCCTTTCGGCGATCGAAAAGGCGATGGCCGGCGCATAGTGCCTTTCGGCCGGCCGTGGGCTTTGAGGAACATCAAATCCCCGGCGGCAGAAGGGGCTATATGTAACGTCTCTTTGATTCCAGAGTTCGCGTCAGAGGGCGGCTTACGAAAACTCGCGAACTTCGGAAAAACCGGGACACGGGCAGTGGCGATCCTTTCGCGCAACAGGCGGCTGAACGATCCCGACTTAAGGGATCGCCTCTACGAACTGCTCGAACACGATCACCTGCCTTACTCAGTCGGCTCACGCTTCGTCCGGCTGATCGTTTCCATCATCATCCTCGACGTGCTGGCGATGATCCTGGCGTCGGTGCCGGAGTTCGACGCGCGTTTCGGCTGGCTTTTCACCGTCATCAAGACCGGCGCGGTGATCGTGTTCGGGCTGGAATATCTGGCCCGGCTCTGGAGCGTGGTCGGCCATTCGCCGCGGAAGAAATCGCCGGTGCAGGACCGCATCGAATATGCGCTCTCGAGCCTTGGCATCATCGATCTCCTGGCATTCCTGCCGGCGGCGATCGCGCTGCATCGCCGGCAGCCGCGCGACCCTCGTGCTGCTCGGCGTGCTGCCGTTTTTCAAACTGGTGCGCTATTCGCCGGCGATGCGTTCACTGCTGGCGGCCATTCATGCCGAGCGGCGAACGCTGTTCGGCTGCCTCGTGATCCTGGCGGGCGCGGTGCTGGTGTTCGCGTCGTTGCTCTATGCGGTCGAACACGACGCCCAGCCCGACAAACTGGGCACTATTCCTCAGGCGATGTGGTGGGCGATCGTGACGCTGGGTACGGTGGGCTATGGCGACGTCGTCCCGGTCACACCATTGGGCAAGCTGGTGTCGGCATTCGCTATCATCGGCGGTCTGACGATGATCGCGCTGCCGGTCGCGATCATTTCCACCGCCTTTGCCGATGAGGTAAGGCGGCGCGATTTCGTGGTGACCTGGGGCATGCTGGCGCGGGTGCCGCTGTTCTCGCATCTTTCCGCCACCGAAATCGCCGACATCATGCGGCTGTTGCGGGCTCGTACCATCGAGTTCAGGCGAAATCCTGGTGCGGCGCGGCGATGCCGCATCCTCGATGTATTTCATCACCGCGGGCGAGGTCGAGATCGAATTGCCGAACCGGCGCATCCGGCTCGCGGACGGCACGTTCTTCGGAGAAATCGCGCTGCTGCACCGTACCAAACGCAGCGGCACGGTAACGGCAACGCGCAAGACCAGGCTGCTGGCGCTCGATGCGCAGGACTTCCACGCGCTGATCGAACGCATGCCGACGCTCGCCGCGCATGTGAAGAAGACCGCGAAGGCGCGGCTTGCGGATGCCGGTGATCTCGCCGCCGCCGAAATGGCGCAGGCTACGCACGACGATCAGCCGGCCGACAAATAGTTGGCTCAGCTCACGCGATACATTTTCGGATGTAGGGCAGGTTTATGTCCCATAGCTCGTCAAGCAACTGGATGGCAGCGGCCGCGGAATTGACGACGGGATCGATCAGGAGTGCCTGCAACGCCAGCTCCTTCGAGGCATGTACCGCTGCCTCGACGGCCAGTTGCTGCACGTTGACCTGAATGGTCAGGAGTTTGGCGACGGGGTCCGGCAGCGGACCGAACGAAACCGGATGAATGCCCGCGATGTCGGCCATGACAGGCACTTCCACGGCGGCGTTGGCCGGCAGGTTCGGGATTGTCTTCTGATTATAGACCACGCCCGATTCGATGAGTTGCTTGCGGTTATGAAGGACAGCCGAAATGACGGTGACGGCGCGCTCGCCCGATGGGGTCAGCCACCACCATGGAATCTCCGCTTTTCCCGAAAGCACCTCGTCGATTGTCTGTTCCGTCTTCGCACGCTCGCTTGCGTCCCATTCGAAATTGTATCCGCCCTCGCCACCTTCCCAGCCGAACGGCAAGTATTCCCCGACATGGCCGTCACCGCAGCCGAGCCAATAACCGAAGGCTCGAAACAGATTGCGCGTCAGCGGCGAAACCGACGGATCGTGGTTTTTCTCCTTTTCGCGCAGGAGCGGATAGAGGTCCGCACCGGTCTCCCGGTCGCGGATCTGCATCAGGCACTGAAAATGATTCAGACCCGAACCCCACACCTCAACCCGCTCCGCGGGCAATCCAAGGATAGAGGCGACTTGATCTCGTGCCATGAAAATTCCGTGGCACAGTCCAACGGTGCGGATCTTGCTGTATTGCCCCAGGGCCAAAACGATACGGCTTTCCGGGTTGGAAAAGTTGATGAACAGCGCCCGCGGGCAACGCTGCTCCATTTCGCGAACAAAATCGAAAACGAGAGGTAATGTGCGCAGGGTAAAGAACAATGCGCCCGGGCCGCCGTTCTCTCCCAATGTGTGACGAATGCCGAATTTGCGCGGCACCTCGAAATCGAGCTTCCAGAGCCGGTTCCGATCGACGGCCGTCGAATTGATGACAAACTCCGCGCCGTCGAAGGCAGCCCGCCAATCGGTGGTGCACTCGATCTTCAGTCCCGCGCCCGTTTTTTCGTTGAGCAGCTTGGCGAGACGCTCGGCCCGCGCGAGCCTGTCGAGGTTCCTGCCGACCAGGATCAGGGTGCTGCCAGCCAGGTCGTGGCTGGAGAAGAGATCCCGGAACATGCTGATGCCGAACGATGCACTGCTTGCGCCAAGAAAGACGATTTTGGTGACCGGCGTCATTTCGTTCCCTGGGCCCGGCGTGGCCGGGCCGTTCAGACTCAAATATTATACCGGATTGCCATATCGGCTGGAGTACTGCTTTAGCCGACATTCCCCGGATGTCCCCCGGAACTCCAGGGGGCCATTCATCCGCGGGGTACGGGCAGCCTCAAGATTCTTCTGAATTCACGCTGGTGGCCGCAGTCACGGGCTCTGGTCGAAAATCAACAGAACGGCCACCGTGGACTGGTCAGCGGGAGGCGCGACGACACCGCAGCGCTCACCTTGTGGCTCAGCCCTTGCGCAGGAACACGTAGTCCGCGGAGTAGGGCGCGCTTTTGAAGCTGCCGGCTTTGTCGCAGCCGCCCTCGAGCTTGCCGCCCTTGGTGTTGATCCGCTGTACCGTCGTGACGCCCGCCAGGACGCCGCTGCCGCGGCGCGAGACCACCTCGAGTTTCAGCCAGGAAATATCGTCAGGCGTGGCACCGGGGGCATTGCCGACGGCCTTGCCGACCACGGCGCTGCCATCGCTGTGCTCCCAGTTCGGTCCGGCGTAGTGCCGGCCGATCGTCTTGCCGTCGACGATCAGCGTTGCGATCGGCTCGCGAAAAACCCAGGCTGGCTTGCCGTCAGCGCCGGCCTTGCATTCATAGACCTGCGCGCCATCGGCGTGCACGCTGAGCACAACGGTCTCTCCCGGCGCCGCGATGGCGTCGGGAAGAGGCGTTGCGGCGGCAGGAGCGCCGACCTGCGATGCCGCCATCGATAGCAACGCGAGAACGGCGCTTCTGACGGGCGGGACAGTCATTTTGTCTCCATCGCCTTGGTGAGGTTTTCCGCGACCTTGTCGAGGAATCCGGTGGTCGACAGCCAGCGCTGGTCGGCGCCGACCAGGAGCGCGAGGTCCTTGGTCATATAGCCGGCTTCGACGGTCTCGACGCAGACCTTTTCCAGCGTGGCCGCGAATTTCGCCAGCGCGTCGTTGTTGTCGAGCTTGGCGCGATGCGACAGCCCGCGGGTCCAGGCGAAGATCGAGGCGATCGAATTGGTCGATGTCTCCTTGCCCTTCTGATGCTCGCGGTAATGACGCGTCACGGTGCCGTGGGCGGCCTCGGCTTCTACCGTCTTGCCGTCCGGGGTCATCAGGACCGAGGTCATCAGGCCGAGCGAGCCGTAGCCCTGCGCGACCGTGTCGGACTGCACGTCGCCGTCGTAGTTCTTGCAGGCCCAGACGTAGCCGCCGGACCACTTCATCGCAGCCGCAACCATGTCGTCGATCAGGCGGTGTTCATAGGTGATCTTCCTGGCGTCGAACTGCGCCTTGAATTCCTTGTCGAAGATATCCTGGAAGATATCCTTGAACCGTCCGTCATAGACCTTGAGGATGGTGTTCTTGGTCGAGAGATAGACCGAATAGCCCTTTGTGAGGCCCATGTTGAACGAGGCGCGGGCAAAATCGGCGATGGAATCGTCGAGATTGTACATCGCCAGCGCCACACCGGCGCTCGGGGACTTGTAGACTTCCCGCTCGATCACCTTGCCGTCCTCGCCGACGAATTTCATCGTCAGCGTGCCCTTGCCCGGGAATTTGAAGTCGGTGGCGCGGTACTGGTCGCCAAAGGCGTGGCGGCCGATGATGATCGGCTTGGTCCAGCCGGGAACCAGACGCGGCACGTTCTTGCAGATGATCGGCTCGCGGAACACCACGCCGCCGAGGATGTTGCGGATGGTGCCGTTCGGCGATTTCCACATTTCCTTGAGGCCGAATTCCTTCACCCGGGCCTCGTCGGGGGTGATGGTGGCGCACTTGACGCCGACGCCGACCTTCTTGATGGCATTGGCTGCATCGACCGTGACCTGGTCGTTGGTCTTGTCGCGGTACTCCATCCCGAGGTCGAAATACATCAGGTCGATATCGAGGAACGGATTGATCAGTTTGTCCTTGATGTATTGCCAGATGATCCGGGTCATCTCGTCGCCATCGAGTTCGACGACGGGGTTGGTCACCTTGATTTTTGCCATGGAGATCGGGCCTTTTTTTGGAATAGCGCGTTTCGGGGAGGGTAGTTTGATAGCGCGCTATAGCACCGCAAACGCCCTCGCGAAAGCCAAGGCGCTATGCACTTTCAGCCGATCTTTTGGCTCAGAGCCTCGGTTTTGATCGATCGGAATGGCGATGTCGAAATGCTCTGGGTCGCAGCCCGAGTTGCCGTGGTCCGGCCGTCCATCGAATGGCCCTGAAGTCCGATTTGGCACCGGCAAAGCGCGCATGCCCGATCTGGATGCGGCCCGAGTTGGCGTCAGATAAGCGAGCATGCCGCTGGTTCGGATTTTCCGAAGGACGGGCACCCGCAAGCCCGGTTGTTGCCTCGCATTCCGGGTTTCGACCGAATGTCAGAAAAATTTACTAAGCCAATAAAATACTTGAGAAATTCTGGCGGACAGGCAAACGAAGGGGTGCGTTCCCGAGGTGTTGAATCAAGGTCCTTCGGAACCTGATTGAAAGCCTTCAGACCTTGAACCAGAAAGTGAAGTGAGATGTCCGGTTCGGGCACCGACAAGACCAAATCAGGCTTTGACCTCGCCGGCCCCATTGTCATTCTGGTCGAGCCGCAGCTCGGCGAGAACATCGGCATGGCCGCGCGGGCGATGGGCAATTTCGCCCTGACGCGCTTGCGCATCGTCAATCCACGCGACGGCTGGCCGAATATCAGCGCGCAACGTGCCGCTGCCGGTGCCGACCATATCCTGGACCGGGTCGAGCTGTTCGACACGGTCGAGCAGGCGGTCGCGGACTGCGCGCTGTTGTTCGCGACCACCGCCCGTGCTCATGACCAGGCCAAGCCGGTGGTGGCGCCGGAGGCCGCCGCCGTGGAGATGGCCGGCCAGATCAGGGCCGGCGGCACGGTCGGCATCCTGTTTGGCCGCGAGCGCTACGGCTTGCAGAACGAGGAGGTCGGACTCGCCAACCGCATCATCACCTTTCCCGTCAATCCCGGCTTTGCGTCTCTCAATCTGGCGCAGGCGGTGCTTCTGATCGGCTACGAGTGGTTCAAGCTCTCGACCGCCGGCGCGTTGCCATTTTCGATGCCCGAACGCTCCGAGCGCGCCTCGCAGCACCAGATGCAGGCCTTCTTCGACAATCTGGTGCGCGAGCTCGACAAGGTCGAATTCCTGCGCCCGGCGGAGAAGCGCGAGACCATGCTGGTCAATCTGCGCAACATCTTCACCCGGATGGATCCGACCAAGCAGGACATGCACACCCTGCACGGGGTGGTGATGGCGATTGCGGAGGGACGTAAAGGTCCAGCCAAGGGCGGCGTGCTCGATGGGGCGCAGGCCACGCGGCTGCGGGCGCTATTGGCCGAGCACGGGCAGGGCGCCATGCCGTCGGAAAGCGGCTCGGTGCGCGGGCTGGCGCGGCTGTTGCGGCGCAATCCGACCGACGCCGAGCGCATCCTGTGGCAGGCGCTCACCCGCGACCGCCGCTTCGCCGGCCAGTTCAAACGGCAGACGCCGGTCGGGCGGCATATTCCGGATTTCGTCTCCTTCGTGCACCGGATCGCGATCGAGTTGATCAACCCGAACGAGACCGACGTCATTGTCGAGGATCGCGCCGCGCGGCAGGCCTGGCTCGAGGCGCGTGGCTACCGGGTCGTCAACATGGGCGCCGCCGATGTCGAGGGCGATCTGGCGGGCGAGCTCGATCGAATCGACGCGTCTCTCGTGGAGCAGCGCTGATCCAGCGGATCAGACCGCCATCAACTGTTCCGGCGTGCTTCCTGCGCGCCCCTGTTTCCTCGGCTTCGAAGGCACGAACAGCGAGCACGCGGCCAGTCCCGCGGTGTCGGCGACGGCGGGATCGCGCGACACCATGGCGGCGACGATGGCACCGTCCATCAGCAATGCGAGCTGGTGGGCCAGTACTTTCGGCTCCGCCGCGCCCATTTCTCCGGCGAGCTTCTCGATATAGGCCAGGACGACCTTCTTGTGCCTCATCGCGATCGCGCGAAGCTGCTTCTGATCCTTGTCGTGCTCACCGACCGCGTTGATGAAGGGGCAGCCGTAGAAACGCTCCTGGCGGAACCAGTCCTTCAGCGCCGGAAAAATCCGCGCAAGCTTTGCCTGCGCGCTGCCGCCGCCGGATTCGATGGTTGCGATGAACCATTCGCGCCACTGCTTGCCTTCGGTCTCAAGCACCGCGTGCACGAGACTGGTTTTCGATCCAAACAATTTGTAGAGCGTCGTCTTCGCGGTGCCGGCTTCATTGATGATGGCGTCGATGCCGGTCGCGTTGATGCCATTCTTGCAGAACAGAAGCGTTGCGGCGCTCAGCAATCGTCCGCGCGCGGACTCTTCGTCGCCTGCGGCGAGAGCCGCCGGGGCGGATTTTTTCTTCGAAGCTGATTTGCCCATGATCCTCAGTTAATCGAACCGCGGCGAATTCATCAAGCCGCATCTTTGTGCGCACAAATTGATCTCGCGGCGCCGGCATTTGCATCGCCTTTGAGCAGTTCCGCAATGACCGATCCATCGGCAGCCAGGGCTAAGGGCCTTCAATGCATTGCGTTTTTATTCGCGCGGCGTCTGGCATGCTTCGTGCAGGATACAGACCGTTCGGTATCCTGCCTCCCAGGGAGAAAATCAATGACCGCGGTCGCTCAGAAAACAGCGCTTACAGGCTGCCTTGCCCCCATCGACAAGGAAGGGCTGGAGCAACTCATCGCCAACGGCAAGGCCAATCCGAAGGTCATCAAGACCTTGAAATGCAAGACGGTGGCCGAAGGCAAGTTCCGCCACGCCAACTACATCCGCAACCTCGCGCCTTACATCGTCGACGAGCCTCCGGGTCTTCTGGGCGACGACACTGCGCCCAATCCCTCCGAGGCTTCGCTCGCCGCCCTGGGCTCCTGCCTTGCGGTGGGACTCCACGCCAACGCGGTGCATCGCGGCTGGATCGTCAACAAGCTCGAGCTCCAACTCGAGGGCGACCTCAACATCACCGCGGTCTGGGGCACCGGCGACGTCAGCGAGAAACCGGTCGGCTTCACCGATGTCCGGGTCAAGGTCGACATGGAATGCGAGGGCGTTCCGCAAAGCGAGATCGACGCGCTGGTGGCCCACGTCAAGAAGTGGTCTCCGGTCGCCAACACCTTCACGCGCCCCGTCAATCTCGAGGTCAGCGCTTAAGGGCGGAGAAGAAGGACGTTGCAAAACCGGGCGGTTCGCGGAGGTGCTTCATGGGTTCATTGGCGGTATCGAGGCGCGCGGTTGAAGACGATCTTCCTTCGGTGTCGATTGCCGATCAGGTTTCGACCATCGCCCGTAAAAACCTTGCTCCCATGGCGGCCGCGATCGACGCCGGGACCGTCTATCCCGACGAGCTTCTCCGCCGCCTTGGCGATGTCGGCGCCTGGGGGAGCCATCAACCGAGGAATGGCGCGGCCGACCTGCGCTGCGCCATTGCCTCGATCGCAGCACTCGGCGAAGTCTGCGGCGCGACCGCCTTCATGGCATGGTGCCAGAACACGCTGGTATGGTACGCCGCGAATTCGAGCAATCCGAAGCTGATTGCCAGGTTCGGCGACAAATTCGCGTCCGGGCAAATTCTCGGCGGGACAGGTTTGTCCAATCCGATGAAGAGCTTCTTCGGAATCGAGAAGCTAAAGCTCAAAGGCCGCAAGGTCGACGGCGGCTACGTCGTCAAGGGCGCGCTGCCTTGGGTGTCGAACCTCGGGCCCGGCCATTTCTTCGGTACCATTTTCGAGCGCGAGGACGAGCCCGGCGGCACCGTGATGTTTCTTGCCGACTGTGCCGATCCCGGGATCACCTTGCAGCCATGCAAGCCGTTCCTCGCCATGGACGGGACGGGTACTTACGGCGTGCAGTTCCGCGACGTCTTTGTGCCTGACGATCTCGTCCTGGCTGACCCGGCGGGTCCCTTCGTCAAGAAAATCCGCGCAGGGTTCATTCTTCTGCAAGCCGGCATGGCCACGGGCCTTATCAGGGACTGCATCAACATCATGAACGAAGTCGATGCGCCGCTCGGCCACGTCAACCGCTATCTCCCGCAACAGCCCGTCGACTTCCAGGAACTGCTTTCCGAGCTGGAAACGGAAGCGATGGCTTTGGCATCGGATCCCTACAATGCGGAGGACAGCTATTGGCGCAAGGTCGTCGCGCTTCGACTGCGCGCCGGCGACGCAAGCGTCGCGGCCGCGCATGCGGCGATGCTCCATTGCGGCGCGCGTGGCTACCTCATGAGCCATCGCGCCCAGCGACGGCTTCGCGAAGCCTATTTCGTCGCCATCGTTACGCCGGCCACCAAGCAGCTGCGCAAGATGCTGGCGGACATGTGATTTAGAGAGGGATTTCGGATCGACCCCAAACTTCCACACCAAAAACAGGAGAGGCTGCCATGACGGACGTCCTGATTTCTGCCGGCGAACTCGCCGAATTCGTGTCCCGGGAGCCGTGTGTCATCATCGACACGCGTAACCCGGATGCCTATGGCGCGGGACACATCCCGAATGCCGTAAACGTGCACGAGATATTCACTTACCTCGCCACATCGACGCCGGAAGGGATTCACGAGCTGAAGACGAAGTTCGCCGACGCCTTCGGAAAGGCCGGGCTGTCGGGCAAGGAAACCGCCGTCATTTACGAGCAGTCGATGAATTCCGGCTTCGGCCAATCCTGCCGCGGCTATTACCTGCTGACCATGCTCGGCTATCCCAAGATCAAGGTGTTGCACGGAGGGTACGACGCCTGGTTAGCCGCGGGCCTGCCGGTCACGACAGCCGTGCCGGCTCCCACGCCGGCATCCTTTTCGATCGTTCCGGAAGCAAGTGACATCCTGATCGACGCGAAGACGATGCTGGCTGCCGTCGGCAAGCCCGGCATCGCCTTGCTCGACGTGCGCGACGTTGACGAGTGGATCGGCGAAAGCTCCTCGCCCTATGGCAAGGACTTCTGCCCGCGCAAGGGGCGCATCCCCGGCGCGGTCTGGCTTGAATGGTACCGGATGATGAAACCGACGTCGGAGGGCCCGCGTTTCAAGTCCAGGGACGAAATTCTCGCCGAATGCGCCACCGTCGGCATCTCGCAGAACACGCCGGTCTATCTCTATTGCTTCAAGGGCGCGCGCGCGTCGAACACGTTCCTGGCGCTGAAGAATGCGGGTGTGAAGGACGTGCGGATGTATTTCGGCTCCTGGAACGAATGGTCGCGCGATCCAGCACTGCCGATCGAGGAAGGCCTGCCCACCGAGGCCAAGCTGACCGAAAAAGCGGCATAGAAAGTGCATCGTTTTTTACCGCCCGGCGGTGCGTTGGCGGCCGGGCGGTGAATCCCTGGGCGTGGCGGGATTGACCTCCCGACGCTTGGCACCACGCGAGGAACTTCAGCATGTCCACCTTTGACGATCCCTTCGATGCTGACCGCGAGCTTTCGCGGGCGGGCTGCGTGTGCGGCCAGCATCGTTCCGCGGCCGAACACGATCATGCCGCCTTGGCGATGCGCTGCGAGCCGGTTGCAAGCCGCGAGGAGCGTTACGAGGGCGTCGTTGCTTCTGCCGTCGTGCGTGCGATGTTTCCGAAAGATGCGGCGCGCCGGGCGTTCCTGAAGTCGGTCGGGGCCTCGACCGCGCTCGCCGCCATCTCTCAATTCTTTCCGCTCAAGACGGCGACCGAGGCGTTTGCGGAAGCAGGTATCCCGGAGAAAAAGGATCTGAAAGTCGGTTTCATCCCGATTACCTGCGCAACCCCGATCATCATGGCGGCGCCGCTCGGCTTCTACGCCAGGCACGGGTTGAACGTCGAGGTGGTCAAGACGGCCGGCTGGGCGGTGATCCGCGACAAGACCATCAACAAGGAATACGACGCGGCCCACATGCTGGCGCCGATGCCGATCGCGATTTCGCTGGGGCTGGGCGCGCAGCCGATTCCCTTCGCGGTGCCTGCGATCGAGAACATCAACGGGCAGGGCATCACGCTCGCGATGAAGCACAAGGACAAGCGCGATCCCAAAGACTGGAAGGGCATGAAGTTCGCTATTCCGTTCGACTATTCGATGCATAACTATTTGCTGCGCTATTATCTCGCCGAAAACGGCATCGACCCCGACACCGATGTGCAGCTGCGCTCGGTGCCGCCGCCGGAAATGGTCGCCAATCTCCGCGCCGAGAACATCGATGGCTTCCTCGCGCCCGACAACATCTGTCAGCGCGCGATCTATGACGGCGTAGGCTTCATGCACCTTCTGTCCAAGGAGATCTGGGACGGGCATCCCTGCTGCAGTTTCGCGGCGAGCCGGGAATTCATCACGGGATCGCCGAACAGCTTCGCGGCGCTGACGCGGGCGATCCTCGATGCCACCGCCTACGCCTCGAAAGCGGAGAACCGCAAGCAGATCGCGGAGGCGATTGCGCCGGCGAACTACATCAACGCCCCGGTCACGGTGCTGGAGCAGGTCCTCACCGGCACCTATGCGGACGGACTGGGCGGCGTCAAAACCGATGCCAAGCGCGTCGACTTCGACCCGTTCCCCTGGCAATCCTTCGCGGTCTGGATGCTCACGCAGATGAAGCGCTGGGGTCAGGTCAAGGGCGACGTCGATTACAAGTCGATCGCCGAGCAGGTCTATCTTGCGACCGACACGCGCAAGGCCATGGCGGAGATGGGGCTGACGCCGCCGGCTTCTTCCTACAAATCGTTCTCGGTGATGGGCAAGACCTTCGATCCGGCGGCGCCTGAGGACTATCTCAACAGCTTCAAGATCAGGAAGTCGTCGTGAAGGGAATGTCGATGACTTCCTCCCTTCGGCTTCGTGCGGCGATCGTGTCGATTGCGCTGTTCATAGTGTTGGTCGGCGTCTGGCACATCGCCACGCGCGGCACCGGAGCGGTCGCCAGCATGAGCCCGGAATATGCCAAGCTGATGGGCCTGACGGCGACGGCTGGCAAATCGGCGATGCCCGGTCCGCTCGATGTCGGTGCCAAATTGTGGGAGCATTTGAGGCGGCCATTCTACGATAACGGACCGAACGACAAGGGACTGGGCATCCAGCTCGGCTATTCGATCGCGCGCGTCGGGCTTGGTTACCTTCTTGCCGTGATCGTGGCCATTCCGCTTGGCTTCCTGATCGGGATGTCGCCCTTGGTCAACCGGGCGCTCGACCCCTTCATTCAGGTTCTCAAACCGATCTCGCCGCTCGCCTGGATGCCGCTGGCGCTCTACACCATCAAGGACTCGGGGCTGTCCGCGATCTTCGTGATCTTCATCTGTTCGGTATGGCCGATGCTGCTCAATACCGCGTTCGGCGTCGCCGCCGTGCGCAAGGAATGGATCAACGTCGCGCGCACGCTTGAAGTCGGCACGCTCCGGCGCGCCTTCACCGTCATTCTGCCCGCGGCGGCGCCGACCATTCTCACGGGCATGCGGATCTCGATCGGCATCGCGTGGCTGGTGATCGTCGCCGCCGAGATGCTGGTCGGCGGCACCGGCATCGGCTACTTCGTCTGGAACGAGTGGAACAATCTCTCGATCACCAATGTCATCATCGCGATCCTGCTGATCGGCGTCGTCGGCATGCTGCTCGACCAGATTCTGGCGCGTTTCACCCGCTTGGTCACGTTCCCGGAATGATGCGATGACCGAAAAATTCATTTCCATCGAGGCCATCGCAAAGCGCTATCCCGGCGCCGGCAGCGGCGAGATCGCGGTATTCGAGGATCTGTGGCTGTCGATGCGGCGCGGCGAGTTCGCCTGCGTGATCGGACATTCCGGCTGCGGCAAGACCACGGTGCTGAACATCCTCGCCGGGCTGGATACGCCGAGCGAAGGCGCCGTGATCGTTGACGGACAGGCGATCGAGGGCACCAGCCTCGACCGCGCCGTGATCTTCCAGAGCCATGCGCTGCTGCCGTGGCGCACCGTGCTCGGCAACGTCGCCTACGCCGTGACATCGAAATGGCGCGACTGGGATCGCGCGAGAGTCAGGGCCCACGCGCAGACCTTTATCGATCTCGTCGGCCTCACCGGCGCCGAGCACAAGCGCCCGTCCGAGCTCTCCGGCGGCATGAAACAGCGGGTCGGCATTGCGCGCGCTCTCTCGATCACGCCGAAGATCATGCTGATGGACGAGCCGTTCTCGGCGCTGGACGCGTTGACGCGCGGCACGCTGCAGGACGAGGTCCGCCGCATCTGTCTGGAGACCGGGCAGACCGCATTCATGATCACCCACGATGTCGACGAGGCAATCTATCTCGCCGACAAGATTTTCCTGATGACCAACGGCCCCGGCGCCGTATTGGCCGAGATCGTGGAAAATCCGCTGCCGAAGGACCGCGGCCGCATCGATCTGCACCGCCATCCCTATTACTACGCGTTGCGAAATCACATTGTCGATTTCCTGGTCAGCCGCAGCAAGAGCTTCGCGACCGATACGCCCGATCACGATCCGCGCAACGTGCCGGTGGTGCGGGTCGGGAAATCCGAACTGGTGATCGCGTCGGTGTCGGGTGCACCGCATCAGGAAGCAATGCCGGCATCATGGTCGGGCTTGTCCCGGCCATCGACGTCTTCGTAACATGAAAGAAGACGCCGATTGCCGGCACCGCAAACAAGTTTACGCAGTCTGCGCGAGGCAGAGTGTTATGGCCCGATACGGCGAGATTTGAACAAGGGAGAGACCCATGAAACGATCCGACCTCACCGAAAAGCTGCTCGACATCAAGCGCGAGAAGGGCTGGAGCTGGAAATACATCTGCGAAAAGATCGGCGGCTATTCCGAAGTGCTGATCGTCGGCGCCTGCCTCGGCCAGATGAAGCTGACCAAACCGCAGGCCGCGAACGCCGCCGAGCTGTTCGGGCTGTCCAAATCCGAAACGGCGATGCTCAACGAGACGCCGATGCGCGGCATGCCGATGCCGCCGACCGATCCCTTGATCTACCGGTTTTACGAACTGGTGATGGTCAACGGTCCGGCCTGGAAGGCGCTGATCGAAGAGGAATATGGTGACGGCATCATGTCGGCGATCGATTTCGACATGGTGATGGAGCGGCTGCCCAATCCCAAGGGCGACCGCGTCAAGATCACGATGTCGGGCAAATTCCTGCCGTACAAATACTACGGCGCCAGCGGCAATGTGCCGGAATATGGCTTCAAGGAGGGGTGAGGTTTTTCACCGTCATTCCGGGTCCGGTCCTTGGACCATCCCGGAATGACGCTCCGCCTCACGTTCCCGCCTTGACCTGCGCGACGGCCGCCGCCATCAGCTCGTCCATCTTCGCCCGAAGCTGCTGTTCGGTGATGGCGACGCCCTTGGCGGTGAGGTCGCCCATCACTTTGTGGACCACGTCGGCATCTCCAGCTTCCTCGAATTCGGCTGCGACGACTTCCTTCGCATAGGTATTGGCGGCGTCGCCGGCAAGACCGAGCTTTTCCGCTGCCCATAATCCGAGCAGCCGGTTGCGGCGGGCTTCGGCCTTGAACTTCTGCTCCTCGTCGAGCGCGAATTTTTTCTCGAAGCCTTCCTCGCGCTTGTCGAATGTCGTCATGGCCAAAGTTCCTTTTGGCGGAGGCTTGAGGCGCCGATTTGGGCCGCCGGCGGCCTCGTTGCGGCAGGGCATCCGTATACCTACATACTGGAGCGAATCGTTAAGGCAACGAGCCTTAAAGCCGCAGGTAAAGCGGTAAAACTGTCTCTCTGGGGGACCGGATCGATTGTGCTGGAAAGGTCAATCGGATAGGTTGGATTCCAGGCTCGGTTCTCGTTCTGTTTCCCGTCCCCCGGCCTTCACGGCAGCTCCGTCGTGGGTCCCACTTCTTGTCATCCGGAGCACACCAATTTCATGGATTTCAACAAAACCCGGTACATTCCAATGAGCCGTCGACGCCGCATTTATGAAGGCAAGGCCAAGGTCCTTTACGAAGGGCCGGAGCCGGGAACCCTGATCCAGCATTTCAAGGACGATGCGACCGCGTTCAATAAACAGAAGCACCAGGTGATCGAGGGCAAGGGCGTCCTCAACAACCGGATCTCGGAATACCTGTTTCAGCACCTCAACGATATCGGGGTGCCCACCCATTTCATTCGCCGCCTCAACATGCGCGAGCAACTGATTCGCGAGGTCGAGATCGTGCCGCTGGAGGTGGTGGTGCGGAACGTGGCGGCGGGATCGCTGTCGCAGCGCCTCGGAATCGAGGAAGGCACCCAGCTGCCGCGCTCGATCATCGAATTCTATTACAAGAACGACCAGCTCAACGACCCCATGGTCTCGGAGGAGCACATCACGGCGTTTGGCTGGGCCACGCCGCAGGAGATCGACGACATCATGGCGCTGGCGATCCGCGTCAACGACTTCCTCACCGGGCTGTTTCTCGGCATCGGCATCCGTCTGGTCGATTTCAAGATGGAATGCGGCCGCCTGTTCGAGAACGAGATGATGCGGATTATCGTTGCCGACGAGATCTCCCCTGATTCATGCCGGTTGTGGGACATCAAGTCGAACGAGAAGCTTGACAAGGATCGCTTCCGCCGCGATCTCGGCGGCTTGCTGGAGGCCTACACCGAAGTCGCCAAGCGATTGGGGATCCTGATGGAAAACGAACGGCCCGTGGGTTCCGGTCCGGTCCTGGTCAAGAGCTGAGGTGGTCTTCGTGAAAGCGCGTGTCACCGTCACATTGAAATCAGGCATCCTTGACCCGCAGGGCAAGGCCATCGAAGGCGCGCTGAAATCGCTCGGCGTCGATGGCGTCGCCAGCGTGCGCCAGGGCAAAGTCTTCGACATCGAGCTGTCGGGATCCGACAAGGCCAAAGCCGCGGCGGCATTGAAGGACGCCGCCGACAAGCTGTTGGCGAACACGGTGATCGAGAATTACCGGGTTGAGGTTCTGGGCTAGCCGCCGATGAAATCCGCCGTTCTCGTATTTCCCGGAATCAATCGCGAGCGCGACATGGCGCGAGCGCTCAAGCTCGCCTCAGGCCATGAACCCGCGATGGTCTGGCATGCCGAGACCTCGCTGCCCAAGGGCACCGATCTCGTGGTGGTGCCCGGCGGGTTTTCCTATGGCGACTATTTGCGTTGCGGCGCCATCGCCGCGCGTGCCCCGGTGATGGACGCCGTGCGGGCCTTCGCGGCCAAGGGTGGCCTCGTGCTCGGCGTCTGCAACGGGTTTCAGATTCTCTGTGAGGCCGGCCTCTTGCCCGGCGTCCTCATGCGCAATGCGCGGCTGAAATTCATCTGTCGCGACGTGCATCTGCGGGTCGAACGATCGGACACGCCGTTCACGCGCGGCTACAATGCCGGGCAGGTCATTCGTGTGCCGGTCGCTCATGGCGAGGGCAATTACGAGGCCGACGAGGACACGTTGAAGCGGCTCGAGGGCGAGGGGCGGGTGCTCTATCGTTATTGCTCCGCCGACGGTGTGGTCGACGAGGCCGCCAACATCAACGGCGCGGCGCATTCGATCGCGGGCATTGTCAATGAGCGCGGCAACGTGCTCGGCATGATGCCGCATCCGGAAAACCACGTCGAAGACATCATGGGCTGCACCGACGGCCGCGGCCTGTTCGCCGGCCTGGCCGCGCATCTGGAACGCGCGGCGTAACCCCCTCCTTAAACCCTCCTCCGAAAGGCGGGAGGGAACGGAAATGCGTTCCCTCCGAGAGCGTCAGCACATGCTAACTAACCAGCCGCAGATCACCCCCGAACTCGTCGCCAGCCACGGGCTGAAGCCGGACGAGTATGAGCGCATCCTGAAACTGATCGGGCGGGTGCCGACTTTCACGGAACTCGGGATTTTCTCGGCGATGTGGAACGAGCATTGTTCCTACAAGTCCTCGCGCATCCATCTGCGCGGCCTGCCGACCAAGGCGCCGTGGGTGATCCAGGGGCCGGGCGAGAACGCGGGCGTCATCGACATCGGCGACGGCCAGGCCGTGGTGTTCAAGATGGAGAGCCACAACCATCCGAGCTACATCGAACCCTATCAGGGGGCGACCACCGGCGTCGGCGGCATCCTGCGCGATGTGTTCACGATGGGCGCGCGTCCGATCGCCTGCCTCAACGCGCTCTCCTTCGGCGCGCCGGAACATCCCAGGACGCGCCATCTCGTCTCGGGCGTCGTCGCCGGCGTCGGCGGCTATGGCAATTCGTTCGGGGTGCCCACCGTCGGCGGTCAGGTGCGATTCCACACCCGTTATGACGGCAACATCCTCGTCAATGCGATGGCGGTCGGCCTCGCCGATACCGACAAGATCTTCTATGCGGCCGCTTCCGGCGTGAACATGCCGATCGTCTATCTCGGCTCCAAGACCGGCCGCGACGGCATTCACGGCGCCTCGATGGCATCGGCCGAATTCGACGACGACTCGGCTGAAAAACGCCCGACGGTGCAGGTCGGCGATCCCTTTGCCGAGAAACTGCTGCTGGAAGCCTGTCTCGAAATCATGCAGGCCGATTGCGTGATCGCGATCCAGGACATGGGCGCGGCCGGTCTGACCTGCTCGGCGGTCGAGATGGGCGCCAAGGGCGACCTCGGCGTCGATCTCGATCTCGATTGCGTCCCGACGCGCGAAACCGGCATGAGCGCCTACGAGATGATGCTCTCGGAAAGCCAGGAGCGCATGCTCATGGTGCTCAAGCCCGAGAAGGAAAAAGAGGCCGAGGCGATCTTCCGGAAATGGGGCCTGGATTTCGCGGTCGTGGGTCACACGACGCCAACCAAGCGCTTCGTGGTGAAGCACGGCGGCGACGTGATGGCCGACCTGCCGATCAAGGAACTGGGCGACGAAGCGCCGGTCTATGATCGGCCGCATGTAGCCCCGCCGCCGCTGCCGGTGATCCAGGCGCGCGACGTGAAGCCGCCCGTGGGCGTCATGACGGCGCTGGAAAAACTGATCGCAACGCCGGAGCTTTGCTCGAAGCGCTGGGTGTGGGAGCAATACGATCACGTCATCCTGGGCAATACCGTGCAGCGGCCGGGCGGCGATGCCGCGGTGGTGCGGGTGCAGGACGGACCGAAGGGACTCGCGCTCACCGTCGATGTCACGCCCCGTTATTGCGAGGCTGATCCGGTCGAAGGCGGCAAGCAGGCGGTGGCGGAAGCCTGGCGCAATATCACCGCCGTCGGCGGACGGCCGCTTGCCGTCACCGACAATCTCAATTTCGGCAATCCGGAGCGGCCCGAGATCATGGGCCAGTTCGTCGGCTGCCTGAAGGGCATCTCCGAAGCCTGCCGCGCGCTCGACTTTCCCGTCGTCTCCGGCAACGTCTCGCTCTACAACGAGACCAACGGCCGCGGCATCCTGCCGACGCCCTCGATCGGCGGCGTCGGCCTGCTCGATGATTTCACCAAATCCGCGACGCTTCCGTTCAAGGCCGAGGGCGAGGCGATCCTCTTGATCGGCGAAACCCAGGGCTGGCTCGGCCAGTCCGTCTATTTACGCGACATCTGCGGCCGCGAAGAGGGAGCGCCACCGCCGGTCGATCTCGCGGCTGAAAAGCGCAACGGCGACGTGGTGCGCGGCATGATCCGAGCCGGCACGGCGACCGCGGCGCATGACGTTTCCGATGGCGGGCTGTTGGTCGCGCTGGCCGAGATGGCCATGGCGGGCGGCGTCGGCGCGCAGCTACTGGCGGCGCCGGGGTCGATGGTGCCGCATGCCTACTGGTTCGGCGAGGATCAGGCGCGCTACGTCGTCACGGTGCCCGCCGATCAGGCCGGCCTGGTGCTGGCGAAGATGAAGGGCGCCGGCGTGTCGTGCGCGCGGATCGGCACCACCGGCGGCGACACGGTTGCCATTGCCGGCGAGGAGCCGGTTTCAGTGGCGGCCCTCAAGGCCGGCTCAGAGAGCTGGTTCCCGGCTTACATGAGCGCCAACGCGTAAACCCGCGCGGCACGAAGTCTCAAAGTACCTGCGCCGCGCCGGGAATCCTGCGCAGCGCCGCGGTCGCGGCCCAGCTCAATGCGAGCGTGACGATCAGGACGATGACCGCCTTGATGATCGCCGTCACCTGCACGACCGGCGCAAGCGAGACATTGAACAAGGCGTACTGCAGCCACAGCATCGGGACGTAGTGGATCAGGTAGATGCCGTAGGAGTTCTCGCGCAGCGGATCCAGAATACTCGCACCGTCACTGTCAAAACGCAGAAACAGCGCGAGCAGGTTGAACGTCTGTGCCGCGCTGAAGAACGCGAAGGCGATTGCGTCGGTTAGATTCCACCACAGCGGCGGAAGATCCATGTTGGGCAGGAGCTCATGCTTGATAAAGAGCATCGCGATGATCCAGCCATAGGTCGCGATGGAGGCGGCGAGCCATACCGGCCAAAGCCGCGCCAGTTCGCCGTCGCGGGCAAGGAGCCCTTGTTCGCGCCTGACAGAACCGATGCCGACGCCGGCGACGAAGTAAAGAAGGTACAACAGAACCCGGCTGGCTTGAATCGCCAGCGGCCCCAGCGTGAACCAGCGTGCCGGGCCGAAATAGACGTCCGCCGGAACGTAGACTGCGATCGATCCGATCAATAGCGCCCAGAAGGAAATTGCCGGCCGCCTGAGGCTGGCGAGCGACAGGCGGCCGATGACCTCGATGCATCCCGGCGCGGCGCGGTAGGCCAAAGCCGCCAGCACATCGAACGCCAGCAGCACCCAGACGAACCATGCCGGTCCGCTTGGCCAGGGGCCGACGGTGATCGTCTTCCACCAATAGGCGGCGAAGCCGGTGCCGTGCAGGCGCAGCTCGACGGCGTAATACGCGACCGGCATCAGGATCAGGGCTGCGACCGCGAAGGGCACGCCGAGACGCCACCAGCGGTCGCGCAGGAAACAGCCGATTCCCTTGCGCCGCAGGCTCGGCCAGACGAACATTCCCGACAGGAAGAACATTGCCGACATGAAGAAGCTGTCGTTGAAGATCACGACTGCGTCGAATCCCAAGAACGACTGGCGGTCGGTATGGCCGAAATAGGTATAGGGGATGACGGAGTGGTGTATCAGTACCAGCAGGATGATGAAGGTGCGGGCTCGGTCGCACGCGGCGTTGCGAGTCAAGGCGACTGGCGCGGCCCTGCCTCCCGCAGGCGCTGCCGAAATTGAAACTGATGTCATGCGTTATCCGGCATGTTGATCACGCGAATGTTGCCGTTGGGGAACAGATTCAGCAAGCCCAATCGCGTGCTGCAAACGCCGATGTGATGACTGCGCGCGGGAAAGGCGGACGGCCGATCCTGCCTGGCCCTCGAACCGGCCGCCAGTTGATCCAGCCTGAAACCCCACGGGCCCCGACCAAGTCCCGTCCGGCTCCTGGCCCGCCCTGGAACCAGCTCCATCGACCGAAGTTAGACAACCGATCACGATGGTCCGTGGTCCGGCGGCTGGCGGTGGAGGAATGGCTGATGACGATCCTGAAGTGGGCGCTGATCTTCTTTCTGGTTTCTCTGGTCGCCGGCCTGCTGGGTTTCACCGGCATATCGGCCGCGTCGGCGGATGTCGCACGGTTCCTGTTTTACGTCTTCGTGGTGATCTTCCTGGTCTTGCTGATCCTCGGCCTCACGATCTTTCGGGCTTAGGCCGCAGGATGTCCGTTGTCGCCGATGAACCAACGGGCCGCGCAAATGCGCGCCCGATGACAGGCTCGGTGACGAAGCGATCCCCACCTCCCTGGATGCTTCATCGGCGTTCGCAATGACGTTCTGAAATCCCCTGAAACTACGGCATTTCCTCAATGGTGACCTTGTCGGGATAGAAGGCCAGATGGCCGCAGATTTCCGCCATCGCCGGGAACGGCGCCTCGTAGGTCCAGATCGCATTCTCGATCGTCTTGCCGTCGGCGACGACGCTGAAATAATTCGCATCGCCCTTGTAGGGGCAATGCGTCACCCGCTCTGTGCGCGCCAACATCGCCATGTTGGCGTCCTTGCGCGGCACATAGTTCACCGCCGGGTAGCTGGCCTCCTTTAGCTTCAGGGCGCCGGTGGTATC
The DNA here is from genome assembly GCA_963786045.1 of uncultured Alphaproteobacteria bacterium. Classification (GTDB taxonomy): domain Bacteria; phylum Pseudomonadota; class Alphaproteobacteria; order Rhizobiales; family Xanthobacteraceae; genus Bradyrhizobium. Next base: position 26,360 of record CAWAXR010000020.1, on the reverse strand, counting down.
GGCGATCACGACGCCGCCCAGGGAAACCCGGACGCGCTTGGGGTTTGCGGTGATGGTGATCGGGTGGTCGGGGCCGGGTAGTTTCATGGTTGTCAGCCTTCTGATCAGCCCGGCGTGATCGCGCGGTGCGATCTTTCCGGCTTTGTAATGATTGGACCGGGAATATAGTGCGACAAGGCGTGACCCAGAAGGGCGTTCGCGCTAAGTTGCGCCGCCGCGGCAGCGAGGCCGCGGCCGCGAACCGAAAGCCGGATGGGAGAAATTTGGAATGCCGATGGACGCCCGCGATATCGAATCCATGATCAAGGCAGCTATCCCGGACGCCGAGGTGACGATCCGCGATCTGGCCGGCGATGGCGACCATTATGCGGCGACCGTGATTTCGGAATCCTTCCGCGGCAAATCCCGCGTCCAGCAGCACCAGATCGTCTATCAATCGTTGCGGGGACAGATGGGCGGGGTGCTTCACGCGCTGGCGCTGCAAACCGGGGTACCTGACTGACCCGGGCACCGGAGCGCGCGGCAGGGGCCGCCATGGCGTTGGACACCGAGCGCGGTGCTTTGTTTCGCCCCATCGTGCCGAACCAGCATAGCCGCGTGACCTACGCCGAGCTGCTGTTCGACCTGGTGTTCGTTTTCGCGGTTACGCAGATTTCGCACGCTCTGCTTGCCAATTTTACCCTGCTCGGCGCGGGGCAGACGACCCTGTTGCTGTTGAGCGTCTGGTGGGTGTGGGTCTACACCTCCTGGATCACCAATTGGCTCAATCCGGAAACCACGCCGGTTCGGGTGCTGCTGTTCTTGTTGATGCTCGGTGGACTCGTGCTCTCCACCTCGATTCCGAAAGCGTTTGAGTCCCGGGGATTGTGGTTTGCAATCGCCTACGCCTCGATGCAGGTCGGCAAGACCATCTTTCTATGGGTATCAACGCCGCATAACCGAACCCTGGCGCGCATGAATGCGGTCCGCATCGCCGCGTGGCTCTCTGTGTCGGCCGTGTTCTGGATCGCGGGCGGCTTTGCGCAAGGTCATGCGCGGCTGGTGTTATGGGCGCTGGCGCTCGCGATCGAATACCTCTCGCCCGCGGTGCGGTTCTGGATTCCGAAGTACGGCGCTTCCTCGATGGCGGATTGGTACGTCGAGGGCGGCCACATGGCCGAGCGCTGTGCGGGGTTCATCATCATCGCGCTCGGGGAATCCATCGTCGTGACCGGTGCGACGTTTGCCGATCTGACCTGGACCACCGATGTTGTCGCCGCCTTCCTGTCGGCCTTTGTCGGCGCGCTCGCGATGTGGTGGATCTATTTCCACAAGGGAGCCGAGGCGGGCTCCGAACTGATCTCGAAGTCGAGCGAGCCGGGGCGGCTGGCGAGGCTCGCCTACACCTATCTGCATCTGCCGATCGTCGCCGGCATCATTCTTTCGGCGGTTGCCGACGAACTCGTGCTGCAGCATCCCGGCGGTCACTCCGATTCCAGGACGGTGCTGAGCGCGATCGGCGGCCCACTGCTGTTTCTGATCGGAACCATCCTGTTCAAGCACACCATTCGCGGCTGGCTGCAGCTTTCCCACGGTGCCGGTATCCTCGCGCTTTGCGGGCTTGGCTGGTTTGCGGGCGCGCTATCGCCGCTGATGCTGTCGATCGTCACATCGGCACTGATGATCGTCGTCGCAGCCTGGGAATCGATTTCGCTGCGGTCGGGCGTGACCGAATCCCGGTCGGAAGTGTCCCGGCCGGAAAAAACTCAATCCGACGCCACCAGCGCGTGAACCGAAAACATGCCGGCCGGGTCGGTCCAGGATTCCAGCGGTGTCCAGCCCGAACCTTTGGCAAGCGCGGTGAAGCGGGAGAGGCTGTATTTGTAGCTGCTCTCGGTATGGATGCTTTCGCCGGGACGAAATGAAAAATTCCTGCCGAGCACGCGCGCAGTCAGCGCCCTCTTGCTGATCAGATGCATTTCGATGCGATGGCGATCGCGATTGTAGATCGCACGATGAACGAACGCGCCAACGTCGAAATCACCGTCCAGTTCGCGGTTGATGCGATGGAGCACATTGAGGTTAAAGCGCGCGGTGACGCCCGCGGCATCGTTGTAGGCGTTATACAGGACGCGCTCGTCCTTCTCGAGATCGACGCCGATCACCATCCGCGCGCCTCTCCCCAGGATGCCGCGGGCGCTGCGCAGGAAGGCGCTGGCCTCGTGCGGCTCGAAATTTCCAAGCGTCGACCCCGGAAAAAATCCAACCCTGGGCATCGCGCCGATGGCCTCCGGCAGTTCGAACGGGGCGGTGAAATCCGCCACGACCGGGTGAACCCGCAGTCCGGGAAAGTCCGCGCGCAAGGCGTCAGCCTGCGCTTGCAGGAAGTCGCCGGAAATGTCCACGGGAACGTAAGCGCCGAGCGCGCATTCGTTCAGCAGCAGCCGCACCTTGGTGGTGGCGCCCGCGCCGAATTCCACCAGCGCCGCGGCTTTGGGGATGAAAGCCGATATCGCGCGGCTGCGGTCGCGCAATATCGTAAGCTCGGTGCGGGTCGGGTAATATTCCGGCAACAGCGTGATCTGCTCGAACAGTTCCGATCCCGCGGCGTCGTAGAAATATTTTGGCGATAGACGTTTGGGGTGCTGCGACAGATCGTCGATCACGTCGCGGGCAAATGCCGAGGTCTGTTCGTCGAAATGATGCGCTTCGGCCAAGGCGGTGGCATGCATGTTCATGACAGTCTCCGAAAACGCGCTTTCCGGCGCGGTTGAATTCGAAAAATCTCAGCCGGCGTAGTCGGCGAGGCGAAGTCCGGTGAATTGCCAGCGGTGATGGGGATAGAAGAAGTTCCGATAGGTGACGCGGCTGTGGCCGCCAGGCGTCGCGAGCGACGAACCGCGCAGCACCAGCTGGTTGACCATGAACTTGCCGTTATATTCGCCGAGCGCGCCCTCGATCGCCCGGTAACCCGGATAGGGCGCGTAGGCGCTGCGGGTCCACTGCCACACGGTCCCGAAGGCGTCGTTGAGATGGCCGGCTCTGGCAGCGACTTCCCATTCCATCTCGGTCGGCAAATGCTTGCCGCTCCAGCGCGCGAACGCGTCGGCCTCGTAATAGCTGATATGGCAGACCGGGTTTGAGGGATCGATCGGCCTCACGCCCGCCAGCGTCATGACATGCCACTCGCCGTCGATCTGGCGCCAGTGGCCGGGTGCCTGCCATTGTTCGGTGTCGGCGGCTGCAAAACCGTCCATCAGCCAGAGCGTCGGCGTCGAATAGCCGCCGTCCGCCATGAAAGCGAGCCATTCGGCGTTGGTGACAAGGTTGCGCGCGAGCCTCACCGGACCCACCAGCGCGCGGTGAGCGGGTTTTTCGTTGTCGAAATGGAAAGTCTCGCCAGCATGCCCGATGCTGTGGATGCCCTCGTTGATCTCGACCCATTCTTCGCCGGTTCGCGTTGAAGCGGGGAAGCGCCATGATGGATCGTAGGCCGGCGGAATCGGGTTCTGCGCGAAAGCGTGCAGGATGTCGGTCAGCATCAATTCCTGATGCTGCTGCTCGTGGTTGAGGCCGACCTCCACCAACGGCGCGATTTCGGCCAGCGTGTCCTCTGGCGCTTCGTGAAAGAACTTCACGGTCGCCGCGTCGACGTGCCGGCGGTAGGCCGTGATTTCATCGACCCCGGGCCGGGTCAGGTGGCCGCGCTGATGACGGGCATGCCGGGGGCCGGCGCTGACATAGTAGGAATTGAACAGAAAGGCATAGTCGGGATGAAAGGGCTTGTATCCCGCGCAGTGTTCGCCGAGCAGGAATTGCTCGAAGAACCAGGTGGTATGGGCGCGGTGCCATTTCGCCGGGCTCGCGTCCGGCATCGACTGGATCAGCTGATCCTCCGGCGTCAGCGGGGAGGCGCGGCGCTCGGTTTCGTTTCGCACTGCAAGAAACGCTTCCGCCAGGTCCTGGGACAGGTTTCCGGAATCGGAGAATAATAATGAGAGGCTGGGGGTGGCGAGCGCGGCGGATGCTGGTTTCGTCACTGGTGTCTCCGGTTCGGGGGAGAACGTTGGTCGGCTGGAGGGGTTCCCCGAGAACAGCCTGCCCTAGATAGGGGTTCCGGTCAGGGAAAAAAGCCTCCATGGGTTTATTCAGAGATAGGTCCAAGGCCTTGAGGTTGTTACCCCGAGAGGGGCGGTTTGCCACCGGGAGGGAGGCCTGTGCATGCCAGCTCCCCGCCAATTTGCTTTGGATGCACAACGCTTTGGGATACATATATGGCAGTAACGGGTTAAGCGGGCAGAGCGCCCGAAGGTCTGAGCTGCGAGGGGGCAATGAGCCCTCCAAGAGGAAGTGGATATGAGCATCGAACAATTCATCGAGAACGAAGTGAAATCGAACGACGTCGTGCTGTTCATGAAGGGAACGCCGCAGTTTCCGCAGTGCGGTTTCTCCGGGCAGGTCGTGCAAATTCTCGATCACGTCGGGGTCGGCTACAAGGGTCTTAACGTCCTCGAGTCCGCCGAACTGCGTAACGGCATCAAGACCTACTCCAACTGGCCGACCATTCCGCAGCTTTACGTCAAGGGCGAATTCGTCGGCGGCTGCGACATCGTCCGCGAGATGTTCCAGGCCGGCGAACTGCAGCAGCTGTTCGCCGACAAGGGCGTGACGGTGAGCGCACCCGCCGCCTGAGCTTGGCTTCGCGTCAGCTGGCACGTTTGGCGCGGCTGGAAGTCATCGTCGCCGACATCACGACGTTACGCGTTGACGCCATCGTCAACGCCGCGAATACCTCATTGCTCGGTGGCGGTGGGGTCGATGGTGCGATCCATCGGGCCGCGGGGCCCAAGCTGCTCGACGAATGCCGCACGCTCGTTGGCTGCGCGACCGGCGAGGCGAAAATCACCTTGGCGTACCGGCTGCCTGCCCGGCACGTGATTCATGCCGTCGGTCCGGTTTGGCACAACGGGAGCCGCGGCGAAGACCAGGCGCTCGCCTCGTGCTACGCCTCGCGCGATCGAGCTGTGCCAGAGCCACGGCCTTGCCTCGGTTGCTTTTCCCGCCATCTCCACCGGCGTCTATCGCTTTCCCGCCGATCGCGCGTCGCGGATCGCGGTTGCGACCACGCTCGAGGCGCTGCAAGCGGCGCCCGCGGTCAGCCGCGTCATCTTCTGCTGCTTTTCAGACGAGAGCGCCGCGCTGCATGCGCAGGCGATGGCCGAATACGGCGCCCCTTGTCCCGATTGAGCCGGCCGCTAAACTCCCCCAATTCACCGGGCGGTGCGGAGAATGATGAAGCGATGGAGGGCTGACGGCTCCACGCGGCGCAACGTCGCCGCGGCGCTCGCGTTCCTATTGGCGTCGAGCGCCTTCAATACGGGCCGGGCGGAATCGCCACTTCCCGTCGCCACGGGTTTTTCGCCGCAGGGGCTGGTGCGCGTCGGCGATTACATGCGCAACGAGGTCTCGACCGGCAAGATTCCCGGCGCGGTCGTCTTGATCCAGCAGCACGGTCAACCCGTTCTTTTCGAAAGTTTTGGCGTGCGCGACGTCGACAGCGGGCGTCCGATGACCGCCGACACGATCTTTCGGCTCTATTCGATGTCGAAGGCGATTACATCCGTCGCCGCCATGATGCTGGTCGATGACGGCCGGCTGTCGCTGGACGACCCTGTTTCGAAATACATTCCGGCCTTTGCCGGGGTGAAGGTCGGCGTCGAGAAGCACGATGCGAACGGCAGCCCCGCGCTCATTGCCGAACCGGTCGAGCGTCCGATCAGGATTGAAGACCTGCTGCGCCACACCTCGGGCCTGACTTACGGATTTTACGGCGACACTCCGATACGAAAACTCTACGCGAGCCTGTTCGACGGCGATTTCGACAATGCCCTGTTCGCCGAGCGTATTGCCAAACTCCCGCTCGCCGAACAGCCGGGAACGCTGTGGGACTACGGCCACTCCACCGATGTTCTCGGCCGCGTCATCGAAGTCGTATCGGGGCAATCGCTGTTTCAATTCGAGAAGCGGCGGCTGCTCGATCCGCTCGGCATGACGGAGACCGCCTTCTACGTCGCCGACGAGGCGACACGGCCGCGGGTCGCCGAGCCGCTGTCTGCCGATCGCTTCAAAGGCCCGATTGCCGGAATCAAGGATCCGATAGTGCCGCGCCGCTGGGAATCCGGCGGAGCGGGCATGGTCGGGACGATAGGAGATTACGCGCGCTTCGCGCAGATGCTGCTCGATGGCGGCACGCTGGATGGCAGGCGCTATCTCAAGCCCGGGACCGTCGCGCTCATGACGTCGGATCATATCGGGCCGGAGACAAAAATCGCCCGCGACGACTACTATTTTCCGGGCGAAACCAGCGGCTTCGGTCTCGGCTTCGCCGTGCGCACGGCGGTGCCTGCGAATACGGAGTGGCCGTTGGGCGAGTACCGCTGGGACGGCGTCGCCGGTACCTTCTTTTTCATCGATCCGAAGGACGATATGTTCGCGATCTGCATGATGCAGTCGCCGTCGCAGCGCGAACGGATTCAGACCGAGCTGAAAGCGCTGATCTATCAGGCATTGGGGAAGTGAGACAAATCGTAGCCCGGATGAGCGAAGCGATATCCGGGACAGAGCGTGACGCGGACCTCGGATTTTCGCTTTGCTCATCCGGGCTGCACTGGCTTTAACGGAGTCGTTGCCATGGGCCTGCTCGATGGGTTGGTCGGCTCGACGCCCCTTCCTGCTGGGTGCGCGTGCGAGATCGTTTACGCCCCCCGCACGATCTCGCGCACCAGTCCGACCGTCTCTTCGATCATGCCGGCGGTGACATCGAGATGGGTGCAGGCACGGATCCGGCCGTCCATCATGGCGAGCAGCACGCCGCGCGCGCGCAAAGCGCCGACCATATTGTCGCCGCTGATGCCGGCGCCGTCAGGGTTGAAGAAAACCAGGTTGGTCTCGGGCTGCTGCACCTCGATGCCGGCGATCTGCGCGAGGCCCCGCGCCAGGGCGCGAGCGTTGGCGTGATCCTCTGCAAGCCGGTCGACATGGTGGTCGAGCGCGTAGGTGCAGGCCGCGGCGCAAATCCCGGCCTGGCGCATCGAGCCGCCCAGTCGTTGCTTCCAGCGCCAGACCTCATCGATGAAGTCGCGCGTTCCGGCGATGACGGCGCCGATCGGCGCGCCCAGTCCCTTCGAGAAATCGATCCAGGCCGAATCCCATCCCGTCGCCATGTCGCGCGCGCTGATGCCGGTGGCGGCGCAGGCGTTCAACAGCCGCGCGCCATCCATGTGGGTGGCAAGCCCGTTGGCACTGGCGATGCTCACGACCTCATCGAGATCGGCCTTCTTCCAGATGGTGCCGCCGCCGATATTGGCGGTTTGTTCGACGCTGACCACCGTTTGCGGCGGCTGGTAGCGGGTGCGCGGGTGAAGCGCGGATCGGAGGGTGTCGGGGGTAAACTGCCCGTCGGCGCCCGGCAGCGCCGTGATCTGGAATCCGCCGAGCGCCGCGTGGGCACCGCCTTCGCGGGCGATGATATGGGCCGAGGCATGCGCCAGGATTTCATCGCCGGGCCGGCAATGGACCAGCGTGGCGGCCACGTTGCACATGGTGCCGGACGGCAGGAACACGGCGGCTTCCTTGCCGAGCAGATCGGCCACCCGGTCGCACAGCAGATTCACCGAAGGATCGTCGCCGATCTGCTCGTCGCCCACCTCCGCGCGCGCCATCGCCTCGCGCATCCCGGGCGTCGGACGGGTCTGGGTGTCCGACAACAGGTTGATGCGGACGGCGGGCGCCTTGGGATCGGGACGGGCAGGGGTGTAGGTCATGGCGGGGGGCTCTCAGGAAAGGTCGTTCCGGGTTTGCTGCGCGCCGCGGAATGACGTGGAGCGTTATACTACCCATACAAAAAGGCCCCGGCAAAACCGGGGCCTTCGATCTCGGTGAATGCCGCTGATCACATCAGCGCGAATAGAATTCGACGATCAGATGCGGCTCCATCTGCACCGCGAACGGCACGTCGGACAAGGCCGGGACGCGCGTGAACTTCGCCGTCATCTTGGAGTGATCGACCTCGAGGAAATCGGGCACGTCACGCTCGCCGAGCTGGGTCGCTTCGAGGACGTGCGCGAGCTGCTTTGAGGCTTCCTTGACCTCGACCACGTCGCCGACCTTGAGCTGGTAGCTCGAGATGTTGACCTTGCGGCCGTTCACCTTGACGTGGCCGTGGTTGATGAACTGGCGCGCGGCGAACATCGTGGCGACGAATTTGGAGCGGAACACCACGGTGTCGAGGCGGCGCTCCAAAAGGCCGATCAGGTTTTCACCGGTATCGCCCTTCATCCGGCCGGCTTCGACGTAAATGCCGTGAAACTGGCGCTCGCTGATGTTGGCGTAATAACCCTTGAGCTTCTGCTTGGCGCGCAGCTGCACGCCGAAGTCGGAGAGCTTGCCTTTGCGGCGCTGGCCGTGCTGGCCGGGGCCGTATTCCCGGCGGTTCACGGGGCTCTTCGGGCGGCCCCAGATATTCTGGCCCATACGGCGATCGATCTTGTATTTCGCCTCACTGCGCTTTGTCATCGCGTCCTCTTCGTAAAAGTTTGAGTTTGAGGAAACGCGCCCTCCTGTACACCGGGATTTCCCGGTGCCGACAGGTCCAGCCCCCAAGCATGAAGGCAAAGACCACGGGTCGCGAAACGCATCGCGGGCCGAAACCGGCCCGCGAGCAGGCGGTTTCTAGGCAGAAACCGCTGTCCTGTCAATGAGAACGGCCCCGGCTTTGCGGGGGCGCTCAAACCGTCAGGTCGCGGCCGCCCGGGTCGCTTTTGGCACCTCCGGCAAGTGATTTCCACGCAATTCGGCCGATATTTCGGTGTTCAGCACCTGTTCCAGCCGGGTCAGGACCCTGGCGATGAAGGCGGCGTCGGTAACCCGGTGATCCCAGCGGATGATGACGTCGATGCTGTGGTCCGGCCTCGCCACGCCATAACTGACGAGAAACGGGCCGGGACTAAGCGCCTGAAGCTCGCCGGGACCGTAAGCGGCGACCGATGTCACCCCGAAGCTGCCGAAATTGTTGGCGTACATCCGCCCGACATTGAGGCCGAGCAGCCAGCTCAGGCGGCGCAGCGGCAGCGGCAGCCGCGTCGCCATCATGATTTTCCGAAACGACGGGATTTCCATCAGCGGCGCATCCCTTGCGCGCCGGATCTGGGCGTCGATATCGCCCAGCGTCCGCTCGTCCGGCGCCGGGACCTTCTCGGGCAGGATGCAATCCTCGCCGTCTTCGACGCGCGCGATCGCAACCATGGCGACACTGCGCGGCAGTTCGAAGAAATGCGGCCATGGCAATTTGACGTAGAGCGTGCGCAGGACCGGTTCGTCCTTCGCCACCAGCGCGAACGCCTTGACGAAGATCGCCGCCCAGCCGGGCCGCCGCGCGGCCAGCGCGCGGGCCTCGATCAACGGGCCGACATCGAGGGTCCGCGAGAGCGATATGAACGGCACGCGCATCGACGCATGCATGAGGTCGATGATGAACCGGCGCGGCAATGAGATTTTTCTGGTCGTTCCGCGCATCGCTCCGCTCAAGTTCCCGCGCCGCCGTTGGCGGGCCGCTGCCGTCCTCAGTTCTGGTCTAGCACGGACCGGCGATCCTGAGACCAGATGGTTCCGGTTCAAGGCTTCACCGGGGCGGGCGGCCTGGCGGTGGGGGGCATGAATCGCAAGCGATTTCAGCAATTTCAGCGCTTGATCCCGTCGAAACTCGCGGCGATGCCGCGGGCAAATAGCGACCAGTCGAAGCCGAGAGCCAGCCCCACATAGCCCCGTTCGATCATCCGGTTCGCCTGTTCGGGCGTGCGCGCCACGCCGCCGATCGGGACGCCGCTTTTGAGAATGCCGGCCTCGGCGCGCGCGATCAGCGCGAGCACCTCGGGGTCGTCGACAAGGCCGCGTTTGTCGATGCTGGTGGCGAGGTCGCCAGGGCCGATCACGGCGATGTCGATGCCAGGTACAGCCATGATTTCATCGATCCGCGTCACCGCCTCGACGTGCTCGATGGTGATCATGCAGATCATGTCATCGTCGGCGGTCGCCATATAGTCGGGCATCGAAACACCCCAGCGAAATGGCGCATGGAACGGGCCCCATAGCCGATCGCCGCGCGGCGGATAGCGCACGCTGCGCACGGCCCTTTCGGCGTCTTCGCGATGGCAGACCATCGGAAAATTGATGCCGAGCGCGCCGATATCCATGGGGGCTTTGGCGAGCCAGGGCTCGTTGGCGGCGATCCGCACCATCGGCACGCATGGCGTGCCTGATGTCGCCGTGATCATGCCGTGCGCGGAGCCGAGATCGATCGGACCATGCTCGAGATCGACGATCATCCAGTCGAACCCCGAACGGGCCATGATCTGCACGGTCTGAATGCTGGGGATGGTCGCAATCGCGCCAAAGGTGGGATGCCCCTCCCGCCACAGCTTGCGAAGACGGTTGAGGGGGGCAGGGGGTGCGGACATCGAATCGGAACTCCGAATTGGGACTTCAGGTCAGGCCGGAACGCGGCCGCCAAAAAACGGCATCAAGGCCTGGCTCAGCGTGTGCGGCCGCCCCGATGTGAAAATCATTTCGGCCCCGGCAGGATTGGCTTCGTCCCCGGGAGCCCCGAGCAAATTCGCAACCCGCCTGGCAATCGCAGGCGCGGGGTCGATCCAGGCGACCGGCCACGGCGCGAGCATCGCCAGCCGGTCCATCAGCAGGGGATAATGGGTGCAGGCGAGCACGATCGTGTCGGTGCGGTTCGACGTGTCCTCGCCGGCGCCGACAAAACATGGCGCCAGCTCCGCGGCTATCGCGGCGTCGCTTACCTCGCCGCCGCTCAGCGCCCTTTCGGCCAGCGAGGCGAGATCCGCCGAGCCGACCAGCGTGACTTCGCAGCCTTGCGAAAAATCGCGGATCAGCGCCCTGGTGTATTCGCGCTTGACGGTGCCCCTGGTGCCGAGCACCGACACGCGCCTGGTTTTCGAACCCGCGCAGGCCGGCTTGATCGCCGGCACGGTGCCGACGAACGGAACGTCATATCGCTCGCGGAGGTGCGACATCACCAGCGTGGACGCGGTGTTGCAGGCGATCACGACCAGGTCCGGGCGATGCGCCGATATCAATTCGCCGATCAGGGGCACCACGCGGGCGACGATCTCGTCCTCGCCGTGATGGCCGTAGGGAAAGAACGCGTCGTCGGCGACGTAAACATAATGCGCGTCCGGCCGCGCGGCGACGACTTCGCGCAGGACCGTGAGGCCGCCAAGGCCGGAATCGAAAACGAGAATCGTCGGAGGTGATGCCACGGCCTGATCCTACCCGATCGGAGGTTATCATTCAGTTGTTTTCATGGCTTCGATGCGTCAGGCAACGGCGATGCAAGACACCGCAAGACACAACTACGCATTCTCGCGGCGCGGATAGCGCCCGAGCGATGCCAGGAACCACGCCCCCTTTCAAAGAGGGCACGGGGAATGCCGGGCGCTCGGCGCGCCCGCAGCCGCGTGCGCAGTGTAGAAAGCACACGCGTTAGTCACCACGGTCACACCGGAATCACCCGGCATTCCCCGCGCAATGGTTTTACGGCTTATAGCGCGCTCTCCCTGGTGACCGGGCTTTCTTGCCACCATCGCCTCGCGGATCATCCCGCGAGACTTGACGCCAGCGTCGGGGCGTCAGGACCACACGACTTCGCCGTCCGCAGTTAGCGCCATTCGTCAAGAGCGCCGCCGCGTCCACCGCATCCCGCCTCACGTTCGTGACGATCGCGAAACGCCCCTTTGTCGGGGCGGGACAGAATCGCAATAATCCTGCTTCTACCCAGCCGTCAAGCCAAATTTCGGAAATTCAGAAATTAAATTGCCGGCACCGGCGCGGAATTGCAGTCCAGCACTGTCACCGCAATTCCAGTTCCCGTCAGCGAGGGCGTCCTTTTGTTTGCACGTAGCCCGACAGCGCCGCCGCTAAGTAGTCAAAGACGGCACGCATCGGCGGGCTTCGACGCAGGTCTTCGTGCATTGCAATCCAGACTTCCAAACTCAAAGAAAACTCTTTCGGCAGCAGGTGGACGAGGCCGGGGTCGCGTCTCGCAAGGGCAGTTTGGCAGATCCCGATTCCAAATCCCGCTCTGATCGCCGCAAGCTGGGCAAGGTGGCTGTCGGTTCGCAATGCGAAGTCCTCGCGTGTCAGGTTCATTCCTAACCGCCGTAAAGAACGGATCGATGCGGTTTCCCGATCGAACCCAATCAGCACATGCCGGGTTAGTTCGTGCATGTTGCCGGGTCGGCCATGCTCGTTGAGGTAACGGCGCTGTGCATGCAAGCCCAGCGTGACCTGACCTATTCGTCGCGCGATGAGAGCCGCCTGTTTGGGGCGCGTCATCCTCACGGCAATGTCAGCGGCCCGGCGCAGCAGGTCCTCCGCGCGATCGGAAACGGAAAGCTCGACAATGATCTCCGGGTGGCGGGTGCGAAATTCGGTGAGGATTGAGGGCAGCACTTCCGCAGCTACGATTTCACTCGCGGCAATTCGCACGACTGCGCGAGGTTGGACCGCATTGCCGGAGATCGCCCGCACCAGAGTTGCCGCCGCGGCGGCCATCGCTTGCGCATGACTTTCGATCGCGTGAGCCGCACCCGTCGGTCTGAGGCCGTCTTGCGCGCGCGTAAACAGCTGGGTGCCAAGCGAAGTCTCCAGCTCCCTGATGTGCCGGCCGACCGTAGGCTGTGTGAGCCCCAAGGTCCGTGCCGCGCCCGAAAGGCTTCCTTCCCGCAGCACAGCGAGGAACGAACGGTAGAGCTCCCAACCCGGATCCTTATCCATACATTTTTGTACACCGGATCGACGTCTTTCGACAATTCCGTTTAGCGGCCACGGTGGGCATCTTGATCCTTGCAACGGCCACCGACACTGGAGAATTTCCCATGCGTATCCATGCCATCCAAACCGGTACCGTCAGGATCAAGACAGCGCAGGTTGAGGGCCGCGGTCACGGACTTCGACGCCGACTCGCGATGTTCACGGATACGAGTTGGACCGAATGGCTGCCCACCTATGCGTGGGCAATCGAGCACCCGGAGGGCGTCATCGTCGTCGACACCGGCCAGGGGGCGCACCTGCGGGAAAGCGTGCGGTCGTTTCACCCTTATGTGAGATGGGAAGTCGCCTTTCGAATTGAACGCGAAGAGGAGATTGGTCCGCAGTTGCGCACCCTCGGCATCGGACCGCGAGATGTGAAGACGGTCATTTTAACCCACTTGCACATGGATCATGATGGCGGACTTGCCCATTTCCCGAACAGCAAAATCCTTGCTGCACCCGGCGAGTTGCAGACCGCGAGCGGATGGGCGGGGTGGATGCGGGGCTATGTTCCTCGTCGGTGGCCCAAATGGTTCGATCCGATGCCGCTCCACCTTGCGGCGGAATCATTTGGCCCCTTCGTGCGCAGCCGGCGCCTGACCGATGCCGGGGACGTTGTGGCAGTTGCGACGCCCGGCCACACCGCCGATCATGTCTCGGTCCTGGTTCAGGACGGTAACACGACCGTATTCCTCGCCGGCGACACCTCCTACAATGAGGCCTTAATGCTTGCCGGCGTGGTGGATGGTGCCAGTGTAGACGAGCGGGTCTCACACGCTACACTGACTGCAATCCGAGCGTTCGTGCAAAGTCGTCCGACCGTGTACCTGCCGACCCACGATCCCGATTCCGGGGCCCGGCTTGTAAATCGCCGTCCCGCGGGGCGCTGAAGCGCATTGCAAATGAAGCCGGGGGAATGCGGCTTTGCCCTCACGCTTCCCCGAACACCCGCCTGAAAATCGTATCGACGTGCTTGAAGTGATAGCCGAGGTCGAACTGCTCATCGATTTCGGCATCTGTCAGGTACTTCTTCACATCCGCGTCCTTCTTCAGCAGCGTCTGGAAGTCGCCTTCGCCGCGCCACACCGGCATCGCGTTGCGCTGCACGAGCTTGTAGGCATCCTCGCGGCTACAGCCTTTTTGCGTCAGGGCGATCAGGAGCCGCTGCGAGTGAACGAGGCCGCCGAGACGGTCCAGATTCTTCTGCATGTTCGCCGGGTAAATCAGCAGCTTCTCGATCAGGCCGGCGAGACGGACCAGGGCAAAATCGAGCGTCACGGTGGCGTCGGGCGCGATCATGCGCTCGGCGGAGGAGTGCGAGATATCGCGCTCGTGCCACAACACGACATTTTCCATCGCCGGCGTCACATAGGCGCGCACCATGCGCGACAGGCCGGTGAGGTTTTCCGATAGCACCGGGTTGCGCTTGTGCGGCATCGCCGAGGAACCCTTCTGGCCCTCGGAGAAAAATTCTTCGACCTCCAGCACTTCGGTGCGTTGCAGGTGGCGGATTTCGGTGGCGAGGCGTTCGACCGAGGAGGCGATCACGCCGAGGGTGGCAAAATACATCGCGTGGCGGTCGCGCGGGATCACTTGCGTGGAGATCGGCTCCGGCTTCAATCCCATCGCCTTGGCGACGTGCTCCTCCACGCGCGGATCGATCTGCGCGAAGGTGCCGACGGCGCCCGAGATCGCGCAGGTCGCGACTTCCTGGCGGGCGAGCACGAGGCGTTCGCGGGCGCGGGTGAATTCCGCATAGGCGTAGGCGAGTTTCAGCCCGAACGTCACGGGTTCGGCATGAATGCCGTGCGAGCGGCCGATGGTCGGCGTCATCTTGTGCTCGAAGGCGCGCTTCTTCAGCGCCGCCAGCACTCTGTCGATATCCGAAATCAAGAGGTCCGCCGCGCGCGTCAGTTGCACGTTGAGGCAGGTGTCGAGCACGTCGGACGAGGTCATGCCCTGGTGCACGAAGCGCGCCTCGGGACCGACGATTTCGGCCAGGTGGGTCAGGAAGGCGATGACGTCGTGCTTGGTTTCGCGCTCGATCTCGTCGATCCGCGCCACGTCGAAAATGACGTCGCGGGCCTTGGTCCAGACCGCCTTCGCGGCCTCTTTCGGAATGACCCCCAATTCCGCCAACGCATCAGCGGCATGCGCCTCGATCTCGAACCAGATTTTGAAGCGCGTCTGGGCCTCCCAGATGGCGGCCATTTCCGGGCGGGTATAGCGGGATATCATCGACAACTCTGAGGTTTTAAGGGGTTACGCCGCGCTTTAGCAGATACCGATCGGCGAAACCACCCGGATGGGGCGGGGAGGGTGGAAAACCAGGGCGACCGAAGGGGGATTGCGGACTTCTCGGCGCGCTAACGGCGCGCCTCGCCTCCTGGAAGGAGGGGTCCGGTGTCAGGGCAGCCTTGGCCCGAAGTCGGCGAGCCCGCAGTCGGCCGCCAGGCGGACCAGTTGGGCATCCGTTCGCATGCCGGTCTTGGCTTTGACCAAATAGCGATAGTTCTGAACCGTCTTTGGACTGATGTTGAGGTTTGCGGCGATCTGCTCCGTGGTCTGGCCGGCGGCGATCTGGCGCAGGATTTCGATCTCGCGCTCTCCGAGTTGCCCGATCACCGATTGCGCCGGCGCCAGGCTTTCCGCCGCCAGCACATGGGCGATGTCATCGCTGATGGCGCGTTCGCCACGGGCGATGTTGCGGATCGCCCGGATCAGCGCTGCCGGCTCGCTGCCCTTGGTCACATAGCCGCTCGCGCCGGCGCTGAACGCCGCTTTCACCAGCGCCGCCTCGCTATGCATGCTGAACACCAGAATACGCGCGCCGGCGCTACGCGAGCGGATATTTCTGATCGCCTCGAGCCCGCTTGCGCCCGGCATTGAGATGTCGATGACGATGACATCGGGCGCATGTGCCTTGAAGGCGCTGTAGGCCGTCGCTGCGCTGTCCGCCTCGGCGGTGACCTGAAAATCACGTTGATGCTCCAGGACGCGCCGATAGCCCTGTCGGACGACCGGATGGTCGTCGACCAGCAGAATCGAAATGCGCGGTTCGGGCGACACTGTCATCGGTCAGGCCGCAATGGGAATCGTCGCTGCCACGCTGAGACCACGGCTTGCAGGCGCGATCGAAAGCGAGCCGCCGAGTGCCGCTACCCTTTCGCGGATTCCGGTCAGGCCGAAGCCCGACGATTGCGCAATCCTGGCAACATCACCGCCGCCGTCGTCCTCGACGCAAATCAGCAGCGTATTCTGCTCACCGGGCCGCCGCTCGATCCGGAGTGAGATCTCGCGCGCGGCGCTGTGACGCAATGAATTGGTCAGGCATTCCTGAGCCACGCGATAGGCAGTGGCGGCAGCCGCTCCGCGCACGTCGGCCAGATCACCGCGCACGTCAAGCAGCACCACCGGATGCGCCGCATTGCTCGATTTCCAGCTGTCGACCAGGTTCACAAGGCTCGTTTCGAGGCCAAGCTCCTCGGCGGGCGGATGCCTAAGCCGGTTAAGCGTGTCCCGCAGGCAGGCCATGATGCGGAGGGTCGCTTGCGTGATCATCCGCGCATCCTGCGCAACAGGGCTCTCGCTGTCACGTTCCGCGCTGACCGTTTCGATCGTATTTGCGAAGGCCAGAATGGCTGAAAGATTCTGTCCGAACTCGTCATGTAATTCGCGGGCAAGCGTCCGCCGCTCGTCGTCGCGGATTTCAAGCAGGCGCCCCGTCAATACCGCCTGTTGTTCCGTCGCCTGCGCGAGGCGCTCTCCAAGATCGGTCACGGCCTGACCGATCATCGCGAGTTCCACGGATCGGAACCGTGGTAGCGGCTTCCGGTAGTCGCCATGGGCCATGCCTTGCAGTGCGGCAACGATCGACCGCGTGGGTGCCAGGGCATGGGCAATCGTGAGCGAAGCCAGCAGGCCGATCGCCACGGCCATCAGCAACGCAATGCCGGTGACGTCAAGCACTTGCTCCCAGGCCAGTCGGATCGCAGCGTCGCCGTCGGCGATCGCTGAAACGGTGCCGGCAGAGGCGTTGCGGGTGCTGATCCGTTGGGCAACTTCGGCGTGGTTCCCGAAAAACCACAGCACGATGTTTGCAAACCAGAGTGGCGGCGGAGCGCCGATCCCCTTGTTCTGGCCGCAGAGCGGCTTCTCGACCCCGACCGCGGGTTCGAAGCGGACGCAAACGCCGGGCGAAATCAGCTTCATCGTGTCGACGGTGTGCCAATCGACGACCGGCACGAGATGTTCGCGTGTCCGGTTACTGCGCAACAGCAATTCGCGCCAATAAAGTGCCTCCAATGCCTTGGAAACGCGCTGCGCCGACGCCGTGGTTGCGCGATCAACGCTGCGATAGGCGTCGACGGTCGCCCAGATGGTCGCTGCCGCCAGGCATAGAACGACCACAACGAGGAGACGGCCGATGAGCTGAAGCACGAGGCGCATGCGAACCTCCCTGGCTTTTGCCGTAGCGTATCACAACACCGCCATCGGGTGCCACGTGCAGGCTCCGCCCCAGATACTGCTCGGGAAAATTTCCCAGTCCGTCCCGGGCACATCTCTTTGGACGGCGGCGGCCGGCTCGGTCTAACCTGGGCCACGCCATCTTATCCGTAAATGCAACCGGCGCGTGGGGAGCCAAGGCAGATGGGCACGACCAGCACCGGGATTGCATCATCCGATACGGGGGGCCGGGAACGCGGGGTCCTGCTGCTCTGGATGATCTTCACCGGCCTCTCCATTTTCGCCGGTGTCTTGTTGTGGCGATACGGCTTGATCCGCCTGATGCTCGTGTCCGACCGTACCTATATTTCGAGCCTGATCGCCGTGTTTTATGTCATTACCTGCTGCCATTGCTTTTGGCGGACCCGGGTGATCGCGCGTGAGGGCGAAGCCGCGCGGCGCTGCGACGCGATCCTGTCGGCGCCGGACGGCGCAACGGCGCTTGGCGCCAATGCCCAGGCGCTGCCGGCTGGGCTCGTGACGGTTCATATTCGCAGCCTCGTCACCAAGGCCGAAACGCAAGATTCCGGCCGCCTTGACCAGACGCTGCTGCTGCGGACCTTGGCGGACCGGTTGCGCGGCTCCAACGCCTTTGGCGCGTTTGCGTCCGACACGCTGATGAAACTCGGACTGCTCGGCACCATCATCGGCTTCATCATCATGCTGGCGCCGATCGCAGGCCTCGATGCGGCCGACAAGGTGGCGATGAAATCGTCGATGGGGTTGATGAGCGACGGAATGGCGGTGGCGATGTACACGACGCTTGCGGGCCTCGTCGGCTCCATCCTGATCAAAATTCAATACTACATGCTGGATGCCGCGACCCAGCGGGTGTTCTCCGATGCCGTCACACTGACCGAGACGCGCGTCACCCCGGCGCTGGAGCGCCGCCATGATCGATGATTTCGGTCTCTATCCGCGCGAGGAGCCGTTCGATCCCTTCAGCGTCATGCTGTTCAAGGCGCTGCAAGTGGTCGCCTTCCTGTTCTTCCTGGCGCTGCTCGCGATCTCGCCGGACTCGAAGGAGGGCAAGGTCAATTCCAAGGCCGAATTCATCATTACGATGGATTGGCCTGACAGCCATCCCGACGACCTCGATCTGTTCGTGCAGGACCCGATCGGCAACATCGCCTGGTACCGCCATCGCGAGGCCGGCTTCCTGACGCTTGACCGCGACGACCGCGGCGGCGCCAACGATTTCATCGTCGTCAACGGCCGGAAGATTCCTTCGCCCATCCGCGAGGAGATCGTCACCGTGCGCGGCCTCGTTGCCGGCGAATATACCGTCAATGTCTCGCACTTCCAGGCCACGACGGGACGGCCGGTGGAAGCGACCGTGAAGGTGCAGAAGCTCAATCCGACGGCACAGGTGATCTTCGACGACAAGGTGACGCTCGATCACACGGGCGACGAGAAGACTGCGCTGCGGTTCTGGCTCGATGGGGAGGGCAAGGTGACCGACGTTCAGACGCGGCAGAAATCGCTGTTGGAGACGTTTCGCGACGTTCGCCGGAATGGCGCGGATATCGATCCGAAAACAGGTGTCAGGATTTTGCGATGATGAATGGTCTGCAATCGGTCGTGATCGCGCTCTCGATCAGCTATGCCTTGATGGGCGTCCTGTTGCTGGTCGTTCTGGCCTACGCGCGCCTGCCCTGGACGGTGAAGGCCCTGGCCGTCGTCGTGATCAGCGCCTTCTACATCGTCAGCTTCAACGCCACGCGGGGATTGCTTGGCTGGGCGAGCGTCGATGGCCTGCCGCGCGCCTTCAAGCTCCTGCAGGCGCGCATTGTGGATCCTCATTCGCTGGAGGGCGATCCCGGTTCGATCTATCTGTGGGTCGAGGCGCTGGACGGGGACAACCGGCCAAGCGGTATTCCGAGGGCCTACCGGCTGCCATACCGCGAAAAGCTCGCCGAAAGGATCGACCGCGCCGCTGATCAAATCGCGGCCGGACACCCGCAGCAGGGCGGCCGGGCCGCTGATCTCGGCACCGGCGAAGGCGGCCTCATCGACGCCGCGCGGGAATTCATCCTGCCGAAAGCGGTCATCGAGACCGCTGGCGGCGACGCCTCGGCAGGGATCTTCGATGCCGGGCCGCAGGCCGGGGACGGGATATCGTTCACGCCGCTGCTGCCGCCGCGTATGCCGCCCAAGGACCAGCAAGAACAATAGGTGAGGTTCGGCCCTGGAAGGTAGAAAACCGGCCCGCCCAGCGACCGAGGCGCAGGCGGCCGACGCCACCCGGAAGTCCGCCGTACCATCGCAATCACGGAATATTGACTGACAGATATTGAAATCTGTCAGCGAGATGTCCTATATTGCCGATGACGCCGATACTGGGTCGTCACCTGGCTGGCCGCACCGGCGGCGAGTTAGGCAATGCATGAGGACACCGCCATGACCATCGAGAT
This sequence comes from uncultured Alphaproteobacteria bacterium, assembly GCA_963786045.1. Classification (GTDB taxonomy): domain Bacteria; phylum Pseudomonadota; class Alphaproteobacteria; order Rhizobiales; family Xanthobacteraceae; genus Bradyrhizobium. Next base: position 6,567 of record CAWAXR010000020.1, on the reverse strand, counting down.
CTTTTACCTGACCACCCAAATCCAGCGCTGGCTCAACGCCCGTGTCGCGAGCCACCTGGCCGCGCAGGCCGAACGGCTGGCCCGCTAACCGGGAACGATGATGACCAACCACGAGATCGGTTCGCGAAAGCAGAGGATGCCCGGATGAACGAGATAGTGGTTTTGACGCCGGAGCGCATTCTGGACGTCACCGAGGACGTGCTGCGCCGCTTCGGGCTCGCCAAGGCGACCGTGGTGGACGTTGCCCGCGCGCTCGATGTGAGCCATGGCAGCGTCTACCGCCATTTTCCGAGCAAGGCTTCACTGCGCGAGGCGGTGGCCAAACGCTGGCTCGACCGCGTCAGCGCGCCGCTCAAAAAAATCGCCGAAGGGTCCGGCCCCGCGCCTGCAAGGCTTGATAAATGGCTGCGGACGCTGTTCGCGGCCAAGCAAAAGCGGGTTTGTGACGACCCCGAGATGTTTGCGACCTATCTGACGCTGGCGCGGGAAGCGTGCAAGGTGGTCAAAGGGCATAAAGAATGCCTCATCGACCAGGTCGAGCTCATCTTGTCCGACGGCGTGAAGCAGGGCATCTTCCAGGTCACTGACGCCAAGACCACCGCGCTTGCGGTCTTCGACGCCACCATCCGCTTCCATCATCCCGCCCATTCCGAGGAATGGAGCGATCCGCAGCTCCCGGCGCGGATCGACGCCGTGCTGGCCCTGTTGCTCAAGGGCCTTGAAGCCCCACGCAGGCGCTAGACGATCCAATCGCAACGTCCTCCACATGATTGCGCGCCTCCCGCGCCCTGTTGTTTGATATCCGTCAACCCCGGTAACACACCGGGTGGTAGGGCTGGTCGCGGAGGGAAGCGTGCTGCTGGCAGTTTTTGCGGATATTCACGCCAACCGGCAGGCTTTCACGGCGTGCCTTGATTTTGCGCGGGCGCACGGCGCGGAGCGGATCATTTGCCTCGGCGACTATGTCGGTTACGGCGCCGATCCCGAATGGACGGTCGAGACAGTCATGAATCTCGTCGAGGACGGGGCGCTGGCCGTGCGCGGCAATCACGACAGCGCCATTGGCACCCCGTCGGAATCCATGAATGCCCAGGCCCAGGCCGTGATCGAGTGGACGCGGGGCAGGCTGAGCGCACCCCAGCGGCGCTTCCTGGCGGAATTGCCGCTGACGCTGGACGAGGACGACCGCCTCTACGTTCATTCGGAGGCCAGCAATCCGGCGAAATGGCGTTACGTCCAGTCGACGGCGGATGCCGGACGGAGCCTTCTGGCGGCGGCCGCCCACGTCACGTTCTGTGGCCACATCCATCGGCCGGCGCTTTATTCGATGTCGGTGACGGGGAAGATGACGAGTTTCGTCCCGACATCCGGCGTGACGGTGCAATTGCTTTCCGGCCGGCGCTGGCTGGCCGTTCTCGGTTCGGTCGGGCAGCCCCGCGACGGCGATCCGGCGGCATCCTTCGCGATGTTCGATACCGGATCTCGGGAAATCACCTATTGCCGGGTGCCGTATGATGTCGATGCGGCCGCACGGCGAATTCGCGAAAACGGCCTGCCGCACTGGCTCGCCGACCGCCTCTCGGTCGGGAGGTGAGGGATGGCGAAAGTATCGGTTCAGCCCGGCGCTGATATCGACGGCTTCACCGTCGGGGAGTGCGTGCATCGCGGCGGCATGGCGACGCTGTGGAGCGTGACCCGTCCGGACATATCAACGCCGTTGTTGATGAAGGTTCCAAGAGTGTCGGAGGGCGAGGATCCCGCCGCCATCGTCAGCTTCGAGATGGAGCAGATGATCCTGCCGCGGCTGTCGGGGCCTCATGTGCCGGCCTGTTACGCGACCGGCGATTTCGCGCGCCAGGCCTATGTCGTGATCGAGCCGATTCCGGGCAAGACGCTTTACAGCCGGCTTGGCGAATTGCCTCTGGCCTATGAAGAGGCGCGCGTCATCGCCTGGAAGATCGCGACCGCGTTGGCCGACCTGCATCGGCAGAACGTGATCCATCACGATATCAAGCCGAGCAGCGTCATGTTTCGCCCCTCCGGCGAGGCCGTGCTGATCGATTTTGGCCTGTCGCACCACAATCAACTGCCCGATCTGTTGCAGGAAGAATTCCGCTTGCCCTATGGCACCGCGCCCTACATGGCGCCCGAGCGGTTGCTTGGCGTGCGCGACGATCCGCGCAGCGATCTGTTTTCGCTGGGCGTGCTGCTGTATTTTTTTACGACCGGCGTGCGGCCGTTCGGGGAAAGCGAAACCATGCGCGGCATGCGGCGCCGGCTGTGGCGCGATCCCTATCCTCCACGCAAATTAAGACCGGACTATCCGCCGTGGTTGCAGGAAGTCGTGCTGCGGTGCCTGGAGATCGAGCCGGTCTGGCGTTACCCCACGGCTTCGCAACTGGCGTTCGAACTCGCCCATCCCGACCAGATCAAGCTGACGGCGCGATCGGAGCGGCTCAACCGCGATCCCATCGGCACGGTCTGGCGCCGCCGCTTCAACGGCAACCCGACGCCGCCGCGAGGCAAGCCGGGTGTTGCCGCCCAGCTGGCGTCAAGCCCGATCGTGGCGATCGCGCTCGACATCACGGAAGGGTCGGCCGCGCTGAACGAGGCGCTGCGGGTCACCGCCGAACAAATCCTGAAGACGCTGCCCTCGGCGCGGCTTGCCTGCCTGAACGTGCTGAAGCTCGGCCGGGTCACCATCGACAGGACGCTGGATGAAGAAGGCAACAACAAGCATGTCGACCGGCTTGTCACGCTCAAGCACTGGGCGTCGCCGTTGAAGCTCGACGAGAGCAGGTTGACCGCCCATGTCCTCGAGGCCGTCGATCCGGCAGCCGCCATCCTCGAATTCGCCGAAGCCAACCACGTCGATCACATCGTCATCGGCGCCCGGCAGAATTCGCTGGTGCGCACGCTGCTGGGCAGCGTTTCCGCCAAAGTGGCGGCCGAGGCGCCCTGTACCGTGACCGTGGTGCGGCCGCCCCGGCTGGCCTCGTCACAGGACGAGGCGCCGAAGGACCGTTCCGACGATCGATCGATGCCGGCCTTGTAGGTCGGAGTATCGCCTGCTGCCGCGCGCCTGTAAGCCCGGACGTCAGATCGCTTCGCCGCGTGCCAGCGCGGCCGCGTTGCGGATCGCGGAAATATTGGCCTTGTAGCTTTCCATGCTGCCGCCCTTGAACACGGCGGAGCCCGCGACAAACGCGTTGGCGCCGGCGGCGGCGAGTTCGCCGGAAACATCCGGGCCGACGCCGCCATCGACCTCGATGTCGATCGGCCGTCCCGCCGTCATCGCGCGCAAATCCTAAATCTTGCCGAGCGCGGAGGGGATAAAAGCCTGGCCGCCGAAGCCCGGATTGACCGACATCACCAGCACCAGGTCGATCATGTCGATGACATATTCGATGGCCGAAACCGGCGTGCCCGGGTTGAGCGAGACGCCGGCCTTCTTGCCGAGCGCGCGGATCGCCTGCAGCGAGCGATGCAGATGCGGGCCTGCCTCGGCATGCACCGTGATGTGATCGCAGCCGGCCTTGGCGAAGGCCTCCAGATACGGATCGCACGGCGAGATCATCAGATGCGCGTCGAAGATCTTTTTGGTGTGCGGGCGGATCGCCTTGATGACGTCGGGGCCGTAGGAAATGTTGGGGACGAAATGTCCGTCCATCACGTCGAGATGGATCCAGTCGGCGCCCGCCGCATGCGACGGCGCGAACCTCTTCGCCGAGTCTCGCGAAATCGGACGCCAGGATCGAGGGCGCGATGACGAGGGGACGTGACGCAAATTGCTGGGACATGCGCGCTTTCCCGAACCACTTTCGAAGCCTCAAGGATGCTTTCCGCGTAACACGCGCGGGGCTTGCGGGCAATGCGGGACGATGGAGGCGGAAAATTCTGCCGCGGCGGCATCAATTGCCGGGGCGGCCGGCCGGGTCGAGGTGCAAAAACCCCTGATTTTATGGGGTTCTTCACGATGGCATGGGGCTTGCTGATTGATTGCTCTCAAGGGAAAGGCCGCGCGCTGCGGCGCTTGTCGGAGTTCTGTCATGCTGATTGGTTTAGGCGCCGCGTCGGCCGCACTGGATGCCATCCATTCGCTGACCTCTTCGAGTTCGTCGTCAGCGCAATCCACGGGTTTTAGCCAGGCCTCGGCAGATCTGTTCGCCCCCTCTGGCGGCGCCTCGGCTTCGGAAAGCTCCGCCCCGGTTCCAGGGTTCAGCGGAGGCGCCCAGATATCGCCATCGACCATGAGCGCGCTGCTCGCGGCGCAGGGTCAGTCGCAAACGGGGGCAGCCACGCCGGCATCGGTCAGCCCGGCGACCGCTCTGCAAAACCTGTTCTCGCAGATCGACGCCAACGGCGACGGCCAGATCACCCAGTCGGAATTCGAAAACGCTCTTGGCGCGGGTGGAACCAACATCGCGGCGGCCGATCACGTGTTGGGCGAGCTGGACAAGAGCGGCGACGGCACGGTCAGCCTCGGCGAGCTGAAGTCCGCGCTGCGAGGGCGGGCATCGCCACGCGCATGCGGCTGGCTCGACCGGGTCCACCGACGTCGACGGCACCACGGACGGCATACACTGACCAACGGCAGCACATCCACCGATCCACTGCTGCAGGCCCTGGCCGCGTCCTCGGCCACCGCGACATCCTCCGCCTCGACGAACGGCGGCACTGGACTATCGTCCTCGCTGAGGCCGGTCGATTTCACGCAGTTCACGCAGATCTCGCTATCCTACGCCCGCCTCGAGCAGCTGATCCAGAACGGGCCGCGGTTCTCGACCGCCGCGCCGCTCTCACTCAGCGTCTAGCCAAAGCGGTCCTTCCATGCCGGCAACGCGCCGGGGAAGGGCAGGGCGGTCGCCGCAAAGACGCCGCGCGCGATGGCGCGGGCCACGACATTGGCCGCGACCATGCCGAGCTCGGTGAGTCCGACCAGCGGATCGACCGGTATTTCGCCGGTCGCCGCGGCGAACACCACGTCGCCGTCCATCGGCGCGTGCACCGGATAGATCGCGCGGGCAAATCCGGTCTGCGCGATCATGGCAAGCCGCCTGGCCTGCGGTTTCGTCAGCCTGGCGTCGGTCACGACGACGGCCAGCGTCGTGTTCTCCACGGAGGTCGCATCAGGGCCGCCTTTAATCGCATCCTCAGCATGTCCGGCGTGAACGAGCCCGGCCATCCGCGCCCGCTATACTCGCCGTCGATTTCAAAGGGCGCGGCCCAGAACCACGGTCCGTCGCCGACTGTCACGGTGCCCACCGCATTGACCACGGCAAGTGCGGCGACCTTACGCCATCCTCGGTTTTCGCAGAAGCGGAGCCGAGGCCGCCCTTCAGATTTGCGGTGTTGGCGCCGAGGCCAGCCCCCGCGCTGCCGAGCGCGAAGGTCGTACGGGCCGCGGCGGCCGCCGCATAGCCGAGATCGCGGTACGGCGCGAAGCGGCCCCATTTTTTGCTGCCTCCATTCAGGAGATCGAAACAAGATCGCGCCGGGCACGATCGGAATGACGGCGCCGCGCACCGCAAAGCCGCGGCCCTGTTCGGCAAGCCAGGCCTGTACGCCGCCGCCGGCTCCAGCCCGAACGCCGAGCCGCCCGCAAGCGCGATCGCGTCGATCTTCTCCACCGTATTGGCGAGGTCGAGCAGCGCACCCTCGCGGGTGCCGGGTCCGCCGCCGCGTACGTCCATGGCCGCGACCGCGGGCTTGTCGAAGATCACCGCCGTGACGCCGGAGGCCAGCGCGGCATCGTCGGCGTGACCGACGCGAACCCCGGCAATGTCGGTGAGGAGATTGTTCATGGTGCGGATCCGTGGGGGCTCGATCGCGTCAGCCCCATTCTGAATGATGGAAATATAGTCCCGAACAATGCTTCAACTGTCGAGGGCCATTCTTGTCATTCCCGTCAGATCAGACGGCGATGCGGCCCGGCGGCGCGCAAAAAACGCCCCGGCGAACCGGGGCGTTTTGGTCAGACGGAAGCCGTCGGTTCTACGAGCCCTTCGGATTGATCTCGGTGTAGTTGCCTTTGGCGTCCCACTTGTAGACCACATAGTCGATCTGCTTGATGTCGCCCTTGGCGTCGAATTCCACTTCGCCGATCACCGTATCCCACGTGCCGGCCTTGATCGTATCCATGACCTTCTTCGGATCGGTCGTGCCGGCCTTCGCCACCGCCTGCGACCACACCTGGGCATCGCGGCGTAGGTGTAGAGCGTGTAGCCTTCGGGATCGATGTTGTTGGCCTTGAACTTCTCGACGATGGATTTGGCGGTCGGCTTGTTGCGCGGGTCGGGACCGAAGGTGAACAGCGTGCCTTCGCCCGCGGGTCCGGTGATCGAGGCGAAGTCCGGCCTCGGCCAGCGCATCGCCGGCCATCAAAACGGTCTGCAGACCCTGATCGCGCATCTGGCGCACGATCAGTCCGGATTCCTGATGGTAGCCGCCGACGTAGACAAGGTCGATGTTCTCGCGCTTCATGCGCGAAACGATCGCGGTGAAGTCCTTGTCGCCCTTGTTGTAGGATTTTCAACATCTTTTCGGTAAAGCCGGCCTTGTTGAGCG
>CAWAXR010000019.1:0-217500 GCA_963786045.1 uncultured Alphaproteobacteria bacterium | reverse complement strand
ACAGGATCGAGATGTTCAATTCGAGTCCGATCAGATGATAGGGCTTGTACATCGCCGCATAACGGCCGCTCGAATCCGTCTTCAGTCCGTATTGCCTGAAGCAATCGGCGGCATAGTCGTTCGGCGCTTCGAGGACGACATAGACGCCCCAGCGCAGATCGCGAAACACCGGGCGGCCGTCACGCTCCAGCGACGACACCACTTCCACCAGACCCGCTTTCTCCAGCACGCCGCCTTGGTCGCGCGGCCTCATCACGTGCGGCAGGTCGTCGACGCCGCACGGCGGAAACTTGAGCCCCCCGGACGGGACCTCCAACCCCGTCGCATTGGCGATCGCCGCCATTTCGATGGCCGATTTGGTGCCGTCGAGAAACGAGTTGAACATTTGCGGGTTCATGCCCGCGGACTGAGCTTCATCCGCCGACAGCCCGTAATGGCTCCAGACTCCGGCTGGTGTCACGTCATGATAGGCCGGCAGGTATTTTGTTCCCTTGCCGGCGGCAACGACACGAAAGCCGGTGGCGCGGGCCCAGTCGACCATCTCGGCGGTGAGCGCCGGCTGGTCGCCATAGGCCAGCGAATAGACCACGCCGGCCGCGCGCGCTTCCTCCGCGAGCAGCGGACCCGCCAGCACGTCGGCCTCGACATTGACCATGACGATATGCTTTCGGCCCGCAATCGCGGCGCGCGCATGCCTGATTCCGACGGCGGGATTGCCGGTCGCCTCCACGATGACTTCGATATCGCCGGATGTCGCTCTCGCTGCGTCGGCCGTGAACGTGGTTGCAGCGATCCTCGCCGATTCCCAGCCGACGGTTCGGCACGCCTCGCGCGCGCGTTCCGGATCGAGATCGACGATGACCGGCACCTCGATGCCCGGCGTATGCGGCACCTGCGACAGGAACATCGAGCCGAATTTGCCGGCGCCGATCAGCGCGACGCGGACCGGTTTGCCGGCGGCGAGGCGGGCGTTGAGGAGATGAGAAAGATTCATGGAGGATCGATCCAGTTTCAGTCATTCCGGGACACGCGCTTGGGCGCGTGGACCCGGAATCCCGAGGTGAGAAGCGTTATCGAGATTCTCCGATGTGCAACTGCACATCGTAGTTCGCGTCTCTGACGCGCCCCGGAATGACGGCTGATTACGAGCGAACCTCTACTCCGCGGCCTGGCGCTGGGCACGCGCGAGCCGGAGCAGCGCGTCGTCATCCACCGTTTCGATCGGCGCGAAATCGCGATGGGCGATGTATTCCGGCCGCGTCGGGTTACGGATGTAGTTCGAGACCGCATTCAGCGTCAGATAGACGATCTTGCGCGGAAAGGGCGTGATGTTGCCGGCCGATCCGTGCACCAGGTTGCCGTGGAACATCAAAAGCCCCCCGGCTTTTCCGGTCGGCGCGACGATGCCGCCTTCCCTGACCAGCCGCGTCACGGTTTCCTCGTCCAGCGTCCACAGCGGATACGATGTGGTCTGGAGATCGTGCGAGGCCTTGAGGTCACCGGCGTGCTGGCTCCGCGGCACCAGCATCAAGGGCCCGTTGATCGGCATCACCTCGTCGAGAAAAATCGCGATGTTCATCGCGCGTGATTGCGGCATGCCGTCGTCGCGCTTCCAGGTGCCGTAGTCCTGATGCCATTGCCAGACGTCGCCGGTGAAGGCCGATTTGGCGTTGATCTTGTACTGGTGCATGTAGACCTTCTCGCCGAAGATCTGCTCCACCGGATCGATCATGCGCGGATGCGCGCCGAGCAGTCGAAACGCCTCGTTGTAGAGATGGGCGGCAAAGGCGGTGCGCGGCGCGCCGCTCTTCTCGCGCCAGACCTCCGGTCGCTCGGTGTCGTAGATGCCTTCCGCCTCCCGCGCGAGCAGGGCGACCTCTTCGTGGCCGAATAGTTCCGGGAGAAACAGCCAGCCTTCCCGGTTGAAGTCGTCGATCTGCTGCTGGGTCAGCTTCATGGCGTTCCTCCTCGCGTTTTCGGGGTGAGCCCTTATCTTTGTTGCCGAGAGGATAACACCCGGAGGAGGGGTTTACCAACCCGCGCGGGCGAGCGACCCCGCAGGCGCAAATGGCGCCCATCGGATTCCCTGTCCGCAGGGGTCTCCGATCGCGGTCGCAAGCGCCTGCCTGGCCGGGCGACGCGCACTCCGTTCACGCGGCCAGAAACTCCAGCACCACCTCGCCGAATTTCTGCGGCGCCTGTTCGAACATCGGATGCGTGGCGTTGGGAATCATCGCGGTCTTCGAGCCCTTCACATGCGCCGCGAGTGTGTGCAGCACCTGCGCCAGCATCCCCCTGGTGTTGCCGCCGCCGATAAACAGCGTCGGTGTCTTGATCGCCTCCGCGTCGGTTTTGGAAAATGGCGGCCGGTTATCCCGGACCTGGCCGATCAGCGTCATGGCGTTATCGCGCAGCAACTGCTTCGACGTCGCCGGGAGCCGCGCCCACGCGCCAGGGCCTTCGACCGCAGCCATGAAAAACTCCAATCCGCCGTCGATATCGCCGGCGGCGATTTTTTCGGCCGAGGCCGCAAATCTCGCCGCGAGCGGCGAGGGGCCGGGCTTCGCCGCCGGATCGAGCGTGGCGTCGAGTTCGCCGCCGGGCTCGGCCAGGATCAGCCTGCGCAGCAGATCGGGCCGCCGTTGCGCGAGGCGGAACGAGACGTGTCCGCCGCGTGAATGCCCCATCAGGTCCACCGGCCCCGGGTCGATCTGTTCGATGAAGGCGATCATGTCGTCGACATGTTGCGCGATCGAATAAGTATCGCCCACCCCGTCCCAATGCTCGGGAAAAAAGTGCCGCAACGACACCGCGATCACCCGATGCTTTTGCGACAAGGGGCCGAGTACCGCCGACCAGATGCGGAAATCGCACAACGACCCGTGCACGCAAACCAGTGGCGGGCGGTTACCCCTGACCTGGCCGACCTCGAGATAGGCCATGTCATATCCGTTGACGTGAAAGGTTTGCATGGGGAGGCTCACGAGGATGACGGGAGAGAGCAGCCGGGTTGCCGGACGACAGAAGTCATACGCGGGCTTGGTCCCCGTATCCATCCTCTTCGGCGGGGAGAATTTTTCAAGAAAGAGGGATCGCCGGGTCAAGTCACCGGTGATAAATCATCGGAATGATCGGCTGGTTTTTCGTTGGGCGGCGGCAAGTTCCCCCGGAATCCGGGTGGATCGCAACAATTTCCAAGCCTAGATTTCCGGCAGACATCAACCTCGCAGCATGGGGCGATCAGACCTGGAGCCAGCCATGACGGGCTACTGTTTTGCAATCTTCGAAGCCGCGATCGGCAGCTGCGGCATCGTGTGGGGCCCGCGCGGCATCAACGGGGTGCAACTGCCGATGGGAAGCGAGGACAAGACCCGTTCCCGCATCCTTCAGCGTTACGGCGGCCTCGCGGAGGCACCGGCGCCGGCCGAAGTGCAACATGCGATCGACGGGATCGCCGAGTTGCTGGAGGGCAAGCCGAACGATCTCAAGGACGTGGTTCTCGATCTCGACGGCGTTCCGGAATTTCACCGCGGCGTCTATGACATCGCCCGCACCATCGCGCCGGGCAAGACGATGACCTATGGCGATATCGCCAGGCGGCTCGGCGGAGTCGAGCTGTCGCGCGACGTCGGTCAGGCGCTGGGGCGCAATCCCTGTCCGATCGTGGTGCCATGTCACCGCGTGCTCGCCGCCGGCGGCAAGCCCGGCGGATTTTCCGCCAATGGCGGCGTCGTCACCAAGCTGAAAATGCTCGCCATCGAAGGCGCGGTGGTCAATCACACGCCAAGCCTGTTCGACTGAACTGCCGCTTCGAGGCCGGTGGCCTCATCCTTCGAGACGGCGCTTTGCGCCTCCTCAGGATGAGGTCCTGGACCCTCATGGTGAGGAGTACGGCAACGCCGTGCGTCTCGAACCATGAGGCCAACACGGTCTAAGTTGACCTGAAGGCTTCTTATGTCGCCACTGCTTCGCAGGAAAATCCGTTGCCGAGGCGCCGGATTTTTCCCGTCGACGGAGAGGGGAAATGCGCGGTGCAGCACAGCGTATCGGTGTCGCAATAGCGTTCCAGGAAATTGCGTCGCGTCGTGGCCGCCTGTGCCTGATCGACATCGAATTTCGCCGATAGTTCGGGATAACGTGCCTGCAGCGGCGAATGCATCAGATCGCCGCTGAAGACCGCGTCATCCTTGCCGCGGCCGAATGTGAACGCGACATGCCCGGGCGTATGGCCCGGCGTCGGCAGGATACGCACGTGATCGCCGATTTCGTAGTCGTTGCGCACGATTTCGGCCCGTTTGGCTTCGACCACGGGCAAGACGCTGTCGCCGAACGGCGGCACAGGCGCCTTCGCGTTCTGCTCGGTCCAGTAGTCGAATTCGTTCTTGCCGAATATGTAGCGCGCGTTGGGAAATGTCGGCACCCAGCGACCGCCGTCCAGCCGCGTGTTCCATCCGACATGATCGACGTGCAAATGCGTGCACATCACGAAATCGATATCCTCGACCGAAACGCCCGCGGCCGCCAGCGCGCGCATATAGGTGTCGTCGGTCTTCATATTCCATTTCGGGCGCAGCGGCCGCGGCTTGTCGTTGCCGATGCAACTGTCGACCAGAATGGTGTGATGCGGCGTCTTCACGATATAGGACTGGAAGCACAGGATCAGCAGGTCTTCGGCATCGAGCGCGCCAGCCCCTCGCATCCACTGCCTGTTCTCGGCAAGCAGGTCCGGCGTCAGCGCAGGAAACAAGTCCAGCGCCGGCAGGAACGTGGTTTCCTGCTCGATGATGCGATGGATGGTGAGATCGCCGACGGCGAGTTTGAGACCCATGACGGCTCCTTTGCCCTCAGGCCGGCGGCGGCACCGAGATCTTCACCGAGGGCCGGCTGAGCATTCTTTCGTGGAATGCATCGAGATTCGGATAGGCCTTGCGCCAGCCGCAATCGGCGAAGCGGAAATCGGCATAACCGAGCACGCACGTGAGCGCGATTTGCGAGATATCGAGGGGGCGCGACAGCATGTCCGCCTGCTGCTCGAAGCGTGCCATGCCGGCCCATGCGCGATTCCAGTGGTCGTCGGACCACGCCTTCCATCGCAGCGGCTCGGGCCGCACCATGTTCTCGTAGCGGCAGAGCAGCATGGAATCGAGCATGCCCTGCAGCAGCGAATGATCGCTCTTGACCTTCCACCTGTCGGGTCCGGACGCGGGGATGAGTTTTCCGCCACCGGCGAGTTCGTCGAGGTATTCGACGATGACATAGGAATCGAGGATGACCTCGCCATTGTCGAGGATCAGCACCGGAAGCTTCTTCAGCGGCGTGATGCGCGAATACTCATCGTTGGGCTGGCCCGGCGCGACCGTCGTCGGCACGAATTCGATTTTGTCGATCAGGCCGAGTTCGATTGCGGCAATGCGAACCTTGCGGGCGAAGGGCGAGGCCGGGGAAAATGTGAGTTTCATTGGATATCCCTTAAAGGAAAGAAGACTCTTATTTCTTTGCCGTCGTGGCCAGGCATAGCCGTTTGAAGGACGGCGTCGCTTCCGCTCGCCTATGCCCGGCTATCCGGGTATTTCTGGCCGCCACGCTGTCAAGACGTGGATGCCCGGGACAAGCCCGGGCATGACGAGTTTCGCGGACGCGGCTCACAAGAGCCTTACGCCGCGATGATTTCCTGCCGCTGTTCGCCGAGTCCTTCGATGCCGAGCGTGACCACGTCGCCGACGTTGAGGAATTGCGGAGGCTTCTTGCCGGCGCCGACACCGGGCGGTGTGCCCGTTGCGATGATGTCGCCCGGCATCAGCGTCATGAGTTCCGAAACATAGGAAACGATCTTCTTCACGCCGAAAATCATGGTCGCGGTCGAACCGGTCTGACAGCGCTTGCCGTTGACGTCGAGCCACATCGGCAGCTTCTGCACATCCGCGATTTCGTCCCTGGTCACGAGCCAGGGGCCGAGCGGGCCAAACGTGTCATGCGACTTGCCCTTGGTCCATTGACCGAGCCGTTCAAGCTGGAAGAAACGTTCGGACACGTCGTTGCAGACGCTGTAGCCGGCAACGTAATTGAGCGCGTCGGCCTCGGAGACGTATTTGGCGCGCGTGCCGATGATGATCGCGAGTTCGACTTCCCAGTCGAGCTTGGTCGAGCCGCGCGGCTTCTCGACCTCGTCGTTGGGCCCGCACAGGCTGTTGTTGGCCTTCATGAAGACGATGGGTTCGGACGGAAGCGCCATTCCGACTTCCGCGGCATGGTCGGAGTAATTGAGGCCGATGGCGATGAATTTGGGCAGGCCGCCGACCGGCGCGCCGATCCGTGGTTTGCCGCCGACGGCGGGAAGCTTGGCGGGGTCGAGACCGGCGATCCTGGCCAGCGAGGCCGGTGAAAAGGCGTCTCCGGCGAAGTCCTGGACATGCGCTGAAAGATCGCGCAATTGGCCCGATTTATCGACCAAACCGGGCTTTTCCTGGCCCATTGCCCCGTAACGAACAAGCTTCATTTCCTATCACTCCCTAGGGTGGTTTTGCGGCTTCGATGCTTCATGGAACAGCGCGCGGTGAAATTCAACTGCTGACTGGGCGCCGCATCGCAGCCCCCCGCGGGGGAGCGGCCCCAGGATCGCGCCCTAAACGATGAATTTGAAGGCGCCGCCGTCGCGCCTGACGTGGCCGGCATTGAAATGTCCGCCGATCACCAGCACGGGTCTGTCGGCAAAGCGGGAGAACAAATCGCGTCGGGTCGCGATTGACTGCACGGGGTCGGAATTGGCGGTCGAGGACCAGTCGAGATGCGCCATCTGGCAGGGATGGTGGGCGACGTCGCCGGTGAGCAGGCCCTCTTCGCCCTCGGATGTGATGTGAACGCTCATATGCCCGGGACTGTGGCCCGGTGTCGGGATCAGGGTGATTTCATCGCAGAGCCGGGTGTCGCTGGCGACCAGATCGGCCTTGCCGGCATCCACAACCGGCTTCACGGAGTCGTGAAAAATCGCCGCTTTGTCGGGCTCCGCGCGGTGGTCGCGCCAGTACTCGTATTCGGTCTTGCCGAACACATAACGCGCGTTCGCGAAGGTCGGCACCCATTCGTTACCTTCCAGCCGCGTGTTCCAGCCGACGTGGTCAACGTGCAGATGCGTGCACAGCACGGTGTCGATGCTGTCGGGAGGATAGCCCGCCGCGGTCATGGTTTCGAGGAAGGGCGTTTTCCGTCTATTCCAGGTCGGCACGTTGCGGCCTTCCTTGTCGTTACCAAGCCCGGTGTCGACCACGATGCGGCGCGAGGGCGTTTCGACCACCAGCGCGTGGATCGACATTTTCAGGCGGCCTTCCTCCGTCGCGAAATCGGGAATGAGCCACGGCAATTTCCGGACTGCTTCATGGCTGGCCAAAGGCAGGATGAATCGCGTGCTGCCGATCGTCTCCAGTTCGACGATTTTCGTGATTTTGACCCTGCCGACATTCCAGTGCATGCGGCGTTTCCCCTTCATCGCAAACGGCGCCGATCTGATCGACGGCGCCGTCTGCTTTCATCTACAGCGTGCCGGGGAATGCGCCGCCGTCGAGCAGGATGTTCTGTCCGGTGATGAAGCCCGCCTTGGCGCCGCACAGGAACGCGCAAGCCTGGCCAAATTCCTCGGGCTCGCCGAAGCGCCCGGCGGGATTGAGTTTGGCCCGTTCCGCCAGCATCGCATCGATGGTCGTGCCGCGTTTCTCCGCTTCCGCCTTTGCGACCGCGCCGCGCAGCCGATCGGTATTGAAGGGTCCGGGCAGCAGGGCATTGATGGTGACGTTGTTGATCACGGTCTTGCGCGCAACACCGGCGACAAAGCCGGTGAGGCCGGCGCGCGCGCCGTTGGACAGTCCCAACACCTCGATCGGCGCCTTCACCGCGGCGGAAGTGATGTTGACGATGCGGCCGAACTTGCGCGCCATCATGCCGTCGACGGTGGCCTTGATGAGTTCGATCGGGGTCAGCATGTTGGCGTCAAGCGCCTTGATCCAGTCGTCACGGGTCCAGTTGCGGAAATCGCCGGGCGGCGGGCCGCCGGCATTATTCACGAGAATATCCGGATCGGGGCACGCTTTCAGGGCGGCTTCGCGGCCGGCGGGCGTGGTGATATCGCCGACGACTTCCGTCACCGTCACGCCGGGATATAGTTTGCGTATTTCGGCGGCGGTATTTGCAAGCGCTTCGGCGCCGCGCGCGGTCAGCGTGACATGCACGCCTTCGGCGGCGAGCGCCATGGCGCAAGCGCGGCCCAGTCCCTTGCTGGATGCGCACACGATGGCGCGGCGGCCTTTGATCCCAAGATCCACTGTCTCACTCCCGTTAGTTCGGATGATTTTTGTTACCCGGTCCGGCCACTGTAGCCAAGCCCGCGGGCCCTGATAAGACCGGATATTGGCGGTTTGCGATCCCTAAAATCGTCTGTATCAATACCGCACATCTTCGCGGAGTTGGTCATGAGCGGTCTATTCGATGTCAGCAAGGAAATCATCCTCGTCACCGGCGCCTCGCAAGGGCTGGGGCGGCAATTCGCGCGCGTTCTGTCCGCGCATGGCGCAGCCGTGGCGCTGGCGGCGCGCCAGACGGCCAAGCTGAAAAGCCTCGAGGACGAAATTCGCGCCCAGGGCGGCCGCGCCGTCGCCGTGCAAATGGACGTGACCGACACGGGCTCGATCGGAAAGGCGATCGACGCCGCCGAGGCCGCGCTTGGCCCTGTCAGCGTGCTGATCAACAATGCCGGGATCGCGATTGAAAAGCTCGCGGTAGAGCAGACGGAGCAGGATTGGGATTCCGTCATCAATGCCAACCTCAAGGGCGCCTATTTCACGGCCACCGAAATGGCGCGGCGCATGATCGCGCGCAAGCAGGAGGGCAATATCGTCAACATCGCCTCCGTGCTCGGGACGGGCGTGATGAAATTTCTTTCGCCCTATACGATCTCCAAGGCGGGCATCATCCAGGCCACCAGGGCGATGGCGCTGGAATGGGCCGGCAACCGCATCCGCGTCAATGCACTGGCGCCGGGCTATATCGATACCGAGATCAACCACGATTTCTGGGCGACGCCTGGTGGCGAGAAACTGACAAAGCGGATTCCGCAGCGGCGGGTCGGGGCCGAATCCGATCTCGACGGCGCCATCATGCTGCTGGCCTCCAACGCCTCGCGCTACATGACCGGCAGCGTCGTCACCGTGGATGGCGGGTTTTTGCTGACGTGAGGTTTCGCCGCGCGCGCACCGCCCTCATCCTGAGGAGCCGCGAAGCGGCGTCTCGAAGGATGAAGAGGGGGCGGCGGCACGTCCTTCGAGATGCGCGCAAGAGCGCGCACCTCAGGATGACGCTGTCCTTTATCAACCCGCCCGCAGCTCGGCCTTGATCATGTCGGCGGCCTTCTCGCCGATCATGATGGTCGGCGCGTTGGTGTTGCCGCCGATCAATGTCGGCATGATCGAGGCATCGACGACGCGCAGGCCTTCAAGCCCGTATACCCTGAGTTTCGGATCGACCACGGCAAGTGGGTCGTTCACGCCCATCTTGCAGGTGCCGACGGGGTGATAGACGGTGTCGACGTTTTCGCGCAGGACCTTGCGAATATCGTCGTCGGTGTCGACACCCGCCGTAACCGTATCGGATTTTTGCAGCGTCTTGAGCGCGGGCGCGTCCAGGAGCCGCTTTGTCAGCTTGAAGCCCGCGACCATGGTCTCGAGGTCGGCTTCCTCGCCCAGGAAGTTCGGATCGATCGCGGGCGGGGAAAGCGGATCGGCGCTTTGCAGCCAGACGCCGCCGCGGCTTTTCGGGCGCAGCACGCAGACGTGGCATGAAAAGCCGGTGCCCCAGCGCGGCTTGCGGCCATGATCGGCCACCATCGCCATGCAGAAATGCAGCTGGATATCGGGCACGTCGAGGTCGGGCCGGGTCTTGAGGAACCCGCCGCATTCGGCGACGTTCGACGTCATCGGCCCGCGCCGCTCGCGCCGGTATTGCGCGATGCCCTTGAAGATTCGCGCAATGCCACTGAGCGACAGGCCGGCGAAGTGTGGCGCGTCCGAGGTGAAGCCGAAGACAAAGTCCGGATGATCCTGCAGGTTCTGTCCGACGCCGGGCAGATGATGGGTGGTCGCGATGCCGTGTTTCGCCAGCGCGGCGCCGTCGCCAACCCCCGAAAGCATCAATAGCTGTGGGCTCTGGAACGCACCGGAGGAAAGGATGACTTCGCGGCGGGCGCGAATTTGCCTGATCTCCTTGCCCTGACGGTATTCGACGCCGACCGCGCGTTGGCCCTCGAACAGGATGCGGGTGGCATGCGCGTGGGTTTCGACGCGCAGATTGGCGCGGCTGGCCATGAAGGGATGAATGTAGCCGCGCGCCGCGCTCCAGCGCTCGCCGTTCTTCTGCGTGAGCTGATAGGCGCCGAGGCCTTCCTGATCCTCGGCGTTGAAATCCTCGCGGATCCGGAACTGGGCCTCGCGCGCGGCCTGCAGATAGATCTCGCGCACGGGATTGTCGGTTCGCGATCCCGTGACATGGAGCGGGCCGCCCTTGCCGTGATACGCGCCGTCGAGTTCGGAATTGTCTTCGGAGCGTTTGAAATAGGGCAGCACGTCGGCATAGGACCAGCCGGTGTTGCCGAGCGAGGCCCATCGGTCGTAGTCGTTTTTGTGACCGCGGATATAGACCATCGCGTTGATCGCGGAAGAGCCGCCGAGCCCCTTGCCGCGTGGCTGATAGCCGATCCGGCCATTGAGGCCCGCCTGCGGCACCGTGTCGAACGCCCAGTTGTTGACCTTGCCGGCCACCATCAGGATCAGTGCGCCGGGCGTCGTCACCACCCAATTGTCGTCCTTGCCGCCGGCCTCCAGCAGCGCCACCGATGTGGCGGGGTCCTCGGAGAGACGGCTGGCGACCGCGCAGCCCCCGGAGCCGCCGCCGACCACGATGAAGTCGAACGTATCCATCACGCGTGTCCCCCCTGTTTGGTATTCCGCTTTCCCGTCGTTGCGAGGAGCGATTTCAGGCGCCGTCATGCCATGAGAGTCCGAAGGACCAGTCCCGAGTTTCCCCCGAGGCCTCTTGTCTGGCTTTTTTGGCCCCAAGGCTGGGCTTTTGTGGAACTTCTGGCAAGGGCGCTGTTGCAGGCCGGCTTATCCTCTCCAAAAGCGGGATTTGGCCGATTTTTATCGTCACAAAATCCTCAAAAGTCGCCTCGCGCCCCTTTCCAAAGCAGACGCGCGTTGGTACATACCCACCGCGACCCGATGGGCATTCGCCAAGGGTTGCCTTCTCAGGAAGCCTCCGGACGGAAACGGCGCCTTAAAGCGTTGACCAACCCGTTTCGGCATTCGGTTTTCGGAAAGGCGCGCAACGGTTTAACGCGGGGTGGAGCAGCCCGGTAGCTCGTCAGGCTCATAACCTGAAGGTCATAGGTTCAAATCCTATCCCCGCAACCAAATAACCCTCTGATTATAGAGGGCTTTTTAGAGGGCCGTCCGAGCAGGGCGGCCCTTTTTTTGGCCGTGTCGCGACCCAAAAGAACAACGCGCAAGTAAACTTGCCGACATCAATGCATCACAAGCGCGCCAGAGAGCGGACTTGATCGCCCTCACACAGCTTTGGCCTGCACCCGGAGCCTGCCAATTGCTTGACGGTCACTTGGTGTACATCGGCTTGGTCGGTCCTGCGGCTGGAGGCGGAGCAGCGGGAGAGATTGCGAAGGTTATCCAGGTGTTCCAGCCGGCGGGCCGATTTTCTGCGGCGAACTCCTTGTATCCCTTGAGATTGATATATCCCTGCAGGTTGCCGACGGGGAAGATGAAGCCGATCTGAGGGCCGATGCCTGCGACTTGCGACTGAAAGCAGCCGACGCGATCGCCCGAGCCGCTGTCGCAGCCGATCTCCTTGTAGACGTATCCCACCAAGCCGACCTGGACCTGCTTGCTCAGGAATTGCGATGCGCCCCAATCGAAGTGCATGTCCACGCCATTCTGATACTGGGTGGCATTATTGATGAAATTGTAGGTGAAGCCGAGCACGCCCGAAAATTCGTGTCCGGTCTGCGGATTGAAGTAGGTATAACCGCCTCCCGCATCGATCGTGCCATGTCCGATGCCGAGGTTGGCGAGGCGCATGAAATCGTAGGCGCCGACAGGAATATCGCCGGTGACGTAGGCCATGTAGTTGTTGACGCCGGCATTCCAGCGCAACGTGAATTGCGGATACAGATCGCCAAAGGCCGTCAACGAACTCGTGATCTCGTCGAAGCGCGAGAAAGCGGTTGAACCGCCATTGGGCCCCGTCAGCGTGCCGGTCACCAATCCAGCAAGCGAAGTGGAATTGCTCCCATAGAGTCCCATCAGGCCGACAGAAGCCTGCCCGCCAAACACCGGGGTTGCAAAAACATAACTCGCGTTGAACAGTCCGAGATTCAGATTGGCGTTGACATTGGCGTTCACGCTCGCCGTGAGATTGGCGGGGATGCGGCCGATCTGGATTTCGCGCGCAAGCGCCACGTTGCCATCTGCGGAGACCGAGTCATGATAATAGATCACGGCGCCCGACCAGCCCGGTTGTAGCGGCGTGGCCGCCAGGCTGCCGTAAAGGCCGGGAAGCCAGAAGCTCACGCCGCCTTCATCGGCTGCGGCCAGCTCTGGTGACAGAGCAGTAATCGCAAGTGAGATCGCGGCAAACGTGTCTCTCGTTCTCATGGTGACTCCTGCTGCGACAGCGAGACGCGGAGTGTGATGCCGGGGAAATTCTAGCGAGCGTTTCATCGCGGGCCATCGCAAATGCGGGTGCAACGCAAAGTTCACATTGCGTTGTGACAGAAACGACACGCGTTTGTTTAATGCCTGCTCCTTAATCTGCTACCTTTCGCAGGCGCCGGAGAAGACGCTGCCCTGTCCTGAGTCAGTCGTTGCATGCTGGGTGGCAGCCCACGCCGCGGCAGGGAGGACAGATGCCGCGGCAGGGTACGCAGGCATCGCGGTCATACCGACGGACTGCTGCACCCCTCCGCCGCCGCCATCTCCTCGGCATTCGGATCGCCCGGCGCCGTCGCCCAGGCCAGCTCGACCAGCGTCACGATCCGCCGACCGGTCCCGTCAAGCTGGCAAACGATGAGGCCCTGTTCCTCGATGTAGGCCAACAGGCGCCGTGCGCGGCGCAGCGAGTGGGTGCCATAGGCGCGGGCGATCGCGGCGTCTCCGGGGCAGGGCCAGGCTTCCTTCGCCGCGCGGGCGATCATCATGAATACCCCCTGCATGTCCTCGGGCAGGATGGCGGCGCGGATCGAGACATCCTGCCACGCGTCACCCTCCGCCATGTCGGCGTCGAGCCCTGCGCGCGCGTGCGTCAACATGCGGCGGAAGTCGGTCAGGTTCGGCACGGCCGATCCCAGGCCCTCGATGCGGCAGCGGACCACGAATTCCTGATAAAGCACGCCGATGGCGCGGAAGCCGGCGTCGGGCTCGGCCAGGATGGCGCGCAGGATACGGTCGAGCCGCTCACGGCGCAGCGCCATTTCCTCGGCGCTGACGGGTTGCTCCACGGCTTCGGGACGGGCCTCCAGCGCCGCGGACTTCGCCGCCATGAGCTGGCCGAGCAGATCCGGCGACGCGGGCCTTCGCTGCGGCCGGATGGTCTCCGGCGGCGGGGCTGCCAGGATGATGGCGCGGGCGTCCTCCAGGGTCGCTTCCGGCAGCGGCACCAGCCGTGGCGTCGCATTGCGCGGCCGCGTGTCCGTTGGACCGATGCGCAACTCCAGGGGACGGCGGGAAAGGGCCGGGCCCAGCGCCATGAACTGTCCACGCTCGAGGTCGCGGAAGGCATCGGCCTGTCGTCGCTCCATGCCCAGAAGGTCGGCGGCGCGCGCCATGTCGATATCGAGGAAGGTCCGGCCCATCAGGAAATTGGAGGCCTCGGCCGCGACGTTCTTGGCGAGCTTCGCCAGTCGCTGGGTCGCGATGATCCCCGCGAGTCCGCGCTTGCGGCCGCGGCACATCAGGTTCGTCATCGCCCCGAGCGAGAGCTTGCGCGCCTCGTCCGAGACTTCGCCGGCGACGGCCGGCGCGAACAGCTGCGCCTCGTCCACCACCACGAGCATCGGATACCAGTGGTCGCGGGCGACCTCGAACAGCCCGCCAAGGAAGGCGGCGGCTCGCCGCATCTGGTTCTCGGCGTCGAGTCCCTCGAGATTGAGTAGCGTGGAGACGCGATGGATGCGCGCGCGCTCGCCGGCGACCTGCAGGCCCCGCTCGGTGTGGTCCTCGGCCTCGATCACCAGGTGGCCGAACTGGTCGGCCAGCGTCACGAAGTCGCCTTCGGGGTCGATGATGGTCTGCTGAACCCAAGGCGCGCTCTGTTCCAGCAGCCGGCGCAGGAGATGGGATTTGCCGGAGCCCGAATTGCCCTGCACCAGCAGGCGAGTCGCCAGCAGTTCTTCGAGGTCGAGAGCCGCCGTGGCGCCTGCCGTCGTGTGTCCCATCTCGATCGCAACGGTCATGTCTCGACTCAGAATCCCCTCGCGGAGAGGGGGGCTTATCAACCTGATCGGACGCCGTCGAGCGCCGCGACCGTAACATCGCCAAGGAGCGCCACCGGGAAGTGGATAGTTTGGAAATCATTCACTGCGTTCGGCGCGCCGGGATCCTGTCAGATCGCAATCCGAACCGAATGCTGGTATCGGGGGTTGCGCTTCCTGCTACCAGGTCGATGAAAAACCCCGGCAATCTCGGAGATTGCCGGGGTTTGTTTTTGTTACTGGAATCGACCAACCGCATCAGAGCGAAAAATCTCGCGGGCAGCCCGTGCCGGCCGCCGGCCGTTCACGCAACGCCAGTTCCGCGCCGGTCCCGGTTGGCCTGCAGGTAATATAAGCGCTTGGCGTGAAGCATCTTCAGGTCGGCGCGTTTGACCACCTGTTCCAGCCGGTCGCCGGGCCGGCTGGTGGCGATCCCGGTCGAAATGCTCAGCTCGAAGTCGGGATAATACTGGTTGTTGAGCTCGACGAGTTCCGCGAGCGAGGCGAGAACGGCTTCCCCGCCGGCCGCGTCGGTGCCAGGCAACAGGACCGCGAACTCGTCGCCGCCGATACGCGAGGCCGAAGCCGGCTTCTCGACCAGCGAGCCGAACACCTCGCCCGCCCGGCGCAACAGCGCGTCGCCGACGCCGTGGCCGAGTTCGTCGTTCGCGGTCTTCAGCCCGTTGAGGTCGGCGATGATGACGGTGACCGGGTGCGGCCCCTTGCGTTCAAGCCGATTGAGCTCGTCGACATAGAACGAGCGATTCAAGGTGCGCGTCAGCACGTCATGGGTGCCGAGATATTCGAGATAGGCTTCCGCCTTCTTGCGCGCCGTGATGTCGGTCAGCGCGACCTGCACCAGCGACCAGTCGCGTTCATGGTTGGGCAGCACCGAGAATTGCAGCAACAGATGCAGTTTGGTGCCATCGAGCGCGTAGTTCACCACCTCGCGCTGCTGGAACAGTTTGCCGTCCCAGAGATCGACGAGCTGCTCGCGGAAATGCGGTTCCATTTCGTCGCGGAACACGTCGGGAAGGTTGCGCAACAGCGTTTCCTTGTCGGGCGCGCCGAACAGTTCGAGCGTCCGGCTGTTGACATCGAGCACGCGGATTTCGCTCATGCAGCGCGGGACGAATTCCTCGTGCACATTGGTGAAGACGCGGAAGTCCTCCACGCCGCGGGCGCGCACGTCATCGATCAGCCGTTTCACGCCGCTGAAGTCCTCAACCCACAGCGAGACCGGTGAATGGGCAAACAGGCCGAACGCGTAGTTCTCGCTGTCCACGAGGCGGCGCCGGGCGCTTTCGCGCTCGGTAACGTCCTCGATCGATATCATGATGCGGTCCCAGCTCTTTTCGTGACCGGGAAGGATCTTGCCGCTGAGCTGGATATCGAGACGTTCGCCGGCCAGCGTATAGTTGACCGTGTGGCTGGAGAAGCTGGTTTGCCCGTTCCAAAGCTGGGCAAGTTCCTCGACATAGCTCTTGAAGGTGTCGTCGCGTATCACCCGGTCGAGGTGGGCCATCAGATGAGCGAGATCCCGGGCACCGAACAACGACAAGGTCTTGCGGTTGACCTTGAGGATACGGATGCGCTCCGAGCATTGCTGCACGCGGTCCGGGTCGGCGGCGAGGAATGCCTTGATGTCGCCGACACCTTCCGCTCGCCACCGTTCGAACAGCGCCTTGACCGCGCTATAGTCCTCGATCCAGAGCGAGACCGGCGCGAGGTCGAACATTTTGGCGTCGTCGTCGGGATCGGCGGAGGGCATTGAAAACCGGACGAAATGACCGAGCGGGGTGTCGCTCCACCTTTAGAGACAACTCGTTAAAAATGTCTCAGTCGGACCTGGTGCCCCAGGGACCGCAGGTTGCAAGCCAAGGCGGGCATCGATCCCGTCACATTATGGAGCCAGAAACTCCCGCAACCGGGCGAGTTCGACGATGTGCTCGGCGGACAAGATCGCGCTGACCAGCAGATGCTGAGGAGCGGTATGGATTTCATACAGATGATGCTGGGACGCGGGCTTGCTCATGAACTGCTGAATGCACTCGTCAAGCGTGCCATCAACCAGCAGATAGGTTCCGTGAGCCCCGGCAAGACGCTTGTTGTCGAGCGAGGGCCACTTTCGCAGACATGCGGGCGCGTTAAAGTTGATCTGGACGTCGTTACCTCGCATCGCTTGCCCATCAATTTGCGAAGGTTGCCTTGATCCGCCGATGCAACAATGATCTCGCTGGGGCCGTCGCTGATAAATCCGAATGAGCCCGTCGAGTTCCTCGTTCTCAGCCGGAGAATTGACGCTATTCGAACGCGCCCTGGGCGATTTCCATTCTCGCGCGCCGCTCGGCGGCCTCTCAATCAGCCGATAGGCGTGGCGAGCCGCTACTCAGACCATTCGTTCATCGAACAGACATTGGTACTTCACGGCAGCCGCCATGCGCGACTAAATCCAGGCAGCGGGGTGAGGCGTTTTCAGTTTCCAATAAATTCTAGATTCCGGCAGGGCGCTTAACTTAATATGACCGGCCACGATTGAAGCAGAAAGCCCGGTTGGGCGAGGGGCCGAGGTGCATGACAAAATGCTCACCGGGGACAGGCTGCGTGCTGCGCTTTGTGGATAGAGGACGGAGCAATCCCGAAATACTTCCTGAAGACACGGCTGAAATGGGATGAGCTTGAAAAACCCCACGAAAATGCGACGTCCGTGATCGTCCTGCCGGCCTGGGTCTCCAGCTCCTGACGGCAGTTGAGCAGCCTTGCCCGCCAGATATAGTCGCTGACCGTCATGCCCCTGTCGCTGAACAACATGTGCAGGTAGCGCTTGGTGCAGCCCAGCGCCATCGAAATCTGCTCGATGCTGAGATCGGGGTTGCGCAAATGGTCATGGATGAAGGCTTGAGCCCGCTCGTATAGCGCGACCGGACCGCCGCGGTCGAGCTCCGTACCGGCCTCTCGAAGCGGCAGCAGCATGAGATCGATCAGCGTATCGGCAACACCGAGCGCCGTGTGCGGCGACAGCTTGGGAGCTTCGCCAAATGCGGCATGCATGAAATCACGCGCGATCCGGCCGGTGCCGGTGCGTGCCGAAACTTTGCAGGCCAGCAGCTTCCCCAAATGGAAGCCGCGTTCCTGCAGCAATTCCGTTGGTACGATGACCACCTCGTGCCGCGTCAGCGACGGGCTGATGATGGTATGCGGGCAGGAAACGTCATAGGCGAGGCAATCACCGGGCTTTAGTTCGATGCGTTGCCCATTCTGCTCGAAATGAGAAATGCCGTAGGTCTGGAACAAGATTTTGACGAAGGGGTGCTCGCTTGCCCTCGCTCGCGAAACAGGGTGGGCGATTCGGTGTTGGCTCACTTCGATCTGGCAGAGCTTCAGCCGCGAGACGGTCGCATAATTAATGCGTCCGTCAAGTGACGAACCGTCGAGCGGGTCCACGTCGAATTTGCCGCAAAGCTCGGTGAGGGCATCGGTCCAGCACTGGATCTGCCCCTTGGGCGCCAGTCCGGAAGTGCTAAGGGAATGCACGGAATTTGGCATGACCCAACCACATGAGTGTGAGATCAAAATACGACGCCTTGTCAGGCAGTCGGTCGCCGCAAGGCGGCATTTAGCTGATTCAGAACGATCATTGGAGCCGTACGGTTCCAATCCTCGGACTTAGTTCAGACGTCGTCAAGGGGAACCTGCCCGTGGACGGTGGTTCAGAGTGGCCTCGCCGCGGCGAGTGCCGCCGGGGAGCAGGCTCAAAGCTCAGCTCTCGCGCAAATCGCTGGCTTGCAACGGAAAAATTCGTCGAGTTTCGCTTTCGAGCAAACTTCTTTCCCTATTGGGCAAGCTTCCAGTCGGCGAAGTGGGTAGGCATGGCTACGAAAAATAGAACAGAGCAAGTGGGCCGTCTCCAGACGCAAACCCGAGGCTCGCACCGGGAGGAGGAAACCGTCGTAACGGCATTGCTCTAGTTCACATATGCAATTGACTGACAAGGCACCGAGACCCGCGATCCCGGGCGGCGTGTCTGCAGTCGACGTGTAGTGGGGCGCCAAGGTCGTGACCTGCTGACGAAACAACATCTTCGATGCGAGAGTTGACGCTGGACGGGCACAGCCCAGCGGTAGGCAAACCTAAAACACAACATGGGAGGTATCGTTATGCGCAAGGTGCTTTTGGCAACTTGTCTTGCCGGGGTGACGGCATTTGGCGTCGTTGGCGCCAGTGCCAATGACGAGCTGATCAAGATGTCGCAGAACCCGAACGGCTGGGTGATGCCGGCGGGTGACTACGCCAACACGCGTTACTCGAAGCTGAAGCAGATCACGGCGGCCAATGTCGGCAAGCTGCAGGTGGCCTGGACGTTTTCGACCGGCGTGCTGCGCGGCCATGAGGGCGGCCCGCTGATCATCGGCGACATGATGTATGTGCATGCGCCGTTCCCGAACACGGTGTACGCGCTCGACCTCGCCCACGACAACAAGATCGTCTGGAAGTACGAGCCGAAGCAGGATCCCAACGTGATTCCGGTGATGTGCTGCGACACGGTCAACCGCGGCCTGGCCTATGCGGACGGCAAGGTCTTCCTGCATCAGGCCGACGACACGCTGGTGGCGCTCGATGCCAAGAGCGGCAAGCTGGCATGGTCGGTGAAGAACGGCGATCCGTCGAAAGGCCAGACCGGGACCTCGGCGCCGATGGTGATCAAGGACAAGGTGCTGGTCGGAACCTCGGGCGGCGAGTTCGGGGTGCAATGCAGTATGACGGCGTATGACCTCAAGTCCGGCAAGCAGGTGTGGAAGGCCTATTCGGAAGGACCGGACGACCAGATCCTGGTCGATCCGGCGAAGACCACCGAACTCGGCAAGCCGGTCGGCAAGGATTCCAGCCTCAAGACCTGGCAAGGCGATCAGTGGAAGATCGGCGGCGGCTGCACGTGGGGCTGGATCTCCTACGATCCGAGCCTGAACCTGGTCTATTACGGCTCGGGCAATCCCTCGACCTGGAACCCGAAGCAGCGTCCGGGCGACAACAAGTGGTCGATGACCATTTTCGCGCGCGATGCGGACAGCGGGATGGCGAAGTGGGTCTACCAGATGACGCCGCATGACGAATGGGACTATGACGGCGTCAACGAAATGATCCTGACCGATGAGCAGGTCGGCGGCGCCGCGCGCAAGCTGTTGACCCATTTCGACCGCAACGGGCTCGGCTATACGCTGGACCGTGTCACCGGCGAACTGCTGGTGGCCGAGAAGTACGATCCGAAAGTCAACTGGACCTCGGGCGTCGACATGAACAAGAGCTCGCCGACCTATGGCCGGCCGAAGGTTCTCGACCAGTACTCGACCGACAAGCAGGGTGAGGACCACAACGTCAAGGGCATCTGCCCGGCGGCGCTGGGCACCAAGGACGAGCAGCCGGCGGCGTACTCGCCGGACACCCAGCTGTTCTACGTGCCGACCAACCATGTCTGCATGGACTACGAGCCGTTCAAGGTGAGCTACACCGCGGGCCAGCCCTATGTCGGGGCGACGCTGTCGATGTATCCGCCTGCCGGCGACAGCCATATGGGCAACTTCATCGCCTGGGACGGCAAGACCGGCAAGATCGTGTGGTCGAACAAGGAGCAGTTCTCGGTGTGGTCGGGGGCGCTGGCGACCGCGGGCGGGGTGGTGTTCTACGGCACGCTGGAAGGCTACCTGAAGGCGGTCGATGCCAAGACGGGCAAGGAACTCTACCGGTTCAAGACCCCGTCGGGGATCATCGGCAACGTCACGACCTACGAGCATGGCGGGCGGCAGTACATCGCGGTGCTGTCCGGGGTCGGCGGCTGGGCCGGCATCGGGCTTGCGGCGGGCCTGACCGATCCGACCGCGGGTCTGGGCGCGGTGGGCGGCTATGCGGCGCTGAGCAATTATACCGCGCTCGGCGGCACGCTGACGGTGTTCGCGCTGCCGCAGTGAGACGACCATCCATCGTCCCGGCGCGACTGGCGCGCCGGGACGCCTCTCGTCATCGAATGCTAGGGATAATCGCTTGCGCAAGATCTGGTTTGGAGTTGTCGCGATGGCTGTTGCGGCATCGGGAAGTATCGCGGCCGCAGAAACATCCGTCGATCCGACAGCGGTCAAATCCGAGAATGGCAAATATCTGGACAAGGAGGGCAACCCGACCTTCAAGATCGCCTCCGACGGCAGCGTCGACTGGTACACCTATTCCGGGTTCCGCCGCTATCACTCGGAATGCCACGTCTGCCACGGCCCCGACGGCATGGGTTCCAGCTACGCGCCGGCGCTGAAGGATTCACTGAAGACCATGAGCTACGCGGACTTCCTCGCAGTGGTGGCCACCGGCCGCAAGAATGTCTCCTCATCGCAGGAAAACGTCATGCCGTCGTTCGGCGACAACAAGAACGTGGTCTGCTATCTCGACGACATCTACGTCTATCTGCGGGCCCGCGCCAGCGACGCGGTCGGCCGCGGACGGCCTCCAAAACATGAAGACAAGCCGCCCGCCGCTCAAAAAGCCGAAAATGCCTGCATGGGTCAGTAATTGAATTGGGAAGAGCTGGAATACATAGGAAGAGCTGAAAGCCTGCTCGCCGTATCAAGAGTTAAACGTGAGGAAGTCTTAAAAATGCGAAAGTGGAGTTCAAAATGAAAACCCGTGCCGCTGTCGCGTTCGAAGCAAAAAAGCCGCTTGAAATCATCGAGGTCGATCTGGATGGTCCGAAAGCCGGCGAGGTCCTGGTCGAAATCAAGGCGACCGGCATCTGTCACACCGATGCCTACACGCTGGACGGCTTTGACAGCGAAGGAATCTTTCCTTCGATCCTCGGTCACGAGGGCGCCGGGATCGTTCGCGAGGTGGGAGCAGGCGTCACTTCGGTGAAGCCCGGCGATCATGTGATCCCGCTTTACACGCCCGAATGCCGTCAGTGCAAAAGTTGCCTGAGCCAAAAGACCAATCTTTGCACGGCCATCCGCGCAACGCAGGGCAAGGGGCTGATGCCGGATGGCACAAGCCGCTTCAGCTACAAGGGCAAGCCGATTTTCCACTATATGGGTTGTTCGACGTTTTCGAACTTCACCGTGCTGCCGGAAATCGCGGTGGCGAAGATTCGCGACGACGCTCCCTTCGACAAGAGCTGCTACATCGGCTGCGGGGTGACGACCGGCGTCGGCGCGGTGGTCAACACCGCGAAAGTCACGCCGGGCTCGAACGTGGTCGTGTTCGGGCTGGGCGGCATCGGGCTCAACGTCATCCAGGGCGCGAAGATGGCGGGCGCCGACAAGATCGTCGGCGTCGACGTCAACGACGGCAAGGAGGAATGGGGCCGCCGCTTCGGCATGACCCATTTCGTCAATCCCAAGAAGGTCGACGGCGATATCGTCCAGCACCTGGTCACGCTGACCGATGGCGGTGCCGACTACACCTTCGACTGCACCGGCAACACCACCGTGATGCGACAGGCGCTTGAGGCCTGCCACCGCGGCTGGGGCGTGTCGGTCATCATCGGAGTGGCGGAAGCTGGGAAGGAGATTTCAACGCGGCCGTTCCAGCTCGTGACCGGCCGGGTCTGGAAGGGTACGGCGTTCGGCGGCGCTCGCGGCCGAACCGACGTGCCGAAAATCGTCGACTGGTACATGAACGGCAAGATCCAGATCGATCCGATGATCACCCATGTCCTCAAGCTTGAGGAGATCAACAAGGGGTTCGATCTGATGCACCAGGGCAAGTCGATCCGTTCGGTCGTCGTGTTCTAATTCCAAAAACGTTAAAACAAGGAGGATAGGCCCATGACAGTTCATATCCACCCATCGGTTGACAGCGGAGTGAAGAAGGGCTCGGGCAGTTTCGCCGGCGGAACCCTGGTCTGCAAATGCAAGGACCGGCCGGTCAAGGTCGGCATCAAGGGCGACGTCGCCCACAATCACGCCTGCGGCTGCACCAAATGCTGGAAGCCGGAGGGAGCAGCCTTTTCGGTGGTAGCGGTCGTACCGCGCGAAAATGTCACCGTTCTCGAGAACGGCGACAAGCTGCACATCATCGACACCTCGGCCACGATCCAGCGGCATGCCTGCAAGGTCTGCGGCACGCATATGTACGGCCGGATCGAGAACAAGGCGCATCCGTTCTATGGTCTGGATTTCATTCATCCGGAGCTCTTTACGGAGGCAGGTTCCGCCGCTCCGCAATTTGCTGCGTTCGTATCCTCGGTGATCGAGTCCGGTGTCGATCCGGCGCAGATGCCGGGCATCCGGTCGCGCCTGAAGGAACTCGGGCTGGAACCTTATGACTGCCTGTCCCCGGCGTTGATGGATGCGATCGCTACCCACGTGGCGAAATCGAAGGCCAAGGCCGCGTGACCAACCCCGCGAATTTGGTGGCGGCATCCCCGCCACCAAATCGATGGGGCTCGACTTCGAAAAGAGCGTGGACCGAGACGAGACAAGGGTACCGCTGATACGACGCTGTTGGATTTCGCTCTGATGCCGGACACGCATGGTACGTGTGCCGGCACTTTCCCGCGTTCGGCACGAACATTGCTTTGTCGATGTTGCCGGACAATGCGGGAGAGCGAGGCGGATGAAACGCGTCATCCTTCATCTCATTATTTTCAGTTGCCTGGTTGCCAATGCGAACGCCCGTGATCTCGGGCAATGGGACGCCATCGATCCGGAAGTCCGGCAATGGTACGAGGCGCTCATGCAGCCAGACGTCCCGAATGCTTCATGTTGCGGGGAGGCCGACGCCTACTGGGCTGATGAAATCCACGTCAGAAATGGCAAAACCTACGCGACAATCACCGACGACCGGCCCGACGAACCGCGAAGCCGGCCTCATATCGACATCGGGACGGAAATTGAAATTCCGGACAACAAGCTCAAATGGGACCGGTCGAATCCCACCGGCCATGGCATCGTATTCCTGAGCCGTGGCGGTTACGTATTTTGTTACGTTCAGCCTGGCGGGGCCTGATCGCATTCGCCGCGTTTGCGCGTTCCCAGCCCTACCGACAGGCTTTGTTTCCTGCCGCGGGGATGGTCAGAAAGGTGATGGTGGCCGGCGCGAACGTCAGGGTGCCCGCAGAGGTTCGCACGCCCTTGATACGCGGTAGATCATCCTGCGGGCCCAGCCGGAGTGGAAGGCCATTCAGCCGCACTGTCGTGTCCTGCAGGCTCGCCGTATGCAGCGTATGGCGCACTGAGGCCGCGGATAACGTCAGCGCGTGTGGCGCGCCGCGGTCGACGTTCAGGACCAGAAGACTCACGCCGCCGGGGGCGCCGCGCAGGCAATGGGCATACACATGGAGCCCCGCCTGCGCAGGTATGTCCGGGTCGAGGACGACGTTTCCCATCAACCGTCGCCATAGCAGCGCGCCCCAGTAGCTTGGCGTGGGCGCCAGCGTTCGCTCGTTGAGCAGCCCGTAGTCGCTTGCCGCGAGCGTATTGTGCATCACGACCTGAACGCCGGCCTTCGCGAGGCGGCCGAGCTGATCGAGGTATCTGAACGTATCCAGGAAGGTCGCGTCCCACCGGTTTCCGCCGCATGCCGCTTCCGCGGTTTCGGTCAGCCAGATCGGCTTGCCGGGCTCGTACTTATCCCGAAGCGACCGGTAAAAGGCGAGTGTCTGATCCGTCCTGGAGAGCCATTCTTCGGAGAGAGCCTTCTCGGGCGCGCTCGTACCGCTGCATCGCTCCGACAGCGCTCCATAGTGATGATACGAGATCCCATCCAGGCTGCCGGGGCCGGATGCAATGAGCATGTCCGAAGCGGCGGCTGCTTCGCCGACCGTGCCGGGACCGAGGACGAGTATTTCCGGAAAACTTTCTTTCACGAACGAACGGAATATCCTGAAATCGCGTGCATAGGCTGTCGCGTCGTCTCCGGCCGGCGCGCCACCGGCCACGGACAGGTTCGGCTCATTGATGAATTCTGCTGCGGCAATGCGTCCTCCGACCGAGTAGGTGTAGGTGAGAAGGTGGCGAGCCTGGTCCGGCAACCAAACCCCAGCCGCATCGCGGGTGCCCGGACTGACGGCGAATGAAGTCACGATCTGCGCCCCGACCGCTTGCGAGAAATCGATCACCCCCCGCCATTGCCGGCGGTTCAGGACGGTGTTGAATCCGGCGGGCGGCGCGGACGGAGCCGAATCCGAATCGGCAAAATAGGCGGCGTTGGCCCAGCTTCCGCTGACACGCAGGTATGCCGGCGCGAGGGCCGCAGCCAGCTTTCGCAGCCGCGGATTGCCCAGATCGATCGGCGCGCGGTATTCGTAGAGCCCCGGATGCTTGGCCGACCTGTCGGATTCATAGGGCTTCCAGAATGCTCCGCCGGTCACCTCGACCATTTCGACGTTATAGGACTGGAAACGTTCGTCGATCGTGCCGATACGAGCCATGCTCGCAGGCCTGATGGAGGGACTTCCGGCGGGCTCTGCGGGGCGGGGGAGTGTGACGAGCAATGCCACCAGCAGCCAGGACCGACATCTGGGACAGACCCCGTTGATATCTCGCATGCATTTCTCCGCGTCCTGCCGCCAACAGCACCATGCGTTATGCCTGACCGGTGCCGGGTCGGGGGTTTGCTTCCGCGTTCATCGATCGTCACATTGCAACATCGCCGAATAAAGGACCCACAACATTACATATTGCTTTGAATGCTTGCGTCATCTCCGAACCGGTTCTACTTTCAGGTGGCGCGAGCGACGCGCCAAATTCCATGGGAGGCTCGAATATGACTTGGAAAGCTCCGAAGATTGTCGAAGTGCCGGTGGGCATGGAAATCAACATGTACGCCTGCGCGGCGCGCAAATAGGCCGCATTGGGACGATCTGCCCGGCTTGAGAGTGTGTCTTTCTTTCGGGCCGCGGCAGGCGCCTCTGGATTAGCGCTTCACCTCGTCGGGCGTCTGCGGCTGGTTTCAGGCGTCTCCCGATGTCGAAAAATCAAGACCCAGCTCCGCCTTGGCAAAAATGGCGAACTCCGCCGCTGCCGTCCGGCCGTGGGGTGACGCCGGGCCGGCTTTCACAGCGTCCAGCGAATCGAAATATAGCGTGGCAATAGATTGAATCTCGCCCGGTCAGGCGGGCGTTCTCACGACGTCCGCGCCGATGTCGGGTTTTTTCAACCCGGAGTATTCTTCGCGAGCGGAATGTGAACTTGAGCATCGATGCTTGTCGAAGGCCTCGGTTTTCGGTTTTTTGTAGGGTGCGACCCGTCTTGGCATTGTGGTAGGATTTCCTGTCGGTCGGCGATGCCGTCGTTTTCCGTTCCTCTGCGGCTCTCGGATTGTGGATGTCTTTTGGCGCTGCAGCGTTTCGGACTGCGATCCTGTGTTTCTCAACGCTTGTGCCGGCCTGCGTATATGCCGAAGACATCGATACCGAGCACCTGTTTGGCTTCGTGATCGGCACGGATGTCGGCAATCTCGGCGAGCGCGAATTCCAGAGCCAGACGACGGGACGGTTTTCCAAGGCGGGAGGAAGCTACCGGGCGGTCAACCAGGAACTCGAACTGGAATTCGTGCCGGTAGATAATTTCAGGATCGAGGTGGGGGGCTCCTTTGCGTCTTACGACATCAATGGCGTCCCCGGTTTTGAGGATCGCCGCCAACTGGATTGGCAGGGGGCATCCCTCGATTTGCGCTACAAGCTATTCGATCGGAAGGCGGCTCCGTTTGGCCTGACATTCGCGCTGGAGTCCCACGCCGACCGGTTTGATGATATCAGCGCGGCGCCCGCCCGGAGATACGGCACCGAATTGACGCTGGCGCTCGATCGGGAATTGATCCCCAATCGCGTCGTCGCGGCATTCAATCTGCTGTACGAGCCGGAATGGACTCATCCCTTCGCAACCGGATTGACCGAACAGCAATCGACGGCGGGGGTCGCGGTGGCCGTGATGGCGCAAATCCGTCCGGGGTTCCTCATCGGAGGTGAGGCGCGCTATCTGAGACAATACGACGGTATCGGTCTGGACGATTTCGCAGGGCAGGCCCTGTTTGCCGGGCCTACAGCGTATTGGCAGTTGTCCGAGCGATCGAGGCTCACCGTCGCCTGGAGCGCCCAGGTGTGGGGACGGCCAGCCGGACCCAGTGCGGCGCTGGATATGGTCAATTTCGAGCGTCACCAGGCGCGGATCATATTCGGGGTCAACTTCTAACCGCGCGGAACCGCGCCGGAGGTATCAGGCGGCGGAATCTCGCGGATTTGAAACTTCGCTCCGGCATGGCCGTGTCTGTTTTATGCTTATATGGCTGGTGCCACCAGGCAAAGGACGCTCGACATGAACCCAATCGATCTGGTTGTCACGGTCTGCGCGGTGTTGTCGCCGACGACTTGTGAAGAAACTCATCTGATGTTTTCCGGAGCCGCTTCACTGCGGCAATGCGCCATGGCTGCGCCGCCTTACATCGCCCAGTGGGTCGGCGAGCATCCGAAGTGGAACGCCGTGCGCTGGCACTGCGAATATCCGCATACCCGAGACAAGGCCGACGCGGCGGGCGCCGCCACCGCCGGATGATCTCGCAAAGCGTGTAACGGCCGTCGCGAACCTTACTTTCTGCAGTCGGTCAAATCCTTGTCCGCGATCGAGAACACCGAATCTGCCTTGATCTCGATGTCTCTCACCACGCATTGCCGCTTGTCGCGGTAGCTGATCTTGGCGTCATAATGGCCCGGCTCAACGCCGGTAATGCGCAGTCGCTCGTCGTGATCGACCTCCCTGTCCTTGTCGTTCAGGGTCTGGTTCGGTCCCCAACTGTCCTTGCCGGCGGGGGAGAGCTGCAGGCCAGAGACGGTCGCAGTGGCAAGATTCCAGAACCTGATACCCTTGCCCTGTGCCGCGAGTTGGCCGGCGCTCGTCAGCGAAAGCACTGCCGCCAGGATCCATCGCACCATTGTCAATCCCCCCGTGATGAACGCTTGACCGGTTAGTCCCGGATCAGACGATCGCGATTTTTTGCCTTGTCGAAATTCTTCGCCTGGTCGAGGCCGATTGGCGCGATTAATTTCGCTGAAGCAAGGTCGGCACCCTCAAAATCGGTCCCGACCAGCGTGACGCCGGTCAAATCGGCTCCCCCTAGCTGGGCGCCCTTGAGCGAAGCGCCGGTCAGATCGGCGCCCTTCAGCGAAGCAAATTCGAGATCGACGCGCGACAGGTCGGCCCCGCGGGCGTTCAAGCGTTCCAGATTCGCGGATTTGAGCACCGCGCGCATGAGGCCCATCGACTGGTTGCGCATGTCGGCGCCCAACCGCGCGTCCGCAATCGAGGCCCCGACAAGGCTCGCGCCGGTAAGGTCGGCGGCAACACGCGCCTTCGAGAGGTCCGCGCCGTCAAGACGTGCGCGGACCATCTGCGCGGCGAAAAGGCTTGCCCCTCTCAGGCTGGCGTTCGTCAGGTCCGCTTCGATGAGCCACGCCTGGTCGAGGACGGCATGATCGAGATTCGCGCCCGCAAGCTTCGTCTTGTTGAGCCGCGCCGCGCGAAAAATCACGCGGGAAAGATCGAGCCCGGAGAGATCGAGATTGGACAATTTCTTTCCGGTGAAATCGGCCCGCGCGGCTGCCGTCGCAGTCTCGACCTGGCTGCGAGTCATTTCGGCCGAGACCATGTCGGGCGATGACAGGTCGACGCCGCGCATCATATCCTGCGCCGTTGCGGTTGCGGCGAGGAGACCGAGGCCAAGCGCCGCACCTGCCAGAATACGCTTCATTGCCAGCTCCTCCGCCGACGCATTCTAGCATGCGCCGCAAGCGCTGCTATACGCCATCTTCCTTCGCGCGGTCGCCGTTGATCAAGCGCTCGATGCGGGCCCTGATCGC
The DNA here is from genome assembly GCA_963786045.1 of uncultured Alphaproteobacteria bacterium. Classification (GTDB taxonomy): domain Bacteria; phylum Pseudomonadota; class Alphaproteobacteria; order Rhizobiales; family Xanthobacteraceae; genus Bradyrhizobium. The sequence goes on along the minus strand of CAWAXR010000019.1, from coordinate 189,154 downwards.
AGCGATCTCGGTCCGGCCGCGCGCGTTGCGGGGTGTGGGAATGGGCAGTTCGGCGAGGATCCGTGCCGGGCGGGACGACAACAGAAATACGCGGTCGCCGAGGCGGATCGCGTCATCGACGCTGTGGGTGACAAGCAGCGTCGTTACGGATCGGCTGTCCACCAATGTGGCAATCTCGTCGCGCAGGCGACCTGCAAGGGTGTCATCCAGCGAGGCCAGCGGCTCGTCCAGGATGAGGAGATCCGGCTCGATCGCGAACGCCCGGGCGAGCGCGACCCGGCGGGCGAGGCCGAGTGACAGTTCGCCGGGAAAATGGTTGCGATGGGCGTTCAATTCCAGAACGTCGAACAGCATGGAAAGCCTTGCGTCGTCCGCTTGTGGCGCGGCAAGACGCACATTCTCCTCGACCGACCGCCAAGGCAGGAGCCGCGGCTCTTGAAACACCATGCCGATCCGTGCGTCCGCCGGGCGCGCGACCCGACCCGTATAGTCATGGTCCAGACCGACGAGGATTTTCAGCAAGGTGCTCTTGCCGCAGCCGGATGGGCCGACCAGTACGCCAACCTCTCCGGCGCCGAGCGCAAAATTAAAGTCAACGAGCACATCCTGCCGCTCGCCGGCCACGTTTGTAAACGCCTTGCGCGCGATATTGACTTCAAGCTGCACGCGGGCGCCACTTCGATAGTCGGGTTTCAAATGGCTGCACCAGGGCGGTTTCGATGGCGAGCACAACCGCCACGAAGGTCAGCGAATAGGCGAGCAGGCGGGGGATATCGAAGAGCTGGAAGGCGACGCCGATCTCGAAGCCGACGCCGTTCGAACGTCCGAGCAATTCGGCCACCAGCACGATCTTCCATACCAGGGAGAGGCCGGATCGCGCGGCAGCCGCAATGTAGGGCGCCAGTTGCGGCAATATGACGTGCCGGAACGCCTTCGAGGGCGGAATCGCAAACACTCGCGCCATTTCGTCAAGCGACGCATCGAGCGCGCGGGTCCCCTCGCGCACCGTGACGATGGCAGTGGGCAGCTTGTTGATGGCAATCGCGGCGATCGCCGCGACTTCCGTCAGTCCCGCCCAGATATAGGCAAGCACGATGACGACGAGCGCCGGCAGGTTAAGCAGCAGGATCAGCCAGGGATCACCCAGTCGATTGGCAAGGCGCACCCGACCCATCAGGTAACCGATCGCCGTGCCCAGGGTCATCGCCAAGGTGAAGGCGAGGGCTACGCGGGCCAATGTCACGCCGAGATTGATGAACAGCGCGCCGGATTCGGCCGCGGCAGCGATTGCCGCCAGCACGGCGGGTGGAGGCGGCAGCTTCTCCGCGCCGGCGAACAGCGCGGCGATCCACCAGGTGGCGAGAAACACGGCGAAGGACAGAAGACGGACCATCTCAATCCCCGGGGATCGCGTGATAGAACGTGCCGGGGTCGAGTTCCCTGGCCGACCCCACAAGTTCGCGCCCCCCGGTTTCGGCCAGCACGCGGTAGAGAACGCGTGCATCGGCTTCTTCGTCTGCGATCGGGCGGCGGGGAATTCCCTCCCGATACCGATCGCGGTAGGCGCGCAGGGTTGCGGCGTCAGCGGCGCCCGTCAGCGGCGCAATCTTCTCCCACTCCGTGTCCGAGGTCGTCAAAATCTCCTTCGCAACGCGAGTCATGGCGATGAAACGGGCTACCACGTCGCGGTTGGCATTCCCCCAGTCCTCGTCGAAGACATATCCGACCATTGCCGTGCGGCCCTTGGCGCCAAGCTTCGGCAGGAGATCCTCGATCGCAGCGACCCGTCTGAAGCCTTTCGCTTCCAATGCGGCGCAGAAATTCCAGTAATTCACCGTCGCGTCCATTTCGCCGCTGAGCGTCTTCGCCGCCAGCAGCGGCGGCGAACCGTAGACAATCGTGGACTCAGACTTCAGGTCAATGCCGTCCTGTTTCATCGACGCCTGCATCAAAAGCCAGCTCTTGTCGATCGGCCCGCCGGCGACCGCCAATTTGCGGCCCTTGAGATCCGCCAACGTGCGGATCGAAGACGCATTCGGTACCATCACCGCGCCCAGGGCGCTCGAATAGGGATAGAAGGTGAGTTTGGCGCCAAATCCGCGTTCCCGCGCCACCCACAGCCAGTCGGAGACAATGATGTCGGCGGCGCCGCCGCGCAATGCGACCTTGCCGGCCTCTGGACTGGCAAGCTCATCAACCTGGAGCGCAAGGTTCGCTTTCTTGTCGAGGCCGTGAGCGCGGATCACCGCAAGTTCCCAGGCGAATGTTCCGGTTTTTTGCACTGCAAGCCGAATGGTTTCTGCGGCGCGGCAAGGAACGCCCGACACCCCTGCGAGAACGGCGGTGGCCAACAGAGTGCGGATGAAATTTTTCATTTTGCCCTTGTTATCGAACTCGCACGCCCTTGGGGCCAATGCAATCGGGTCGACAAATTTCTGACGGGTCGTTTCCTTGACGCGTTTCTTTTCCCTATAATAGCGGGAGTTCACCGCCTCACCAGCAGGAGGGACGCGATGACGCGTGCCGGATCGATACGACTTATTGTCTATGCGCTGGTCGTGCTGGGGCTCACAGGCCTTGCCACGCGCGCGGAGGAGGTCAACGACTATCCCACGGCGGCGCGATCGGAATATGTGTTTGGCTGCCTGAAGGCTAACGGCGAAACGCGGGAGGCGATCAATCAATGCTCCTGCTCGATCGACGTCATTGCGTCGCTCTTGTCATACGATCGCTACGTCACCGCCGAAACCGTGCTGAGCATGGCGCAAGTGCGTGGAAACCTCGGTGCCCAGTTCCGATCTTCCGAACAGGCGACAGGCGCGCTCAACGAATTGCGACGAGCCCAGGCCGAAGCCGAAGTGCGATGCTTCTAAGTGAGACGCTTCTAAGGGCGCATTGTCCGCGGCCGGGTTCCCGCCGGTTCAGGTAATTTTGTGCCGCATCAAATGCCTGAATTCTCGACTTTCCATTCGCTCTGGAACACGTGACCCTCGGTATCCCGGGCCTCGACACGAATGTGCCTGGCGCCGTTCGGCACGTAGGAAAAGCGAATGTTGGGATCCTCCGAGACGGAAATTCCACCTTGCATCGCCAGAATCAAGGTGTCGTCCTGCCATATCCGCAATTCGTTGATAAAGAACGCCGGAATATAGAGCCGCGTGACCTGGTCCATCTGAAGCCCGGAATTATTCGGGTGACCGATCATGATCTGGGCTTCGCGGGAGCCGCTTTGAGGACCGTCGGCAGGTTTTGCGAATTGTCTGAATCGTATCTGGCCCAGTCTCGCCTTTGCTTCCTCGGCATTCTTGGCGGCCGGAGCCGAACATCCGCCAGAGGCCTTCACGAAAGTTTTCGTCATGTAGAGCCCGCCATCGCTCAACTCGGCGACGGCATGGACGTCGGTGTAGCTGTTGACGCGCACCCGGGTGGAGATCTCGGATACCGAGGAATCCTGTCCGATCTCGAAACGCGCCGCCATTGGCGCCGGGTTCTGATCGATCACCAGCGTGATAGCCATGACGCGGCGGCTGTCGGTCGGCGGAAGCTTGACGCGCAGCGTAACGGGAACGATCGCGGCGTCCTCGGCGCGGTATGGCATTTCGATGGCGATGACCTCGCCGCCGTCATTCATCGGGCGATTGTTGAAGATATCCTGGACGAGGCCGGGCCATGGATCATAGGTGTCCGGCGTGGCGGCATGGATCGGACGCGCGCCAAACGCTATTGCTGCCAGGAGACCGGCGACCAAGAGCAAGCGGGAATGACCACCCAACATTGGCGCGTCCTTTCGACGACCGGAACAGGTTCAACATAGCCCATTGCGCGCACTATTCCCATTCAATTTCCGAGAAAGCGGCGGTCGCATTACGGGCATTGTAGTCGTCGAACAGCTTCCATCGCGATCGCTCTGACGCGGCGGCGGTTTCGGCCGCCGCCGTTATAGGTTTACCACCGGCGACCAGCGCGCGGACGTCTGCCGCCAGCTTCTCCAGATATCGACGCTCGTCGGCCAGTGCGCCTGGCCAGTTGCTCACGGGTCCGTGACCGGGAACCACGCGTTGCGCGGAAATCGCGCGGAGTTCGTCGGCTACCATCAGCCAGCCGCGAATGCTGCCGTCGACCACAGGTACGTGATCGAGGAAGACGAGATCGCCGCCGAAAAGAGTGCCGGTTTGCTCGTCGAGCACGGTGAGATCGCTGTCGCTGTGCGCTGTCGGCCATGCCCGCAGCGTGAGGTTCCGCTGCCCGAGATCGAGTGTGAGTGTACCATCGACCAGAAGCGTGGGCGGCACCATGCGCACCTCGTCGATCAAGTCGCCGCCCATGATCCGGCGAAATGCATCGATGTAGAATTTCCCGCGCAGGGCCAGGGCCTTCGGCAAATTCTTGTGGCCGGCGAAGCGGGCTCCACCCTCCAGAAATGCTGCATTGCCAAATACGTGATCCGGGTGGCCGTGCGTATTTATGACGTACCGGACTGGCTTTTCCGTATGCGCGCGAATGGCCGCGAGCAGCTCATGACCTTCGCGCAGGCTGCCTCCCGTATCGATCACCGCGACCGCATCGCTTCCGATGACGAACCCGACATTGGCGATGGCGCCTTCGTTTTCACGCGTCATCAGCGCGGTTTCACCGATGTGAACGAAGAGCCCGGGCGCGATTTCGCTGACCGGCAACGCGCGTTGCTGTTCCTGCGCGAATGCTGGCGCGGCAAGCATCGCGATCGCGGCAAAAACAGGTAGGCGATGAATCATCCGCTCTGTCTCCATCGCGGAATTGTGCGAAAGGCGTCGGACCGCATTGCAGCATGCGCGGGAAGATATTCAAACGTAATTTTTATTTGCAGCCTCCAGTTGACGGGCATAGCATTTGGGTGCGTACGGCCTCAATTGGACCTCGGTTCGCCTGTTCACTGAATTTGCCGATGTCTCGCAGAGGTTAGCGGGTGCCGATGCCGGTTCTTTGGCGAAGCGTTCCGTAGCAGGAGATGGCGCCGGGCGCATCGGAGCGCACTGCACATAAAATAGAACGCTAAAAACATGGGAGGTATCGTTATGCGCAAGGTGCTTTTGGCAACTTGTCTTGCCGGGGTGACGGCATTTGGCGTCGTTGGCGCCAGTGCCAATGACGAGCTGATCAAGATGTCGCAGAACCCGAACGGCTGGGTGATGCCGGCGGGTGACTACGCCAACACGCGTTACTCGAAGCTGAAGCAGATCACGGCGGCCAATGTCGGCAAGCTGCAGGTGGCCTGGACGTTCTCGACCGGCGTGCTGCGCGGCCACGAGGGCGGCCCGCTGATCATCGGCGACATGATGTATGTGCATGCGCCGTTCCCGAACACGGTCTACGCGCTCGACCTCGCCCACGACAACAAGATCGTCTGGAAGTACGAGCCGAAGCAGGATCCCAACGTGATTCCGGTGATGTGCTGCGACACGGTCAACCGCGGCCTGGCCTATGCGGACGGCAAGGTCTTCCTGCATCAGGCCGACGACACGCTGGTGGCGCTCGATGCCAAGAGCGGCAAGCTGGCATGGTCGGTGAAGAACGGCGATCCGTCGAAAGGCCAGACCGGGACCTCGGCGCCGATGGTGATCAAGGACAAGGTGCTGGTCGGAACCTCGGGCGGCGAGTTCGGGGTGCAATGCAGTATGACGGCGTATGACCTCAAGTCCGGCAAGCAGGTGTGGAAGGCCTATTCGGAAGGACCGGACGACCAGATCCTGGTCGATCCGGCGAAGACCACCGAACTCGGCAAGCCGGTCGGCAAGGATTCCAGCCTCAAGACCTGGCAAGGCGATCAGTGGAAGATCGGCGGCGGCTGCACGTGGGGCTGGATCTCCTACGATCCGAGCCTGAACCTGGTCTATTACGGCTCGGGCAATCCCTCGACCTGGAACCCGAAGCAGCGTCCGGGCGACAACAAGTGGTCGATGACCATCTTCGCGCGCGATGCGGACAGCGGGATGGCGAAGTGGGTCTACCAGATGACGCCGCATGACGAATGGGACTATGACGGCGTCAACGAAATGATCCTGACCGATGAGCAGGTCGGCGGCGCCGCGCGCAAGCTGTTGACCCATTTCGACCGCAACGGGCTCGGCTATACGCTGGACCGTGTCACCGGCGAACTGCTGGTGGCCGAGAAGTACGATCCGAAAGTCAACTGGACCTCGGGCGTCGACATGAACAAGAGCTCGCCGACCTATGGCCGGCCGAAGGTTCTCGACCAGTACTCGACCGACAAGCAGGGTGAGGACCACAACGTCAAGGGCATCTGCCCGGCGGCGCTGGGCACCAAGGACGAGCAGCCGGCGGCGTACTCGCCGGACACCCAGCTGTTCTACGTGCCGACCAACCATGTCTGCATGGACTACGAGCCGTTCAAGGTGAGCTACACCGCGGGCCAGCCCTATGTCGGGGCGACGCTGTCGATGTATCCGCCTGCCGGCGACAGCCATATGGGCAACTTCATCGCCTGGGACGGCAAGACCGGCAAGATCGTGTGGTCGAACAAGGAGCAGTTCTCGGTGTGGTCGGGGGCGCTGGCGACCGCGGGCGGGGTGGTGTTCTACGGCACGCTGGAAGGCTACCTGAAGGCGGTCGATGCCAAGACGGGCAAGGAACTCTACCGGTTCAAGACCCCGTCGGGGATCATCGGCAACGTCACGACCTACGAGCATGGCGGGCGGCAGTACATCGCGGTGCTGTCCGGGGTCGGCGGCTGGGCCGGCATCGGGCTTGCGGCGGGCCTGACCGATCCGACCGCGGGTCTGGGCGCGGTGGGCGGCTATGCGGCGCTGAGCAATTATACCGCGCTCGGCGGCACGCTGACGGTGTTCGCGCTGCCGCAGTGAGACGACCATCCATCGTCCCGGCGCGACTGGCGCGCCGGGACGCCTCTCGTCATCGAATGCTAGGGATAATCGCTTGCGCAAGATCTGGTTTGGAGTTGTCGCGATGGCTGTTGCGGCATCGGGAAGTATCGCGGCCGCAGAAACATCCGTCGATCCGACAGCGGTCAAATCCGAGAATGGCAAATATCTGGACAAGGAGGGCAACCCGACCTTCAAGATCGCCTCCGACGGCAGCGTCGACTGGTACACCTATTCCGGGTTCCGCCGCTATCACTCGGAATGCCACGTCTGCCACGGCCCCGACGGCATGGGTTCCAGCTACGCGCCGGCGCTGAAGGATTCACTGAAGACCATGAGCTACGCGGACTTCCTCGCAGTGGTGGCCACCGGCCGCAAGAATGTCTCCTCATCGCAGGAAAACGTCATGCCGTCGTTCGGCGACAACAAGAACGTGGTCTGCTATCTCGACGACATCTACGTCTATCTGCGGGCCCGCGCCAGCGACGCGGTCGGCCGCGGACGGCCTCCAAAACATGAAGACAAGCCGCCCGCCGCTCAAAAAGCCGAAAATGCCTGCATGGGTCAGTAATTGAATAACATTGGCGTCAGCCAAAACAGCGGCGCCGCCCGCGCTAACCGACAGAGGAGACGATGATGAACGATGCTGCGTCGCGCCGCTGGCAAATAATTGCAGCGCTTTGTATAGCCGCCGTGACGGGCGGCCGGGAAACCGCGATGGCGCAGCAGGGGCTGGACAATACCGATTTATCGATCGAGCTGGTCGACCCCAAGGTCTTGAGGGTATGCGCCGATCCCCGCAATCTCCCGTTCTCCGACGAGAAGGGCGAGGGATTTGAGAACAAGCTTGCCGAATTTTTCGCCGAAAAACTTCACAAGAAGCTTGACTACATGTATTTTCCGCAGGCGACGGGCTTCGTCCGAATGACTCTGGCCGCTCATCGTTGCGACGTCATCATGGGTTTCCCGCAAGGCGATGAGCTTGTCCAGGGCACCAATCCCTATTATCGCACGGCCTATGCGCTGGTTGCCAAGCCGGGCAGCGGACTGGAGGATGTCGCGTCGCTCGAGGACAATCGTCTGAAGGGTAAGCGTCTCGGCATCGTCGCGGGAACGCCGCCCGCGACCAATATGGCAGCTGACGGCCTCATGGCCAATGCCAAGCCTTATCCGCTGATGATCGACACGCGCGTCGATTCCTCGGTAGGTGCGATGATCAATGATTTGACGGCGGGAGAGATTGACGCCGCCGTGCTGTGGGGGCCGATGGCGGGCTATTACGCCAAGCAGTCCAATCCGCCGCTCCATGTCACGCCGCTGGTCAAGGAAACGTCGGGGCCGCACCTGATCTACCGCATCGGCATGGGGGTTCGTCCAGCCGATCAGAACTGGAAACGTTTGCTCAACCGTCTGATCCAGGAGAACCAGCCGGCGATCAACAAGATATTGCTCGATTTCGGTGTGCCGTTGCTCGACGAGAACGATCGGCCGATCACAACGGAGGTGACGGCGAAGCAGCCATGAGGTTTGCACTTGCGAGCTTCATTGCCGTAACGCTGGCCTTGACTGTGCAGGGGCGGGCGCAGGAAAGCCCTCCCGAGCCCGACGGATACCGCACGGATGACTATCGTTCGCCCGTGCCCGCAACGCTGGTCGGCGCGCGGGTTCTTACGACCGCGCAGGCCGAAGCGATCTGGCGTTCCGGGTCTGCTGCCTTCGTCGACGTGCTGCCGCGACCGCCGAAGCCCCAAAATCTTCCCGCAGGCACGATCTGGCGCGACAGACCGAGGTTGAACATTCCCGGAAGCATCTGGCTGCCAGACACCGGTTACGGGATGCTGGCGGCGCCGACCGAGGATTATCTGCGCAATGGCCTCGTCCGCGCCTCCGGCGGTAATAGCGCGAAGCTGTTGGTGATCTATTGCCTGGCCGATTGCTGGATGTCATGGAACGCGGCAAAACGCGCATTGTCGTACGGATATTCCAACGTCGCCTGGTATCCCGAAGGCACGGACGGTTGGCAGCGTGCCGACCTGCCGCTGGTCGATTCACAGCCGGAGCCGCGGGCCGGCGAGGAGAGGTTCCCTTCGCGTTAACCCGCCGGAAGTATAAAGGCGGGATTCGCCCGTGCTATTCCATTTCCTGCTGGATCACCCGAGCGAGCGCGAACAGCCGCTGATCGATCGTGGTCGGCACCTCACACACGAATTTGACCACACCCCGCCGGTCTTCGAAAATCCGTGTCTCCCATACCAGCTGGTTGCCGAGCTCATCTATTTTGGCCTGATCCCTGGCAGGCGCGTCCTGCAGTGCCTGCAGCGCCAGCGTGTCGTTACGAACCTTGTCGGCGGCCTCGCGTTGCTTGCGGGTTACGCGTTCAAGTCCGTTCATCACCGTGGAGCGCTCGGCGTTAAGTGTTTCAAACAGTCCGGCGAAGAGTTGCTTGCCTCTCTCATTTTTTTCGGCGGCCGATTCCGACAGAAAGTCGACGATCGTTTTCTCCGCCTGATCGAGGGGCGTGCGCCGCGCGGCAAGTTTTGGGATCAGCGCGCTGACTTTGGGATTATCCTTCCACTTGCTTGTGGCGTCATCGAGAGCGGGACCATTCCAGACTGCCGCGAGCGAAATTTCCGGCACCTTGGCCTGGGCGCATGGCCAGTCGGGATAGCGCGGATCGGCGGCGAGACTCCGATCAACCGGCCCGGCCATCGCAACCAGCACGCAGAGCGCTGTCAACCATCTCATGTCTCGCCTCCGGCAGGGCCGCGGCGGCTCAGTCCGCGTGATGGATCATAGGCAAACATTGCGCCGATCATAAAGGCGGCCGTGCAGCCGCCAACCACCGCCAACGAAACCCAGTTCATCTTTCCGTACAGCGCGAAGCGGACCAGTTCGACCGCATGGGTAAAGGGGTTCAACAGGCATACATAGTATAACATCGGACTTCCCTCCTGCACCCGCCACAATGGGTAAAGCGCGGAGGAAGCAAAGAACATCGGGAAGATGACGAAGTTCATCACGCCGGCGAAGTTCTCCAGTTGCTTGATGCCGGACGAGATCAGCATGCCCAGCGCCCCGAGCATCAGTCCGGAGAGCGCCAGCGCCGGCAATACCGCGAGATAGCCGATCGGCGGCGGCTCAATGTCCCAGAACCACGCGATCAGCAGGAAGGCATAGACCTGGAGAACGGAGACGGCGGCGCCCGCGAGAAGCTTGCAGAACAGCAGGTACCAGCGCGGCAGCGGGCTTACCAACAGGGTGCGCATGTTCCCCATCTCGCGGTCGTAGACCATCGAAAGCGACGATTGCATGCCGTTGAAGAGCTGGATCATCGCCATCAATCCCGGCGTGATGTAAACTTCATAGAGGATATAGGTTTCGTAGGGCGGGATGATGGAGATGCCAAGCACCTGGCGGAATCCGGCGGCGAAGATGAACAGCCATACCAGCGGTCGCACCAGCGCCGAGATGAAGCGTTCGCGCTGGTGGACGAAGCGCAGTCCCTCGCGCCAAACGATGCCGTTCATGCAGGTAAGATATTGCGCGAACGAGAACCCCGCCGGCCTGTCGTGTGCGGTCACTGCGCTCATGGCACGGTATCCTCGGAACCCGGACCGGGTTCGGTCAATTGCACGAACGCGGAATTCAGGTCGCGCACCTTGGCTTTCGCGACGATGCACCCGACCTTGCCTTTCGCGAGAATTCGACCCTGGTGCAGAATGACGAGATCATCGTCCGGCTCGATCTCGTCGAAAAGATGCGTGGCCCAGAGCACGCCGATGCCTTGCGCTGTGACGAGCCGCCGCACATGACCGAGGATCTCGGCCCGCGCCTTGACGTCCAGTCCAACCGTCGCCTCGTCGAGCAGTAAAAGGCGTGGCCGGTGCAGAAGCGCCCGCGCAATTTCCAGCCGCCTCATTTGCCCGCCGGAGAGATCGCGCACTTTGCTGCCGAGGCGGTCGGCAAGGCCGATCCGCGACAATACTTCGTCCGAGCGTATCCGTGCCTCGCGCCGATGGATGCCGTGCAGCGCGGCATGGTAGAGCAGGTTTTGCGTGACGGAGAGATCGAGGTCCAGCGTGCGCGGCTGAAACACCACGCCCATATGGCGCAGCGCCTCGCCGGGCTCGCGCTGGATATCGTGACCAAGAATGCGGATTCGTCCGGCCTGCATGCCGAACAGCCGGGTGATGATCGAAAATAACGTGCTCTTGCCCGCGCCGTTGAGGCCGAGGAGGGCCGTAAAGCTTCCGGACCTGACCGTGAAGCCGACATTATCGAGCGCCTTGCGAGGACCGTAGCTATGGCTGACACCCTCGATTGCCAGCGCCGCGGCATCCGGACCGGATGGATCGTGAAGGCCGTCTGTCTTGTCGTCATGAATGGAAATGTCGGGTTTCTTCATTGTTTCGCGATCGTAATGCCCCAGGGCAGTTCGCCGACCTGAATGGTCTTGATCACCTTGAGCGCCGCAACGTCGATGACGGACACATCGTTCGATATGCCATTCGTGACCAGAAGCCATTTTTCGTCCGGCGTAAACGCCATGTGCCAGACCCGTTGTCCGACCAGGAGGTATTTAATGACCTGATGGCTCGCGGCGTCGACCACGGCGACGCGGTTGGCGGGCCCAAGCGCGATGAACGCGGTCTTGCCGTCGGCGGCGATACCGATCCCGACGGGCTGGATCGCTTCCTTCCGCAACCCCGGAATATCGAAGGTGATCTTCGTCGTGACCACATGCCTGGCCGGATCGATGATGGAGACCATGCCGCCGATCTCCGAGGAAACCCACAATTCCGAGCCGTCGCGCTTGAATTCGGCGAAACGCGGACGCGAACCGACCAGCACATTCGCCACGATCTGGCGCGTTTCGGTATCGATGAAATGGGCCATGTTGGTCGTCTCGGACGTATTGATCAAAATCCTGCCATCCGGACTGATCGCCATGCCTTCCGGTTCGACACCGACCTGAACGTCGCCGATCCGTGCGCGTCTTTCGAGATCGATAATAGTGACAGTGTTGTCGTTCTCGTTGGCGACGTACAGAATCTTGCCGGCCTTGTCCTGGATCAACAGTTCGGGATCCGGCCCCGAGGGCAGGGTGTCGACCACCTCCTGAGTGCCGGTATCGATCATCTGGATGGTGTCGTCGTCGCCGACCGCGACCAGCACGAACTTGCCGTCCCTGGTGAACTCGATCCCGCGCGGCCGCTGGCCGACCTTGATCGTTTTTATGACGGCCCACTTGTCCGTGTCGATCACCGAAACGGTGTTGCTTTTCTCGTTCGACACATAGGCGATAAAAGCGCCGGCGGGCAGGGTGCCCGCGAGCCAAAGGGCAGTTCCAACGAGCAGGCAACGGCGCCACATCGGGAAGACCTCCATCGCGCTTTCAGTGCAGCTTGCACCTGGTTTCGGGTTGATCCACGCCAAGCGTATCGAGTTCCGAGACTTGATGCAGGAATCCTTCCTGAGGCGACACCGAAACCACCATGCGGCCATCCACCAGAAAAATCGGCTGACGAAGTTGCAGGTTCCAGGGCCGGAGCGTGAGCCGCTGGCCCTTGAATGCCGCAACGGAAAAATCCGGACCCTCGAGGAAATCGAGCCACTTCCCGCGATCGCCCGAATTCACCCGCGACACGGCCTCGCCGATCATGCGAGCCGCCGTCCATGCCTGCATGTCCAGCGCCGTCATGTGGCGCGCATTCAACTTCAGAAACCGGTTTTGCATCTGCACCGCGCCCCATTGATCCTGGGCGGCATCCCAGCTTTTCGGAACGAGGCCGGCCGATCCCGCGACCGGCCTCGGATCCCAGGTCCGGTAGGGCAGGTAGGATGCAAATACTTCGCTCTCGTCGGCAGCGACGAGAATGTCATAGGCAGGCGCCTGCTGGGTGAATACGGGCATCTGACGCTGGATCAGCGTCACGCCGCTGTCGGTGCGCCGCGCGCCGCCGGTATCCTCGAAGACCCGCTCCTGGACAATCCTGGCGCCAAAGCGCGCGGCGGCGCGGCGCAGCGCGTCCGCGTAGAGCTTGTCCTGCTCATGCGAGCCGACCACCATCAGCCAGCGCTTCCACTGCTTCCAGACGAGATACTGAGCGAGACCGTCTGCCAGCATCGAACGGGTCGGTGCGGTATGAATGACGTTGGCGCGGCAGTCTTCCTCGCGCAGGCGATCGTCGATCGCACCGGCATTGAACAACACCCCGCCGCGACCGCGGATGGCGTCGGCGGCCTTCAGCAAGGCGTCCGCGGGGAGATCGGCAATGATGAAGGCGACATTGCGATCGGCCAGCGTCATGGCCGCCGCGGCGGCGTCATCGCCCTCCTTGAGGCGCAGCTCCTCCAGGGTGAAATGCTGGTTCAGGAACTTGCCGGTGGTGTTGTTGTCCTCGATCGCCAGCCGAGCACCGGCGACACCGTCATTCGCGGCCGGCTCCTCGACCAGCGATAGTGTCGGCTTTGCGCCGGCGCGACGAAGATAGCCGATGCCGATTTCGACGGGATCGGCGGCAAGCGCACTGGTGCCCAGCGCGCTCAGGCCGATGACGAGACCGACCAATCGTCGGATCATGTCTTCTCCTGGAGTTTCCTTCCACCGGCCGGCGATCGAGCTGGTTCCGGTTTGATACTTGGCCGGACGACCTTATACAATCCGCAGGATGAATTCAGGGATCACGGTCATGCGAATTTTTTGTCTTGTCGTCGTGCCCCTGCTGTTAGTCGCCTCGCCCGCGCCAGCCGAGCCACTTAAGGCCGCGGTGTTCGACTTCGAGCTGCTCGACACCAGTTTAGAGGGCGAAATGAAGGGACCGCAGGCGGACGAACAGCGGCGGCTCGTGGATGTCACCGAACAGCTGCGCAAGGGGCTGGCGGACGCAGGCAAATTTGTCGTCCTGGACATCGCGCCGGTCAATGCTGCGGCGCACGCCAGCAACTTGCAGGCCTGTGGCGGTTGTGATGTGCAATACGCCCAACAGCTTGGCGCCGATCTCGCCATCACCGGCGTGGTACAAAAAGTCTCGGCCCTCATTCTCAATATGAATATCTACCTGCGGGATGCGCATACGGGGCAGCTCGTCAAGGTCATGAGCGCGGACTTTCGCAGCAATACCGACGAATCCTGGTCGCGCGCCATGAGCTATTTGCTGCGAAACCGGCTGCTCGCACCCAACTACGGTGCATCGCAATAAGACGCCCGCCGGAGATCAGGTTTTGAGCCGGTCGGCATGCCAGCGCATGTGATCGGCCATGAAGGTGGAAATGAAGTAGTAGCTGTGGTCATAGCCGCTTTGCCGGCGTAGATTCAGCGCTATTCCCGCGTTCGCGCATGCACGCTCCAGCAATTCCGGGCGGAGCTGCTGGTCCAGGAACGGATCGGCATCGCCGATGTCGACCAGGAGATCTGAAAATCTGGCGCCGTCCTCGATCAATGCGACGGCGTCATGCTTGCGCCATTGCCTTCTTATCGTCGCCGAGATAACCTCCAAGTGCCTTGATCCCCCAGGGGACTTGCGAGGGTGCAGCGATCGGCGAAAAGGCGCTGGCGGCGCGGTAGCTGCGGGGATGTGAGAGCGCGATCGTGAGCGCGCCGTGGCCGCCCATCGAGTGCCCCAGGATCGACTGCCGTTTGAGATCTGCGGGGAAATGTGCGGCGACGAGTTCGGGAAGCTCCTTCGTCAGATAGCTCCACATCCGGTAATTTCGCGAGAAGGGCGGTTGCGTGGCGTCGACATAAAAGCCGGCGCCGAGACCGAAATCGTAGGCGCCGGCGGGATCGCCGGGCACGCCTTCGCCGCGCGGGCTGGTGTCGGGCGCGACAAAAATCAAACCCAGTTCGGCGCAGGCCTTGCGATACTCGCCCTTTTCCGTGACGTTGGCGTGGGTACAGGTCAAGCCCGACAGATACCAGACGATCGGGAGATTCGCGGCGCCTTGATGCGGGGGGACATAGACCGAAAAGGTCATCTCCGTTCCGGTCTCTCGGCTGGCGTGCTTGTAAACCCCCTGCATGCCGCCATGCGATCGATTGAGAGAAATGGTTTCAATGGTCATGATCTTACGATTCCCGGCGCCGCTCGGATTCGCGACACCAAACGTGTCGATTTTTCAAATAGCCTGCGCTGAGAACAACGGCAAGACCGCGTCACTTCGCTCTCAGAACTTCACTTCGCTCTCAGTCAAGTTCCCGAGCCAGGCGAACTCCATCGTTGCACGACTATCATCCAGCCTGACCGGCGCAGGGCGAACAGCGGCCACTGGGATGATGCCTGACGTGCGTTCGTTTGTTGGTGGTCGTGAGAGGCCGGTCGTCGGAAAGCGAATGTGCGCGCGCCCAGAGCGTGCCGAGGGCACCGGCACGGCGGTTGTTCGCGCTAGCCGAGTTTTTCCTCGATGGCGAAGCGGACCATTTCGGCCGCCGTCCTCAAGCCCAGCTTCCGCCTGATGATCGAAGATGTGTTGGCGATCGTCTTGTAGGATACCTTGATTGACCAGGCGATCTCCGACAGGCTTTTTCCGGCGGCCAGCAACCGCAGGATTTCGATTTCGCGCGCGGACAATTTCACCAGACGGTCGCTTGCGACTTTCGGTCCGCCGAACGCGATTTCCCGTGCGAGCAAAGAGGGCAGGAAAACCCCGCCTGCGCTCACTTCGCGGATGGCGCGCGCAAGGTCGGCCGGATCGCCGGATTTGGAGACGTATCCCCTGGCGCCGGCTTCGATCGCCCGCTTCGCGAAAACGGGATCATCGTTCATGCTGAACATGATGATGCGTTCATGCGGCGATTTGGCGAGGATGCGGCGTGCCAGTTCAAAGCCGGTGACACCTGGAAGATTGATATCGAGCACGCAGATGTCGGGCCGTTCTACTGTAAAGGCGGCTTCGCCGCTCTCCGCGTCGGATGCCTCGAGGATCGTCACGTCGGGGTCGCCGGCAAACATCGCCCGGCATGCCGATGCAATAATCGGATGGTCATCAACGATGAGCACCCGCAGTGGCCGTCGCAGAGTGGCAGCGTCAGCAACGTCTTTCGAGCGCGCTGGTCCCATTTTCCCGTTCACCTGCATCGCTCGCTCCGGCACCGCCGATACCTGTAAATGATTAGACTTCCGGTGTATTGCTGTGTCAATGTTGCGCGGCTCTCGTGACCTCATGTGGCAAACGCTTTCCCTCCGTACGCGGCTCAACCTGCTCGTCGCGGCAGTCCTGTTGATTGGACTGGCCGCCAACATCGCGAGGCTGGTGCTGGACGCTGGTCCACGCGTGCAGGCGGAAGACCAGAGCGTGATCCGGCTGGCTGGCGAATTTGCGCAGGTGCTGCTGTCGGGACTCGATGAAGACGGCGTCGATCAGGCCGATCTTCGGATTACACGGGCGTTCGAAGGCCTCAAGCGGCTTCGCCATATCAAGGTCTATCGGGAAGGCGGCAAGGCCCGCTCGGAGCCGCCGGCGGAAAGGGGCACGGTAAGCGAGGTGGGCCGACAGCCTCCCGCATGGTTCGTTGCGCTGGTCAGGCCCGAACCGACCACGATACGGATTCCGCTGACATCACATGGCAACGATCTGGGATCGCTGGTAATTGGTTCTGAGCCTTCGGACGAAATCAGCGAGATCTGGGACGGCATCGTAACCCAGCTCATTGTCGGAGCCTGCATTACACTCGTGCTGTTCCTGATCACGGCGGCGGTAGTCAACCGCGCTCTTCGTCCGCTCAATTCATTGGCCGGAGCGATGACGAGGGTTGAGGCCGGCGACTACGCGACGCGTGTGGCCGCAGCCGGTCCACCCGAACTCGCCGCTATCTGCAGGCGGCTCAATCACCTTGTCGAGGTTCTCGGCGGTGCGATGGAGGATCGTCGGCTACTGGCCGGACGGCTCGTCTCGTTGCAGGATTCCGAACGCAAGGAGGTCGCGAGCGAGTTGCACGACGAGTTTGGGCCGTATTTGTTCGCGTTGCGCGCACATGTGTCCTCGCTGGAGGCGGCGATCGGTGGAGGGAAAGCGGACGCCAAGTTCCTGCTGCGGCAGTGTCAGGCGATGACGGGGCAACTCGGTGCCCTGCAGCAGGTCAACCGGCAGATTCTGGAGCGGCTGAGGCCTGTCGGGCTTGCCGATCTCGGGCTCGGCGAAGCCTTGCAGGGGCTGATCGGCATGTGGCGGCAGGCCCATCCCGGCGTGTCGCTGGACTTATCCGTGTCGCTGCCTTCGTCTGGGGCGCTCGACGAGACGACGGAACTCACGATTTACCGAGTCGTGCAGGAGGCGTTGACCAATGTATTCCGGCATGCCGGTGCGAGTTCGGTCGGTGTTTCGATCGCCCCTCTGAATTCGGAGGCGGGGCAGCCGACGATCCGGGTCGAGGTGAGGGACAATGGCAGCGGTCTTCCGACAGACTACAAGTCGGGCCTTGGCACTATCGGCATGCGCGAGCGCGTCGTAGCGCTCGGGGGCAGCGTCAGCATGAATTCGACGCCGGACGGACTGGTGATCGAGGCGCTGGTGCCCGCGCGACCGGCGACGTGAGTCATGCCGAGGATCGGGAAAAATTCCCGATTTTGGCGCGAAACTATCCCGGAGCGAACGGGACTAATTGATGGTGAGTAGTCGTCAATCGTCCCTAATATAGCCGCGCGCGGACGAAAATTTGAAAATGATGCGTCGCTGGTGGAAATGCGCGGTGGGGCGGGGGCCGATGCGCGATCGTTTTTTGGTAGTTGTGCTGGTATCGGCAGGCCTGTCGCCTGGGATCGAATATGCGTATGCTCAAGGCGCTCCCGGCAACCCTCAGGACCTGCCGCCCGTCGTGATCTATCCGACGGCGGCGAAGCCGAAGTCCGGTGCTGTCAAACCGGCACCGCGTAATCCCATATCGGCGCGATCGACCACCGCCCCGCGTGTCGCGGCCGCGCCGGCACCAAGTCCGTCGCTATACCCGACCACCCCGACTCCGGGCGCCGGCATCGATCCCGAAAAAGTGCCGGCAAGTGTCAACATGGTTGACCTCACTCAGATTGACCAGGCCCATTCGGCGAATATCGCGGTTGCCTTGCAGCAATATGTCCCGGGCATCGTCGTCAATGAAGTCTCGGGTAATCCGTTCCAGCCCAACGTACAATTTCGCGGCTTCGTTGCTTCCCCCATCGCGGGCACACCCCAGGGGCTTGCGGTCTACCAGAATGGCGTGCGCATCAACGAAGCATTCGGCGACACGGTCAATTGGGACCTGATCCCGACCGCTGCCATTCAGTCGGTGGCCGTGGTGACCAACAATCCCGCATTTGGTCTCAATGCGCTGGGTGGATCGATCGATATGCAGATGAAGAATGGCTTCATCTATCACGGCGCTGAGATCGACACGATGGGCGGGTCTTTCGGACGCATCCAGAGTTCCGCGCAGTGGGGCAAGCAGTACGATCAATTTGCCGTATACGGCGCGATCGAGGGGGTGCACGATGACGGATTCAGGAATTTTTCGCCATCCAATGTCCGCCGCTTTTACGGCGATGTCGGTTACAAAAACGATGCCAGCGAATTTCATCTCAATATGGGCGCGGCCGACAACAATTTCGGTGCGACTGCGACCGCGCCGATCGAATTGCTGCAACAATATTGGGGGGCGACCTACACCACACCGCAAACGACAGCCAACACCGTCGGCTATGTCAATCTGACGGGGAAGGTCGAGGCCACACCGACCTGGACGATCGACGGAGCGGCGCATGTGCGGCTTTTCGACCAAAACATCCTCGATGCCAATGCAACCGGCACCCAGCCATGCTCGGCCAATTCGGCGCTACTTTGCTTCGGCGACGGTGTGGCGCCGGCCAACGGCCTGAATGGCGCGCAACTCGCCAATCCCTTCGATCCAAACGCGGTTCTGGGAGAGCAAGATCGAACGACCACCCACTCGACGACGATGGGCGTCTCGCTGCAGGCGACGAACTCCGATCAACTGTTCGGGCATACCAACAAGTTCGTGGTCGGAGCCAGTTTCGATTCCAGCGTGACGCAATTCTCGGCGAGCGCGGAGCTGGGAACGATTGGTCCGGGTTTTGTCGTCAGCGGCAGCGGAATATTTCTCGGACAATCGGGCAGCCCGGTATCGATCGGCCCGGTGGAACTTCGCGCCACCAATCAGTACACGGGGCTCTATGCCCTCGATACATTCGATGTCACAAATGCATTGTCGATCACGGGGGGCGGCCGCTTCAACTTCGCGCACATCGTGCTCGAAGACCAGATTGGCAGCGCCCTCAATGGCAACGATACTTATAACCGATTCAATCCGATCATCGGCGCTACCTACAAGATCGTTCCGGGCCTGAGCGCCTATGCAGGCTATTCTGAAGCCAATCGCACACCGACGCCCTTGGAACTCGGCTGTGCGGACCCGGCGCATCCCTGCATTATCGGAGCTTTCCTGGTCTCGGATCCGCCGCTGAAACAGGTCGTGGCCCGTACCGAGGAAGCCGGCCTGCGCGGCAACAAGGAACTGAGCGTCGGCACGCTTGGATGGAAGGCCGGGGTTTTCCGCACGATCAACACGGACGACATCCTCGCCATTCCAAGTCCGGCGCTTCAGGGATTCGGCTATTTCCAGAACGTCGGTTCGACGCGACGTCAAGGCATCGAGGCCGAGGTCACCCTGAAATCGAGCGTTCTTCAGCTATATGCCAGCTATGCCCTGGTGGACGCGCGATTTCTGGATGCGCTCCAGGTTGGCTCCAATAGTCCCTTTGCCGACGCCAACGGGAATGTCCAGATCATGCCGGGCAATCGAATTCCGGCCATCCCCCGCAATCGGGTCAAGGCCGGTATCGACTATTCAATTACCGACGCATTCAAGGTTGGCGGAGACGCGCTGTACGTCAGCAGCCAGTATTTTGTCGGCGACGAATCCAATCAGGCGCAAAGGGTGCCTTCTTATGCTGTCTTCAACCTGCATGCGTCCTATCAGATCAACAAGACATTCCAGGTCTACGGGCGCATGGATAATGTCTTCGACAACCGCTATGCGACCTATGGAACATTTTTCGAGACCGGCGCTATCCCCAATTTCGCCAATGGCGGCGCACCCTTCACCGATCCTCGTTCGCTCAGTCCGGCCCTCCCGCGGGCATTCTACGCGGGCCTGAAGGCAACTTTCTGAGCGGTTAGGGTTCAGGCGGACTTCAATCCGGATCGATCAAGCAGAGCGGACAAGTCAACGGGCCTTGTCATGCGCGTCAGGCTTAGCCTGACGCATGCCGGGCAATTCCCGTCTGCCGTAATCAAGAGCAGCGACCTACATTGAAGCCAGGAATTCCGGGAGAAAAATCCGCCGGTATGCCGGCCTCAAGGGCAGTCTCTTTTGTCGTTATTTTCGGGAGAGTGCCATTTATGCAATGGTGGAGTTAAGGATAATGGCTTCCCTGAAGTTCAAGACGTCAACGGCATCTCACTTCGCCGCGTTGAACGAGGCTCTCGAGCAGGCGACGCTGGCGTTGCCATGTGTGCAGCGAATCTCCGCCGTCAAGGCATGTCTTGCAGATAACATCCTCGCGCTCGCAGCCGCCGGTGAAGCCGATCCGAAAAAACTCGGACAGCGCGCATTGGCGCAAGTGCGGCAATCCTGCGCGCGATGCGGCGGATGTGAAGGTTTGACCCCGGCACTGGAGCAACGATGGTCGCCGCCAAGCGGTCAGGCATCTCTGCAACGCGTGCAGGCGGCAAGAAGATGGAACTGAGTTGCTTGCGGTCCCCCGACAAATTCGAAGCTTGTGCTAGCGGCACCGAGGTTGACCCCCGGCATCGGTAACCTGGCGCGGCAGGGCCGCCAAACCGCCACCTTGGCGGCCCTGATTTTCTTTTTACGGAACAGGATTGGCGTCATGACTGATCGGAATTCCTATCCCATCCGGCTTCCTGAATGCGACCCGATTCATTGGCGTAAGCGGATTCGGATGACCCTCGAAAAAGCGTCGTGCTCTGAAGCAGGGCCTAAAGAGCGGTTGCTTCGCGTTGCCCGCGAATATCAGCGGATGGCCAAATATGCCGAAGCCAGGCAGGCACGCCAAAATAATGGCATTTGATACCGGGAGCGGCGCCAAATGCTCACACGTTGGCCCGCGCGGCTGCGCCCTGAATCGCCCGGCGTGATTTTGGCGTCGTTCCCTACTTCCCGGGAATTAGGCCCCGCGATCAATGCGACATCAGTGTCGGCACCGTCATGGATTGCACCATCCCGCGCGTAACGCCGCCCAGAATTCGCTCTTGCAGCCGCGAATGCCCATAGCCGCCCATGGTGATGAGGTCGATCCCGGCATCGGCCGCAACCGACAGGATGGTCGGCTGAATACTTGCATGGTCCGCGCTCAGGCGCTCGACGCGCGGGGTGAGCCCGCGTCTCGCCAAATGCGTCACCAGATCAGCCGCGGATGCTTCCGTCGGGTTTTGCTCCTCATTGATGCTGATAATGGTGATGGATTCCGCCTGGGCCAGGAACGGCGCCGCGTCACGAAGGGCACGTGCCGCCAGGCGGCTGCCGTCCCACGCGATTCCGATATGCCTGGGCCTGAACTCGCCCTTGTGCGTATAGGGGACGAACAGTACCGGTC
The DNA here is from genome assembly GCA_963786045.1 of uncultured Alphaproteobacteria bacterium. Classification (GTDB taxonomy): domain Bacteria; phylum Pseudomonadota; class Alphaproteobacteria; order Rhizobiales; family Xanthobacteraceae; genus Bradyrhizobium. The sequence continues at coordinate 167,670 of CAWAXR010000019.1, read as the reverse complement.
CGCCGGACTGAAAAAGCATTTCCGTCGGGATCATGTTGTCGGAGGTGGTGTGGTCGGGGTCCGGCTGCAGCACGATGCTCAAATCGTACAGCCGCGCTGTCGCGCCCAAAGTTGCGAAGGCTTCGACAGGAACGGCGGTGAACGCCTGACAGCGATAGGCGATGCCGGCGTTGCGCGCTTCGGTTTCGAATACCGCCAGTGCCGCACTGGCGCGGGCCAACGCGCGCTCACGTTCGAGATCGAAAACGGCTGCCACCGCGGCGGCGCCATCGACCGCGAGGCCAATATTCGCGCTTTCAAAGCCGATCGAAATCGCGTCGAGGTGCGCCGAAGAGCTCACGGCCAACGAGATAGCACTATCGACGACGGGACGGATCGGACGTTCAGAGGGGATGTGGACGAGGAGATTTTTCAGCATGGCCGCTCTCTACCCTGGTTTGGATAGCGCCGCGGTTGCGGTCGCAGCGGCATTAAAACGCAAGAATGCTGACGCAATTTGATCCACCTCAAACCAGTGTCCGGCCTGCGCTGTCCTTTCCATACAAAACCGCCTCAGCCGGGGAATTCTGCGCAAGGCGGCACTCGGAAGGCCGTCGGGAGCCGATCTTTTGCGGTGCAAGAAACCGCCTGGCCGGCCAGTTCAGATGTCCGAAAGCCAGCCGACCTGTGAAGCATAGCGCAGGAGATCCGCGCGGGATTGAATCTCCAGCTTGGCGAGGCCGCGCGACTTGAAGGTTTCGATCGATTTCACGCCGACGCCGATCCGATTCGAAATTTCCTTGTTCGTGAGCCCGAGCGATGAAAGCTTGAGCACCTCGGTCTCGCGATCCGTCAGATCCCTGGTGTCACGTGTCGAGACGCGATTGCCTGCCGGCGAGCGGTCGAGCACGCGATTGACGATGGCGGGATCGATATAGGTCCCTCCGGCAATCACGGCACGAACCGCGGAAACCAGGTTCGCGGCCGCCGATCGCTTGACCACGTAACCGCGCGCGCCAACGTCCAGCGCCTGCCTCAGATAAGCTCGATCCTCGTGCAGGGTGAGCATCAGGATTTTGATGCCGGGAGCTTCCTCGGTCAACCGGCGGGTGAGCACGATGCCGCTCATCCCCGGCATCGAGATGTCGACAATCGCAATATCCGGATGCGCCTCGCGGATGACCCTCAGGGCCTCGGGGCCGGATGTCGCTTCGCCGACGACGGAAAAATCGGATTCCGATTCGATGAGATTACGCAATCCCGTCAGCACAATCGGATGGTCATCTGCGAGAACGATGCGCGTCTTGTCCTTCACGGCAGCAGGACCTCCTCGGGTTCGATCGGAATGCGGGCAAATACCGTGGTGCCGACGCCCTTGCTGGATTCGATCTCCAGCGTGCCTCCGATCAGCGAAAGCCGCTCGCGCATGCTCGGTATACCGAGTGACCCATATTTGCCGGGTGCCCCGAGTTTCTCGACGAGATCGAAGCCATCCCCGTCATCGTCGATCATCAACTGGAGCATCGTTCCGACACGACTGATGACAACGCTGACGCGTCTCGAGCCGCCCGCGTGTTTTGCAATATTGGTGAGGGCTTCCTGGATCACCCGGTAGATCGTCGTCCGCGTGTCGTTTGGAAGCGCGTCGATATTCGTGTCCTTGCAATAGAACTCCGCGTCGATGCCCGTCTGCTCGCACCAATCGGAGACGTAATTGTCCAACGTCGCGGCCAATCCAAGCTCGTCTATCGACGCGGGACGCAATTCCCAGGCCACCCGGTGCAGCGTCCTGCCCATCTGGCCGAGCAAGACATAGAGCTTCGCAAGCCGGTGCCTGCCGTCCGCATCGAGGGACTTCTCCAGGTCTTTGGCGGCGAGCGTGGCGGCGATCAGCGTCTGCCCGGTCTGATCGTGCAACTCATGCGACAATCTGAGGCGCTCATCCTCGGCAGATCGCATTAAATGGAGCCGAAGGCGGTCGCGCTCGTTCAGTGCCTTGGAGAGAGCTTTTGCGGCAAGGGTCCGTTCGGTGATGTCGATTACCGTTGCCATGGTGTAGTGCGCGGCCCGGATGGTAATCGGGTGGAGGCCCACTTCTATCGGAAAATCGCTGCCATTCTTGCGCCGGCCCAGCACGTTTTGTTCAGCGCCCATTGTACGCGGCGACGGACTGCGGGCAAATTGTCGCCGGCGCTCGACATGAGCGCTGCGGAGTTCGGCCGGAAGAAGCATCTCGACCGGCCTTCCGATCAGCTCCTTCTGCGTATAACCGAACATTTGTTCAAGCGTGGCATTCGTCAAAAGCACCATGCCCTTGTCGTCCACCAGCACGACGCCGTTTGGGGCCGAATCGAAGAAGAGAGCGAATTCCTCGAGCGTTGGCCTGCGATCGATGCCCAATGTGCCAAACCTGTGCTCAAGGCGGCCACCGAGCAGATAGGTCAGCCCGATTGCTAACGCGAACACCATAGCTCCGGCGCTCGCAGTATACGCAATTGTATTCCGGGCGGATACATCGAGCACGGCAACCTTTACACCGACCGCGACAAGCCAGCCGTTAGTTTGCAACCGGCGGAAAACCAAATGAAGCGGAATCCCCTCGCGGTTTGTGTATTCAACGATGCCATCGGTCCTGGAGGAAATAAGATCCGCGAATGCGGGAAGGATCTTCGTTCCCTCGAACAATTCGTTCTTTTCCGAGCGCGCAACGATTGTGTTGCTACTGTCGACGATCACCGCCATGCGGTCTTCTCCGAGCGCCGCATTCTGCAGCATCTCGGAAAATGAGCGGGCAGGTATCCCGATGGACAGAACGTATTCAGTGGTACCATCCTGCGTCACAGGCATGATTGTGCCGACAAGCAGCCGTTTGCTGTTCGGGCTGAAGTAGACGTCAGAAATAACGGCTTTACCGGTCTCGATCGCTCGCTGCTCAGCTTCGCGGCGGATCTTGGGTAGTGCCTGTTCGGGGGTGCCGTTCTCTGGACCTTCGGTGCTGAAAATCCTTTGGTCCGACTGAGGACGGCGCACCGTGATCTGGACACCAAGTTGGCGCGATATTTCCGATGCGCTTCGACGAAAACCTTCGAGATCGCCGATTTGCAGGAAATGCGATTCCGCCAGGACGACGAGCAGGGCTGTCGTGCTCTCAAGTTCCCTATCGATTTCGACGCTGAGCTGCCGCAGCGTATGCCCGAGCCCTTCCTCGATATGAGTTCGTTCGACGGAAATCGATCGCAACGAGAGCAGGCCAGCGAGAATCAGGGCCGGTGCCAGGATCATCGCCACGAGCAGACACAGCCGGGTTCGAAGCGTGAATCTGCGCAATCCCGGCGCCGCAAGGAATCCCCGGGGTGTGGGCAGTCCACGTTGTTGCAACCTATCAAGCAATCCGGGTTTTCCTACGCTGATAGGCCGGGCCGATGATGAGGATGAACAGTTCCAAATCTTCCATTGTCGGGATTGATGTACATCAAGGCTCACCTACCGAGGCGATACGAAAAAATCCCGGATCGCGCCAGCGATCGGCCCTCCGTCGAGAAAATGGCCCATTGAAATCGTTGAGAAATATTCGACCACGTCAGGGTTAGCCTGACACCCTTGGCGGGGGGACCCGCCTATGCCGCCGGATGAGGGAGTGCGATTTTGGCAGCGAAGTTAGGCAAGCGGCCGGTGTACCGACCGACGACAGCCAGGGAACGCCATGCAGGGGCACTCGCAAACATCTCCGAACCTGCTGCCTGAAGTGCTCGACAAGTTCGTTTGCGAGCAGAACATCGCTCACTTCAAGAAATGCCTGAGCGAGACTTCTGACGAAAAGCAGAGGCAAATACTGCAGAAATTGCTCGCCCATGAGTTGGCGAAAAAATAACACATCTCGAATGGCGGCCGCCGGTGGGTTTCTGCGATCCTCAGTTTTTCCGACACAGAGCGCCAGCGCGACGAAGAGATGCAAATTCTAAAAATACGGATCCGGTGTTCCCTGGGACGGGCCCGCCCTGATCGCCTCTCAAAGCGGCTCGTCGTCTATGGTTGAGGGCTGCTCCTGAAGCGAAACAATGTCGCCTCCGCCGAGATCCTCTTCCGGGGGTGGATAGACGGATGCCAGGTACAAGTGGTCCTCCACTTTCCTGACGCCGGCGACATTTTCCGCGGCGACAATCGCTGCTTTTCGAGCGCTGTCATTTTTGATAACGCCGCCGAGGCTCACGGTTCCGTCGCGGACGGTAATGTTAAGCCGGCACGGCCGCCACCGCGCCTGCTTGATAGCGGCGACGACCTTTCTGCGAATATGGTCGTCGTCCGCGGACGGACCCGGATCGTCGCGGGCAAGGCTCGCGACCGCCGCAAGAAAGTCCGAACGGGTGAGGATTCCGACCATGCGGTCTCCGCGCATGACCGGAAGGCGCTTGATGTTGTTGGACTCCATGATCTGCACGACCTGATCGAGCGGCGTGCCCTCGGCCACGGTGATAGGATCAGGCGTCATGATCTCGCCGACCTTGCGGCCGTGCTCATGAGAAAATTCAGCCGCGACACGGTCTGCGCCGGCCAGGAACGTCAGCCACCGGCCGCGCTTGTGCTGTGTTCCGGTCTCCGCACGGCGGATGAAGTCGCCTTCCGAAACGATGCCGATCAGCCTGCCCGCGGCGTCGACCACGGGCAGTCCGCTGATGTGCTGCCGCAACATCATGTTGGCAGCCTTGACGATGGTCGTATCGGCGCCAACCGTAATCACTTGCGGGGTCATGATCTCGTGCGCACGCATCGATCGCCTCCAAGCCCATTTTCGAAAATGCGTGGTCAAGCTAGCCGGAAAAAGGCGCAGGAGGCTTGATCAGGGTCAACCAGGGATGCTTCTCGTCTGCCCGGTAGCCGCTATGAGGTGGTGGAAGCCTCCGCCTTGATTCGCGCGATGATGCCGGCTGCGATCTGCATGGAGGCCCCGATTGCCCAGCTCGCCGAGATCAGGAGAGCCGTGCCGGCGCGTGCGGTTTCGTCCAGAACGATGCTGGAGACCGATACCACCGCCGCCACCGAAGCGAGGAACGTGCCGGCCGCGCTTAGCAGCTCCACGATATCCGCCCTGGTGCCCAGCCCGTGCCGTAGCGGCAGGTGCATGCGGTGATCGGGAGGAGCCTGGGGCAGATCGATTCCGAGATAGAAGCCGGCGGCTCCGTAGAGCATCATGGCGAACACCGCGGCAGCCGAACCGATCAGCTCGATGTTGGCCCTTCCGACATGCGCGGCCACGAACAGCCCGCATGAGGCCCCGGTCAGGGCGAGCCCGGTCCGTTCAAGGACGTGCGCCGACCTGCTGAAGGTGGAGCGGGTGTGCCATGGGTCGCTGCGTTTGATCATTTGATCTCGATATCAAACTCACCTGGCGGATTGTTGACAAAGATCAAGCGGAGGTAATGCGACCTTCCGCGGAGATCATGCGACCACGCGGCAATGATGCCGCCCGGTCTCACCCCTTCTTTTGCCCCGATAGCTCGACAACCTTGCGCCAGCGCTCGGTTTCGATGGCGAGCATGACTCCGAACTGACTGGCGTTGCCGGCAATGGGAACGGCGCCGAGCTCGTCGAGCCGCTTTTTGATGACGGGATCGGCGAGAGCAGCGTTGATTTCCCTGTTCAGGAGATCGACGATTTCCGGCGGCGTGCCGCGCGGGGCGCCGACGCCGTAAAATGAACTGGTTTCGAACCCGGCGAGGGTGTCCCCGATCGGCGGCACCTCCGGCATCGTTTCGGATCGCTCCTTTGTCGTGACGCCGAGTGCACGCAATTTTGCCGACCGGACCAGTTCGAACGAGGACGTAACGTTATCGAACATGCCCTGGATCTGGCCGGCCATCACGTCGGAGAGGCCCGGAGCCGACCCGCGATAGGGCACGTGAACGAACTCGATCCCGGCCATCGCCTTGAACAACTCGCCGGAAAGATGAAGCGAGGTGCCGATACCCGAGGAGGCAATGCTGAGTTTGCCCGGATTGGCCTTGGCGTAGGCGATGAATTCCGCGACGCTGCGGATCGGAAGGTCGTTGTTGATCACCAGTACCAGCGGGATGCGGGCGACGCCGGCGACCGGCACGATCGCTCTTGCAAAATCATAGGGCAGCGAGGGGTCGAACGAGGCGTTGATGGCGTTGGCGGTGCTCGTCAGCAGCAAGGCATATCCATCCGGCGGCGAACCGATGACGGCCTGGGTGCCGATATTGCTGCCCGCGCCCGGCTTGTTTTCAACGATGAACGGCTGGCCAAGCCGCTCCGACAGGCGCTGGCAGATCAAACGGGAAAGGACATCGGTGGCGCCGCCCGCGGTATAGGGGACTACCCATCGCACGGGATGGGACGGGTAGGAGTCGGCCTGCGCTGACGCCATCGATCCGGCGCCGACCCAAGCCAGTCCGGCGCGCGCCGCTGAGTGAATGAATGCTCGCCTGTCAATCATCGCAGCCTCTCAAAAATGGGATCAGCAGACATCGGGGGAATCCACCTGGATCGCACGGCGTTTCCATCATCGTGGTAAAATTCATTTGCGTCCATAAGGGTTTATGACTGCATGTGGCGCAGTTTAGGTCCGCCGAAACAGGCGCCGGACTCCGCGCTGCATTTGCTTAAGATCCGTTAACCAGTTCGGGAGGATAATTGCATCGGCGATTCCAGAAGGAGCGCGCGATGTCAAAATTTGCGATTGGCGAGAGAGTCGAAAAGGCGGCCGACGATCATGAGGACGGCGTCGTCATTGCGGTGTTTCCGACCGCGGACGGCAACTTTCGCTATGCCGTCGATATGGAGGGTTATGGCGCACTCCAGTTCTTCACGGAAGAAAAACTGGTCGTTCACGCCAACCAGTAGCCAACGGCTGTCTCGAGATCCGCAACATGTGATCCCGGATCATGCTCGCTGTGACGGCTGCAGGGGCCGTCGGGAATTCGGCTTGACGCGAGATCAGAGAGGCGGCGGGACGCCAGCCCCGGTTTAATTAATCGTTCATTACACCAATTTGCTCCATGTTATTTCCTTGTCCCCACAGTTCGGCGTGCGGAACCCGAAGGATCGGGCGGCATCTGCCAGGAGGTACGTAAAAAGCATTTTCGCAAGTTTTGGGCCGGTGAATCAGCGGCTACCGCGATCGAACACAGCCCGATTGCTGCGGGCATGAGCCTCGTGATCATCGCCGCGTTCAACGGTCCTGGTTCCACGCCGATCACGCAATTCTCGTCGATCAATACGTCTGGCGGTCGTACTTTCTCCGTTCTCAGCGGAATAACTTTGACGAACCCGTCCGCCCTCAAGCGGACGGGTTTTTCCTTTCTGCGGATTGATGAAAGAACCTGAGAGAGAGCAGGGCATGGCGTGTTGCGCCGTGCTGCCATCTCCTGAACTGCCCGCGCCCCATCGCTAATTCTTCTTCTATTTCACGCCATCCGGATGTTTTGCGATAACATCGCGGCGCGGCCTTTAACCGTGCCGATTAACCCCTGGTCAGGCCAACGTGGCTATACATGGCGTTCAATCAAGAAGTATTCGGCCATGAACGCAGGCATTGAGCAACCGACCGGGATCCCGCGGTTGCGCGGCAAACCATCTGCCGCCAGGAGCTGGCTGAAGGCCATTGAGCTTACCTCCCGCATCGAGACCAGCCCTCGCCGGTTGTTCGGTGACGTCATCGAGGATTGGGCAGTCCGTCAACCGGACCGGCCCGCGCTGGTATCGGACAGTTGAAACGTTCAGCTACCGGGCCTTGGCCGACCGGGTAAACCGCTACGCGCGCTGGGCATTATCCGCGGGCATTGGCGCCGGCGACACGGTTTGCCTGTTCATGCCAGGCCGTCCGGATTACCTTGCCGCCTGGCTCGGCATCACCGCGGTCGGCGGCGTCGCGGCGCTCATCAATACCAAACTGGTTGGGCCGTCGCTTTCTCACTGCATCGACGTCGCGGCGGCGGACCACATCATTCTAGGGGGTGATCTCGCCGCGGTGTTTGAGAAGGCCCGACCCCACCTGAAGCGGGTGCCGAAAATCTGGCTGCATGGCGGCGACACGGACGAAGCAGGCATCGAGGCGGTCCTGGATCGATTGGACGGAAGCCCGCTGACGCCAACCGAGCGGCGCGTGGTCACCATCAACGATAGGGCCCTGTTGATCTACACGTCAGGAACGACCGGCCTGCCAAAGGCAGCCAGCGTCAGTCATCGTCGTATCCTGAATTGGGGCGGCTGGTTCGCCGGATTGACTGACGCCTCGCTTGAAGACCGGCTGTTCGATTGCCTGCCGCTGTTTCACAGCGTTGGCGGCGTCGTCGCGCCATGCAGCATGTTGACCGCGGGTGCATCGGTGGTGCTGTCGGATAAATTCTCCGCCGGCTCTTTCTGGCACGATATCGTGCGGTGGGATTGCACCCTGTTCCAGTATATCGGCGAGCTTTGCCGGTATCTTCTGAAGGCGCCCACGTCCGAATTCGAGAGCCGGCATCGGCTGAGGCTCGCCTGCGGCAACGGCCTGCGCGGCGATATCTGGGAAGCCTTTCAGGAGCGCTTTTCGATTCCGCAGATACTTGAGTTTTACGCGGCGACCGAAGGCAATTTCTCGCTCTACAATGTGGAAGGCAAGCCCGGCGCGATCGGCCGAATTCCTCCACTATTGGCGCATCGCTTTCCGGCCGCGATCATTCGCGTCGATGCGGAGCTTGGCGTCCCCATTCGAAACGCGGACGGTCTGTGTATCGCCTGCGCCCGCGGCGAGGTTGGCGAAGCCATCGGGCGGATCGGAACGGCCGACGACGGGGGAGGTCGCTTCGAGGGTTACACGAACGTCGCCGAGACCGAAAAGAAAGTGCTGCGCGACGTGCTCGTGAAAGGCGATGCCTGGTTTCGGACCGGCGATCTGATGATGCTCGACGAGAGCGGCTATTTCCATTTCGTCGACCGGATCGGAGATACCTTCCGCTGGAAGGGTGAGAATGTCGCGACGTCCGAGGTGAACGAAGCTGTCGTGGATTGCCCGGGCGTCGTCGAGGCGACCACTTACGGCGTTGAGGTTCAAGGCGCCGACGGCCGCGCCGGAATGGTTGCGATCGTGATCGACGATCGCTTTGACTTCGGCGAATTCAGGGATCATCTCGCGCGCCGGCTGCCGGCTTATGCCTGCCCGGTTTTCGTCCGTATTTGCAAGACATTGGACAGCACCGAAACCTTCAAGCAGAAAAAGCAGGACTTGATCCGTGCCGGGTTCGATCCTCACCGTGTAACGGACCCGCTCTTCTTCAGCGATCCGAAATCCGGCGCATTCCTTCCGATCGATGCCGCGACTTATGCGCGGATATCCGAAGGCTCAATTCGGCTATAAGCCCTGCCGGGCGGCTCCTGCTTACATGCCGTAAATGGCGAGTTCGGTGTCGGCGAGATCGCCGAGCCGGGGCTGGTGCGGGCCCTTGAAATATTTGCGGCCGTGCGCCTCGCTGTAGATGCCGGGCAGGCCCGACACGGCTTCGTTCGCGTCAACGATGATAATCGGCTTGCCTCGCCACAGCAGGTAGCGCCCGATCGTACCAGCGCATTTGACGTAGTCGGCGATGCTGCGGCAATAACCGAGTTGCATGGCGGGCACGGGAATTATTCCGCGGCGTTTTCGCAGTGGGAAGAAAATGAACGGAAGGACGGCTTCGGCCGTGCGGCATACCAGACTGAGGCAACCATATTCCGCATGGCGCCTGAGCATCGCAAGGTCCGCATCCGGCAAACCCGCGATCTCGGCCGTGTCCCCGGTAACGGCTTCGACCGTCATGCCGCGACCGCCGCGCGACAAGGCAGGAAGGGAAAAATAGAGGCCACGGCAATAGGCCGCAAAGCCCTGCGCCTCGAGGATCGGCCACGTCGCGGCCGCCGGCGTGACGTTGAAATAGGTGACGTCCTTGCGCTTCTGGGTCATCGACGCAAACAGGGCCGCATAATTGCGGAATGCCGGATCGACATACCAGCTTGAAACATTGCAGCAGGTCGCGGATTCCCCGTCGATGGTCTTGCTCGAATAAATCAGCAGCAGGCAGCCGGCCGGCACGCCCTGATGCTCGATCAGGTAACCGTAGCGTGGCGCACCTGGCGGCAGAGACCGGACGCCTTGACGGTGGAGGCCGCGGATCCAGTATTCGCGGCTGCGGTGCACAAAGCCCCTCGTCAGCAAATCGCCGATCGCGTCAAGATCGTGTTTCTGTATCTCGCGAAAATGCGGTTTGACGGCGAGCATGGTATTTACCAACGGACGCAAAGGTGGCTTGAAGAGCATGTTATTTCACGCATTTGCGCTCTATCATGGACTCTCATAATTTAATGAGAAGGCGAAACAGTCCATGTCGGTAAGGTTAAGGATTATTTCGGCGATCCAGCAAGTCGCGGCCGAGCAGCATGTCACCCTGGTGCCGCTCGACGATGACCTCTCTCTTCACGAGACGGGTTTTGATTCGCTTGCTTTCGCCATCCTGGTTGCGCGGCTTGAAGATGAATTGGGCATCGATCCGTTTACCATATCGGAGGATGCAAGCTTTCCTCTTACGATAGGCGACTTCGTCAGGGCCTATGAAAATGTCCCAGCGTGAAACCACCGCGCTCCGCGACTATCTCGGTTCGGAGCTGAAGGGCCGCACCCTTTCGGATGCGCGGCAGGTTGTTTCGCTGACGGATATCCTTGATGAAACCTGCCTGGTAGGCCGCCCGCGCCAGCTCTCGGGGCGCTCGGTTCTGCTTGCTGTCGCGGATCAATTGATATCCGCTCTCGCGATGATCGAGATCGATGGTGTGGCGCGGCGAATGCTGCTGTGTCCGCCCGACCTCAAGGCCGATCACGTCAAGTCCCTGATCGAGGACGCGGAAATCGATGCCATCGTCACCGACGAGCCGGCGCGCTGGACCGACGCCGAAGTGTACCTGGTGGTGGCGGCCCGCGGACCGGTGCGCGCGGCTGCTCGCGCGATAACCGAACGGCCGACGGAATGGTTGATGCTGACGTCGGGCACGTCAGGCGTGCCGAAAATCGTTGGCCATACTCTGGAAGGACTGACGGGCGCGATTGTCGCAGACGGTCCGGCCCGCGGCGCCCCGCCGGTGTGGGCGACCTTCTATGACATCAGGCGCTACGGCGGCCTTCAGATTTTCCTGCGTGCCGTCATCGGCGGCGGTTCGATGGTGTTGTCCGAGCCCGGGGAGCCGATCGCTGACTATGTGACGCGCCTGCGGGAAAAGGCCGTCACGCACATCTCAGGCACGCCGTCGCACTGGCGCAAGCTTTTGATGAGCGGCGCGGCTTCGGGCTTTTCTCCGCGTTACGTTCGCCTGTCGGGCGAGATTGCCGACCAGGCCGTGCTGGATGGTTTGCGCCGCGCGTTTCCTTCCGCCTCGATCGGTCACGCCTATGCGTCGACCGAGGCTGGCGTCGGCTTCGCCGTCACCGATGGCCTTGAGGGTTTTCCCGCGGCGATGATCGGGGCGAATCGCGACGGCGTCGAAATGAAAGTCGTGGACGGATCGCTCCGGATTCGATCGAGGCGAGCCGCCCATGCCTATGTCGGCCGGCAAGCGACCGCCCTGACCGACAGCGACGGATTTGTCGACACCGGAGATATGGTCGAACTGCGCGGGGACAGGTACCACTTCGTTGGCCGCCGCGGCGGCATCATCAATATTGGCGGGTTGAAGGTTCATCCCGAGGAAATCGAGGCCGTGATCAATCGGCATGCCGAGGTGCGTATGTCCCGCGCCAGATCGCGCCGCAGCCCGATCACCGGTGCGATCGTGGTCGCCGATGTGGTTCTGGCCGATGGTTTCGACCCGAGCCGGAGCGACGAGCTCCGCGACGGAATTTTTGCTGATTGCAGGGCGCATCTCGCCCCCCACAAGGTGCCTGCCATGATCAAATTCGTAACGGCGCTCGACGTCACGACGGCCGGAAAGCTGGCCCGACACGATGCATAATGTTTTGGTGACCGGCGGAAGCCGTGGAATTGGCCTCGCGATCGCGCGAAGGCTAGCCGGCGCCGGCTACAATGTGATCGCGATCGCACGGCGCGAAAGCGACGAGTTGCGCGAGGCGATCGGCGCGGTCGTGGAGCAGGGCAGAGGCGGTCTTCGTTTCAGGCCGTTCGATCTCAGCCAGACCGACGCCATTCCCGCCTTCGTCAAGGATTTGCGCGACGAATTCGGCGCGATCTACGGCCTCGTCAACAACGCCGGCATCGGCACCGAGGGGCTGCTGGCGACGATGCACAACAGCGAGATCGAGGCGCTGCTCCGCCTCAACGTTCTTTCCCCGGTCATTCTCACCAAATATGTGGTGCGGCACATGATGGCCGACGGCGCCGGCCGCATCGTCAACATGTCCTCGATCATTGCTTCCACGGGGTATAACGGCCTGTCCGTCTACGGTGCGACCAAGGCCGCCGCGACGGGCTTTACCCGGTCACTGGCGCGCGAGGTGGGCAAACTCGGGATCACCGTGAATGCGATCGCGCCTGGCTTTGTGGATACCGAATTGACGCAAAGCCTTTCGGAAGATCAACGCAAGCGCATCGCGGGCCGCAGCGCCTTGCGGCGGTTGCCCGAGACGGATGACGTCGCCCGCATGGTCGAATATCTCCTGGGCGACGGGGGGCGCAACATCACCGGCGCCGTCCTGACCATCGACGCCGGCAATACGGCGTGAATTGCGACTCATTCCCGCCAGCACATCGCGGCAATTCGTTCCGGGCAATTGACTTCCCTCAAGCGGAGTGCGCGTATTTTCGGCGAAAAGCGTGCCGTCTGAATGAACACGGAAAAGGTCGATGTCATTTGAGCGCGTCCTGCGGTGGGCACTCGTCGCGATCGCGGTGACGGGACTGGCGGCCGGCATCGCCGCGCACGCTGTTTACCGGCCGGATCTCGCCGATCTCTTCTGGACGCTGGCGACCGCGCCCGTGGTAGCGGGCCTTGCCGTTTCCATCATACGGGATTTTCTGGCCGGCCGATTCGGAGTCGATGCGATCGCACTGGTCTCGATGAGCGCCGCGCTGGTGCTTGGCCAGCCGCTCGCCGGAGCCGTTGTTGCGCTGATGTATTCCGGCGGCAATGTGCTTGAAGATATCGCGATTGCCCGCGCCGCGCACGATCTGCGCGCCCTGGTCGATCGCGCGCCGCGCGAGGCGCATCGCCGCATCGAAGACCGTCTCGAAGACGTGCCGATATCCGCCGTCGCGATCGGCGACCAGCTTTTGGTGCGGGCCGGCGAGATCATTCCGGTCGACGGCGTTGTCGTCTCGAACGCGGCCACTGTCGACGAGTCCGCTTTGACGGGGGAGCCGATCCCGGTGGTCAAAGCGCGCGGCGCGGCGATCCTCTCGGGCTCATTGAACGTCGGCGAGACCTTCGAACTGACGGTGTCCGCGGCTGCCGGCGAAAGTACCTATGCCGGCATCGTGCGGATGGTGACCGCGGCGCAGACCGCGAAAGCGCCGTTCGTGCGATTGGCCGATCGCTACGCGCTGATCTTCCTGCCGGTGACGCTTCTGCTTGCCTTCGTCGCCTGGCTGATATCGGGCGATTTGATCCGCAGCCTGGCGGTGCTGGTCGCGGCGACGCCATGTCCCTTGATTCTGGCGGCTCCGGTTGCCTTCATCGCCGGCGTCGCCCAGGCGGCGCGGCGTGGGATTCTGGTCAAGGGCGGTGGCCCGCTGGAAGCGCTGGCGCGGGCCCATACGGTGCTGTTCGACAAGACCGGGACGCTGACGGTCGGAGGTGCGCGGCTGCTTTCCGTCGAAGTGGCGCCGGGAGAGGCGGCTGACGAGGTGCTGATGCTCGGTGCCTCGCTCGAACAGGCATCGCACCATGTCCTCGCCGCCGTCATCGTCCAGGCCGCGGTCGAGCGAGGGGTCGCCCTCAAAGTGCCCGATCAGGTACGGGAAACCCTGGGCTCGGGGCTGCACGGCGTGATCGACGGGCGGCGGGTGGCCGCGGGGTCCCGCGACATGATCTATGGCGCTGGACGCGTGACCGAATGGGCGTCGCGGGCGCTGCGGCGCGCGTCCTGGCGTTCGGCGCTTGTCGTCTTTGTCGCGGTAGAAGATCGGCCGATCGGCGCCTTGCTGCTTGCCGACGAGCTTCGTTCCGATACGCCGCGAGCGATCCGGTTGCTGCGCGACGCCGGCATCGCCCGCATGGTGATGGTCACCGGCGACCGTGCCGCCGCCGCGAATGCGATCGGCGCGGCGCTGGACCTCGACGCTGTGCTGGCCGATCGGGTGCCTTCCGACAAGGTCGACGCCGTGCGTTCCGAGCAGCGGCTGCATCCGACCATTATGGTCGGCGACGGCATCAACGATGCACCGGCGCTGGCCTGCGCCGATGTCGGGGTCGCGCTTGGCGCCCGCGGCGCCAGCGCCTCGTCGGAAGCCGCCGATGTGGTGATCCTCGCCGATCGCCTCGACCGCGTCGGCGAGGCGATCGTGATCGCGCAACGCGCGCGGCGTATCGCGGTTCAGAGCATCATCGCGGGAATGGGCCTTTCGATCCTGGCAATGGTGGCGGCCACTTTCGGCTGGCTGATGCCGGTGCCGGCGGCCATCGTTCAGGAGGTGATCGATGTTGCCGTGATCCTCAATGCGTTGCGCGCCCTGACGCCCGGCTATGGTCAGGCCGGCAGGCGTATGGCAGCCGCGGACGGTCGCGAACTGCATCTCAGCCATCTGGCGTTGATCGGCTGTCTCGACCGGTTGCGATCGATTGTCGACGCGCTCGACGACGCCAGCCCGGAAAGCGGCGCCGCGCTGATCGCGGAGGCCAACCAATTGGTGCAGGAGCAGGTGGTCGCGCATGAACGCGACGATGAGGGGAGCGTCTATCCGCGGCTCGCCGGGATTTTGCGCGAGACCCACAGCCTTTCCGCCATGAGCCGGGCGCACCGCGAGATCCTGCATCTTTCCCGCCTGCTTGCCCGTGTGGTCGAGGACCTGCCAACGGAGAAGGTCGACCGCTACCTGCTTCGCGACGCGCAGCGGATCATCGAGGCGATTGAAACCCTGGTGCGCATGCACACGGCGCAGGAGGAAGACATCTATGACGCCGTGGCGGAGCGGACGGCGGCATAGCGCGGCGGCGCATGTGGGGAATTGGTGACAGACCTATTTCTTTGGCTTCGGCAGGTCGATGCGCTCGGCTGAGAATTCGGGCGGCCCCTCGATGAGCCTGCGGATGCGGCGTTCGCGTTCGGCGGCGGGAAGGGATGGATCGAGTAATCGGCTCACCTGTTTTTCGGCCAAATCTTCAAGATCAGCATGGTTGCCCGGAGCGGCGGCGGGGGCTGCGTCCGTTGGCTTGGCATGGAGGCCAAGCTCGATCAATCGACAAATGGCATCCGAGCGGATCACGCCATGGGCTTCGGCCCATGCATCGACCTCCGCCGTCAGCTTTTCCGACATCTTCACGGCGCTGACGGCATCGCGACCTGAACTCGGACGCCGAACAGGGTGGTCAGTTCGCTTTTTTGGAGTGTCAGGCACCTTCAAATCCGCCGATCGACGTAATAGATTAATTTTACCGTTTTTCGTCCCCCAGCGACTTGATCCCGATCAATAAGGCGCGCCGGAAAATCCATCCTCAGGCTTTGTCGTAGCCGTTTGACGATTTCAAAATCCGGACGATAGCGTACCCATGACCACGCTCAACGGCAGCGACAAATTCTACAGCGGCATTCCGGTATTTCGCGGTTTCGCCAGCCTGATGGACCCGGCGCTATATTCGCCGCTGCCGGATGACTGGACCATCGGCGTCGCCGATATTGTGGAATCGACCAAGGCGATTGCGCAGGCGCGTTACAAGGCGGTCAATATGGCCGGCGCCGCGATCATCGCGGCCGTCACCAATGCGCTCGAAGGCCGCGAATTTCCGTTCGTGTTTGGCGGTGATGGTGCCGGCTTTGCGGTGGCGCCCGACGATCTTGAGCGCGCCCGCGAGGCGCTGGCGGCAACCGCGATCTGGGTCAAGGAAGATCTCGACCTTCTGATGCGGGTTGCTCTGGTGCCGGTCGCAGCCGTCCGGGCACAGGGGCTCGACGTTCGCGTGGCTCGCTTCGGGCCGTCGCCGAATCTCTCCTATGCGATGTTTTCCGGCGGAGGTCTCGGCTGGGCCGAGGCTGCGATGAAACGCGGGGAGTTTGCGGTGCAGATGGCGCCGCGAGGCACGCAGCCGAATCTCTCCGGGCTTTCGTGCCGGTTCGAGGAGATTCCGGCCGTGCGCGGTCTTATCCTCTCCGTGCTGGTGTTGCCGGCGGAAGGCTCCGACGCCGCAGCCTTTCGCGAGGTGATCGAGGACATCGTCGCCCAGGTGGAGCGCAGTCCGGATTCGGGGCGCCCGGTACCGCCGGGCGGCCCGCCGCTTCGCTGGCCGCCGCAGGGCGTCGACTTCGAGGCGCGTGCGCGGCGCGGAGGGACGCTGTTCAAGCGGCGCGCCGGCGTGCTCGCACATACGCTATTCGTCTATTTGATCATGCGCCTTGGCATCCGCGTCGGTGGCTTTGCGCCGAAAACCTATGTGCGGCAGGTCGTGGAGAATTCCGATTTCCGCAAATACGACGATGGATTGCGGATGGTCCTCGATTGCACCCCGGATCTGGAGCGCACGCTGACGGAGCGCCTCGCCGCGGCTGCTTCGGCCGGAATTGCAAGATACGGCCTGCACCGGCAGGATGCCGCGATGATGACCTGCTTTACGCCGTCGGCGCTTCGCAGCGACCATGTGCATTTCATCGACGGCGCGCGGGGCGGCTATGCCTCGGCGGCTACCGCGCTGAAGGCGACACCGGCCTGACGGCGTCCCGAATACCGCTTAGCGTGAGGTTCTCGACCAGTCTTCGCCACCACAGAGTCCGCCCACACAGCCTTCGACTCTCAACGTGTCCGGTCCCGCAATCGAGATGTTGCTTGCGTAGGTCTTGCCGTCGTCGGCGTTGTAGATCTGGCCGGACCATTTGTTCGGGCCAGCGGGCCGCATGCCTGAGAACAGCGGAAGCCCGATAATGGGGCGCCTTGCCACGGCCGGGTTAGGGTTTTTGTCGTCAACCTGTGGCTTTCCGGTCGTGGGATCAATCGGGTCCTTCAGCCAGACGACGACCCCGCAAATCCCTCCGCCGCATTTGCTGACGCGCACCTTTGCGTCACCCGCCTGCGTCAACCAGATACCGTCAGGCCCGCCGCCAGCCTGCGCTCTTGCCGGCACCGCGGCAAACAACCCCATCAAGATCACCATGAGAATACGTGGTCTGCGAGCCATAGAGCTTCCCCTGAAGAATCCGGTTTGCATAGCAACAAACCATATTTGTGCAATGCCATATCTGCTGCTGTTCTTCCGGCCTCAATTGAGCGCGCGGGCTAGGGCCTTTGGGCGATCATTTGCCCCAACGTGTCACGCGAATGGATAGGGCGGTGCCAAGGCCCAGCACGATCATGCCCCCACCGACGAGGGCGAACAGCGCCCAGGCCGGGGCGTCGACCGATGCCAGCCACCATCCGCCAATCGCTACCATCGCCAGTCGCGCGGTGTATGCCAGCACCGGACCTCCGACCTTCGCGGCTCCCTGCGAGGCGAAATAGAGGCAGGCGCCTACCCCGAAAAACGCGAACGCCGGGCCGGCCCATGCGAAATAAGAACTTGCTGCGGCCGTGACGCCGGGGTCGGTGGTAAACAAGGATACCCAGAGCGCGGGTTTGACCGCGACCGCCAATCCAACCAGACCGACACTCAAGCCGGCCACGCCGGCGGCGATCCATGCGACCCGGCGCGCCCGCGTGATGAGGCCGGCGCCGACCGCCATGCCGACCATCGGCACCGAGGCGACGCCGATCGCAAAGGCAATCGGCGTCAAAAGGAATTCGAGCCGCGAGCCCATGCCGTAACCGGCCAGCGTCTCGGTGCCGAAACCGGCGAGAATCTTGGTAAAGATCAGGATGGTCAGCACGCTTTGCAGCGGCGACAGGCAGGCGATCGCGCCGACTTTCAGAATGTCGATGAACATGCCACGCTGAAACCTGAATGCGGAGAATTTCAGTCGCAGCCGGCTGCGGCCGCCGATGAGATGCCACAGCAGAAAAATTGTACCCAGCGAGAACGCGGTGAGCTGGCCCGCGGCAACGCCGCGCATTCCAAATTGCGGCAAGCCAAACAGGCCGAGGCCCAACGTGCCGCCCACGATGATCTGAACCATCGCCACGGCAATCAGGACAGCCGAGGGCCATCTCATGTCTCCGGTGCCGCGCAGCACCGATGCCAGCGTGTTGACCAGCCAGACCGCGACCGCGCCGGAAAACAGCACATCCGAGTAGTTACAGGCTTGCTCAAGGACTGGGCCTTGTCCGCCGAGTATCGTGAAGAATTTCCGCCCGAACAGCAGCATCATCACCGTAAAGAAAAGCCCGCCGCCGATGCCGATGATGGTGGCGTGCAGCGCGAGGCTGGCCGCTCGGTCGTGATCGCCCGCCCCGAGCGCGCGGCTGACGGCGGAGGAGACGCCGCCGCCCATGGCGCCCGCCGACATCATCTGCGTGAGCATGGCGAAGGGAAAGACCAGCGCGATCGCTGCCAGCGGCTCGATTCCGAGCCGGCCGATGTAGGAAGTTTCAGCCACCGCGACCAGCGTGGAGCCGAACATGGCGACCGTATTGGGAAGCGCAAGCCGCAACAGCGTCGGCAGGATCGGCGAAGTCACGAGGCTGTTCAGGGGGGCGCTGACCGGAGCTGTGTCGAGCGGGGCATCGATGGTCATGCGTCACCGGAAGGTTCGCGCCAAGACTGTCAATATATTATGCTTGACATACTATGATCCGGTCCGAATGGATGCCACCCCGGCCGGCGCAGAGGTCACCAGGGCAGGCCGCATAGGTCGATGGTGCCTTGCCGCGGGGCGCGCCGCTTGAGATCGAAGACGACAGGCGCCATCGCCTCGAAACGGATTTTTCCACCGGGCTGCTCGGCGGCAATCTCGCCGGTGAAGGGGTGCCAGCCGCGCGACTGATAGAACGCCAAATTGGGCGGCTCGCACAACAGAAGCGCGAACTGCACGGCTTCGTGATCGCGCATGGTCTGGATCGCCGCATTGAGCGCGATGCTGGCATAGCCGCGGCGGCGGCAGTCAGCGCGGGTGGCAACCGCGCCGATGCCGCCGATATGAAACTTGCGGCCGTTCCAGATCGCCGTCCTGAAGTAAATGCCCACGTGACAGGCCAGACCACCCTCGGGCGATTCGACCAGCACGCGCAGGTCGGGATGGGCCCATTGGATGTGACCCCACGGCTTTTGTTCGACGACATCGGGCGGCCATACCGCCTTGAAAAGCGGTTCAGCCACCGGCCAGGATTCGCGCCCGTTCAGAATGTCGATTTCGATACCCATTCCCGCTTTCACCTTTGAGCCCGCAACGCGTCCCGCCGGTACGCGGGTAACCGATTTTGTGTCCCGGCAGACGATTCCCGCGAGGCGTGCGCGAAAAGCCTGCTTCCGGTGACGATCTGGACCGGGACCGCCTCGGCCCGGGTGTCATGCCAAATTGCGGTGTTTAAGACCGATGGAACCTTCTATAAGGGTTCCCGTTAAGCCACGTCTCCCATCATTTTCGGACATCACCCCATGACCTTCACGCTTCCCAACCTTCCCTATGCCTATGACGCGCTAGCGCCCCATATGTCGAAGGAAACGCTGGAATATCATCACGACAAGCATCACCAGGCCTATGTGACCAACGGCAACAATCTGCTGAAGGGGACCGAATTCGAGGGCAAATCCCTCGAGGAGATCGTCAAGGGCTCGTTCGGCAAGAATGCGCCGCTCTTCAACAACGCCGGCCAGCACTACAACCACATCCACTTCTGGAAATGGATGAAACCCAATGGCGGCGGTAGCAAATTGCCAGGCCGTCTGGAAAAGAAGATCAACGAGGACCTCGGCGGGCTCGAGAAATTCAAGACCGATTTCGCCGCCGCCGGCGCCGGCCAGTTCGGTTCAGGCTGGGCCTGGTTGTCGGTGAAGAATGGCAAGCTCGAAATTTCCAAGACCGCCAACGGCGAAAACCCGCTGGTGCACGGCGCCACGCCGATCCTCGGCGTCGACGTCTGGGAGCACTCCTATTACATCGATTATCGCAATCGCCGTCCGGATTATCTGAAGGCGTTCGTCGATCACCTCGTGAACTGGGACTATGTCGACGAACTGTTCTCGAAGGCCTGATCTGACCAGCCATCAATTCCAAAGGGGGCGGCAGCATCGAGCTGCCGCCCTTTCATTTGCCTGGCCGATCGGGGGCGCTTGCGGGGATCGCGGGCTTGCGGCAAAACCAGCGGTGTCGGCAGCCTCGTTCTGGGAAAGCTGAGGATGAACTATCTTCTGGTTTTTATCGGTGGCGGCCTGGGCTCGTCGCTGCGTCACGCTATCAACGTCGTTTCCACACGCGCGCTGGGAACGGCATTCCCGTATCACACCTTCATCATCAACATCACCGGTTCGACCATCATGGGCCTGATCGCGGGCTATCTCGCGTTCCAGGGCGATGCCTCGCAGCACTGGCGGCTGTTTTTGATGACCGGCATTCTCGGCGGCTACACCACCTTCTCGGCGTTCTCCCTCGACACCGTGCTGCTTTACGAGCGGGGCGAAATCCTGCACGCGCTGCTCTACGTGCTGGGGTCGGTCGTGCTTTCGCTTCTGGGCCTGTTCGCCGGCCTCACGCTGGTTCGCCATCTGACGTGAACCTGGGCGCTTTCGAGCGAACCAATCCCGAATCGACTTCCATAAGCAACGATGGCGATAGGCCGGTAGGACGGTGGACTCCGGTTATGTTATAATATAACATTTTCGGATGGCTACTCCGTCGCAACCCCACGGCCATGTTCATGACCACGGCCACGCCCATGCTCACAGCCATGGCCCGGCAACCCCGCACCCCGCGCAGGCGGTGTCCTGGTCGATCCTGCGCATGCCCGTGGTGTCCCGGCTCGCCGCCGCGGTCGCGGTCAGCGCTGTCCTGTGGGCCATCGTGTGGCTCGCGATGAGGTGAGCATGGCAGCGCAACTGCAATTCCGCGACGTCACGCTCGGCTACGACCGCCATCCGGCGGTTCATCATCTTGATGGCGAGGTCGCGTCCGGCGCGCTGCTCGCGGTCATCGGCCCCAACGGCGCGGGCAAGTCGACATTGTTTCGCGGCATCGTCGGCATCCTCAGACCGCTTGCGGGCACGATCCAGACAGGCGATCTCGATGTCAGGGATATCGCCTATCTTCCGCAGACGGCGGATATCGACCGCAGCTTTCCGATCTCGGTGTTTGATTTCGTCGGCACCGGACTTTGGCGCAGGACCGGCTTTTTCGGCGGCATCGCCAGGGACGCGCGCGACAGGATCGCGCAGGCGCTTGCGGCCGTCGGCCTCAGCGGCTTCGAGAACCGCAGCATCGGCACGCTGTCCGGCGGGCAGATGCAGCGCATGCTGTTTGCGCGGGTGCTGTTGCAGGACGCACGCCTGATCGTGCTCGACGAACCCTTCAACGCCATCGACGCCAAGACCTCGGCCGATCTGCTGACGCTGGTCAAGCGTTGGCATGCCGAGAAGCGCACCGTGCTGGCGGCGCTGCACGACATGGACCTCGTGCGCGCCAATTTCCCCGAAACCCTGCTGCTGGCGCGGGGGCAGGTCGCCTGGGGCCTAACCGCCGAGGTGCTGACCGCGGAGAACCTTAGGGAAGCGCGGCGGATGTGCGAAGCCTTCGATGACAGCGCGGCCGCCTGCGCCGTGGACGACGCGCCATCGCGGGCAGCCTGATGATCATGGGTCTATAGTGTGATGATCTACGACGCGCTGATCGCGCCCTTCACCGAGTTCGAATTCATGCGCCGGGCGCTGGCGGCGGTGATTGCGCTTTCGCTGGGCGGCGCGCCGATCGGCGTGTTTCTGATGCTGCGGCGAATGAGCCTCGTCGGCGACGCCATGGCGCATGCCATCCTGCCGGGTGCGGCGATCGGCTTTCTGCTGTCGGGCCTCAATTTGTTTGCGATGACGGCAGGCGGGTTGATCGCGGGCTTCACGGTTGCGATTCTGGCGGGGGTGGTGGCGCGCACCACCGAGCTGAAGGAAGACGCTTCGCTCGCCACCTTCTATCTGGCATCACTCGCGCTCGGCGTGACGATTGTTTCGATCAAGGGCACCAATATCGACCTTTTGCATGTGCTGTTCGGCAACATCCTGGCGATGGACGACCCGACCCTGCTGGTCGTCGCCTTCAACGCCACCATCACATTGATCGTGCTCGCGGTGATCTACCGCCCTTTGGTGATCGAAAGCGTCGATCCGCTCTTCCTGCGCACCGTGAGCCGCGCCGGCGCACCGGCGCATCTGGCCTTCCTCGCGCTGGTCGTCGTCAACCTCGTCAATGGCTTTCAGGCGCTCGGCACCCTGCTGGCGGTGGGGTTGATGATCCTGCCTGCGAGCATAGCGCGGTTCTGGTCGCGCGACATCACCGGCATGATCTGCATCGCGGCGGCGAGCGCGATCGTCTCGGGCTATGCCGGACTGGTGCTGTCGTTCCAGACCAGAGTGCCGTCGGGCCCGGCGATCATTCTGGTAGCAACGGTTCTCTATGTCGGCTCGGTCCTGTTCGGCAACGTCCGCGGCCTCGTCCGGCAGATGTTCCCCGGCCGCCACCTGGAGGCATAGGCGTGTGCGTGGTGCGGTATTTCCAAACCGGCCTGGTCTGTCTGGCGCTCGCGATATCGGCTGAACCGCTGCGCGCGCAGGATCGGTTGCAAGATCCCTTGAACGTCGTCGCCAGCTTCTCGATCCTTGGCGATTTCGTGAAGAATGTCGGCGGCGAGCGGGTCCATGTGACAACGCTGGTTGGGCCCGATGGCGACGTGCATGTTTATGCGCCTGCGCCGGCGGACGCCAGCAAGATCGCCGATGCCAAGCTCCTCGTCATCAACGGTCTGGGTCTCGAGGGCTGGCTGCCGCGGCTGCTACAGGCGTCGGGTGGCAAGGCGCCGATCGTTACAGCGACCAAGGGCGTCGCGCCGCTCAAGCTCGGCTCCGACGCCGACCCGCACGCCTGGCAATCGGTTGCCAACGCGAAAATATATGTGGCCAATATTCGCGATGCGCTGGCCGCGGCCTCTCCCACGGATGCCGAGGTTTTTCGCAAGGAAGCGGAAACCTATCTGGCGAAACTCGACGTGCTCGACCGCGAGGTGCGCCAGGCGATCGAGCAAATTCCGGAAAACCGCCGCAAGGTGATCTCCACGCATGATGCCTTCGGCTATCTTGCATCGGCCTATGGCATCCAGTTCATCGCTCCGCTCGGCGTTTCCACCGAATCCGAGGCCAGCGCCCGCGATATCGCCGGAATCATCACTCAAATCAAAACGGAAAGGATTCCGGCTGTTTTTCTCGAAAATATCAGCGACCCCCGCCTGATGCGGCGGATATCGGCCGAGACCGGCGCCAGGGTCGGCGGGACGCTCTATTCCGACAGTCTGACGGGTGAAAAGGGCGATGCCCCCACTTACATTGATATGGTCAGGCACAATATAAAGACGCTAACAAGCGCGCTGGCGAACCAGGGCAGGGGCTCCCTGCTGCCGGCGCCCGCGAATACCGTTCCGGAGTAACTATGCCAGAATCGACGTTCCCAAAAATTCCCGTGACCGTGCTGACGGGCTATCTCGGCGCCGGCAAAACCACCCTTCTCAACCGCATCCTGTCGGAAAACCACGGCAAGAAATATGCCGTCATCGTCAATGAATTCGGCGAGATCGGCATCGACAACGATTTGATCATCGGGGCCGACGAGGAAGTGTTCGAGATGAACAATGGCTGCGTCTGCTGCACCGTGCGCGGCGACCTCGTGCGCATCCTCGACGGGTTGATGAAGCGCAGAGGGAAGTTCGACGCCATCATCGTCGAGACGACCGGGTTGGCCGACCCGGCGCCGGTGGCGCAGACCTTTTTCGTCGACGAGGACGTGCAGAAGAACGCCCGACTCGATGCGGTCGTGACGGTGGCCGATGCGAAATGGCTGAGCGATCGGTTGAAGGACGCGCCGGAGGCCAAGAACCAGATCGCGTTCGCCGACGTCATCGTGCTCAACAAGACCGATCTCGTTTCCGGGCCTGAGCTCGCCGAGGTCGAGGCGCGGATCAGGGCCATCAACCCTTATGCAAGGCTGCATCGCACCGAACGTTGCCAGGTCGCGCTGTCGGACGTGCTCGAACGCGGCGCGTTCGATCTCGACCGCATTCTTGAAATAGAGCCGGAATTTCTCGAAGCTGGCGATGGCCACGATCATCATGACCACGATCACCACCACGGCCATCATCATCACCACGATCACGGCCACGGTAACGGCGGCCTGAAGCATTACCATGACGAGGAGATGCAGTCGCTGTCGCTGCGATCGGACAAGCCGCTCGACGCCACCAAATTCATGCCCTGGCTGCAGAACCTCGTCGCCAGCGAGGGCCAGAAGATCCTGCGCTCGAAGGGAATTCTCGCCTTCACCGACGATGACGACCGCTATGTCTTCCAGGGCGTGCACATGATGCTGGAAGGCGATCACCAGCGGGCCTGGAAGGACGGCGAACCGCGCCAGAGCCGACTCGTCTTCATCGGCCGCGAATTGCCCGAGCAGACGATTCGCGAAGGCTTCGAGAGCTGTATCACCACGTGATGACAGAATTCGATCCGGGCGAATCCGCCTCCATTATTTCCGTCACCGATCAGGTGCGCGCGATCGCGATCGGCGCGCCGGTCACTTCGGTGCACTTTCTGGGCGACAGCGCCGCCTTCGTCGGTGCCGAGGAAAACGTCTTCCTCGCAAGCGGGCAGGGAGAGATCTCCCGTGTCTCCGTTCACGGGGGCGGCATCCTGTGCGCCGTATCCGACGGGGCGCGCATCGTCATGGGTGGCGATGACGGCAAGCTCGTCGTGCTCGACGCCAAGGGAGAGGTCGCGCTGCTGGCGACTGACGCGAAGCGGCGCTGGATCGACAATGTCGCGCTGCATTCCGATGGCGCCGTGGCGTGGTCGGCCGGCAAGACGGCCTTCATCCGCAGCGGCAAGAATGAAGAGAAGACGTTCGACGCGCCCTCGACGGTCGGCGGTCTTGCGTTTGCGCCGAAGGGCCTGCGGCTGGCGGTCGCGCATTACAACGGCGTGACCCTGTGGTTTCCCAATATGGCGGCGAAGCCGGAATTTCTGGCATGGGCCGGCTCGCATCACGCGGTGACGTTCAGCCCCGACAACAAGTTTCTGGTGACGGCGATGCACGAGCCGGCGCTGCATGGCTGGCGGCTCGCCGACAACAGGCACATGCGCATGACCGGCTATCCCGGACGGGTGCGGTCGATGTCGTGGAGCGTCGGCGGCAAGGCGCTGGCGACGTCCGGCGCCGACACCGTCATCCTGTGGCCGTTCGGCAGCAAGGATGGTCCGATGGGCAAGGAGCCGGCGATGCTGGCGCCACTGCAGGCCCGCGTCAGCGCGGTCGCCTGTCATCCCAAACAGGACATCCTCGCCGCCGGCTACAGCGACGGCACCATCCTGATGGTGCGGATGACCGACGGCGCGGAAATCCTGGTCCGGCGGAACGGCTGGCGCGCCGGTCGCGGGGCTGGCCTGGAACGCGCAAGGGCACGCTGCTGGCGTTCGCCGCGGAAGATGGCGACGCAGGTCTGCTGGCACTTTAGGCGTTATCGAGCGAAGCATGCTCCCGGACTTGATCCGTGGGCGGACGCCGGTTCGCATAAGGAAAACGCGTCAAGACAAGGGTGCCCGCGGATCCTTCCGGGTTCCCCCGGGAACAATGCCTTCAGGCGTCCGTTGATCCCGCGAACAAATTTGCGGGTCAAACACGATGTTTTCGGAAGATGGGAAACGTGCTTTCGGGAAGGATATGCTTTTCGCATCCCTGTTGGTGGCGGCGGGACTGGCATTGTCCGGCGTTTCGCTGATTGAACTTGCGAAGAGCGAGGCCCGGGTTGCCCAGGCGACGCAATCTTTACAGCCGTCCCCCGCCGCGCCGGATAGCGCGCCTGCGGAGTCAAAGCCCGGCGGCGTGCGCCCGACGACGCCCGCGCCCGCGCCGGCTCGCCCCGATGCGCAAGCGCAGAAGGAAGGCGTGAAACCGGCGCTGCCGCCCGCTCCGGCCGAAAAGATCGCGCCGCCGATTCAGCAAAAATAATCTCGTCATTCCGGGTCCATCGAAGGTGCGAACCCGGAATCCGGAAATTCGCTTGCATCCCCACCTTCATCGAGATTCCGGATCTGGCCCTGCGGGCCATCCCGGAGTGACGGAATGCGACGGCGGGCTGACGCGGTTTTGATGGACGCTGCCGACTCCACACTCGCTTGTGTCACTTTGCCGCCCCATAATGCATCATCGCGCGAAAGCGCAAACCGCATGTGGGGCTGGCGATGAAAATCGACGATGTCAGAAAAACCGCCTATTCGATGCCGCTGACCAGCCCGTCGTTTCCGCCCGGGCCCTATCGCTTTTTCAACCGCGAATACTTCGTCATTACCTACCGCACTGATCCGGAAGCGCTCGCTGCTGTCGTGCCGGAGCCGCTCGAAATCACCGAACCCGTCGTCAAATACGAATTCATCCGCATGCCCGATTCAACCGGATTCGGCGATTATACCGAAACCGGGCAGGTGATCCCGGTCCGCCTGAACGGAGAGGAGGGCGCCTATACCCATGCGATGTATCTCGACGACGACGCGCCGATCGCGGGCGGGCGCGAGCTCTGGGGATTTCCCAAGAAACGGGCGACCCCGAAAATCGAAGTCGAGAGCGACGTGCTGGTGGGAACGCTGCATTACGGTTCGGTGCTCTGCGCCTCAGCCACGATGGGGTACAAGCATCGGCCCGTCGATCACGACGCCGTGCTGAAGAGCATGAAGGCGCCGAATTTCATCCTGAAGATCATTCCGCATGTCGATGGGTCACCGCGGATCTGCGAGCTGGTGCGCTTCCACCTCGAGGACATCACCTTGAAAGAGGCATGGACCGGCCCGTCGGCGCTTGGCCTGTTCCCGCACGCGCTCGCCGACGTGGCGCGGCTGCCGGTGCGCGAGGTGGTCTCGGCGCTGCATTTCAAGGCCGATCTGACGCTGGGCCTGGGGAGCGTGGCATTCGATTATATGGCGAAATAGCAACCGGCATTCCGGGCCTGCGTGCTGCGCACGCATCCCGGAATGACGATTTGAGGGTCACCGCACCAGCACGTTCCTGAACTGCCAGGGATCCGACGTATCGATGTCCTCCGGGAAAAGCCCGGGCCGGTCCGAGAGCGGCGTCCAGTCGGTGTAGAAGCCTTTCACCGGGCCGAGATACGGTCGCTGGATTTCAAGGCAGCGGTGGAAATCCATTTCATCAGCCTCGACGATCCCGGCATTGGGATTTTCCAGCGCCCACACCATGCCCGCGAGCACCGCCGACGACACCTGCAAGCCGGTGGCGTTCTGGTAGGGCGCAATCGCGCGGGTTTCCTCGATCGACAATTGCGATCCGTACCAGTAGGCGTTTTTGGCGTGGCCGTAGATCAGCACGCCGAGCTCGTCGATGCCATCGACGATCTCGTGCTCATCGAGAATATGCCATTTCTGCTGCATCTTGCCGGTCGCGCCAAAAATCTCGTGGAGCGAGAGCACGGCGTCGTTGGCGGGATGATAGGCGTAGTGGCAGGTCGGGCGGTACACCACGTTGCCGCCGTCGCGAACGGTGAAATAATCGGCGATCGAGATCGCCTCGTTGTGGGTGACCAGGAATCCGTATTGTGGGCCCGGCGTCGGGCACCAGGAGCGCACGCGGGTGTTGGCGCCGGGCTGCAGCAGGTAGATCGCGGCGCCACAGCCGTCCGGGTGGGGGCGGCCATTATCCGGCATCCATTTCTCATGGGTGCCCCAGCCGAGTTCGGCCGGCTGCATGCCCTCGGAAACAAAACCTTCCACCGACCAGGTATTGACGAACACGTCGATCGGCTTCGGATTCTTCGACCGCTGGGTGTCGCGCTCCGCGATATGGATGCCCTTCACGCCGAGCTTCTGGGCGAGCTGGCCCCAGCCCTCCCGGCTGTTCGGCTCGTTGAACGGCGTGTTGGTGTCGCGGGCGATGTCGAGCAGCGCCTGCTTGACGAACCAGGACACCATGCCGGGATTGGCGCCGCAGGTGGAGACGGCGGTGGTGCCACCCGGGCTCTTGTGCTTGGCCGCCAGCAGGGTCTCGCGCAGCGCGTAGTTGGAGCGTTTTTCGGGGCCGATGGTCTTGTCGAAATAGAAGCCGAGCCACGGCTCGACCACGGTGTCGATATAGAGCGCACCGATCTCGCGGCACATGGTCATGATATCGACCGAAGAGGTGTCGACCGACAGGTTGACGCAAAAGCCCTGACCGCCGCCGGCGGTCAACAGCGGTACCAATACGTCGCGGTAATTGTCGCGGGTAATGGCCTGCTTGATGAAGCGGACGCCGTGCTGTTTGGCGAGTTCGCCGTCCTCATGCGGATCGATGATGACGAAGCGCGATTTGTCATAGGCAAAATGCCGTTCGATCAGGGGCAGCGTGCCTTTGCCGATCGAGCCGAAGCCGATCATGACAATGGGGCCGGTAATTCTCGCGTGGATCGGCGGGCTCATGGGAAGGTCTCCGGAATAGGGGTAAGTCAGGCGATAATGGGTACGGGGTGAGGGATCAGGCCGAGCGCCGCTTGGCGGTAACTTCGATCTCTACCTTCATCTCGGGTCGGTAGAGACCCGCGACGACCAGAAGCGTTGCGGCAGGGCGAATGTCGCCGAGAACTTCGCCGCAGACCTTGAAATGGGCGTCCGCATCTCTGGCGTCGGTGATGTAGTAGGTCGCGCGGACGATATCGGCCATCGCGAAGCCGGCTTCCCTCAAAACGGCTTCGATGGTCTTGAAGCAGTTCCGTGACTGGCCCGTGACATCCGCAGGCATCGTCATGGTGGCATAGTCGTAGCCGGTGGTGCCGGCCACAAAGGCGAAATCTCCGTCGATGACGGCGCGGCTGTAGCCGGCGGTCTTTTCAAAGGGCGAGCCGGTGGAAATCAGGCGGCGGGACATCGGAACCTCGACTAACAATTCGCGCGGTTTACGGGCTTTTCCCCGGCGCGCGCAAGCCTTCGCTATATCAGCGCGAACGCTGTGTCACGTCCGAGGACGGCGTGGCCGAGCTCCATCGGCGCACGAAGATGTCCCTGACGATCATTATGGCCAGCGCGATCAACAGGATTGTGGTGACGACGCCGCGGATGCGCGAGGGCGCCGCATCGCGCGTTGTCGGGAGGCTTTCCGGCATGATGGTGAGCCGCTCAGGCCGCGCAAGATATGGCGCGCAGCGCCTTCTTGCCGCGAGTTGCCTTCATTGAAGCGCCGGCCGGCATGATCATGCCCCGGGCCTCGTCAAGCGCGCCCTCGCGCAACTCAAGGCCGAGCAGGCGGTCGCGCTCGAATGGCCCTGGCAGCGACAACCCGCCGGTTTTCGCTCCCGAAAAGCCGAAGCGGGCGTAGTACGACGCGTCGCCGAGCAGGATCACCGCGCCATGGCCGCGCGCTCTGGCGGCAGCAAGGGCGTGGTTCATCAGCGCCCGTCCTGCGCCAAGTTCGCGGCATGCCGGCTCGACCGCCAGCGGGCCGAGCACCAGCGCCGGCACGCCGCCGGCGCTGACGTGCCACAACCGCACGGTTCCCACCAACCGGCCCTGGCGAACAGCCGAGAAGGCGAGGCCTTCGGCAGGCGCGCGTCCGTCGCGCAGGCGCTGGCAGGTGCGCAAGCTCCGGTTTTCACCAAAGCAGGCGTCGAGCAGCGCTTCACGGGTAGCGACGTCCGAGGCACGCTCGCTGCGGATCACGAACGGGGCGGCGTCGGCCGAGGGAGCAATTTGGGTCTTTCGCGAAGCAGTCATGGCACGGCAGTCCTCGCGTCCGATGGCGGCGCGGCCAAGGGAAGCGTTGTCAGCAAATTTGCGTGTGAACAGGAGGGGAGCCGGCGGACCGGCTCCCGACTATCTCGCGCCTCGGAGAGGCAGGATCAGATGTGGTAGGTCCGCAGCGGCGGGAAGCCGTTGAAGGCCACCGAGGAGTAAGTCGACGTATACGCGCCGGTTCCCTCGATCAGCACCTTGTCGCCGATCTCGAGCGTCACCGGCATCGGGTACGGCATCTTCTCGTACAGCACGTCGGCGGAATCGCAGGTCGGGCCCGCGAGCACGCACGGCGTCATTTCCGCGCCGTCATGCGGCGTGCGGATGGCATAGCGGATCGACTCGTCCATGGTCTCGGCGAGACCGCCGAACTTGCCGATGTCGAGATACACCCAGCGCACCTCGTCCTCGTCGCTCTTCTTGGAGATCAGAACGACTTCGGTCTCGATGATGCCCGCATTGCCGACCATGCCGCGGCCCGGCTCGATGATGGTCTCCGGGATCTGGTTGCCGAAATGCTTGCGCAGCGCACGGAAGATCGACCGCCCGTACTGCACGACCGGAGGAACGTCCTTGAGGTACTTGGTCGGGAATCCGCCACCCATGTTGACCATGGAGAGGTTGATTCCGCGCTCCGCGCAGTCACGGAACACGGTCGAGGCCATCGCCAGCGCACGATCCCACGCCTTCACCTTGCGCTGCTGCGAGCCGACATGGAACGAGATTCCGTAAGCTTCCAGTCCCAGCCGCTTGGCGAGGTCGAGCACGTCGACAGCCATCTCCGGATCGCAGCCGAATTTGCGCGACAGCGGCCATTCGGCGCCTGCGCAATCGTAGAGAATGCGGCAGAACACTTTTGCGCCGGGCGCGGCGCGGGCGATCTTTTCGACCTCCGCGGTGCAATCGGCGGCAAACAGGCGAATCCCGAGCGCGAAGGCGCGCGCGATGTCGCGCTCCTTCTTGATCGTGTTGCCATAGGAGACCCGCTCGGGCGAAGCGCCCGCGGCCAAGGCCATCTCGATTTCGGCAACCGAGGCGCAGTCGAAGCACGAGCCCATCGAGGCCAGCAGCGACAACACTTCCGGCGCCGGGTTTGCCTTCACCGCATAGAACACGCGGCTGTCCGGCAGCGCCCTGGAGAAACTCTGATAGTTGTCGCGCACGACTTCGAGGTCGACGACGAGGCACGGCTCGACGTCCCGACCCTCGCTACGGCGGTTGCGCAGGAATTCCTGAATACGTTCGGTCATAGCACCCTCCCAAACGGCCCAGCGACGGGACACGTTCAAAAATGATCTCGGATAAGAGCGCTCCGGCCACGTCGCGCGATGGAGGCGCAACGAAGCCAAAAGACTCAAACCGAACTGTGCTGCCGTGGATTGGTTGGGAATGATCCCGCCCGCACACCTGGCAATGAAGGACAAGCCTCTTCGGTATTCGCGCCGGCTGGTGGAAAGCCGGCAGAGACCAAAAAAGCCCGATCCGTCGTTGCTTTAAGTCGCGTCCCCCGTTGAGAACGAGGTGCGCCGGTTCGCCTCCGGCTGCCAGTCACGGTTGCAAGGAGCGAAGAGACCTTCAACGGCATCTCTGGAGAGAGGTGCTGGCCTATCAAGTCGTCGACTGACTTAAGTCCTGAACTTGAGCGACCCTCGGTTCTTCATCCCTTGGCGGCTGTCCGGCCTCTTGTCCGGATACCTACCGACTGACACACGACCACAGGCACGTGCGAAATTGGGCAAGTCCGCAGATAAGCGTTTTGACTCTGCTTCGCAACATTTTTTTTAGGCTGTGGGGAGATTTCCCTAACGCGCGCTTACGTCGGCGCGCGGTGTGCGAAATCCGCGTTGAAAATGAACAGGTGTTAAGATTTTTTAACCAAGCAGCGCATTTGAAGCAGGCAGCGCGCGGCTGCTTCGCCTGGCCGATTTACGCGCGGCGCGTGAACGGCTCAACGCGCCGTGCCGCGCGGATGAACGCGGCCATGATGAAGACGCCGATCGCAAACAGCACGGCCTGCAGGATGTGCGCGCCGGTGTCGTCGAGGCCGAACAGGATCGCGAGCGCCCAACCGCCGGCGAATGCCGCGCCGAACACTTCGGCGCCGATCAGGATCGCCGCTGAGATCACGGTGATGACGCTGGGCCAGACGATCTGGCGGGCACTGCTCGGGGAGGCTTGCGAACTCATGGCGGACTCTCGGCGAACTCTTGGGCTAAATCCGGTTCAGGGGCCGCAATCTCTATGAAAAGGGTCGCGCTATCAAGCGCAAAAGGCCCAAAAAAGCCCCATCGCGTGATATAGCGTGCCCAACGGAATTGGGACGCAAACGGGAACTGTGATGCCGGAAACCCAGGAAATGACCGCCGCCGCGCTTGGCCAGGTAAATCCCCTGCTGCAGGCGTGGCAGACGCCCTTCGAGACCCCGCCATTCGCCGACGTCGTGCCGGAGCATTTCCTCCCCGCCTTCGAGCAGGCGTTCGCCGATCATGCCGCCGAGATCGCCGCGATCGTCCACGATCCCTCCGCGCCGGACTTCGCCAATACCATCACCGCGCTGGAGCGCTCGGGCAAGCTGCTCACCAGGGTTTCGGCGATCTTCTACGATCTGGTGTCGGCGCATTCCAATCCGGCGCTGCTGGAGATCGACAAGGAGGTGTCGCTCAGGATGGCGCGGCACTGGAACCCGATCATGATGAACGGGGTGCTGTTCGGCCGGATCGCGCTATTGCACGACAATCGCGCCGCGCGCGGGCTGACGGGCGAGCAGATGCGGCTCCTGGAGCGCACCTATACGCGCTTCCATCGCGCGGGCGCAGGCCTCGACGAGGCGGCAAAGGCGCGGATGGCCGAGATCAATGAGCGGCTGGCTCATCTCGGCACGACGTTCAGCCACCACCTGCTCGCCGACGAACAGGATTGGTTCATGGAGCTTGGCGAGGCCGATCGGGACGGCCTGTCGGACAGTTTTGTCGCGGCAGCGCAGGCCGCGGCCAGCGAGCGCGGCATGGCGGGCAAGGCGATCGTGACGCTGTCGCGGTCCTCGGTCGAGCCGTTCCTGAAGACCTCCAGCCGCCGTGAACTGCGCGAGAAGGCCTACAAGGCGTTCGTTGCCCGCGGCGACAACAACAACGCCAACGACAACAACGAGATCATCGTCGAGATCCTTAAGCTGCGCGAGGAAAGCGCCGGGCTATTGGGCTATCCGACCTTCGCCGCCTATCGGCTGGAGGACTCCATGGCCAGGACGCCGCAAGCCGTGCGCAGTCTGCTGGAGCGGGTCTGGAAGCCCGCGCGCGAGCGGGCGCTGGCCGATCGCGACGCCCTGCAGGCGCTGGTGGCGGAAGAGGGCGGCAATTTCGCGCTGGCGCCGTGGGACTGGCGCTACTACGCCGAAAAACTCCGCCAGCGCCGCGCCAATTTCGACGACGCCGCGATCAAGCCCTATCTGTCGCTCGACAATATGATCGAGGCCGCCTTCGACTGCGCCAGCCGGCTGTTCGGCGTCAGCTTCGTCGAGCGGAAGGATGTTCCGGTCTGGCATCCGGATGTGCGGGTCTGGGAGGTGAAGGACGCCGCAGGCAAGCACAAGGCGCTGTTCTATGGCGACTACTTCGCCCGGCCCTCGAAACGCTCCGGTGCCTGGATGACATCCTTGCGGGAC
Organism: uncultured Alphaproteobacteria bacterium; assembly: GCA_963786045.1. Taxonomy (GTDB): domain Bacteria; phylum Pseudomonadota; class Alphaproteobacteria; order Rhizobiales; family Xanthobacteraceae; genus Bradyrhizobium. The sequence continues at coordinate 134,030 of CAWAXR010000019.1, read as the reverse complement.
CAGCAAAAGCTCGACGGCGATGTCGCGCCCCTGATCATCAATGTCTGCAATTTCTCAAAGGGTGCGGACGGCGAGCCCTCGCTGCTGTCGCCGGATGATGCGCGCACATTGTTCCACGAATTCGGTCACGGCCTGCACGGGATGCTGTCGAACGTGACCTACCCCTCGCTGTCCGGCACCAGCGTATTCACCGATTTCGTCGAGTTGCCCTCGCAGCTTTACGAGCACTGGCAGGAGCAGCCGCAGGTGTTGCAGCAATTTGCCCGGCACTACCGGACCGGCGAGCCGCTGCCGGACGATCTGTTGAAGCGCTTCATCGCCGCGCGCAAATTCAACCAGGGCTTTGCCACGGTGGAATTCGTCGCCTCGGCGCTGATCGACCTTGAATTCCACACCCAGCCGGCTTCCGCCAGCCGGGATGTGCGGGCGTTCGAACGCAACGAGCTGGAGAAGATCGGGATGCCCGCGGAAATTTCGCTGCGGCACCGGCCCCAGCAATTCGGCCATATCTTCTCCGGCGATCATTATGCTTCGGGTTACTACAGCTATATGTGGTCCGAGGTGATGGATGCCGACGCATTCGGCGCCTTCGAGGAGGCCGGCAACATTTTCGATCCCACTGTGGCCAAACGTCTGCACGATGACATCTATTCGTCGGGCGGCTCGCGCGATCCGGAAGATGCCTATGTCGCGTTTCGCGGCCGGGAGCCGGAGCCCGACGCGCTGTTGCGTCGCCGCGGCCTCCTGGAAGCACCCGAGGCGGTCTGAGGTGAAGATTGCGATGCGCCGTTTTCTGGGCTTGCTGCTGTTGACCGGCGCTTTGGCGCTCGGCGCCAGGGCGGCAGATGCGCACCCCCATGTCTGGATCACGTCAACGAGCGAACTGATCTACGCCCCGGACGGCTCGATATCAGGCGTGCGCCACGCATGGACCTTCGACGACATGTTCTCGACCTATGCGCTGCAGGGCATCGAGAGCAAGACCAAGGGCGTCTACAGCCGCGAGGAACTCGGGCCGCTGGCGCAGACCAATGTCGAATCGCTGAAGGAATTCGGCTTCTTCACCTTCGCCAGGGCCGACGGCAAAAAGGAAAAGTTCCTGGAGCCGGTCGATTATTTCCTTGAACACAAGGATGGTTTGCTCACGCTGCACTTCACCCTGCCGCTGAAGACCCCGGTAAAGGCAAAAGAACTGACGCTGGAGGTGTTCGATCCCTCGTTCTTTGTCGACTTCAAATTCGCCGACAAGGATCCGGTGAGGCTGGTCGGGGCTCCCGCCGCCTGTCAGCTGAGATTTCAGCGGCCGAACGACGGCACCCTCAGCGCCCAGGCGCTCGGTGAGCAGACCTTCACGAACGGCGAGAATTCCAACTTCGGCGCGATGTTTGCCAACAGGATCACGGTCGCTTGCCCATGAGGTGGAGGTCCCGCCAAAGATCCTGGGCCGGCCTCGCGCACGGGCTGGCGATCTGCGGTTCGGCCTTGGCGGCCCTGATCATGCTCGATGGCGTCATGCATGTCCTGATGGCGCAGACGCCCTTCGGCGGCCCGCGCGCGAGCGGCGCCGAGCCGCAGGTCGGCGGCATTGTCGGGTGGCTGCTCGCCAAACAGTCGGAATTTTACCGCGAGATGTCTTCTACGATCCGCGCCGCGAAATCCGATGGCCGCGCGGTCTGGACGCTGCTTTCGATTTCCTTTGCCTACGGCATTTTTCACGCCGCCGGTCCCGGTCACGGCAAGGCGGTGATCTCTTCCTATCTGGTCGCCAACCAGGAAACCGCGCGGCGCGGCATCGTGCTGTCGTTCGCCTCCGCCTTGATGCAGTCGCTGGTCGCGGTGGTGATTGTCGGGGTTGGCGCCTGGCTGCTCAACGTCACCGCCAAAACCATGTGCGGGGCCGAACGGACCATCGAGATTGCGAGCTATGCGCTGATTGCGACGTTCGGCGCCGGGCTGGTCTGGACCAAGGGTCGGAGGTTTTATTCGTGCGCTGCAGGGGCCGCAGCCGGCGCTCGCGATGGCGGCGGCTGCGCATCATCATGATCACGTGCACGACCATCACCACGATGATCACGTCCATGACGAGCACTGCGGCCACTCCCACGGCCCGGTGCCGAGCGAACTGGCCGGCCCCGGCGGCTGGCGGCGAGGGTTTGGAGCGATTTTCGCGGTGGGCTTGAGGCCCTGTTCAGGCGCCATCCTGGTCCTGGTGTTCGCGCTGGCGCAGGGGTTGTTCTGGGCCGGCGTCGCCGCGACCTTTGTGATGGGGCTTGGCACCGCGATTACGGTGGCGGCCATTGCCGTCGTCGCGGTGTCGGCGAGGGATCTGGCGCGCCGGCTGAGCGGCGCAAAGGAAGGCGGCGGTGCGCTGTTCATGCGCGCCGTGGAATTCGGCGCGGCGGGACTGGTGATGCTGTTCGGTATCGGTCTCTTGTTCGGCTATCTCGCCGCCGAACGGGTGACGTGCTTCTAGCTGCCTGTTGTTCCGGGCTTCGGCTGAGGCAGCCTCCCTGGTCAACCGATCGGAATAATTTTCGCGGCGGCTATTTGGACCGCTCGAATGTCACAATACTGCGCGTCATTCCCTTGTCCGCCCAATTCGGCATGACGCGCCACGGCGTCAACACCATCAGACGCTCGCCGTCCAGCTTGAAATCCCGGACCTGTTTGGTGCCCACCCATTCGGGATTCCATGCGACCTCGACATTGGTGGTCCACTTGTCTCCTTCAACGGTGTAGGTGCCTGAATAGGCGACGAGCGTGTTCAACAGCCCGGCCCGTTCCTGGTCGGTTTTCGCGGCCTTGCGCGCCTCACCGGTCAGCACGAAGAATACACGTCCCTCCGGAGTGAAAGTCGCATAACCGGTTGGCTTTTCTCCCATCACCGGACTTTTCTGGCCGGTCGCCTGAACCTCGATCTCATAGGAAACAAGCTTCCAGGTGCCGACGACCTTGTCACGGTCGCCAGCGAAGCACCCCTGCGCGATGATGCATGCGACGAACACGAACCCGAGAAGTCTGGACATCGGCATCGTTTCCTGTTCGGGACAGTCATTGTAAATGAGCACGACAGGCAACCGGCGAGATTGACTCACGTCAATGACCTGCCGTGTCTTCAGACTGAAGCGTGTGCTAGACTGGCAGGAAGCGGCGAAGCGCCGGCATGAAGAAGATGGCGATGTTGATCGCGAAGCCAATGCTCCACAGGATCGAGCGAAGCGTGGGCCGATTGCCGAGATAGGTAAGGACATAGGCGATCCGCACGATCAGGAACAGCACCGCCAATTCGTCGATCAGGCGTTGTGGACCGGCCCGAAATTCCGCCAGCAGGACGGCGACCGCAAAAAACGGAAAGGCCTCGATGCCGTTCTGGTGCGCGCCCAGCGCGCGCGCGGCGATCGGATCCTCATAGAAGGCAGGGTCACGCGGCCTGGAGTTGTCGAAACGGCGATGCCGGATCCACTTTACCGACGCGATGCTCAGCAGATAAAGCATCAAGCTGGCGAAAACGCACCATTCGGCGATTGTCATGGCTCCCCCGGCACGCGGCGGTTATTTTTGGAGCATGATCTCCGGATAGACGAAACCGTTTATCCGGGAAAACCGGCAGCCACCCCGCGTCACAGCGGGGCGGGCTTTCCGGATCGTGCTCTGGCCGATGACAGTATCGAAACTGCCGTTGTCTTGACAAGGATGGCCCGACGCGCGAAGCCAGCGAGACCATGACAGCGGTCATTCCCATCGAGCGAGCAAAGGCTGCCGCCGACGCCGGGCCGGAACGCGTCGGCGTTCTCCTGGTCAACCTCGGTACCCCCGACACCGCGGATGCCCGCGGCGTGCGCGTCTATCTCAAGGAGTTCCTGTCCGACCCCCGCGTGATCGAAGATCAGGGCCTGCTATGGAAGCTGGTGCTGAACGGTATCATTCTGCGTACCCGCCCCGCGCGCAAGGCGCGCGACTACCTGAAGATCTGGAACACCGAGAAGAACGAGTCTCCGCTCAAGACCATTACGCGCGCGCAATCGGACAAGCTGGCGGCCGCCATCTCCGACCACGACCATGTCGTGGTCGACTGGGCGATGCGCTATGGCAATCCGTCGATTGTTTCGCGGATCGACGCGCTGACGGCGCAGGGCTGCGGCCGGCTATTGGTCGTGCCTCTCTATCCGCAGTATTCGGCTGCGACCTCCGCTACCGTGTGCGATGAGGTATTTCGCGTGCTCGGCAAAATGCGCGCGCAACCGACGCTGCGGGTGACGCCGCCATATTACGACGATCCCAATTACATCGAGGCGCTGGCGGTCTCGATCAGCGCGCAACTTTCGACCCTGCCGTTCCAGCCTGAAATCATTGTGGCCTCGTTCCACGGCATGCCGCGGAAATATGTCGACAAGGGCGATCCCTACGAGACGCAGTGCATCGCGACGGTGGAAAGCCTGCGCAAGCGCATGGGCCTTGATGCCTCGAAGCTCATTCTGACCTTCCAGTCGCGCTTCGGCTTCGACGAGTGGCTTCAGCCCTATACCGACAAGACCATGGAGAAGCTGGCCAGGGATGGCGTGCGGCGCATCGCCGTGGTCACGCCCGGATTCTCGGCCGATTGCCTGGAGACGCTGGAAGAAATCGCGCAGGAAAACGCCGAAATCTTCAAGCACAATGGCGGCGAGCAATTCGCCTTCATCCCCTGCCTGAACGACAGCGACCCTGGCATGGATGTCATCCGCCAGCTGGTGCTGCGCGAGCTTCAGGGCTGGATATAGGCCCAAATAACCGCGACGCTCCGGATTGCTGGCGCTCGCAATGAGGGTGGAACGATGCGCGCCTACACCACGCCGGCGCGCAGGATGTCGTGCAGGTGCACGATGCCGACCGGCTTGCTGGCCTCGGTCACGATCAGCGCGGTGATTTTCGACGAGTTGAGGATTTCCAGCGCTTCGCTGGCGAGCAGGTCGCCACGAATGGTCTTTGGATTCTTCGTCATCACGTCGTCGACCAGCGCGGTCATCAGATCCGGGCGCATGTGGCGTCGCAAATCGCCATCGGTGACGATGCCGGCGATCGCGCCGCGGGCGTCGATGATTCCGACGCAGCCAAATCCCTTCGACGACATTTCGACCAGCGCGTCCGACATCCTGGTTCCAAGGGGCTTCAGCGGCATCGCGTCGCCCGTGTGCATCAGGTCGCGGGTATATTTCAGCATGGCGCCGAGCTTGCCGCCGGGATGCAGCACGCTGAAATCCACCGAGGTGAAACCGCGGCCCTCCAGCAGGGCGATCGCCAGCGCATCCCCCAGTGCCAGCAGCATCAGCGAGGAGGTGGTGGGCGCGAGGTTATGCGGACAGGCCTCCCGCGCCTTCGGCAGCGTCAGCGCGACGTCGGCTGCCTTGCTGAGGGTGGAGTTGCGCTCCGCCGTCATGGCGATCAGCGCGATCCGGAAGCGCTTGGCGTAGGTGATCAGGGTCTTCATCTCCGGCTGCTCGCCGGACCACGACAGCGCCAGGATGACGTCGTCGGTGGTGATCATGCCGAGATCGCCATGGCCGGCTTCGGCGGCATGCACGAAAAACGCCGGCGTGCCGGTGGAGGCGAACGTCGCCGCGATCTTGCGCCCGATATGGCCTGATTTGCCGAGCCCCGTGACGATCAGCCGGCCTTTGGCGCCCCGAATGAGATCGGCCGCGCGCGCAAATTCGCCGCCGAGGTCGGATTTCAGCGCCACCGATATCGCGGCAATCCCGCTGCCCTCGGCCTCGAGGGTGCGCAAGGCTGATTGAACGGAGGCGCTCATAGGGGCGGTCGCCGATGATTTGGCCATCAGCGGTTTCGAATTGGGCATGCGTGGTTCCGGTGCGGCTGGGGCATGAGCGCCCTTCTTAGCATGGGCGAACCGGAGAGGCGACGCGGGGCCGGTTCTCAACGGCCCATTAACCATAATTGTTTTAACTCCGTTAACGACGTTTTTCCGGAAAGGCGGGTCAGCAGCTCTGGAACCAGATCGTCAAGTATGTGAATTTGCTGGGGTATTTCCATCGTGATGTCTGGGCCAGGAGCGGGCCGCCCAAAGCGCGCAGGTGCTTTACGCGCCCTGTTGGCATGCCTTGCGCTGATCGCGCTGGATGCGCCCTCAGCGCTGGCTCAAACCCTGACCTCCGACCTGCTGCGCCCGGTTCCCGACGGCTTCATCACGCCTCAGGATTCGCCGCTGCGGAAGATCAATGGGACCGGCGCCAGCACAGGGGACGCTTCCGACGACGACCGGCTCCGCGACAGGAACAGTCCGGCGCCGTCGCGGATCGGTCAGATCCCGACCTATGGCCTTCCCGCAGCCAGTGGTGCGTCGGACGCGGGATTCGATTCGCTCAATCGCACCCGTAAAAGGCCGAAGTTTTATCCTGGCCAGGCCAAACCGAAGCCGCCGCCAGGGCCGGGCAGCCCAGCGCCGGCGGCGGTTTCGAACGGGCCGGTGCGGCTGTCGGTTCCGCCGTCGGAGACCGCCCACAAGACGCCGATCCCGCCGGCGATGGCCGGCACCGTCGTTGGCCAGCCGCCGCGCAAGCGGCTGAAGATCGACGACGATCCGTTCGGCGCGGTCGGCGACTATGCCGGCAGCTTTCTCATCAAGTCCGCGGTCGAACTGCGCGGCGGCTACGATACCAATCCCGGCCGGCTCACGACGCCGCAAGGCATGCCATTCTGGGTCGTCGCGCCGGAATTCCTCGCGGTCTCCGACTGGGAGCGCCACGCAGTTGTGGCGGACTTGCGCGGCTCCTTCACCGGCTATGGCCACAGCCTTCCGCCCATCGTCGATGGCGCGGTCTCGCCGGCGCCGACCAACATCAACCGGCCGGATTTCACCGGCCACATCGACGGCCGCCTCGACGTCACCGAAGACACCCACGTTACGTCGCAAGTGCGCCTGCGCGCGGCAACCGACAATCCCGGCAGCCCGAACATCGAGGCCGGTCTCGCCAGCTATCCCGTTTATACGACGCTCGGCGGCACCCTGGGCGTCGATCAGAAGTTCAACCGGCTGCAGATTTCAGCCGGCGGGACCGTCGACCGCACCGTCTATCAGAACTCCGTGCTGACCGACGGCACCACCGCCAGCAACGGCGACCGCGCCTTCAACCAGTATGGCGGCGTCGGCCGGGTCAGCTATGAGCTGACGCCCGGAGTGAAACCCTTCGTCGAGGTCGAGGGCGACAGCCGCCTCCACGATCAGCAGATCGACAATTCCGGCTACGCGCGCAATTCCAGCGGCGGCTACGCCAAGGCCGGCACCTCGTTCGAATTCTCGCGGATTCTGACCGGCGAAATCTCGGCCGGTTTCGCCGAACGCAGCTATGCCGACCCCCGTCTCGGCCGGCTGGAGGGCCTGCTGACCGCGTCCTCGCTGACCTGGACCGCGACGCCGCTGACCACGGCGAAATTCTATTCCACCACCTCGATCGACGAGGTCATTGTGCCCGGCGTCTCCGGCGTGTTGACGCGCACCTACACCTTCGAGGTCGACCACGATTTCCGCCGCTGGCTCGCGGCAGTCGGAAAATTCACCTACGGCACCTACGACTATCAGGGCGACGGACGCGTCGACCAAACCTATTCGATCGAGGGCGACCTGATCTACAAGATAACCCGCAATCTGTGGATCAAGGGCACGCTGCGGCGGGATATTCTCACCTCCAACGTTCCACTCGCGAGCTCGGCCGCGACGGTGGTGATGCTGGGCGTGCGGTTGCAGAATTAGGATCAGTGCAGGGCGCCCTGAGCCTGGCGCGCCCGCCTGAGGTCAGCCGTTTCGGCTCCTTCGTCAAACCAGCCGCAGATCGGTTCCAGCAGCCCGCGCGCCTCGTCAGACCTTCCCTGCGTCCGCCAGAGCTCCGCGAGGCTTGTGGCGGCGCGCAATTCCAGGGACCTGGCGCTTTGACCACGCGCCGTTTCAATGGACTTCCTGAAATGAGACTCAGCTTCTGCAGCCTTCGATGGGTTGAGGGCCAAAAGAATTTGCGCTCTTTGCCGATGCAATTCCGCTTCCCATGATCTGCCGGTTACGTCGCCAATATTCGCCAGGGCCCCCTCGACAATCGATAGCGCGCGTTCATGTTCGCCAGCCCTGGCGTGCATGTCCGCCAGCCAGCCCTCCATCATTGGAAGCATGAAGCCTACTCCGTTACGACGCTCTTCCTCGATTCCCAGCGCTATTTCGGCCCGTGCCTCTTCAATCCGGCCGAGGTCGCCGACTGCCCGGCCTCGCGAAATTCTCGACAAAATCACGTACAGCGAAAACCGCTGTTCTTGCGAGATTTCGAAGCTTCTTTCGGCGCTTTCGAAGGCGCGGGCGGCATCCCCGCGCAGCAGGTGCACGACAGAAGTCATGTAATGAGCGAACGCTACCGTGTACGGGTGGCCAAGATCCTGAGCCAGCGCAAGCGCTTCCGAAACGCGCGAAAGGGATTGATCCGGATAGCCCAGGAACCACAGGTCCCAGGACAGGAGCAGCAGCGAAGCCGCCTGGGGCTCCACCATGTAAAGGTTGTATAGCGGCTGTTTTGCTTTGCTGGTCGAAAGCTTGATGGTCTCCTCGAAATGGTTCGCTGACGATTGAAACTCCCCGATCGTCAATAACGTGCTGCCCATCACTCGATGTGCCACCATGAGCGGCACGGGGTCGGACAACGCTCGCGACCGTGACAGAAACTCCTCGGCCATGCGGAGCGCGTCATCATTCTTTCCACACATCCAGGAGTGCCCCCATAATCCAAACAGGGCCTGGAAATATTCGGAGATGTTGCCGAGTTGCAGGCATAAGCTACGAGCGCGCGAAAACGCTTCGCGGGATTCCGGGGAGGCATACCCTTGAACGGCGATAAGCGGGATTCCCAACGCCAGTTGAACGTCGATCTCCTGTTTGGTTCGCTCAGGCGTTTCCGGCAGGGCCTTCAGAAGCTCCAAAGCCTTTCGGAAACTGGCAATCGCTTCGACGTTGGCGGAATGCGCGAGCGCGCGCTGCCCGGATTCCAGCCAGCAACGAATGGCCAGCTGGTGATTGCCTGCTTCCTGATGGTGATAGGCCAGGACTTCGGGTTGGCTTTCGGCGAGTTCCGGAAAGTCGTGTTCCAGGATCGCCGCGATGTCCGCATGGATCTGCTGCCTTCTGCTCCTGAGCAAGGAGTCGTAGATCGCATCACGCAACAACACATGTTTGAAGGCGAAGCGGACGAAAGGCGAAATGTCGACGCGATAGATGATGTCGGCCTGTTCGAGTAGCGAGAGAGCCGACAGCATATTGTCTTCATCAACTTGCGATGCGGCCGACAACAGATCAAAGGAGAACTCGCGGCCGATCACGGCCGCAATCTGTGCAAGTCTGCGACTCGGCGCAACGCGATCGAGCCGCTCCATCAACGCATCGCTCAGCGTGTCGGGAACCCGGAGCGATGCTGGCTGGGCCGCGCGCCCGAAAGTGCCTCGGGTTCGCAAAGGCGCACTCAACAGGCTGCTTGTCAGTTCCTCTATGAATAGCGGGACGCCATCGGCCTTTTCGATAACCTGGTCGAGCACCGGTTGGGGCATGCTCCCGCCCCTCAAGAGATCCCGGATCATCGTCTCTACTTCGGTGTGCGACAATCGAGTGAGCGAGAGGATGGTGGTGTTGGGATGAGCGATCCAGGCGGGACGGAACTGGGGCCGGCACGACACAATAAGCAGCACGCGGGCGTGGTCGATCCGGTTGATAATCAGTTCAAGCAGCTCAAGCGTCGATGGATCCAGCCAGTGCGCATCCTCGAAGATGCAGAGCGTGGGGCGCTGGGCGGAAAACGCCAAAAGCATGTCGACGAGCGTGCTTATCGTCCTGTTCTTTATTTGCTGTGGCGTCAGGTCGGATAATTCGGGGTGGTTGTCCGAAGGGATCGATAACAGTCTGGCAATCAGCAGGACCGGCTCAATGGAACCGTCGGTTGCGCGCGGAAGATAAGCCCTGAGCTTGGCAAGCTTGTCCGCGTCGGCCTCGCGGGCCGTTATCTGGGCGGCGTTTTCGATCTGCTCGATCACCGGAAAGAACGCGCTCTGACTGTGATAGGGCGAGCACTGATGGTGCAGCAGGATCTGTGGTTCGTGCTGGATATGCGATTTCAATTCGTGGAGCAGCCTCGATTTTCCGACGCCGGGAATGCCCGAAAGCAGGATGACCTGGCCGTCGCCCTCTTTGACTTTCTGCCATCGATCGAGCAGCAGGCCGAGTTCGCTTGACCGCCCGATGAGCGGAGTAAGCGAGCCCGTATGCGCGGCCTCGAAGCGGCTGGCGGTATTTTTTGCCGAGAGCACGCGGTACACGTGAAGAGGTTCGGTCAGGCCTTTGATCTGCTGCAGGCCGAGGTCCTGAAAATCAAAAGCCGCCGATACCAGACGCCTCGTCGATTCCGAGATCAGCACCGTGTTGGCGGCGGCCAGGGTCTGCAGGCGCGCGGCGATATTCGGCGTCTCTCCCACCGCGTCCATCGACCACGTATCGCTGTCGCCAATTTCGCCGACAACGACCGGGCCCGAGCAAACGCCCACGCGACAAGTCAGGGTAACCGGCCCTGGAATCTTCGTGACCGCGGCGGCAATCTCCAGGGCGGCGTGAATGGCGCGAACGGCGTCATCCTCGTGCGCATGGGGCCAGCCGAAAAAGGCCATCACGCCATCGCCGAAATAGCGGGCGGCCTCGCCTCCGTAGCGCCTGATGGCGGCGCTGCACTCTCTCCGATACGCGTCAATGAGTTTTTGCAGATCCTCAGGGTCCAGCTTCTCCGAGAGCTGCGTCGATCCCACGAGGTCGCTGAACATCACGGTGATCTGACGGAATTCAGCTTCGCGATGCTGCGCAGCCGCGGGTGGCATCGCGGCAACGTCTGAAACCTCGGCTGTCGTGCCGTTGGGCTGACGCGCCGCCGTCAACGCTTCAATCGCCCTGAGCAGTTTCTTGCGGTGACCGAGGGATGAAACGCCAATGTTCCTGAGATCGTTTTCCGTCAGATCCGGAAGAATGGCGTATTCGATATTGTTTTCCGCGAAAGCCCGGGCGTACTGGCTGAGACCATGACTATCCAGCCACGCCGCCAGGTCGATGGTCGTCCTCGTCATGGCAGGGGCCTGCTGGCGTCACTCGCCGGTAAGGAGTCGGGCTTGGGATCCACCATGTGCTGCCTTTGTTGCCAGACCAGGGGACCTTCTCTCCCGCAGACGACAGGGCAAGAAGCGTTCTGCTCATGCCGCGGGCCGGGCGTCGCGCTTTTCTTCCGGCGAAGGGTATGAACCGGGACGCCACGGGAGCGTCTCTCCGATCGCCCGCTGAAGTTCCTCGATCATCTCCGCCTCGGATTTGAGGAGCTCGTGATTATATCCCTCCGCCATGATCAACGCCGATTGATAGGTCTCCTGAACGACCCGGATACGGTCGTTCGCAGGAAGCGATGCGACGAACCCGATCGTCTCTTCGACGTGCGTCACCTCGCTTCCGAGGCTGCTGTGACTTCTGAGGAAGCGGGTCGCGTCGACGCCGTCCGGGCACAGCGCCTGCACTGTCTCGATATCGGACTTCTGCTTGAGCGCGGCGATGCGCTCCAGGCAGTACGAATAGCCGATGCTGCCGATCGGATAATCCTGAGCGCAGAGGGCATCGAAGCGCTGGCAAAGCGGCTTGATGCCCTCCGGGATGAAGTTCGCGACTAACCGTTCGCCGGGCACGCCCAGCGCCTGCAGATCCTTGAGCGCGAGCCTGTCGTGACCGGTCTCCTCGCGCGCGCGTTCTTCCAGGTAGGCCGCCACCTCGGGCCTGCCCAGCTCGTTGAAGCGGCTGGCGGCGCGCCGGAGATTTCGGGGCGTGTCGACGGACGTGTGATAGGCGCCGGCCAGGGCGACGATATAACCGGCGAGCGTCGGGTCCGGGCGCGCGAGGCGCTTTTCAATTTCCGCAAATCCGAGATTGAGCGCGCCGTCGAGCAGCCCGACCGTGCTGCCCGCCGAACCCGCACCCGTCATCGGCGCCGCGAAAGGATCGATGCCTTCTTTCGTGTCGCCGGGAGTATGAAACCAGACCTCTCCCGACTCGCGGGCGATGATCGAGACATCGCCCGTGACGTTGACCCACTCCGTAACCGAGCGTGCCATTCGAAACCTCCTGTTTTCCGAGTGCCTGCCCACGTTCGGTTTCTTGGAGATACGATTTTTGGTAGATGGGCCGCTTCAAACGAGAGACATGGCATCCCGCCTGAAACCTAGATCATGATCCGACTCAGGTTGAATTGGATCATGATCTCATCTCTTTATTTGAGCATGATCTTTTCGGAAAACCGGTTCCCGCTTTTCCGGATCATGCTCTAGTCGCAACCGCGCTAAATTCCGTTCGGCGTAGCGGCCATCAGCAAACGGGCCGTATCGAGGAGAGACTGGCCCGGCCGGGGCGTCACACGGCCTTTGGTTCGGCAGCACAAAGACGACCGTCATTGTGGTCTGCAAGGTATAGCCGTTATCGTACTCGTCTTCCGTGATCACGACGGCCGCGTTCAGATAGAAGCCCCGTGCCGCGAGCGCGACCCTGGCGCTGCCTTCGCGACGTCGGGACGTTGCGGTCGTTGTCCGGCGATCGGTCAGCATGCGTTTCGGAAATCTTCATCGACCCACGCGTCGACGATCATTTGTGCAAGGGAATCGTTGGGGGCGTATGAAAAGGATCGGCCACCGTGCTTCTCGCCGTGTCCTTGAAAATATCCGGGCGACATGGTCAGTCCTCCCTCAAGAAACAGGCCCGGCACCTCGCCGTGGGCTTCCCTAAAACTTTAGTCACAAAATTTTGTGGTGGCAAGTTGGGCAAGCTGCGCCGGGCCGGATGGATCATGAATCCATGGTGCCGGCGCGGAGGCCGCCGCGCAAAGACGGCGAGAGGTCCCGGACCGTTTCCTTGCCCGGCGGCCTAACATGTAGCGATAGACCCGGGATGCGCCACCAGAGGTGACCCGCGGAGAGAGGCCGCCGCCGTCCTGCCTCGAGGCAAAACTGTCCAACAAGGCTATCAAGGTTGCGACCGAGCGTCGCGCCCGAGTTCGCGGGCAGGGCGAAGAAACCTCCCTCGGCAAGCCGTGCAGGACGGGTTGAGCCCTTCGCGAAACCGGTCATCTCCGCAACCGCGATGGATGGGTATCGCTTCCGCCTTCGCCCGCTGAGCTTCGGCGGACGGGGTCGCTCCGCCCCATCCGCGCTCTGCCGTGAAGAGAGCGGACGAGCGGCGCTCGCTTTCTTCCGATTCAATTGTCAAACAGCAATTTGTCCAAGCATCCGCATCCTCGCGGCGCGATGCGCCCGAGCTTTGTCAGGAAATTTCATCCGCCCATCAAAACGAGAGGGCGCAGGGAAGGCCGGGTGCTCAGCTCACACCCGCGGCCCGTGTGCAAAGGTAGCAAGCACACGGGTAGAACCACAGGTGTAGGCGGAATCATCCGGCCTTCCCTGCGCAATGGTTTTAACGGTTTCCTTCGCGCTCTTCCCGGTGACCGGGCTTTCTTGCCACCGTCGCCAGCGTGATGCGAAGCATCATCGCCGACTTGATGCCAGCGTCGGGGCATCAGAACCACACGACTTCGCCGTCCGCCGCAGCGCCGCTCGTCTTGCGCCGCCGCCGCGTCCATCGCATCCCGCACCAACGTTCGTGACGACCGCGAAGCGCCCCTCTGCTCGAGGCGGGACGGCGGAATCAATAATGCTGATTTTAGCAAACGGCGAAGCGAAATATTTTTTGCCGAAGGGGTGGACAGGAATTTGCGAAGGCCGCCCGCCGGGCAAATCACTTCGATGGGTTGAGCCCTTCGCGAAACCCATTGTCTCCGCAAACCGCGCTTGATGGGTATCGCTTCCGCCTTCGCTCGCTGAGCTTCGGCGGACGGGGTCGCTCCATTATCTATTCACCCATCCTGCGCGCCGCTCTGGTCGATTAAGATCAAGGCGATTATGATGGTGTCGTCCATTCGTGGCGCCGCCCGGTGAGGGGACGAAAGAAGGTGCGAAATGAGGGCCTTGTCCTGCTCTCGCCTGTTGATGACGTCTCGCGGTCCTCCCGGCGCTGTTTGCCCCGACCGGCGCGGACGCGAACCAACCCGCGTTTACCTATCGCAGCTCGGGAACATGTTTGGCCTCGCCGCTGGGTTTCAACGCGAAGCTGGAACCCGTCAATTCCGGCGTCGCGTGGACGACGACGTTCACGAGCACGGGCAGCGTCGACGACCACGGTGTTGCCACCGAGGCCGGCCAGGCCGTGGACACCGCCTCCTTCGGCGTTGGGCCACGGATGCATACTCCCGCCGCACACGCCTATGACGACAGGTTCACCGTTGCCATCTCCGAACCGGGGGACGACGGCAGCGTCGCCTTCCATGCGGGAACGATCAGCGGAACCTTTACCGCCGGGCCCTTTGCGGGGCGGAGCTTCAGCCTTTCAGGCTACGATCTCAAGAAAGCCATCGGCGACCACGGATTTGACGTGTACGGGAGCGCGACATCGCCTGTCGTGCAGACCCTGTCGCTCGCCGACGGGATAAAGTTTGAGCGCATCTGCGTATTGACGGTGTCAACATCGCCGCGGCGCTAGAGCAGGATGATCTTGAGTTGAATCGCTTCACCGCTCGGCTTCGGGTGAGGGGGATTCTCCGCGAACCGAGCCGGTGGTGAGCGCGTAGGATGGGTTGAGCATTTTGCGAAACCCATCGTCTTCGCAAACCGCAAGTGATGGGTATCGCTTCCACCTTCGCTCGGCGAGCTTCGGCGGACGCAGTCGCTCCACCCATCCTACCCGTTGGTTCTCATCCAAGGGGGCGGCGCCAGGAAGCCTACTTCGGCAGGTTCGTCGCTCCCATCAGGAACTGGTCGATCGATCGCGCGCAGAGGCGGCCCTCGCGGATCGCCCAGACGACGAGAGACTGTCCGCGGCGCATGTCGCCGGCCGAGAACACCTTGCCCAGCGAGGTCTGGTAGTCGGCGGTGTTGGCGCGGACATTGCCGCGCGGATCGAGATCGACGCCGAGCGTCTTCAAGAGGCCCTCATGCACCGGATGGACGAAACCCATCGCCAGCAGCACCAGTTGCGCCTCGATCTCGAATTCGCTTCCGGCAATCGGCTTGAACCTGTCGTCGACCTGCACGCCATGCAGTTTTGCGACTTTGCCGTCGGTGCCCGAAAAATGCTGCGTCAGCACCGCGTAGTCGCGCCTGGCGCCTTCGGCCTGGCTCGACGAGGTGCGCATCTTCAAGGGCCAGTTCGGCCAGGTCAGGCCCTTGTTCTCATGCTCGGGCGGCGCCGGCATGATCTCGAGCTGGGTCACCGAGAGCGCGCCCTGCCGGAACGAGGTGCCGATGCAGTCCGATCCGGTGTCGCCGCCGCCGATCACCACCACATGCTTGCCGCCGGCGAGAATGTCGGGCGCGCCGCCAAGCGGTTCGCTCGAGACGCGGCGATTTTGCTGCGGCAGGAAATCCATCGCGAAGTGAATGCCGGCGAGATCGCGGCCGGGAATCGGCAGGTCGCGCGGCGCCTCCGCGCCGCCGGTCAGCGCGACCGCGTCGTAGTCGTTCAGCATGGCTTGCGGATCGATCGCGCCCGGCAGCGTGCCGCCGACAGGGGCGCCGTAGTGAAAGGTGACGCCCTCGGCCTCCATCTGCGCCACGCGGCGGTCGATGACGTGCTTCTCCATCTTGAAATCGGGAATGCCGTAGCGCAGCAGGCCGCCGGCCCTGGCGTATTTCTCGAACACATGCACGTCATGGCCGGCGCGCGCGAGCTGCTGCGCGCAGGCAAGCCCCGCGGGTCCGGAGCCCACGATCGCGATCTTCTTGCCGGTCTTTTCCGCCGGGACTTCCGGCTTGACCCAGCCGTTCTCCCAGGCGCGGTCGACGATGGCGCATTCGATCGTTTTGATGGTGACGGGATTGTCGTCGATGTTGAGCGTGCAGGAGGCTTCGCAGGGAGCCGGGCAGATGCGGCCGGTGAATTCCGGGAAATTGTTGGTCGAATGCAGGTTGCGCGAAGCCTCTTCCCAGTTGCCCTGGTAGACCAGATCGTTGAAATCCGGAATCTGGTTGTTGACCGGGCAGCCCGGCGTGCCCGGCGCCACCGAGCCGGTGCCATGGCAGTAGGGAATGCCGCAACTCATGCAGCGCGCGGCCTGGTCGCGGGTGTCCTTCTCGCTCAGGGGAATGACGAATTCGCGATAGTGCTTCACGCGTTCGGCGACCGGCGCGTACTTGCGGTCGTGCCGTTCGATTTCCAGAAAACCTGTCACCTTGCCCATTAAACCTGACGCCCCTGCGTTTCTATCTGGTCTTCCCGCCACCCGTGGAAGCGATGGCTCGTTAGTGCTCAACGGCCCTTCCTGTCATCTGCGAGGACGCGAAGCGACGAAGCATATCCATTCCGGCATGCGCGCATAAAAGTCCATGGTATTGCTTCGCTGCGCTCGCAATGACGTTTGCAGCAAATTCCCGCTTCCGTTCACGCCCCGATCGCGATCTTCGGCTCGGCGTCGGCATTCGCCTTCATCTCCTTCAGCGCGCGGCGGTACTCCACCGGCATCACCTTGCGGAATTTCGGCAGCCACACCTTCCAGTTCGCGAGAATTTCGGCGGCGCGTTTCGAGCCCGTCAGCCTGGCGTGGCGCGTGATCAGAATATGCAGCCGCTCGACATCGGAATCGAGCAGGCTCTGGAACACGTCGACCCGGCCATGCGCCTCGAGATCGCCCGACTGATGATAGGTGTTCTCGTTGATCATCTCTTCCGACAACACCGGCTCGAGTTCGACCATCGCCATGTTGCAAAGCTTGCCGAAGTCGCCGGCCTCGTCGAGCACATAGGCGACGCCGCCGGACATCCCGGCCGCGAAGTTGCGCCCGGTCTTGCCGAGCACCACGACGATGCCGCCGGTCATGTATTCGCAGCAGTGATCGCCGGCGCCCTCGACGACCGCCACGGCGCCCGAATTGCGCACCGCAAAACGCTCGCCGGCGATGCCGCGGAAATAGCATTCGCCCTCGATCGCGCCATACATCACGGTGTTGCCGACGATGATGGATTCCTCCGGCACGATGCCGGAATTGCGCGGCGGCTTGACGATGATGCGGCCGCCGGACAGGCCCTTGCCGACATAGTCGTTGCCTTCGCCCTCGAGATCGAAGGTGATGCCGCGCGCGAGCCACGCGCCGAACGCCTGGCCGGCGGTGCCCGTGAAGTTCACCTGGATGGTGTCATGCGGCAGACCGGCATGGCCGTAGATTTTCGCCACGTTGCCCGACAGCATCGCGCCGGCGGAGCGGTCGGTGTTGTTGATCTCCATGTCGATCTTCACCGGCGCGCCGCGGTCGAGGGCGGCTTGCGCCTTTTCGATCAGCCTGCGGTCGAGCACGGCCTCCAGATGATGGTTCTGCGGCTCGGTGTGGTAGATCTTCTGGCCTTTCTCTTCCTTCTGCCGCACGAACAGTTTCGAGAAATCGAGACCCTTGGCCTTCCAGTGCGCCACCAGCTTCGACTGGTCGAGCATCTGGGTCTGGCCGACCATCTCGTTGAAGCTGCGATAGCCGAGGGCGGCCATGATCTCGCGGACTTCCTCGGCGACGAAGAAGAAGTAATTGATGACGTGCTCGGGCTGGCCGGTGAAGCGCTTGCGCAGCACCGGGTCCTGCGTGGCGACGCCGACCGGGCAGGTGTTGAGGTGGCACTTGCGCATCATGATGCAGCCGGCCGCGATCAGGGGCGCGGTCGCGAAGCCGAACTCGTCGGCGCCCAACAGCGCGCCGATCACGACGTCGCGTCCGGTGCGGAAGCCGCCGTCGACCTGCACCACGATGCGGCTGCGCAGCCGCTCGCGCACCAGCGTCTGGTGGGTTTCGGCGAGGCCGATTTCCCACGGGGAACCGGCGTGCTTGATCGAGGTGAGCGGAGACGCGCCGGTGCCGCCTTCGAAGCCCGCGATGGTGACATGGTCGGCGCGCGCCTTCGCGACGCCGGCGGCAACCGTGCCGACGCCGATTTCGGAGACCAGTTTGACCGATACCTGTCCATCGGGATTGACGTTCTTCAGATCGTAGATCAGCTGCGCCAGATCCTCGATCGAATAGATGTCATGGTGCGGCGGCGGCGAGATCAGGCCGACGCCGGGCGTCGAATGCCGCACCCTGGCAATGGTCGCATCGACCTTGTGCCCGGGCAGTTGTCCGCCTTCGCCGGGCTTGGCGCCCTGCGCCATCTTGATCTGCATCATGTCGGAGTTGACGAGATATTCGGTGGTGACGCCGAAGCGGCCCGAGGCGACCTGCTTGATCGCCGAGCGCATCGAATCGCCATTCGGCAGCGGCTTGTAGCGATCGCTCTCCTCGCCGCCCTCGCCGGTGTTGGATTTGCCGCCGATCCGGTTCATCGCGATCGCCAGCGTGGTGTGGGCCTCGCGCGAGATCGAGCCGAACGACATCGCGCCGGTGGCGAAGCGCTTGACGATTTCGCTGGCCGGCTCGACCTGGTCGAGCGGGACGGGCTTGCGCTTCTCGTCTTCGGCCGTCTTGATCCTGAACAGGCCGCGCAGCGTCAACAGCCGCTCGGACTGCTCGTTGAGGATCTTCGCGAACGCCCGGTAGCGCTCCAGCGAATTGCCGCGCACGGCGTGCTGCAGCGTCGAGACGGATTCGGCGGTCCAGGCATGATCCTCGCCGCGGGTGCGGTAGGCATATTCGCCGCCGACATCGAGCGCGTTCCTGTAGACGAGCTGGTCGCCGAACGCGTCGGCATGGCGGCGCGCGGTTTCCTCGGCGATCTCGGCAAGGCCCACGCCTTCGATGCGGGTGTGGGTGCCGACGAAATATTTCGAGACGAAATCGGCCTTGAGGCCGACGGCGTCGAAAATCTGCGCGCCGCAGTAGGACTGATAGGTCGAGATGCCCATCTTCGACATCACCTTCAAGAGGCCCTTGCCGATCGACTTGATGTAGCGCTTGACGATCTCATAGTCTTCCAGCGCCGCCGGCAGCCGGTCCTTCATCGCGATGATGGTCTCGAATGCGAGATAGGGATTGATCGCCTCGGCGCCGTAGCCGGCGAGGCAGGCGAAATGATGCACCTCGCGCGGCTCGCCGGATTCGACGACGAGACCGACCGAGGTGCGCAAGCCGGTGCGGATCAGATGATGATGCACGGCGGCGCAGGCGAGCAGCGAGGGGATCGGAATCCGGTCCGAGCCCGCCATGCGGTCGGACAGGATGACGATGTTGATGCCTTCGCGGACCGCGGCTTCCGCGCGCGCGCACAATTCGTCGAGCACCGGTTCCAGTCCCGCCGCGCCGAGGCCGGCATCGAACGTGGTGTCGAGCGTGCGCGACTTGAAATGGGTGTCCGCGATCTCCGAAATCGACCGGATCTTTTCCAGATCGGCGTCGGTCAGGATCGGCTGGCGCACTTCGAGGCGCTTGGTGCCGGCCACTCCCTCCAGATCGAACAGGTTCGGCCGCGGGCCGATGATGGAGACCAAACTCATCACCAGTTCCTCGCGGATCGGATCGATCGGCGGATTGGTGACCTGGGCGAAATTCTGCTTGAAGTAGGTGAACAGCGGCTTCGGCTTGTCCGACAGCGCCGAGATCGGCGTGTCGTTGCCCATCGAGCCGTTGGCTTCCTCGCCGGTGGAGGCCATCGGCGTCATCAGGATGCTGATGTCTTCCTGGCTGTAGCCGAACGCCTGCTGCCGATCCAGGAGCGGCAGGTTCGAGCGCATGCCCTTGGTGGGAGCGTCGGGCAATTCTTCCAGCACGATCTGGGTGCGGTCGAGCCACTCGCGATAGGGATGGCTGTTCGCCAGCTGCGCCTTGATCTCGTCGTCCGGGATGAGCCGGCCCTGTTCGAGGTCGACGAGCAGCATCTTGCCCGGCTGCAGCCGCCACTTGGTGACGATCTGCTCCTCGGGGATTTTCAGCACGCCCATTTCGGACGCCATCACGATGCGGTCGTCGGAGGTCACGAGATAGCGCGCCGGGCGCAGGCCATTGCGGTCCAGCGTGGCGCCGATCTGGCGGCCGTCGGTGAAGGCGATCGCGGCGGGGCCGTCCCACGGCTCCATGATCGCGGCGTGATATTCGTAGAAGGCGCGGCGCTGCTCATCCATCAGCGGATTGCCGGCCCAGGCTTCCGGAATCATCATCATGACGGCGTGCGGCAGCGAGTAGCCGCCCTGCACCAGGAATTCGAGGCCGTTGTCGAAACAGGCGGTGTCGCTCTGTCCTTCATAGGAGATCGGCCACAGCCGGCTGATGTCCTTGCCGTAGAGCTCCGAATGCACCGAGGCCTGCCGCGCCGCCATCCAGTTGGTGTTGCCGCGCAGCGTGTTGATCTCGCCGTTATGCGCCACCATGCGATAGGGGTGCGCCAGCGACCAGGTCGGGAAGGTGTTGGTCGAGAAGCGCTGGTGCACCAGCGCCAGCGCGCTCTCGAAATCGGGCTCGTGCAGGTCCGGATAATAGCTGCCGAGCTGGTCGGCGAGGAACATGCCCTTGTAGATCACGGTGCGGCACGACATCGAGCACGGATAATAGCCGGCGAGCCCGCGGTCGCGGCGCTGATAGATCGCCTGCGAGATCGACTTGCGCAGGATGTAGAGCCGGCGCTCGAACTCCTCTTCGTTCCTGATATGCGCGCCGCGGCCGATGAACACCTGCATGTTCGCAGGCTCGGTCGGCTTGACGGTTTCGCCGAGCGAGGAATTGTCGGTCGGCACGTCGCGCCAGCCGAGCAGCGTCAGTTGCTCGGCCTTGATCTGGTCGGCGATGATGCTCTGGATGACTTTGCGCCAGGCCTTTTCCTTCGGCATGAACAGCGCGCCGACCGCGTAGTTGCCGGGCTCCGGCAACACAAAGCCGAGATCCTTTGCCTTGCGCGCGAAGAAAGCGTGCGGAATCTGCACCAGGATGCCGGCGCCGTCGCCCGCGCGCGGATCGGCGCCCACCGCGCCGCGGTGTTCGAGATTGCAGAGAATGCTGATCGCGTCGGAGACGATCTGGCGCGACTTCTTGCCCTTGATGTTGGCGATGAAGCCGACGCCGCAGGAATCCTTCTCGAGGCTGGGATCGTAAAGGCCTTCGGCGGCCGGCCGCCAGCTGTGCTCGGGAGCGGTGAGCGAAAGGTCTGACGGTTTGGAGACCGCGGCTGCCGACAGCGCATCTGTCACCATGTTCTCGCGCTCCAACTCCGACCCGCTCATCTTCAGTCCTCTCAATAAGGCTAAGGGCCTCACCGTTGTCGGCGGCGCACCTTGGGCGTTTGCGGCACCCACCGGGCCACCGCTCGTCCTCCGCGAGCCGCGATGTCCTAAATTCAGGCTCGGGCGTTCAGCGTCCTCGACGAACGGCCTTGCCTTCAATTCCCTTGGCGTCTCGACGCCCAACCGCGCTGCAATCCCTGTGCCGGGCTTGCGGCCAAAATTGAGACAGCTTTGCTGTCCTAACCCCGACCATGCCAAATTTTTTACTATCACACAAGCGCGCGAAAGTCGCCGGGCACCTCGCCGACAGCTTCCGAGGATCACAGTGGTCGCATCGCCCCGGATTTGGAGCAAGCGCGCCGCGATCCGGCCCAAGGACCGCCGGATTCAGCCGTGAAATTCCAGCCGGGAAAAAGAGCGCAGAAGCGCTGTGGGCGCGAAGGCATTACAGGAGCGACGGACAATGAAATTGTTCACAGGGTGGCTCATCTCGGCAGGGCTGGTTCTCACGGCCGCCACCGCGAATGCGCAGGGATCGGCGTCTCATGGAACCGGCGGTTCGCCGTACAAGGCCGTATCGGACTTCGGCGGGCCCTACGCGGCGATGCCGCCGGAGGCCGCGGCGCCCGGCGTCGGTCCAAGTTTGCTGCCGCCGCAGGAGGTCTACACCGTCGTTCGCGAAAGCGGGTTCTCTCCGCTCGGGATTCCGCGGCAGCGCGGCATGTTCTACGTCATCTCCGTCATCGACCGCCGTGGCGACGACGGCCGCCTGGTGATCGACGCCCGCACCGGGGAACTCGTGCGCTTCGTGCCGGCGTACCGGATGGGCGACAATCCCAATGAGGACGCTGCGCCGCGGCCGCCGGGTTCCATCCCGAGGGTAGCGAGCCGGACGCCGCCGACGGTGCCAATGCCGAAGGCGTCACCGCAGCGCGCGCCGGCTGCCGTCGCCGAGCCGGCGCAGCAATCGGCCGCGGTGCAAATGAAACCGGCTGACAGGCCGGCGACGCCGCCGGCCACAGCTCCGGTTGTCGAGACCAGGCCGGCTCCGCCGCAGATTCAGCCGACACAGCCGATGCCGGACGTGCAGGGGTTGGAGTGACTTTTCCCGGTCGCCCGGGCCTTGAACAAAAAACGCCCCGCTTTTCCCGGGGCGTTTTCGTCTTCACAGCCTGACGCGAAGGGACGCACCCTCGGCGGCTATGGCTTCCGGCCGGCCGCCGCCAGGATCAGGTCGGCGATCTCTTTTGGATGCGACACCAGCGACAAATGACCTGCTTCCAGCTCGACGGTCGTTGCATTCATGCGTTTTGCCAGAAAGCGCTCCAGATCGGGATTTATCGTCTGATCGAGCTTCGATACCGCATACCATGAAGGCCTGGAGCGCCATGCAGCCGCTGTGGTTCGTCCGCCGAACAATGCCGCGGCCGTTGGTTCCTGCACGGCGTAAAGCACTTCCGCCTTGCCGGGCTCAACGCCGTTGGCAAAGTATTTCAGAAAGGACTCTTCGGACAATCTGGTGAAGCCGTCGTGTTCCCTGACGCCGGCCCGCGCCGCGCCGGCGGGAAATTTTCCGGAAAGCGCGACGAAATCCTCTCCGGCGTCGGGAGCGCGCGCGGCGACATAAACAAGCGCGGTGACCTTGGGATCGATTCCCGTCTCGCTGATGACGGTGCCTCCCCAGGAATGGGCGACCAGCACGGTTGGTCCGTCCTGCAGCGCCAATGCGCGGCGTGTCGCGGCCACGGAGTCCGCGAGCGACGTCAGCGGATTCTGCACGGCGGTGACTTTCAGGCCGGCCGCCTGCAGATAGGGAATAACGCCGGCCCAACTGGAGCCATCGGCCCAGGCGCCGTGAACCAGGACGACGTTGCGCGCCTCGACGGGCGCAGCCGTCTGGGCGTGCGCTTCGCCGCGCGCTCCGGCGAACGCGGCAAGAACCATTATGATGGCGAACCGAACTATCTTCATCGAACGAGCTCCATGATCGAGGCTTCCGCAGGAAACGCCGCGCCTCATGATGGTGCTTCGGTCAGCGGGCCGGAACGTTACGGGGATCACGGCTACGTGAATCCCAAAGGCGAGACGTGCAAAAAAACGCCCCGGTTTCCCGGGGCGTTTTCGTATTCGCAAATCTGGAGCGAACGAAGCGCGTTACGCGGCGGCCTTCTCGGCGGCGCCTTCGATCACCGGCGCGGCTTGCGCCTTGGTGGAGATCGGGATGCTGCGGGGCTTCTTGGTCTCGGGAATCTCGCGAACGAGATCGACGTGGAGCAGGCCGTTCTCAAGCGAGGCGTTCTTCACCACCACGAAATCGGCAA
Organism: uncultured Alphaproteobacteria bacterium; assembly: GCA_963786045.1. GTDB lineage: Bacteria > Pseudomonadota > Alphaproteobacteria > Rhizobiales > Xanthobacteraceae > Bradyrhizobium. The sequence goes on along the minus strand of CAWAXR010000019.1, from coordinate 110,447 downwards.
GCTGGAAGGCGCGTTCGAAGGCGCGCGCCGCGATGCCGCGATAGAGCACCTCGGATTGTTCCTTGCCGTTCTCATTGGCGGATTTCTCGCCCTTGATCGTCAGCGTGTTTTCCTTCGCGACGATCGAAAGCTCTCCTTCGGAGAACCCGGAAACCGCGACGCTGATGCGGTAGGTATTCTCGCCGGTGCGTTCGATATTGTAGGGCGGATAGCCGGGGCTGCCGTCCGAGGTCGCCTGGTCGAGCAGGGAAAACAGGCGGTCGAAGCCGACGGTGGAGCGATAAAACGGGGTGAGGTCGTAGGTACGCATGGGAAGTCCTCCATTGAGCGACTGTTAGGTTAACCCGCCCGCCATCGGGCCGGGCTTTCGTCGATATGCAGCCTGAAGGCTTCGGTTTCCCCGAAACACTGGTAGCGGCCTGCATGAAGGTGATATGGGAGGGGCATCAACGCGTTCAAGACAGGGGGACGTTGCCCTTTTTGACGCGCCCGCCCCTTGATTTTCAGCCCTTTTCACCTATCCGGTCGGCTGCTCATGACGCTCGTCTCGATCCCCGCCAATCCCGTGCCGGAGGACGTTGTCTCCGGCACCATCAAGACGCCGGATGGCGCGGAACTGCGGTTTGCGCGCTGGGCGCCGCCGGCGGGCCGCAAGGGAACGGTCTGCGTCTTCACCGGCCGCAGCGAGCAGATCGAAAAGTATTTTGAAACGGTGCGCGATCTGCGCGATCGCGGCTTCGCGGTGGCCATGATCGACTGGCGCGGGCAGGGCCATTCGTCGCGGCGCCTGCGCGATCCGCGCAAGGGCTATGTCCGCGATTTCTCCGATTATGAGGTGGACGTCGAGGCCTTCGTGCAGCAGGTGGTGTTGCCGGATTGCCCGCCGCCGTATTTTGCGCTGGCGCACTCGATGGGCGGCGCGGTGATGCTGCGGATCGCCCATGCCGGCAAGCGCTGGTTCGACCGCATGGTGCTGTCGGCGCCGATGATCGACCTCCCCGGACACCGAACGTCGGTGCCGGCGCGCGCGCTGTTGCGCGTCCTGCGGCTCGCGGGACTCGGCGGCCGCTACGTCCCCGGCGGCAGTGGCGCGCTGACCGGCGCGGAGCCGTTCGTCAACAATCCCCTGACCAGCGATCCCGTGCGCTACGCCCGCAACGCCGCAATTCTTGAAGAAGATCCGACGCTGGGTCTCGGGGCCCCGACGGTGGCCTGGGCCGACACCGCGTTCACCGCGATGCACGGCTTTCGCGCCTCGAACTACCCTTCGGAGATTCGTCAGCCGATCCTGATGCTGGCTGCCTCCAACGACACCGTCGTCTCGACGGCGGCGATCGAGGAATTCGCCTACCATCTGCGCGCCGGCTCGCATCTGGTGATCGCCGGCGCCAAGCACGAAATCCTGCAGGAGCAGGACCGCTACCGCGCCCAGTTCTGGGCGGCGTTCGACGCCTTCGTGCCGGGCACGCCGCTGTTCGGGTGAAGGCTCGTCAGGGCCGCGCGAGATTGTAGGTAGCGCTGCCGGCGAGGTAGATCCCCAGAAAAATCATCGCGATCAGGAACCAGCGGCGGAAGGCCTCGGGGGCCATCCGCGAGCGCACCGCTTGCCCGATCGCCATGCCGGTGAACGAGCACGCCAATGCGATGACGCCGGGCCAGGTGGTCGATTCGTCGAGCAGTCCCGCGCTTGAGAGGTTGAAAGCCAGCGCCACGGTCGCGACGGTGAAGAACACCCCGAGCGCCTGCACCAGTTCGTCCCGCTCCATGCCGATCGCCTGAAAGTACGGCATCGAGGGAACGACCTGCACGCCGGTTGCGGCGGAAATGACGCCGGTGACCAGGCCGATGATGGCGCCGATCCATTTTTCGTCGCGTCGCGCGACCCTGAAGACGAATTTGCGCAGGCCAATGACCGCGTAGATCACCAGCAGGACGCCGAGAACGATCGTGCTGTAGCGCGCATAGGGACCGGTCATCGATCCGGCGTTCAACCGGATGCCGGCGGCCAGACCCAGCAGCAGCGGCCACAGCCGCCGGATGATGTCGCGCAGATAAGGGCCGACGAACGTCTGCCAGATGTTGGTCAGGATCGCGGGCACGATGACGAGGGCAAGCGCGTGCGCCGGCGGCATCGTGACCGCGAGCAGGCCCACCGACACCGTCGGCAGGCCAAGCCCGAGCGCGCCCTTGACGAAACCCGCCAGCAGGAACGCCGCGGTAATGAAAAGCAGGAGAGATTCGGACATGGCGCCACATTGACCGATCGGGCGGATCGGCACAATCTGGAGCTTATTGAATTAGCCTTCGGCGATGGCGAAGGCAGACGGTCCAGGAGATCCGCCATGCGTTTCGATCTGGTTGACCTTCAGCTGTTCATCGCCGTGGCGGACTCAGGCAGCATCACCCACGGCGCGATGCGCGCTCACCTTGCCCTCGCATCCGCGAGTGCCCGCATCAAGGGCCTGGAAGCCGCCCTTGGCGTCGCGCTCGTGAAGCGGCGCCGCCGCGGCATCGAGCTGACCGCGGCCGGCGAAAGCCTGCGCGATCATGCGCGGCTGATCATGCACAATGTCGAGATGATGCGTGGCGATCTTGCCGCTTATGCCAGCGGCGTCAGGGCCAGCGTGCATCTGCTCGCCAACACCTCCGGGCTTTCGGAGCATCTGCCGAAGGCGCTCGCGGCATTCCTGCGCGAACATCCCGACATCAGCCTCGATGTCGAGGAACGCGAAAGCACCGATATCGTCGCCGCGATTGCGAGCGGCGCGGCCGATCTCGGCTTTGCCGCCGAGCATGCCTTGCCCGACAATTTCGAGCGGTTCCTGTTCAGCGAGGACCGGTTGATGCTGGTGGCGCCGCGGCGCGGGGAGTTCGCCAATCGCCGCGGCATCGATTTTGCGGAGGTGACGGATCATGACTTCGTCGGACTGACGAGCGCGACCGCGCTTCAGGTCCACATCGCCAAGCACGCTGCAAGGCTGGGCGTGCGGTTGCGGGTTCGGGCGCGCTTGAGGGATTTCGACGCGATCTGCCAGATGGTCGCCGCGGGCGTCGGCATCGCGGTGGTGCCGGAGGCCGCCGCCAGACGCTGCGCGCGGTCCATGCCGATCACCCACCTCACGATCCGCGACGCGTGGGCAAACCGGAAGCTCGTGATCTGCGCCCGCAGCTTCAAGACGCTGCCAAGACCGGCCAAGCAACTGGTGGAGCACTTGCGCAGGGCAGCACAAACCTGACGCCAATATCGCAATAACGCGAAGGATACCTCACTTCTCGGTTGCGACGCCGGCGTCCTTGATCACTTTCGCCCATTTCTCGATCTCGGTGCCGATGAAGGCGTGAAAATGCTCCGGACTGTCCCCGATCAGCGTGGCGCCCTGAATGGCGAGCTTTTCCCTGACGCCCGGATCGCGCATCGCTTCGGTCGCGATCCGGTTCAGCGTCGCGACGATGGCCGCAGGCGTGCCGGCGGGAGCCACCATGCCGTACCAGTTTTCCGCCTGCAGATCCGGCATTCCGACCTCGGCCGTGGTCGGCACCTCCATCGCCGTCGGCGCGCGCTCCGGCGCGCCGATCGCAATCGCCCGCAACGCGCCGGCCCTGATGTGCGGCAAGATCACCGGCAGATCGAGAAACACCATCTGCACCTGCTGTCCCAGCAGATCGTTGACGGCAGGCGCCGCGCCTCGATAGGGCACGTGCACGATGTCGATCTTTGCCGTCAGCTTGAGCAGTTCGCCGGCCAGATGCGGCAGGCTGCCGGGGCCGGATGAAGCGAAATTGAGTTTTCCGGGCTGCGCCCTGGCCAGCGCGACCAGCTCTTTCATGTCCTTGGCGGGAACATTGCTGGCGACGACCAGCATTTCCGGCACTTTCGCCACCAGGGTGATGGCTTGCAGGTCTTTCATCGGATCGTAGGCGACCTTCTCCATGCTCGGACTGATGGCGAGCGCGCCCGCGCTCGAAATCGCGATGGTGTAGCCATCCGGTGTCGCCTTCGCCAACGCCTCGGTTCCGAGCACACCGCCTTGTCCGCCGCGGTTGTCGATCAGCACCGGCTGCTTCGTCAGTTCCGACATCCGCTGACCGATCACGCGGGCGATGATGTCGTTGGGGCCTCCCGCCGGAAAAGGCACGATCAGCCTGATGGCTCTTTCGGGAAAATCCGCCGCCGCAACCGATGCCGGCAGCAGCAGGGACAATCCGGTTGCCAGCGCTCTCAAGGCTTTCATGCGTGCTCCACCACCAAATGATTTTTTCCGAAACCGGTTTCCCGCTCTTTTGCCGGACCGCGCACTAACCTAGCCGTTCAGCAGCTTCATCGCCGCCTCGTGCACGCGCGGATCTCCCGCGGCGATGATGCGGCCGCCGCCTTGGGCGGGCTTGCCTTCCCATGTGCTGACGACGCCGCCGGCGCCGGTGATGATCGGTATCAGGGCGGCGATGTCGTAGGGTTTCAGTTCGGTCTCGATCACGAGATCGAGATGCCCGGCGGCGAGCATGCAATAGGAATAGCAGTCGCCGCCATAGCGCGTCAGCCGCACGGCCTCCTCGACGCGGCCGAAGGCGGCGCGGTCGGCCTGGTTCATCAACAGCGGACTGGTCGTGAACATGGTCGCATCGCGCAGCGAGGGGCAGCGCCGCACCGCCAGTTTTCGCGTCCCGCCAGACCCGGAATAGTGCGCCGAGCCGCTGTCGCCGGAAAAGCGTTCACCGATGAAGGGCTGGTGCATCATGCCGAACACCGGCGTCCCCTTGTGCAACAGCGCGATCAGCGTGCCCCAGATCGGGAAGCCCGAAATGAAGGATTTGGTGCCGTCGATCGGGTCCAGCACCCAGACATATTCGGCGTCCTCGCGCTCGATGCCGAATTCCTCGCCGACGATGCCGTGCTGGGGAAAGCTCGCCTTGATCAGGCGGCGCATCACCGCCTCCGCCGCGCGATCGGCCTCCGTCACCGGATCGAAATCATGCGCCGCGCCCTTGTTGTCGATACTCAGGGAGGTCCTGAAGAACGGCAGGATGGTTTCGCCCGAGGCGGTCGCAAGGCGGCCAATGAAGGCGGTAAAATCGATGACCGTCACGGCGGTTCCTTGAGGTGTGGCGCGGGGATGGAGACTCGAGGCTCCTGCGTAGCGCAATCCTGCAAATTACGCACGGTTAACGCGCGCTTCACGGGGGCATTGCCTGCCATTATCCCGCTCTCGAATCGCCCCGATGAAGCGGTGTATTTTCTGAGGACATCCTCGATCACGAATTCGAGAGCGATGGGATAACCACCCATCGATGGGCGGTTCAACGGATCGGTCCAATGTCTAATTCATTGAAAAAACTATCATAAATTAGCTGGAGGGTCTTTTTGGGCCTTCGTCCGCGGTGCGTCAATTATGCACCGGAAATCACCTAAAAACCCTTGCACTTTGTGCAGCGCGGTCGCATATTGTTGCGGTGCGGTAGCGCTTCGCGCGCTATCGCTGCCCTCCTTGGGCGTTTCCTCCCTAGACTTGGGCCGCTTGTTCATTCAAGCGGCCCTTTTTTCTTGAAACCGTCATCTATCGTCTGAGGTCATGACGATATTTATTCCGCCGCCGCCTGGAACGGTCCGAGATCGTCAAGCGGAACAGTGGCGAGGGCGTCGGCCAGGATGACGAAATCGCTCGCCACCTGCGCGAATCTCGCGCTGCGCTCGCGCCGCCGCTCGTCCATATAGATCGCACGGTTGAGTTCGAGCTGGACGGTGTGCAACCCGGAGGCCGGATTGCCGTAATGCTCGGTGATGAAACCGCCGGCATAGGGCTTGTTGCGTCCGACCGAATAGCCGAGTCGGCTCATGGTTTCCTCGACCATGTCGGCGAGCAGGGGCGCGCAGCTGGTGCCGTAGCGGTCGCCAATGACCACGTCCGGCCGCCGCGGTTCATCCCGCGACACGCCGACCGAGGGCATCGAGTGGCAATCGACCACGACCACCGTTCCAAACGCCTGATGCGCCTTGTTGATCAGCCGCCGCAACGCGCGGTGATAGGGCTTGTAGAGCGCCTCGATCCTGGCAAGGGCGTCCTCGACGGAAAGGCGCTCGCGATAGATTTCCTGCCCGTCACCGACGACGCGCGGGATGGTGCCGAGCCCACCGGCCACCCGCATCGAGCGCGTATTGGCGAAGCTCGGCAATCGCCCCGAAAACATGCGCGGATCGAGTTCGTAGGGCTCCCGGTTTACGTCGACATAGGAACGGGGAAAGTTGACCCGGACGGTCGGAAAGCCGCGATGGCTCAGGCCCCCGATCAGCTCATCCATGAACGAATCTTCGGAGCGGCGCAGCGCCGGAAGATCGATCCGCGACGCGGTCAGGAATGCGTCCGGATAGACCGATCCCGAATGCGGAGAGTTGAAGATGATCGGCGCCCGCCAGGCGGCCGGTTCCACAATCTCGAACGGGGGCGACGGTTCTCCGTCAAACAGGGTCATGTCGGGCGCCGTCCCTCAAATCCGCCGGCCTGGAGCGTCATTCCTGGCAGAAAACCGGGGCTTTTATGCGAACTCATTGTCGATAATCAGGATCGTTCTGCCAAGTGAAAAAGAAGCGTTCCGGCTGGAACATCTCTTGCCGACGGAAAATGCCCAGCCTCATTGATTCGGGACGCGTTTCGGTCCAGAAATAAGATTGCGAAACGCCGGCCGCACGCCGCTCCCTTTCACCCGAAATTTACCCTCTGTCGGGCTTAGTGAGCGGATTGATCCTCCCATTGGGATTCGATGACCAACCGCCATGCACAAGATCCTCCTCGCCGAAGACGACAACGACATGCGCCGCTTCCTGGTCAAGGCGTTGGAAAACGCCGGTTTTCAGGTCTCGCCGCATGACAACGGCATGTCGGCCTACCAGAGGCTTCGCGAGGAGCCGTTTGAGGTGCTGCTCACCGATATCGTGATGCCGGAGATGGATGGCATTGAGCTCGCGCGCCGCGCTTCGGAGCTCGATCCCGAGATCAAGATCATGTTCATCACCGGTTTTGCGGCGGTGGCGCTCAACTCCGATTCCGAGGCGCCAAAGAATGCGAAGGTGCTGTCGAAACCGGTCCACCTTCGCGAACTGGTCAGCGAAGTGAACAAGATGCTGGCGGCCTGATCGGGGCTAAAGCCTGTTGGGTCAGGATCTGGACTAGCTTTTTGTTTTGACGCGCTTTTCTTGACGCGAACCGGCACCCACTTCGCTTGAAAACGCTATGGGTTGCCTGTCCGCCGTGGAGCCGATATACGGACCCCACCCAATACGACTTTCGGGCACGTAGCTCAGCGGGAGAGCACTACCTTGACATGGTAGGGGTCACAGGTTCGATCCCTGTCGTGCCCACCATCCACCCCTCGCAATCGCAGATTCCCAAGCCCGGTCCGCACGGGTGGATCCCGCGGGGATGAGGCGCCGACGTCTGGCGAGTGCGCCTGAGGCGTCTGCGGGTTGAGAGCGATTTGAACTGCCGCGGGCCTGGCATCTTGCACTCGGTGAGAAGTCTCGCGCGATCCCCGGAAATTGGGGTGAACGCCACGTGGGCGGACGTCTCCCTTGCCTTTGGGGGCGCGGCAGGGATCAGCCTCGCACTGTCAGGCCGGGTTGTGCAGATCTCCTGGTAAAGGCCTGTCGCCAAAGTTGATGATCGAGCGGCGCAGGATCTGCCCCGATGCGTTGACGCTCAGTCGCGCGCGCCGGTTTCGAAAGAAGAACCTCAAGCGAAACTCGCCTTCATGTGCATCGAGACCACGTTCACATACGCTCGTGATCGCATGCTCTCGCATCAGCACAGGTACATCACCTGGAAGCACATTCAGGAGCTCGCCCAGAAGGGTCGTATCGACCAGGATTATCTTGTCGTTGATTTCGACCTGCATGGAGTGCGGTTACTCCGGTATCAGCCGCCTTGACCCGGCTCAGCTGAGAAATACTGTTCCAGCTTGTTGGCGACGCCGTCGAACGCCTTTGCGTCGGCGGGTTGTTCGCGCTTGATGGTGACGTTGGGCCAGACCGATGCATATTCCGCATTCAGCTTGAGCCAGCTTTCCAGGCCGGGCTCGGAGTCGGCAGAGATGGCGTCGGCCGGGCACTCCGGTTCGCAAACGCCGCAATCGATGCACTCTTCCGGATGGATCACGAGCATGTTTTCGCCCTCGTAGAAACAGTCGACCGGGCAGACCTCGACGCAATCCATATATTTGCACTTGATGCAATTGTCGGTGACGACGAAGGTCATGGCGTCGGCTCCGGCGGCCACGGCCGGTCCGGGCGGTAAAACAAGGCGAGCTTCAGGCTCTCGGCGATACGTTCAGCCTTGATACGGAAGGCTTCGCTGGTCGCGTCGTCGAACAACTCGTTACACGTGGCGTCAAACAGCGTCAGCCAGTGTTCGAACAGTTCCAGCTTCATGTCCGGGATAGCCAGATGCCTGGCGACCGGATTGCCCTTGTAGCGCCCGGTGGTGAGCATCACCGACGACCAGAAAGCATACATCCTGGTCAAATGTGGTTGCCAGTCGCCGGGAATGGCGCGGGCGAAAATCGGCGCAAGCTCGGGGTCGGCGCGGACCTTGACGTAGAACGCATCGACGAGTTGGCGAATGCCGTCCTCGGAAACGTGGTCGAGTCTCCCGGCAGCGAGCATCATACGACAAGCGCCACCGCGATTACGCCGAACACGGTCCAGATCAGCGAGTTGACGAGCATGCGAACCAGATTTCGATGGTCGTCCAGTCCAAGGACGTCGCATGCGACATTTCCCGGCAGCAGGAACGGCCATGCCAGCAGGTGACCGATTGAAATGCCTTTGCCCATCGAGGTCTCCCTTCAGATCATGTGCGCACTCTATATATACCTTCTTGTCTAAAAGCAATATTTCAAATATATCTTTAACGTCTGAATCGGGAGAGCGGCCATGCGTCTGACCGTCTACACGGACTACGCCCTGCGGGTGCTGATGTATCTCGCGGTCAGGGAAGGCGGACTGGCGACGATCGACGAGATCGCGAAGAGCTACAGCATCTCCAGGAATCATCTGATGAAGGTCGTGCACCAACTGGGCGTAGCCGGCTACATCGAAACCGTCCGCGGCAGAAACGGCGGGCTGCGCCTTGCAAGACCGGCCCAGGCGATCGGGCTTGGCGAAGTGGTGCGCCACACCGAGCCGGATATGGCGATTGCGTCGTGCTTCAAGCCCGTCGACGCTCCTTGCGCCGTTCGTCAATGCTGTGTCCTGAGGCGCGCGTTGGAGAAGGCGCGCGACGCCTTCATCGAGGTGCTGGAGGGCTATAGCCTGGGCGATCTGGTCCGGCCGCGCGGGCGTCTGCTTGGCATGTTGGGTATTTCGGAGATCGAGGTTCGATAACGCACAAGCGAGGAACAAATGGCCATCGAAGGCAATCAACGATCAGAGTTGTCCCGCTCGAGACATGGGGTGGTCTCAATGCCGAGGCGCCACAGCGCGCTGTTCCGTCTAAGGAGCTTTCTTGCTGACTCGAGCAAGGCGCCCAAAAGCCTTCTGCAAATACGGTGGGAGCGCCGCTGGACTGCCGCGTCGGGGGCGTGGTTCGCTGTTCTCCTGGCGCTTCTGCTCGGAGGAATAGACTGGCGCGCAGCCGTGATGGTGGCGGCGACCGCGTTCATGCTCGCCCGGAGTGGCGATATGCTCGACGATTACGACGAATAGGCGATCACCCGGCGCGATAGCCGCGACGAATTTCATGTCTGCGTGCATTCGCCGGGGCCGGGGGATCAGCGCAGCCCGGCCTTTGCCGAGAACTGGCCCAAAATCCGCCGGACGCCGGAGCCGAAAATGACCGCGCGCCCTGCACAAGCGAAAATTCAGGTTTGCCGGAAGTAGGGCCGGCTCTTCAGGGTGAGGAAAACGACCGGGGACGCCATCAGAATGGCGCCGATGACGAACGCCAGGATGATCTCGCCGGCGCCCGCGCGGGCGGCAACGAACTCGGCTATTCCGATCGGATAGAACAGGGCAACGGCCGTCATCAGACCGGGCGAGAAGCGTCCCCTTGCTCTAATGAAGGGCAGCACGTGAAAAAAGGTGGCGTTGATCAGCATCAGCGCGGCGAACGACAGCGGAGCCGCGGGCATGCTGTCCGATAGTCCGGCCTGGACGATACCAAGCACGATTACCACGGCGTTGGTGACATAAAAATCCGGCCACTCCACCGGCAGGCCAATCACGGCGCGGGCCCAGTTGCGCCAGTCGAAAGTGTGCTCCTCGAGAATGTGGACGGCATACGCCGCAAGCGCCAACCATGCGTAGTCTGTCAGTGACATGCTCGCTCCAGCAAGAATCCCAAGGACCCTCATTTGAATGAAACCAGGGCATTTTACAATCCGCTCACCCCTTGCGCTCGAGGACGGCTGGCGGCACATTTGATCGCAAGGCGCGGCATGCAGGGCCGCCAAAAAAGATATCAAGGGCACGGCGATATCCGGGGAAACCTCCATGGCGGCCACACGGATCGACTGCGATATCCATCCCGCCGTGGGCGGGACGCGCACCACGTTGTTGCCGTATCTCGACGATCACTGGAAAGAGCAGGTGGTGAGCCGGGCCATCGATGGTCTCGATCTCACCAGCTACCCGCCCAATATGCCGTTGTCCGGCCGCGCCGACTGGCGGCCGGCCAAAGGCAAGCCCGGCAGCGATCTTGCGATGGTGCAGCGTGGGGCGTTCGACCAGCTGGGGGCGAGCCACGCGATCTGCAACGTGCTGTACGGCGCGCAGGCGGTCTACGATCCCTACATGGCGTCCGCGTTCTGCAAGGCGATCAACGACTGGATTGCCGCCGAATGGCTGGCGCGCGATTCGCGCCTGCGCGCCTCGATCGTGGTTCCCCTGCAAGCGCCTGATCTCGCGATCGAGGAAATCGAACGCCGCGCCGGCGACAACAGGTTCGTGTCGGTCCTGGTTCTGGCGCAAGGCGAGAGTCTCCTGGGGCGGCGGCACTACTGGCCGGTCTGGCGGGCCGCCGAGAAACACAAATTGCCGATCGCGATCCATGCCGGCAGCGAGTACCGGCAAGCCCCGAGTTCGGTCGGCTGGCCGTCCTATCGCTACGAATATTATCTCGCCGAGGCGCAGGCGTTCCAGGCTCAGATCCTGAGCCTGATTTACGAGGGCGTGTTCGTGAAATTCCCCGGCCTCAAGGTGGTGCTGATGGAATCCGGCGTCAGCTGGCTGCCGGCGTTCATGTGGCGTGCCAACAAGACCTGGCGCGGCGTCCGCGTCGAGGTGCCCTGGATCGATCGCGAGCCGGCGGCCATCATGCGCGACCACATTCGCCTGACCATGCAGCCGTTCGACGCTCCGCCCGATGCTTCAGGCGTTGCCGACATCATCGACATGATCGGCTCGGACAAGATGTTCCTGTTTGCTTCAGACTATCCGCACTGGCAATTCGACGGCGACGACGCGATACCGCCGCATCTGCCGCCCGGTATCGTTTCGCGCATGTGTGCCGACAATCCGCTTGAAACCTTTCCGCGGCTTTCGCTCGCCGCATAACCTTTTCGAAGGAGGCCCGCATGAGTGATGTCATCGACCGCCCGATGCCCGGCCAGGAGGCTCTCGCGAAAAGCCGCTTGCGGATCATCGACTGCGACATCCATCCGAGCCTGCATGCGCGCTCCGACCTCAATCCGTTCCTGTCAAAACGCTGGCAGGAGCATCTGAAGACCTACGGCGATCATCTGCGCACGCCCTATATCGGCACCACGCCCTATCCGCGGTCTTCGCCGCTGATCGCGCGCCGCGATGCATGGCCGCCGACCGGCGGCCCGCCGGGATCCGATCTCGACTTCATGCGCAAGCAGCATCTCGATCCGCTCGATATCGAGTTCGGCCTGTTGCAGGTGCTGGATATGTTCATTTTCTCGCAGCAGAATCTCGATTTCGGTGCCGCCATCCAGCGCGCCGTCAACGAATGGCAGCTCGCGCACTGGACCAGCCGGGACCCCCGGCTGAAGGCCGCGATCCTGGTCGGGCAGGACGACACCGAAGCCGCGGTTGCCGAGATCGAGCGCTGCGCGAAAATCGGCCAATATGTGCAGATCAACGTCTCGCCGCGCGCCAACGAACCGCTCGGCCGCCACCGCTACTGGCCGATCTATGCCCGCGCCGAGGAGCTCGGCCTGCCGCTCGGCATCCATGTCGGCGGCTATGGCGGCCACGCGCCGGCCGGCGGCGGCTGGCCGTCCTATTATGCCGAGGAGCATCAGTCGAATGCCCATTCGATGGCGGCAACGCTCACGAGTTCTCGTGATTGAAGGCGTGCCCGAGCGTTTTCCGCGCCTCAAGATCGTGTTCATCGAAGGCGGGTTCGGCTGGATTTCCTCGACCATGTGGCGAATGGACCAGCATTTCGAGCGTTTCCGCGGTGAGGTTCCGCATCTCAAGCGGCGTCCGTCCGAATATGTGCGGGAGCATTTCTGGTTCACGACCCAGCCGATCGACGAGCCCGACGAGGCAAGGCACCTGCGATCCCTGATCGAATGGGTCGGCGTCGATCGCCTGCTGTTCTCGTCGGATTATCCGCATTGGGATTTCGACGATCCACGCTTTGCCTTCAAGACGCCGCTGACCGACGCGGAGCGGGCAAAAATCTTCAACGGCAACGCGCGCGCGCTTTACAAGCTCTGATCCGATCCCATGGCCCGTCACATCGTCGCCCGCACCACCGACATCCCGCCCGGCGGCAACAAGGTGGTCACTTTGGACGGCCGCGACGTCGTCGTGTTCCACGTCAATGGCGAGTTCTTTGCGCTGCTCAATCGCTGCCCGCATGCGGGCGCGCCGCTCGACAAGGCCGCGTGCGTCGCGCGGCTGACGTCGCCGGAGCCCGGCGTCTATCAGCGGACGCGCGTAGGCGAATTGCTCCGCTGCGCGTGGCACGGGTGGGAATTCGACATGCGCAACGGGCAGTCCTGGTTCGATCCGAACCGCGTCAAGGTGCGGACCTATCCCGTCGTCATCGAGGACGGCGAAACGCTGGCCAAGGGCCCCTATGTGGCGGAAACCTTCCCGGTTCACATCGAGGACAGCTACGTCATCATCGAGACGTGAGCCCTTGGCTGGGCCCATTCGCGCGCAGGGCCGCTCGCAAGATGCGCTTCACGTGCTATAAGGCCGCAAATTGAGTTGCGATAAGGTGCGAAGCGAATGTCGAAGCAGTCGATGCGCGAGGAGGCCGAGCGCCTGATCCGCGAAACCATGGAACGCAAAGCGCTGGTCGTGAAGCAGGGCAATACCCGCATCGAGGCTACTTGCGGCAAGTGCGGCGCGCCAAACCGCCTCTCGGCGGAAAAAGGCGCCACGCGGGTGAAATTCGCCTGCAAGCAATGCGGCCACCAGCAAGAGACGCTGTAGGATTTCCGCCGCTCGCACTTGGCCACTTGCGATGCCCGGCAATAGCGGCGAACCGGACATGACGGCCTTGTGCCGCTCGATGCGTTTTTGACCAGCGGGAGTGCCCGCTGATGCTCCGGCATTGCCGATCAGGGCGCTCGGCGGCGATCAGGCATAGCCATGCAAAATAGGGAACGAGCCTCCCGTTGGGGGGCGTGAATTGCCCCATTTTGGCCACACGTGATTTCTTAAAGGCCTGAAGAGCGCGATGTAATCCGCTCTTCAAACCTCGCCGCATGGCACTTTTGTGCCCTCCTATCAGCGGCTTCTTGATCGCATGGCGCGATCTCCCCCTTAGTAAGGAACTTCCATGATGCGTATTTTCATGGCTGCGTTGGCAGTGCTTTGTTTGATTGGATCGAGCGCAGAGGCTCGGTCACACCATCACCGCCATGCTGATGGTGGCTATCAGTATGCGGGCCGGCCCCACGCATGGTGCGGGTGGTATATGCGTGGGCAAGTCGGCAGCGACCCGGGCCCGTCGTATAATCTCGCGCGCTCCTGGGCCCGCTATGGATCAGATGCGGGCGGACCGTCGGTCGGGGCCATCGTCGTCTGGCGTCACCACGTCGGCAAGATCGTCGGCCACGAGAATGGCCAGTGGATCGTGCAGAGCGGCAATGACGGCCATGCCGTTCGGACGCGCCCGCGATCGCTGGCTGGTGCCATTGCGTTCAGGCAGGCCTAGCGCGTTTTCGAGCGAAGCGGATGCACGCTTCGCGTGAAGAAGACATCAAAACAGGGGATCGGAGCGTCGGTTCTGATATTCAAACAGAGCCGATTTTGCTCCAGACCCCACTCCAGGGCGCCGCTGCAGGACCCTGATGGGACCCGGCCCGGACGACTTCCTGTTCGTCCGGGTTTTTTCTGCAGCCAAATGCTCATTTGCCTGCAGGTCGGTGAAAAATGATCTGACACCAAAACCGGAGATTGGCGAACGATCGCAACTGCCGCCGGTGTTTCGCAATCCGATTGCCAAGCTCCCTGACAATGGAGCAAGCAAGCGCCGGCTTACTTGACGCCCTCGCAGACGGCGGGCTGATCCTGCCCGGCGTGACCGGCATTTCGCCGGGATACCGAGTCCCACCACGCGTCCAGTGTCTTCCGGTCGCAGTCAAGTCTTACGCTCATGTCGCCGGCGAACCTGATCCAGTCCGCAAGGCCGTGGCTCGGTACGGCAATGACGACCGGGATCTCCGCGCTCAGCGCGCGCTCAATCAGATAGGAGAGGCCCTTGCCCTCGCGCTCCTGCCGTCCGAACCGGTTGACGATCACGAGGTCGGCGCCGGCATCGATGGCGCTCGCGACCTTCCCGCCGGCCTCGAGAAGCTGGCCGACGTCCAGCCTGCAGCCCGTCGCGCAGGCGCCGAGATCCTGGAACAGCTGCAGTTCCTCGCCGGTGTGAACCAGCATGGCCGACAGTCCTGGCGCATCGACGCAGTCGTGGCCGGCATGAACGAGGCCCACCACGCGGCTTCCGCGCGCCTTCAGGTCGGATGCGAACCCGCGCAGCAGTTCGTCGGGATCCTGGTCGCTTTCGTAGACCAGGGCTGCGAGGTCGCAATGCGGGTCGAGCATCAGGTGCTTCCGTTTACCGTTGGCGGCTTGAAGGTCAGGATGACCGCGGTGCCGGTGGCTCATTGTATCCAACTCTATATCACGGTTTTGGCAGCTCGGTGGTCGCCTGGTCCGGTTGGTGTTCAACGCTCACGACAGGGCTTGAAGCTCACCAACTCCGATCGGAGGCTTGCTTCGCCAGCCGATGATGAATGCCCGCTTTGCCAGCCCGTTCCGGACGCGCGCGATCTGCGCCCGCTCCGTAACCAGCCGCGATCGCAACAGGGGGTCGCGGGTCCCCGAGGCGGCGAGGCTCTTGTTGATGACCCAGCCGAAGGGCTCGATGCCGGCGCGCCGCAAGTCTTCCTGAAGGGCCGCGGCCTCCGAAACCGGCGTCGTTTCCGGCAGGGTCGCCAGGATAACGCGGGTGTAGGCGGGATCCTGCAGCCTCATCAGCGGGGTGATGATGCGGCCAGGTACGCTCGGTTCGAGTTGGCGTGTCATCTGCCGATGATAAGCGCCGGTCGCATCCAGCAGAAGCAGGGTGTGGCCGGTGGGCGCCGTGTCGAGCACCACGAAGGCGGCCCGCGCTTCCGCGACAATACGCGAGAAGGCATGAAACACGGCCACTTCCTCGGTGCATGGCGAGGCAAGATCCTCGCGCAGCAACGCCTTGCCCTGCTCGTCGAGTTCAGGGCCGCGGGTCGCCATTATTTTTGCGACATACCGTTCGGTCTCGACCGCGGGATCGATCCGGTCGACTGTCAGGCCGGGCATCGCGCCGTCAACGACGAAAGCCACGTGAGCGGCCGGGTCGGTTGTGCTGAGATGGACGGCGTGACCTCGCTTCGCCAGTCCGACAGCGATGGCGGCGGCAATCGTCGTCTTCCCGACGCCGCCCTTGCCCATGACCATGAGGAGGCCACGGTTGCCCTGCGCGATCTCGTCGACCAACCGGTCGAGGCCGGGCAGGTCGGCTGGCCCGGCGGCTTGCGCGCTGGCTGCCATTGGAGGTGGATGGGAGGGCGACAAGAGCGCCCTGAGAGCCGTCAGGCCGACGATGTCGAAACCAAGCAAGGGGATTTCGTCTCGCGGCAGTTTCGTGAGCGACGCCGGCATCGCGGCCAGAGCCTCGTCCTGATCGCGCTCAAGCGCGACTGCAACGGCATCGGTTGGGTCGGTGGCATGGAAGCGTCCATTCACGGCGAGGAACTGGTTCGAGAGATTGAGCCCATCGAGTTCGCCGGAAGTTCTGGCCGCTTCACGGATCGCGCCGCGGTCGGCGCGCGTGACCAGAATAATGCTGGTCTGCCTGGAATCGCCCAAGGCTCGGAGCGCCTTGCGAAAGCGACCCTCCTGCATCTTCAAACCTGAATGCGGACCGAGACAGGATGCCCCCCGGTCATTGTCCTTGAGAAAGCCGGTCCATGCCTTTGGGAGGCTGAGAAGCCGCAGGGTGTGGCCGGTCGGGGCCGTATCGAAAATGATGTGGTCGAACCCCGCCATGTCGCCGTCCAGAAGCCCCACGAACTCGTCGAAGGCGGCGATTTCGGTGGTGCAGGCGCCGGAGAGTTGCTCGCGCACAGTCGATCTCTCGCTGGCGGTAGTCTCAGGTCCGAGTTGTTCCAGCACACGGGTTCGATAACTCTCGGCAGCCGCCTCCGGGTCAATATTCATCGCCGAAAGTCCGGCGACGTTTGGCACCGGCGTTGGGCGATCAGTCAGGGCAACTTCGAGCATCTCGTCGAGGTTCGACGCAGGGTCGGTGCTGACGAGAAGGACCCGCAATCCACGGTCGGCCAGGCCGATCGCGGTGGCGCAGGCAAGGGAAGTCTTGCCGACGCCGCCCTTGCCGGTGAAAAACAGAAACGCTGTCGGAGCGTTCAGCGCGCGAAATTGCGTCATATCGGTTTCAAGCTTCTCCGGGCACGCCGGAAGCCGCCATGCCCAACCGGCTCGTGCCAAAATCAAGAAACGGTTCAATTCACGGTTTCGAGCGCCAGCGCAATTCCCTGGCCGCCGCCGATGCAGAGCGTAACGACGCCTTTCTTGACGCCATCGCGCTTCATCGAATGCAACAACCGTGTCGTCAGCACCGCGCCGGACGCTCCGATCGGATGACCATGCGCGATCGCGCCGCCTTCAACATTGACCACGTCGGGGTCCAGACCGAGGTCCTTCGCGACGGCTATCGCTATCGCCGCGAAAGCCTCGTTGATCTCGATGCGCTGGATGTCCGCGGTTTTCCAACCGGCGCGATCGAGCGCCTGCCTCACCGCCGGTACCGGACCCAATCCGAACATGCCCGGCGCGACGGCGCCTATACCGTAGGCGACGAGGCGCGCCATGGGCGCAAGGCCCTTCTTTTCGGCCCAGGCGCGATCGGCCACGATCATCGCCGCCGCACCCGTATTGAGTCCCGGTGCATTGCCGGCGGTGATGGTGCCATCCTTCCTGAACGCGGACTTCAGCTTCGCGAGGCTCTCCAGCGTGGTGTCAGGCCGATTGTGCTCGTCCTTGTCGAATTTTGTCGGACCCTTGCGCGAGGCAATTTCGACTGCCGCGATTTCCGAAGCGAACTTGCCGCCGGCCTGAGCTGCGGAAAAGCGTTTCTGCGAGCGTTCGGCCCAACGGTCTTGCTCTTCGCGGGTGATCTGGTGCGAGCTTGCGAGGTCTTCGGTGTGCCATCCGGAATGTTTGCCGGAAAAGGCGTCGTTAAGGCCGTCCATCAGCATCGCGTCGAATATCTGCGCGTCGCCCATGCGGTATCCCCAGCGCCCGGAGCCCATGAGATAGGGGGCACGGTCCATGTTCTCCATGCCGCCGGCGACCGCGCTATCGACCAGGCCCAGCATCACCTCCTGTGCCGCGCTCGCGATCGCCTGCGCGCCCGAGCCGCAGACGCGGTTGACCGTCAGCGCCGGAACCTCGACCGGAATGCCGCCATTGATGGCCGCCTGCCTGGCCGGGTTCATCTTGTTGCCGGCCTGGATCACGTTGCCCATGACAACCGTGTCGATGTCGCCGGCAGCGAGTTTCGCGCGCTCCAGCGTCGCGCGGATCGCCACGGCGCCGAGATCGACCGCCGCCATGTCCTTCAGCGTGCCGCCATATGTGCCGATGGCGGTACGTACCGGCGAACAGATCACGACTTCCTTGTTGGCCATGGGTCATCTCCTGATTTCGTGCAGCGCTTTGCGACGGAGCTATCCGGTGGAATTAAATAGCAACGCCGGCGAGGTGCCCTGTTGCGATGGATCAATGGCTGGGGCCTGTACGGCATGAAAATATAGAATGATGGCGTGGTTGCGAGGGGGTGATCCAGCGACCTTCGAGATAAAGCGGCCCTGCTCGGCGCGAGTTTCAGCGCGAGCCAGACCTCCGAGCACCAGGTCGGCGAGCAGGTGTCGAGCAGTGACATCGAATGGGGGATGAAAACGCTTTAATGCCAAGAGGCCCGCAACAATCCCTTGTTAAAAAAACTATTAAGGGTCTCGCTCGGTGAAAGAGTGTAGTCAGCAATTTGCCGTCGAATTTCCTTGAATTACTGACATCGGCAAAACGGATGGAGGCACTCCAGTGAATAGATTCTTGTTTGGTGTGATTGGTATTCTTGCTGCAGGCTTGGCAGCTCCCGCTTTGGCTGCCGATCTTCCGGCGCGCACCTACACCAAAGCACCTGTGGTCGTCCCGACGCCGATGGTGGACTGGAACGGTTTCTATATCGGCGGCGAGGGCGGCGGAGCCTTTGGCAGCGACAATCTCTTTTTCCCGGCATCGCCTTCATCAACCGGCCGCTTCGATACCTCCGGTGGAATCGCTGGTGGCGTTATCGGCTATAACTTTCAGGCTCCGGGAAGTAACTGGGTGTTCGGCGTTGAAGGAAACTTCGACTGGGCTAACCTTGGCGGGACGACCGTCTGCCCCAATACGGCCTTCAATTGCAGCACCAACCTTAGCGAGATATTCACCGGGACCGGCCGGATTGGTTACGCGTGGAACAGCGTATTGTTTTATGCGAAGGGCGGTTACGCCTGGACGAGTGATCGGGCGAACGTCGTTGACCCGGCAAGCGGTGCTGTAAACGATGGTACGTCGCGCATCGGCCGGGACGGCTACACGCTTGGCGTGGGTCTGGAGTATATGTTTGCTCCGAACTGGAGTGCGAAGGTCGAATACGACTATTATAACTTCGGCGCCCGGACCTCGAACGGAAACACGCCGGCAGGCGTATTCGTCGAGCCGATCACGATGTCGAACTACTCGGTCAATTCCGTGAAGGCTGGTATCAATTACCACTTCAATTTCGGTGGTCCGGTCATGGCGCGCTACTGATCGTCCTACTCTTCGGACACACCAGAGCCCCGGCATCGTCCGGGGCTTTTTTGTGACGGGACGACCCACGGCCGTCCAGTGCCTGGGTTGACGAGGTTGATCACCGGACATCACCTGCGCGCACGGGATTTACGAACGCCGCGAACGCCTCGGCATAATCGGGGTGCCAGCGCGACAGTGCGGGGCGGTTTTCAACGATGTCGCCGGCGGCCCAGAGAATCCGCCGCTCGTCGAGCCGTCGCGGCACGTCGTTATCCGGGCAGAGGATATAAAAATCCCCGGCCGCGACCCGCTCGATCATGAAGTCGACGGTCTGTTCCGGTGTCCACGCCGCCGCCGGCTTTTCGGTGCGGCCTCTTGCGGTGAGGCCGGTGAAGACAAAACCGGGGATGAAGAGATGCGCGCTGATCCTGCTGCCGGGCGCGTTGCGCAATTCGTGCTGCAGCGCTTCGGTAAACGCCTTCACGCCCGCCTTCGAGACGTTGTAGGCGGGATCGCCGGGCGGGGTAGTGATGCCCTGCTTGGAGCCCGTATTGATGATCAGGCCTTCTCGTCCGCGCGCGATCATGCCGGGTGCAAAGACCTGCGAGCCGTGGATCACGCCCCAGAGGTTGACGGCAAGAATGCGCTGCCAGTTCGGTAGCGGACCGAACGTCTCGCTGCCCGGCTGGATGCCGGCGTTGTTCATCAGAATATCAGTGCCGCCGAACCGTTCTCGCACGGCGTTTTCCAGCTCCGCCACCTCCTCGACGCGGCTGACGTCGACCGCGCTCGCCATGATGCTGGCGGTTCCGTCAGGCGCCGCCGCCGACAGCTCGGCTTCGGCCGCCTTGAGCCGGTCGCCGCCGAGATCGGCGATGCAGACTTTCATGCCGAGACGCGCAAATTTCTTCGCGGCGGCAAGGCCCAGTCCGGAGGCGCCGCCGGTGACGACGGCAACATGGTTGGGAGACATGGCTGGATGGGGCACGGAGGTTCCTCCCGAGGGGATCAGCCGTATTCATTATGCCAAAGCCGTGCGCGGCGCATGCACGAAACGGTATGGGAGATCTTCATCCGGCGCTATCGCCAAACCGCCGACCTGCTTTACGGTTTCACACCGCCGCTATACAATTTTACATATAACGATCCCAAACATCGATCGACCCAGGGAGTGCAGACATGGCTGTGACGCAGGCAATTCCGATGACACGCCATCCCTTCGCGGATGGCTCCGCCAAGAAGATGCTGATCGACGGCAAATGGGTCGACGCCGCATCCGGAAAACGCTTCGAGACCCGTAACCCGGCGACCGGCGAACTGCTCGCGACCGTCGCCGAGGGCGATGCCGAGGATATCAATCGCGCGGTGGCCGCGGCGCGCCGCGCCTTCGAGGGGCCGTGGAGCAAGGTCAAGCCGTTCGAGCGGCAGAACCTTCTGTTGAAGCTCGCCGATCTCGTCGAAAGGAATTTCGAGGAGCTTTCGCAACTGGACACGCTCGACATGGGCGCGCCGATCAGCCGCACCCGCGGCAACAAGCTGCGCGTGCTCGGCATGCTCCGTTATTACGCGGGGCAGGCGACCGCCCTGCATGGCGAGACCATCGAGAATTCGCTGCCCGGCGAAATCTTCTCCTATACGTTGAAGGAGCCGGTCGGCGTCGTCGGCGCGATCATTCCGTGGAACGGCCCGCTCGGGGCCAGCGTCTGGAAGATCGGGCCTGCGATCGCCACCGGTTGCACGGTGATCCTGAAGCCCGCCGAGGAAGCGCCGCTGACCTCGCTGCGGTTGGCCGAGCTTTGCATGGAAGCCGGCATTCCGCCCGGCGTCGTCAATGTGGTGACTGGCTATGGCGAGACCGCGGGCGCGGCGCTCGCCTCGCATCCCGGCGTCGACAAGGTCGCCTTCACCGGTTCGCACGTCACCGGGCAATCCATCGTCAAGGCGTCGGCCGGCAATCTGAAGCGGGTGTCGCTCGAACTCGGCGGCAAGTCGCCTGATATCGTGTTTGCCGACGCCGATCTCGATGCGGCGGTGCCGGGTGCGGCGATGGCGGTGTTTGCCAACTCAGGCCAGATCTGCAGCGCGGGGACGCGGCTGTTCGTGGAGCAATCGGTGTATGACGAATTCGTCGGCCGCGTCGCCGAATTCGGCAAGAAACTGCAGGTCGGCAACGGCCTCGACCCCAACACGCAAATCGGCCCGCTGGTGTCGGAACAGCAACTCGAGCGCGTCTCGGACTATCTCGCCATCGGCCAGAACGAAGGTGCCACAGCGCTCGCCGGCGGCGCCCGGCTCACCGAAGGCGCATTGTCGAAAGGCTATTTCGTGCCGCCGACGGTGTTCGCCAACGTCCAGGACAATATGCGGATCGCCCAGGAGGAGATCTTCGGACCCGTTATTTCGGCGATCTCGTTCAAGGATACTGACGAACTGATCCAGCGCGCCAATGCCACGACCTTCGGCCTCGGCAGCGGCGTCTGGACCAGGGACGTCGGCAAGGCGCACCGTGTCGCCAAGGCGCTTCGCGCGGGCTCGGTCTGGGTCAATTGCTATCAGGCGATGGACCCGGCGGTGCCGTTCGGCGGCTACAAGATGAGCGGCTATGGCCGCGAGTCCGGCAAGCAGCATCTGGAAGAATATCTCAACGTCAAGGCGGTCTGGATCAAGACGGCGTAGGCGTTATAGATATGCCGCGTTCGGGAGTGGCGGTCTTCGACCGCCACTCCTTCTTTATGTAATATCCCGCACTCAACAAGGAATCCGGGGCTGAGATGAATTTCCCTTCGTTATTTTCGCCGCTTCAGGTCGGTCCCTACCGGCTCCAGCATCGCGTCGTGATGGCGCCCTTGACGCGGATGCGGGCGGAGCGATCGAGCTTCGCGCCGCGCGCGTTGAACGCGGAATATTACGGGCAGCGCGCCACGCCGGGCGGATTGATCGTCGCCGAGGCCTCGCCGGTCATGGTGACGGGGCGCGGCAATCCCGCGACGCCCGGCATCTATTCGGATGAGCAGATCAGGGGATGGCGGAGCGTCGTCGATGCGGTTCACGCCAAAGGCGGCGTGATCTTTCTCCAGCTCTGGCACGTCGGCCGCGTCTCGCATTCCTCGTTCCAGCCCGGTGGCGCGCCGCCGGTCGCGCCCTCGGCGGTGCCGATCACGGGCAACGGGATGATGGCGATGACGGCCGACGGCAAGATGGTGCCCTATGAGACGCCGCGTGCGCTTGAGACCGGCGAAGTAAAGGAAATCGTCGAGGCGTTTCGGCAGGCCGCCAGTAATGCCATGAAGGCCGGCTTCGACGGCGTCGAGATCCATGGCGCCAACGGCTATCTGCTCGAGCAATTCCTGCAGTCGCATACCAATCTGCGGACCGATCGATATGGCGGTTCGATCGAGAACCGCGCGCGGCTTTTGATGGAGATCACCCAGGCCGCGATCGAGGTGTGGGGCGCCAACCGCGTCGGCGTGAGATTGTCGCCCTATGGCGTGGCCAACGGCAGCGGCGAAGCCGATCCGATGCCGCTCTACACCCAGGTGATCAAGGCGCTCGATCCGCTTGGCCTCGCCTATCTGCACTTCATCGAGCCGCGTTCCAGCGGCGCCGGCCGCGCCGAGGTCAACCATCAGAATGTGCCGTCGGCGATGGGGCTGTTTCGGCCGATCTGGCGCGGCGTCCTGATCTCGGCCGGCGGCTTCACCGGCGAGACGGCGGAAGCCGCGATCGCGGACGGCTATGCCGACGCCATCGCGTTCGGCCGTATCTTCATTTCCAATCCCGACCTGCCGCGCCGCCTGCAACACGGATTCCCGCTGACGCCCTACAACCGCGCGACCTTCTATGGCGGCGAGGCGGTGGGCTACACCGATTACCCCATTTATGGCGAGCTGGAGCGGGCGTAGACGTATTCTCCGT
Organism: uncultured Alphaproteobacteria bacterium; assembly: GCA_963786045.1. GTDB lineage: Bacteria > Pseudomonadota > Alphaproteobacteria > Rhizobiales > Xanthobacteraceae > Bradyrhizobium. The sequence continues at coordinate 87,220 of CAWAXR010000019.1, read as the reverse complement.
CATTCCGGGGCGATGCGGAGCATCGAACTACGATGTGCAATCGCACATCGGAGAATCTCGAGATTCCGGGTCTGGTGCTGGCGCACCATCCCGGAATGACGAAATCGGGATTGCGCGCAAATGACAAAAGCACCAACAGCGTTGGGAATTGCCAGCGGCCAATGCCTGTGCGGCAGCGTCGGCATCGAGATCGATGTGCCGGCCCGCTGGGCCTGGCACGATCATTCGCTTGCCAGCCGGCGCGCCCATGGCGCGGCCTATGCCACCTATGTCGGCAGCTGGCGCAAGCGCTTTCGCATCACCAGAGGCGAGGCGGAGATCGCGCGTTACGAGGACAAGACCGCGAAGGCCACGCGCAGCTTCTGCAAGCGCTGTGGCACCCCGCTGATCTACGAACGCGCGCGTTCGCCGCACATGGTCAACATTCCGCGCGCGCTTTTTGCCGGCCGCACCGGCCGGCAGCCGCTCTACCATGTCGCCATCGAGGAACTGCAGGAATGGACCTATACCGGCGAACCGCTGGTGCCGTTGAAGGGCTTTCCGGGCGTGGTCTGGCAGCGGTCGAAAAAGAAGAACCGCGGAGACCGCGAGGGAATGTTCTGATCGGCTGCGCAGGGCTGCCATGAGCGCGCTTCCTTGCCCAAACCATTCAAGTTTGATCATGATGACATATCCCGACGGCAACGGCCGCGGGCAGGAGGAAACATGAAGAATCGCATCACCGGGCGCTCGGCGTTCCTCGCCTTGCTCAAGGACGAAGGCATCACGCATCTGTTCGGCAATCCCGGCACCACCGAACTGCCGATCATGCATGCGCTGAAGGACCATCCCGATCTCACCTATGTGATGGCGATGCAGGAAAGCCTTGTGGTCGCCATCGCCGACGGCTTCAGCCGGGCGTCGGGCCGCCTCGTCGCCTGCAACGTCCATGTCGCGCCCGGGCTCGGCAACGCGATGGGCTCGCTCTACAACGCGCAGTTCACGGGGACGCCGATGATCCTCACCGCCGGCCAGCAGGAGCAGGGCCACGGCTTGATGGAGCCGCTGCTTTACGGCCCGCTGGTCCGGATGGCCGAGCCGCTGGTGAAATGGGCGGTCGAGGTGACGCGTCTGGAGGACCTGCCGCGGATCGTGCGCCGCGCCGCCAAGATCGCGACCACGCCGCCGACCGGGCCGGTGTTCATCTCGCTGCCGGGCGATATCCTCAATTCGGAGGCCGGCATCGAACTCGGCCGCTCGACCCGCGTCGACACCCGCGTCAAACCGTCCGACGAGGCGCTGCAGGCGCTGGCGGCGCGCATCCTGAAAGCGCAGCGGCCCGCTCATCATCGCCGGCGACGAGATCGTCAAGAGCGACGCGCTCCAGGAGGCGGCGGCGCTGGCCGCGGCGCTCGGCTGTCCCGCCTTTCAGCAATCGGTGCCTTACGGCGCGCATTTCCTGTCCGAGAGCCCGTGCTTCATGGGCGCGTTGTCGCGCTCGCAACCGCAGGTGCGCGAGGTGCTGTCGCCCTACGACCTCCTGATCGTGCTCGGCGCGGACCCCTTGCGAATGTCGGTGCATAGCGAAATCGATCCGCTGCCGGAGGGACTTTCGATCGTGCAGATCGGCCTCGTCGAATGGGACCTCGCCAAGAATTACGGCGCGGAGATCGCGCTGAAGGCCGACGTCAGGGAAACCCTGCGCGCGCTGGTGCCGGCGCTGAAGGCCGTCGGCGGCGCAGCGCTTGAGGCCCGCGCCCAACAGGGCGTCGCGGCGCTGGCGTCGAAGAACTGGACGGCGCGGCGCGCGACGCTGGTCGAGCAGATCTCGGGGAAGAAGGATCAATCGCCGATCGATCCGGACTATCTGACGCTAAGGGTGGTCGAGGCGATGCCCGACAACGCCATTCTCGTCGACGAGGGGCTGACTTCCTCGCGGCAGATGCTGGCGTTGCGGCCGCATCGCGATCGCTTTTGCTATCATGCGCTGGCGTCAGGCGGCATCGGCTGGGCACTGCCGGCCTCCGTCGGCGTCAGCATGGCCAATCCCGATCGGCCCGTCGTGTGTTTTTCCGGCGACGGCAGCGCGATGTATTCGATCCAGGCGCTGTGGACCGCGGCCCACCACAAGCTGCCGCTGACGGTGGTGATCGCCAACAACGGCGGCTATCGCATCATCAAGCAAAGACTGCTCGCGTTTCACGGCGACGACCACTACGTCGGCATGGACTTCGCCGATCCTCCCGTCGACTTCGCCGGCATCGCCAAATCGCTCGGGCTGGAGGCGATCAGGATCTCCGAGCCCGGCGATTTGCAGTCCACGCTGGCTTCGGCCTTCAGGCGGCCCGGCGCGAAGCTGATCGAGGTGGTGGTTGACGGCACGGTTTGACGCCGTCATTCCGGGATGGTGCGCGAGCACCAGACCCGGAATCTCGAGATTCTCCGATGTGCGATTGCACATCGTAGTTCGCGCTAACGCGCGCCCCGGAATGACGGCGCCAGCTACTCCGCCGCCTTCGCTGTCGCATGAGGTCTATACTGCACCGCCGGATGCGGCGCTGCGAGCCGCGCGCGACCGGCGCCGAACAGTTTTTCCCGCAAGGTTCCCGGCTGGTAGGCGGCTTTGTAACGCCCGCGCTTCACGAGCTCCGGCACCAGCATGTCGGTGATATCCTCGAAATCGCCGGGCGAAATCGCGAACGGGACATTGAGGCCGTCGACATCGGTCTGGTCGAACCATGCCTCGATCGCGTCGGCGACCTGCGCGGGCGTGCCGACCGCGACCGGTCCGATGCCGCCGATGCCGACATGCTGGGCGACCTCGCGCACGGTCCAGACCCGGTCCGGATCGGCGCGGGTGATATTGTCCATCGCGGAGCGGCCGGCGTCGTTTTCGACGTGGCGAACCTCCTGGTCGAGGTCGTAGGTGGAGAAATCGACACCGGTCCAGCCGGACATCAGGGTCAGCGCGCCTTCCGGGCTGACGTGGCTGCGATAGTCGGCGTATTTGGCTCTGGCCTCGGCTTCGGTGCGGCCGAGGACGATGGTGAACATGCTGAACATCAGAATTTCCGCCGGGTCGCGCCCGGCCCTCGCGGCGAGATCGCGAATGGCCGCGACGCGCGGTGCGATCACTTTGGCCGACGGTCCCGACATGAATACGCATTCGGCATGCGCAGCAGCGAACTGGCGTCCGCGTGGCGAGGTGCCGGCCTGATACAGCACGGGCGTGCGTTGCGGCGAGGGCTCGCAGAGGTGAATGGCGTCGAGGCGGTAGTTGTTGCCCTGGTGCTGGACGCGATGCACCTTGGACGGGTCGGCAAAGATGCCGCGAACGCGATCGCGCAACGCCGCGTCGTTTTCCCAGCTGCCTTCCCAGAGCTTGTAGACCACCTCCATATATTCGTCGGCGACATCGTAACGGTCGTCATGGGCGGTCTGCTTGTCCTTGCCGGCGCCCTTGGCGGCGCTGTCGAGATAGCCGGTCACGACGTTCCAGCCGATCCGCCCCTCGGTGAGATGGTCGAGCGTCGACATCCGCCGCGCGAACGTATAGGGCGGCTCGTAGGATAGATTGGATGTGACCCCGAAGCCGAGATTTTCGGTGACCGCGGCCATCGCCGGGATCAACAGCAAGGGATCGTTCGCGGGTGTCTGCGCGGCGTTGCGCAGCGCCGCGTCCGGACCGCCGCCGAATACGTCGTAGACGCCGAGGACGTCCGCCAGGAAAAGACCGTCGAACCGTCCGCGCTCCAGCGTCCTGGCCAGATCGATCCAGTAGGGCAGGCGGTTATAATCGGCGGTGCGGTCGCGCGGGTGGGTCCACAGCCCCGGCGATTGATGCGCGACGCAATTCATGGCGAAGGCGTTGAGCCGGATTTCTTTCTTCATGACGGGATAACTCTAAATGCTTTGTCGCGCGGCAAAGGCCGCAACGCGACAAGTGAATACAGAAGACTATCGGCCGGCCTGTTTGAAGGGCACTTCAGCATCAGCGGGCGGCGTCACGTGGGCGACGTTGAGCGTCATCGAGACCACATCGTAATATCCGTTCACCGCGATCAGGTCCATGATGCCCGCTTCGCCGAATTTTTCCAGAGCCCTGGCGTAGATCGCGTCGTCGACACCGTGATCGCGCCGAAGCTGCGTGGTGAACTCCCAGACGATCGCCTCGTCGTCCTTCATGTTGTCGGGCTTTCGACCGGCCCCGACGGCGGCGACGATGGCGGGATCGAGACCCGCCTTGAGCGCCAGCGGCGCATGCGCGTACCATTCATATTGCGAGCCCCAGGCTTGCGCGGTCATCAGGATCGCCATCTCGTTGACCCGCTTGTCGAGCGAGGTGTTGAACCTGACGTATTCGCCGACCTTTTGCAGTCGATCCGCCAGCTCCGGGCTGCGCAGCCACGCATTGAACGGACCGCTCATCCTCTTTCTCGGTCCGGACATGATGGCGTCGGCAATGCTGCGCTGGGCGGCCGACATTTTGTCGAGCGGAATTTCCGGCATGCGCTCGCCGGTCAGGGCCAGGGCGGACCCTGCAAACAGCAGGCACACCGCCGAGACACGAAGGATGGTTTTCATGGAGCTCTCCCTAAGGGTTCGCCCGATCAATCGCCGGGTCGTTGGCCGAAATTGTTGCATTCCGGACGGGTTTGGCAAGGCAATCCTTAAAGCTTCCAGCGGGCGACGTATCCCGGTAACGTGACAGGATGCAAAACGCTGCGAGTGGAATAAGACAAGACATGACAAGAACCGACGCGATCGCCCGGGCCCACCAGTTTCTCCATTCCGGCGAATTCCTGAGAGAACTCGACCGAAGGGTCGCCTATCAAACGGAAAGCCAGAACCCTGAAAAGCGGGACGCATTGCGCGCCTACCTTACCGAGGACCTTCAGCCGGCCTTTTCGCGGCTGGATTTCTCGACAAGGTTGATCGAATCCCCGACCGGCGGGAATCCTTACCTTGTCGCGGAATACCGCGAGAGCGGATCGGCCCCCACTGTTCTGATGTACGGACACGGCGACGTCGTCGACGGCATGGTCGGAGAGTGGCGCGACAACCTCGATCCGTGGCGCACGACGATATCGGGCAATCGGGTCTACGGCCGGGGCACCGCTGACAACAAGGGCCAGCACAGCATCAATATGTCCGCGCTTCGGGCCGTGCGGGAGACGCGCGGCGGCCGGCTGGGCTTCAATGCCAAATTCATCATCGAAACCGGCGAGGAGATCGGCTCACCGGATTTGCGCCAGGTCTGCGAGCAGCTGCGCGACGAGCTGAAAGCCGATCTGTTTCTGGCTTCCGATGGGCCAAGGCTCTCCGCCGATCGTCCGACGCTATTTCTCGGTTGCCGTGGCGGGATACGGATTCACCTGGACGTGAACCTGCGCGAGGGCGCGCATCATTCCGGCAATTGGGGCGGCGTCCTCGCCAATCCCGCGACCATCCTCGCCAGCGCCATTGCCACGCTTGTCGACGGCAAGGGGCGTCTCTTGCTGGATCAATTGAAGCCGCCCCGCCTTTCCAACCAGATCCGTTCAGCCCTGGCCGACGTGAAGATCGAGCCGATGCCGGATGAGCCGGCACTTTCGGAGAACTGGGGTGAGGAAGGCTTGTCGCCCACCGAGAGGCTCTATGCATGGAATACGCTGGAGGTGCTGGCAATTTCTTCCGGCAACATTGAAAAGCCGGCCAATGCCATTCCGGGACATGCTTCAGCCGTCCTGCAGCTTCGTTTCGTTGTCGGCACCAAGGTCGACAACATCGCCGATGTCATCAGGGCGCATTTGCACGAGCGCGGCTTTCCGATGATCGAGGTGCAGGCGACGCAGAGGTTTGCCGCATCGCGAACCGATTTCGACAGTCCATGGGTGAACTGGACCGCGGAGTCGATCCGGAAGACGACAGGAAAGCCACCGGCGGTTCTGCCGAATTTCGGCGGCTCGCTGCCTAACGACGTGTTTTCGGATTCGCTCGGCTTGCCCACGATGTGGGTGCCGCACTCCTATCCGGGCTGCTCCCAGCATGCACCTGATGAGCATATTCTTCTGTCGGTTACCGAAGAGGCGCTTGGCATCATGGCGGGTCTGTTCTGGGATTTGGGCGAAATGCCGCGCCCCTTGTGAAACCCGGTCGGACAAGACGACGTGCAGAGCCTGTTTGGAGAGGACTTGGAGTGACAGCCCCGGTGCCGGCCGAATTGCCCCGAATGTCGCACGCGGCCGCGAAGAAGAATATCACGAAGCTCATCGTTGCGACGTCGATCGGAAACGCGCTGGAATGGTACGATATCGCCGTCTACGGCTATTTTGCCGTGTATGTCTCGAAAGCATTTTTTCCGAACAACGATCCGACGACCTCCCTGCTTCTGACCTTCGGCACCTTCGGGCTGGCGTTCCTCGCTCGCCCGGTCGGCGGCGTTGTACTTGGCGCCTACGCCGACCGCCACGGCCGCAAGACATCGCTGATGATTTCCATCGTGCTGATGACCGCGGGAACGCTCGCGATCGCGCTGATGCCGACCTACGAGAGCATCGGCATCCTGGCGCCGATCGCGGTTTTGACGGCGCGGCTGGTGCAGGGATTTTCGGCCGGCGGAGAATTCGGTAGCTCGACGGCATTTCTCGTCGAGCATCAGCCGGATCGGCGCGGGTTTGTCGCGAGCTGGCAATTTGCGAGCCAGGGGCTGAGCAACCTCCTGGCGTCCGCGTTTGGCGTCGGGCTCACCTCATGGATGGCGCCTGCCGATCTCGCGTCGTGGGGATGGCGCATTCCGTTTTTGTTCGGGGTCCTGGTCGGACCCGTCGGCATCTACATCCGCAATCACCTTGAGGATGCGACCCCGCCGCCTGCCGGGCAGGGCTCCCCGGTCAAGGAGGTCTTCCTTCGCCAAAAGCTCCGGGTGTTGCTGGGCGTCGGCGCGCTCGCGATATCGACAGCGGTCAACTATCTCATCGTTTATATGCCGACCTACGTGGTCAAAACCCTCAATCTGCAGCCGGTCGTTGGTTTTGCCGCGACTTTCGTGGGCGGCATCGTCGTCACGTTCCTTACCCCTGTCGCCGGCATGGTCTCCGACAGGATCGGACGTACGACCCACATGATTGCGGTCAATGTCCTGCTGCTGCTCTCGATCTATCCGGCATTTCTTCTGATTTCAAAGAACCCGACGCCGACGGTCATTATTGTCGCCGTATTCTGGTTATCGACGCTGAAGTCGCTCTATTACGGACCTCTGGCGGCATTGATGTCGGAGCTGCTTCCGGCGGCGACGCGGGCGACCGGCCTTGGTCTTGGATATAATATCGGCGTGACATTGTTTGGCGGCATGGGACCGGCGATCATGACCTGGCTCGGCGGCATCGCCCTTATCGGCGACCTTGCGCCAGGGTACTACCTGACATTGGTCTGCGCCCTCAGCCTCGTGACCCTGATGACCATCAGAACAACTTCGGCCGCCTCGCACGGGGCGTGACCGGGTGGCGCAGCCGGCCGGCACCGCCAAAGGCGTCTTGCGATGGTGGGAGGTTCGGACCATAAGATAGATACGTCCGATCGGAGGACCTGTTCCGTTCGGTCGCCAATGTCAGTATTGCAGGAAGCGCCTGCTTGAAGCGTATGACGTCACCTTCGAATGCAAGGCACCGGTACTGGAAAATCCCGCCGCGATGGGCTGTTCGATCGGCGACTTTCCCCGCATCAGAATTCTCAAGCAACCGGCATCCGACCAACAAGGAGAGACCTATGAAACGCATACATATCCTGGGCTATGCGCTCGCGGTGGCGTTCTGCGGGGCCCAGGCGAATGCCGAGGAGCTCACGGGGACGCTGAAGAACATCAAGGAAACCGGCGCCATCACCCTGGGCTATCGCGACTCGTCGATTCCGTTTTCCTATCTGGACGACAGCCAGAAGCCGGTCGGCTATGCCATGGACATTTGCTACAGGATTGTCGATGCCGTGAAGAAGGAGCTCAAGCTCGACAAGCTCGAGGTCAGGCTCAACCCGGTCACGTCGGCGACGCGTATCCCGCTGATGGCCAACGGCACCGTCGACCTCGAATGCGGCTCGACCACCAACAATGCAGAACGGCAGAAGCAGGTCTGGTTCACCAATACGCACTTTCTGACCGCAAGCCGCTTCGTTTCGAAGAAATCCAGCAAGATCAATTCGATCGACGATCTCAAGGGCAAATCGGTGGTCTCGACCTCGGGCACCACCAATATCAAGCAGCTCAACGAAGCCAACTCGGCCCGCAATCTCGGCATCAACATCATCCCGGCAAAAGATCATGCCGAGGCATTCCTGATGGTCGAGACCGATCGGGCGGTGGCGTTCGTGATGGACGATATCCTGCTGGCGAGCCTTGTGGCCGGATCGAAGGAGCCGGGCGCCTACGTCATCTCCACGGATGCATTCTCGAAGCCCGAGCCCTACGGCATCATGGTGCGCAAGGACGATGCCGCCTTCAAGAAGGTGGTCGACGCCGCCACTGCGGCGCTCTACCAGAGCGATGAAGGCGGGAGGCTTTACGACAAATGGTTCATGCAGAAAATTCCGCCCAAGGGACTGAATCTCAATGTGCCGATCAGCGCGGAGCTGAAGCACGAATTCGCCAAGCCGTCCGACTCCCCCGATCCCAATTCCTACAAGTAGGTCTCGCCGGTTCTGGCGACGGCCCGGTCCTTGCATAGACTTCGGACCAAGGATCGGGTCGGCCGAAGGTCACATTTTGTTCCGGACTGAACTGTGCAAGCATTGCCGCTGTTGTCCGAGCGAGGAGAGTACGAATGAGACGCCTGCGTCTGATGGGCCTTGCGCTCGCCGCAGCTTTCTGTGCCGCGCAGGCCCACGCCGAAGAGCTCACCGGGACGCTCAAGAAAATCAAGGAAACCGGCGTCATCACGATCGGCTACCGCGACTCGTCGATTCCGTTTTCCTACCTTGACGACAACCAGAAGCCGATCGGCTTTGCGATTGATATTTGCCTCAAGATCGTGGACGCCGTGAAGACGGAACTCAAACTCGACAAGCTCGCGGCCGAGTTCAATCCGGTGACCTCGTCGACCCGTATTCCGTTGCTGGCCAACGGAACCATCGACATGGAATGCGGATCGACCACCAACAATGCCGACCGCCTGAAGCAGGTTGCCTTCACCAATACCCACTTTCTGACCGCGACCCGCTTCGTCTCGAAGAAATCCAGCAAGCTCAGCTCGATTGAGGATCTCAAGGGCAAGTCGGTAGCCTCCACATCCGGCACCACCAACATCAAGCAGCTGACCGAGGCCAACGCCGCGCGTAATCTCGGCATCAACATCATCCCGGCCAAGGAACATGCCGAATCGTTCCTGATGGTCGAGACCGATCGTGCGGTCGCGGCTGTGCTGGACGATATTCTGCTCGCAAGCTTCGTCGCCGGATCGAAGGATCCGGGCGCCTACGTCATTTCCACGGACGCGTTTTCGAAGCCGGAGCCCTACGGCATCATGCTGCGCAAGGACGATCCCGCCTTCAAGAAGGTGGCCGACGACGCCACCGCGGCTCTCTACCGGAGTCCGGAAGGCCAGAAGCTCTACGACAAATGGTTCATGCAGAAAATTCCGCCCAAGGGATTGAATCTCAATGTGCCAATCGGAGCCGAACTGAGAAATGCGTTTGTCAGGCCTTCCGATTCACCCGATCCTGATTCCTACAAGGCGATGTGAGGCGTCCGAGCCTTGACGGTGACCCGGACATTGCCTGAACGAACATCGGATTCTTCGGGATCATCTGCAGCGGCGCGGGGGATGACGTCGTGAACTATCATTGGAACTGGCGTGTGTTCTGGGAGCCGGCCCCTAACGGGACCGGCACCTATCTCGATATGCTGCTGACCGGACTCCTGCTGACGATCGAGACCGCGATCTGCGCCTGGATCATCGCGCTGATGACCGGAATCGTCATCGGCGTGCTGCGGACGCTGCCGTCCAGGACCGCGTCCTGGATTGGTTTTGCCTGGGTCGAATTCTTCCGCAACATGCCGCTGCTGGTGCAGTTGTTCCTCTGGTTCTTCGTCTTGCCGGAAATCCTGCCGCCGTCATGGGGGCTTTGGATGAAGCAAATCCCCAACGCGCCGTTCTATACGGCGGCGATCGGGATCGGGCTGTTCATGTCCGCACGCGTGGCCGAGCAAACGCGCGCGGGCATCAACGCGCTGCCGCGCGGACAAAAAATGGCGGCCACCGCGCTCGGATTGACGACGGCGCAGACCTATCGTTACGTGCTGTTGCCGATGGCGCTCCGGATTATCCTGCCGCCGCTGACCTCCGAATTCCTTTCCACCATCAAGAACACCTCGGTGGCGATCACCATCGGCCTGATCGAGCTGACCGCCGAGGCGCGGGCGATGCAGGAGTTCTCGTTTCAGGTATTCGAGGCCTTCACCGCCGCGACAATACTTTATCTCCTGGTCAACATCGTCGTCGTCATCGCCATGCGCTTCGTCGAGCGCGGTTTGGCGGTCCCCGGCTACATCACCGGGAAATAGCGCGCCATGTTCGCCAATTTCGATTTCGACGTGATCCGCCGCTCGCTCAGCTATCTGTTCTTCGATGGCATGACGTTCACGCTCACGTTGACGAGCCTTGCCACTTTCGGCGGCATCGTTTTCGGGACGTTGATTGCATTGATGCGGTTGTCGGGATTCTGGCTGCTCGGGCGTGTCGCCGGCCTCTATGTCGACCTGATGCGCTCGCTGCCGCTGGTGCTGGTGATATTCTGGTTCTATTTTCTCGTGCCTTACATCGGGCAGTGGTTGACCGGATCGTCGCGGCCGGTTCGCGTCGGCGCGTTTGCTTCCTCGCTCGTCACCTTCACCCTGTTCGAGGCCGCCTATTTCTCGGAGATCATGCGCGCGGGCATCCAGTCGATCTCGAAGGGGCAGCCCGCCGCCGCCCAGGCGCTCGGCCTGACCTATAGCCAGACCATGCGTTACGTCGTGCTGCCGCAGGCGTTCCGCAACATGCTCCCGGTATTGCTGACGCAGACCATCGTGCTGTTCCAGGACACTTCGCTGGTTTACGTGCTGTCGATTCCCGATTTCCTTGGCGCGGCCAGCAAGGTCGCGCAACGTGACGGGCGGCTGGTCGAGATGTACCTGTTTGCCGCCGCCGTGTATTTCGTAATTTCCTGTGTCGCGTCGTTCGGCGTCAGGCGCCTTCAGGCGCGCGTCGCCTTCGCCCACTGATAGGATACGTGATGATCGAAATCAGCCACGTCGACAAATGGTACGGGCCGAACTTTCAGGCGCTGAAGGATTGCACCACCAGCGTCGCCAAGGGCGAGGTAGTGGTGGTATGCGGCCCGTCGGGCTCGGGCAAATCGACGCTGATCAAATGCGTCAATGCACTGGAGCCGATCCAGGGCGGTGAAATCATTCTTGACGGCATCAAGGTCAACGACCCCAGGACCAACCTGCCGAAACTGCGGGCCCGCGTCGGCATGGTGTTCCAGCATTTTGAACTCTTCCCGCATTTGCGGATCATCGACAATCTCTGCCTGGCGCAGGAAAAGGTTTTGGGCCGCTCGCATGACGAGGCGCTTGCAAAGGGCTCAAAGCTGCTCGACCGCGTCGGGCTCAAGGATCACGCGCAAAAGTACCCGGCCGAATTGTCGGGCGGACAGCAGCAGCGCGTCGCGATCGCCCGGGCGCTGGCGATGGACCCGATCGCGATGCTGTTCGACGAGCCTACGTCAGCGCTCGATCCCGAGATGATCAGCGAGGTACTTGATGTGATGGTCGACCTTGCGCGCGAGGGCATGACCATGATGGTGGTCACCCACGAAATGGGTTTTGCGAGCAAGGTCGCGCATCGGGTCATCTTCATGGACAAGGGCGAAATCGTCGAAGACGCGCTCAAGGAAGATTTCTTCGGCAAGCCCCGCAGCGACCGCGCGCAGAAGTTCTTGTCGAAGATCCTGTCGCATTAGAGTTCCGTTGCGGGATGCGGCGCCGGCGCAGGCCCGCAATGACGGCGCGAGGGGTTTATCGCCAGCGATAATTTGCGTATAGGCTGCCGTGCAGCTGCTTCGCCGCACGAAAGGAGAATTCGTTTGGACCAGATCGCCTACGTCAATGGCTCGTTCGTGCCGCTCACCGAGGCGAAGGTCTCGATTTTGGACCGCGGCTTCTTGTTCGCCGACGGCATCTACGAAGTCTCGGCCGTCCTCGACGGCAAGCTGGTCGACAACGCCTCGCATCTGGCGCGGCTGGAACGTTCGGTCGGCGAGATCGCGCTTGCCTTGCCGGAATCGCTGGAGCGCATTCTGGAAATCCAGCACGAGTTGATCGCGCGCAACCAGCTCGTGCATGGGCTGGTCTACATGGAGGTCACGCGCGGTGCCGACAAGGGCCGCGACTTTGCGTTCCCGAAGGGCGTCAAGCCGACCTTTGTCATGTTCACTTCGGTCAAGGACATCATCAACGCGCCGTCGGCCAGGACCGGTATCGGCGTCATCACCGTGCCCGATATCCGCTGGGCGCGGCGCGACATCAAGAGCGTGGCGCTGCTGGCGCAGGTGCTGGCCAAGCAGGCGGCGGCGGAAGCCGGCGCAGGCGAAGCCTGGATGGTCGAGGACGGCAAGGTGACCGAAGGCGGGTCGTCCTCGGCCTTTATCCTGACCCAGGACGACGTGCTGGTGACGCGGCAGAATTCGTCGGCGATCTTGCCGGGCTGCACGCGCAAGGCGGTGGTTGCACTCGCCGAAGAGCGCCAGCTGCGCATCGAGGAGCGGCCGTTCACGATTGCCGAGGCGCTGGCGGCGAAGGAGGCCTTCATCACCAGCGCGTCCTCGTTCGTGCAGCCGGTGGTGAGCATCGACGGCAAGAACGTCGCCGATGGCAAACCGGGCCCGATGGCCGCGCGCCTGCGCGAGATCTACATCGATTTCGCCCGCGCCACGGCGGTGTGAAGGGGACAGCGCGGCCGGAGTGACGACAACTACGGCTTCAGGATCAGCTTCTGCACCCGCCAGTTCAGCAGCTCCGCCACGTAGATCACATTCTCCGACGGGCAGGCCATCGCGTGGATCCAGCCGAACTGTTTCAATTGCTTGCCGGATTGTCCGAGCACACCGAGCACTTTGCCCTCGAGGCTCAGCTTGTAGATCCGCCCGGGCCAGGCGTCCGAACTGTAAAGCACCTGGTGCGGCGGCGGCGTGATGCAGATCGACCAGGGCGAGCCCGGCGCAAAGGTGCCTCTCGCGATCATCGCCTCGTCCGGAATCTTGCCGATCGCGGGCCTTGCATCCGGCGGTACCGGCAGGTCGATGGTGAACTGGCGCAGGAATTTGCCGTCTTTGTCGAATACCTGAATGCGCCGGTTGCCGCGATCGGCGACGTAGACGTTATCATTGGCGTCGGTCGCGATCGAGTGCGGGGTATTGAATTGACCGGGCTCCTTGCCGGGGTCGCCCCATGACTTCAGCCAGTTGCCGTCCTTGTCCACCTTGGCGACGCGCGAGTTGATGTAGCCGTCGCTGATGAAAGTGTCGCCGGCCTTGTCCCATGCCACGTCGGTGACCTGACGAAACCTTCCGTCCTCAGCGGGCAACGGCGGCTTGGGATGCTTCAGCGGTGCGGTATCTTCGTCGGAGGCCTCCTGCTTGCGGCCGAACACCATGACGACGCGGCCCTCGGGATCGAACTTGATCACCATGTCGGAGCCCTTGTCGGTCACCCAGATGTTGTCGGCGGGATCGACCTTGACGGTGTGGCCGAACGACCAGGCGTAGAGGTTCCTGCCGATCTCGCGGACGAACTGGCCCTTGGCATCGAATTCCAGGAGCTGGGTCGCCGCCGCGGCATAAGCGGGACCGCTGGTGTTACCGCGCGACAGCACGAAAATGTGTCCCCTGGAATTGACGGCGACTCCCGATACCTCGCCAAAATACATGTTGGCGGGCAGCCGAAGCGGGTTGGGCACCGAGTCAAAGACGATCGAGGGTGCGGCCTGCTGCGCAAGGGCCGGTGGCCCGACTAATAACAGCAATACGGTCAGCCAGAGCCTCATGATATCCTCCCCTAAAGCGCTTATTTTGCTGGTTCGCATCGATGCTAGTCCAAGGCAGGTCCCACCGTCCATATTGGCGCGCGCATTTCACGTCATATCCGCAATCGCCCGGCGCATGGCGCCGTGCGGGAAATAAAATCTGCTACTGTATTGTTGGAACGCCGAACTCCAGCGAAGCCCATGCCCTTTGAACGCCACACAAGAAAACCGCCTTTGCTGGCTGCGCTTGCCGCGCTGCTGCTTGCTGCATTCCCGATCGGCGATGCGATGGCTTTATATCCGGAGAGGGTCATCCGGATCGTCGTCCCCTTTGCGCCGGGTGGCGGGACCGACGTGGTTGCGCGCACGCTCGCACAGGAGATGGCCAGGGATTTGGGAGTTTCGGTTGTCATCGAGAACAAGCCCGGGGCAGGGACCATCATCGGGACCCAGGCCGTCGCCGCCAGCCCGCCGGACGGCTATACGCTCTTGATGGGGACGTTCTCGCACGCGGTCAATTCAAGTCTCAGCGCGCACCTGCCCTATGATCCGCACAGGGATTTCGCGGCCGTGGCCCTGATCGCGCGCTCCTTCAATCTTGTCGTGGTCAATCCCAAATCCCCGTTTCAGACGATTGCGGACCTGATCGCCGCGGCGAAGGCCAATCCCGATAAATTGTCCTATGGGACATTCGGCGTTGGCACCTCGGCCCATCTGGCCGGTGAGCTGTTCAAGGACATGGCCAAGGTCAATCTGACGGCGGTGCCTTACAAGGGCGCGGCGCCCGCCATCACCGACCTGATCGGCGGCCAGATCCAGGTGATGTTCACCACGGTTGCCAGTGCCGCTTCGCTGGTCGAAAGCGGGCAGCTGCGCGCGATCGCGGTGACATCGGCGGAGCGTTCACCCGCATTTCCACAATTGCCGACGGTGGCGGAAGCTGGTGTCCCCGGCTATTCCGCCGAGAGCTGGTATGGCCTGTTCGCGCCGGCCGGGACCCCGGCCGACGTTGTCGACCGGCTTAATAAATCGGCTGCTTTGGCTGTCCAATCCCAGGCCTTCAAGAGGCTGGGCGCGAACGAGGGGCTGGTCATGATCATCCGTCCCCCGGAGGAGCTTGACCGATATGTCCGCGGCGAGGAGGAGCGCTGGCGCCGCGTGATCCAGGACGCCGGGATCAGGGTCGAATAGGTGACACCTTGTTGCAGTGCGGCGGCGAGGTTTGCCGCCATCCTGATCAGGAATATTCGCAAGGCACCGGGGTTGCAGGGAAGACGTCTTTCAGGCACTTGGCGGGACGGCTTTCGGCCCCGCAATTAATCCGGTAACTAGTCTAGTTAGTCACGCCAGCCTGCAATCCAGACCCATGGAGGATGACAATGTCCAACACGCTCCAGCGCACGCTCGCGGCGGCGGGTTTCGCTTTGATCTGCATCGCCGTGCCAGCGTCCGCGCAGGAAACGGTTCGTATTCGCGGCACCATCGAAAAGGCCGACGGCAATGTCTACGTGGTCAAGAATTGCGACGGCGCGGAGTTGAGGCTGACGGTTAGCGACCCTGGCCTGTATGTGGCGATCGTGAAGTCGACGATGGCCGACATCAAGCCGGGCATGTTTGTCGGAGCGACCGGAATGACGCAGCCCGACGGCAGCCAAAAGGCCATTGAGGTACACATCTTCCCGGAATTGATGCGCGGCACGGGCGAAGGCCATTATGACTGGGACCTCAAGCCCAACACCAAAATGACCAATGCCAATGTCGAGCAGACGGTGGCCGGCGTCGAGGGGCCGGTACTGTCCGTCAAATACAAGGATGGCGAGAAGAAGGTTTTGGTGACTCCCGAGACCGCGGTCGTCACCTACGTCATCGGCGACAAGAACGACCTCAAGCCGGGCACCAAGATTTTCGTCGGTGCCGGGAAGAAGCAGGCTGACGGCACGGTGCAAACCCCGCGCGTCACCTACGGCAAGGACGGGTTGACGCCGCCGATGTGACGCGGCATCGACTTTAACGGCACTACCATGAAAACAAAACTTCAACTGGGGAGAAAACCATGCGTTCAGTTATTTCGATGACACTCGCGGCTTGCGCCATTGCGGCGATCGGTTCGCAGGCCCTTGCTCAGGCGCCGGCGCCGGCCACGCCACCGGCGCCCCCGTCCGCGGGTGGAACGCCCGACAAGATGCCGTTCGATATTCCCTATGGCCAGTCGATCGGGCTTGAGCAGGCCAAGCAGGTGATGGCCGCCGCCGAGGCCGAAGCCAAGAAGCGGAACTGGAAGATGAACATCGCCGTCGTCGATACCAACGGTGAGCTCGTGCAGTTCGAGCGGATGGAAGGGCGCGCAAATCGCCTCCGGTTCGATTTCGATCGGCAAGGCCCGCACCGCGGCACGCTACCGTCGCGAGTCCCGCGTGTTCTACAATGCCTATGAAACCGGTCACCCCTATGTCGGCACGCTTGATCCCACCCTGGTCGCAAGCCCCGGCGGATTTCCGCTTGTCGAAAACGGCAAGCTGATCGGTGCGGTCGGTTGCAGCGGTGGCACCGGCGATCAGGACGCCGCCATCTGCAAGGTCGGCGCCGACATCGTAAAATAAGCGCGCCGCTGACCCGGCGCCGCCAGGCACCGAGGCTCGTTGCTACGGAGGTTCAAAGACGCCGCAGCGGGAAACCGCCTGCGGCGTTTTCATGATCACGCGAACGCGTTTCAATCATCGTGGTGCGGCCGCGCAAATTTGCTGGACGGCACAGCGATCTGATCGTAATAGCCGGCCTAAGAATCATTCCCGAGAATCATTCCCGAGCCGTCAGGCTGTGGAGTCCGGCCATGTGGGTCCTGTTGCTGTTACCGTTTATCGGCCTGTTGTGGGTGCCTTTCTATAATTTCGCGGACCCGGCGCTGCTCGGGTTTCCGTTCTTCTATTGGTACCAGCTGGCCTGGGTGCCGATCAGCTCGCTGCTGATCTGGCTGGTGTACCGGTGGCGCACTCCCGACCAAACCTCGTAAGCCTCAGCCCGAAAAGTCTCTAACAAGGCACGATCATGTCCGACCAGATCGACTGGATCGCACTCGCGGTCTTCGTCTTCTTTTTCGCCCTCGTCACCGTGATGGGATTCTTTGCCGCGCGCTGGAAATCCGGTCCGGTCAATGCCCATCTCGACGAATGGGGATTGGGCGGACGACAATTCGGTACCTGGATCACCTGGTTCCTGGTCGGCGGGGATTTCTATACCGCATACACCGTGATTGCCGTGCCGGCGCTGGTCTACGCGGTCGGCGCCTACGGCTTCTTCGCTTTGCCCTATACCGTCATCGTCTATCCCTTTGTGTTCGCGGTGATGCCGTTGCTGTGGAAAGTAGCGCACGCCAATGGCCATGTTACCGCGGCCGACGTCGTCCTTCACACCCACCGTTCGCGCGGCCTTGAACTTGCCGTTGCGCTCACCGGCATGGTCGCGACCATGCCCTATATCGCGCTGCAATTGATCGGAATGGGCGTGGTGATCAAGGCGATAGGCTTGACCGGCGAGTTGCCGATCGTCGCCGCCTTCATCGTTCTTGCATTGTATACGTATAGCTCCGGCTTGCGCGCGCCCGCCTTGATCGCTTTCGTCAAGGACATCATGATCTATATCGTGGTGCTGGTGGCCGTGGTGGTGGTGCCGGCGAAGCTCGGCGGATATGGCGCGGTGTTCAGCGCGGCCAACGATGCGTTTGCAGCCAAGGGCGGCGCTACGGGTCTGACATTGAAGCCGTCGCAGATGCTGCCCTATGCGACGCTCGCGTTCGGTTCGGCGCTCGCTGCGTTCATGTACCCGCACACCCTGACCGGAATCTTCGCTTCCCGGTCGGCCGATACCATTCGCAAGAATGCGATCCTGCTGCCGGCCTATACGCTGCTGCTCGGTCTGATCGCGCTGCTCGGTTACATGGCCTATGCGGCCAACATCAAGGTAACGTCGAATAACGATGTGGTACCGGTCTTGTTCAAGGTACTTTTCCCGTCATGGTTCGCCGGCTTTGCGTTTTCGGCGATCGCGATTGGCGCGCTGGTGCCGGCCGCGGTGATGAGCATCGGGGCGGCCAATCTGTTCACCCGCAATGTCTGGAAATCCTATATCGATCCGGGCATCAGCCATGCCGGCGAGGCGTCGGTCGCCAAGATGGCCTCGCTCGTCGTCAAGATTGGCGCGTTGGCATTTACGATCTTTCTGCCGACGCAATACGCGCTCGATCTGCAACTGCTTGGCGGCCTCTGGATCCTGCAGACCTTTCCGGCGCTGGTATTTGGATTGTTCACGCGCTGGTTCCGCGCCGAGGGGCTGCTGCTCGGCTGGGCCGCGGGCATTCTGTGGGGATCGTGGACGGCATGGAGCAATGGGCTGAAGCCGCTCGCAACGATCCATCTCGGCGATACCAGCTACGTGTTTTATGTCGGGCTTGGCGCGCTGATCCTCAATGTCGCCGTCGCCGTGACCGCGACCGTGGTCGTGACGTGGATCGCTCCCAAGAGGCGGCCGAGCGCTGTCGGCGGATCTTGAATTCGCTGCCGGGTGGATGTGCGGTAGGGCGGCGGCTCATGCCTTGCTCGCCGGTGCGGTGTCCGCAACAAACTTGTTGCGCAAGGTGCCTATCCCGGTGATCTCGATCTCGACGACATCGCCCGGTTTGATGTCCGGCGATGTGCCGTCGGTTCCCATCCAGATCACGTCGCCGGGCCACAAGGTGAAATATTTCGTCAGTTCGACGATGAATGTCTTGATGCCGAAGATCATGTCGTTGGTGCGGAAACGATTGCTCTCCTTGCCGTTCAGTCTCACGATCGTTTCCATCTTGTCGAGATCGACCGAGGTTTCGATCCAGGGTCCCATCGGCTTGAAGGTGTCGGCGTTCTTGGCCCGCCACAGTCCGCGGTCGGCTTTCTGCCAGGTGCGCTCGCTGACATCGTTGCCGATGGTGTAGCCGAATACGCAGGACATCGCGTCACGCTCGCCGAGATGTTTCGCTTTTTTGCCGATGACGACGACCAATTCACCCTCGTAGTGAATCTTTTCGGTGGCGGTTGCTGGAATAACCACCTCTTCGTCATGGGCGATCAGCGCGTTCTGCGCGCGGTAGCCGATCTCGGGCCGGTCGGGAACGTTGGGCACCTCGCCACGCTTGTCCGCGGCCTCCTTGAGATGCCTGAGATAGTTAAGCCCGACGCAATAGAAGGTGCGCGGCACGAGCGGCAGTTCGATCTTGACGTCGGCGATCGAATGCGAGCGCGGCGTGCGCTGCCATTCGCCGAAGGGATCGCCACTGATTGCGGTCACGTGATCGCCTTCGACGATGCCCCAGGATAGTTGATTGTCTGCGGTAAACTTGAGCCAGCGCATGCTTGTCCTTTTCGCTTGCCGCGGCCTGCGCTCGAGGCATTCGCTGATTTTTTCGAATTTTCTGAATAGGTCAGTGGCGTCGGGGTTATTTCTCTTCCGCTGCGGTCGCGGTCGCCGGCCCTTCCCCCATGATCAGCAGAACGGCATCCTCATCCTTGGCGCCGTCCCAGTGAACCTGCTTGCCGAAGTGCGTGACAAAACTTCCGGCGGGCATCGGGGTGGTATTGGCGGGATCGAATTTCGGTCCCGAGCCTACCCACCAGGTCCCCTGCAACACCACGATGTAACGGTCGTTGGGATGGAAGTGGGGCCGGCTGAAATGATTGCCCTTTGTCCATTTCGTGTAGACGGCATAAAACCCTGGCTTGGTCGGATCGCCGACAACGACGGCGCTTTGTCCCCCGCGGGCATCGACCGGACTCCACGGTATCTGATCCGGCAGTTTGTAGATCACCGCCGCTGGATTGAGTTCGGCTGCCGAACTGATGCTCAACATGCCGGCGAGCGAGATCGGCATCAGGAGATATCGCCAAAACCGGCTGGTGGCTTTCATCGTTTCCTCCATCGAATTCCGCGGACTGAAAATGCTGCCGCAGGTCTTATCTTTTAAAGGTCTTATCTTTTAATCGCCTTCATGCTAGCCGGTCCGGTTCCAGCGGTGCAAGAGGGTGGGATCGCATGCGTGGCAGGCGGGAGATCACGCCGGGAAATAGCGGCACGAAAGGACGCTGACCTGGTTGCCGATCCCGCGGTGCCGTCGGCTGCGGATGCGCTGACCAGCTCGCGTGCCACCCAGGCGTGCCTGAGCCGGTGCAGGAACTTTAAGACAAGCGGCACCAGCTAGCTGCGCGATGTCCGATCGGACGTCAAAAACTCGCGGTTGTTTAGCAGCAGGTAGAGCGCGCGGGGGTTGGTGGTGAGATAGCGCCAGAACAGCCGGCGCGGCTCGAGCCAGATTCGCCAGGCCCATTCGAGGCCCACGTTCTGCATCCATCGCGGCGCGCGGGTGCGGCTGCCGGAGAGAAAATTGAATAATCCGCCTGAGGTCTTGATGACGCCGACGTTGGACAGGTGAGGAGTGAAATCCGCGACAAACGCCTGCTCGTAGGGAACGCCGAGAGCGACCCATAGATAGTCTGGTGCCAGCTCATTGATTTCGTCAACCTTGGCCCGCAGCGCGTCCCCTCTGAGATAACCGTGGCAGTGCCCGATGATCTGCAGATTCGGATACATTTTGCGGACATTGGCGACGGCGGCGGCATTTTCGTCCTCGTCGGCCCCGAACATATAGAAACTAAGCCCGGCCGCCTCCGCCTTGCGGGCCACGGCATGAAACAGGTCGGTGGTCGCGACCCGTTCCGGCAGTGGCGTCGGCGAATTCAGCCGCGAGACCGTGACGAACGGCTGGCCGTCAGCGTTGATGAGATCGGCGGTGCGGAACAGCCGGTCCGTCATTGGCTCGGTCGAGCAGCGCGCCAGCACTTCGCCATTGGCAGAAGTCAGATAGAGCGGACGGCTGACCTGGCGCGTCGGAAATACCATGTCGATCATGAAATTGGCGGTCTGCTCGATGTCGAGCACGGCGAGCCGCAGCCCGCCCAGCGAGATTCTGGGTACGCTGGCTGTAACGGTCCTGCCTACCGGATTCGTGCGGCGTTCAGGCATATTGTTTGTTCCGCTGTGAGACATTGGCTACCGGATGAAGTTCGTTGAGGATGACGCCGATCAGCTTGTGCTCCGCGCCGTCGAGGGCTGCGATGATGGTTTCCATGCAGTCGTTGATGTCGAGATTGGTCGGCAGGATCGCGGCAAGACCATCCGCGAGATCGAGGAGCTCGCGATCTTCCGCGCTCCAGGGCAACGCGGGGCCGTCCGCGATGACAAGATCATAGTCGCCTGCGGAGCGGGCCTGCGCGATCGCCTTGCGGATGGCGCCGTTTGTCATGGATGACCCAGACGAGGGCAGGATCGAGATGCCGTTCGCGGTCTTGATTGCGGGGGAAGCTTTGGTGCCAAAGCTCAGCCAGCCGAGGCGATTGACCTCGCGCCTGGCGTATCCGTCCATCCTGTTCGAGAGTGCGTGCGTTGCGTGATCGGCATCGATCAGGAGAACCCTGGCGCCGTCGCGGGCGGCCGCCAGCGCGAAATTCAGCGCGGCGATGGTGCGATCCTCGCCGGTGTCCGCGCCGATCACGCCCAGTAAGGGGGCTGCGTTCGCGGCTGAGCGTTTGGCCAGCGTCTCGCGCATCTCGCGGATGGCATTGAGCAACGCCGTCGATGGATAGGCCGATCGCAGCGTCGGCCATCCCATTCGTGTGACGTCGGGAATGCCGTCGATTGCCAGAATTCCGCCCAACGTCCGCATCACGTCGGATTCCTGCAGCTGCGCGATCCGGGGCTTCTCGACCACCGCGACCGCCGCAGGCTGTCGCGGGCGGTTTTCCGGCTGCGGCGTCGGCGGCGGGGTGTCAGTCGCGGTTTCTGGCAACGCTCGTCCTCCGGATCGGGATTCGGCGGCGCCAAGTGAGAGTTGTTCGGCCACGACAAACCAGATTGCCGCGGCGAGCACGCCAAGCACGAGGCCCACGATTGCGAGCAGGCTCATGGCCGGGGGGAATGCACGCCGCCGCGGCACGGTGGCTTCGCCGATGATCCGTGCGTTCGAGGTGTTGAGGCTTTCCTGTTCCTCGGTCTCGCGCGAGCGCTTGAGGAACGATTGATAGACGTCACGGCTGGCTTCGACGTCGCGCTCAAGTTCGCGAAGCCGTACCGATGCCTGGCTGAGCTGGACGCTCTGGCGTTTCTGCGCCTCAAGCGCCTTGTTCAGCGACGCTTCGAAATCACGGGCGCGGGTCAGGTCGTTTTTTGCCGACTGAGCGAAACGCTCGACTTCTTCGTTGACGGTGCGGCGCAGGTCTTCGACCTGCCTTTCCGTCTGGCGCAGCGAAGGGTGCAGCGGCCCCAATTCGCCGGTCAGTTCGGCATGACGCTTGCGAGCTTCGGCGTATTGCGCGCGCAAATTGGCGATGGTGGGAGACTGAAGGGCTTCCGGAATGGCGCCGGCATCGGTCGACGCGCGGCGGCTGGCTTCGATCTGATCGTATTTAGCCTGAGCGTCGAGTGTCATCGCTCGTGCGGCGGCGAGCCGCTGGTTGCTGGCCGAAAGCTGCTGATCGCTGATCAGCGTGTCCTGGGTGCCGACAAAATTATTTTGAGCCTTGTAGGCCGCGAGCGCGTTCTCCGCGATACGCAGCCGCTCCTGCAACTCCCTGAGCCGGCCCGACAGATCGCTCGTCGCCCGTCGCGCAGCGGTGGCTTGCGAGTTTTTTGATTCCGCCAGATAGGCGTTGGAGATCGCATTGGCGAGCATCGCCGCCTTTGCCGGGTCTTTGGACCAGACATCGATGTCCACGATGAAGGTGCGATCGGTCTTCTTCACGATGATGTGACGGCCCAGGGTTTCCAGCGCGGCCATCTGGCCGAGCTTCGGCTCGCTGACGGGATGTGCATCGAGCCCGATCAGGCCGAGCAGGGCCGCCATGATGCCATTTGAACTGCCGCCAAACTCCGGATCCTCGTCGAGATGAGCGCCCTGGATCACCTGCAGCAGGACGCTGTTGGAGGTAATCAGGCGCGCCTGGCTTTCCACCACCATCGCCAGACCGGAGGTGTCCTGGGAGCGCGGCGTGAGTTCGCGGTCGACCAGCTGCAGCTCCCGGGGGTCGACATAGAGCTGCGCGGTCGCCAGATATTTTGGTGTCAGGCTCTTGCCGACAGCGACGGCGGCGCAGGCGCAGATCAGTCCGGCCATCGCAATCGCGGTCTTCCGCCGCCACAGCAGCTGCGTTAGCTGCAATACGCTGAAGCCGGAAAGGGCTCGCGCGGGCTTTTGCCCGGCGTCCGGTTTTGACCGATTGATAGGTTGATCATCCGCCAGCATGGACCCCAGCTTCCATTCGAACCGCCGAACGCGTCGGCTGAAGGGCTACTCTCCGGGTCACGCGACGCGCGCAAGGTGTTGGCGCGGAACAAACGCAACAGGAACAATTAACCATACTCACTGGAGGACTATTCACCGAAATGGCAAAGAAAGCGTTTAAGGGCCCGTGCCCGGCAGTTGTCCGTCCGGCGACAGACAGTCGATCGGGAGCCGCGGGCCTTCGGAAAATTAACGGTTCGTTATTGATCGGCGCTTTGTCGAGGCTGGTTCGCGGAACGCCGAACGCGCGCAGACCGTCGTGGCTGCCGACCGACGGAGCGATATTGCGTCGTTGCGTTGCGCCCATCAGACTGCCGATCCCGTGCGGATGTCTGCAAATCTGTTCCTGCAAAACGCGAGGCAAATGCTCAGCCGCCTGCGCGTCTGAGAAATGTCGAACAGCCAGCACGATGCGAGGTAGCTGACCAGGCCAGCGCCAACCAGGACAATGCACGTGACCGGTTCCGAGACGTGCAAGCTTTTGTCGATGGCTATGACCGTCAACGCCATGATCAAGCCGGCAATCATCGTGAGCGCAAGTCGACCAAGCGGTATCGGAACCGGAAAAGCCCGGCGACTGAGGATCAATGCGCAGAAAAATCCAAAGGCATCGGCGCCGAGCCGTGCCCATGCGGCACCCATGGTGCCGTACTCGCTCACGAATGCATATGACAGGATCATATTGGCTGCGATGATCGAAGCAGTATTGATCAGATAGAACGAATTTCGTCCCGACAGCAGAAAGCTTGCATGGAGGTACTGCTGCGTCAGGATCTGGAAAATCACGGCGACGGCCAGGATCGGCATCACTTGTGTGGCCATCTCGCGAAAATCGGCACCGAGAACGACGTTCGCGATGTGGGAGGAGATGACGGCGAATCCCAGGCATGCCGGCAGCGTGATGCTGAGCAACAGTTCGATGCACTCAGCAAGATGCGATCGCACGGCGAGGCGTCCCTGACTGGCATGAATCTTTACGGCGAGAGGGAAAAAAGCCGCGGCGACGCTCATCGCCGGCATCATGAGGGTTTGCCGAACCAGGTCGAGTCCCGCGATATATCTTCCTGCGTCCACGGGGCCCACGAGGTTCGCGATCATGAAACGATCGGTGACGCTGGAGATAGCGAGCAAGGTGAGAGACAACGTCAGCGGCAGGCCCTGCCTTGCCGCAGCCAGGAGACCGGCGCTGTCAAACTTGACGATCGTCCCCCGCCAGGCCGTGCGTGACTGGACCAGCACTGCGAGCAGGCAGGCCAGCGCAGATGCTGCCAGCAGCAGGAATCCCGCGGGAGCGAAGATCGCAACCGAAACGCCAAGGCAAACCGCCGATACTGCGCGAACCAGCGTGGCTTTCATGGCAGTAACCGCCCGAAGCTGCGCTCGAACCAGATCCTGGGTGAGTTCAAACAGGCCGGTTGCAATCGCAAGCGCCACTGCCGCTGCTGTCGCGATGGCGTCTAATCCGACGAGACGGCCCAATCCGTATGCCGCAGGCGCCGCAAGGCAGCAAATCAGGTAACCCGAGATGACAAGTCCCCGAACATCGGTACCATCATTTCGGGCGTGCCTGCTCAGAATGAGATTGCGAAACCACCCGGCCAGAAAGGTGCCGACCACGGAGGCAAATCCAACTCCGAGAAGATAGGTGCCATAGTCATGAGGCGAAAAAAGCCTCGTGAAGATGAAGACGCTCAATAGCCCCAGCAGTGCGGAGAGGATATTTGCGGATAGATTGATGCTGGCTTGTCCTATCAGCATGCGTCAAGCCCGGCAGGCTCTTTTGTCGCGACACCGGGGCTGAGCAGCGTCCGCGTCTCCTCGATTGCCGTGCGGATCATCTGCACGGGTGTCTCCGAGAAGGACGCGGCCGAGAATGCCACGTCGTCTTGCTCCGCGCCGCCAAGCAGGCGGTTCAACTCAGCCTTGTCGAGCCTTGGCCGGTCCCAATAGCTGACACACCCCGTGCGCGAGCAAAGCGCGTGCTCGCCGGCAAACGTCGCGTCGTTTTGCACGAAGTAGCCGTACAACATGTATTCGGAAAATTCCCGGGTCCTGCAAAGCGCTTCTACCCAATCAAGATTGGAGACGGTTTCGATTTTGGAAACCATGGCTCGGGTGGCCTGCTGGTTCCAGAATATGATGTGACCGATGTAATCGGCTGCCGGAAGGGTTGGTGCTGGAAGCCCAAGGAGTTGATGGCTGGTCTCGACCCAGCGCGAGTGCTGAATCTGGTTCTGATGTTACCTTGTCGGGAATTCCGAGAAGCGGAATCGGTTTTGGATATTCAAAACGCGACAGATCGAAATTCCGAAAGAACACGATATCGGAATCGAGAATGCAATATCGCTGGTGAGGCAGCGCGATGGTCGCGGCTATCTTGAGGATCTGCTGCACATGCCAGCCGCTCACCGGCATTGCTCGGAACGACCACCAATATTGGCGCCGTTTGCGCCGGACCATAGGGGGGAGCGGCCGGAGCCATCCGGGCAGCAATTTGGAGACCGGAAGGACGCATCTCCGCTCACTCTCGAAGCGGGAAAAAAGCGCCACGTCGCCATCTGGAACCAGCAGATAATGCTTCGAAAATGAGCCGACGTGACGATCGACACTCTCGCAGAGCAGAGCGCACAGCTCCACGTCACGTGCGTAGGTTGGGGTTAACAACGCTACGTCGTTGGTCTCGGGATTCACTTTGGCGATGTTCAGGGACATGGCTTGAGGCGGGCGTTTTTCATTGCGTTCCCCAATGAGCAAGATCGATGCCGGATGGGTGTGCAATCCCCGCAGCACGTCGAGATTGGTTAATTCGTTGCAAGGTAACCATGTCGGAGATGTTTGCTGCTGCTGCACAGCTCTGGACCGGATATTGCAACACCGGATATTGCAACAATGGGCGCGCAAAGCTTAATCCTCGATGACCGCGTGGAAGCATGACGACAACGGAAAACTCCCGGCGCGATTTTCTTGTTCACGCTTCGAAGGCCATGGCGCTGGGTGTGTCCTGCGTGGCTGGCCTGCCCGGGGCCGCTTTTTCGGCGCCGCATACCCGGACTTCTGCAACTGGCGCAGGTGCAAAACCAGTTCCATATGGCGCTGCCGTGCGGGTCGACGCGTTGACGTCGGATATGTCCTATCGCGCGGCGGTCATTGCGAACTGCCAGGTCGTCGTTCCCGAAGGCGAGATGAAGTGGCCCGACATTCATCCGGCGCGGGGCGAATATCGGTTCGAAAAAGCCGACACGCTGGTGGATTTTGCCAGGCAGAACAACATCGAGGTTCGCGGCCATACGCTTGCCTGGTATGGCGGGATGCCAGCGTGGACCGCCGCCATCGGAAGTCGCGCCGAGGCCGAGCGGGAACTGGTAGGCCATATTGAAACGGTTGTGTCCCGGTATCGGGGCGTGATCCCTTCCTGGGACGTGGTTAACGAGCCGCTGGTCGACTGGCCGGACGACGAATCTTCGCTCCGTCCTTCGATCTGGATGAGCCGCCTCGGGCCGGACTATCTGCCGATCGCGCTGCGGGCGACGGCGACTGCGGATCCGGACACGCGGCTTGTGCTTAACGAATACGATGTCGAGTTCGAGGGGGCACGCTTCGCGGCACGGCGCAAGGCCCTGGTTCGATTGTTGCGCTCGCTGCGCGACCGCGATGTGCCGCTGCACGCCGTCGGGTTGCAGGCCCACCTGTTCGCGGGCCGCGCCATCGACCGCGACGGGTTGCAGGAGCTGCTTGCGGAGATTGTTGCGCTCAAGCTCGATGTACTGATTACCGAACTCGATGTGATCGACTACGGACTTCCCGGCGAGGTCAGCGAACGTGATGCGCTGGTCGCCGGCATAGCTGCCCGATTTCTTGAAACGGTCTGCGATGTCGTGCGTCCCGGAGCAATCCTGACCTGGGGCCTCAGCGATCGATACACCTGGGTGCCAACCTATTTTAAACGCCCGGATGGTATGCCAAATCGACCGCTGCCGCTCGATGCCGAGTTCAGGCGTAAGCCTCTGTTCGGCGTCATCGAGGAATACCGACGCAAGACTGTCTAGTTCAAGCCCGCAAGGGAATCCGTTGAGGCTCCCAACCATGAATCAAGCCGCTCTATCAGCCGTATTGCGACCAGATTGCCCGCAGGAAGGAAATTATAGCGTCATGCCGCAAGGCCCCCGCGCCATCGTAGCGACGTCATCCTCACTCGATCCCTCGATCGGGATTGTGGTCTGTGTTCCCTGCTTCCGTCGTCCGCAGCATCTCCGGCGAACCCTGGAATCGCTTGTGGATCAGCGGACCGATCGGCGCTTTGCCGTCGTCATGGTCGAGAACGACGCGTCGGGGTGTGGCAGCGTGCCGGTCGCTACCGAGTTCCTGAGGGCTGGCCGAATTTCCGGACTGTGCGTGGTCGAGCCGCAGCAGGGAAACTGCCACGCCATCAATGCCGCATTTGAAACCGCGCAGGCGATGTTCCCGGCTGCCGCCTATTTTCTGATGATCGACGACGACGAGATTGCCTCGGAGAACTGGCTCGAGCTGATGGTGCGGGCTGCGGAAGTCAGCGGGGCGGATGTGGTCGGCGGGCCGGTGCTGCAGAATTTCGACGACGAAACAAAGCGCGGACTTCAGCGTCATCCGGCATTTCTTCCAGCCTACGACGCAAGTGGGCCGGTGCCGATTATCTATGGCTGCGGCAACTGTCTGATCAAGCGGCCGGTGTTCGACCGACTGGGCTCCCCCGCCTTCGATCTGCGCTTCAATTTCCTCGGTGGTGGAGACGTTGATTTCTTCACCCGCTGCCGGCGGGACGCCATGAAATTCCACTGGGTCGCGGAGGCGGTTATCATCGAAACCGTGCCGGAGGTCCGTACCCATCCCGCCTGGCTCGCGTTGCGTGGACTTCGCATCGGCGCGATCAATTATCGCGTACAGCGCAAGGCGGCGCTGACCCCGTGGATGCGCGCCAGGCTCTTCGCCAAGATCCTGGCGCTGTTGCCGCTCTCGCTGGTTCGCGCCGTCCGCCTGTTCCTGGCCGAACACAAGGCCCTCATTGCCTTGCATCCGATGATCGTCGCGGCCGGCGGCGTGCTGGCGGCGATGGGAATCGAACCGCAACCCTACAAGGCCTCGAAGATCGCATCATGAGCCGGGTCGGCGCTCGCGCGGGAAGGCCGCACGGTATCTCCGGGCCTGCTTCCCGAGAAGTTTACGCTTGTAACTGCGCCCCTATGTTCCGAGCGACATCCTGCCACCACCCGTCGAAATCGAACGGCGTCTGCACCGCCGAGCGTCTAAGCGACGAAACGACCCTGTCGGCATAAACCTCGTCATTTGACCCTCGCGCAGCCAGCACGATGGCGCCGCGGTCGATCAACTCCTTGAAACGTTGATGATGGTCGAATTCGCCCAGTTCGGTGGGGCCGGTGACGACCACGGGTCGGCCGGACTGTACGCTGGCAAGAATGCTGGAACGCCGCGCCGTGAGGCCTTCCTCGAGCGGGTAACAGAAAACGTCGATCTCGCTGAAGAGTCCGAACACCTCGCTGTCTGACGCGACATAGCCGCTGACGACGACATCCTCCGAGATGCCAAGTTCGCTCGCTCGGGCGTAGAAATCTTTCTCGACGGTATCGGCTCCCTTGATGAACGATCCGATATAGACCGTGAGCGGCTTGAGCCCGCGTTCCTTCAGGATCGCGCATATGTTGAGGAGCGCATTGGGCTGCTTGCCCGGGTAGATCGACCCGAAATGGCCGATCACCAGCCGCCCGCCTTCACGCGCGGCCGCGAGTTGCTGCCGCAATTCGGAGTCGGCGGTCCCTGCCGGGGCTTCGATGTTCGGCGGCAATGGCGCCAGCACGCATTTTTGCGCGGCCCAACCGATCAAGGGATCGTTGGCGAGTTCGCGCCGCACCAGCGGCGAGAACATGACGATCGTATCGGCGGCCAGCAAGGCCGGAAGATAAGTGATACGGCGAAGCCAGTGCAGGCTCGCCCATTCATGCTGGATCAGGATCGCGCGCCGCCGGCGCAGCCGCGCGATTGCCAGCGCCAGCAAGGGCCGGAATATGACGCGCTTCCAGGCCACAATGGGGAAGTTGCAGACCACGCT
This sequence comes from uncultured Alphaproteobacteria bacterium, assembly GCA_963786045.1. Classification (GTDB taxonomy): domain Bacteria; phylum Pseudomonadota; class Alphaproteobacteria; order Rhizobiales; family Xanthobacteraceae; genus Bradyrhizobium. The sequence continues at coordinate 57,747 of CAWAXR010000019.1, read as the reverse complement.
GCGTGTTGATCCTGTCGCACGCCAGATGTCGGCGATGGATCCCTCCGAGCGCGTCAAGGTTAGCGTGGTGCAGCTGCCGGGATCGAGCTTCTCGATGGTCTCGCGCAGCCGCCGGGTGAATTGCCCGACGCCGCATTGCATCTGCGGGCCCGCGTCGAGAAACAGCGCCTGATATGCGGCTTCGGAAGTCATCGTGCGGTCGCCGCAGTTTTCATAAGGCACTTTCGAGAAAAGTGGATGCCGGTTAGCGGGAAGTGAGAGCGCCACACCGAGATCCGGAGCTTGTTCGATGCCGATCCAGGCGGAACCGGATAGGGTCCGGATATCCCCGCGTTAGCCATACATCGCAGACGTTATCGTTGCGTAAGCGGCCACGACTTGCCCCGCTCCCGCCAGACAACACAGGTGTCGGGTATCCGCCTCATGGCAGGGCAGCGCTTCAGGCAATGGTTAGAAAAGCATTAACTTGGAAACGGTAATAAGTGATGCGGTCAATTCCATTCCCCGAACCGGCCGATCTGATGGATGAACAAGCGGACGAGATCCGGCCCGGGTCGGCGCAACGTTTCGCGGCGGTGGGCGTCGTCGCGATAGCGGTCCTGCGGGTTGCGGGCCTTGAAAGGTCAAGGTGAATAAGCAGCTGTCAGTTCCGCAATTGCCGGCCATCGTTCGCGCCTTCGGGTGTCTCGATGTGCTGCATGTGGCGCGCTGCGTGGGCTTTGTCGCCACCGTCCTGGTTATTTGGGTGTCGCTTCGGCCGTTCCCGGACCTCAGCGACCCCGGGGCCGGTGATCTGGAAAGTGGCAAGCTGGCTTCGACCTATATCACGCTTGGAATATTTTCCGTTGCCGCCGTCGCGCTGACGGCGTTCCGGCATGCGAGAGCGCTTCGCAGCCTCTTGACGCCAATGTTCCTGATCCTGTGCTGCTGGTTGTGCATCAACACGGTTTTCTCACATGATTTCGGATTGTCCTCCCAGCGCCTGATCCTTAGCTGCAGCGTCGTCGCGATGGCCGCATCGCTGCTCCTGCTGCCCGACTCCCAGGCGGAACTGGATCTCTGGTTGAGTGCGTCGGCGCTGATATTCCTGGTTCTGTGCTATCTCGGCGTGATGCTGGCGCCCTCGCTGTCCATACACACGGCGCGGGACACGCTCGAACCTCAACTCGCCGGCGATTGGCGCGGGCCTTTCGGGCACAAGAACGTGGCCGCCCCGATCATGGCCATGCTTGTCTTCGTCGGAATATATCTTGCGCGCAGGCAAGCCATTATTTCGGGTGTCGCGATCGTATCCCTCTCCGGCCTTTTTCTGATAATGGCCGGCGGAAAGAGCGCAATGGCGCTTTGCGCCGTGGTCCTCGCCCTGAGCGTTTTGGCCGTTGCGGTCAAAAATTTTGCACTGCGCGCGTGCCTGATATTTCTGCCGCTGCTGTGCTTCAACCTGCTGACGGTCGGCTCGGTTTTCAGCGAGCGGCTTTCCGCCCTGGTGAAAATGTTGCCGTTGGACACCACCTTCACCGGCCGTACCGACATTTGGGAATTTGCGATATCCTCGCTTAGTCTCCATCCCTGGCTTGGGTATGGTTTCGCGGCGTTTTGGGGCACCAACTCGATCCGGAGCCTGGTTCCAGACGATCAAATCGAGTGGGCCGCCACTGCCGCCCACAGCCACAACGGTTACCTCGACAACGCCCTCACGTTGGGAATTCCCGGCCTCGCCCTGATCGTTGCGATTTTCGTGGTTGCGCCGCTGCGCAACTTCTCGGTCGCAACGCAATCTGGAAATGACGAGCCGTTGGCGAAGCTATTTCTGCGGATCTGGCTGTTTGGAATCTATCTGTCTTCGATGGAAAGCTTTTTGCTGGATCGTGCCGACCCCATCTGGTTCACGTTTTTGGTTGGCGTCTTTGGTCTGCACTATGTTGCGCGTTTCCGGCTGACCTCAGAACCGGCAAGCGGTCGCGGTGTAACGCCCTGGCTGGCCGTCTTGCAGCAGGAAATCAAATCACCCGCACCATACCCGGTTTTCCCGGCGTGCATTCCAGCGCGTCGCGATCCCATTTGGCGGCTTCGGCTGCGGCCTCGTAGGTGCTTTGCAGAAATTCGAGCAACGCCTGATCTGGCTGGGGCGCCGTACGGACGGCGTCATAGGGCAGGATGAATTCGCCCAGGGCCTCGCTGAAGAATGCGGCATCGGGCCGTACCCGCGTGGACCGAAAGCCGGCCGGTTCAGGATAGGCATAGGAATAGAACGCGGGATAGTCGATCGCGCCGGAGCCCGGCCAGAAGCCGGCGCTGCTCACCTCGTGGGAATAGGCCTCGCACGCGACATCGTCGGATAGATGGGGCACGCCGCCGGGATGACGCGGCGCGCGGCGTCCGGAGAAGCGGGTGGCGGCGAGATCGAAGCTGCCCCAGAAGAAATGTACCGGGCTCGCCTTGCCAAGGAAGCCGGTCCGAAATTGCTTGAACACGCGGTCGGCATTGACAAGAATTTGCAAAAAGCGACGCACCGCGTCCGGGTCGTAAGAAGCGTTCCGGTGGTCCTCCGGAAACCGGACCGGATCAGGCAATTCGTTCGGCATGTCGTCAATGGCGACGTGGATGCCGAGTTCGGCGAGTGCCGCCATCACCGCCGCATAAAAACTCGCAACGGAGTGTCCGGCCAGGGCCAGCCGCCGCGTAGCGCCGTTGCTGGTGGAAATCCGCAAATCGTGATTGATGAAATCGAAGTCGATCTGAAATGTGCTGCCGCCATCGGGGATCGGCGAGGTCGTCAGGCCGTGGGTCGTGACGTACAGCGCGACGTGCCAGGAATGGTTCAGCCAGGGCGTGCGCGCCAGACGAATCTTGCCGACGATCTGGGTCCAAAGATGCAGGGTCGCATAGGTTTCGCGCCATGTCGCGGTCGGCAATTCCGGCCAGGGGCCTGCAAGTGTATTGCTCATGCGTCACCGTTACGGAAGATCATGGGCACCTCTTGCCGCATCGAAGCCGGGCGCGACCTCGCCCGGCTCCTGCATTGTAGTCGAACTTGCGGCGATCGACGACGGGGCGCGCGTCAGTTTTTCTTCGTGCCCCTGGCAAAAGGCAGTGTCTACTTCATCTTTCTTGATGCGCGCCGCCTCGTCGCGTCGACCGTGATACTGTTCGTGGAGCGGCATTCTCCGAGGAGAATGCCGCTGGTGTCGCATCAGAGATGCAGTTCAGCCATGTAGTTTCCTGGCGGTCTCCGCGATCGCGCGGCCTTGATAACGTGCACCTGCGAGCTCGTTTTCGGAGGGTTGCCGGCTGCCGTCGCCGCCGGTGATCGTGGTCGCGCCATAGGGTGCGCCACCGGTAACTTCATCGAGCTTCATCTGGCCGGCAAAACCATAGTTCAGGCCGACAATGGTCATGCCGAAATGCAGCAGGTTGGCGATGATGGAGAACAGCGTGGTTTCCTGGCCGCCATGCTGGGTCGCGGTCGAGGTAAAAGCGCCGCCGACCTTGCCATGGAGCGCGCCCTTGGCCCAGAGGCCGCCGGCTTGATCGAGAAAATTTGCCATCTGTGACGCCATGCGGCCGAAGCGGGTGCCGGTGCCGACGATAATGGCGTCGTAATTGGCGAGGTCATCGATCTTCGCCAAGGGGGCTGCCTGATCGACCTTGTAGTGCGATGCCTTGGCGACATCCGGCGGCACCAGTTCGGGCACGCGCTTGATATCGACCGAGGCGCCGGCTTCGCGTGCGCCTTGCGCGACCGCATTCGCCATGGCCTCGATATGACCATAGGCGGAATAATAGAGAACGAGAACTTTAGTCATGATGGTCTCCAGGGGTGGGATGGATTTTTTGCCGGCAATCGTTGATCCGCGAGGCGTTCAGTGACTAAGCCGCGTCGACCAGCACCAGTTCGGAATCTTCCAGCGCGGTGATCTTGAGTTGCGCCTCGTCGCGGATCGCGACGCCGTCGCGCGCGTTGACGCGAACGCCGTTGATCTCGACACTGCCGGCCGCCGGCACCAGATAGAGGTTGCGCGCCTTGGCTGGGGCGTATTGCGCGCTCTCGCCGGCTTTTAGCGTGGTGGCAAGCACCCGCGCCTCGGCGCGAATCGGCAGCGCGTCCTTGTCATCGGCAAATCCGCTGGCGATGATGACGAAATTGCCCGAGCGGTCCGACTTCGGGAACGGCTTGGCGCCCCAGGTCGGCTGGCCGCCTTGCGCCTTCGGTTCGATCCAGATCTGGAAGATTCTGGTCGGCTTCGGCTCCAGATTATACTCGGAGTGACGAATACCGGAGCCGGCGCTCATCACCTGAACGTCGCCGGCTTCCGTACGGCCCTTGTTGCCGAGACTGTCCTGGTGCGTAATCGCGCCCTCCCGGACGTAGGTGATGATTTCCATGTTGGCGTGAGGATGCGCGGGAAAGCCGGTGTTCGGTGCGATCTCGTCGTCGTTCCACACGCGCAAGGCGCCATGGCCCATATTGTCGGGGTCGTAGTGACTGCCGAACGAGAAGTGGTGCTTTGCCTTCAACCAGCCGTGGTCGGCGGCGCCGAGCCTGCTGAATGGTCTGAGTTCAATCATGGGATATTCCCTTTGTTCTGATGGGCTATGGATATGCCCTTCGGGATTGTGCATAAATAGAAACAATCGAAATCCATTGTTTCTATTTTTGAGCTCATGGGGCAGCCCGGATGGCAAGACTTCCCGATTTCGAGGGCCTCGCGATTTTCGCAAAAGTCGTGGAATTACGGTCATTTGCGGCGGCCGCCAGCGATCTGGGGCTGTCCAAGGCGACTGTTTCGAAGGCGGTCAGCCGGCTGGAGGAGCGGCTCGGCGCGCGGCTATTCAACCGCACCTCGCGGCGGCTGGCCTTGACCGATGCCGGGCAGAAATTGTCCGGGCGGGCCGAACGCCTGCTGGCCGACGGCGAGGCAGCCGAGAACGAGGCGCTGGCGCAATCGGTCGCGCCGCGCGGCCTGGTCCGCCTCGCCGTGCCCATGACGTTCGGGGTGAAAACGGTGGCGCCGATCCTGCCGGAATTTCTTAAGCAGTATCCCGATGTCTCGATCGATCTCCACTTCTCTGACGCCATGGTGGATCTGATCGGCGAGGGCTTCGATGCGGGCTTGAGGATCGCGAGCCTGCCGGATTCGTCGCTGATCGCGCGACGGCTGTGCGCGGTGCCGCGCTACACGGTGGCGTCGGCGGCCTATCTCAAGCGCCACGGCCGGCCGACGCATCCGATGCACCTCGCCCAGCACCGATGTCTCGGCTACGCCTATCTGTCGACACCCGATGTCTGGCATTACACCAACGCGCAAGGCGAACAGGCCAGCGTACGCCCCGCGGGGCCGCTCCGCGTCAACAACGGCGAGGCGCTGTTGCCGGCGGTCATCGCGGGGCTCGGTATCGCGGACATGCCGGATTTCATCGTCGGCGAGGCCATTGCGTCGGGCGAAGTCGAAGTGATCCTGAAGGACTGGAAGCAGCCCGAAGGCGCGGTACATCTGGTGACGCCGCCGGGCGGCCCGCGACCGGCGCGCGTCGAGGTACTGGCGGATTTTCTGGTGAGGCATTTTGCAAAGGCGAAGCGGGTGAAATCGCCCCGGCGCGCATGAAGGACGGCAGCGGCGCCGAGCGCCTTTGCCCATCCTTCGGTTCAGGCTATAGGCTGCATCAACAGCCAAATGAAAAATCTCCGGGGGGAATGCAGCCAATGAATCGACGTGAACTTCTCAAGGCCACTGCCGCGCTGCCGCTGGCGCAAGCCGCGTTCTCGAATCCCGCATTCGCGCAAGCCGCCTGGCCGGCCCGTACGATCACCATGATCGTGCCATTCCCGGCCGGTGGTCAGGCCGATCTCGCCGCCCGGCCCGTGGCGCTGGCGCTGGAAAAGATCCTCGGCAAGTCGGTCATCGTCGACAACCGGGCCGGCGGCGCAGGCGGTGCGATCGGCAACGCGGCGGCGGCGCGCGCCGAGCCGGATGGTTACACCTTGCTGATGACGCTGTCGTCGCTGGCGGTGCTGCCGGAGGCCGACCGTCTGTTCGACCGTCCGCCGGTTTACGAAGTCTCGCAACTCGCGCCGGTGGCGCGCGTGCTCGCCGACCCCACGCTGCTTGCGGTGCCGGCGTCGGCGCCATGGAAGACGCTGCAGGATTTCGTCGACGATGCCAAAAAACGCCCGGGCGAAATTCCCTACGGTTCGTCCGGCCCCTACGGCACGCTGCATGTGGCGATGGAAATGTTTGCGGCCTCTGCCGGCATCAAATTGCTGCACATCCCGTTTCGCGGCGCCGGCCCCGCGCTCAACGCGATCCTGACCGGAACGGTGCAGGCGCTGGCGTCGGCGCCGGGCACGTTGAAGCAGCAGGTCGATGACGGCAAGATGCGCGTCCTTGCCAACTGGGGCGCGGAACGGATCGCGAGCTTTCCCGACCTGCCGACGTTCAAGGAACTCGGCTACAAGGATGTCGAGTTCTACATCTGGGCGGGATTGTTCGCGCAAGCCGCGCTGCCGGCGCCGATCATGATGCGGCTGCGCGAGGCGATGGCGCAGGCCGTGAAAAGTCCGGAAGTCATCAAGACCTTCGAGACCGCGGGCAGTCCGGTCGCCTACATGGACGCGCCGGAATTTTCAAAATTCGTCGAAGTCGACAGCGCGCGCCTGGTCGCGGCGGTGAAGAAGATCGGCAAGGTGGAGTAGGGGGCTCACGCAGGTCCTGGGACCTCGGTTCCCGTTAAATCAGAGCCGAATCCCGGATCTTTGACGCGTTTTTGTGCAGTCGTCTCCATTTCGCGCGAATACGCTCTCAGCGCGGCGCTCTCACTTTTTATTGTTCGGCATGAACTTTCACCGGCCGCATTCATTTTGAATGATTTGGTGGACTGGTTTGCCTCATCGAACATGCATGCCCCCTGAATCCGAAAGAAGGATCGGATATGCGAGCGCACCGGATTTTCCTGAGTTTTGCGATATCCTCCTCTTGTGGCGTGGTCTGTCAAACGCCGGCTTTTTCGCAGGAGTACCGGGGAACCATGGAGCAACAGATGGCCTGCACGCCTGACGTTTTCCGGCTCTGCGGTGCACAGATTCCCGACGTCAATCGGATCGTCGCCTGCTTGCAGCAAAATACCCCGCAACTCAGCGGACCGTGCCGTGCGGTATTCGATTCGAGTGCAAATTCAAATACGGGCCCGCTCCAGCCGGGCCTGCCTCAGCAGGGCGTGCCAAGACGACGGGACTTCCAATAGGCTGATCGTCAGCAGACATCGACCCATTCGGCGGCGACGAGTTCAGCCATGCGCAACGGCGCGATGCGGACCGCGCTGTGGATTGATCCCGCCGCCGGCACCACCTCGTCGAATGCCTTCAGCGAAATGTCGCAGTAAACCGGCAGTGGCGCTTTCAGGCCGAACGGGCAGACGCCGCCGACTTCATGGCCGGTGATCTCGGCGACCTCATCGATGCCCAGCATCTTCGGCTTGCCGCCGAAGCGCGCCTTGACCTTCTTGTTGTCCATCCGCGAGGTGCCGCTGGCGACGATCAGGATCACCTGCTCGCCGATGCGCAGGCTCAGCGTCTTGGCGATCCGCGCCGGCTCGACGCCATAGGCCTCGGCCGCCAGCGCCACGGTGGCCGAACTCATCGGCGATTCGATCACGGCGATTTCGGGTGCCTTGGCGGCAAAAAACGCGCGGACGGATTCAAGGCTCATGTGCGGGCGACAATGTCCGGCAATTCTGACAGGGCATGAATACGATAGTCGGGCTCAAGACCAAGTTCGTCCATCTGCGTCCGGATCGCCTTGAACATCGTGAGCGGCGGGACGAGGTCACTTCTGACGCAAGCCAGAGCCATTGCTTCCGGCGTCACCCGCTCGATCCAGGCGACATTTAATCCAAAGGACTTGGCGCCACAAGCATCCCATGGATTCGACGACACGAACAGCACCTCGGCGGGACGCACGCGAAGCGTTGATTCGATCAACGTGTAGGCGTCCGGCGCTGGCTTGAAGATCTTTCGGGAGTCGATGCTGATGGTGGCATCGAGCACGCGGTCGAGACCGCTGTTGCGCACCAGCGCGTTGAGCATGCCGCTGGAGCCGTTGGAAAGTATCGCCAGCTTGCGACCCTTCAGCGCCGCAAGCGTGACAAGCGCATCCGGATAGAGATCGAGATGCAGATATTTGTCCATGATGCGCTCGAACGTGGCCGCATCGTGTTTCAGCCCGAGCACCCTGATCGTATAGGCGAGCGAATCCCGCGTAATCGTCGAAAAATCCTCGTAGCGCCGCATCAGCGAGCGCAGCCAGGTGTATTCGAGCTGCTTGATGCGCCAGATCTGGGTGATGATCTCGCCGTAACCGGGAAACGCCTCCTCGGTAACGGCCGCCACCGACTGAATGTCGAAGAGCGTGCCATAGGCATCGAACACAACAGCCTGGATCGCCACGGGATAACTCGCCTGGTCGGGGGCGCGCTAGATGTTGAGGAGCTTGCGCGCGTTGGCCTTCAATACTTTTGGCCTGATCTCGTCGCGGATGTCGAGCTTTGAGAAGTCCGACAGCCAGCGATCGGGTGTGATCACCGGCCAATCCGAACCGAACAGCATCTTGTCCTGCAGGATGGAGTTGATGTAGCGCACCAGGATCGGCGGAAAATATTTCGGCGACCAGCCGGAGAGGTCGATATAGACATTCGGCTTGTGGGTCGCGACCGAGAGCGCCTCTTCCTGCCAGGGGAAGGACGGGTGGGCGAGGACGATCTTCAGGTCGGGGAAATCCGCCGCCACGTCGTCCATGTACATCGGGTTGGAATATTTCAGCCGCATTCCCATTCCGCCGGGCATGCCGCTGCCGACGCCGGTCTGGCCGGTGTGGAACAGCGCGATCGCGCCGCCATCGCTGATGGCTTCGTAGAGGGGATAGGCCATGCGGTCGTTGGGATAGAAGCCCTGCATGGTGGGATGAAATTTGAAGCCCCTGACGCCGAATTCCTCGATCAGCTTCCTCGCTTCGCGAACGCCAAGCTTGCCCTTGTGGGGATCGATGCTGGCGAAGGGTATCAGCACATCGGAATTTTCGGCGGCGACCTCGAGCATTTCGTAATTGTTGTAGCGGCGGAAACCGGTTTCGCGTTCGGCGTCGACCGGAAAGATCACCGCGGCGATCTTCTTGGCGCGGTAGTAGGCCGCGGTCTCCTTCACAGTCGGCGGATGCTTGTTCGGCGACTTGAAGTACTCGGCCATCTGCGCCTGGAAGTCGTCATAGCCGTCGTCGCCATGCATGCCGCAGGGCTCTTCGGCATGGGTGTGGATGTCGATCGCCACGACGTCTTCGATATTGGGCAGCTTCAATTGGGGCATTTCAGGTTCTCGCGGCGGGCCGACTGGATTGTGTAACCTCGAAAATTGATTATATCATATAACAAATTGGCAAGGCAGGGCAGCGGAAAGCAGGGAGAAATTCCGCAGGATTGATCGGTTCCGCCGACCAAAAAAGGCCCAAAATGGCCTGTTTGGATTGACATTCGACCGCTCGATGGCTTAGAAACCGCGCGTCCCGGGCGGCGTGCGCTGCCGGCGGGATAAAGCCCATTTTGCCATTTTCGGGGTTCCCCGAACGATCGTGCCGAACGCGGCCTTTCTAAGCATCAGGATTGTCCCATGAAGGTCCGTAACTCGCTGAAATCGTTGCGCGGTCGTCACCGCAACAACCGTCTGGTCCGCCGCAAGGGCCGGGTTTACGTGATCAACAAGGTTCAGCGTCGCTTCAAGGCGCGCCAGGGCTGAACAACCACGGCTGATCCGGGCTCGAATCTGGCCCCTTTCGGGCCGGGTATGCGGCTTTTCCTCATCACGGCTGTTTGACGCCTTGCTGCTTTGCAAGCGGCTTTTCCTGCGTCTAGACTTTGGCCATGGCTTCGAGATTCCCTGCCGCGCGCAGCTGCCGGATAGCGCTTCTCATCACCGCGATCAGCGCCGTGGTGCCGGTTTCGGCGTTTGCGCAGGATTCAAGGGCCGCCCCGCCGAAGCAGCAGAAGAAACCGCCGGAAGCCCCCGGCAAACTGCCGAAGGTCGGCGCCGACAAGACGCGCGGGCTGGATTTCCTGTTCGGCGCGCTGAAGGCCGCCCCCGATGAGGCGAGCGCCAAACACGTCGAGGCCCGGATCTGGGCGCTGTGGCTGCAAACGCCGAGCGATACCACGGCGCTGTTGATGATGCGCGCCAAGACCGCGATGGACGCCCAGCAGATGGATGTCGCGCTGAAGCTGCTCGATGCCGTGATCAAGCTGCGTCCCGACTATGTCGAGGGGTGGAACCGGCGCGCGACGCTTTATTATTTGCGGAACGATTACGCCCATTCGCTGCAGGATATCGAGCAGGTGCTGGTCCGCGAGCCGCGCCATTTCGGCGCGCTGGCGGGGCTAGGCATGATCATGCAGGACCTCGGCGACGAAAAACGCGCGCTCGACGCCTTCCGCAAGGCGCTCGCCGTCAATCCGCATCTCGAAAAGGTGCCGGAGCTGGTCAAGACCCTGAGCGAGAAGGTCGAAGGCCGCGACATCTGATCGCGCCGGCCGCCAAGGAAGGACGATCAATGCAGGACGTTGTTGCCGTGTCCCGCCAGTCCGCCATGCGCCACCACGGCATGAAGCTGTTGAAGCTCCGCTTCCAGCTGCTCGTTGACGATCAGGAGAGCCTTTAGCGCGCCGCGAATGTCACCGCTGCAGCTGGCGACGATTTCGTCGATTGCCGCTTCATTTGGTCCGGAAGTCATCGAAAACCCTCCAATTTTCCCGCAAGATAACGCTTTGCTGCCCTACGGGTTGCTGTGGATTATGTGGATAGACCAGGTTGTGAAAGCTTCGAAGGCGAGCCTGCATCGGATCGCAAAAAGGCCCGCTCACGCTTATAGGAAGCTGCCGATGACGGTTGTATGAAGATGGGCGTCGCATGAGCGCCGCACGGTGGAAAACCTGCAATCGGAGGCGCCGGTCCGCGAAACCCGGCTGGTTCCACACCGTAACTTGTTCGTGCCCAGACCGATCCGGATCCCCGCAATGATACCCGTCGTTTTCGTGGCAGCGTTGTTGCTGCTGGCGCTCATCACGCGGGCCGGTGTCCTGGCCGTGCAGCGCATCTATCCCGCGCAGGGCGAGATGATCGAGGTGGCCGGCGCAACCCTCAACGTCCTGGATATTGGGCCGCGCGATGCGCCAGGTCCGCCTGTCGTGTTGATCCATGGTGCCAGCTCGAATCTGGAGGCCATGCGCAGGCCGCTTGGCGACATGCTGGCCGCCAGGCATCGGGCGATCCTGATCGATCGACCCGGCCACGGCTGGAGTACGCGGGTGCGCGAAGCCGATTCGACACCGGCAATCCAGGGCAGGATGATCGACGAGGCGCTGGAGAAACTGGGTGTCGGCCCGGCGATCCTGGTGGTGCATTCATGGGCCGGCGCGCTCGGGGCGCGGATGGCACTGGATTACCCGCATCGTGTCGCGGGTCTGGTGATGCTGGCGCCGGTAGCCTACCCGTGGCCCGGCGGCGTCGGCTGGTATAACGAGGTCGTCGCCACGCCTGTGATCGGTCGTTTGCTCGCCTATACGATCACGCTGCCGCTTGGCTACTTCCTGGTCGGGCCCGGAGCACGCAATGTGTTTTTGCCGCAGACCATGCCGGAAAATTTCATCGGCGATACCGCGACGCCGCTTTTGCTGCGTCCGCGCGAGTTCCTTGCCAATGTCCGCGATCTCGTAACGCTGAAGGCCGCGGTCAGGGAGCAGGCGCCGCACTATGCAGCGATCAAGGTGCCGACGGTGGTTATTTCCGGTGACGTCGACAAGACCGTGTCGACGAGTATCCATTCGCGCCCGTTCGCCGCAGCCGTGCCTGACGCAAAACTGATTGTGCTGCCGGGCGTCGGTCACATGGTGCAGAACGCGGCGCCCGACCTGGTGATGCGCGAGATCGACGCCATGTCCGGCCAAACCGCGCCCGGAACGGCCGCGGCGGCGAAGTAGTCGGCAAGCATACAGCTCGGGTCAGGAGGGGCCGATCGTCAGGCCCCATCCCGTACCTGTTTGGAGCTGTCTTTACTTGGTTTTTCCGTCCTTGTCGTATTGCGAGACGAACGCCCAGAGATCGTTGATCTCCTTCTCGTTCTTGATGCCGGCGAACGCCATCTTGGTCCCGGGAACCTTGGCCTTCGGGTCCTTGATGTATTCCTTGAACTGAGCCTCGTTCCAGGTGATGCCGGAATTCTTGTTGGCGTCGGAGTAATTGTAATCCGCTGCGGTGCCGGACTTGCGGCCGTCGAGCCCGTTGAGCTCCGGTCCGACCTTGTTCTTGGCGCCTTCCCCGATCGCATGACAGGCCAGGCACTTGTTGAACGAGGTCTTGCCGGCCGCGGCGTCCTGCGCCAGTGCTGGTACGGCCGCCGACGATGCGATGATGACCAGCGCGCTCAGTGTCAATTTTTTCATTATCCGCTCTTTGTTGCTTTGAGGTGGTTCCACGGCTGTTTGTCGCATAGGCCGCGCATGATGGACAAGCCACGAAATGGGTTTCGGGTTTCCTCCATCCCGACTAAGCCTTTCGGATATTGCCGGCCCGTCTGTCTCCTTGTGGTCTACCCAAAGTGGTCCAGACGTGCTTGATTCTTCATGATAAATCGGCAAAGTCGCGGACTTCCCTGGCCAGGGCAGGAGGAATTCACATGACCATCATGATGCCCGCGCCGGATCAGGCGGTTTTGGGCCGCCGCGACGCCATCGTCGAAGCGCTGCGCGCCATCGTGCCGGGCGAGGGCGTGATCGACAGTGCCGCCGAAATGCTCCCCTACGAGTCCGATGGCCTGATGGCCTATCGGCAGCCGCCGATGGTGGTGGTGCTCCCGGACACCACGGAGCAGGTGTCGCAGGTTCTGAAATATTGCTTCGAGCAGGGCATCAAGGTGGTGCCGCGCGGCTCCGGCACCTCGCTGTCCGGCGGCGCGCTGCCGCTGGCCGATGGCGTGCTGCTGGGCCTGGGCAAGTTCAAGCGCATCCGCGAGATCGATTTCGACAACCGCGTGGTCGTGACCGAGCCCGGGGTGACCAATCTCGCCATCAGCCAGGCGGTCGCCCATGCGGGGTTCTATTATGCGCCCGATCCATCGTCGCAGATCGCCTGTTCGATCGGCGGCAATGTCGCGGAGAATTCCGGCGGCGTGCATTGCCTGAAATACGGCATGACCACCAACAATGTGCTGGGGTGCGAGATCGTGCTGATCACCGGCGAGATCGTCAGGGTCGGCGGCAAGTCCGCCGAGGCCGGCGGCTATGACCTGATGGGGATCATCACCGGTTCCGAAGGCCTGCTCGGCGTCATTACCGAGATCACGGTGCGGATCCTGCAGAAGCCGGAAACCGCCCGTGCCCTGATGGTCGGCTTTGCCGAGGTCGAGGCGGCCGGCGAATGCGTGGCGCGGATTATCGGCGCCGGCATCATTCCCGGCGGCATGGAAATGATGGACAAGCCCGCGATCCACGCCGCCGAGGCCTTCGTCCATGCCGGTTATCCGCTCGACGTCGAGGCGCTCCTGATCATCGAGCTCGACGGGCCGGGCGTCGAGGTCGATGAACTGATCAAGCGGGTGGAGGCGATCGCGCAAGGTTGCGGCTCGACCACGTGCCAAATCTCCAACTCGGAAGCCGAGCGAAATCTGTTCTGGGCCGGCCGCAAGGCGGCATTTCCGGCGGTCGGGCGGATCTCGCCGGATTATCTGTGCATGGACGGCACCATCCCGCGCGGCGCGCTGCCGGAGGCGCTGGCGCGAATCCGCGACCTGTCGAAAAAATACGATCTGCGTGTCGCCAACGTGTTTCATGCCGGCGACGGCAATCTGCATCCGCTGATCCTCTACGATGCCAACCAGCCCGGCGAGATGGAGCGGGCGGAGGCCTTCGGCGCCGATATCCTGCGGGCCTGCGTGGAACTCGGCGGCGTGCTGACCGGCGAACATGGCGTCGGCATCGAAAAGCGCGACCTGATGCCGGAGATGTTCAGCGAGATCGATCTCAATCAGCAGCAACGGCTGAAATGCGCGTTCGACGCGCAAGGGTTGCTCAACCCCGGCAAGGTGTTTCCGACCCTGCACCGCTGCGCCGAACTTGGCCGCATGCACGTTCATGGCGGCAAGCTTGCCTTCCCCGATATTCCGAGGTTTTGAGTAGGCGATCGTGGACACATTGAAAGTACGTGACGCCAAGGATGTCGAACAGGCGGTGCGCGCGGCGATCGCGAGCGAGCAGCCGCTGGAAATCATCGGTCATGGCTCCAAGCGGCTGATTGGCCAGCCGATGGCGACCAACGCGCTGCTCGACCTTTCGGCGCTCAATGCCGTCTCATCCTATGAGCCAAACGAGCTCATCATCACCGTGCAGGCGGGCGCGCCGCTTGCCGACGTCAAATCGCTGATCGATTCCAAGAACCAGCAGTTTGCATTCGAGCCGGTCGATACCGCGCTGTTGCTGGGGACGCCGGCCGCGGGAACCATCGCCGGCATGATCGGCGCCGGCCTTGCCGGGCCGCGCCGCGTCCAGGCCGGTGGTGCCCGCGATCATCTGCTCGGCGCACACGCGGTGTCCGGCTTCGGCGACAGCTTCAAGGCCGGCGGCCGGGTCGTGAAGAACGTCACCGGCTATGATCTTTGCAAGCTGCTGGCGGGGTCGTGGGGCACGCTCGCGGTCATGACCGAGGTGACGCTGAAGGTCATGCCAAGGCCCGAGAGCGAGCGGACGCTGGTGCTGCGCGGGCTGGATGACGTGACGGCCAACAGGGCGATGACGGCGGCGCTGGGCTCGCCGTTCGATGTGTCCGGCGCGGCCCACGTTCCGAATTCGGCGCTTCGAGGTTCGCTGGGCGGTCTGGGCGATGTCGGATCGCCGCGCCAGGCGGCCACGCTATTGCGGCTGGAGGGAATCACGGCGTCCGCCGCCCACCGCGCGGCCGCGCTCGCCAGGATGCTCTCGCCGTTTGGGACGGCCGAAATTCTGGAGGACGCGGCCTCGGCAGCGGTCTGGAGCTCCGTTCGCGACGTTGAACCGTTCGCGGCCAGGGGCGCGCTCGGAGCGTGGCAGGTGTGGCGGATCGTCTGTCCGCCGGCTTCCGGCGGGGCGCTTGGAGAGCAACTGGCGCGCGATACCGGCGGCGACGTGATCTACGACTGGGGCGGCGGCCTGATCTGGGCGGCGCTGCCTCCCAAGCCAGACGCCCAGGCGGCATTGGTGCGTCCGCGGGTCGAAGCCGCCGGCGGCCATGCCATGCTGCTGCGCGCCTCCGATGAGGTACGGCGCAATGTCGACGTGTTTCACCCGCCGCGAAGCGGTGTTGCGGCCTTGAACGAGCGCGTTCGCTTAGGCTTCGATCCGAAAAGCATCCTCAATCGCGGCCGGATGACACGGGGATCCGCGGCATGAAGACCGAATTCAGCCTTACTCAGCTCGCCGATCCGAATATCGCCGAAGCGGACAAGATTTTACGTGCCTGCGTACATTGCGGTTTCTGTACGGCGACCTGCCCGACCTATGTGCTGCTCGGCGATGAGCTCGATAGCCCGCGCGGCAGGATCTATCTCATCAAGGAGATGCTGGAAAAGGACCGGCCGCCAACCAGGGAAGTGGTCAAGCACATCGATCGCTGTCTCTCCTGTCTCGCCTGCATGACCACCTGTCCATCCGGCGTGAACTACATGCACCTGGTCGACCAGGCGCGGGTGAGGATCGAAAGGGACTACACAAGGCCGCTGGCCGAGCGGCTGTTGCGCGCGGCGCTCGCTCTGGTGCTGCCGCGGCCCGCTCTGTTTCGCGCAAGCATGGTCCTGGCGCGGCTTGGCAGACCGCTGATCGCCTTGCTGCCGACACCCAGGGCGGCCCCGGCATCGCCGACTTTGCTGGGGCGAATCAAGGCGATGCTGCGGCTGTCGCCGAGCAGCCTGCCGGCGCCGGGACCCGCCGGCGGCAGCGTCTTTCCGGCCCAGGGCGAAAGGCGCGGACGTGTCGCCTTGCTGCAGGGCTGCGCCCAACAGGTTCTGGCGCCGCGCATCAACCAGGCCGCGATCAACCTGCTGACTCGTCACGGCATCGAGGTCGTCCTGGTCAAGGACGAGCAATGTTGCGGCGCGCTGACCCATCATCTCGGCCGCGACGCCGCCGCGCTCGCGCTCGCCCGCGCCAATATCGCCGCCTGGCTCGCGGAAGCCGGGCGAGGTGGGCTCGACGCCATCCTGGTGACGACGTCAGGCTGCGGAACCGTGATCAAGGATTACGGCTTCATGCTGCGCGAGGACCGGGATCTTGCCGCTGCCGCCGCCAAGGTTTCGGCGCTGGCCAAGGACATCACCGAATACGTAAGCGGCCTCGATCTGCAGCCGCCGCAGCAACTCGGCGATATCGTCGTGGCCTATCACGCGGCTTGTTCGCTCCAGCACGGACAGAAAATCACGCAAGCTCCGAAAGAATTGCTTTCCAAGAACGGATTCGTGGTGAAAGATGTACCCGAGAGCCATTTGTGTTGCGGTTCGGCTGGGACCTACAACATTCTCCAGCCTGACATTGCGAACAAGTTGCGCGACCGAAAGGTCGCCAATATTGCGATGGTCAAGCCGGACATGATTGCTGCAGGCAATATTGGCTGCATGGTGCAGATTGCCGGCGGCACGTCAGTTCCCGTAGTGCACACGATTGAGCTTCTCGATTGGGCGACAGGCGGTCCCCGGCCAGGATTGAACTGATCGATGGGCCTTATGCTTGAGGCGGACGACTTGAAACGCTCGATAGACATTGATCGGCGGCAACAGGAGGATCACGATGGCTAAAGGCAAAAAGAAGAAGGCTGGCAAGAAGAGCAAGAACAAGAAGAAGGTTCTGACGGCGAAGAAGAAATCCGCGAAGAAATCTGCAAGGAAATCCGCCAAGAAGTCGGTGAAGAAGGCCAAGAAGTCGGCCAAGAAGGCGGCGAAGAAATCGGCCAAGAAGTCCAAGGCGGCGGCGCCGAAAAAATCTGCCAAGAAATCTGCCAAGAAAACTGCGAAGAAGTCGGCCAAAAAATCGGTCATGAAGCGCCCGGCGAAAAAGGCCGCTCCGGCAAAGACGGCTGCGCCCAAACCCGCCGCGCCGCCCGCGGCAGAGCCGGCGACCGCGCCCTCGGCACCGAGTTGGGCCACGCCCAGTGCTGCGGCCCCGAGTCACACTCCTTCAACTTCCGCGCCGTCATGGGGGCATTCGTCGATCCCGTTGTCCGCCGGCGACGACGACAATTAGAACGGCACTTGCGGCTGATCCCGGTTGCATGGAAAGGCCGCAGCTCTAGCCGCTGCGGCCACCCTGGTCCGAATCTGCTGTTGCGCAGGCCGAACCGCAAGCCAGCGTGCCCGCTGCCACGCTGGGATGGGCTGTGCTTGAATTGATGTCTCCAGCACGGTCTATCCGCCGCCGGGAATCAAGCTGCCGGATTCTGCGCCGGCCGTGGCCACCGCTGGCTGCAGCGTTTTCGAGCGAGGCATGCCCTCGAACTTCATTCCGGTGTGGGTACCCGCACGCGTGAGGAAAGCGTGCCGAACGCCTGGCGCGGCGCACCGTCAGCCCGGCTTGCCGGCTTTGCCCTGATCCTGCAACGTAAACCGATCGCCGTCACGGGCCAGCACGACATTGCGCTCGTGGAAGGCCTGAAGCGTGCTCCGATGGCCGATCGAGACCAATGTCGTTGCCGGCAATTTCTCGGCGAGGAGACGATAGAGCGCCGCTTCGGAAGGCTCATCGAGCGACGCGGTCGCTTCGTCGAGGAACAGAAACTGCGGCGCGTGCAGAAGCGCGCGTGCGAGCCCAAGCCGCTGTTGTTCGCCAAGCGAGAGCATTCGGTTCCAGTGCGCTTCCTCCTCCAAACGCGATACGAGCTGAGGCAGGCCCACAGAGGCGAGGGCATCCCCCACGAGCTCCGTACTGAATGCGGTGGCTTCCGCGGGATAGACGATCGCAGCCTTCAGCGAACCAACCGGAAAATACGGCCGCTGGGGCAACATCATCAGCGTGGCCTTGGGCGGAATCGCGATCGCGCCGGTTCCGAACGGCCAGATGCCGGCGACGGCGCGGAAAAGCGTCGATTTGCCGGCGCCGGACGGACCGGTAACCAGGGTGCGCTCGTTGCTGTGAATGCTGAATCCGTCCGCCGCGACCTGTGGCGTTCCGTTGGGCAACCGGACCAGAAGCTGCCGCAGTTCGACTTTCTCGCTGCCCGTGGAAGGCACGACGTCGATCGAACCGGCGCCGGTCGGCAGCGCCGCGGCGCTGGCGATCGCCTCCTCGAAACCGTCGAGACGCGCGATCACCGCCCGCCATTCCGCCAGCGCGCGATAGATCGAAACGAAAAATGAAAGTGATTTCTGCACGCTGTCGAACGCGGACGCGGTCTGCATCATGCCGCCGAGCTGGATCTTGTCCGCAAAATAGGCCGGGGCCACCAGGACGTAGGGGAAAACCACCGCGGCCTGCGCGTAGCTCGACGTAAACGCCGTGAGCCGCTTGGTCCGGCTCATGATTTCGTACCAGTTCTGGATGACGCGACCGAAGCGCTCCGAAAGCCGTTGCTGTTCGATGCTCTCGCCTCGCAACAGCGCGATCTGCTCGGAATTCTCGCGTACCCGCACGAGGTTGAAGCGGAAGTCAGCCTCGAAGCGCTGCTGCAGAAAATTAAGGCCGACCAGCGGCGAGCCGATCCAGTGAGTCAGTGTGGTTCCGAACACGGCATAGATCAGCGCACCCCACACGAGATAGCCCGGGATTGCGAACTCGCGGCCGAAAACATGCAAAGGGGATTCCGCCGACAGGCCCCACAGGATGACCACAAAGGACACCAGCGTTACCACCGCGCTCAAAAAGCCGACGGTGATGCTCAGCGTTTGATCGACAAACAATTTGACATCGTCGGTGATGCGCTGGTCCGGGTTGTCGGCGGCGTCGCCCTGAAGCTGCATGCGGTAGTGGTTGGCGTCCTGCAACCATTCGCCCAGATAGCGGGTGGTCAGCCAGCGCCGCCAGCGGATCTGGAGCCACTGGTTGAGATAGAGCTGGTAGACGGAAAGCGCGATGAAACATGCCGCCAGGATGCAAAAGATGCCGATTTCCCAGACGAAGCCGTCCCAGTTCTTCTCCTGCAGCGCATTGTAGAAGCGGTTGTTCCACTGGTTCAGGAGAACATTGATCCCGACCACCGTCAGTTCGATTGCGATGACCGACGCCAGCAGCAGCCGGCCCGCCAACTTGTCTTCCGACCGGAAATAGGGAACAGCGATCCGCCATACGGTAGCGGGCGTCAGGCGGAGGTTGTTCACAGATCGCGGTCTCCGGGAAACGGCCAAAACGGCCTGAAACGTGGAAAAATCGGGGATGCTAGACTAAAGTCGTAACCGTTGCGGTCTGCGTTCGCTTGTCCCGGCCTCGGAGTCAACTCTAGCATGGCGATAACGGCGAGGGGCAGGGGGCCTTCAAGCTTCGCGTGTTTGTGAGCGGGTTGGCACGGCCAACTCGCCTCCGATTGCGCGCTCTGCTAAAAGCCCCTTGGTTTTCGCGCAGCGCGCACCGACCGTTCACGCGGGTCGGAACGCCGAATAAGCGCGTGGGGAGGAATCACAATGTGGAATCAGGTCTATAATCCTTTTGGTAACGCTGTGCTGTCGACGATCGCCGCGGCGGTGCCCGTCGTCACGCTGCTGGTTTTGATCGCAAGCGGCAAGGTCAAGGCGCATATCGCCGCCATCATTGCGGTGATCCTGACCAACCTGATCGCGATCTTCGTCTTCACCATGCCGGCGAATATGTCGATCCGCGCGTCGCTGCTCGGCGTGGTGGCCGGGTTCTTCCCGATCGGCTGGATCGTGCTGAATGTTATCTTCCTCTACCAGCTCACGGTCGCCACGGGCCAATTCGAGTTATTGAAACGCGCGGTCGGCGGCGTTACCGAAGACCGTCGCCTGCAATTGCTGCTGATCGCGTTCTCTTTCGGCGCGTTCTTTGAGGGCGCTTCGGGATTTGGTACGCCGGTCGCGATCACGGGCTCGGTCCTGATCGGTCTTGGTTTTTCTCCGCTCGCCGCATCCGGCCTGTCGTTGATCGCCAATACCGCGCCGGTGGCCTATGGCGCGCTCGGCACGCCAATTCAGGGGCTCGCTTCGGTGACCGGTCTCGATCCCTATATTCTCGGCGCGATGGTGGGACGGCAGTTGCCGATCTTCTCACTGATCGTACCGTTCTGGGTGATATGGGCGTTCGCCGGCTGGAAGGGCATGAAGGACGTCTGGCCGGCCATCCTGGTCACCGGGGTCACGTTCGCCGTCCCGCAGTTCGTGATCTCGAACTATATCAATCCCTGGATCGTCGATATCGGTGCGTCGCTGATTTCGATGGGCTGCCTCATCTTGTTCCTGAAAGTCTGGCAACCGAAGCAGCTTTGGCTTTCACCGGCGCTGCGCGGCAATGACGAATCCGCCGCAACGATGGCGCCCACGAATCCGATGGACAAAACCCCGCTGACCCGGGCGCAGCTCTGGAGTTCGCTGCTGCCGTGGATCGTCGTCTGCATCGTGATGCTGGTCTGGGGCAGCGGCTGGTTCAAGACCTGGGCAAACTCGATCTTCATCTGGAATTACCCGGTTCCCGAACTCCACAACTTGATCAACAAGGTGCCGCCGGTGGCGGCGAAGCCCACGCCGGAGGGTGCGGTATTCGGCTTCACCTACCTGTCGTTCACCGGAACGGGCATGCTGATCGCGGCGATCATCTGCGGCTTCCTGGCGGGCTTTTCGCCGGCGAAGATGATCGCGGAATACGGCCGCACCATCAAACTGTGCGCGATTTCGCTGATCACGATCTCGGCGATGCTGGCGATCGGTACGCTGACGCGCCTTTCCGGCGTCGATGCGACGCTGGGTCTCGCGTTTGCAGCGACGGGTGTGCTGTATCCCTTCTTCGGAACGCTGCTCGGCTGGTTGGGCGTGGCGCTGACTGGATCGGATACCGCCTCGAACATCCTGTTCGGCAATCTGCAGAAAATCACCTCGGAGCAGCTAGGCCTGTCGTCGGTCCTGATGGCTGCGGCGAACTCCTCCGGTGGCGTCATGGGCAAGATGATCGACGCGCAATCGATTGTCGTCGCCTCCACCGCCACCAACTGGTACGGACATGAAGGCACGATCCTGCGCTTCGTGTTCAAACACTCGATCGCGCTGGCGTGTCTGGTCGGCCTCTTTGTGATGCTGCAGGCCTACGTCTATCCGTTCACCGCCATGGTGTTGAAGTAGACTCCAGCCTCGACCATATCGGTCAAAATCCCCGCGTCCGTGGACGCGGGGATTTTTTTGCGAAGCGATAATTTCGTGGTCGCCAATCTGGCCAATGTCAGGCTTGCCCATTACAACGACGCCCGGCCGGGAGTGTCCGGACGGTTCGAGGAACTGCATGTTTTCAACGACAGGTTTTTTGAGGCATGCCGCGGCTGCTGCCGCGGCGCTGACGGTGGCGGTCTTTGCGGCTGATCCGGCTTGCGCCGACGACGGGTTTCCGTTCGGGTTCGAGATGACGCTGGACGCGGCACCTCAAGGCGGATCGAAGCGGATTCCGACGCTCGAGATCGGCGACAATGGCGAGGCGAAACTCGATTTGTGGTGCAAGTCTGGCAACGGCCAGTTTTCGGTCGCGGGCGATACCGTGATTTTTGTACCCGGCCGGTTGCAGGGTCGCGACTGTCCGCCAGCGCGAGCGCAGGCTGACGATGAACTGGTGGCGGCGCTAAGCGAGGCCGCGACCTGGAAGCGGCGCGGCGATCTGGTGTCGTTTATCGGAACCAGGCCGCTGCGATTCCGAATCAATACCAACTGAACTTGCTTGTCGCCGACACGGTTTCTTGACGCCAACCGTGACCTGCCGGACAGCGACGGTGGCAGGCCTGTGTTCTCAATCGCGCATTCCCCAAAAGGCAGGATGCAAGCAAGTCAGCTATTTCCAGACTGACTTGTCCGCGTCCCAGCGTTGTCCCTTGAATTCCCTGGCCAGCGCATCGACGGAACCGTTATCGTCCTTTTGATCGCCTTCCTCGTCGCCGTTGGAATCGTTGGTCAGATCGAGTTTTGGGCCCGCGGCCTCGTCCGTTGTCGAGACAGCGGGACTGCTGATCCACAGCATCAACCGATCGGATGCGCCGGGTTTTTCCGGCGCCACCAGGGCCGTCACCTCGATGGTCTCGGTGAGATCGAGCGTTGGGAATAGCTCGCTCGGCCGCTTGAACGTCAATTTCAGCTTCCCGGCGCTGGTGCTCCATGCCGCCGCCGACGATTTCGCCGAAAGCGTTCCGGCAAGGACATTGGAGATCGCCGCCGCGAGCTTGTCCTTGTTGAGCCGATCGCCCTCGCGCCAGTCGGCCGCCGAAAAGCGGATGGTGCGCTCCATCTCGACGAGGCCGGCGGTCCAGCCGGCGGCGACCACGCCCGGCATCGACTTGAATTTTGCGATCAACCCGGCGGCGCGGTCGGGGTCGGCGCTGAGGTTGATCGTCTGTTCGCCGGCGCGCAGCGCATCACAGGTGATCGCGAGGCTGCTTAAGGAGACTTCGACATTCTGTCCTTTCAAACCTTTCAGGAAATCCGAGGCGGCATCCAGCTTTACTTTTACGCCGATCGATTCCGGAGACACCTCGGTAAAATCCTTCGGCGTTGCGGTGATGCCGTCATCGGTGGTCTGATTGTCCTGGAATTCCTTCTCGCTGATGTCTGAATTGTCGCTTGAGTTCACGTCTGTCACAGCCTGACCGATGCTGATCTGGCCCTTGAACTCGAAGCTGTCACCGGTCGGCTTGCGCACGAGCTTTACCGTAACCGGCAATTTTCCGCCGATGCTCTGCGTGGTGCCGGTCAGCGCCTGGCCGTTCACGGCGAGGTTGACGACAAAGCGATCCTTGCGATCGGAGCCTTTCGTCGCGGGATAACAGACGTCGAGCACCGCCGCGGTGACGGTTCTGCCCTGCCGGGTTTCCTTGAGGATGACGTCGGCGTTGCCGTCCATCAATCCATCGATGGCGGTGAAATACCGGGTCTCATTCATGCCAGGCGCGGCTTTCGGCGAGAGCTTCATCTGGCCGTAGGCGAGACCGGTCGAGGCCGTCATCAGCCCGACCAGGCAGAGCAGAAGGGCGCGCATGTGCAGTTCCCCGGGGAATGATAGAAAGAATCAAGCGTCACGGTAGAGCCATATCGGTTGCGATTGAATCGGAACCTGATCCTTCCTGGCAAAAGACCGACACAAATCGCCAAAAAAGAAGGCCGCCCGGAGGCGGCCTTCGTCGATTAATCGCGCAGCTGACGGGATGGCCTAGAAGCCGCCCATTCCGCCCATGCCACCCATGCCGCCACCGCCGCCGGGCATCGGCGCCGCCGGCTCCTTCGGCAGTTCGGCGACCATGGCTTCGGTCGTGACCAGAAGGGCGGCCACCGAGGCAGCATCCTGCAGCGCGGTGCGCACCACCTTGGCGGGGTCGATGATGCCCTTGGCGACCATGTCGACATACTCTTCGGTCTGCGCGTCGAAACCGAAGGTCTCCGACTTGTCCTCCAGGATCTTGCCGACGACGATCGAACCTTCGACACCGGCGTTTTCCGCGATCTGCCGGATCGGGGCTTCCAGCGCCTTGAGCACGATATTGATGCCCGCCTGGACGTCGGAGTTTTCGTTGTGGATGCGGCCGACGGCCTTCTTGGCGCGCAACAGCGCCACGCCGCCGCCCGGCACGATGCCTTCCTGCACCGCCGCGCGGGTGGCGTTAAGCGCGTCCTCGACGCGATCCTTCTTCTCCTTCACCTCGACCTCGGTGGCGCCGCCGACGCGGATCACCGCGACGCCGCCCGCGAGCTTGGCGAGCCGCTCCTGCAGCTTCTCGCGGTCGTAGTCCGAGGTGGTCTCCTCGATCTGCGCCTTGATCTGGCCGACACGGGCCTCGATGTCCTTTTTCTTGCCGGCGCCGTGGACGATCGTGGTGTTCTCCTTGTCGATCACGACCTTGCGGGCGCGGCCGAGCATGTTGACCGTGACGCTTTCCAGTTTCATGCCGAGCTCATCGGAGATCAGCTGGCCACCGGTCAGGATCGCGATGTCTTCCAGCATCGCCTTGCGGCGATCGCCGAAGCCGGGTGCCTTGACGGCGGCGACCTTCAAGCCCCCGCGCAGACGGTTGACGACCAGCGTGGCCAGCGCCTCGCCCTCGACGTCTTCGGCGATGATCAGGAGCGGCTTGCCCGACTGCACCACGGCCTCCAGCACCGGCAGCATCGCCTGCAGGCCGGATAGCTTCTTCTCGTGCAGCAGCACGTAGACGTCTTCGAGCTCGGCCGTCATCTTCTCGGCGTTGGTGATGAAATAGGGCGACAGATAGCCGCGGTCGAATTTCATGCCTTCGACGATGTCGACCTCGGTTTCGAGCGACTTGTTCTCCTCGACGGTGATGACGCCTTCATTGCCGACCTTCTGCATCGCCTGAGCGATCATCTTGCCGATCGCGGCATCGCCGTTCGACGAGATGGTGCCGACCTGGGCCACTTCGGAGGACGAGGCGACGGGCTTGGCGCGCTTCTCGAGATCCTTGACTACCGCCGCCACGGCAACTTCGATGCCGCGCTTCAGGTCCATCGGATTCATGCCGGCGGCAACCGATTTGGCGCCTTCCCGCACGATCGCCTGGGCAAGCACGGTCGCGGTGGTGGTGCCGTCGCCGGCTGTGTCGTTGGTCTTGGAGGCGACTTCGCGCAGCATCTGTGCGCCCATATTCTCGAACTTGTCATCAAGTTCGATTTCCTTGGCGACGGTGACGCCGTCCTTGGTGATGCGCGGTGCGCCGAAGCTCTTTTCGATGACGACATTGCGGCCCTTGGGGCCGAGCGTCACCTTGACCGCATTGGCGAGAATATCGACGCCGCGCAACATGCGGTCGCGCGCGTCTCCGGAAAACTTGACGTCCTTGGCAGCCATTTGAATTCACTCCTGATGGATTTGATGTGTCGATGTCGTCTGCGCGTGCCCGGCGAAGCGCGAAGCGTGTCTTCGCGGCAGACCCGGCAATCCGTCGATTTTCGAAGGGGGGTGATAGATGCCCGGACCAGGTCAGACCAGGTCCGGGCATGACGAGGGGAGCTTGCGCCTCTTTTCGGCCTATCTCAGGCGAGCACGCCCATGATATCGCTCTCCTTCATGATCAGGAGTTCCTCGCCGTCGAGCTTGACCTCGGTGCCCGACCATTTGCCGAACAGCACGCGATCGCCAACCTTGAGGTCGATCGGGATCAGCTTGCCGGATTCGTCACGGCCGCCGGGACCGACTGCCGTGATTTCGCCCTGCGAAGGCTTTTCCTTGGCGCTGTCGGGAATGATGATGCCGCCCTTGGTCTTTTCCTCGGCGTCGATACGTTTGACCACGACACGGTCATGCAGTGGACGAAATTTGGTTTTAGCCATGATAGTTCCCTTTGGAGACTTGGTTTTCCGGGCTGGTTTGCCATCGAAAGTGGATGGGAATACGGGCGTATTCGGCACCGCCGAGGGCAGAATAGCTTGAATCCTTGGCAATCGTACTCTCAGAGTGCCAAATGTGGCCCCGGGGATATGGCGTGACGCCGATCCTGTCAAGCAAACGGGGTTAAGGCCTTGGTGAGGCGGATATAGGATGCTTAAGGAAGCGGGATCGGAGCGTCGGCGTAATTTGCTGGACGTCATTGCTCCGGCGGGATTTTTGCGCTTGGCTGCGGGGCGGCGCGGCCGCGGATTTTGCTTGGGAGAGAATATGGTCGGTTCATCTAGCGCGCGGGCGGTTGCCAATCTGGGGATCGCCTCGGCGCTGGCGATATTTTTGGGCGCCTGCTCGAGCGTGAGCCTGCCGTCCTTTTCCTCGTCGCCTTCGCCGGCGCCGGAGCCCGCCCCGGTGCCCGAAATGCCGGCGACGATCCGTGCCGACGAGATCGTCGGGAAGTGGGGTCTTGCGTCGTTCCAGAATCCCAACGACCGCGCGCGCACAGAAGCCGCGGCGCGGGCGCAGTGCAAGCAACCTTACGTCATCGGGGCGGGTGCCAACGGCGGCGTAATCATGCATCTGGCCGATCAGGCGACGCCGCAGGAATTGCGCCTCAAGGGCAGCCCCAGCGGCAAGAATTATATTGGCCCTGCCGGGCCGGCCGGGGGCGAACAGGACCGTGAGATCGTTTCCTTCGACGGGCGTGTGCTGATCACCCGCTTCACCGACAAGGATGCGGCGACCCGCTACGGCAATATGGTCTACGTCCGCTGCGCGCCGCGCGCCTGAACCCCTGAATTCCATTCTTCAGGATGGTGCCAAGCACCAGACCTCAGATGCGTAATTGCACAACGGGGAATATCGAAATTCCACGATGCGCAACGGTACATCGTGGATCGATACTTTGCATCGCCCGAAAATGACGGTCTCAATGAAAAACGCCGGCCATGCGCCGGCGTCCTGGTCTTCTGGCGGGAAATTGCCGTCGTCAGTCGAACAGCGCGTCGATATCGTCCTGCGAGGCGTGACCGACGTCGCCTTCGGTCTTCGGACCGTTCAGGAGCTTGGCGTCGCCCTCGCGGGTGTCGACGATCGGGGGCGCGTGTGCCTTGATGGCGTCGACGCCACCCCAGATATCCATCATGATGGTGATGTGATTTTCGATGAACTTCATCGTGGTCATCACTTTTTTGATGCGCTGACCAGTCAGGTCCTGGAAATTGCAGGCCTCGAAGATGGAAACGACGCGCTCCTGGATTTCTTCACTGAGCCGCTTTTGCTGATCGGGCGAGGTTACGCTGCTTAGCGCGGTCGCGGCGTTATCGATCGCTTCGGCCGCTTCAAGGATTTGCTGCGTGGCTTCTTCGGTGCCGCCGACCACGGCGCCGAGTTCGCCGTTCACCTTGGCCATTTCCTCGCCGTTGAAACTGTTGCCGTGCAGCACCGCGATTTCGCGCTTGGTGCGGGTGATGGCATCATGGATGAGGTCGAGCTCGACCTTGAGTTTTTCGCATTGCTCGATCTGGGCACGGTAGGTTTCAAGCAGGGCAAGGGTCTCGGCGACCTCGTTCGTGACTGACTCGCCGATTGCCGTGGTTGCCACGCCATGGCCGGGGGCGGCCATCTGGGCCCGAATGGCACGCAACTCGTTCATGATCTCGTGATGCAGAGGGCCAACCTCGCCGTCAACGTCCGGCAGCATCGGCATGTCGCCACCAATTACTTCTTCGATACGAAAACGTCTGCGATGAATCGGCATGAGATTTGTCCTTGAACTTCATTCCGCTGCGGTTAAAGCAGACCCGATTTAACATGAAGTTCACGCCGGGAACGCGCCCGCCAGGAGTATGCCGAGTGCGCATACCAGCGATTAACCATGCGCTGCCTGCGTTCACCGAAAATAAACGCTGCGAGCCAAAACCGCGCGCGTTTGGCGACGTGGTGAATCGAAACCCCGTTTCCGTTTACCAAACCGATGTGGTTCTGATCTTAGCTGGCGGCACGCAAAGGCGCCGCTCCGGCGCACCCACGACGAAAACAGTACGAGTACGTCGATGTCCAAGAGAATATATCTGGCGCTCCTTGCCGGCGCGTCTTTTGTCAACTCCACTCATCATGCCATGGCGAACGAGGCCGAGTTTGTCTCCGAACCCGCCGTGATCTATGCCGATCAATCCGCCCGGCCTGTCGCGCCGATGCGAACGGCCTCGGCCGAACGCTCCAACATGGGTGGCGGCTTCATCGAATTCCTGTTCGGTGACGGACAGAACCAGGGCGATCGCTATCAGCAGCAGCCGTCATACCAGTCGCAGCGCCTGCTGTTGCCGCCAATGGAGCCGCAGCAAGCCGTGCGCCGGCAGGACATGGGCGAACCCGCGCATCCCGCGTTCGACCCGAAATACGAGAAGCAACTCGTCGACTATTCCGGCAAAGAGAGCGCCGGGACGGTCATCGTCGATACGCCCAACAAGTTCCTGTACCTGGTGCAGGGCAACGGCAAGGCGATGCGTTACGGCATCGGCGTTGGTCGTCCCGGGTTCACCTGGTCGGGCATCAAGCAGATTTCCGCCAAGAAGGAATGGCCGGATTGGACGCCGCCTCCGGAAATGCTGGTGCGGCGGCCCGACTTGCCGCGGCACATGGAAGGCGGTCCGCAAAATCCGCTCGGCGCCCGCGCGATGTATCTGGGCTCGTCGCTCTATCGCATTCACGGTTCCAACGAGCCCTGGACGATCGGTACCAATGTATCGTCGGGCTGCATCCGGATGCGCAACGAGGATGTGATCGACCTCTATGGTCGCGTCAGTGTCGGCACCAGGGTTGTCGTCATCTGATCGACAGCCTGGAGGAAAATAAAAAACGGCCGTCCGTTTCGGGCGGCCGTTGTCCATTGTGCCAGCGCGATACGGTCAGGCGACGTCGCTGTCTCCGTCACCGCCGAAGTCATCCGAGTCAAGATCCTCGTCGTCACCATCGTCGCTAGAGGCGGTGTCAAGAAATCCTGCGCGCGAACTGTCATCGGCGCGATCGGCGGATGTGCCGATGTCGCTGATCCCGGCTTCGCGTGCGAGACTGCTGCCGGACTGATCCGTCCACGGACTTTGGCCGGTGGCTTTCTCCGCCGTTGCTCCGCTATCGCCGAAGCCGTAACGGCTTCCCCCCATCATCGAGCGGATGCTGTTGAGCAGCAACGACCCGCCGACCACCCCGGCCGCGGCGGCCGCTGCGGTTCCCAGAAATGAGCCGCCACCGCCCATCGGGGCCTGCGGCGCGCCATATGACTGCCCATAGGGCGGCTGCCCGTAAGGTCCTTGATCATACCCTCCCGGAGACGGCACCTGCTGCATGACCTGTCCGCTGTTCCAGACCGGACGGTTGCCGACTTCGGGCGGTCGCACATTCGGCACCGAGCCGTGCGCCTGGTTTTGCCCGAAGATGGTATCGCGCATCGAATCGAGGAATCCGCCGGCGTGATCCGGTTGCGGCGCGCCAGCCGCCTCCAGTTCCTGGATGCGGCTGTTCGCGCGCTTGAGCGCTTCGTCCTGCTCCGACTTCGGCCATTCCACCGAGCCGGCGCCTGTTTGCCCGAAGATGGTATCGCGCATCGAATGAGGATCCGCCGGCGTGATCCGGTTGCGGCGCGCCGCCGCCTCCAGTTCCTGGATACGGCTGTTCGCGCGCTTGAGCGCTTCGTCCTGCACCAGGACCGTTTGCACCAGCGCGTAAACGGCGTTGGGCGCGGCGCGCAGGCCCTGCGCGATCGCGGCAGTGGCGTCCGGATCGCGTGGCGCGCCCTCCATCTTTGAAAGCCGGCCGAAAAGGTCGTCAACCAGTTGGCGTTCCTGCGGCGTCATTGAACTCTCCCTCGCTTCGAAGCGCCGGGCAGATGTAGGCGCCTTTTGTGTCGCAAGTAGTGCTGTCGGGGATTAAATTTATGTAGGCAATACGGCGTTCGATCGGATGCCGGGCGCGGGAGTACGCCCATGTGCTTGATTGCCCGCCGGAAAAGGTGCCGGGCATTCCCCGGAATTTCAGCCCAGGGTAATATTGTTCGTGGCCAGCAATGGCTGGAACATATCTCCGCCGAGAAACTCATATTCGCGTTCGCGCTGGACCGTCAGCGGATCAAGGCTGACAAGGATATCATCCACCACCCCCGGGTGACACATGATGACGCCGGCTTCGGGCAGTCCATCGAGGAATTGCTGCATCAGCGTCCCGAAATCGGGCTGTCGGGAAAAGTCGTAGGCACCCTCGAATCCCGGGTTGAACGGGACATCGGCCCGCGAGGCGCGGCGGCGGAATTGCGCGCTCAAAGCGTCAAGAACCAGTGCCTTGGGCGTGCCGAGCCGCTGAACCAGGGGTTGACTGCGGCCGCACTGGCGAACCCAGGCGTTGGGCGCATTCTCGTTCACCGCCGCCAGGAAGGCGTCGCGCACGCCTGGAAACAGCTGCGCATGCTGGTGGCCGTCGACAAAGTCCGGGGCACGGCCGAACAATTCGCCGAAGGTCGAAAATTGCACCATCAACTCCGTGCGGATGACTTCAGGGTCGAGCCTTCTCATCAGGCCGGCGCGCAGCAGTTTCGGAAATGGCAGGAATAAGCCGCCGTCGATCGGCTTGAAGTGCATCGTCAACGGCTGAAATGGCGCCGTCAGGGTGACATGGAGGCCGATGGCGCAGCGCGGACTATTCGTGGCCGCGGCCTTGAGCGCGCTCACTTCGTCACGGCCGATTGCCGGGCCGACCACCATGACCGATGTGGCATTGAGACGGCTGCGCTCGATCAGGTCGCGAATGGCGCGGTTGACGCCGGGGCTGATGCCGTAATCATCGGCGCACAACCAAATGCGGCGCGGCGGCGCGGCATCGTTCATTCGGCGGCGGTCCTTTCGCCGGCAAGGGCATCGGTTTGCGCCTCACTGCGTTTCTCGGTGTGCTCGGCAACGAAATAGATCGGGCGCGCCTTCAGCTCGGAAAGGATCTTCCCGATATATTCCCCGACGATGCCGATCATGATGAGTTGCACCCCGCCGATGGTCATCAGGCCGACCACCAGCGAGGGATAGCCGGGAACCGACTTTCCATCGACCCAGGTTTCCCAGAGGATCGAAAGACCGAACAGGAATGCGCCGGATGCGAGCAAGACACCGAGCAGGCTGGCAAAACGCAGCGGCGCCACCGAGAACGAGGTCAGGCCCTCGATCGAAAGCCCGACCAGCCGGCCGGCGCTGAACGTGGTGATCCCGTGTGCGCGGGCGGCGGGTTCATAGTCGACGCGGATCTGGCGGAAGCCGATCCAGCTTGCGAGACCCTTGAAAAAGCGGTTGCGTTCGGGAAGCTGCCGCAGGGCCGCCGCCGCGCGCGGCGACAGCAGGCGAAAGTCGCCGGCATCTTCCGGGATTTTCTGCCGTGCGCCCCAATTGATCAACGCGTAGAAGCCATGCACGGCAAGCCGCCGCAGCAACGGTTCGTTGTCCCGATGCGCCTTCGCCGTATAGACGACGTCGTAGCCGTCATCGATCCAGTGACCGACAAGCTTCTCGACGAGGTCGGGTGGATGTTGACCATCGCCGTCCATGAACAGCACGGCGCCACGCCGTGCATGGTCCAATCCCGCCATCAGCGCGGCTTCCTTGCCGAAGTTGCGCGACAGCGACACCACTTGAACATCGAGCGTATCGGCGGGAAGTCCTCGTGCGATGGCGAGCGTCGCGTCGGTGCTGCCGTCATCGACATAGACGACCTCGCAAGCCAGGCGATAACGGTCATTGAGCGTCGTTGCCAGGCGGCAAAGCCGCTGGTGCAGAAACGCAAGCCCGGCCGCCTCGTTGTAGAGGGGGACCACGACGGATAAGCCCCGCACCGCGGCCGTTGCCGCGGTCGTAGACAAGCTCGAGACGTCCGTACCCAGCACCATCGATCAGGTTCCAACCTTCCCGGAGCCTGATTGATCAGGCCCCAGTCCTCGTTTTGACGCGTTTTCCTGACGCGAACCGGTATCCACTTCGCTCGAAAACGCTCCGAAAGACAACATATGGCAATCGGGCCGAATTGTCGCCACGGGGATAGGCCGCGACGTTTCGTCTACCGCCGCAGGAATGCCTCAAGCCTGGCAAACAGCGGATTGTCACGGTCGAGCACGTAGTCGAGTGATGCCACTGAAACCGTTTCCGCGCCGTGGGAGCGAAGAAAACTGCCGAGCGCGTAAAGCTGCGCCGGCGGGCAGTGCAGCGTCACCATTCCCGAGGACGTCGGCCCGCCGAACGGGGACACCACGCCGAAGCGGTTGTGGGCCTCGGCCAGCAGGGCTGCGTCGCATCCGGCGAAGCGGGTGCGGACTTCCCGGTATTTGCTGGCGCGGGCGCGGGCGGCGATGTGATCGAGGATGACGCGCGCAGCCTCACGCGCCTCGTTCGACCAGTCGGCGTCCCGCGAGGCCACAAGATTGGCCTGGCTGCGCAGGATCACGCCGTCGTCGAGCACCTTGAGGCCGTTGGCGGCAAGCGTCGCGCCGGTCGTGGTGATATCGACGATCATTTCCGCGGTGCCGACCGCTGGCGCGCCTTCGGTCGCGCCGGCGCTCTCGACGATGCGGTAGTCGACGATGCCGTGCGACGCAAAGAATGTCCGGGTCAGGTTGATGTATTTGGTCGCCACCCGCATCCGCCGGTTATGCTGCGCGCGGAATCCGGTGGTGACGTCGTCCAGATCGGCCATGGTCCGGACGTCGATCCAGGCCTGCGGTACCGCAACCACGACATTGGCGCTGCCAAAGCCGAGACTGTCGATCAGGAGGACGCGCTTGTCGGCGTCGGCAATGCTTTCGCGCAGCAGATCCTCGCCGGTGACGCCGAGATGGATGGCGCCGCGCGCCAGCTGCGAGGCGATCTCGCTCGCGGAGAGATAGGCGATCTCGACATTATCGAGCCCGCTGATGGTGCCGCGATAGTCGCGGGCGCCGCGTGGCT
The DNA here is from genome assembly GCA_963786045.1 of uncultured Alphaproteobacteria bacterium. Taxonomy (GTDB): domain Bacteria; phylum Pseudomonadota; class Alphaproteobacteria; order Rhizobiales; family Xanthobacteraceae; genus Bradyrhizobium. The sequence goes on along the minus strand of CAWAXR010000019.1, from coordinate 25,204 downwards.
TTGCCAGCGCAAGTCCGGCACGCGCGAAGAACGCTTCGGCGTTTTCCTGCAAACGGCCCTTTGAGGGAACCGCGAGTACGAACGGCGCCGTCATGACGCGCTCCCGCCGGCGTGGCCTTTGGCCGCCTTGCCGCCAGGCCGGGTCAAGGTCTCGATCCAGACCGAGAATCCGACCGCGGGGATCGGGGTCCTGGAGCCGAGCTGGGTCATCAGCCCGTCATAGCGTCCACCCGCCACCAGCGGCTCGACGCCATTATCCCTGGCATGCAGCTCGAACTCGAAGCCCGTATAATAGTCGAGGCCACGGCCGAATGAGGTGGAAAAGCGCATCGCGCCGGTTTCGACGCCGCGCGCGGCCATGAAACCGACGCGGCTTTCGAGCGCATCGATGGCGGCGGTGATGTCGAGTTTCGCGTCAGCGGCGAGCGCCCGCAACCGCGCGATCGAATCGTGGGGGGCGCCCGAGATCGCGAGGAATCGCTTGATCAGATCGAGCGCGTCGCGGGGCAGGGCGCCGCCCTTCAGGGTTGACTGTTCGAGGAAGCGGTCGGCGATCTCCGCAACCGTGCGCCCGCCGACATTGGTGGTACCGGCGATCGACATCAGGTCGGTCACCAGCGCCAGCGCAGCCTTGCGGTCGGAGCCCGCGAGTGCGGCGAGCACACCCTCATATTCATTGCGGGCCGATCCGGTCGCGAGCGTCAGCCGCTCGAGATCCTGCTCAAGGCTGATCTTGCGGTTGAAATCCTTGATCAGGCGCCGCCGCCATACCGGATAGAGATCGAGGGCATCGATCAGGGCCGTGAACAACGCGACATCGCCGGTGCGAATCTCGACCTCGGTCAGGCCGAACGCACTCGTGGCCTCAAGCGCCAGCGCGAGCATTTCGGCGTCCGCCGCCGGGCGATCCGGCCGTCCGAAGGATTCGATGCCGGCCTGCAGGAACTCGCTGGGCCGGCCGCCACGATAACGGAACACCGGCCCGAGATAGCTGAACCCGGCGGGCTGCCCGGCCTTGCCGGAGGCGAGATAATCCCGCGCCACCGGAATGGTCAGGTCGGGGCGGAGGCACAGTTCCTCGCCGCCGGCGTCGGTGGTCAGATAAAGGCTTTTGCGGATGTCCTCGCCCGAGAGGTCGAGAAACGGTTCGGCGGGCTGCAATATCGCCGGTTCGGCGCGGGTGTAGCCGGCCTGCGCGAACGACAATAGCAGCGCGTCCGCCCATGCGGCGGATCCGGTCGCGCGAGAGGCGGCGGTCACAGTCATCTCGAAGTCCAAATCCCCGATAACGGGTTCTAGCATGTGAACCCGCAAAAGCGGGCGCCAATTTTGCGGTTAGAATAAGCGCAAGTCATTGATAAAGAGCATTTTATTGCGGTTAACGGATTTCCCGTCGAGCCGGAGAATGCTCTTCCGCGTGAGCTGGCGCAGCCCCTTAGCATGGCCGGTGCGGGGTTTCGACCCAGATCCACCACCAGGTCCGCTAAATGTCTTAGCACAAGGCCGGAACCTGTCCGGACCCGCCGCCAGCGGTCCAGTCGCCGAGCGCGGCCTGGACCAGGGCAAGCGCGGCCACGCCAGCGGTGTCGGCGCGCAGAATTCGCGGTCCCAGCGAAAGCCGCAAAATTCGCGGCTGCCGCAGCAGCACGGCGCGCTCCTCCTCGGCAAAGCCGCCCTCGGGCCCGATCAGGACGTCGACCCCGCCTGCGGCGCCTGGCTCGCCGGCCAAGGCCCGCAGCGGATTGGTGACGTCGGCGGACTCGTCGCAGAAGACCAGCAGGCGACGTTCGTTGCGCCCGCTCAAATAGCGATCGAGCGGCACCGGCTCGGCGACGTCGGCGATGCTGAGGATGCCGCATTGCTCGGCCGCCTCGATCACATTGGCCCGCATCCGTTCGCCGTTGACCCTCGATACCTGGGTGAAACGGGTCAAAACCGGCTGCAGTGAGGAAGCTCCCATCTCGACCGCCTTCTGCACCATATAGTCGAGACGGGCATGTTTGAGCGGCGCGAAGACGTAAGCGAGATCGGGCAGGCGATCCTGCGGCCGGGTCTGGGTCATGATTTCGAGATGGTCGGGCCGTTTGCGTCCCGAGATCGAAGCCTGCCATTCGCCGTCGCGTCCGTTGAACACCAGAATTGTTTCGCCGGCCGAGAGCCGCAGCACGTTGCCGAGATAGTTGCTCTGGTCGCGTTCGAGCGTGACCACCTCGTGCGGTGCCAGGGCGGTATCGACAAACAGCCGCGGCTTGCGAAAATCCATTTGGGGCATGGTCAAGGCTCCGATCCGCGGGCCTTTTAGCCCAAAGGATGATAAATTATGCGATTATCGGCCGGCCGGCGCGGCCCAACGCCGCGCTGTTGCCTAATTCCACGGGTTGTTAACCAATGGCGGGAATCGTAAAATGCCCTTTCGGAGTCGCTCTTCTATCGGGAAGACGCTAGGGGCCATTGGACCTTGCCTGAGGGAAAAGCTTTGATGATCCGTCGCCTGATCGCGCCACTCACCGTGGCCATCGTAACTTTCCATGCCGGGCATGGCTTTGCGCAAGGTGCGTTTCCGGCACCGCTGCCCGGCAAAGCTGGCACGGTCAACGATCCGGCATTTCCGCCGGTGAATGGAGCCGCGCCTGCGCCTTCCTTCGGCGCCGCGCCCGCGCCCGGTGGGTTCCCGGCCGCCGGTGCGACACCGTTTTCGAGTTCAGCATTCGCCCCGGCGCCTGCAACCCAGGCGGGGCCCCCCGACGATTGCATGAAGGGATTCCTGCCGCTGCGCGAAGAGGCGGAGAAACGCGGCAAGCTGATCAAGGCGGCCGGCGAGCGGCATGCTCCCCCCGCTGAAGCTTGCAAGCTGCTCGGCAATTACGCCCAATCCGAGATCAAGATGATTAAATACGTCGATGGCCATGCGGCGAAGTGCGGGATTCCGCCGCAGATCGCGGATCAGCTGAAGAAGGGTCACAAGAATACCGAGACCATGGAGCAAAAGGTCTGTGCGATGGCAGAGCAGATGCAAAAGCAGGGACCAGCAGGTCCCAGCCTGAGCGAGGTGCTGGGTTCTGCGACGGCGCTGCCGGAAGCCAGCGTCGCCAAGAAGGGCGGCGGTACTTTCGATACGTTGAGCGGCAACGTGCTGGCGCGATGACCGCTGCCGCCGATCTCAAGAGCCTTCGGAAACAGGACACAAGGCTCGCATGAGCGGCGCTGCGGCCCGCGTTGCGGACGCGACCGGCAACTGGGTCGATACGCTCGCGCCGCCATGGTCGCGGCCTTACTTGCGGCTCGCCCGCCTCGACCGGCCGATCGGATCCTGGTTGTTGCTGATTCCGTGCTGGTGGTCGGCCGCGCTCGCCGCCGGCGTCTCCCATAATCTGAGCCGACTGCCTCTCGTCGTTGCGCTGTTTTTCGTCGGCGCCTTTGCCATGCGCGGCGCGGGCTGCACCTGGAACGACATCACCGATCGCGATCTCGACGCAAAAGTGGAACGCACGCGGTCGCGGCCGATACCGGCGGGACAGGTCAGCGTGCCGCAAGCCCTGACCTTCCTGATCGTTCAGGCGTTGATCGGGCTGGCGGTGCTGCTGCAGTTCAACCGCTTTGCGGTAGCGACGGGCATCGCCTCGCTCGCCATCGTCGCGGCCTATCCCTTCATGAAGCGGATCACCTGGTGGCCGCAGGTCGTGCTTGGCCTGGCCTTCTCATGGGGGGCGCTGATGGGATTCGCCGTCATCCTCGGGCGGATCGATGCGACGGCGATTGTGCTCTATGCCGGCTCGATCGCGTGGGTGATCGGTTACGACACCATTTATGCGCATCAGGACGCCGAAGACGACGCGCTGATCGGGGTAAAATCGACCGCGCGCCTGTTTGGCGCGCACACCCATCAGGCGCTGATCGTGTTCTACGCCCTGGCGGTGGTTCTGATCGGCGTGGCGCTGAAACTCGCCGGCGCCGGTTACCCGGCGTGGATCGGACTGGCCGCATTCGCCGCGCATCTCGTCTGGCAAATCCGGCGACTGAAGATCGGCGACCCCGCGCTGTGCCTGCGTATCTTCAAATCCAACCGCGATGCCGGGCTGCTGCTGTTCGCGGGGTTACTCGCGGATGCCGTGATGGCCGCCGCCTGACTTGAGCCACCAGCACGGGAAACCGAGGCTCGGATATCGCCGAGGGTCGATCGTTCGAGCGGCCGCTTCAATCCCTCGCGACGATCTCGCGTTCGCCGCGATGCACATTGGCGGGATCGAGCGGTCCGCCGCCGCGCCGCCGCACCAGGAATTTCGGGCGCCGCGAGCGGATCGCGTTGCGTCGCCGCCGCCGCGGCGCCGGTTCGCACGCTTTTTCTTCAGGCAATTGCGGAAGCGTGAAAATGTCGCTCCAGATTTGCCATGCCGCCGATATCTCGTCGCGGTCCGAACTCACGCAAAGGGGGATTGTCAGTGACGGATCGCGGTGAACCAGCACGAGCATCTGGGCATCGTCGATGCCGCGCAGCGCGATGCCGCGGAAATCGCTGACCCGCACGTTGATAGCCATCCGCATGCCCTGGACGGCACGCCGAAGCACGACGCGTTCGCGGTGAAGTTCTATCCTGCGCACGCCGCCATCCGCACGGACGTCATGCGCATCGAAGCTGACAGGCAGAGAGAGAGGGTCGAGCCGCAATGCGCGGCTCGACCCGGCGGGACTGATCCCGCCTGTTGCAGTTTGACGCCTCACGGCTTTGTCTCCCCGCCGGGATTATGTTCCCGGTCGATGGGCGAGAGGATGCCAGAGCCCGTTGCGAATTCGCTTAAAAAGGCTGGTTAACCCGCCGTCACCGGGGCGGCATTCGCGTACATGATTGACAAGACCTTGGCTCACATGATTGACGAGACCTTGCGGCGCGTTCGAAAATCTTTGGCTTCTGCCCGGTCAAAACGCTTGAAATCCCTGTGAATCAGGCACATCTGGTGTATCGACTGATGTGAATTCGAAACTTCTCCAATCCTTCTCGAATCCGCGGGATTTTGTTCGTGATCTCTTCACCATCGACTACATCTCTGCTTTCGCCTGACGCGGTCGCATCGGAACTGTTCGATCAATCGGCCCTGAGTACGCTGGCGCAGCGTCTCGTCGAGGCTGCCAGGCGCGCCGGCGCGGATGCTGCCGATGCGGTGGCGGTGCGCGGCGTGTCGCAGGGCGTGGAGGTTCGCGACGGGCGCGTCGAGGAATCCGAGCGCTCGGAAGGCGATGATGTCGGTCTGCGCGTGCTGGTGGGGCAACGCCAGGCGGTGGTTTCGACCAACGATGTCAGCGGCGATGGCGTCGCACGGCTTGCGGAGCGAGCGGTCGCGATGGCCCGTGTCGCGCCGGATGACAAATATGTCGGTCTTGCCGATCCATCGCTGCTGGCGAGCGATTTCCCAAATCTCGATCTGCTCGATCCCAATATGCCAACGACAGCCGAACTTGAACGTCGCGCCTGCGAAGCCGAAGCGGCCGCGCTCGCGGTAAAAGGCGTGACCAAATCAGGCGGCGCTTCGGCTTCAACCGGAATCGGCGGCATGGTGCTGGTTACCAGCACCGGCTTTCACGGCTCCTACTTGCGCTCGAGCCAGGGAATCTCGGTAACCGCGATATCGGGCGACGGCACCACCATGGAGCGCGACTACGACTACACTTCCGCGCCGCATGCCGCCGATCTTGTCTCGCCCGAAAGCGTCGGCCGCACCGCCGGCGAGCGCACGGTCGCGCGTGCCAACCCGCGCAAGGTCGAAACCTGCAAAGTGCCTGTCGTGTTCGATCCCCGCGTTTCCGGCTCGCTGGTCGGCCACCTCGTCGGAGCGATCAACGGCGCCTCGATCGCGCGCAAGACCTCTTTCTTGAAGGATCGTCTGGGCGAACAGCTGTTTGCGAGGAATATCCGCATCATCGACGATCCGTTGCGCGTGCGAGGACTGCGCTCGCAGCCGTTCGACGCCGAGGGCGTAAAGGTCAAGAAGCTCGCGATCATCGATCAGGGCGTCTTGACATCATGGCTGCTGGATTGTGCGACCGCGCGCGAGCTCGGGCTGGTCACGACCGGTCATGCCCACCGCGGCGTATCGTCGTCGCCGTCGCCGGGATCGTATAACCTCCATCTCGAGGCCGGCGAGCCGACCCCGGCCGAGCTGATTTCCGATATCCGCCAGGGATTCTACGTCACCGACCTGATCGGCTCCGGCGTCAACGGCGTGACCGGCGACTATAGCCGCGGGGCGTCAGGCTTCTGGATCGAGAATGGCGAGATCACCTATCCGGTGAGCGAGGTGACGATCGCGGGTCATCTTCTCGAAATATTCAAATCGCTGACGCCGGCCAACGATCTGGTATTTCGTTATGGCGTCAATGCGCCGACGCTGCGGATCGAGGGATTGACGCTTGGCGGGCGCTAGCGGCAATGACGTGCATGAAAAGCTTCTGACGCGCGACGCCGCTTTGCTGACGGAGACGGTGCGGGAAGCGGGCGCGTTGGCGCTTTCGCTGTTCCGCACCGAACTGAAGAACTGGACCAAGGGCGTTTCTTCACCCGTGTCCGAGGCCGACATCGCGGTCAACGACCTGATCGCGGGCAGGCTGCGATCCGCCACGCCGGATTATGGCTGGTTGTCGGAGGAGAGCGCCGACGACGAGATGCGTCTGGGCAAGCGGCTGGTCTGGATTGTCGATCCGATCGACGGCACCCGCGGCTATCTTGCTGGCCGGGAGGATTGGTGCGTGAGCGTGGCACTGGTCGAGGATACGCAGCCACTGTTGGCGGCAGTATTCGCGCCGGCCAGCGATGAATTTTTCTTCGCTGCGCGTGGCCGGGGCTCGTTGCTCAACGGCTTGCCGGTTTATGCGGCATCCGGCGCTGAATTGGACTTTTCTCGCATGGCCGGTCCGAAACCGCTGGTCGAACGGCTCAACCGCTCGTCCGGTGAAATAAATCTGCATCCCCGAATCGGATCGTTGGCGCTTCGGCTGTGCCGGGTTGCCCAGGGAAGGCTCGATGCGGCTTTTGCGGGCGGTCAAAGCCGCGACTGGGATCTTGCCGCTGCCAATTTGATCGTGCAGGAAGCGAATGGTAACATGACCGCGCTTTCGGGGGATGCCATCCTGTATAATCGCCGTGAGGTGACGCACGGGGTGTTGGTGGCAGCGGGACGCGATCGTCATGCAAGTATTGTCGAGCATTTCCGGGCTCACCCGTTGCCTTGAGCGCCCGTCGACGTGTGCCGTAAGTCTTGTTCCCCGGGCACCGCATTAGGAAAGAGATCATGTCGGACAGTGCCCCTCAGCAATTGCTCCATCTCGTCATTGGAGGCGAACTGACCGGCCTCGAACAAACGACGTTCAAGGACCTCTCCCAGGTGGAGATCGTCGGCCTGTTCCCTAATTACGCGACCGCTTACACGGCCTGGAAGGCGAAGGCGCAGCAGACCGTGGACAACGCCCACATGCGGTATTTTATTGTTCATCTCCACCGGCTGCTCGATCCAGGTCAAGACGCGAAGCCTGCCCGTTGAAGAAACTGATCCGCAACGTGCTGCGCAGCAGCTGGCTCCAGCGCGCTGTGGGTTTTCTCACGGCCGAGTTTCTGCGGCTGGTCTGGCTGACCAACAGATTCAGTTTCGATCCGCCCGAGGTCTATGACATCGTCGAGCCGCAGATGCCGGCGATCTTCGCATTCTGGCACGGCCAGCATTTCCTCACGCCGTTTATCAAGACCAGGGAAATTCATCGCGCCAAGGTGCTGATCTCGCGGCATCGCGATGGCGAATTCAATGCCATCGCCGCCGAGCGGCTCGGGATCGGCACCATCCGCGGCTCCGGGGATCATGGCTCGGCGTTTCACCGCAAGGGCGGCGTCGGCGCGTTCAAGGAGATGGTGCGGGCGCTCGAACAAGGTTATAATGTGGCGCTGACCGCCGACGTGCCGAAGCGCTCGCGAATAGCGGGTCTTGGCATCATCATGCTGGCGCGCGAATCCGGGCGGCCGATCATGCCGTTTGCGATGGCGACCAGCCGTTATTTGCGCCTGAAGAATTGGGACCGCACCACGATCAATCTGCCATTCGGGCGAGGGGCACTGGTGGGAGGCGAAATTATCATGGTTCCACCGGACGCCGATGCCGAGGCAATGGAACAACTGCGCGCGCGACTGGAAGCGACCTTGAACGACGCGACGGCCCGCGCCTATGCGCAGGTGGGCCGTCCGGAAGAGGCGGGGAATGGCTAGCTCCTTGCCGATGACCTTGCGCGTCTACCGTCGGCTGTCGGCCGCGGCCGCGCCGCTGGCGCCCGCGCTGATCAAGCAGCGGCTGAAACAGGGCAAGGAGGACCCCGCGCGCGTCGGCGAGCGCCGTGGCATGAGCGGCGATATCCGGCCACACGGGCCGATCGTATGGATTCACGGTGCGAGCGTCGGCGAAGTGCTGGCCGCCGCGGCCTTGATCGAAAAGCTGCGTGCATCTGAATATTCGTATCCTCGTGACCTCGGGGACGGTGACCTCGGCGGCCATCGTCGCCAAACGTTTTCCCGCCGATATCATCCATCAATATGTGCCCTACGATTCTCCGCGCTACGTTGCGCGCTTTCTGGATCACTGGCGGCCGAGCCTTGCGCTGTTCATCGAATCCGATCTGTGGCCCAACCTGATCCTGTCGAGCGCGTCGCGGCGGCTGCCGATGGTGTTGATCAACGGCCGGATGTCGCCTCGCTCGTTTCCGCGCTGGCGCAGGGTGAGCGGTACGATCTCGGCGCTGCTTGGCCGGTTCGATGTCTGCCTGGCGCAATCGCGGGTCGACGCGGAGCGCTTTACCGCGCTGGGCAGCCGCAACGTCGTCATCACCGGCAATCTGAAGCTGGACGTTCCGGCGCCGCCGGCCGATTTCGCCAAACTGGAGCGGTTGATGTCGATGACGCGCGGTCGCCCGGTGATCGTGGCGGCGTCGACGCATCCCGGCGAAGAAGAGATATTGCTGGAGGCGCACCGTACGCTTTCGGGATTTTTTCCGTCGCTGTTGACCGTGATCGTGCCGCGCCATCCCGGTCGCGGCGAAGCGATCGCCCGCGCCATCGCCGCCTCGGGTCTGCATGTGGGCTTGCGTTCGCGCGAGGGGTTGCCGACCGCGGCCACCGACATCTACGTCGCCGACACCATGGGCGAACTGGGGTTGTTCTATCGGCTGTCGCCGGTCGTGTTCATGGGAGGATCGCTGGTCGAACACGGCGGGCAGAATCCGATCGAGGCGGTCAAGCTCGGCGCGTCGATCGTTCACGGCCCTCACGTGTTCAATTTCAGCGACGTTTACGAGGCGCTCGACAGCGCCGGCGGCGCAAGGCAGGCCGACACGCAGGAAGCGCTGATCAAGCAGCTCGGCAAGTTGCTGGCGGATTCCGCCGAGCGCAATTTGTCGGTGGCCGCGGCCGAGCGGGTGGTCTCGCAGCTCGGTGGCGCGCTCGATCGCACACTGGCTGCGCTCGAGCCTTATCTGCTGCAATTGCGCCTCGAAATGGGGGCTTCGGATGCATGAGCCGGCCTTCTGGTACCGGCCATCATCATGGATGTCGCGATTGCTGATGCCGCTCGCTGCCGTCTACGGCGCGATCACGGGCCATCGGCTGCAGCGCGAGGGCTTCGATGCCGGCATTCCCGTGCTCTGCGTCGGCAACTATCACGTCGGCGGCGCCGGCAAGACTCCGACGGTGCTGGCCCTTGTCAAGCTGCTGCGCGATCTCGGCGAGACGCCGGTCGTGCTCAGCCGTGGCTATGGCGGGCGATTGCGCGGGCCGGTGCTGGTCGATCGCGACCGCCACATCGCGGCCGACGTCGGCGACGAGCCGCTGATGCTGGCGCGAACGGTTCCGGTGGCGGTTTCGCGCGACCGTCTCGATGGCGTTGCATTGGCGCGGTCGCAAGGCGCGACCGTGATCGTGATGGACGACGGCTTCCAGAATCCGGCCATCGCCAAGGATGCCTCGCTGATCGTGATCGACGCCCACCGCGGCCTCGGCAACGCCCGCGTGTTTCCCGCCGGCCCCCTGCGCGCGCCGCTGCCGCCGCAAATCACCCGCACCGATGCGTTGATCGTTGTCGGCGACGGAGCCGCGGCCGAGACGGTCGTTGCCGCCGTCGCGGCGCGGGGCAAGCCGGTGTTGTCAGCGCGCCTCAAGGCTGACGATCCGTCGCTGGCGCAGCTCGGCGGCAAGCGCGTATTGGCCTTTGCCGGGATCGGCGATCCCGGCAGGTTTTTCAGGACGCTGCGCGCGAACGGGATCGAAGTTGTCCTGGAACGGGCCTTCGCCGACCATCATCCGTTTTCGCAAGGCGAGATCGAAATCCTGATCGCGGAAGCCAGACGCAACGGGCTGACGCTGGTGACAACGGAAAAGGATCTGGCGCGGCTGCGCGGCCGCGGCGGGCTTCCAGACTGGGCGCGGGAAATTGTGCCGTTCGCGGTGACACTCGAGATCGATGGCGCCGCTGACTTGAGGAAGCTGGTATCGACGTGGCTGTTCAAGGCACGCGGGAAAAAATTTGGCAGGCTGGGCGAGGCGTACGTGCCAACCGCGTGATCCCAACCCTCAACTCTTCAGCGCGCCGGGAAAGTGCCGCTGAAGCACGGCGCTCGGGATGGCGTAGGCCTCCTGCAGGTCGACGCTCCAGTATTTCAGCTCGTCGAGCGGTATCCGCGTCTCGGTCACCGCGCAGCGCACGTAGGTCCCGGGCGAGATCACCCGGAAATCGCCGTCCAGATATTGCAGATGTGCTTCGCCGTGGCCCGAGGGGCCGAATTTATTGAGCACGGTCAGGTTCTCCGATAGTTCCCGGCGATGTCACCGGGCCGAATGTCAAAAATTACTCTATCACAGATAGGTGGGGCTGTCCGCCTGTCAAACCCCACCGATTTGTGATGAATTTCGGCCCTTGCCACATGCTAGCCTCCGTCCCCACCAATGGATCGCTGTTTTCGAAAACACCGTCACGACCCGGCAAATGCGATGCGCGCGCTCACGGCCATGATCTCCCTGGCGCTATCTGCCGTGGCATTTGCCGCGGATGCCGCGCCGCTGCCCGTTCCGCATCAGGTCGACATTCCCTCGGGCAGCGGGGTGTTGCACGCGGAGCTTTACAAGCCTGACGGCGACGGCCCGTTTCCAGTCGTGATCGCGCTGCACGGATGCGGTGGATTGGCGGGCCGTTCCGAACCGGTCCAGCCGCGGTATCGCGATTGGGCGGAGCAGTTGCTGAAGGACGGTAAAGCCGTGTTGTGGCCGGACAGCTACGGTTCGCGCGAGCTCGGCCCGCAATGCCACGTCAGGGAACGCCGCATTCTGGCCCGCCGCGAGCGGGTGGCCGACATCCTTTCGGCGCGGCAATGGCTGGTGCAGCAGCCCTGGGCGGCGCGCGATCGCATCAGCCTGCTGGGCTGGGCGAACGGCGCCAGCGCGCTGTTGTGGGCGGTGCGCCCGCAATTGTTCTCGCGCCATGCCGAGCCGGATTTTCGCTCGGCGATCGCGTTCTATCCGGATTGCCGCATCTCGTCGGGTCTTGGCTGGAGCGCGCGGGTCCCGACGCTGATCCTGATCGGCGCCAAGGACGATGTCAGTTCGCCGCCCGCCTGCCGCCAGATGATCGATGGCGCGCACGGCCGCAGCGCGCTGGCGCGGATCGTGGTCTATCCCAGTGCCTACCACGACTTCGACCGCGCCAATTTGCCCGTTCACGCGATCGGCCCTGCCGCCGATGCGACCGACCCCGAAAAAGGTCACGTCGGCACCGACGCCGAAGCGCGCGCCGATTCGCAAAGGCAAGTCGCGGAATGGCTGGCGCGGTGAAGCGTTAAAACAGGTTTCCCTGGTCGACCGGTTTCGTTGCGCGCCTGGGCGCGGCCGGCTTCGGCTCGCCGGCAACCGGCCTTGCCTGAGGGGATGCCGCCGCCGGCCGGTCCGCATCCGCGGTGGCTCCGACGCGCCCATCCGCGAATTCCAGGTTGAGCCGCGCCCCCGGGCCGATGTTGGCCGCGGCGTGTACCGCGTGGCCCTCGGCGTCGCGCACCAGGGCAAAGCCGCGCGCGAGAACGCCGCGATACGACAGCGCGCCGAGCAGCTGGCCACTGTGGGCGACACGCGCGGCAAGCCGCTGGGTTGTGGTTGCGAGCGCGCGCCGCGCGCGTTCCGCCAGCCGCAGCGTGCGCTCACGGTCGCGCGCGATGGTCTGGCGCTGGGCCTGCGCATTGGAGAGCTTTGAAGCCTTCAGCCTGATCTCAAGTCCGGCAAAACGATCCCTGCGATTTCGCAACAGGCTTCGCGCCGAGTGCGCCATCCGTTCGCCGGAGGCGGTCAGCCGGTGCTGGGCCTGCGCAAGCTGCGCGCGCAGCACGCGCATCGTCAATCGGGCGCTGACGCCCGCGAAGCGGCGGAAATGGGCGTGGGTATTGGCCTTCAGGCCACGGGGCAGGGCGCCGGTGGCGCTATCCAGCCGCTGCCGTGGAATCGCCAGCAACTCGCTCAAGCCCGGCAGCGCGCGCACCGCGGCGCGCAACTCGTTGCGGCGCGATTCCTGGCTGCGCTGCCAGCACAGCATCGTCCGCCGCGCCAGCCCAGCTACCTCGACGAACAATTCTGCGCGCACCGGGACCGCCATTTCGGCGGCCGCCGTCGGCGTCGGCGCGCGCTTGTCGGCGGCAAAGTCGATCAGCGTGATATCGGTTTCGTGGCCGACCGCCGAGATCAGCGGGATCATGCTTTCGGCGGCGGCGCGGACCACGATCTCCTCGTTGAACGACCAGAGGTCCTCCAGCGAGCCGCCGCCGCGCGCGACGATCAGAAGATCGGGCCGCGGGATCCGGCCGCCCTCCGGCAGCGCGTTGAAGCCGCGGATCGCGCCTGCGATCTGTTCGGCCGAGCCCTCGCCCTGCACCTTGACCGGCCACACCAGCACGCGGCGCGGAAAGCGGTCCTCCAGGCGGTGCAGGATGTCGCGGATCACCGCGCCGGTCGGCGAGGTGACGACGCCGATCACGTCCGGCAGCCATGGCAGCAACTGCTTGCGCGCCTCGTCGAACAATCCTTCGGCGGCGAGCTTCTTCTTGCGCTCTTCCATCAGCGCCATCAGCGCGCCGATCCCGGCTGGCTCGAGCGCCTCGATCACGATCTGGTATTTCGACGAGCCGGGATAGGTCGTGAGCTTGCCGGTGGCGATGACCTCAAGCCCTTCCTGCGGCTTGAAGCGCATCCGGCCGTGGACGCCCTTCCAGATCACCGCCTCGATCTTGGCGCTCTCGTCCTTCAGCGCGAAATAGCAGTGCCCGGAGGAGTGCGGGCCGCGGAAGCCCGAGATTTCGCCGCGCACGCGGACATGGCCGTAGGCATCCTCCACCGTCCGCTTCAGGGCGGACGACAGCTCGGACACCGTGAATTCCGGCGCGTTGATCAGGGCCTCGGTAGGGGGCATGTCGGACAATCGATTCGGGGTTTCTGACTGGCGCACAAGGTAGGGATTTCGGTCGACACCGCAAATCGGGACTTGCGCACCCATATACTCTGCAATATAGAGTACTCTATTATAATCGATAATGGTATCGGAGGGATTGCACCATGATCGCCACGATCGTGTCCGGCGGCCTGAGGGCCGCTCTCTGGGGGCTCGCCTTTATCGGTTTCGCTGTCCTGGTGCTCGGCGCGCTGATCGCCTCGCCGCTGCGGCGGCCACCCGAACTGGCCTCGATTTCGACGACGGCGCGGGCCGTCGATCGCAGCACCATGCCCGGCATCGAGCGTTTTCAGGCCCGCGACGGCACCGTGCTGGGGTACCGGCACTACCCGGCCCGCGCGCCGGCGAGCGCGCAAATCGCCATTGTGGTGCACGGTTCGTCGGGATCGAGCATTGCCGTCCACGCGCTGGCTAAAGGACTCGCCGCGCGCGGCGTCGAAACCTACGCGCCGGATATTCGCGGCCACGGCGCATCCGGCACGCGCGGCGACATCACTTATCTTGGGCAGCTGGAGGATGACCTTGCGGATTTCGTCGGCGAAATTCGCAAGGCCAATCCAGCTGCGCCGCTGACGCTGATCGGTCACTCCTCCGGCGGCGGGTTTGCGCTCCGTGTCGCCGGCTCGCCGATCCAGAACCTGTTCGCGCGCACAATTTTGCTGTCGCCCTATCTCGGCTACAACGCTCCGAGCAGCCGCCAGGATGCCGGCGGCTGGGCCAGTCCTGACATTCCGCGCTTTCTCGGCCTGACGGTGCTGCGCCGCTTCGGCATCCTCTGCTGCGAGTCGCTGCCGACGATCGCGTTCGCGGTCGCTCCGAACTCAAGCGCGATCCTGGCATCGACCTATTCGTATCGCCTGATGCGCAATTTCGGCAGCTCGCCCGATTATCGCGACGATCTTGCCGCCGCGACCAAACCGGTCGCGCTGTTTGCCGGCGCCGCCGATGAACTGATGTTTCCCGACAAATACCGGGACGCGGTGGGTAGCCGCGTCCCGGTGAGGTTGATCGACGGTGTCAACCACATGGGGATCGTGAGCGATCCCGCCGCGGTATCGGCGATTGCCGATGACGTCGCCGGAGCTAATCCGTGACTGAGCTCGACGAGATCATCCACCAGCCGCTGCGGCTGAAGATCATGGCGGCGCTGAACGCGCTGCCGGCGGGCGCGGGACTTGAATTTTCGAAGCTGAAGAAACTGACCGGCGCTACCGACGGCAATCTCGGCGCCCACATCGAGACGCTCGCGAAAGCCGGCTATGTCGGCATCGAGAAGGCCTTTGTCGGCAAAAGGCCGCAGACCACGGTGACCGCCACCGCAGCCGGGCGCGGCGCGTTCGCCCGCCATGTCGCGACCCTGCAGGAGATCATCGCGGCTTCGGCCGGGCAGCATTAGCTGAGCTGTCATTCCGGGGCGCTCGCACCGCGAGCGAACCCGGAATCTCGAGCTGAATACCCGTGCAAAATAACCTCGAGATTCCGGATCGGCGCGCAAGCGCGCGCCGTCCGGAATGACGGTAGCTGGACGATCCCCCTTGCAGGGAAGGGCGGACTCGTGCGACCGACAAAGCTTCGGTTTCCATCTGCTGGCCTTTCTGCATGCACATTCTCCTGCTCGGTTCCGGCGGTCGCGAACACGCTCTGGCGTGGAAAATCGCGGCTTCGCCTTTGGTGACGAAACTCTGGTGCGCGCCGGGCAATGCCGGCATCGCGCGGGAGGCCGAATGCGTGGCGCTCGACATATCAGACCATGCCGCGGTGATCGATTTCTGCCGGCGCAATGCCGTGCAGTTCGTCGTGGTCGGCCCGGAAACGCCGCTCGCCGCCGGCATCGTCGACGATCTCGCGGCGGCCGGCATCAAGGCCTTCGGGCCGAGCAGACAGGCCGCGCTGCTGGAGGGATCCAAGGGATTCACCAAGGCGCTCTGCACCGAATTCGGCATTCCGACCGGCGCCTATGGCCGTTTTACCCATGCGGCGGACGCGCTGGCCTATGTGCGGGCGAGGGGCGCGCCGATCGTGGTCAAGGCCGACGGCCTTGCGGCGGGCAAGGGCGTGGTGGTCGCGATGACCATGGCGGAGGCGGAAGCCGCCATCGCCATGATGTTCGACGGCGCGTTCGGCAAGGCCGGCGCCGAGGTGGTGATCGAGGAATATCTCGCCGGCCGCGAGATCAGCTTCTTTGCGCTGTCCGACGGCGAGACCGCGATCGCGCTCGCCTCGGCCCAGGACCACAAGCGCGTGTTCGATCATGACCAGGGGCCGAACACCGGGGGCATGGGCGCCTACTCGCCGACGCCGTTCGTGACGCCGGAGATTCACGCCGAGATCATGGCGAAGATCATCCTTCCGACCGTGGCCGGCATGAAGGCGCGCGGCACGCCGTTTCGCGGCGTGCTCTATGCCGGCGTCATGCTGACGGCGGACGGGCCAAAACTGTTCGAATACAATGTCCGCTTCGGCGATCCCGAGTGCCAGGTGCTGATGCTGCGGATGATGTCGGACATCGTGCCGGCGATGCTCGCGTCCTGCGACGGCCAGCTGAAGAATTTCGACCTGCGCTGGTTCCCGGAACCCGCGCTGACGGTGGTGATGGCGGCGAAGGGTTATCCCGGCGACTACACAAAAGGCACCCGCATCGAGGGGCTGGATGACGCCGGCAAGGTCGAGGGCGTCGAAATCTTCCACGCCGGCACGATCGCGAAGGACGGCAACATTCTCGCCAATGGCGGGCGGGTGCTGAATGTCTGCGCGTCAGGCAAGACGGTCGCCGAAGCGCAAGCGCGTGCCTATGCGGCGGTCGACCGGATCAAATGGCCCGATGGTTTCTGCCGGCGCGACATCGGCTGGCAGGCGGTGGAGCGGGAAAAGCGCAAAATTAGGGCCGTCATTCCGGACGACGCGCGATGCGCGTCGATCCGGAATCCCGAGCTTTGGCAGGAAGTCCGAAGTTGCCCGCTAACGGGACATCGACGGACATACCAACGTTCGACGCGTTTGACCCGCAGCGGTCATTGGCAGGATTTCTAAGTAACTGTATCTCTGCGGCAACCACGGGAGATTGGGTTGGCGAGTATTAATCCTGCGAGGAGCGGTGGCACCATGACCAAACTAGCGATTGGCATTGCGAGCATTGTTGCGCTGATCGGAACGCCCGCTGTGGCGGCTGACATGGTCGTCAAGGTTTCGCTGCCGCCGGTCGCCGCGCTCTACAATTGGTCTGGATCATATGTCGGCATTGCCGGCGGTTATGGCTGGGGGCATTCCGATCAATCGGATCCCGGCTTTGTCATCGGATCGACCGGGGGCAACGGCGGGATTGGAGGAAACGGCGGCGCCGGCGGCGCCGGTGGCAACGGTGGAGCCGGTGGGCTCCTCGGAGGTAACGGCGGAGCCGGTGGCGCCGGCGGCAACGGTGGAGCCGGCGGGCTCCTCGGAGGTAACGGCGGAGCCGGTGGTGCCGGTGGCAACGGTGGAGCCGGCGGTCTCCTCGGAGGTAACGGCGGAGCCGGTGGCGCCGGGGATGGCTCCTACCCGGCGAATGGTGGTATCCTGGGTGTTGCCCTAGGTTACACTTGGCAACAAAGCCAATGGGCCTTTGGTATTGAGGGTGACTATTCGTGGGCCGGCATCAGGGGCGGTTCCAATGTGTGCGGATTTCCTCTTCATGCTTGCGGCACAGGGCTGGATTCTCTGGGCACTCTGCGTGGACGCCTTGGCTACGTGATGGGTGAGACGGGCAATTGGCTGCCATATTTGACAGGCGGACTTGCTGTTGGCGAGCTTCACGCCTGGGATAGCTTTACTCCGGCCTCTGGCGACGATTTCCGCGCGGGCTGGGCCCTCGGTGCGGGCGTGGAAACGGCGCTCACACCAAATTGGACCTTCAAGATCGAATACCTCCACGTCGATCTAGGCAGTCGTCAACTGTTCAACATAGTGCCGGGCGTTCCGGAGACCGTTAGTTTCACCGCCAATATCATCCGTGTCGGCGTCAACTACAGGTTCTATTGAGGCGTGCCCGCCGCACCGAAAATTCGGGCTGACTGTGTTCCGTTATACCAACGGCCCGATACTATGACTCTACTAGGGATTCCCAAATCACGGAAACTCTGACTCGATGCTGGCCTTTGAGAGGAGCGGCATCGATGGGAGCTGCGGTATCGATCACCCGACTTGACCTGACGGCTTCGGAGCTTCGCAACGCGGCGAGCGGAGAGAAGGATAGCAAGCGTAGCCCGGATGAGCGAAGCGATATCCGGGGTCTGGCTATGGTTCCCGCATGTCGCTGCGCTCATGCGGGCTACTTGGCTGGATGAGGCGGCAAGGTCGAAGGCGTCGAAATCTTCCATGCCGGCACGATTTCGAAAGACGGCAACATTCTCGCCAATGGCGGGCGGTGCTGAATGTCTGCGCGTCCGGCAAGACGGTCGCGGAAGCGCAACAACACGCCTATGCGGCGGTCGACCGGATCAAATGGCCGGAAGGTTTTTGCCGCCGCGACATCGGCTGGCAGGCGGTGGAGCGGGAGAAGCAATAGAGGCGGCCGCCCCCGGCGGGATAGGCCGGAATTACTTTGGCCGGTTGATCCTGATTGGCAGGATGTCCGGAGATGCCCGCTGACCGGACATCGACGGACATGTCAGGATTTGACGCGAATGACCCTGAGCGGACAAAAAATCACTTGGCCTGCTTGCGGGGCTTTGACCCATCCGGGACGTTCATATCCCTACAGACACCCTTTAAACACATATTGCAGTCGGTTAGCCTGTGAATACCTCGCGGGGCATTGGGTGACCTCGGTCCTGACGTTCCCATCTGAAAGGACAGCAAAATGAACCTTGTCATTACATGCGGTCGTAAAACGGTACGTCTAATGGGGTCGCTTCTTTTAACCTCAGCTCTTTATGCATTCGGCATTCAGCATGCTGCGGCCGCAGATCCTCAATTGGAAAAAGCGATCCAAGACGGGAAAGCTATTTTTGTTCACGAGACTTTCGGTGGCAACGGAATGACCTGCGATGGGTGTCACCTGAATGGCGGCGTAGGATCAGGCAAAACGGCAAAACGGCAAACTATTCCCAGCCTGACGAACGCTGCGACGATTTACCCGCGATTCGAGGTCAGGAAGAATAAAGTGATCACTTTGGAAGAAAAGATTCAAAACTGCGTAGCGGGTGCACTGCAGGGGAAGCCACCGGCGAATGGCAGCGAACAAATGACGGACCTCGTTGTGTATGTCACGTCCCTTGCTCAGGGTAAGCCGGTCAATCTGGGTGGGAATCCGGAGTAATGCGGCAGGAGCGCGTTCCTTCAGCTCATGGCACGAAACGGACCAATCGACTCGATCTGACGATGTCCGTTCATAGGGGTAGAACGGACTCTCCGCGAATGGCTCTCCACTTCCGAGTGTGACCCTGACCGGACATTGGCCCTAGCCGGACAACAGCCTGCCATGCTTTGATGCAGCGGGGTCATTTTCCGATTTTGGAGGCCTTTTGACGGGCCAGCGCGTTGAACGGCGGTTAGCGGCAGTGCTTGCGGCGGATGTCGCTGGCTATAGCCGCCTCATGGGTGCCGATGAAGAGGGCACGCTGGCCCGACTAAAGGGTGTCAGAAATGCCGTGGTCGACCCCACCATCGCCGCTCATCGCGGCCGCATCGTCAAGACCACCGGTGACGGGATGCTGGTGGAGTTCGCCAGCGCGGTGGATGCCGCTCGCTGCTCGGTTGAGATTCAGCGCGGCATGTCCAGTCAGAATGCGAATTTCCCACAGCACCGCATCGATTTCCGGATCGGCATCCACGTCGGTGACATCATTTTCGACGAGAACGATATTTTCGGCGACGGCGTCAACATCGCCAGATTATCATCGCCTTTCGCTCTCCGAAAGTTGCGCTACTTTCGCGGAGCTAAAGGCGACAAACCATGTGATATCCGCGGATAAAAATATTTTAATGCTTATTTTTACCGGGCGGCGAATATGGAGTCTATTATATCATGAATCGCGTTATTTGTGTGGTTTTTGGCCGAAATTCGCTCTTGCAGCATGGATTCGAGATCCGCGGATGACGAATTTGCTGCGTTTTCTTCCAATATCCGATTGCTTGCCGCCGATCGCGCGAAAATCGCATCGCGGACGCGGTTTTGATTCAACGTCGGGCGGAATTTATTTGCCGCATATTCTGCACACAGATTCGACCGCGACAATGTCGCCGGCACGCTCCGCAGATTCGGTGCCGCAAATCCCGCCCACGGAGTGTGCGGTCTGCATTCTGGTTATTCTGGTTGAATGTTACATAAAGCGGCGCATCCGCAACGGCCTGTGTCGCCGCGGCCGGTTGAATCTCGGCAGATTCAATCGTCGATGCCAACGCCGCCGTCGGCAAGGACAATAATTGCAGTCCGCCGGATGCAGCCAGCGGAGCGCCGGCCAACGGCGCGGAGATCAACACCAGCGCGCCGCCGGTGTCGGTATGATTATGCCGGGCGACAAGCACGTCGGCCACGGTCACTCGGCCGTCGCGGTTGAAGTCGTAGGCATTCGTAATCGGCGCTGATGAAAAGCCCGACTTATTGGCCAAGGCCAAAGATTCATCTTGCGCATCCACCACGGCGTTGCCCGAGTTGTTGCCCGACTCGCCCATGGCGTTGCCGAAGTAAAACACGTCGGCCGTCGACAGTCCGGTGTTGGCATTGGCCAAAACGGTGACTTGCAGCCATTGGTTTTCAATGGCGTTGTCGGCCCAAGTGATGACCACTCGATCCGCCCCGCCCGTGCCTGCTCCGGCGAGAACCGTTACGCTCGCAGGCGCAGGAGGCCAGTTGCCCAACCTGAAGGCTGTACTGTCATTGCCAACCTTGAACGTGAAATCAGCGGCCGTCAATGCCCCCGGGATTGGCCAGATTTTGGATATCGACAATGATTCCATTGATTCCGCGGCTGTAACTGGTGTAGTTCGCCAACGTGGCCGTTCCGCCGGGCAAAAGCGCTTGTTTATCGGTGGCAATCGCGTTGCTGTCCGAAGCGGCGTCGAATTTCGAGTTGTTATAGAAGATTTTACGGTCGGCGACGGTTGCCGCCAGCGGAACGATAACGCTGACGCTGCTGGTGGCCGTGTATCCAGCCGGGTTGGTCGCCGTTACCAGAAAATTATATGTGCCGGGCTGGGTGAATGCGGCCGTAGTCGTCTTGGCGGCATTGTTGCCGTTGGCGGAGAAGGTCACGGGCGCGGGCGGCGTGCCGGTTACCGACCATGTATAAAGCAAGGTCGATTCGCCGGCGGTTGCGTCGGCTCCGAGTACGGAGAGTACGGCGGAGGCGCTGGTTACGTCGCTGGCGCCGGCGGCGGTGACGATGGTCGGATAGATGAACTGCCGGATTTCGGCCATGGAAAGGGCCCGGCCGATGATGCGGAAGTCGTCGATGCTTCCGATGAGCGCCGGATCGAGGGTATTGTGATTTGCCGATGTAATTCTGCGTGGTGGAACCGAGGCTGCTGGGGCGCAAGGTCATGTTGGTATTCGTGCCGACTGCTACGCCGTTGACGTATAGTGTGCCGGTGTTGCCCGAGAGCGTGACGGCCACGTGCTGCCAAGAGCCGGTGGCCAGCGGGAGCGGTGCCGTTGATCTGCTGTTCTCCGCCGCCGCCGCCGGTGGTGATGGCAAAGCGGAGGTTGCCGGAGCCGGATTGCGGGGTGAGGAACATATTGACGGTAGTGCCGGTGCCGAAGTCGAAGATGCGCGACCATGTGGAGAGGGTGTCGATCTTGACCCATGTGGCAATGGTGAAGTTGGTCAGCGTGCTGACGATTCCCGTGGGCAGAGAGGCATTGCCGCCGGAAAGATTCAGGGCATTTTCGCTGATGCCTGCACCGAAGGTTGCCGCACCGGAGAGTGTGGCGTTCTTGCCATTGCCGCTGGAGTCGGCCAGTGTGCTGCCGGAACTTTCGTCGGCCTTGTACCATGCCGTTTCGCTAAGTAGCGTGGCATTGGCATAGAGGATTTGACCGGAGGAAGTGATGGCGAATGGTAGCAATTCCGCTGCCGCCGACCGGCGCCGTGTAAAGTCCACTGGCATTGATGCTGCCGCTTCCCGAGTAGACTGACCAGGTTACATTGCTCAGCGGTGTCGCAATAGCGTCCCCAAACTGATCCATGCCGTACACGTTAAACTGGTTTGTACTGCCGGGGTCAACTGTCGTGACGTCCGGTAAGATAATCGCATTGGCGCCGGTAATAGTCTGGTTAACCGTGACCGTGACAGCGCTAGTTACCGAGAGGCCCATGCCATTGGTAATTGCGACGGACAGGCTATAGGTGCCGGCCTTGGAGAAGGTGGCGATGGTGTTCTTGGCGGCATTGGTGCCATTGGCTGAGAAGTTAACGGGTGCGGGCGGTGTGCCGGTGGTGAACCAAGTATAGGTGAGGTTGGACTCGCCGCCGAGATTGCGCCCAGGACTGTTAGATTCGTGGTCGTGTCGTTGACAGTCGTCGGCGAGGCTGCGGCGGGGGTGGCGACGGTGGGGAGATTGTCTCCTGTGTTGAACTGCAAGATTGTGATGGAATAGGCGGGGAAGTCTTGTGTATAGCTGGTAGCCAAGCCTGTGACGATGGAGGTGACGGGCGAGATCAGGGTGGGGTTGGAAATACTATTTACAGCAGTGCCGGAGGATGCGCTGAGGGTATAGGCGGTGGCGATAGCGGAGACGTTGGTAAGGCCGTTGATGTTAACGGTCGTGGCAAGGGTGGTTGCGGAGGGATTGACGACAGTGAGGTAATATGTGGTGTCGGTGCGGGTGACCAGGGCCTGCAGACTGTTGGAACCGACGAAAGAACTATCGATGACTTCCGCGCCATGGTGGAGGTTGAGCATCTGCTGGGCGTAGTAACTGGCGGAGCCGAAACTGGATGTATTGTTGAAACCGATGAGGTTGGTGGACCACTGCTCGCCGCCAGGATTGACGTTTACCCAGATTGGAGCGTAGCAGGACATGATCACGAGGTCGGAATTTCGTTCGAGACCCATTAGGAAGGCGGCATCGCCGAGGGCGGCGGCCATAGTGCTGGTCGGATCGCCTTCGCGCGCTGCGTACTCGCCGACGAGAATTTTGTAGGATCCGCGAGGAACATTGTCATAGCGTGTTGAATTGGAAAGGAACCATTGGGCGCTGTTGTAGAAGTGATCGTCCATAACATCGTAGGGGCGACCACCGGTGTTGGTAGAGGTGGCGGCAATGATTTTGAGGCTGGGGAATTCGGCTTTGATCGCGTCGTAGAAGAGCGGGTAGCGCGTGGAGTAGCTGGCGTTCCAGTCTTCGTTTCCTATCTCGACATAGTTGATGTTGTATGGTGCCGGATGGCCGTTGGCGGGGCGGAGCGCGCCCCAGGAGGTGGTGACGGGATCGAGCACATAATGCAGTTCGTTGATGGCTGAGGTCACGTCGTCGAGCAGAGTCTGGCCGGTGTCCGAGGAGCCGTTGAGCGTGTATCCGGCGTAGACCGCCAGGAGCGGTTCGGACCCGATCAGTTCGGCCATTTGGAGGTATTCGTCAAGGCCCATGCCGTCGGTGGACCAGTAGCCCCAGGGATTCATGTGACCGGGCCGGTTTTCCACGGGTCCGATGGTGGCTTCCCAGTTGAAGCGGTTGGCGTAGTCGTTGCCTTCGAGGTAATTTCCGCCGGGCACACGGAAGAAGGCCGGATGCAGGTCGGCGAGTTTCTGCATCAGATCAACGCGTAGATGTGCCGGCGAATCCAGGTATGAGGGCGGATAGAGATAGGCGGCGCCGATCCAGATGGTTGCACCATTGGCTGTTGTGCTGTTGGTGGAGATTACGAAGCGGTTGGTCGCAGAAGTTGGGGCATCGGATCCAGTGGTGAAGGTGACGGTGTATTTGGTCCACTGGGTAGTGATGGAGGCGACGGTGGCGCTGGCGTACACCGTGCCGCTCGTGGATTCGAGAGCTACGTTGAGCGGGCCGGTGAAGCCGGCAGTGGCCTTTGCATAAAAGGTGGCGGTGTAGGTGGTCGAGGGGGCGACGGCCACGCCGAAGTATCCCGAATTGGAAATTCCTGCGCGTGCGGAGGCGGAAACGCCGGACGTGATCGTGAGCTTCCCGGACATAGTCAGGGCGCTGGTGGGACCGGTGGTGGTATCGGAAGTGAGAGCGTCCACCACGCCGGCGCCGGCAACGGCCTCCCAGGCACGCAGCGGACTGCTCGAATCATTAAATCCGCTGTTTCGGACCTCATTATTATAGATGCCGCCCTCGGCTCCGTAATTGATATCTTCCATGAATGCGCCGAAGAGGTATGGCGAGACAGTGGGGCCGACATCGGTCGTGTTGATGGTTAGGATTCCACCGCCGTTGGTGCCGACGTAGGTGACTGCGCTGGCGGTGAGTGGGGAGTTGAAAAAATGCACCTCGTCGATGAGGGCGTTGGCGAAATCAGATCGGAGTCCGTTAAACATGCCGGCGCCGATGACAGTCGCCCCGGTGGCCTGCCAACTGGCGGTGTAATCGACACTGGATTGAAAGATGCCGTTGACGTAGAGCAGCAGTTTGTCGTTGACAGAGTCATTGACGCCGACGAGGTTGTACCATACGCCTGTGGATGGGGCGGCCAAGGCGTCGGCATGGTAGATCTGGGCGGCGGAGCTGTCGGAGGCGAGGCGGGTGAAGGCGAATTTGCCGGTATCAGCGCGGTACTGGAGGGCGAAGCCCGAGACGTTGACGCCGTCGATGGAGGCGAAGGTTTGCGTGCCGGCTACGGAGTTCAATTTCACCCAGGCGGAGACCGAAAATGGCAAGGCGGTATTGAGCACAGGGGCGGCGTTGACGGCATTGGCAGTTGTCGTGCCGTTGACCTCCAGGGAATTCGAGCCGAAGCGTCCCTCGTCCCAGGACGCGCCGGCACCGATGGTCAATGTGTTACCGTGGCCGGAGTAGTCGGCAGCCGTGGTGCCGGTGCCTTCATCGAATGGATATGCGGCGAGCTGATCGAGTGCGGCGACCTGTTCGGTAGTCAGAGCGGAGGAGAAGAACTGGACCTCATCGATGGAGCCGTTGACGTAGTCCACCTGACCGCCGTTGTAGAAGCCGTGCCCGATGAGGGTGTTGCCGGTAGCGGCCCAATTCGCGGTGTAGTTGGTGCTGCCGATAAACTGCCCATCCACGTACAGGGTCAGGCTGCCAGCGGCCGTGTCGTCGACGCCGACAATGTGGTACCAGGTATTGGTCAGGGGAGCATTTGGGGCGGAGACAAAAGTGGCGTTGCCACTCGCATCGGAGTTCAAGCGTGTAAAGGCAAAGGTGCCGGTATCGCCGCGCAACTGGAGAAAGAAGCCGGCGACATTTACGCCTGCGATGGACGCAACGGTCTGAAAACCCGAAAGATTCGTAAGCTTGACCCATGCCGAGACGGTAAAGCTGGAGGATGTATCGACGACGGGTCCGGTTGCGGTGGCAACACCGGTCGAGCTTCCGTTGCATGTGAGGGCATTGGTTCCGACGTTGCCTGCGGTCCAGGCATGCCCGCGCTCAGAGTTGCGTTGTGATTGTTGCCGGTAGTATCGGCGGCGACAGTGCCTGCGCCTTCATCGAAAGTCCAATGAGCTATTGGATCGGGGACGGCCGGTATGAGACCGGCCAAGAGTGGCGCAGCTCCAATTGCTCAAATCTATGCCGGCGAATCTCG